>CAWDGY010000011.1:0-230477 GCA_963801865.1 uncultured Gammaproteobacteria bacterium | reverse complement strand
ACTGGAGCGGTAGCCCATGTGCTCAGGCAAATGCCGGTCCGATGCGATTGGGATGGTGGTCACGTTTCAGCATCCGGACACCGCTTTTTCGACCCGCCACCCCGCTTGCGCGCCTCCTTCTGTTAAAGATGGCCGCCCTTCATCCGATACCTCAATGCAACAACGGGCCGAATCGCAGGCCTGGTCGGCATGGAGTGTCGTGTGCTCGGACTACTAAGAAAAGCTTCCGCCGGGAAAGGCCGGGTCGGTCTCGCGTTCGGCCCCGACCGGGTTGCGGTCGCGGTGATTCGCCGCGACGGCAGCCATCCGGTGCTCGAGCGGTGCGAACTGCTGCCGCTCAATCCGGCCGGGGGAGCGGAGGCCGCCTCGGCGGTCATCCGGGGGGCGGGGCTGCCCCGCCTGCCGATCAGCACGGTGCTGCGGGCGCAGGACTATCAGCTTGCACTGGTGGAGACCCCCGAGGTTCCGCCGGCGGAGTTGCGCGCCGCGATGCGCTGGCGGCTCAAGGACAGCATCGATTTTCGCGTCGAAGAGGCCGTGATCGACGTTTTCGATGTGCCCGACCAGAACCGCGGCGGCCATGGACGCATGATGTACGCGGTGGCCGCGCGGCGCGGCGCCGTCGATCGCCACGCCGGCGCGCTGGCCGCGGTACCGGGCTTCGACGTGGTCGACGTGCCGGAGCTGTGCCTGCGTAATCTCGCCTCGCTTCTGCCGTCGGCCGCCTCCGGGGTGGCGCTGCTGCACCTCGGTGAGACCACGGCCGGCATCGTTTTGGTGCGCGGCAAGACCTTCTATTTTGCCCGGCAAATGGACTTCCAGGCGACGCTGCACATCGCGCCGGGAAGCGATTCCGGGGAGCGACTCGACGCCGGGGGCGTGGTGCTCGAACTGCAGCGCTCGCTGGACTATTACGAGCGCCATTTCGACCAGCCGCCGATCACGCGCATCGCGGTTGCACCGGCCGGCCCGCGAGCCGCCGCCCTCGCCCAGGACTTGGGTCGCGATACGGGCCTGGAAGTCGCCACGCTCGACCTCAATGCGGTGCTCAGCTGCGCGGCGCCGATCGATCCGGCAACGCAGGCCGGCTGTTTGATGGCCGTCGGGGCCGCCCTCCGCGAGGAGCGCCGCTCGCTCTAGACCGCCGATCATGGAACAACAAGTCAACCTCTATCAGCCCATCCTCGGCGCCGAGAAGCGACTCTTCTCGGCGCGCGCGATCGGCGTCGCCCTCAGCCTGCTTGCCGTCTCCTTGTTCGGCCTCGCCGCCTTCGGCATCTGGCGCACCGGCCGCGTCGAGCACTCGGTCGCACTCCTTGAACGGCAGCAGGCGGCGCAGCTGGCGATGTTCGAGCGAGCCGGAGCGGCGCTGCAGCCCGGCCGCAGTCTTGCCGAGATCGAGACACAGGCGAAGGAGCTGAGCGCGGACATCGCAGCTCGCGAGCGCGCGCTCAGCATCGTGCGCCGCGGCGCCGTCTCGCCGACCACCGGTTTCGCCGCGCGGCTGGAGGCGCTCGCCCGCCGGCAGATCGATGGACTGTGGCTGCACGACATCGTCGTCGGCTCCGGCGACGGTCGTCTGGCTCTGCGGGGCGCGACGGTTGATTCGAAGCTGGTGCCCGCCTATCTCGGCGCGATCGCGCAGGAGCCCGCGCTCGACGGAGTTCGCTTCGACAAGCTCGTGATACGCCGCGCAACCCGCGAAGAGGCTCCCGCGCAGCTGCTGTTCGAATTGGGGGCGCCGGGCCTCAAATTCCCCGCCGTGGAGAAGAGTCCGTGATCGCGCTTCACGGTGCACTCGCGCGCATCCGGCCGCTGATCGAGCGGCTCGATGCCCTGACCTTGCGCGAGCGCGCCATCATATTCGGCGCCGGCGTCGCGCTGCTGTACATCGCCTGGCAGACGCTGGTGATGGATCCCTTGGGCGCACGCGCCAAAGCGGCGGAACGCCAGCTGACGGAAGCGCGCCGCCAGATGACCGTGATCGATCAGGCCGGCGCCACCGCCTCGCAGGACCCCGCCGTCGCGGCTGCGCTGCGCAACCGCGCGCTCAGCGAACGCCTGGCCTCGCTCGACGCCGAGCTCAAGTCGTTGGCGCAGGGCTACGTGGCGCCCCAGCACATGACCGAGCTTCTGCGGCAGCTGCTCGCCGAACAGCACGGACTGAAGCTCGTGAGCCTCGCGAACCTGCCGGTCGAAAGCCTGTCGCATCCCCCGGGGGCGGCGGCGGACGCGCCCATTGCGCCCGATGACCGCGGCCCGTTCCTCCATCCGGTCGAGATGGTGGTGGAAGGGGATTACGGCAGCGTGGTCTCGTACCTGCGGGCACTCGAGGCGATGCCGTGGCGCATCCATTGGCGGGAGGTCCAGCTGGTCGCCGGCGAATACCCGCGCAATCGCGTGCGCATCGTCATCGGCGCGCTCAGTCTGTCGCGCTACTGGATGAGCGTATGAAGCGGCCGGTCTTCGCCGTGTGTGCGCTCGGTTTTACGCTGACGGCCGCCGCCGACGGGCTGCGCGATCCGACGCGGCCGCCACTGCCCGAGAACCATGCCGCCCCGGCCGCACGCGAACCGGCGCCGGTGCTCTCCGCCGTTCTGTCCTTCGGCGGCGAACGCACCGCCATCTTCAACGGCCACCTCGTACGCTCCGGTTCGGTGGTCGGCGACTACACCATCGATTCGGTCCTCGAGGACGGCGTGCGCTACACCCACGCGAACGGTACGCATGAGCTGCGCCTCACGCACAACAGATCCACGGTCAAAAAGCCGGCCGCAGAAGCGGCGCGAGCGTCGAGCGGAGCCCCATGATGAACTACCCCAGAGCACTCCTCCTCATCGCCTTGCTGAGCAGCGGTCTCGCGGCCGCCGTCCGGAGCGATGAAGCTCGCTTCGACGTCGCCGTCGCCGATGCGCCCGCACGCACCTTCTTCGAGGGTCTCGCCGACGGCACGCCCTACAACATCGTGCTCGAGCCGAATGTGGGCGGAACCATCACGTTGAAGATGAAGAACGTGACCATCATCGAGGTGCTCGACGCGGTGCGAGACGCCTACGGCTACGATTACCGGCGCATGCCGTCCGGCTTCGTCATCGTGCCGCCCGCGCTGCAGACGCGCCTGTTCCAGGTCAACTACATCGATCTCGAGCGCCGCGGCACCTCGCGCACGCGGGTGTCCTCGGGGCAGGTGGGCCAGAGCTCGAATCCACAGATCATCGGCGGAGCGGTGCAAGGCGGCGGCGGCACAGACTCGCAGTCGCAGGGGCTCAGCGAGCCGCCAGGCACCGTGTTCGCGGCGGGCCAGGGAGCCAAACAGGGCGACCGCGTCAAGGAAATCACCGGGACCAGCGTCTCGACGCGCTCGTCCTCGGACTTCTGGCCCGAGCTCGAAGCGAGTCTGCGCTCTCTCATCGGCACCGACGCGGGCCGCACCGTCGTGTTGAACGCGGAGTCCGGCCTCATTGCCGTCCGGGCGACGCCGCGGGAGCTGCGCGACGTGCAGCAGTATCTCGACAAGATCCAGCAGATCGCCACGCGGCAAGTGATCATCGAGGCCAAGATCATCGAGGTGCAGTTGTCGAACGCGTTCCAGGCGGGCATCAACTGGGCCGCCATCGCGAAGAACGGCAACAGCACCTATAGCGCCTTCCAGACCGGCCCCCAAAACGGATTCGGCAGCAACAACCTGCAGCTGTTGAATCAGCCATCGATGCCGGTGACGGTGGGACCGGGAAATCCCATCACCAGCACGGTCACCAACACCCTCGGCGGTGCGTTCGCGGTGGCCGTCAGTGCGGGCAGTTTCGCCTCCTACGTCGAGGCGTTGTCGACCCAGGGCAAGGCGACGGTGCTGTCGAGCCCGCGGGTGTCGACGCTCAACAACCAGAAAGCCGTCATCAAGGCCGGCTCCGATGAGTATTTCGTGACCGGTCTCGAGAGCAATACGGTGGTGGGCACCTCCTCCTCGACCGCCAACAACCTCGATCTCGCGCCCTTTTTCTCGGGCGTCGCGCTCGATGTCACCCCGCAGCTCTCCTACGACGGGCAGATCATCCTGCACATCCACCCGACGGTGAGCGTGGTGACCTCGAAGATCCTGACGGTGACCGTCGCGGGTCCGAGCAATGGCACGACCTCGCTACCGCTCGCCTACAGCCAGGTGCGCGAGTCGGACAGCGTAGTCACGGCGAAGAGCGGCCAGCTCATCGTGATCGGCGGCCTGATGCAGACGACCCATAGCTACCAGGACTACCGCGTGCCGCTGCTCGGGGATATCCCGCTGGTCGGAAACCTGTTCAAGAGTCAACAGAAAATCACCGATCACACCGAGCTCGTGATTCTGCTGCGCCCGATCGTGGTCGACACCGATGAGCAGTGGACGCAGCTCAGCGCCGAGGAAATGGACCACGCCGCCAGGCTCGACCCGAAAGTGCGCGAAGACGCGCGCTAGCACGGGGGCGCCGAACTACATGAGCATCAAGCGCAGAATCCGGCTCGGCGAAGTGCTGGTCCAACACGGGGCCATCAGCGAAGAGCAGCTGCAATCGGCGCTCACCGAACAGCGCCGCTCGGGGCGCAAGCTCGGACGCGTGCTCGCCGACCTGGGGCTGATGTCCGAATCCTCGCTGCACGATTTCCTCTCCAAGCACCTGCAGGTGCCGTTCGTCGATCTGAAACAGGCGCGCGTCGACCGGGAGGTGGTGAAATTGCTGCCGGAACCGCTCGCCCGCCGCTATCGCGCCATCGTGCTGCTGCAGGATGCGCGCGGATTGCTGGTCGGGATGGCCGACCCGTCGGACATTCACGCCTACGATGAATTGCAGGTGAAGCTCAAGCAGCCGATCCGCCTCGCCCTGGTGGGCGAAGCGGATTTCTTGAAGACGCTCGACGCCGTGTACCGCCAGACCGACGAGATCGCCTCGCTCGCCGAGGCCGTGCGCGACGACCTGAAGGAAGGCAACGTCGACATCGAGCAGCTGTCGGCCGAGGAAAGCTCGCCCGATGCGCCCGTCATCAAGCTGCTGCAGACGATGTTCAACGACGCCATCCAGGCGCGCGCCTCGGACATCCACATCGAGCCCGGCGACGGCAAGCTGCGCATCAGGCTCCGCGTCGACGGCGTCCTGCAGGAGCAGGTCATCGACGGTCATCGCGTGGCGGGCGCCCTGGTCACGCGACTGAAGCTCATGTGCGGACTCGACATCGCCGAGAAGCGGCTGCCCCAAGACGGGCGCTTCAGCATGCGCGTGCGCGACGCCGGCGTCGACGTGCGCTTGGCGACCATGCCGACGACGCACGGCGAATCGGTCGTCATGCGCCTGCTCAACCAGTCCTCCGCGCTGCAGTCGCTCGAGAAACTCGGCATGCCCGCGGCGACCGAGGCACGCTTTCGCCGTCTGGTCGAGCGCAACAGCGGCATGGTGCTGGTGACGGGTCCGACCGGCAGCGGCAAGACCACCACGCTCTACGCCGCGCTCAACCACATCAACAAGCCGGGCGTGAAGGTGATCACCGTCGAGGACCCGGTCGAATACCGTCTCGACCGCATCACGCAGGTGCAGGTATTGCCGAAGATCGGCCTCGATTTCGCGCGCGTGCTGCGTACCGCGCTGCGCCAGGATCCGGACATCATCCTCGATCGGCGAGATGCGCGATCGGGAAACGGTGGATATCGGCCTGCGGGGCGCGATGACCGGGCACCTCGTCTTTTCGACGCTGCACACCATCAACGCCGTGGCGACCGTCAATCGGCTGCTCGACATGGGTGCGCCGGGGTACATGATCGCCGCCGCCGTCCACGGCATCGTCGCGCAGCGGCTGGTGCGCCGCATCTGCACGGACTGCGCGCAGCCGGCCACTCCGACGCCGAACCAGTTGGCGTGGCTCGCGACCTGCCGTCCGGACCTCGATCCCGAGCGGCACCCCTTCATGGCGGGAGCCGGCTGCACCTATTGCAACCTGTCGGGCTACCGCGGCCGCGTCGCCGTTTACGAGATTCTCGAGATCGACCGCGGACGTCGCCGATGCGGTGCGACGCGGCGATCTCGAAGGGTTCGCGCGGGCGGCGCGCTCGAGCGACGGGTATGTGCCGCTCGCGCAAGGGGCCATCGATTTCGCGCTGAGCGGCATCACCTCGCTCGCGGAAGCCATGGCGGTCGGCAGCGGGCTCGAAGAGCTCGTCGACGACGATGCGGGTGTGCTCGTTGGGGCGGGGGCGGGGGCGGGCGTGGGCGAGCCGCTCGAGGATTCGGGCGTCGAGCTGCTGCTCGAGCAGCGCGCTTAAGTCATGTCCAACTTCCGCTACCGGGGCCGCTCGGGGCGCGGCGAGCTCATCACGGGGCGCCTCGAGGCGGACAACATCGACGGCGTCGCGGCACGACTGCTCAATCTCGGCATCACGCCCGCTCGAAATCGCGCCGCGACGCGGCGCGGGGTACATCGGTCCAGGATCTGCTGCAGCGGCTCGGCGCCGGGCGCCCCTCGACTGCCGACCTGGTGCTGTTCTCGCGGCAGATGTATTCGATCACCAAGTCGGGTCTGCCGCTGCTGCGCGGCCTGCGTGGACTCGCCGCAATCGACGCACAACGCGCTGCTGCGCGACGCCTTGCACGACGTGTTGCACAGTCTGGAATCGGGCCGGGATTTCGCCTCCTCACTCGCCCGGCATCCGGACATCTTCTCACCGCTGTTCATCAGCATGGTGCGGGTCGGCGAATCGACCGGTACGCTCGACAACTCGTTCCTGCGGCTGTGCGAGTACCTGGGCCAGGACCAGGAGGTGCAGGACCGGGTGAAGAGCGCGGTGCGCTATCCGCTGATCGTCGTCGGCGTGATCGGGCTCGCCGTCGCGATCATCACCGTGTTCGTGATACCGAATTTCGCGCCGCTCTTCAAGGTGTTCGGAAATGACATTCCGTGGCCGACGCGCGTCATCATCGGAACCTCCGACCTCGTCCGCGCCCACGGCGTGGCGCTGATCGCCGGCGCGATTTTGGGATTCTTCGCCTTCCGGCGCCACATCGCGAGCGATGAGGGCCGCTATCGCTGGGACCACTTCAAGCTCAGGCTCCCGGTGCTCGGCGAGCTCTTGCACCTGTCGGTGCTGTCGCGCGTGACGCGTTCGCTGTCGATCTCGCTCGAAGCCGGCCTGCCGATGATCCAAGCCCTGACGCTGCTGTCTCGATCCGCCGGCAATGAGTATCTCGCCGAGCAGCTGCTGCGGCTGCGCGATGCGGTCGAACGCGGCGAGGCATTGAGCCACGCAGCCGCCGGAGCGGGCATCTTCCCGCCGCTGGTGCTGCAGATGGTGCTCGTCGGCGAGGAGACTGGTGAATTGACTCGCCTCCTCGAGGAGGTGTCGGGCTTCTACCAGCGCGAAGTCGACTACCGGCTGCGCAACCTGACGGCCATGCTCGAGCCGATCTTGATCATCGGGGTGGGCGGTATGGTGCTGATCCTCGCCCTGGGTGTGTTCCTGCCGATGTGGAACATGATCGGCAAAGTCGGGCATGTCGGATGACATCCGTCAAACGCGGCCCATGCCGAACATGCCCCAATGCGGGCACGCTGCGGCCGCCGGCACGCTGCGGTGCGCCGTGACCCCGATCACAGCTCGCGGGAAATGCGAGTTTGTCCGACAAAAATGCCTCAAGGGTGCCGTCCGGCGGCCGACTCATCGGGTTAAGCGCATGCTGGCGCGGATCAACCCATTGGCGCCAGAGGCGCTACGGAGCAGAACAATGAAATCTCAGGCGAGTGGCTTTACGCTCATCGAGTTGGTCGTGGTCATTACGATCCTCGGCATTCTGGCGGCCTTTGCGGTGCCGAAGTTCATCGCGCTCGACTCGCAGGCGCGCATCGCGACGATCAACGGGCTCGCCGGCAGCGTGAAGAGCGCCGCCTCGCTCGCCCGCGGCATGGCGATGGCGATGGGCCAGTCAGGCGCCACAGGCGCCGTCACGATGGAAGGTTCAGCGGTGAACCTGGCCAATGGCTACCCGGACTCGACCGCCGCCGGCATTCCGATGGCGGTCAACACGAGCGCCTCGGACTTCACCTACACGCCGGGCGCAGCGTCCGGCACCTGGGCCAAAGTCGGCGCACCCGGTGTCTGTACGGTCACCTATACCCCGGCGCCCGCCGGCGGGGTACCCGGCGTCACGACCAGCACCGCCGGCTGCTAGGACCGGGTCCGCAGTCGAACGGCGGGACGGACTCCCGTACGGAATTCCACTCATGGGGCGCAGCACTCCTTACCGCGAGCAGACCGCGAGTGCGGGCGGATACACCCTGGTCGAGCTCGTGGTCGTCATGGCCGTCGCGGGCGTCCTCGCCGCCTACATTGCCCCGCGCTTCTGGAATCAGCAGAGCTTCTCCGACCGCGGCTACGTCGATGAGCTGGCCGCCGCCCTGCGCTCGGCCCAGAAGGCCGCCGTCATCACCGGCTGCCCGGCGCAGCTCTCCCTCGCGGCGAGCTCGTATGCCGCCACTCAGCAAGCGGCCTCCGGCAATAGCTGTAATCCCGCCGATGCGAGCTGGTCCACGCCGCTGCTCGGCCCCGACGGCTCGCCCATTCAAGACAGCGCGCCGGCGAGCACCACGGCGAGCCCCACCGGAACGTTTCAATTCGACACGCAAGGCCGTTTGAGCTCGAGCCCCGCCTCCACGATCACCGTGGGCACGCACACCATCACGATCGATGCCGGCAGTGGGCTCGTCCAGGTGCAATAGCCATGCGTCATCGGCATTCCGGCGTCACGCTCATCGAACTCATCGTTGCCATCACGATCGTCGCGATCGCGGCGACCTCGATCCTCGGCGCCATGGCGGCGATTGCCAGCCGCAGCGCGGATGCCATGCTGCAGCAGCAGGCCATCGCGATCGCGCAAGCCTACCTCGATGAGATCGAACAGCGCTGGGTGGTCGACCCCAACGGCACGCCGCCGAATACCGGCCGCGGCAGCTGGGATCTCGTCGATCAATACAACGGGCTGGTGGATGTGGGCGCACACGACCAGTTCGGCAATCCGATCGCCCCGCTCAGCGGCTATACGGTGAGCGTCACGACCTCCCCGACCAGCGCCTTGAGTGGCGTGCCCGCGGCGGCCGCGCGCCGCATCGACATCACCGTGAGCTACTCACCGACCGGCAGCGTGACGCTGACGGGATACCGGACGAACTACTGATGCGCGCCGCCGGACCACTCATCCCGCCGCATGCGCACCCACGCGGGCGTGTGCGCACGCACCTGCGGGGCTTCACGCTGATCGAGCTCGTCATCACCATCGCGGTCGGCTCCGTGGTGGTCGCGTTCATGGCGCTATTCATCGTGATGCCGATGAATGCCTACACCGCGCAGACCCGCCGCGCCGACCTCGTCGATGCCAGCGACAGCGCACTGCGCCTCATGGCACGAGACCTTCGCAGTGCACTGCCGAACAGCGTGCGGGTCGCGAGCAGCGGCACGGTGACCGCGCTCGAACTGCTCTCAACCGCCGACGGCGCGCGGTACCAGGACGGCGGCCCCGTCTCCAATCCGGCACTGGTGCTCGACTTCACCGCGCCCGACGGCGCGTTCGCGACCACGGTGCCGTTCACCCAGCTCACCCTGCCTTTCACGTCGAACACCTCGTATTTGTCGATTTACAACGTCGGCGTCCCGGGTGCCGATGCGTATCAGATGGCGAACGTCATCACGCCGGCGGGGACCACCATCACGATTTCAGCCGGCGCTGCCGCCAACCAGAATCTCGTCACGCTCAGCCCTCCCTTTCAATTCGCTTTCGGCTCCCCCGGCAAGCGGATTTATCTCGTCAGCGGGCCGGTTTCCTATCTGTGCGACACGGCCGCCGGCACGCTCACCCGCTACTCGGGATATGCGATCGCCGCCGGCGAGCCGACGAGCGCTGCGACGCTCACCGCGGCCGGGGCGAGCGCCGCGCTCGTGGCCGCGAACGTCGCCGGCTGCCAGTTCACGTATTCCACCGGCACTGCGCAGCGCAATGCGCTCGCGACCTTGGCGCTGCAGATCACCGAGAGCGGCGAATCGGTGCAGTTGCTGAACGAAGTGCAAGTGGTGAATGCGCCATGAGATGCGCGCCGGCTGCAGCCCGGTCGATGCGCGGTTTCGCACTCATTCCGGCGCTGTTTCTGATCGTCGTGCTGGGAGCACTCGCCGTGGTTGCGATTCGCGTCGGAACCGGCCAGCAGCAGGCGGTGACCATGGCGCTCGAGGAGGCCCGGGCGCTCGCCGCCGCGCAGACCGGCATCGAGTGGGGCGCATACCAAGTCAAGGGCGGCGGCTGCGCCGCCAGCACGACGCTGAACCTCACGGAGGCTGCGCTCAACGGCTTCACCGTCATCGTCACGTGCGCGGCGACCCAATTTGCGAACGGGACCGCGACCAGCTCTTCTTATGTTCTCAAGTCGAGCGCGACGACCGGCACCTACGGCCAACCCGGGTATGTCCACCGGGCCGTCAGCGGCACCTACACGAACGCCGGCTGATACGGGCACGACGCGTAATGTCCAACATCCCTCATCTCCCCGCCCAGAACAGCGCCCGGCGCACTCTGCGGTACTTCGCGCCGCTCCTGCTCGCCGCACCGCTGCTGTTCGCCGCGCCGGCATTCGGGCAGATCGCCTTCGTACAATCGTCCGGTCTGTTCGGAAACCCGGCGGGAATCACCGCCACCTCACCGGCTCTCGCCACCGCCCCCAAGGTGGGGGATACCCTCGTCGTGCTGGTATGGACTTGGTCGGAGAATACCGCGCCGAAAACGACGGTGACCGACAGCGCGGGCAACAGCTACACGTCGAACGCGCTTGCCATCATCGATCAATCCAATTGGTACGAGAGCGCGCAAGTGTTCTCGGCGCCGGTCACCAAGACGGGAGCGAACATCACCGTGACCGTCACCATGCCGGGCAACGACAGCATTTCGCAGAGCCGGGCGGTCGCGCTGGAATACTCCGGTGTCGGCGCCGTCGATCAAGTCAATGCGGTCACGGGCACTTCCGCCGCCGCCGCGGTCGCGACCCCGGCCGCGACCACATTCGCGAACGAACTGGTCGTCTCCTCGTTCGGTGTCGACAACCCCGCCGACAATTTCAGCTCGATCGTCCCATCCGCCGGCTATACCTCGCGCGCCATCGAGTACCAGAACTCAGGCGACACGGCGGGCGGCGGCGCGGACAAAATCATCGCCGCCACCGGCGTGCAGAGCATCACTTGGACGGTGGCGCCGACGCTCTCCGGGTGGGCGGCCGCCATCGCCACCTTCAAACCCGGTGGCAGCACGACGCCCGATCATTTCGCGATCAGCGATGCAGGAACGGCGGTCAATTGCCAGGCATCGCCGGTCACCATCACCGCGCACAGCTTGACGCACACGCCGGTGGCGACCACCGGCACGATCACGGTGAGCACCAGCACCGGCCACGGCGATTGGTCGCTCACGACGGGCGGCGGCACCTTCAGCGCCGGGGCATCGAACAGCGGTACGGCGACCTATACCTATGTCACGGCCGACAACGGCGCCGTCACCTTCTCGCTCAAGGATACCTATGCCGAGACGGTCACGATCAACGTGGTCGACGGTCCGGTGACGCAGAAATCGGGCGCCGCGATCGCCTCGGAGCAGCCGCCGCTCACTTTCGTGGCGTCGGGATTTCGCTTCACGAACGGCGCCAACGTCGCCACCACGATCGGCACCCAGGTCGCAGGCAAGACCTCGACGCAAAGCCTGGCACTGCAGGCGGTTCGCACCGACACCAACACCGGCGCATGCACTGCGGCCTTTCCGAGCGGTGCCACCGTCAACGTGAGTCTCGCCTACCAATGCAACAACCCGACGAGCTGCATCGCCGGACAAGCCTTCGCCGTCACCAACAATTCGACCACGACCGCCATCGCATCGAACCCGGCGAGCGGCGTGTCCAGCTATACGACCGTGCCGCTGAAGTTCAGCACCGCAAACGCCGAGGCGCCATTCAGCCTCAATTATTCCGACGTCGGGCAGGCCACTCTCTATGCGCGCTACAACATCCCGCTCGGCAGCGGCACGGGTTCCGGCAACACCATGAGCGGCAGCGGTCAGTTCGTGGTTCAGCCCTACGGATTCACGCTGTCGAACATCAAGTGCACGGCCTATGGCCCCGGCGCGTGCGCCGCCTCGCTGCCCTCGCCGGGCAACAACCCGGGCGCCGCCGCGGCATCCGGCGCCGCCTTCATTCCGGCCGGGCAGCCCTTCTCGGCGACGGTGACGGCCGTGAACTTCGCCGGCGCTGCCACGCCGAACTACGGCCAGGAGATTGCGCCGCAAGGGGTCACTCTGACCGCCAACCTGGTGGCGCCCGCCGGCGGCGATGCGGCGCCCTTGAACAACGCCGCGGCCTTCGGCACGTTCGCCGGCGGCGTCGCCACCGGCACGACGTTCAACTGGCCGGAGGTTGGCATCCTCACGCTGACGCCGAGCGTCGCCACCTATCTCGGCTCCGGCACCGTGACCGGTGCCAGCTCCGGCAATGTGGGGCGCTTCATCCCGAACGGCTTTGCGGCGGCGCTGAATACGCCGGTATTCGCCACCGGCTGCGCCGCCGGGGGCTTCAGCTACGTCGGGCAGCCGCTGACCTACACCGTGGCGCCGGTCATGACGGTGACCGCGCAGGCCCTGGGCGGAGCGACCACGCGCAACTACACCGGCGCGTTCCTCAAGCTGACCAACGGCTCGCTGAACGGACGGGCCTACACCCCGACGCCGGCGAGCCCCACGCTCAATTCGTCCGGTCTTCCCCCACCGGCCAGCGACCCAACGATCACCGACCTGGGGGGTGGGCAGGCGACACTCACGTTCAGTGCCGGCAGCGGTCTGCTGTTCAACCGCGGCGCCGCCGGCGCGCCGTTCAATGCCAACATTGCGCTCAGCATCAACGTCATCGACACCGACGGCGTCTCGGCACCGAACCCCGTGACCTTCGGCAGCGGGACCGGCATCAGCTTCAGCACCAGCGCCGTGCAGTATTACGGCAGGCTGGCACTTCGCGACGCGGTGGGCTCGGAGCTCCTCGATCTGCCGGTGCCGTTAACGACGCAGTATTACCTGAGCGCGGCGCAAGGGTTCACCACCAACACGGCCGACGTCTGTACGGCGGCCCCCGCGATCGCCTTCAACAATTACCGGCCGAACCTCACCGCCGGCGAAACCTGTGTCCGCGATACCGGAAGCCCGGGCCGGTCGGGTGTCGGTTGCGCCGCTCCCGCGGCTCCGGGCCTGCAGTACCGCTCATCGGCCGTGGCCGGGGACTTCAATCTCATCCTCGCGGCACCCGGCGCGGGCAACGCCGGTGCGTTATCGGTGACGGCCACCGCGCCCTCCTGGCTGCAATACCCATGGGGCAGCGGCGTCAACCCGCTCGGAATGGCGACCTTCGGCGTCTTTCCGGGCCCGACCTCGCGCGTTCACCAACGAGAGGTCTACTGAAGGGGCTCCCGCCGTTAGCGGCGAAACTGCGGATGGCCGGCGACGGACTCGCAGCAGAGCATCTCGCCCGGATCCGCCCCGAACGGGATCCGGGCATCGCTGCGCTGCCATTTGGCGAGCCAATCCGCCCCCAACAGGTCCCGATCGTGCGCGAGGGAGGCGGCGCGCGGCGACAACGCAATGGTGGTCTCGGCTTTCGGTCCCGTGCCCGCACCCCGCGCGACGTAGAAGCCGGCTGCGAGCATGGCCGCACGCACGCTCGTCGAGCAGCTGTAGGTGAATATTTCGACCTCTTTGTGCGCACAGAGGCCGGCAATTTCCCGAAACGCCGCCAAAGTCCACATGGAGAGATCAGTCTTCAGGGAGAAGGGGTCGAAGAAGACGATGTCGGGCGCCGGCGCGGTGCTCCTGCAGACGGCGAAGTCGCCGTGCATCAGCGTCCAGTCAATGGCAGCCTTGCGGCTGCTCCAGCGACCGCTCGCCAACAGCGCGCGCGGCGCCGGGTGGCGCAGATGGCCAAACCATTTCGGATGACGGAGCGCGAGGTGCAGCGAATCCAAATCGCTTTCGAAGCTCACCAACTCCAAGCGTCGCGCATCGGCGCCCGATGTCGGCGCACAGGCGGTGCCACGCTGCGTTTCGACGGCGTGGATGGCGGCCATCGCATTCGTCCCCGCACCGAGGCCGACGTCCCAAACCACGAGGGGCCGTGACTCGGCGGCGTCCAAGCGCTGAATCAGGCGCGACTGCTCCACGTACAGCTGCCGGGCTTCCCGCACGGGATCGCTCACCGAATGCATCACCTCGCCCGAATGCTTGTCGCGAATGTGCCCGCAGCCGTCGCTGAGCAGCACCTCATACCGCCCCAGATGCATCTTGAGCTCGCGCCGAGCGGCCTTGGTGATGCGCTTCGAGACCGCTCCATAACTGTCGCGCGCATCGAGCACGTCGCGCTGCGCGCGGTAGAAGGCGAGCCACGTCCCGGCCAGAATGTGCTCGCGCATGCGCCGCATCAACAGCGTGTAGAAGTGAATGTTGTGCAGACCGAGGAGCTGCCAGCCGAGCGTTTCGCGCGTGCGATTGAGGTGAAAGAGGTACGCGATCGAGAAGGTCTTGCAGGTGTAGCAGCCGCAGGCCGGGTCGATGGGACCATCCATCGTGCGATAGGCGCCGCGCCGCAGGTCGCGCCTGCCCAAGCTCGTGAACGCGACCCCCTGTTTGGCGAGCGCGGTCGGCAGGATGCAGTCGAACATGTCCACGCCCCGGTGCACCGCTTCGAGCAGATCGCGCGTCGTTCCGACTCCCATCAGATAGCGCGGCCGATCGTGCGGCAGGTATTCGGCGACGAGCGCCGTGCACTCCTCGCGGGCCGCCGCGCTCTCACCGACCGCAAGGCCCCCGATCGCGAATCCATCGAACGGAATTTGCGTGATGGCGCGCGCGCTCGCCATGCGCAAGTCCTCATAGGCCGCCCCCTGCACGATGCCGAACAGGGCTTGAGGTGAATCGCCGCGTTCAGCGAGGCAGCGGCGCGCCCAGCGATGCGTCAACTCCATCGCCTCTCGGGCGACGCTCCGCTCGACCGTCGAAGGCACGCAATGGTCGAGCACCATCATGATGTCGGCGCCGATCGCTTTCTGGGTGGCAATGCTGCGCTCCGGACTCAGATGAACGGTACGTCGATCGACATAGCTCGTGAACTCGGCGCACTCCTCACGCAGGGTGCGACTGCCCGGCAGCGAGAAGATCTGATACCCGCCCGAATCGGTGAGCACCGATCGCGGCCAGTTCATGAAACCGTGGATGCCGCCGAATCTCTCGAAGATCTCGACCCCCGGCCGCAGCAGCAGGTGATACGTATTGGCGAGCAGCACTTGAGCGCCGCTCGCCAATAGATCCTCCCGGCTTTGGGCGCGAACGGCGGCGTGCGTGCCGACCGGCATGAAGGTCGGCGTGAGGACCTCGTTGTGCAGGGTGCGAAAGCGCGCAGCGCGCGCGCTTGAGCCAGCCGCGACGGCTTCCAGGTTGAAATAGAGACGGTTCATTGAAGGCGGGATTGCCGTGCGGCCGGGCTCGCGGCGGCACTAGCGTCGGGCCGCGCCCCGATAGACGACGCCGGCACACGGGTTCGCACCCAAGTTGTAGCACAACTCGGCGGGCCGCTCGATTTGCCACAGCGCGAAGTCCGCCCGCTTGCCCACCTCCAGAGTGCCGAGCTCTTCGTGCAGTCCCAACGCCCGCGCGGCGTTGCGAGTGGCGCCGCTCAGCGCCTCCTCCGGGGTGAGGCCGAACTGAACGCAGCCCATGTTGAGCGCGAGCAGAAGCGACGTACACGGCGAGCTGCCCGGATTGCAGTCGGTCGCAACCGCCATCGGCACACCGGCGCGCCGCAGCAGCGCGACTGGCGGCGGAATCGTCTGACGCAACATGAAATAGGCACCGGGCAAGAGCACCGCGACCGTACCCGCGGCGGCGAGCGCCAGCACGCCGTCCTCGCTCACGAACTCGAGATGATCGACGGAAAGCGCGCCGTATTGCGCTGCCAGCTCCGCCGCCCCCATGTCGCTCAATTGGCCTGCGTGAACGTGTGCGGGTATCCCGCAAGATTGCGCAGCGCGCAGAAATCGTTCGGTCTCTGCGACTGTAAAGGCGATCTTCTCGCAAAACACATCCACGGCGTCGACGAGGCCTGCCGCCGCCAGCGACTCGAGCCACTCCCGGCTGGCCAGGTTCACGTAAGCCTCGCGCTCGTAACGATATTCCTTCGGCAGCGCGTGCAATCCCAAGTAGGTGGCCTTGACCGACACCGGCAGTTCACGCTCCAGGGTGCGCGCCACTTCCAGCATGCGCCACTCGGTCCGGAGATCGAGGCCATAGCCGGACTTCACCTCGAGGGTGGTGACGCCCTCGGACATCAAGCGCCGCACTCGAACCGCCGCGCCGGCAACCAGCGATGCGGTGTCGGTGATCCGGGTCGCATTGACCGTTGCCTGAATTCCGCCGCCGCTGCGCGCAATGTCCTCGTAGGATGCGCCGCAGAGACGCTTCTCGAATTCCTCGACGCGATTGCCGCCGTACACGAGGTGGGTGTGGCAGTCGATGAGGCCGGGCGTCATCCACAGACCCCGGCAATCCTCGATCGGAACGCCCCGGGCCGCCGCCATACGCTCGGCCTCGACTGCGGGGCCGATCCAAGCAATGCGCTCGCCCCTTACGGCCAAGGCGGCGCTTTTTAGCTTGCCATATGGTTCGGCACCCGCGACCATCGTGGCGATGTTTGCCCCGATCCATACCCGATCCCAATCGTTCGCTGGCCTTGGCTGCACGTGTCCGCTCGCTGCTCGGTGTTCCATCGGAATGATACGGTAAGCGTGGCCCGACAATATCATCTGGAACACGCCCTGTTGCACCAGGGCTGGGTTCGCGACGTGCGCGTGACCGTCGCCGACGATGGGCACATCAGCGGCATCGATACGGGACCCGGCGGCGAGCCGCGCGATTGCGTGCCGGGTTACGTCGTCCCCGGGATGCCCAATGCGCACAGCCACGCCTTTCAGCGCGCGATGGCCGGTTCCACGGAATATCGCCAGTCGGTCCACGACAGCTTCTGGACGTGGCGCCAGGCGATGTACGCGCTCGCGAACCGCATCACCTCCGAGGACCTGCAGGTGCTCGCGACGCAGCTGTTCGTCGAAATGCTCAAGGCCGGTTATACCTCGGTGGCGGAGTTTCACTACCTGCACCGCCGGCCCAACGGCGATCTCGACGCCGGCGCGAACAGCCTGTGGGAGGCGATCGGAGCGGCCGCGGCCGCTACCGGCATCGGCCTGACGCTGTTGCCGACCCTGTACCAGTCGAGCGATTTCGGTGCTCAACCGCTGAAGCCGGAGCAGTCGCGATTTGCCCTCGATTCGGACTGGTTCCTGCGGGCGATCGCAGATCGGGTGAGCGCCGAGGGGCGCACGCCGTCCGCCGCGCGACGCACGGGCGCGGCCTTTCACAGTTTGCGAGCCGTGCCCTTGAGCTCGCTTCTCGAGGTGGTGCGGGGCTTGCACTCTATCGATGCGCGCATGCCGGTCCACATTCATGTCGCCGAGCAGGTGAAAGAGGTCGAGGCCTGCCTGCAGCACACCGGCCGGCGGCCCATCGAGTTGCTGCTCGACACCGGTGTGGTCGATGAGCGCTGGTGCCTGGTGCACGCAACGCATGCCACGGCGGCGGAACTGCGGGGCATCGCCGCCGCCGCCGCCGTCGTGTGCGTATCCATCAGCACCGAGGCCAACTTGGGCGACGGCCTGTTCGGCACCGATCGATTCTTGAAATTCGGCGGACGCATCTGCGTCGGTTCCGACAGCCAATCAACCGTGTGCCCCGCGGAGGAATTGCGCTGGATGGAATACCAGCAGCGCCTGCGCAAAAAGCGCCGCGGTGTCCTCGCCGACCGGACCGAGACTCACGTCGGCACCCGCTTGTGGCGCGATGCGGCACGCCATGGCGCCCAGGCCATCGGCCAACCGGTGGGCGAAATCGCCGTTGGGCGTCGCGCGGACTGGCTGGTGCTCGATCCCACCCACCCATGCATGGCCGGCGCGGTGGCAGCGAGCGCGCTCGATCACCTGGTCTTCGCCGGCGGCGGCGCAGCAATCCGCGACGTCATGGTCGCCGGAAAGTGGGTGGTCAAACAAGGGCAGCACGCAGCGGAACTGCCCTTGCGGGATCGCTTTCGCGAATTGATGGGGAGGCTCGGGCCCACCGTGTCGTGAGGGAGGTTGACTGTACCTGTAGGTTGACTGTACCTGTCTATACAGCTTATCCTAGGCTGCATGGACAAGTCGATCGCCTCGATCCAGCCGCTCTATCTGAAGGTGAAGCGGCATATTTTGGATAATATCGGCTCGGGCAAATGGGCTACCTCTGCGCGTGTCCCTTCCGAGAACGACATCGTGAAATCATTCGGTGTGTCGCGCATGACGGCGAATCGCGCGCTGCGGGAATTGCGCGACGAGGGCGTCCTCGTGCGCATCGCCGGGGTGGGCAGCTTCGTCGCGGACCGTCACGCGCGCGCCCACCCGCTGGAGATCCGCAGCATCGCGGAGGAAATTCGCGAGCGCGGCCACGTGCATCGAGCCGAGATCGTATCGCTCCAGCGCATCGGGGCCGTCGGCACGCTTGCCGAGGATTTCGGCATCGCGCCGCGCAGCGAGCTGTTCCGCTCCGAGATCGTGCATTTCGAGAACGATCATCCCTTGCAGCTGGAGGAGCGCTGGGTCTTGCCGGCACTGGCGCCCGATTATTTGACGGTGGATTTCGGCCGCACGACGCCGTACGACTACCTGGTCAAAGTCGCACCACTGCAGGAGGCGGAACACCTGCTGCGCGCCGTCATGCCCAATGAGCGCACCCGCAAGCTCTTGGCGATGCAGCGCGACGAGCCCTGCTTGTTGATGATTCGCCGCACGTGGACGGCCGGTCGGATCGCTTCCGTCGCGCGGCTGTACTATCCCGGTTCCCGCTACGAAATGTCCGGGCGTTTTCGCCCCTGAGGAATAGCCATGCTCGCCCCCGTAAAGCCCCGAGTCATCCGCGCCTCCCGCGGTACGCAGCTGCAGGCCCGCTCCTGGATGACCGAAGCGCCGCTGCGCATGCTGATGAACAATCTCGATCCGGAGGTGGCCGAAAACCCCGCCGAGCTCGTCGTCTACGGCGGCATCGGACGCGCCGCCCGGGATTGGAATTGCTTTGATCGCATCGTCGAAACGCTCAAACGCCTGACCGAGGACGAGACCCTCCTGGTGCAGTCGGGTAAGCCGGTGGGCGTATTTCCGACCCATGCGGATGCCCCGCGAGTACTGATCGCGAACTCCAATCTGGTGCCGCACTGGGCGACCTGGGAGCACTTCCACGAGCTCGACCGCAAAGGCCTTGCCATGTTCGGTCAGATGACGGCCGGCTCCTGGATCTACATCGGCAGCCAAGGCATCGTGCAGGGAACTTACGAGACGTTCGCCGAGATGGGTCACCGCGACTTCGGCGGCAAGGTCGCCGGTAAGTGGATCCTCACCGCGGGCCTCGGCGGCATGGGCGGCGCGCAGCCCCTGGCGGCGACGATGGCCGGGCTCAGCATGCTGGCGGTTGAATGCCGGGAGAGCCGCATCGCCAAGCGTCTGGAAACCGGCTACGTGGATGTGCAGGCACGTTCCCTGGACGACGCGATGGCTCTGCTCGAGGCCGCCAAGAAGAGCAGCAAGCCCATTTCGGTCGCGCTGCTCGGCAACATCGTGGACGTTCTGGAGGCGTTGCTCGAGCGCGGCATCCGGCCCGATGCGCTGACCGATCAGACATCGGCGCACGACCCGGTGAACGGCTATCTGCCGCAGGGATGGAGCGTCGAGCAATGGGACGAAAGGCGCGTGTGCGATCCCGAAGGCACGAGCGCGCAGGCCAAGCGCTCGATGGCGAAACACGTCGAGTATCTGCTGCGCTTCAAAGCGATGGGACTGCCGGTATTCGATTACGGGAACAACATCCGCCAGGTGGCGCGCGACGCCGGCGTGGCGAACGCTTTTGATATTCCGGGCTTCGTGCCGGAGTACATCCGTCCCTTGTTCTGCCGCGGCGTCGGTCCCTTCCGCTGGGCCGCGCTGTCCGGCGATCCGGAGGACATCTACAAGACCGATGCGAAGGTCAAAGAATTGATCCCGGATGATCCGCATCTGCACAACTGGCTCGACATGGCACGATCGCGCATTCATTTCCAGGGCCTGCCGGCGCGCATCTGCTGGGTGGGGCTCGGCCAGCGACATCGCTTGGGGCTCGCCTTCAACCAAATGGTCGCCAGCGGCGAACTGTCCGCGCCCATCGTCATCGGCCGGGATCACCTGGACTCGGGTTCGGTGGCGAGTCCGAATCGGGAAACCGAAGCGATGCGCGACGGCTCCGATGCGGTCTCGGATTGGCCCCTGCTGAACGCGCTGTTGAATACCGCGAGCGGGGCCACCTGGGTGTCGATTCACCATGGCGGCGGCGTCGGCATGGGCTACTCGCAACATGCCGGTGTCGTCATCGTGTGCGATGGCTCCGAGGCCGCGGCGCGCCGCCTGCGGCGCGTGCTGTGGAACGATCCGGGCAGCGGCGTGATGCGTCATGCCGATGCGGGCTACCAAACCGCCATCGACTGCGCGCGCGAACAAGGCCTGGACTTGCCGATGATCGAGGCGCAGCGGACAACGCGCACGTGACCGGCACGCTCGAGCTGCGCGCCGGCGAGTTGCAGCTGCCGATGTTGCGCGCGATCTACGAACAGCCGGCGATCCTGCACCTCGGCGCCGCGGACCGTTCCCGCGTCGCCGCGGCGAGCGCGCTGGTCGACAGGATCGTCTCGATCGGCAATGCGGCATACGGCATCAATACCGGCTTCGGCCTCCTCGCGCAGACTCGCATACCGACGCAGGAGCTCGAGCTCCTGCAGCGCAACCTGCTGCTCTCGCACGCGGCGGGGGTCGGCGAACCGCTGCCGGATCCGGTGGTGCGGTTGATTCTCGCGCTCAAGGTCAATGCGCTGGCGCGCGGCTACTCCGGCATCAGCTTGGAGCTGATCGACGCGCTGCTCGCACTGCTGCGCAGTGAAACTTATCCGATCATCCCCGCCCAGGGCTCCGTGGGCGCCTCCGGCGATCTGGCGCCCTTGGCTCACCTGAGCGCGGTATTGCTCGGTTTCGGCGAGGTGCGAGTCAACGGTCGCCGCCTGCCGGCAAGCGAGGGTCTGCGGCACGCGGGACTCGAGCCGTTCAAACTGCGCCCAAAGGAAGGCTTGGCGCTCATCAACGGCACGCAGGTTTCCACCGCGCTCGCGCTGGCAGGCCTGTTCGGTGCCGAAGATGTGCTTGCGGCGGCGATCGTTGCGGGCGCCATGTCGGTCGATGCGCTGAAGGCGAGCGATGCGCCGTTCGATGATCGTATTCATCAGGCGCGCGGCCAACCGGGTCAAATCGCCGTTGCGCGCGAATTCCGCGAGCTGATCAGCGGCAGTGCGATTCGCGCCTCGCATCTCGACTGCTCGCGGGTGCAGGACCCGTACTCGTTTCGCTGCCAACCGCAGGTGATGGGCGCATGCCTGGATCTCCTCCGCCACTGCAGTAGCACGCTTCGCGTCGAGGCGAACGCAGTCACCGACAACCCGCTGCTGTTCGTCGAGCAGGGCGAGGTGCTGTCGGGCGGGAATTTTCATGCCGAGCCGGTCGCGTTCGCGGCGGACACGCTGGCGCTCGCCATCGCGGAGATCGGCAGCCTGTCCGAGCGACGGGTCGCAGTTCTCGTCGACCCGAAGATGAGCGGCTTGCCGCCGTTTCTGGTCGACAACAGCGGCTTGAACTCGGGTTTCATGATCGCTCAGGTCACCGCAGCCGCTTTGGTCTCCGAGAACAAGGCCATCGCCGCTCCCTGCAGCGTCGATTCCATCCCCACGTCGGCCAACCAGGAGGACCACGTGAGCATGGCCACGCACGCCGCGCGCCGCCTGAGCGCGATGATCGAGAACGCCGCCTGCATCGTCGGCATCGAATTGCTGGCGGCGGCGCAGGGAATCGATTTTCACCGCCCGGCTCGATCGTCGGGCGCTCTGGAACAGGTGCACGCCGCCATTCGCAACGAGGTCGGATTTTATGCGGCGGACCGCTACTTCGCTCCGGACATCGAAGCGGCGAAACGCTGGGTGAAGTCGGGCCGATTCGCCGCCCTGGTCAACCGCATTCTACCGTCACGGGTTTGAATCATGAAATGTTGCGCGCTCCTGCTCATCGGTGCATGCCTCGCCTCCAGCATCTCTCGGGGCGGCGAGTTGAACCTCGCCACCTTGAGTTGCGACAAGTACGAAAATGAAATCCTCGCCTCTCCGGGCTCATCGCAGCATGGCGATCGCTCGAGTCCCGATTCGATCGATACGGTGATGTGGCTGTTCGGATATTCGGTCGCCAAGCTCGGCGAGCACATCATGTACGGCGATGCCCTGAGTGCCTTCGGCTTCGCGCTCGATGCGGAGTGCAAGGACAATCCGAGCACCAGTCTGCTGGAGGCGTTGAGCTCGATCCGGCCGAAGCGCGACAAACCGATGGATCTCACCACGTTGACGTGTGCGACGTTCGAATCGCGTCACGTGGATACCGCACGCAAGGATCCGGAAAGCGCGAACACCATCATGATGTGGCTGTTCGGCTACTCGGTGGGGCAATCCGGAAGCCACCTATTCGATGCGAGCGGGCTGCCGCATTTCGCCGCGACGCTGCAGACACGCTGCAGTCAGCACCCGGATGAGAGCCTGTTCGACGCATTGGCGGCGAACCGAACCGCCGGCCGGTAGGCGTCTGCCGTCAGGCGTTGGCGAACCGCCGACCCACCGGTCTGTCGTCTGTGAGGTAGGTCCTACGGGCCTATCAGCGCAACTCCGACAGCCAACGCTCGGCGCGGCTCCAAGAATGACCGCAGTTCACGCGCTGCGTATCGCCGCTTGCGCAAAAAGGGAGATGCCGATGGATACGACGCTCGAAGGGGGCCCCGGTCAGAACGGTGCCGACCGGCTGGGAAATTCTGCAACGCCGCAGTCGGGCCGCCAAAATGCGACCGGTGCAACCTTTCAGCAGTTGTTCGACGAGGTGGAGGATCTGATCAAGCGCGTGGCGGACATCGAGAGTCCCGAGATTCAGAGGATTCGCGCCAAGGTGCGTGTGGCCATGATGCTCGCCAAGAGCGCCGTTCAAGACGGAGCGGTGCAAATGCGGCGCCAGGCGCGCCAGGCGGCTCATACCACGGACGCTTATCTGCGCGACTATCCCTGGCAGGCGCTCGGACTCGGCACGCTGCTCGGTTTCGGTGTCGGAATGCTTGTTGCGCGACGGTGAGGGGCGGCTCCCGCTCGCGGCTCCCGCCCGGCGCGGCTCCCGCTCGGCGCGTGGCTCCCGGTAAGAGAAACCCTCTCGGCGACTTCCTACCCACACTATGTGGAAAACGCCCATGCCTCAGGGACGGCGGACGTGGTGAACTGCCCACATGGAGAGGTTAGGGCCAAAACTCCTCATCAAGCGTGTGGCGTTCTACGGCCTTTGCGGCCTTGCATGGACCACGGTTGCGCTCGCCGGGCCACCGGCGGGACACGGGGGCATGGTCGCGCGGGTAGCGGGCGAGGCGCATGCCGGACGAGCGGGCGGTTCGTTCAATTCCCTCAAATTGGGCATGGGGCACCTCGACCTGCGCGCGCCGACCAATGTTCCTCAGGCCGACGCCGGCGCGGCCGCGCCATCAGCGTTTCCATCCTCGCGGCGGCTCGCAGGATCCGCGGCGGACTCCCTGCAGCTACCGGCACTCGGCACGACGGATGCGCATCCGCGTGAAATGAGCCGAGTCGAGGAGTTTGCGCGCCGTGTTCATCGCGAGGGCTTGCCGATCGCGCGGCTGTGGGAGAGCCATTCGGCCCTGGTGAGCCTCGGCCTCAATCAACGCGGTAAACCGGGTATCTGGTTGATTCAGAAGGTGCACTAGAGAATCGTGGGCCGCGCCGGCAAACGATGCCGGCGGCGCGTGGGATTCTACCTACGCATGAATGCGGTGGCAGCGTATAAATTCCACGCAGGGCTGCGGGCACACTTTCGAGGAATCGATGTGCATCACCGTTGGCCCATGGCACAGGAAGCGTTCTTGTCCCCGTCCACCACTGCTTCGGCAACGCCGCTTCGGATTCTATACGTCGAGGACAATCCCCTCGTCCGGGAAGTCACCTCGGAACTGCTGGCGCAAGATCAGCGCGAAGTCGTGGCGCGCGCGACCGCCGAAGAAGCCCTCGATGAATTCAAGGAGCATGCGTTCGACGTGGTCATCACGGACGTCAGCTTGCCGGTCATGTCCGGGCTCGATCTGGCGCGCAATATTCTGACGATGAAGCCCGGGGCTCCAATCATCATCGCTTCCGGCTATGCGTTGAATTCGGCGCTGGAGAACATGGGTCCCAATGTCCGCAGCATCGTCAAACCATTCGAAGCGCGCGACATTGACTCTCTCATCATGGATCTTTGCGAGACTTAGCCGCGCCTCAGCGCGCCAGTCCTCGAGTTCGTGGTGGGACTTCAGTCAATCGAGAATGCGATCTTGCCCCGCGGGTGCTCTTTCTCCAGGTAGCGATGGGCGCGGGGGGCGTCCCCGAGGGCAAAGGTTTTCGTCACGGTCGGACGCACTTTGCCGCCCTCGAGCAGCCTGCCGATCTCCGCCAACTGCGCCTGGTCGGGCTGCGCCATGTAGCCCGTTGCCCGCACGCGACGCTTCGACGCCTCCCGTTCGTCCGGCTGACCGAGCGTGGAGACCAGAATTCCACCGGGCCTGAGAACGCTCCAGGATCTTTCGCGGGTATCGCCGCCCACGAGGTCGTAAACCACATCGACGTCCCGGGCGATCTCCTCGAAACGCTGCTTCTTGTAGTCGATGGCAACGTCGGCCCCGAGGCCGAGGACGAACTGCAGATTCTCTGCAGAAACCGTGGTCATGACTCGCGCGCCCCGATGCTTGGCGAATTGAATGGCAAAGTGTCCGACGCCGCCCGCGCCGGCGTGAATGAGAACGCTCTGTCCGGTCTCCAAACCGCCGTGATCGAAAAGACCTTGCCACGCAGTGAGCGCCGCCAGCGGCACCGCGCCGCATTCGACAACGCTCAAATTTCTCGGCCTCGCGACACAGAGGGATGCGGGCAGCGCCACGTACTGTGCATAGCCTCCAAGACTCCAGTCGAGCAGCGCGTAGATCTCATCGCCCGAGCGCAGGCCGCTCCCGTCGGCGCTGGTTTGCTCGATCGTGCCGCATACGTCGCGACCGGGAATGATCGGCAACTGAGCCGCGGTGATCTTCGGGTACTTCCCCTGGCGAATCTTGTAGTCCACGGGATTGATGCCCGCCGCACCGACCTTCACCAGCACCTCCCCAGGGCGCGGCCTGGGCGTGTCGGCCTCCTCGAGATGCAGCACTTCCGGATCGCCGAATGAATGTATGCGGACAGCTTTCATAGGACCTCGCGACATTGAAGATTGCAGACGTTCTACAGGCGACCAGTCGCGCGCGGCCGAGTTCCGCGCGCAACGGCGAGCGGTCATGCCGTGCGCGGAAGGGTCACGCGCGAGACAGCATGCGGTTATCCTTTCCAATTAGAGCTCGGGGCCGCCGCCTGCGGCATCGGTCGATTCCTACGCGACATGGTGTCCTGGCTCGACAGCGCTTTGCCGGGGATTTCATATCATCGCCCCCGATTCCTCAACGCGGTCTTCAAGGAGGGGCTATGGCGGACATACGAAGCAGCGAGGCAGCGGCGGCGGAGCCGGCGCATCCGGCGAATGCGGATGCGGATGCGAATGCGGGTGCGGCAGAGCGCGCACCCGAGACCATCGATAGCGTAACCATCGCTCAGCCTCGGAGCACCCTTTATGCATTTTGGCGAGACTTCACCAACCTGCCGAAATTCATGGAAAACGTCCAAGGCGTCACGGAGGTCGACTCGATCAGTTCGCTCTGGACCATCAAAGATGCGACCGGGCAGACCACGGAGTGGGAATTCATCGTGACGGATGATGAGACGGATCGCCTCATCGCATGGGCCAGCTCGGGGAACACGCCCGTGAGGTATTCGGGCCGCGTCGAGTTCCGAGACGTGCCGGCCGCGCCAGCTACCGAGGTGACGGCGATCATTCATTACGATCCCCCATCCGGGTTGATCGAGAACCTGATCGCGAAAGTGGCGGGCCCCGAACCGGCGGTGCAGACGCGCGCGGATCTTTACCGCTTTAAGGAGTACATGGAGTCCGCACCGAAACTCGAATCCGGCGCCGGCGCGGTGCCTGGCGCGGAGGGCGTGCCGTAGCGAATAGTACGGTGGCGCTTCCCTCTCCGCCGGTCACCTCCCGTCAGCCCGCACCTACACTTGAATCCGCCGCACGCCGCTACCAGCGCCCTCCCCGTCGCAGGCACATTCGCTCTCCGTTGTCCGCGGCGGCCATGGCATTTACGGAGGGGGAAGGCAATGAGTTGGCAAACGATTGCGACTGACTGGAGCTACTACCTTCCGAAAGCAAAGCGCCACTGGCTCGCCTTGACCGATTCGCAGCTTGCCACGATCAACGGCAGCTACGAGCGGCTGGTCGAATGCTTGCAAGAGAGCTACGGACTGTCGGCCGAAGTCGTCAGGGACGACATACGCGAGTGGTGCATGACTTTCGGCGACGAGGAACCCCGTTCATCATCGGAGCCGTCCGCAGAGGGCGTGGGCGCGAAGCCGCCAGCGACGGCACGTCCGCTCGGCGAGGTTTCACGGGTCAATGAGCGACATTTTCCACGCCGTCCCCATTTCATGAGTTCACCCCGCTAGACGGGGATCCCTCAACGGCTGCCCTTGTGGCCCGGGCCGCTTCCTTGAGTTTGATCAGGCTAGGGCCGGCGCAGCGTCGTGGTAAGCGGTTGCAGGGGCCACGCGCCGTAGGTCGATACCGACAGGCTATTTCCTACCCCCGACGCCCGGCGCTGCCCTACAGAATCGGGCGGGGCGCTCGCAACGCCCGGCGCGATGAGCAAAAGGATATGAGCAAGGACGCTTACGACGTTGCCGTCGCACAGGCCGACGGCGATCACAAGGTCGCCCTACAGAAATGCGATGTGCTGCAAGGCCACGATCAGCAAGTTTGCAAGGACCAAGCGGACGCCGACTACGACGCGGCGAAGGCGAACGCCAAAGCGGCCAAGGTATCGCAGCAGCCCTGAGGAGGGCTAACGTTCCCGCTGCAACGATAACAGCAACAGCGCCGCGGCCAACGCAAGATACGCGAGGCAGAACTGCATCGCGATGACGCGGCCGAGCCCTTGCAGATGCCAGAGTACGTAGGCGCTGCCGTCCGGACGGACGGAGTGAATGATTCCGAAGCAGCAGAGCACCGCGGCGGCGGCAAGGTAGGCCGCCGCCGCTCGCATCCGCTGCTCCGTCATCTCCACTACGAATGCGGCCCACAGCGTTGCGGTGATGATGAAGCCGTTTCCCAATGCCAGGATCACCGCCAGCGCCGGCAGCTTCGGTCCGGACACGGCGATCAGCCGGTCGAAACGCTCCGCCGGCAGGTAGGTGGGGTCACTGAATTCGATCGTCAGCAAACGGGCGATGGAAGGAAAGAAACTCAGCGCAACCGCCGGCGCGTGCCGCAGCGGTACCGTCCTGAACGCTTGGACCGTCATGTCCAGCGCAACGAACACGAGCACCGGCGCCAGCACGGCGGGCGGAATGAACTCGATCAAATTCGACAGATACCCCAACATTCCTCCGACGCCGATGAAGATCCCGGTGAGCAAGGTATAACCCGCCCTCGCACCCATCTGCTTGTATGCTCGATGGCCGATGTAGGGAGTGGTCTGCGCCACGCCGCCCGTCAGACCCGCTGCCAGGGTTGCCGCGGCTTCGGCCAGCAAGATGCTGCGCACGTCGTAGGCATCGCCGGCAACCCTTGCGCTCTCGGTATTGTTGACCCCGCCCACCACGGTCAGCAGCGCGAAGGGCAGCAGCAGCGGCAAATAGGCTCCGACCAGCGAAAAGCCGTGCAGGATTCCGACGTCGGGGTGTGGAAAGGCGAGACGCAAAGTGGGCAGCGGCGGTGTCGCGATCGCCATTCCCGCCACCTGCAACCCGCCCAACACATAGTAGGCGAGCGTTCCCACGATGACTGCAAACAAGACGCCCGGCACGCGGCCGGGAACCTTTCCCTTCCCGAGCAGGGCGTACAGCACGAGACCCAGCGTCAACATGCCGATGACGGGCATCTCGAGCAGTTCGATCAGGGGCAGGAACCCGATGAGCATCAGCGCGATTCCCGCCAAGGATCCGAGCAATCCTGCCTGCGGAATCAGACGCTGCACACCACGGCCCGCAAACGAGAGCACCAATTTCATCGCGCCCATCGTGGCGGTGGCCGCCATTCCCAGATACCAGGTCTCGAGCCCCGCAGCGACCGGTTCGAGTCCCGAGGCGCGAAATTTGACGAACGCAGGTCCGAGCACCAGCACGCCCATGCCGATGGTCGAAGGCGTATCGAGGCCGAAAGGCATCGCCGTTACATCGGAGCGCCCGGTGCGCCGCGCCAAACGTATTGCCAGCCACGTGTAGATGAGGTCGCCGATCAGGACACCGAGTGCGGTGCCGGGAAACATGCGCCCGAACACGATGGTTGCCGGTATGCCAAAGCCCGCGATCAGCATGGCCGCGAGCAGCGCCAGCACCGAGAGGTTATCGACTACGAGACCGAGGAAGCCGTTGACGTCACCGGCCACCACGCGCGAGTAGCCGCGGGGCATCTACGATCCGAGATTCAGCAACGCTGCATTGCCGCCCGTCGCGGTGGTATTGACCGTCAGGGTCTTTTCATTGGCGAAGCGCGTCAAGTAGTGCGGTCCGCCGGCCTTGGGGCCCGTGCCGGAAAGCCCGGTCCCGCCGAATGGCTGCACGCCGACGACCGCACCGATCATGTTGCGATTCACGTAGGTGTTTCCAATCGACGTGGTCTCGAAGACCATCCTCCAAAAAGACTCGAGCCGAGTCTGAATGCCCAACGTCAGTCCATAACGACTCGCGCGAATCGAGGCGAGAACCTCCTGAATGTCGGCGGATCGATAGCGAACGACGTGCAGGATCGGACCGAACTCCTCATGGGTCAGTTGCGCCGCATTCGTGAGTTCGATCAGGTGCGGCGCGACGATAGCTGCCGTGAACATGCGATTCGTCCAACCCGCAGGCCTTGATGATGCGGCCTTCGTGCCGCATGCGCTCGATATGGCGGTTCAGCCCGTCCGCAGCTGCCGCTGTGATGACCGGACCCACATCGGTGTTGAAGTGGGCGGGATTGCCGATCACGAGATCGTCCATCGCGCCCACGAGCATCTCCGATACCGTCTCGGCAATCTCTTCCTGCAGGAACAGCAACCGCAGCGCAGAGCAGCGCTGGCCCGCGCTCATGAAGGCTGAAGTCAAGACGTCATCGACGACCTGCTCAGGCAACGCGGTCGAGTCGACGAGCATGGTGTTCAAGCCCCCCGTCTCGGCAATCAACGGTACGATGGCGCCGCCTCGCGCCGCCAAGGCGCGGTTGATGTTCGAGCGCCGTCGCGGTGGATCCCGTCATCGCGACGCCGGCGAGCGCGGCATGGGCGAACGCAATCTCACCGAATATGCGTCCCGGGCGCGGGAATCAAGTGCAGGGCATCGGGGGCGACGCCGGCCTCGTGCAACAGCTTGATGAACCGCGCTGCAATCAACGGCGTGGGCTCGGCGGGCTTGGCGATGACGCAATTGCCCGCCGCCAACGCCGCGGTCACCTGGCCCGCAAAGATCGCCAGCGGAAAATTCCACGGGCTGATGCAGGCGAACACGCCGCGCCCCTGCAGCGACAGCTCGTTCATTTCGCCGGTCGGTCCTTCGAGGCGCTTGCCCTTCGCGAACTCATCGCGCGCGCGCACGGCGTAATAGCGGCAAAAATCCACCGCCTCGCGCACTTCGGCAATCGCATCCGGCAGTGTTTTTCCGGCTTCGCGCACCAGCAGCGCATAGAAATCCAGCCGCGCCCCTCTCGAGCAGATGCCGCCGCCCGATCGAGGCAGTCCGCTCGAAGCGCGCCGCCCAAACCGTTCCAAGCGGGCTGCGCGCGGCTGCTGCGGTCGAATGCCTCGACGATCTCGGCCGGCGTCGCATCCCGTGAACTTCCGACGCAATCGCGGTTGTCGGCGGGATTCGTGACCGCGTGCGGGCGGCCCTCCGCGAGTACCCCATCGATGATCGGGCCCGCGACGTGATCGGAGGATCGTCGAGCGGCGACGCCCACGCGCACCGCGGCAAGATCCACGCGGATTGCCGACATCGATCCCGCTCGAATTGCGCCGCTCGGCATAGAGGGCAACGGGATTGGGCAACTTCGGATGGGGCCGGCTCTCGAGCCGCTCGAGTTCGGAGATCGGATCGCGAACGATATCCGCCACCGCCACCTGCTCATCCATGAAGCGGTTCACGAAGGAGGTATTGGCGCCGTTCTCCAACAGCCGGCGCACCAAGTACGCCAGCAAGTCCTTGTGTTCACCCACCGGCGCGTAAACGCGGACCGGCGGAAAATCGGGAACCCGGCGCGCGGCCTCCGCATAGAACAGGCGTCCCATGCCGTGCAGGCGCTGGAACTCATAGACCGCAGCCCGGCCGAGCCAACTGCAGAATGGATGCAATCGTGTGCGCGTTGTGAGTCGCAAACTGGGAGAGGATCACATCGGCATGGCCGAACAAGGATCCGGCACAGGCCAGATAGGACACGTCCGTCGTCACCTTGCGGGTGTAGACCGGATACCCCTCGAGGCCGCGCTCCTGCGCGCGCTTGATTTCGGTGTCCCAATAGGCGCCCTTGACCAGGCGAACCGCCATTCGTCTGCCGCCCGACCGCGCAGTCGCTGCCACCCAGTCGATGATGTCGAGGGCTCGCTTTGAGTACGCCTGCACCGCAAGCCCCAACCCGCGCCACTCGCGGGTGTCGGGATCCCGCGCCAGCGTTTCGATCACGTCCAGAGACAGGTCCAACCGGTCGGCCTCTTCCGCATCGATCGTGAGCTGTATCCCGTGAGTCGCCGCGCGGCGTGCCAGAGATCGCGCCTTGGGTACCAAGCGCTGCATGACGCGCTCCCGCTGCAGCAGCGAATAGCGCGGCTCGAGCGCCGACAGCTTGATCGAGATGCTCGATCGCTCGTGCGGGCCACGCCCGACTCCCTGGCGCGCCGATGACGTCGATCGCATGCTCGTAGGATTCAGGTAACGCTCCGCATCCTGCAACGTACGAGCGCCCTCGCCCAGCATGTCGAAGGAGCACAGAGCCAGTTCCGGCTTCGCGCGCGCTGCGCGCGAGGGCTTCCTCGATGCTGCGCCCGACGACGAATTCGCCGCCGATGATCCGCATTGCACGGCGCACGGCGAGCCGCACCAGGGGCTCACCTGCCTTGCGCGTCAGTTTGCGGACCCATCCCGCGGCGTCGGTCTTGATCGCCGGATCGAGTTCGAGAATGCCGCCGGTCAGCATCAGTCCCCAGGTCGATGCATTGACGAACAGGGATTCGGACCTGCCCGGCATGCGCCGACCAGTCGCCGGTCGCCAGCTGCTCGGCGATGAGTCGATCGGCGGTGGCATCGTCCGGAATTCGCAGCAGCGCTTCCGCGATGCACATGAGGGCGATGCCCTCCTGATTGGAAAGCCCGAATTCCTGCAGGAATGCATCGAGGAACGGCCGCTCGTCGCGCCGCGCGCGCGCGCCTTCGACCAGCGACATGGCCAATGCGACCGCGCGGTGTCGTGCGCCGCCGGTCAACTCCATCCGGCTGAAGAAGCGATTGACCGCCAGATCTTCCTGCCACAGGCTGTGTTCGCGTACGGCCGAGCGCAACAGATCCGGCGTCGGCTTGACGGAAGATTCGTTCAAATTGGCGGCCATGGCGAGCCTCCTTGAAAGGCGCTCCTAGTATCGACAACGGCGGCCGCTAACGCCAGCGTCCGCCCGTCGGACTCTATATTGAGCAGCGCCTGATCGAGCAGCGCCATGCGCGTGCGCGCAGCGCCGATCGAATCAGGCCTGCCCCCGGTGGCAGAGACCGGCCGGCGCATCAACGTGCTCTTGCCGAACAGCGATTCGACCAGATCGACCGCAAGCACCGCAGTCTTGTTGCGCACATCGAGGGCGGGATTGAGCTCCATGATATCGACGGAGGCGATCCGCCCGGTGTCTGCGATCATTTCCATGCACAATTGTGCCTCGCGGTAGGACATTCCGCCCGCGACCGTGGTGCCGACACCGGGCGCAATTTCGGGATCGAGGAAATCGACGTCGAAACTGACGTGCAGATGCGCATCCTCCGGCAGGTCCTGCAGGGCGAGTTCCATGGCTTTTCTGACGCCCATCTCGTCGATGTAGCGCATGTCGAACACCGCGAGCTGTTGCTCGTGCACGAAGCGCCTTTCGCCGGGATCGACGCTGCGGATGCCGACCTGACGAAGCCACTGCGGCCGGATGGCGGGCACCACACCGCCGATCCGAGCGAGTTCGCTCGGACCGAAGCCGCACAGACACGCGACCGGCATGCCGTGAAGGCTGCCGCTCGGACTGATTTCGCGGGTATTGAAATCCGCGTGCGCGTCGAGCCAAATCACTCGCAGCGGGCGCTGCGCTTCGCGGCAATGTCTTGCGACGGCGGAGATGGAGCCGATGCTCAGGCTGTGATCACCGCCGAGCAGAATGGGCAGGCGGCCTGCGTGCAACTCACGATACACCGCACCGTGCACCTCGTGGTTCCAAGCAACGACTTCCGCCAGATTACGGTAGCCGCCCTGCGCCGGCAGACCGGGATTCGGCGGCCCGCCGACATTACCGGTATCGAGCACGTTCAAGCCCAGTCTCGTCAGCGCTCCGTGCAGACCGGCGACGCGCAATGCTTCCGGCCCCATGGATGATCCACGATCGCCGGCGCCGACGTCGGTCGGCGCACCAATCAGACTCGCGGCACGGGATGACATGATCGCGCTCATGCCACAGGCTCCTCGGCGGCGATCAGCCGCTCGCGGCGCCGCCCCGCATGCGGCGCGGCATGTGCCAGCGCACCGAACAGATCCTTCGGATCCTCGAGACGCGGAATGAGGTCGATGCGCGACGAGCCATGCAGCTCGGAGTTCAAACGGTGCAGATAGCGCAGCGAGGAGAAATCATTCAGCGCAAATCCCACCGAATCGAAAATCGTGACGTCGCGCTCGGCTCCGCGGCCGGGCTGCGCCCGGCAGAGCACCTCGGCGAGTTCGGTGACGGCCGCAGAGGCGTCCAGTTGCTGAATCTCGCCCTCGATCCGCGCTTGCGGTTCGAATTCGACCACGATGCGCGCATCCGGACGCCGCAGGATGTCGGCGTGCAACTCGGTCTTGCCGGGGCAATCACCGCCCACCGCGTTCAGGTGCATGCCGGGTTCAACCAGGTCGGGCGTCACGATGAGAGCGTTGCGCTTATCCGCGGTCACCGTGGTGACGACATCGGCACCGCGCACCGCCTCGGCGGTGTCGGCGCAGCGCCTGAGTCGAAGGCCCGGCAGGCGCAGCGACTCCAGATTGAGCATGAGTTTCGAGGTCGCGGCGGGATCGGTGTCGAACAACCGCAATTCGCGAATTCCCAGCATGTGATGAAATGCAATCGCTTGGAACTCGCTCTGCGCACCATTGCCGATCAGCGCCATCACCCGGCTGTCCGGGCGAGCCAGGTACCGGGCCGCCAGCGCGGAGACGGCGGCGGTGCGCAGCGCAGTGACGAACGTCATCTCGGAGAGCAGCAGCGGATAGCCGGTGGCAACGTCGGCCAGCACCCCGAACGCGGTGACGGTCAACAATCCCGCCGCGGTATTTTTCGGATGCCCATTGACGTACTTGAATGAATAGAGCCGTCCATCGCTGGTCGGCATCAATTCGATCACGCCACCTGCGGAATGGCTCGCATGGCGCGCCGACTTGTCGAACTCGCTCCAGCGCCGGTAGTCGGCCTCGATCTCAGCGGCCAGGGTGTCCATGAAATGCGCCGCGCCCCACCGAAGCCACCATTTCTCGAACGCGCGCAGTACCGATGTAATCGACCATATCGTTCTCCCCCTCGTCGGCTGATCCTGGATTTCGGGGTATTTTGAACGACGTTCTAGGCTAATAAATAGACAGAAAATTGATCTAATTTAGGATAAAATTGCGCAAATAGTCACTGATTTCTGCCGTTTTGCACAATGAGACCTCATGGATACCACGGATCGACGCTTGCTCTCCATGCTTCGCGATAACGCGCGGGTATCGGTGGCCGCGATGGCCAAGTCCTTGGGCGTGGCGCGCGGCACGGTGCAGAACCGGCTGGCGCGGCTCGAAGCCGACGGCGTGATTGCGGGCTATACGGTCAGATTGAAGCTCCAAGGCGAAGATCAAGGCATTCGCGCATTGATGACCGTAGCGGTCGAAGGCAATCGAACCGATGAGGTGCTGCGCGCCCTCAAGGGCGATCCGGCCGTATGCGCACTTCACACCACCAATGGGCGCTGGGACATCGTTGCCGAATTGCGGACGGAGAGCCTCGAAGCCGTCGATCGGGTGTTGGGACGAATTCGACAGATCGACGGGATTTCCAACACGGAAACCAGTCTGCTGCTGTCGACTCATAAATACTAGCGCTGAACTCGGGCGTTTGCGGGCTAGGAGACGGTCGCGATGAACACCAAGGCCGGCGCCGCGCCGGTGCGCGGTGCAAGCGTGAGCTCATCGCCGCTCGTCGCGGACAGAACACCCAGATCCCAGGGCTCGAGGCCGGCGGCATCGCCTGCGGCGGAGCGCACCACCACTGCAGCGTCGATGGGAACAATCAGCGTCGAGCCGGCACCGCCCGCCGGCACCGCCAGCGACTCCTGCAGGCGGTGAACCCGGGTACGCACCGCGCGCAGCGTCTTGGCGGCAATGAGGTTCAAATCCACACACGGTCCCGCCTCGAGCACGCACTGCATCGCCAGTGCGCCATCGAACTCAACCAGGTCGCCGATGTGGCGCAGCCGGTAGCGTTCGCCATTCGCGCAAGTCAAATCAACCCCGCTTCCCCGCAGAAGCACCATCGTGCGGTTGTACGCGGCGAAATCGGAGAATGGTCCCGACTTGTCGATCTGCGCGACGCTGACGCGCCAAAGAAACGGGTCGCCGCTCGGGGGCACGCGCAGCGCTTCGCGGGTGACGCCGCCGCCATTCTTCCAGGGCGTGACTGTGAAATCGGATTGGCGGATGATTTGCATGCGTAAAAAATCATACCGAGGTTCATGTAGTAACTACATCGACCCGGCGATTTTTTTGCACGCTGCGCGGCAATTCGGGGCGAATTCCCGATCAACAGCCGGCCGCGCCTCGGGCACGTTAGTTGCAGCGATTTTGTGCGATCAAATCCGGAAGCTCACCATGGCGCAAGACCTCGACCTGCTCTGCATCAACACCCTCCGCTTTTTGTCCGTCGATATGGTTCAGCAAGCCAAGAGCGGGCATCCGGGAATGCCGCTCGGAGCGGCGCCCATGGCCTATGTGCTGTGGACGCGCTGGCTCAAGCACAATCCGCGCCACCCGCTCTGGTTCGATCGAGACCGCTTCGTGCTGTCAGCCGGTCATGGGTCGGCTCTGCTCTACAGTTTGCTGCACATGACGGGCTACGATTTGTCGCTGGACGATATCCAGCACTTTCGACAGTGGGGCAGCAAGGCTCCCGGGCATCCGGAGCGAGGCCACACACCGGGCGTCGAAATCACGACCGGGCCCCTCGGCCAGGGCTTGGCGAATTCAGTCGGCATGGCGATCGGCGAAGCGCAGCTGGCCGCTCGTTACAATCGGCCTGATCACCCGATCATCGACCACCGCACCTATGCAATCGTCAGCGATGGCGATCTGATGGAGGGGGTTGGATCCGAGGCGGCGTCGCTGGCGGGCCACCTGCAGTTGGGAAAGCTCACGTGTCTTTACGACGACAATTACGTGACGTTGGCCGGCGGCACGGATATCACCTTTTCCGAGGATCGGGCGCGGCGATTCGAAGCATACGGCTGGCACACGGCATCGGTGGCCGACGGCAACGATCTGCAGGCCATTGACGCCGCGTTGAAGGCGGCGCGAGCCGAGACCAAGAGGCCCTCGCTCATCTTGGTGCGCACGCACATCGGCTATGGTTCCCCGCTGCAGGACAGCTTCAAGGTGCACGGCTCCCCCATGGGTGTTGCAGATGTCCGCGCGACGAAGCAGAAGCTCGGCTGGCCAGTGGATTCGAATTTCTTGATTCCGCTCGAGGCCATGGCTCACTTTCGCGAAACCTCGGAGCGCGGCGCGAAAGTCGAGGCGAGTTGGGACGCATGCCTGAAGGCGTATGGCGAGGCTTACCCCGATCTATCCGAGGAGTTGCAATGCCGCATGCAGGAAAGGCTTCCCGACGCGTGGGATGGCGCCATTCCGCAATTCCCGGCCGACGCGAAGGGCCTCGCCACGCGTGATGCCTCCGGCAAAGTGATGAATGCCATCGCTCCGAGATTGCCGGCGCTCACGGGGGGCTCGGCCGATCTGGACACCTCGACGAAGACCGCGCTGAAGGGCTTTGGCGACTTCAATCCTCCGCTCTCGACCGGTGAAGACTCACAGGGATCGGACAGCGGCGGCTGGAGCTACGCGGGGCGCAATCTGCACTTCGGCGTGCGCGAACACGCGATGGGTTCCATCGTCAACGGCCTGGCGGCGCACGGGGGATTCATTCCCTACGGCGCGACGTTTTTGGTCTTTTCCGACTATATGCGGCCACCGATCCGGCTTGCTGCGCTGATGGGCTTGCCCGTCATCCATGTGTTCACGCACGACAGCCTCGCGCTCGGCGAGGACGGACCGACGCATCAGCCTGTCGAGCAACTTGCAAACCTGCGCGCGATTCCCAATGTGATCGTGATCCGCCCCGCGGATGCCAACGAGACCGCCGTCGCTTGGCGCGTTGCGCTGCAGACCAAGGACCGGCCGGTGATTCTGGCGTTGAGCCGGCAGGATCTGCCCACCCTCGACCGCAGCCGCTACGCCGCAGCCGATGGGTTGCGCCGCGGCGGCTATGTGCTGTGCGATCCCCCGGACGGCAGGCCGCAACTCATTTTGATCGCCAGCGGCTCGGAAGTCGGTTTGATCGTCGCGGCTGCCGAGCGGTTGCAGCATTCCGGCGTCGCCGTGCGCTGCGTGTCGATGCCGAGTTGGGAGCTGTTCGACGCCCTGCCGCAAAGCGAGCGCGATGCGGTGCTGCCGCCCTCCGTGCCCGCGCGTCTGGCGGTGGAACTCGGTGTTGCACAGGGCTGGGAGCGCTACACAGGGCCCCAGGGCGACATGCTGTGCGTCGCGCGCTTCGGCGCCTCCGCCCCCGCCGACGTGGTGCTGCGCGAATTCGGATTCACCGCGGAAGTCGTGTGCTCGCGTGCGCAGGCGCTGCTGGAGCGTGCCCGGGGACGCACATCGTGACGGGCCGTTGACCGGCGCAGCGTACGAGGTACTCATCGTGGGCGCCGGGGCCGCCGGGCTCGCCGCCGGCCGATTGCTCGCCGAAGCCGGCAAACGAGTGGCCATCATCGAGGCGCGTACTCGCGTGGGCGGGCGAATATGGACGCACCACCTCGCCTCGACCGATACCGCGCCGCCCTTTGCCGTGGAGTTGGGAGCGGAATTCGTCCACGGCCTACCGCGCACGACTTGGACGCTGATCGAAGAGGCGGGCCTCAAAACCGTTGAGCTCGAGGGCGCGCAGCTTTGGTACGCGCAGGGACGGCTGACGGGGCACGCCCCGCAGCAGCACGCCGCCTACGATGAACTGGAACGCATGACGCAGCGGTGGATGGCCGGGCAATGGCACGATCGCGATATCACCTTCTCCGACTATTTGCAGCACGAAGTGAAGGATGCCGCAACGGCGGAGGCAGCGGCCGCATACGTCGAAGGTTTCAATGCGGCGGACCGCAATTGCATCAGTGTCGGTGCGCTCGCCCAGCAGCAGCGGGCCGAAGACCGCATCGAAGGCGATCGCATATTTCATGCCGAGTCCGGCTACGACGCCATTCCCATTTTTCTTGCGGATCGATTCGCGCGTGCCGGCGGCGGCCTGATGCTCGGCCGGCGAGTCCACCGGGTGGTCTGGCGCCGCGGCGCCGTGGCGCTCCACGCCAGCGACTCGACCGGAGAACGCGTCGTGTTGCAAGCGGACTGCGCACTGATCACGGTGCCGCTCGGCGTACTGCAAACCGGAGCGATCGCCTTTACACCGCCGCCGGAAGAGATCTTGTCTCAGTCGCATCGCCTGGTCATGGGGCCGGTGGTGCGCACGACATTGATCTTCAAGAACTCATTCTGGACCGAGACGCGCCGCTCGGGGAACCTTCGCGCCCTCGAGGCCGAATTGCAGCACTTGAGCTTCCTGTTCTCGCCCTCTGAGCTTCCGGCGACCTGGTGGACGCCGATGCCGCGCGATCTGCCCATGATCACGGGCTGGGTGGGGGGTCCCAAGACTGCGGCATTGCGGCGCGCGAGCGCATCCGGTGCCCACTCCCAACCGTTGGTGAGGCAATGCCTCAATACTCTCGCGAAGATATTCGAGCTTCCGCGCGAGGAACTCGAGAAGCAGCTGGTGGGCTGTCACTCTCACGATTGGCAGGCCGATGAGTTCGCGCGCGGCGCGTACAGCTATGTGCCCGCGGGGGCACTCGATGCACCGTATCGAATGGCGCGACCGGTCGAAAATACCCTCTTTTTTGCCGGTGAACATACCGACACGGAAGGGCACTGGGGCACCGTGCACGCAGCACTGCAGACCGGTCTGCGCGCGGCGCACCAGGTGTTGCGCGCAGATCAATAGACGGCGGTGGTTTCCGCCTGCCGCAGTTCCATTGCGGCGCCGACCGCCTCCAGGTCCATCGGCGATTCTTGAGCGCGGGCGAAGATCCCGCGGAGCTTCTCTTCCATGCGCACGTGCTGTTCGAATAATTCATACAGCAGATGCAGCTTGGCGCAGAGCGATGACTCCTCGGTCAGTGCCAGCCTTTCGATCCCGTCGATCAAGTCCGTGATTTCCGCATGCTGTGCGAGCGCAAACTGATAGTGGTAGCGGTCCCGGGTCGCCTGCAGATACGCGGGATAAAATATCTGCTCATCGAGATCGGCGTGGATACGTATGGCGTCGCAAATTTCCATCGCGAGCTCCTCTTCGCGGCGCATGGAGGTGGTCATTTGAAACTCCAGGAAGCGCCGCTCGACGCGCCGGTGATCGGCCATCAGCAACGCGATGGCGTCCGTCGAATCGTTGCCGAGGTTCTTCACCGCGCAGGATGCGGGCCAGAGCGGCTCGTAAATCGGGGTGTTCATCGCGTCGATATCCCAAAGATGAGGTGAGGGTAGTTTGCAGGCGATCGGCGGCGCGTTCTGTAGGGGTACGCTGCGTGGTCGCGAAGGATCAACCGGTGGCCGCGGCAGTCCCCGTCCTACAGCCGGTGCCGCCCCGTGGCTACAGCGCTCGCGGCGCCTCGGCCATATGCTATTTTGCTGGGGTTCGCGTTAAGAACCGCGCCGGTCACGGCGCGCGAGGAAAATAACATGCCGCGCCAAGAGAGTCCGTCATCGTGTTGACTGAGCACGACATTTACCTGTTTCGGGAGGGGACTCACAGCCACCTCTACGCCAGGCTCGGATGCCAGGTCCGCGACGGCGGCGCCCATTTCGGCGTATGGGCGCCGAATGCCGCGGCCGTATCGGTGATCGGCGATTGGAACGGTTGGGGCCGGGGCGACCCGCTCGCCGTCCGCCAGGATGGGTCAGGCATCTGGGAAGGGGTCATTCCGGCGGCGCAGCTCGGACAAGCCTACAAATATCGCATCACCTCGCATGTCGACAATTACGTCATGGAGAAGGCCGATCCACTGGGGTTCTTCTGTGAAGCCCCGCCTGCGACGGCATCGCGCGTGTGGTCACTCGCTCACGAATGGAACGACGGCGAGTGGATGCGCTCACGCGCCGAGCGCAACGGTCTGGCCGCGCCGATGGCGATCTACGAACTGCACATCGGATCGTGGCGGCGCAAAAACGGCAACTTTCTGAGCTACCGAGAGCTCGCGGTGGAGCTGTGCGAGTATTTGAACGGGTTGGGCTTCACACACGTGGAGCTCATGCCCATTACGGAACATCCCTTTTACGGCTCCTGGGGCTACCAAACGACGGGTTATTTTGCACCGACCGCGCGCTACGGAACACCGCAGGATCTGATGTATTTCGTCGAGCATCTGCACCAACACGGCATCGGCGTGATCCTCGACTGGGTGCCGTCTCATTTTCCCAACGATGCGCATGGATTGGTCTATTTCGACGGCACGCATCTGTACGAGCATGCCGATGCGCGGCAAGGTTTCCATCCGGAATGGAACTCCGCCATATTCAATTACGGCCGCAACGAGGTTCGCAGCTTTCTCGTGTCGTCCGCACTGTTCTGGTTCGACAAGTATCATATCGATGGACTGCGCGTGGACGCGGTGGCCTCCATGCTGTATCTCGATTACGCGCGCAAGGAAGGCGAATGGATACCCAATCGCTTCGGCGGGAGGGAGAACGTCGAAGCCATCGAGTTCCTGCGCAGCTTGAACCGGGCGGTCTACCGCGAGCATCCGGACGTCACCATGATTGCGGAAGAATCGACCGCGTGGCCGATGGTCTCGCGTCCCACGGACATGGGCGGTCTGGGCTTCGGCATGAAGTGGAACATGGGCTGGATGCACGATACCCTCGCCTACATGCAGCAGGACCCGATCTATCGGCGCTATCACCACGGGCGGCTGACGTTCTCGCTCATCTACGCGTTCAATGAAAATTTCGTCTTGCCGCTGTCGCATGATGAAGTGGTTTACGGCAAAGGGTCCCTGATCGGAAAGATGCCGGGTGATGACTGGCAGCAGTTCGCCAATCTGCGCGCGCTCTATGGATATATGTGGGGCCATCCGGGCAAGAAATTGCTGTTCATGGGCGGCGAATTCGCTCAGAGGCGCGAGTGGACTCACGAGGGCGAGCTCGAGTGGTGGGTTGCCACCCTGCCCGAGCATGCCGGTGTGCAACAACTCATGCGCGACCTCAACCGCGTGTATCGCAGCGAACCCGCCCTGCATCAAATTGATTTCGCTGCCGACGGCTTCGAGTGGCTCGACGTCGACGATGCCGACCTCAGCGTCATCGCCTTTCTGCGCAAGTCCGCACTGGGAAACCCGGTGCTCGTCGCATGCAATTTCACACCGATGCCTCGCCAGAACTTCCTGCTGGGCGTTCCGAATCGCGGCCGCTGGCGCGAGATCCTCAATACGGATGCGCGGGAATACGGCGGCGCCGGCTGGGGCAATCTCGGCGGGGTCGAATCGGTGCCCGTCGGCGCTCATGGCCGCGTCGAGTCGATCAATCTCACCCTGCCGCCGCTCTCGACGATCATGCTGCGCTGGGAAGGCCATGGTTGAAAAGAGACGCCGGACAGCCGCCACGCCCGATGACTTGGAGCCGCGGCGGGCGCAGCGGCCTGACTCGGTCGGCAATCTGGCGCTGCCGCCAGGACTCTCGGACGGCAGAATACGCGCCGTGATCGACGCGGTGTTCCCGGCGGTCGATGGCGGAAGATTTCCGGCCAAGCGTATCGCCGGCGAGCCGGTGGGCGTCGAAGCGCACTGCTTCACGGACGGTCACGATCAGCTGCGCGTGGTCCTCGCCTGGCAGGACGCTCGCGCTGCCGACGCGTACGAAGTGGACATGGCCGCTCGAGCCAACGACGTATGGAGCGCAGAATTCACGCCGCCCGTCCCCGGACGGTATCGATATACGGTGATCGCGTGGGTGGATCATTTCGAGTCCTGGCGCAAGGAACTCGAACGGCGCGAGGAGCTCAGCGACATTCGCATCGCCCTGCGGGTGGGCAGCTCGCTCGTTTCCGAAGCCGCCGACCGCGCCTCCGACGCCGACGCCGACAGTCTGAGGAGTTGGACCGCTCTGCTGCGGGAAACCGCCGCTCGAGATGACGCCGCGGCCGATGCGACCGCGCTCAAAGCGGTGGCACTCGATCCCGCACGCGCCATGCTCGTGCGACGGTACGCGGATCGTCGGTGGGCCGTGTCCGCGGCACGGGAAATCGTGGCCGATCGCAGACGCGCCGGCTTCAGCAGCTGGTACGAACTGTTTCCCCGCTCCGCCGCCCCCACACCCGAGCGGCACGGCAACTTTCGCGACGTCGAAGCGCGGCTGCCCTATGTGGCCGAGATGGGTTTCGACGTGCTGTATTTTCCGCCGATTCAGCCGATCGGACGCGTCAGCCGCAAGGGCGCGAACAACGCGTTGCAGGCGGGCCCGAGGGATGTGGGCAGCCCGTGGGCAATCGGCTCGGCCGAGGGCGGCCACAAGCAGGTGCTGCCTGACCTGGGAACCCTGGAGGATTTCAAGCGCCTGATGGACCGGGCGCGCTCCTTCGGCATCGAGATCGCCCTCGACATCGCATTTCAGTGCGCGCCCGATCATCCCTATGTGAGCGAGCATGCACAATGGTTCAAGCACCGGCCCGACGGCAGCGTGCAATACGCGGAGAACCCGCCCAAGAAGTATCAGGACATCTACCCGTTCGATTTCGAAAGTGACGACTGGCTTGCGCTGTGGGAAGAGCTCAAGAGCGTGGTCGATTTCTGGATCGCCCAGGGCGTCATGATCTTTCGCGTCGACAACCCCCACACCAAGCCGTTCGGCTTTTGGGAATGGCTGATCACGGAAGTGAAGCGCGTCAATCCCGAGGTCCTCTTTCTCGCGGAGGCTTTCACACGACCGAAGGTCATGCACCGGCTGGCCAAGTTGGGGTTCACCCAGTCGTATACGTACTTTACGTGGCGCAACAGCAAGCGGGAGCTCACGGAGTACTTCACCGAGCTGGCGCTCGGCCCCGGCCGCGCATATTTTCGTCCGAACATCTGGCCCAACACCCCCGACATCCTGCACGAAACGCTGCAGTCGGGGTTGCGGCCGGTGTTCGCCGCGAGACTGGTGCTCGCCGCGACTTTGTCCGCCAACTACGGCATCTACGGCCCCGCCTACGAGTTGATGGAAAGTACGCCCCGCGAACCGGGCAGCGAGGAGTACCGCGATTCGGAGAAGTACCAACTCCGGCACTGGAGCCTCGAGCGCCCGGACAGCCTGTCGTCCTTGATCGTTCGTGTCAATCGCATCCGCCGCGACAATCGCGCGTTGCAGATCGATGGTACTCTGCGCTTCTGTGCCATCGACAACGAGCAGATGATCGCCTACGTGAAGAGCGACGAAGCAACCGGCAACATCATTCTCACCGTGGTGAACCTCGACCCATACAACGTACAATCGGGATGGGTCGATCTGGACCTCGATACCTTGCAGGTCGAATCGGACCGACCGTATCAGGTCCATGATTTACTGAGCGACCAGCGCTATCAGTGGCGCGGCCGGCGCAACTACGTGATGCTCGACCCACGGCGGATGCCCGCGCACGTGTTCCGCCTGCGGCGCCACCTGCGCAGCGAGCGGGACTTCGACTATTTCATTTGATTCGGGAAGATATGAACGAGGCCCTAATCGCCGCACCGGATCCCGCAATCCTCTCCGGACTGAACGTCGACGATGCCCTTTGGTACAAGGACGCCGTCATCTACCAACTCAACGTGAAATCGTTTTTCGATTCGAACGACGATGGCATCGGCGATTTCCCAGGGTTGACCTCGAAACTCGCTTACATCCGGGATCTCGGCGTCAACACCATCTGGCTGATGCCGTTCTATCCCTCGCCGCTCAAGGACGACGGCTACGACATCGCCGACTACGAGAACGTGCACCCGCATTACGGCACCTTGGACGATTTTCGCGCGATGTTGCGCGAGGCGCATCGGCTCGGCCTCAAGGTCGTGACCGAATTGGTCATCAATCACACCTCGGACCAGCATCCGTGGTTCCAAGCTGCGCGCCACGCCCCGCCGGGCTCGCCCGAGCGCGAGTTCTATGTCTGGAGCGATACCGACCAGAAATATCTCGGCACGCGCATCATCTTCATCGATACGGAAACCTCGAACTGGACCTGGGACCCGGTCGCCAAGGCGTACTTCTGGCACCGTTTTTTCAGCCACCAGCCGGACCTGAATTTCGACAATCCCGCCGTCATGGACGCCGTGCTTCGGATCATGCGCTTCTGGCTCAACATGGGTGTCGACGGCTTCAGGCTCGATGCCATTCCCTATCTGGTCGAACGCGAAGGAACCAACAACGAAAACCTGCCTGAAACGCACGCCGTCATCAAGCAACTGCGGGCGGCCATCGACGCCCATTACCGCAACCGCTTCCTGCTCGCCGAGGCCAATCAATGGCCGGAGGACGTGCGCGAGTATTTTGGCGACGGCGACGAATGCCACATGGCATATCACTTCCCGCTCATGCCGCGCATCTACATGGCGATCGCCCAGGAGGACCGCTATCCGATCACGGAGATCATGCAGCAAACCCCGGACGTCCCCGACAGTTGCCAGTGGGCCATTTTCCTGCGCAATCACGACGAGCTCACGCTGGAAATGGTGACCAGCAAAGAGCGCGACTACATGTACACCACTTACGCCGCGGACGTGCGTGCGCGCATCAATCTCGGCATCCGCCGCAGACTGGCGCCGCTGATGGAAAACGACCACGACCGCATCAAGCTCATGAACAGCCTGCTGTTGTCGATGCCGGGGTCGCCGATTCTTTACTACGGGGATGAAATCGGCATGGGTGACAACGTTTTTATCGGCGATCGCAACGGCGTGCGCACGCCGATGCAGTGGAGCCCGGACCGCAATGCGGGCTTCTCGCGCGCGGATCCGCAACGCCTCTATCTGCCGCCCATCATGGATCCGATCTACGGATATCCGTCGATCAATGTCGAAGCACAATTGCGCGATCCGAGTTCGCTGCTCAGCTGGACCAAACGCATGCTCGCGGTGCGCAAAACCAGCCAGGCGTTCGGCCGCGGCACGCGCCGCTTTCTGCGGCCCGGCAATCGCAAGATCCTCGCCTACCTTCGCGAGTAGGGCGAGGATAGCATTCTATGCGTCGCGAATTTGTCGCGGTCCGCGCAGCCGGTGGAGCTGAACCTCGCTTCGTTCAAGGGACGCGTGCCCGTCGAAATGCTGGGCCGGACCACTTTTCCGCCGATCGGCGACTTGCCTTACCTGCTCACTCTCGCGGCGTACGGCTTCTATTGGTTCAACCTGACCCGCGATGCCGAGGCGCCGGCGTGGCACGAGCAAATCTCCTCGGTGGACGAGCGCCCCGTCCTGGTCCTGTTCGACGGCTGGAGCAGCTTGTTCCGCGAGCGGGTGGTGCCGTGGCGCATCGCCATGGCGGAGAAGACTCGGCTGCAGTTCGAGACCGACGCACTGCCCCGCTTCATCGAGACTCAGCGCTGGTATGCAGCCAAAGGCACACCCATCGAGCGCGCACGCATCGTCGATCAGGCGGCGTGGCAGGAGGGCAAAACCAGCTGGCTCGTCGCGCTGATCGACGTCATCGGGCCGGCGGAGGCCGCGAGCTACTTCATGCCGCTCGCGCTCGCCTGGGAGGACCGCGATGAGGATCGGGTTCGCGCCCTGAGCACCTCGGCCGTCGCCAAGGTGCGCCAGCAGGCCAACGTCGGCGTCATGGGCGACGCATTTGCCGACGAGCTCTTTTGCCGTGCTCTGGTTGCAGCAATGGCCAAGCGCCGGGAGATCGCGACCGCGCAGGGCAAACTGCAATTTCGCAAAACAGCGGCCTTTTCGCGGCTCGCGGGCAGCAATGTCGATTCACTTCGGGCCGCCCGTCCGCAGGGATCCTCCTCGAACACCGTGGTCGTGATGGGGGAACGCCTGCTATTGAAGGGCTATCGGCGGTTGCGCGCCGGCGCGAGTCCCGAGCTCGAGATGGGCCTTTACCTCACGGAGGTCGTGCATTACCGCAATTGCGCGCCGCTCGCAGGCGTACTGGAATATACGAGCAACGACGGCGAACCCAAACTACTCGCGTTACTGCAAGCGTACATTCGCAATCAGGGCGACGGCTGGACGTACTCCCTCGAGTACCTGCGGCGCCATCTCGAGGAACACCGCACGGCGCCCGCCACCGACGCGCTGCCGACCAACGCGCACGAAGCGTATCTCAACCTGATTCGCGTGCTGGCGGCGCGCACCGCCGAATTGCACACGGCGTTGGCAACGACCACGGGGGATGCCCGGTTCGACCCGCAGCCTCTCACCCGCGAGGACTTCGAGGGTTACCGGCAGCGCGCGGGCGATGAGGCGCGCGGCACGCTGGAGCTGCTGCGTTCACACCTCGAGGAACTCTTTGCGACGGACCGGGAGAAGGCGGTCGCGGTGTTGTCGCATCAAGAGGCCCTGCTCGCGCGCATCGAGCGGTGCGCGGCGGAGGATTCGCGCGGCCGGAAGATACGCATTCACGGAGATTATCACCTGGGTCAAGTGCTCTTGACCCGCAACGACTTCGTCATCGTCGACTTCGAAGGCGAGCCTGGACACTCTCTCGAGCAGCGGCGAGCCAAACATTCGCCCTTGCGCGATGTCGCGGGAATGCTCCGATCTTTCAACTACGTCGAGCACAGTGCGTTGCGCGACGTGGCGCACAATGAAGTCGAATGGGCCAAACTCGCTCCGTTGGCTCAGGCGTGGGCGGCGGAAGTGCGCGCGGCCTTCCTCTCGGCTTATGATGCGCAGGCGCGCGCGGCGTCCTTGTACGAGTCGCTGCAGCTCGGCCATGGTCTGCTCGGCTTGTTCGAACTGGAAAAGGCGCTATACGAGCTTCGTTACGAGCTCGGCAACCGCCCCGGTTGGGCAGGCATTCCTTTGCAGAGCATTTTCGAGTGGAGCGCCATAGGATGATCGGCACAGTGACGCGACGCCGCGCGTGCCGCCGGAGGCTTTCATGCAAACCATCGATATACTTCTAGAGACTGCGCGCGAGTTCCTGCATCAGATGGCCGCTCTGCTGCCGCGTCTGGCCTTTGCACTCGCGGTCGTGCTTGCAGGCTGGCTGTTCGCCAAGGCAGTCCGGTTTGCGGTTGAAAAGGCGCTGCGTGCCGTCAACTTCAACGTCCTCACGGAGCGTGCCGGTACCGATCACTTTCTCCAGCAAGGCGGCTTACAGGGCGATACGACCACGCTGTTCGGATTGTTTGCGTACTGGCTGGTCATTCTGGCGGCGCTGATCATTGCCTTTAACGGGCTCGGTCTCACCTACATCACCGATCTGCTGCAACGCGTCGTGTTGTTCGCCCCCAAAGTGCTGGTGGCAATGCTCGTCGTGATTTTCGGATCCTATTTCGCCCGCTTCGTCGGCGCAGCCGTCACCACCTATTGCAGTGAAGCGCAGATTCCCGACGCGGACCTGCTCGGCAAGATCGCGCAATATCTCATCACGGCGTTCGTGATCATGATCGCACTCAGCCAGGTCGAGATCGGGGGCGACATCGTGCAGCGGACGTTTCTCGTCATTTTGGCGGGGATCGTACTGGCGCTTGCCCTGGCGTTCGGGCTCGGCGGCAGGGAATGGGCGGCCGCTCTGCTCGAGCGCTGGTGGCCGCGCGATAGGAACAGAGACTGATGCCAGCCGCGCCACATCCACCGCCGGGGTAATAATTTTGGCGAATCCCGGGTCTCATCCGGGAGTTGCCGCTAAAATGAGAGCGGCGCGCAGGAGCAATCAACCCCTCAAAGCCGAAGGAATCACAACATGTCGCAACCTCGAACTATTCGCAGAATCCACCCTCTCTTCGTCCTCGCCGCCGCCGTCCTCTGTGCGCCGCTCGCCTGTGCCGAAGACATGGCCTCATTCGCCACCGGCGGCTACGCCCGCGGCCTTCGCACCATGGACGAGATGCACATGATCGACACCGATAAGGACGGAACGGTGTCCAAGAAGGAGTGGATCGCGTACCAGGAAAAGGTGTTTGCGGTACTGGACAAGGACAAGGAAGGACTGGTCGATGAGAAGGAGTTCCTGACCCCCTCGAAGGAGATGGCGTCCTTGGCCACCGGCGGCTACGCGCGAGGCCTGCAGACCAAGGAAATGATGCACAAGATCGACAAGGACGGCGACGGCAAGGTGTCGCTCGATGAGTTCATCGCCTACCAGAACGAGGTGTTCGACATGATGGACACCGGAAAGAAGGGAATGCTCGGACCCCAGGAGTTTCTCGGCAAGTAAATCGCCTCCCCGCGGCACGTTCAGAATTGAACGTGCGGGCTCAGAATTGAACGTGCGGTCGGCATAGGCGCTGCAAGTCGCCCGGCTCCGAAGCCGGCGCCGGGCGACAGATTACAAATTCATTGAGCCGACGACTGTGACATTCATTTACCTGATCTCCTCGGGCTGCCCAGCCACCGCTCCGCCGAGGTCCTTGATCAATGCCAGGGTTCCACTCACCACGTAGCTGGTGGGGGCACGCGCACAGAATTGGCCCATGAATGTAAGAACGATCGAATCAGCCGGTGGGCTTACCTGGCTCACTTCTCGCCGCACATTGGCATCAAAAAAGCCTCTTGCGTTGTAGGCAGAGATAAAGCCCCAGACCCATTGTACGACCGTGTCCATCTGCGCTTTGTTGCCCGGTTGTTTTTGGTACTCGATGAACTTGCCGCAGGATAGCCCGCCGGTGCCGATCATGGTAAAGGGAACCTGATCGCCGGCCGTAGCGGACGCGAGAGGGAGGAAGAGCGGGCAAGCGCAAATCAACCACCAGTGTTTCATGCAGAACCTCCCTTGGGCGGGCAGCAATTTACCCTAACATCGCGCCGGGCAATTGTGACAGGTTGCGCAGCGTCGCTCATGCCTCAGCGACAAAGGCGAGCCGCGCCTCGGCTGAGCCGGGCAGCAATGTTATCGAGTGTTATCGATGGAGTTTGCGGCGGTCGGGAGACCGCAAGCGGCCGAGCACTGGCAGTCGTTCAGTCAGGCAGCCCCTCGCCGCCGTCGACCTCGCTGCTCGCGCAACAAGGGGGGCCTTGCGCCGGCTCGGCTACGTTTCTGGAGCCGCCTCCCATTTCGGCCGCATTTCCCTGCTCCACTTCTTCGGATCTTCGTTGTGCATCTTTTCCATTGCTTTTGCTACGTCCGGGTGCTTCTCCAAAACGTGCGTCGTCATGACCTTGACCATTTCCTCCCAAGAGTTGGCCGGCAATTTTTGATCGCATTTCCCGCCAAGCTCCCTGCACGTCATCGTTTTCATAGGGTTCGCTCCAAAAAATGGTTCTATAGGAGAAACATGCTGTCGCCGCCGGGCTTGGGGACATAGGAAATGTCCAGGAGTCGCTGTAGGCCATTGGCGGAATGCCCGCAGGATGCCGCGGCTAAAAATTTACATTCCGGTCTTGGATGCCAACCGACCGCTAGCAGGCCGACAGGCCCATATTTCCCTCCGGCAGCGGCAGCCTCAAGCTGTTCTGATAATAGGCCACAGTCTTGTACTGACCGGCCAGTATCACCAGTTCAATCAGCTTCTTGTCGTTGTAGAACTGCTGAAGATCGGCCCAGGTGTCGTCGGTGATCATCGAATCAAAGTGCAGCTCCTCGATGGCCCGCACGATGGCGCGATCCCGTTTGCCCCAGCCGGGCACCGAGGATCCTTCGATAACCCGTTCTATCTCCTCCGACGTGATGCCGTTGCGCTTGGCAATCTTGACGTGAGACCCCCACTCAAAGGGTGCCTGGGAAAGCCAGGCGATCCGCAGTATCGCCAATTCCCTGTCCCGGATGTCCATTTCGCAGTCTGACAAGTATTTCTGGGCGACCTCCATGTGAGCTTTGTAAAGCTCCGCATGGCGGATCAAAATCTCCAATGCAGCCTTGTCCTCTCTTGGTTTGCGCACACCGTCCACGACCACCATGCTGATTTCGTCCAACAGCTCCTGTTGCCGCGCGGTTCTTTCTCCGGGCGGCAGGACCGGCAGGCGCGGCGGCCGGCCGCGGATGTATTCTTCCCGCTGCTGTATCTCGGCGGCGGAGAGGCGATCGGGCATGTGAGAGTCTGTCATTGGCTGGCCTCGTGGAGAATGAATTGCGTACTGGCGCACAAAATCGTGCCGTATCGGCCCGTGCAGCCCGGCCTTGAGCGCTACTTAAGCGGAATTGCGACTTGGGTTCAATGTGCGAATGGACCAAACCCCTACTATTTGCCTCGCGCACGTGGCCGCAAGACGCCGCCACGAGGTCGCGGTTGGTGTCCCCAACATCAAGCCCCACGAGTATGCCTTGATGGCACGGAAAGCGGATCATGACAGCACCAATGTTCTTGAAAACCGTGTTGGGCACAGTGTCACTGGCATTACCGCTCGTGGCGGTCGCGGAATCGAATCTTCAAACCGGTGCGGCGAGCGCCGCGCCGGGCGCTAGAGCGCATGTCGATTTCACGATTAAAGTTCCGAAGATCCTCTATTTGCGAGTCGGCAGGGGTTCCTCTTACACGACGGGGGTCCTGAGATCCAATCCCGCGGTCGATCTCATCACCTTTTCCCCGACTGCAGCGCAGGTCGGCAACGGCACTGCGGTTGCCGGTATCGGCGGCAACCTCGCCGGCGGCGTTGAGACCGCGGCGATCGTGAGCAACAGCGGCAATGTCACACTCAATGCCACCGCCACCGGTGCGCTTGGCGACGGCGCCGGCGACACGATCCCGTTCTCGCAGATCGTCACGACCGCCACGACATTGACCTCTGCCACTGCGCTACCCGCACCGGTGTTGACCAATGCCACGAGTGCGAACGTCGTGCTGACCGCACCGGCCACGAAGGTCATTGTCCAAGACGCCAAGTGGACGTTCATGTACGCGAACGCCGCGATGGTACGAACCGGCACCTACGGTGGAGTCCGCGTGAACAACGGTCGCGTGGTGTATACCGCCACGATGCCGTAACGCGACCCCTGAGAATCATCTCGTCTCAGTGGGAATGCGAAACTCAAAGTCGCATCAGGGCGGAAAATTCAGTTTGCGGAGCATCGCCACGTAGCGCGGATCGGAGCGTAGCGCAGCGAGCTGGAGATCGCCTTTGAGGTCGGCAAGCCCTCCATCCCGCTGGCGGTAAGCCCGCTCGAGCCACTCGAACGCCTTGTCCTTTTCGCCTCGCCACGCGTAGACCTCGGCGATCTGATAGGCGGCATCTCCGGCCCCCGTGTCGATGAGTTTCTCGAGCGCTTGCTGCGAGGCCTTCGCATCGCCGAGCGTATGCTCGGCCATCGCCACACCAGCACCGCGGAATTCCTCGTCGGAATTGCTTTGAAAGGTGTCGAGCGCCTCCTGCGCTTTCCCGTCCACGAGCTGCAGCCGCGCCAGGTGGAATTTTGAGAAGTTGTCTGCGGGCCGGATCGCCAATGCGTGATGGAAAGCGTCATAGGCCCCTGCACGTAGCCCCGATTCCGAAAGCGTTATGCCGAGCTCCTGCCAATTGGTGTTTTGTAGAGGATCCTGTTCGATCGCTTTTCGCAGCATCGCCGTGGCTTCCACCGTCCGGCCGATGTAACTCAACAAGTTTCCATAACCCGACAATACTCGGCTGTTCGTCGGTTCGAGGGCCAGCGCCTGCTTCAAGTCGGACTCCGCGCCGGCCCAGTCGTAGTGGTATAGGTAGCGCAGAGTCGCCCTCACCGAGTAACCGGTCGCCAGACGGGGATCGAGGTCGATCGCCTTCTGGGCGTTCTGCTCGGCCAATTTTCCAAGAGCGTGGTCGCCCGTTTGATCCGCCAGGAAATACTCCGACGCAGCGAGATCCGCATACGCATCTGCGTAGTGCGGATCGAAGTCGATCGCCTTCTGATAAGCATCGATGGCTTGGCGCCACGAGGGAACTGTGCCTTGCAAGTGGAGTTGTCGCCCGAGCAGATAGGCGTTGTAGGCCTCGGGATTGGTGGTTCCGTGTCCCCGGGCAGCCGTGCTCCCCCCATTCAGTTGCAGCTTCAACGCCGTGACGACGGCGGCACCGATCTCGTCCTGGATCGTGAATACGTCCTTGAACTCCCGATCGAAGGTCTCGGACCAGAGTGGTTGACCGGAGTCAGCGCGGATCAGTTGAGTCGAGACCCGCAGGTGATTACCGGAGCGGCGAACGCTGCCCTCGAGGACGTTCGCCACTTTGAGTTTCAGGGCAATCGTCGGAATGTCGTCGGACTTCCCTTTGAAGGAGAACGACGAGGTGCGGGCGATCACCTTGAGGCCAGGGGTCTTGCCAAGCTGCTCGATGAGTTCCTCGGCGAGGCCGTCGGAGAAGTACTCCTGGTCCCTCTTCTCGCTCATGTCCGCAAACGGCAGTACCGCAATCGACTTGTCGTTGACAGCGTCAACGGCAGGTGTTTCGCCCTTACCTGTGGTGTGCCTCGAGAGCCATGCCTTGTCCCCCAGGAAGTACGCCGCAGCCAACGCGAGGGTGACGAAGGTGCCTGCGACGAGCCAGACTCTTCGCGGAGCTGCCGTCCTACGCGGTAGGACCGGCGCTTGAGGAATGTGGGGGGGGCCGGTGGCACGCTGCACTGATGCAATGAGCCGATAGCCTTTGCGTGGAACCGTCGCGATATACGTGGGGCTCGGATCTACATCGCCGAGAATCTTGCGCAATTGGGACACTGCCTGATAGACGGACGCCGATCCCACCACGACGTCCGGCCACACCTCTGCGAGCAGACGATCGACGCTGACGACGGTGCCGGCGGAGTCCGCCAGGCACAGGAGCAGTCGCATCGCTCGCGGTTCGAGTTTTTGAGTGTCGCTGCCCCGCGAAATGCAATCGAGCGCGGGATGGACGGTCCACTCGCCGATCTGCAGCCCGCTGCTCGTTTCTTCGGCCGACATCCCGACATTCCTCCTGGGTTCGATGTTTATCCGCCTCGATCGAAAAGAAAAGCGGCGATTTGCGACGGCAACTCCCAGAGCCATGCTCAGGGCGCGTTAATCGACCCCTGTGCCCTTGCGCGGTAGTGGATGGGGAGCGGGCCAGGCAATGGGACGTTAGTCCAAGGCGTGCAGGGCCCTCTCCAATCTAAGATTCCCCCAAAAAAAGGGGGATCATAATGAATGAGGATAACTTGATGATGGTCATGATCCTCAGCGGCTTTGCTCTTTGCGGCGCCTATTTCCGGGCCCAATACAGGGACTGGCGCGACCGTCAAACCGCTGAAGCTGAACAGAAAAGACGTGTTCGTCTCATGTACTGAGCCGAATAGGCGCCCGTGGGTCGCAGGGGCTGCAAGAGAGGCTGCGGCTGCCGTAGTACTCATAGACAATCCGGCCGTCCTTCAGAATGAGGCAGTCTGCCTTGCGGCTGTATCGCTGCAGCTGGCAGCAATAGATCATTTGCCGCTTGCCTCGTCAAACACGGTGAATGGTCAAACATCGTGTGAATGAGCGGAATCCCGAAGGGATTCGCCAGCTTAGGCTCGGAGCGGGCCGCAATGCCACCATCAGGCCGCGCCGCGTGTTGACCGCAGAGATATCAAAGCTCAGACTTTTTCGAGAAATGGGAGCATTAGACGGCAAGGCGATTGTCATCACCGGATCAGGACGCGGACTCGGCGCGGCGTGCGCGAAAGCGGTCGCTGCGCGCGGCGCTGCCGTCGTCGTGAATGACGTCGATGACCAACCCGCATCGGAGGTCGCGAAGGCGATCAACGACGACGGTGGTCGCGCGGTTGCGCATCCCGCAGATATTTCCAAGTGGTCGGAGGCGGCGGCTCTCATCGAGCGTTGCGTGCGCGAATTCGGCGCCATCGATGGCTTGGTCAACAATGCGGCGCTTTTCTCCATGGCGCGGCTGGATGAGCTCGGAGAGCACGACATCGGCCGATTCATTGAGGTGAATCTCATTGGCACGATCAATTGCGCGGCCCACGCGATCGGCCCCATGATAAAGAAGGGCAAAGGCTCGATCGTCAATGTCACCTCCGGTGCGCAAATGGGTCTGCCGACATTGGGCGTCTATGGCGCGACGAAGGGCGCGGTGGCATCGCTGACCTACACCTGGGCGATCGAACTCAAGGAGCAGGGGATCCGTGTCAATGCGCTCTCGCCCCAGGCGGCAACCCGATTGTCCGAGGTGAGCGATGCCTATTATCGCGCCAAGGGACTGCGGCCGCCGGCATTGGTAAGTCAGCCACCCCCCGAAAACAACACACCCGTCGTCGAATTCCTGCTCTCTGATGCTTCTGTGGGCGTGACCGGACAGGTGATCCGCAGCGACGGCCCTCAGCTCGCCCTCTGCACCCATCCCGGGATCCTCATGCCGATCCTGCGTAACGAGCACTGGACGTTTGAGTCCGTCTGCGAGGCATTCGTGCGCGACTTGGCGAATCGGCAGCCTCCGCCGGGCATCGTCGGGATGGAAGTCACGATCACTCCGAACCCCTCAGATTTCTGGAGCCGCGTCCCGGACCACAGAGCGATGTAGTCGCATTCCTCTTCCGTGCTCCAACCACCTTCAGTGTTCCAACCACCGCTTTCATCCACGCCTCTACGGTCGCGTACCAGACGCGGCACGCCATTCGCAGCTCCCCGATCCACGATCCAGAGCGCGTTCACGCCCCGATTCGCCTCCCAGTCCGTGGATCGCACGTTGTACGCGACGAAGCGACCATCCGGGGAGATGTGCGGATCCGATACCCGCTCCTGCAACGCGAGATCTTTGGCGGTAAACGGCCTCGCCTGCAATAAACCCGCAGCAAGCAATCCCAATGCGACGAAACACCCAAGCACTTTAAGCACGTCAGCACCCTTTTAGATCGGACCCCGCCTCTTCTTTAGCACGACGGGCCGCACGGGGCTGCCACCGGATCGTCAAGATCCCGCACGAGCCGTCTTTGCATGAGCGGCCAGGAAATCAACCATGGCGCTGACGACGCCGGGAGCGAGGGGCAGGCCGGCATTCGAGTAGGTTGCGATGTTGGTACTCCGATCGTCGGAGCTCACGGTTTTGAGCGCATGATTTACGTCGGGAAGAAGGACCAGCATCGCATGTGGGTCTGCTTCCTTGAGCATGCGGGCATCTATTTCTTGTACCTGCAGGTCACGCAGTCCCTGCAGAATCAGCACTGGCTTCGGATATCCCTTCAATAGTTGACTGGGATCGTAGGAAAAGGCGCTAATTAGGAATCCCTGCACTTTGGGATTGAACAGACGCAATAGCGGAGCGGGCATGTTGGCCGTATCGACGTGCTTGCCGGCTTCCAGGCCATCGATCGCTGGTAGCGCCTGATCGAGAAGTGGAGCATAGGCGGGATTGGCCTTGAGCTGCTCCCGTAGCAGTTCTCCCATCGGCCTACCTGCCGTCGACACTAATATGAGGCCGCATATGTCCGGCTGATCTCTTGCAGCTGCCATCGCGACGAGTCCACCTTCACTGTGTCCGAGAAGCCAAATGCAGGACGCGCCCGTCCGTTCCCGGATGACCGTAGTCCAGGAGTGAACATCCGTGACGTAGTCGGTGATCGTGACCGCGTTGCCGTCGGGTGTGGCTCCGGCGCTACCCGCCAAGCCTCGCTTGTCGATTCGTATCGTAGTCACTCCACGTTCGACCAAAGCCTCGCCCAACAGGCGGTACGGTGCTGCCACTACTCCGCCGCGGCTGTTACCGTCGCGATCGGTGGGACCGGACCCGGGGATTATGAGGATGACCGGGCCGTGCCCCGTCGATGCTGAAAGCATTGTGCCCCGCAACGGGCCCGATGGACCCGGCGCTTCGACAGCGGTCTCCGCTGACGCTGCCGCGGGGGAAGTCGAGATCACGAACACCAGGGCGAAGATAACAAGAGGATACTTGGCGCATTTCATGCAAAGCATTCCGCCACCCAGGGTGGCTTGAACCAGCCCAATTTCACACGGCTCAAAGCCTGACGAAATAAGGTATGGCAACAAGCACGATGCCCACCGTAATGAGCAGAATAGTGCTGGATACGAAATAGGGAAAGATCATCAACGCCAACCCGCAGACCAATGGTACAACCGCCCCCTGTTTTCGTCCGTAGATGAGGAAGCCGATCCCGATTGAGCCGAATAGCAAGCCCCAAAGGAGCGACGAGGTGTCCAATCGAGGTCTACCGAATGGTGGAGATTTCCCTGCCCAAGCTTAACACGCCTGTACCTATCGGGCCGGAGGCTCTCGTTCGGCGGGCTCCTTTTGAGTATTGGCGCGCAGGCCGCCGAGGCACGCTGTGAATTCCGCGCCAAACAGAAAGATCTGCGCCGTGTAATAGAACCAAAGCAACAAGGCGGCGAAGGATGCGGCTGCACCGAACGCAGTCGGTTGCGTATGACGCTCACCACCGTCGCGATGAGGCCCTGCGCATGTCTGGAGCTCTTCACGGCACCCGAGAGGATATTTGCAGTGGACGGCCCGAAGAGGGAACGGAGCTGTTCGCCGATCAGCGTATAGGCGGCGGTAGCTCCGACCACCCAACCGGCGATCGCCAGCAGGATCACCAACAGCGGCGCCAGGGAGAAAGCGCAAAAAAAGGCGAGAGCGGCCCCGCTCGTCGCGGCGTTATCCGAGCCCCAGTAACGGGCTGCGCAGCCCGTTAACGCAGCTGTTTTCCTCGCCATGGCTAACATCGGAGGAACCCTCTTCGCAAGAATTCCCTGATGGCTAACCGGGACCACCGGTGACGTGAAGCCCATGGAGAAAATGCAGCTCGAGTGTGGTTTCGCCCTCGCCGGCGGAGCTGGTCCAGCGCACGGTTAGGGCCTGTGGATTCGGAACCATCGGGAAGAAGAAGCTGCCGGTGCGCGTTTCTCCGGGATCGAGCGTCGAGGGGAGGGGCACACGGCGCCGATTGAATTCCTTCTTGATGGCTGCCTTGTTGTGCATGTTGATGCCGAAGACCGTCGCACCGTACACCGGGAGAGCCACGGCAGTCGCGGTGGCGGCCGCAGCGGCACCCGTCGTGCCGATCCCGGCGCTTGCGACAACTCCAGGTTCTGCAGCGCTTGCTATCGCGCGCGGGGCGGCGATGCGAGCGAAGGCAACGCCGGCATCCCGGTAGCGCTTCTCCAAGGTTTTGCTTTCCCGTTCGAGCGCCCAAGGATCACTGCCAGTGGGTCGCGCCGCACCCGCATAGTCCGTCAATGTAGCGGAGACGACATTCAGGGCCCGATCGCCCGTGTTATGCATGATCACGACGTATTCGTCCCAAAATGCTTCGCGCTTCCACGAGCCGGGACCGCCGTCGCTGATTTCAGAGTAGAGCGAGCTATCCAGCGTCGAGGACGGAAACTTCACATCGAGCCGCTGTATGGGAGGTGTGTTCTTGTCGGCGCTTTTGTATTTCGGCGACACACATGCCGTCACGAGGCACAGCGCAGTAGCGAGCAAGACTGAAGAGGCGCTCCCGAAAAGGACGGGGTGGTTTGCGTAACTGGCACTTCGAGTCATGTCGGTTTCGCCGTGGCGTCGTTCCGTTGCCCCCGTGGAGAAGAACCTGCGAGAGCAAATAGACTCGCATCGCTTCGGGGCATGGTGCGTCAGAATTCCATTTCAATAGGGGCAGGCGTTGAGCCCGGGCGCGCGCAAGAAAGCGCTTACGCAGCGCACCGACATCGTGGGCATTTCGACCCACCAATGCGCTGTAAGCCGAGGGTCTGTCGAACCGTTGGCGCCTGTGGCGAAGACGTCGCGGGATGCCGGGCATGCCGCGCCCGCCCCCAGGCTTCAACCAGCCGGTTTTTTCGGCAGCTGGATCTCGGCCATCGCGGTGGCCATGGTCGTACCCTTCTGATTGGCCATCTTGTGCTTGACCTGGACCAGGTGGCGGCCGTCCTCATCGACGAGCTTGTCGATCACTTCGGCGGTCTGGATGGTGATGTCGCCCGACAGCGCCGGGCCGCGATAATTGGCGGCCGAGTGCACCACCATGCCGTGCTCCCCCGCCCAGCCCGCCAGATAATCAGTCACCCAGGCACCCATCGAAGCACCGTAGCCGTAGGCGCGCGGCATGCCGATCTTGCGCGCCCAGCGCGGGAAGAGGTGGCCGCGCGACGGACCGTAATAGGCGCCGTCGGTGATCTCCGGATTCACCCGCTGCACATCCGGATCGTTTTCAAACCCCGCCATGTCGGGCGTGAAGCCGAGCGCCAGCAGGTCGAGCTTTCGCAGGTTCATCGAGCCCCAGGTGTTGACGATATAAGCGCGCCACTCGGTGGCAAAGCTCGCCACCGAATGCGGACCGAACACCCGCTCGGGCAGCTCATCGCCCACCTTCACCCCATCCCACCAGCGCGGCTGGTGGCCCAGCTCGTGCAGCATCTGAATCCAGCCGAGCTTGCGCTCCTCGAGCGCCTCGATCTCCTCGTCCCTCCACACCGGCTCCTCCGCATCCTCCCGATTCACGTTCTCGCCGCCGACCTCCGCCAGATAGCGGATCGAGGTCGAGCGCTGTTTGGCGATCAGCTCGCCGCGCTGGTTGCGGTAGAAGTCGTCGCCGCGCTGAAAACAGGTCGGACCGGCAAACTTGGTCTCCTTCACCACGTAGTCGAAGGGTATCCGCTCATTCGTGAGCAGGTCGCCTCCATACACGCGCGGCCCGTAGAACCACCATTCGTCGCCGCCGAACAGCAGGTGCGAGTTCGGAATGCAGCCAACGCAGGCCGGCGCCGAACCGTGGCCGTCGTCGACCACGATCGGAAAGCTCTGCGGGGCGACCAGCCGGCCCCAGCGGCTCGCCGCCGCGTAGGCCGGATCGTAGTGCAGCAGATTCGGATAGTGCATCGCATGCACCCAGCGCCGAATATCGTTGTTGCAAAGCGTCTCGCGCAACGTCGAGGACTCGATCGGCTTGCCGAGATACTGGTCGATGTCCGAACAATCAAGTCTGCGTGCGTTCATGAGCTAAATCCTTCCTTTTGCCCTCGTCGGCCGAATTGGCCGCCGGCGGGGACCCGAGTGGCAATTCGATCTTGCAGGGTGCACCACCCCCTTGTCCTGACGGAACGCGACAAATATGGAGTTGGCGTTCCGGAATCCGCTCCGGAAAGAATTGCGATGCCGGCCGCAAAGTGCCCCGCCGCAGTAGCGTACATCCAGAAAATTTGGCCCGGCGGCAGCCACGCCGGAACTAGCTTGGCCGTGGCAAGATAGATGCATTTCGGTGGTGTATTGGGCATAAGCTCGGGCTGCGAAACAGGGGTGATCATGCCAAAGGTGACGTATATCGAGGCCGACGGGACCAAGCGTGTAATCGACGTGCCGGTCGACGAAACCGTCATGCGCGGCGCGCTATACAACGGCGTCCCCGGGATCGTCGGCGAATGCGGTGGTGCCTGCTCGTGCGCGACCTGCCGCTGCTACGTCGATGAGGCATGGATGGCGAAGGTCGGCGGTCCCGCTTCGAGCGCGGAGCGGGATCTGCTCCTGGGCGCCGAGGAGGAGCGGAAGCCCAACGCCCGCTTATCCTGCCAGATCACCATGACCCCCGCACTCGACGGTCTGATCGTCCACCTGCCCGAAAAGCAGTACTGAGCCCCCGCAAGGAGAAGGAGAACGCACCATGGCAATCGACGCAGCCCACCCCGTACCACCGCCCCTTCCCCGCAATGCCGGCCCGGATCAAATCCCTTCGCATGTGCCGAAGGAACTCGTCCGCTCCATCGGCCTTACCACCGGCCCGGAATTCCTCGCGAATCCGCACGACTTCATGGCGAAGATGCATCAGAACTATCCGCCGATCTTCTACGACGTGAACGAACACTGTAACGCGTGGCAGATCATCAAGCATGAGGATGCGCTGTTCGCGCTGCGCCACTGGGAATATTTCTCCAACGAAGGTGCCACACCTTTCCCGCGCGATCCGAACGATTATTTCTATTTCATTCCGATCGAGATCGACCCGCCGCAGCACCGCAAGTACCGCAACATCGTCGATCCGCTGTTCAGCCCGCAGGGCGTGCTGAAACTGGAAGGCCTGATCCGTCAGCGGGCCAGGGACCTGCTCGATCAGTTCGCCGACGAGGGCGAGTGCGAGTTCACCACGGCCTTCGGCCGGCCGCTGCCGGTCTCGGTGTTCCTCGACATCATGGGCCTGCCCCAGGACATGCGCGATACCTTCGTAGAATGGGCGGTCGACTTGCTGCATGCCAGGGATCGCGAGACCATGGGCAGGGCCATGAAGAGCATCGTCGCCTACATCAAGCAGGCGATCGCCGAGAAGAAGGCGCATCCCGATGAAGGCGTGATCAGCCGCATCGCCCATGCCGCGCCGGACGGCCAGCCCCTGAGCGACAAGGAAGTCTTCGGCTTCGTGATCTTCCTGTTCATCGGCGGGCTCGACACGGTCTTCGCGACGCTCAACAACATCTGGCTCTGGCTCGCCCGGAACCCGGAACGCCGCAGGGAGATCGTTGCGCGGCCCAAGGACATCGACAATATCGTCGAGGAACTGCTGCGGCGCTGGTCCGTGACTTTCTCCGGCCGCGTGGTCGCGCAGGACATCGAAATGCGCGGCGTCAAGATGAAGAAGGGCGACCGCATCACCAGCGTGCTGCCCGCCTGCAATTTCGATCCCGAGGTCTTCCCGAATCCCCTCGAGGTGAACTTCGACCGTCCACGGAAGACGATCCTTGCTTTCACCGTCGGCGTCCACAGCTGCATGGGCGGGCATCTCGCCCGGCTGGAACTGAAGATCTCACTGCAGGAGTGGTTGAAGCGCATCCCGAACTTCTCGGTAAAGCCGGGCGCTCAGATCGTCTATCGCCCCGGCGGCGTGGTTGGCCCCGAGACCGTGCCGCTCGTGTGGAAGTAGAACCGGCTGCGCTTTCTCACCCCAACGCGTCCCAATACCGTTCCATGCAGCGGCGCAGTGGCGCGTCAGGCAACACGCCACGGCCGGCCTGCTGATTGTCGTCGATGTGCGCAGCGTTGGTGCTGCCGCTAATGACACAAGTCACCGCAGGGTGCGAAATCGCATACTTCAGCATGACCTGGACCCAGCTCGTGCAGCCGCAGTCGGCGACCCAATCCGGCAGTGGCCGAGCTTGCACGGCCTGCAGATTGCGGCCGCCGCGTCCGCCGAGCGGCACGTTGGCGACCACGGCCACGCGCCGTTCCACCGCGGTCTTTAGTACGGTCTGCTCGGCCGCACGACCTCCCAGGCCGTAATTCACCTGCACGAAGTCGAGCGCGTGCTTCTGCATGCAGTCGACGATTTCGGCATGATGCGCGTCGTGCGAGGTCGAGATGCCGACGTAACGCAACCTTTTTTCCTTCTTCCACTCGAGCATCAGCGGCAACAACACATCCACGCCGATTAGATTGTGCACGTAGAGCAGATCCACGTGATCCGTCTGCAACCGCGCGAGCGAGCGGTCGAGGCTATTCCGGCCGCCAGGCTGCGTATGAGCTCCCGAGCCGCCACCCGTGGTGATCTTGGTGGCGATGAACAGCCTGTCGCGCAATTTGAGCTCAGCGGCGAGCCGGCCGATGACCTGCTCGCTCTCGCCGTAAACTGCGGCGGTGTCGATCATCGTGGCACCGGCGGATGCGAAGTGCCGCAGGCCCTCCCGCAACTGATCCAGGATGTCCTCACGGAAGGCGTTGGTGCCCAAGCCGACCGCCGGCAGCATCTGACCGGTGGAGGGAATGGCCTTGAAGATGGGCGCGGTAGCCTGCTGGCTCATGATGATCTGCTCCTCAGGGCCGCCTTGGGGCAGCCTTTCAAAAGAAAGGCCCCGAGCTCGCACCAACTCGGGGCCTGATTCTCAGCTGCCGCGCTCTTTGCGTTATTCCGCAGCCTCCGTATCCCCCGCAGGTACGGTGTCGTCCGAATCGCTCATGCCGCCGCTCACGTCCATGAAGCTGCGGCGGCGGCTGTCATCGGAGGCGCGTCGGCGCCGCGCGTGATACGCGAAGCCGGTGCCCGCCGGAATGAGCCGGCCGACGATGACGTTCTCCTTCAGGCCGCGCAAGTCATCCTTGAGACCGCGCACCGCCGCCTCGGTGAGGACGCGGGTGGTCTCCTGGAAGGAGGCCGCAGAGATGAAGGACTCGGTCGCCAGCGACGCCTTGGTGATGCCGAGCAGCAGCGGTTCCCACGTGGACTGATGCTTGCCCTCGGTCTTTTGCTTCGCAATGACATCGAGCAGGCGGCCGCGATCCATCTGTTCGCCGCGCAGCAGCGCCGAATCGCCGGTATCCAACACTTCGATCTTGCGCAACATCTGCCGCACGATGACCTCGATGTGCTTGTCGTTGATCTTCACGCCCTGCAAGCGGTACACGTCCTGGATTTCCCTGACCAGGTAGTTCGCCAGCGCCTCGACCCCCTGCAGCCGCAAAATGTCGTGCGGATTCGGCTCGCCGTCGGCAATGACCTCGCCCTTCTCCACCTGCTCGCCCTCGAACACGTTGAGATGACGCCACTTCGGGATCAGCTCCTCGTATTTTTCCGTGGCCTCGTTGGTGATGATCAAGCGCCGTTTGCCCTTGGTCTCCTTGCCGAAACTCACCGTACCGCTGCGCTCCGCAAGAATCGCGGAGTCCTTGGGCTTTCGAGCCTCGAACAGATCCGCCACCCGCGGCAGACCGCCCGTGATGTCGCGCGTTTTGGAGGACTCTTGCGGAATGCGCGCGATGACGTCGCCCACCGATACCTTCGATCCGTCTTCCAGGCTGACGATGGCGCCCGCGGGCAGCGCATACACCGCCGGAATATCGGTATTGGCGAACGTGACCTCTTTGCCCTTGGCGTTGGTCAGGCGCACGACCGGACGCAGATCCTTGCCGCCCGAGCCGCGTTGCTTGGGATCCAATACCACGGTGCTGGTGAGGCCGGTGACATCGTCCACCTGCGTCGTGACGGTGATGCCGTCCACGAAGTCGGAGAACTTGATCATACCGGCCACTTCCGTGACCACGGGGTGCGTATGCGGATCCCAGTTCGCGACCGACTGTCCGGCCGCGACCACGTCGCCGTCGTTCACCGTGATGGTGGCGCCGTACGGAATCTTGTAGCGCTCCCGCTCGCGACCGAATTCGTCCACCACGCCGAGTTCACCGGACCGCGATACCGCGACCAAATGTCCCTTCTCGTGGCGCACGGTCTTGATGTTGTGCAGGCGGATGGTGCCCTTGCTCTTGACCTCGACGCCGTTGGCCGCCGCGGCTCGCGAGGCTGCTCCACCGACGTGGAAGGTGCGCATCGTGAGCTGGGTTCCCGGCTCTCCGATCGACTGCGCCGCAATGACGCCCACGGCTTCGCCGATGTTGATGCGATGCCCACGTCCCAGATCGCGGCCATAGCACTGCGCGCATACGCCATAGCGGGTTTCGCAGGTGATCGGTGAACGCACCATGACCTGATCGACGCCCATCTTTTCCAGCAGTTTGACCAACTTCTCGTCGATCAAAACGCCCGACTTGACGAGCACTTCGCCGGTCGCGGCCACCACCACGTCTTCGGAGACGACCCGGCCGAGCACACGCTCTCCCAACCCCTCGACCACATCGCCGCCTTCGACGATCGGAGTGATCGACAGGCCGTTGGCCGTGCCGCAATCGATCTCGGTGACCACCAGGTCCTGCGCCACATCGACCAGGCGCCTCGTGAGATAGCCGGAATTCGCGGTCTTCAAAGCCGTGTCGGCCAGACCCTTGCGCGCACCGTGCGTCGAGATGAAGTACTGCAGTACGTTCAAACCTTCGCGGAAGTTGGCCGTAATCGGTGTTTCGATGATCGAACCGTCCGGCTTCGCCATCAGTCCGCGCATGCCGGCGAGCTGGCGGATTTGAGCGGCCGATCCGCGCGCGCCGGAGTCCGCCATCATGAAGATCGAATTGAACGACTTCTGGCGCACCTTGTTGCCCTTGGTATCGGTCACCTCGTCGGTGCCCAGCTTCTCCATCATCGCCTTGGCGACCTGATCGTTGGTTCGCGACCAGATGTCGACCACCTTGTTGTAGCGTTCGCCGTTGGTGACGAGACCGGAGGAGTATTGCTCCTGTATCTCCTTCACTTCACGCTCGGCGGTCGCGAGGATCTTGTTCTTTTGCTGCGGTACCACCATGTCGTCCACGCCGATGGACACGCCGGCGCGCGTCGCATAGTGGAAGCCGGTGTACATCAGCTGGTCGGCGAAAACGACCGTTTCCTTGAGGCCCACGGTGCGATAGCACGCGTTGATCGTTCCGGAAATGGTTTTCTTCGTCATGTCCTGATTGATGGCATCGAACGACAGACCCTTGGGCAGAATCTCCGACAGCAACGCCCGGCCCGCCGTGGTATCGACGGTGCGGGTGTTCTGCACCAGCTGTCCCTTGGCGTCGCGGACGTATTCGGACAACCGAACCTTGACTTTGGCCTGCAGATCGATGTTGCGGCTCTCGTATGCGCGATGCACCTCGGCTACATCGCTGAACGCCATGCCTTCGCCCTTGGCGCCGACGCGCTCGCGGGTCATGTAGTACAACCCGAGCACCACGTCCTGCGAGGGCACGATGATGGGATCGCCATTGGCGGGCGAGAGAATGTTGTTGGAGGACATCATCAATGCGCGCGCCTCGAGCTGAGCCTCGATGGACAGCGGCACGTGCACCGCCATTTGGTCGCCGTCGAAGTCGGCGTTGAAGGCCGTGCAGACGAGCGGGTGCAATTGGATGGCCTTGCCCTCGATCAATACGGGCTCGAAAGCCTGGATGCCGAGGCGGTGCAGGGTCGGGGCGCGGTTCAAGAGCACCGGATGCTCGCGGATCACCTCTTCGAGGATGTCCCACACTTCCGGACCTTCGCGTTCCACCAGACGCTTCGCGGCCTTGATGGTCGAGGCTTCGCCGCGCAGCTGCAGCTTGGAGAAGATGAACGGCTTGAACAGTTCGAGCGCCATCTTCTTCGGCAATCCGCACTGATGCAGACGCAGCGTCGGGCCGACCACGATGACCGAACGGCCGGAGTAGTCGACGCGCTTACCGAGCAGGTTCTGACGGAATCGCCCCTGCTTGCCCTTGATCATGTCGGCCAGCGACTTCAAAGGACGCTTGTTGGTGCCGGTGATCGCGCGGCCGCGGCGGCCGTTGTCGAGCAGCGCGTCCACGGCTTCCTGCAGCATGCGCTTCTCGTTGCGGACGATGATGTCCGGCGCATTGAGCTCCAGCAGCCGACGCAGACGGTTGTTGCGGTTGATGACGCGGCGATACAAATCGTTCAAGTCGGAGGTCGCAAAGCGGCCGCCGTCGAGCGGCACCAGCGGCCGCAGATCCGGCGGCAACACCGGCAGTACGGTGAGTACCATCCACTCCGGCTTGTTGCCGGATTCCATGAACGCCTCGATGAGCTTCAGACGCTTCGACAAGCGCTTGATCTTGGTCTCGGAGTTCGTATTCGCCATGTCCTCGCGGACCTTCACCACTTCGGCCGTGAGGTCCATGGACTTGAGCAGCTCGTGCACCGCTTCGGCGCCCATGCGCGCATCGAATTCATCGCCGTGCTCTTCGATCGATTCGAGATACATCTCGTCGGTGAGCAGCTGTCCACGCTGCAGCGAGGTCATGCCCGGATCGACCACGACGAAGGCTTCGAAATAAAGAACGCGTTCGATCTCGCGCAACGTCATGTCGAGCATCAAGCCGATACGCGACGGCAGCGACTTCAAGAACCAGATGTGCGCAGTGGGACTCGCCAGCTCGATGTGTCCCATCCGTTCGCGGCGCACCTTGGACTGCGTCACCTCGACACCGCACTTCTCGCACACGACCCCGCGGTGCTTCAAGCGCTTGTACTTGCCGCACAGGCACTCGTAGTCCTTCACCGGCCCGAAAATCTTGGCGCAAAACAAGCCGTCGCGCTCCGGCTTGAAGGTGCGGTAGTTGATCGTTTCCGGCTTCTTCACTTCGCCGTACGACCACGAGCGGATCATGTCCGGGGACGCGAGTCCGATCTTGATCGAATCGAAATTCTCGACCGGAACCTGCTGTTTGAACAACTTCAATAGATCTTTCATGGATTAAGCCTCGCTCTCGAGTTCGATGTTGATGGCCAGGGAGCGGATCTCCTTGACCAGCACATTGAACGACTCCGGCATGCCGGCTTTCATTTCGTGGTTACCGTCGACGATTGCCTTGTACATCTGCGTGCGTCCGTTGACGTCGTCGGACTTGACCGTGAGCATTTCCTGCAGGGTGTACGCGGCGCCGTAGGCCTCGAGCGCCCACACTTCCATTTCGCCGAAGCGCTGGCCTCCGAACTGCGCCTTGCCGCCGAGGGGCTGCTGGGTGACCAAACTGTACGGCCCCGTGGAGCGGGCGTGCATCTTGTCGTCGACCAAGTGATTGAGCTTCAGCATGTACATGTAGCCCACCGTCACGGGCCGCTCGAACTGCTCGCCCGTGCGGCCGTCGTGCAGCACGGTTTGCCCGGAGGTCGGCAGATCCGCCAGCGCCAGGAGACTCTTGATCTCCTCTTCGCTGGCGCCGTCGAACACCGGGGTCGCCATGGGCACGCCGTGGCGCAGGTTGCTCGCCAATTCCACCACCTCGACGTCGCTCAAGGACTTGATGTCCTCCTTCTGACCGCCGGTGTCGTTGTAGACCTCTCCGAGGAATTTGCGGATCTCGGCCACGGCTTGCTGCGCTTCGAGCATCTTGCCGATCTTCGCGCCGACGCCCTTCGCGGCCCAGCCCAGGTGCGTCTCCAGAATCTGGCCGATGTTCATGCGCGACGGCACCCCGAGCGGATTGAGCACGATGTCGACGGGCGTTCCGTCGGCCATGTACGGCATGTCCTCGACCGGCACGATGGATGAGATCACGCCCTTGTTGCCGTGGCGGCCCGCCATCTTGTCGCCGGGCTGCACGCGGCGCTTGACCGCCAGGTACACCTTGACCATCTTGAGCACACCGGGCGCCAAATCGTCGCCCGCGGTGATCTTCGCCTTCTTCTCCTCGAAGCGCTTTTCGAACGCTTTGCGCTGGCCCTTCAAACGCTCCGATACCGTCTCGAGCTGAGCATTCGCCTCTTCGTCCTTCAGGCGGATCTCGAACCATTGCTCACGCGGCACTTCGGCGAGATACGCATCATCGATCTGCGTGCCGGCCTTGAGCTTCTTGGGGCCTGCTTCGGCCGCCTTGCCCTCGATCATCCCGCGCACGCGCTGGAACAAGTCGTCCTCCAGGATGCGCTGCTGATCGGCGAGGTCCTTGCGCACGCGCTCGAGCTCCGCCTTTTCGATGGCCAGAGCGCGCGAGTCCTTCTCCACCCCGTCGCGGGTGAACACGCGCACGTCGATCACGGTGCCGTCCATGCCCGGGGGCACGCGCAGCGAAGTGTCCTTCACGTCGGAGGCCTTCTCGCCGAAAATCGCGCGCAACAGCTTCTCTTCGGGGGTCAGTTGCGTCTCGCCCTTCGGCGTCACCTTGCCCACCAGAATGTCGCCGGCGCGCACCTCGGCCCCGATGAAAGCGATGCCCGCTTCATCGAGCTTTGCCAGCGCCGAGTCGCCGACGTTGGGAATGTCGGCGGTGATCTCTTCCGGGCCGAGCTTGGTGTCGCGAGCGACGCACGTGAGCTCTTCGATGTGAATGGTCGTGAAGCGGTCTTCTTCGACCACGCGCTCGGAGATGAGGATCGAGTCCTCGAAGTTGTAGCCGTTCCACGGCATGAACGCCACCAGGAGGTTTTGTCCCAGCGCGAGTTCGCCCAGGTGAGTCGACGGACCGTCGGCCAGCACGTCGCCGCGCTTGATCGCATCGCCGGCTCTCACCAGGGGACGCTGATTGATGCAGGTGTTCTGGTTCGAGCGCGTGTACTTGGTGAGCGAATAGATGTCGACTCCCGGTTCGCCGGCCGTCGTTTCATCGTCATTCACACGAACCACGATGCGCGAGGCGTCGACCGAATCCACGCTGCCGCCGCGGCGCGCCACGACGGTGACGCCCGAATCGATGGCCACGGCCCGTTCCATGCCGGTGCCGACCAGCGGAGTCTCCGACCTCAGGGTCGGCACCGCCTGGCGCTGCATGTTCGAACCCATGAGTGCGCGATTCGCATCGTCGTGTTCCAGGAACGGAATCAGGGAGGCCGCCACCGAGACGATTTGCTTGGGACTCACGTCCATGAAATCGATCTTGTCCGGAGCCGACAACGTGAACTCGTTCTGCGTTCGGCAGGAGATCAGGTCGTCGATGAACTCACCCTTGTCGCTCAAGGTGGCGTTCGCCTGAGCGATCACGTACTGCCCCTCCTCGATGGCCGACAGGTAGTCGATCTGATCGGTCACCTTGCCGTTCGACACACGCCGGTACGGCGTTTCCAGGAACCCGTAATCATTGGTGCGGGCATATACGGCCAGCGAATTGATCAAGCCGATGTTCGGACCCTCCGGCGTCTCGATCGGGCATACGCGGCCGTAGTGCGTCGGATGTACGTCGCGCACTTCGAATCCGGCGCGCTCGCGGGTCAGGCCGCCCGGGCCCAAGGCGGAGACCCGGCGCTTGTGCGTGACCTCCGAGAGCGGATTGTTCTGGTCCATGAACTGGGAAAGCTGGGAGGAGCCGAAGAATTCCTTCACCGCCGCCGCCACCGGCTTCGCGTTGATCATTTCCTGCGGCATGATCGGCTCGCTCTCGGCGATCGTCAGACGTTCCTTCACGGCACGCTCGACGCGCACCAGGCCGATGCGGAAGGCGTTCTCCGCCATCTCGCCGACGCTGCGCACGCGGCGATTCCCCAGGTGATCGATGTCATCCACGTGGCCGTTGCCGTTGCGGATGTCGATCAGGGTCTTCATGACCTCGATGATGTCCTCCTTGCTGAGCACGCCCGAGCCGGTGATTTCCTCACGGCCCACGCGGCGGTTGAACTTCATCCGGCCGACCGGCGACAAATCGTAGCGCTCGCCGTTGAAGAACAGGTTCTGAAACAAGTTCTCGGCGGCGTCCTTGGTCGGCGGTTCGCCGGGGCGCATCATGCGATAGATCTCGACCAGCGCTTCGAGCCGCGTCTTGGTCGGATCGATGCGCAGGGTGTCCGAGATGTAGGGACCGCGATCCAGGTCGTTCACGAACAGCGTGCGGATGGTGGCGATGCCGTTTTCGATGAGCTTGCCCACCGTCGGAACGGTGAGGATCTCGTTGGCTTTGGCGAGAATCTCGCCGGTTTCGGTGTTGACGATGTCGTGCGCCAGAACCTTGCCCTGCAGATACTCGATCGGCACGGGCAGGCGCTTGACTCCCGCCTCTTCGAGCTCGCGCACGTGGCGGGCGGTGATGCGCCGGCCCTCCTCGACGATGACTTTCTTGCCGACCCTGATCTCGAAGGACGCAGTCTCGCCGCGCAGGCGCTGCGGGATGATTTCGAACTCGATTTCCTTCTTCGACAGGTGAAACACGTTCTTCTCGAAGAACATGTCCAATATCTGCTCTTCGGTGTACCCGAGCGCACGCAGGATGATGGTGACGGGCAGCTTGCGCCGCCGATCGATGCGCGCGAACACGCAGTCCTTCGGGTCAAACTCGAAATCCAACCACGAGCCGCGGTAGGGAATGATGCGCGCGGAGAACAGCAGCTTGCCCGAGGAGTGCGTCTTGCCCCGATCGTGATCGAAGAACACGCCCGGGCTGCGATGCAGCTGGGAAACGATGACCCGCTCCGTGCCGTTGATGATGAACGTGCCGTTTTCCGTCATCAGCGGCAGTTCGCCCAGATACACTTCTTGTTCGCGCACGTCCTTGACGGGCTTCTTGGCGCCGCTCGCTTCCTTGTCGAGCACCACCAGGCGCACCTTGACGCGCAGCGGCGCCGCGTAGGTAAGGCCGCGCAGCTGGCATTCCTTGACGTCGAATACCGGCTCGCCCAGGCGATAGCTCACGTACTCGAGCGTCGCGTTTCCGGAATAGCTGGAAATGGGGAACACACTGTCGAACGCGGCATGCAAACCGATCTCTTCGCGTTTGGATTCCGCGATATCCGCTTGCAGGAACCGCCGGTACGAATCCAATTGGATCGCCAGCAGATACGGGGTGCCGAGGATGCTCGGACGCTTGCCAAAGTTCTTACGAATGCGCTTCTTTTCGGTAAACGAATAAGCCATGTGTGAGCCTTCCCAGGCGCTACGCGCCGAAATTAACGGGTATTCCCAGGCGCTGCGCGCCACATTCAACGGGGTCGAGGCGACCCCGTCCGATGTTGCCCGCCGAGCGAGCCTGGGAACAGAAATCAACATCGAAATCAAAGGCGCAGCCGACGGCTGCCGCGCAATTCGCGGCGGCCGTCGGGCAGCGCATATCGCCCAATGTGTCGGCTAAGGCCACTACTTGATGGCAGCCTTGGCGCCCGCGTCCTCGAGCTTCTTCTTGATCGCTTCGGCGTCCGCTTTCGGAATGCCTTCCTTGACCGTCGAAGGAGCCCCTTCCACCAGATCCTTTGCCTCCTTCAAACCCAAGCCCGTGATCTCGCGGATCACCTTGATGACGCCCACCTTGTTGGCGCCGAACTCGCTCATCGTCACGGTAAACTCGGTCTGAGCTTCGGCAGCGGGCGCCGCAGCCGCACCGCCAGGTGCCGCAGCCGCCGCGACCGGAGCGGCCGCCGTGACGTTGAACTTCTTCTCCATATCGGCGATCAGCTCAACCACTTCCATGACGGACATCTTCGAAATCGCGTCGAGGATTTCGTCTTTAGTAACAGCCATAATTTTCTCCAGAACTAAGTTGGGTCTTGCGACCCGAATCAGGTTTAACCAGTTGGATTCAATTGGCCGCCGCCTGCGCAGCACCGCTCTTCTTGGCTTCAAGAACAGCAGCGAGCGTCCTCACCAACTTCGAGTTGGGGGCAGCCAACGTACCAACGAACTTCGAAATCGGCGCCTTGAGCACACCCAATAGTTGCGACACCGCCTGCGCGCGCGTGGGCAACGAAGCCACGCGCTCGAGGTCCTGTGGCTTGAGCAGTTGCCCGCCCAGAGACACAAGCGTCGTCACCAGTTTTTCGTTGTCCTTCGAAAACGCCTTGACGATGCGCGCAGCCGCGCCCGGATCGTCGTTGGAGAATGCGAGGACAATGGGTCCTTTCAGCGCCGGAGAAATGCACTCGAAAGCGGTGCCGGCAACGGCCTTGCGGGCGAGCGTGTTCTTGACGATCCGCAGATACACCCCTTCCTTGCGCGCCTTCGCGCGTAGGTCGGTCATCTGCGTCACGGTCAAGCCACGGTTCTCGGCGCCCACCACGGAGAGGGCTTTCGCCGCCACCGCGTTGACTTCTGCCACCACGACTTTCTTCTCTTCTAACTTGAGTGCCATCCGGTCCTCCCGGTCAGAAGCGTCACACACCAGGTACGAGCGCCGCCGCTCCTACCCACCCTCGAGTACGCCGCCGTACTCCTGCGGTGCGACCTGCACCAGGAAATTCCTGATTCGGGTCCCACCATCTCTCGCCGGCTTTTCCTTTTAAGGGCGCCTGCCCGCCTGCGGTCTTCGACGGTGAGTGCGTTTGGCCCTGCGGCCGCAACGCAACCCTCCATCAATTCTACTCATGCGCTTCGCGCACTTTCATGCGCTTCGCGCAACCTTCAACGGGGTCGAAGCGACCCCGTCCGATAAAGTTACTAACCCAAGCCCAAACTGGACTGATCGACGGTGACGCCCGGACCCATGGTCGAGGAGAGCGTCACCTTCTTCAGATAGATACCCTTCGAGGTCGCCGGCTTGATCTTCTGCAGATCCGCCACCAGCGCCAGCAGATTCTCCTTGAGCGCGGTCGGCTCGAAGCTCGCACGCCCAATCTGAGCGTGCACGATTCCCGCCTTGTCGGTGCGATACCGCACCTGGCCGGATTTGGCGTTTTTCACCGCGCCCGCCACGTCGGGAGTCACCGTCCCCACCTTCGGATTCGGCATGAGGCCGCGGGGCCCCAGAATTTGCCCGAGTTGGCCGACGATACGCATGGCATCGGGACTCGCGATCACCACGTCGAAATCGATTTGGCCGGCCTTGACCTTCTCCGCCAAGTCCTCGAAGCCGACGATATCGGCCCCGGCCGCTTTCGCGGCATCGGCGTTCTTGCCCTGCGTGAACACCGCCACGCGCACCGTCTTGCCAGTGCCGTGCGGCATCACCGTCGAGCCGCGGACCTGCTGATCCGATTTGGTGGCATCGACCCCCAAATTCACGGACACGTCGACCGACTCGTTGAACTTCGCAGTCGCAAATTCCTTGACGAGCTTGAGCGCATCATCGATGGGAAAGGACTTTCCGGGGGGCAGCTTCTCTTTCCATGCCTTGGTTCGCTTCGCTACGGCTGGCATGTCACATGCCCTCCACATCGACGCCCATACTGCGTGCGCTGCCCGCAATGGTGCGCACGGCAGCTTCCAGGTTACTTGCGGTCAAATCCGGCATTTTCAACTTGGCGATGTCCTCGAGCTGCTTGCGCGATATCTTGCCCACCTTGGCGGTATTCGGGGTGGCGCTGCCCTTGGGAATCCCGATGGCTTTGGCGATGAGCACCGAAGCGGGCGGCGTCTTCATGATGAAGGTGAAGCTGCGGTCGCTGTACACCGTGATCACCACCGGGGTCGGCAAACCCTTTTCCAGATTCTGCGTCTGCGCATTGAACGCCTTGCAGAACTCCATGATATTCACGCCCTGCTGGCCCAATGCGGGACCCACCGGCGGACTGGGGTTCGCCTGGCCCGCAGGGATCTGCAGCTTGATGTAGCCTGTTACTTTCTTCGCCATTTGATAGCCGCTCCTGTGGGTTCAAGCGCTCGCCTCCGAGCTCCCCTCTGTTAGGCGCTTACGCGCCGGAATCTACGGGGCGAAAGCCGCCCCGCCCTCGATAAATCAACCTTTTTCGACCTGCGAGAAGTCCAGCTCCACGGGTGTCGAGCGTCCGAGAATCTGCACCGCCACCTGCAGGCGGTTCTTCTCGTAATTCACGGACTCGACCACTCCGTTGAAGTCGTTGAACGGACCGTCGGTCACGCGTACCACTTCGCCGGGCTCGAACAACACCTTGGGTTTCGGCTTGTCCACGCCCTCTTCGACGCGGCGCAAAATCGACATCGCTTCCTTGTCGGTGATGGCGGCCGGCTTGTCGCTGGTGCCCCCGATGAAGCCGAGAACCTTCGGCACCTCTTTCACCAGATGCCACGTGTCCTCATCCATTTCCATTTGGACCAGCACGTAACCTGGGAAGAATTTGCGGTCGGACTTGCGCTTTTGACCATCGCGCATTTCCACCACTTCTTCGGTCGGCACCAGAATTTCGCCGAATTTGCTCTCCAAGCCGGCGCGCTTGACCCGCTCCTTGAGCGACTCGGATACCTTGTGCTCGAAGTTCGAGTAGGCGTGCACGACATACCATCTCAGGGACATAAGCGCGCTCCAAATTCCTCAGGCGGACTGGCCGGTGAACAGCCGCGTCAGCCAGGTGAGGACCCAATCGAGTCCCCAAAAAAACAATCCCATCACGATGGCGAAAATGAACACCACGTAGGTGGTCTTGATCGTCTCTTCGCGCTCCGGCCACACGACCTTGCGCAGTTCGATGCGGGCCGCCACGGCAAATTGCCGAAACTCGACGCCGTACCAGCTGAACCAAATGAGCCCGGTGGCCGCGGCCAATCCCGCGAGCACCATGCCGATGCGCAGCGGTAGCGCCAGATCCTCGTACCAATAGAACGCCACGATCCCGAGCAAGAGCGCGAGAATCGACAGCATCAAGAGCGCCGAATCTTTCGCCGACGCGCCTGTGGGTGTTTGGACTTCTGCCATGTTTACTGCTGCTGCCTACCAGGGCCTTTGCTCGCCGTTAACGCCTGCTTCAAATGGCAGGGCAGGAGGGAATCGAACCCCCAACCTGCGGTTTTGGAGACCGCCGCTCTGCCAATTGAGCTACTGCCCTAGTCAATGCGCTTCGCGCAAATTACCAGGCGCTTACGCGCCACAACAACGGCATCGCTGCGACGCCGTCAACTAAACTCAAGATTAAGCGATCACCTTGGAGACGACCCCGGCACCCACGGTCTTACCCCCCTCGCGGATCGCAAAGCGCAACCCCTGCTCCATCGCAATCGGGGCAATCAACTCCACCACAATCTTGATGTTGTCCCCGGGCATCACCATCTCGGTCCCCGCAGGCAGCTCCACCGCCCCGGTCACATCGGTCGTGCGAAAGTAAAACTGCGGCCGATACCCCTTGAAGAACGGCGTGTGCCGCCCCCCCTCCTCCTTCGTCAGCACGTACACCTCGGCCTCAAACTTCGTGTGCGGATTGATCGAGCCGGGCTTGCACAAAACCTGCCCGCGCTCCACTTCCTCACGCTTCGTGCCGCGCAGCAATACCCCCACGTTGTCCCCAGCCTGCCCCTCATCGAGCAGCTTCCTGAACATCTCCACCCCCGTGCACGTCGTCTTCTGCGTCGCACGAATCCCCACAATCTCCACCTCATCGTTCACCTTCACCACCCCGCGCTCGATCCGCCCCGTCACCACCGTGCCGCGACCGGCAATCGAAAATACATCCTCCACCGGCATCAAAAACGCCCCCTCCACCGCCCTCTTCGGCACCGGTATGTACTCATCCAGCGCCTGCACCAGCTTCAGCACCGAGGCGACCCCAATCTCACTCCCCTCCCCCTCCAGCGCCTTCAGCGCCGAGCCCGTGATGATCGGCGTCTTGTCCCCGGGAAACTTGTACACCGACAATAAATCCCGTACCTCAAGCTCCACCAGCTCCAATAACTCCGCATCATCAACCATGTCCGCTTTGTTCAAATACACCACAATGTAGGGAACCCCTACCTGCCGCGCCAGCAATATGTGCTCGCGCGTCTGCGGCATCGGCCCGTCGGCCGCCGATACCACTAAAATCGCCCCGTCCATCTGCGCCGCTCCCGTGATCATGTTCTTCACGTAGTCCGCGTGCCCAGGACAATCCACGTGCGCGTAGTGACGCTTCTCGCTCTGATACTCCACGTGCGCCGTCGCAATCGTGATCCCTCGCGCACGCTCCTCCGGTGCCTTGTCAATCTGGTCGTAGGCCTTGAACTCCCCGCCAAACTTCTCCGCCATCACCTTCGTCAGGGCCGCCGTCAAGGTCGTCTTGCCATGATCTACATGCCCAATCGTCCCCACGTTCACGTGCGGCTTCGTTCGCTCAAACTTCCCCTTCGACACGGCAAGTACCTCTTAGATGAAAAAAACTGGAGCCCACGAGCGGGATCGAACCGCTGACCTCGTCCTTACCAAGGACGTGCTCTACCAACTGAGCTACGTGGGCCGCATCCACATGGAGCGGGTGATGGGAATCGAACCCACGTGATCAGCTTGGAAGGCTGACGTTCTACCATTGAACTACACCCGCATTCACACGCCGCAAGCCAATGGCCCCTTTCGGGGTACCGTACCCTCACCCAGCTGGTGGAGGGGGTAGGATTCGAACCTACGAAGGCATAAGCCAGCAGATTTACAGTCTGCCCCCGTTGGCCGCTTGGGTACCCCTCCTCAAAATGAGCCGCGTATTTTGCGGCGCGAGAGACTCAGTGTCAATGTCGATGCGGGTCTTATTCTCGGTGTGCGAGAGCACGACCCTTCACGTCGTCGACATGTCTTCTCGTCTCACGGCCTGAGTCAACCGTCATTTCTGCTTCATCGAGCGGCATTGGCGCCAGTTGACATGGGTTATCTAAAAATATATCGTAAGACATATTATTAACCTACCTGGAATTCCTATGCACCGCTGTTCCCCGTTCTTTTTCGGCAGACACCACGCAGGCCGCGGCTTGGGGCGGTTCGGCAGCGGCTTTCTCGGCGGCGGTATGGGCGGACGCGCTTTCGGAGTGGGCCGCAGGCTGGCGTCGGTCGATTTGCAGCTGTTGATATTGCGGCTGCTCGCGGAAAAGCCGCGCCACGGCTATGAAATCATCAAGGCGTTGGACGAACTGTCGAAGGGGTTTTATGTGCCGAGCCCGGGCATGGTCTACCCGGCCCTGACGTATCTCGAGGAGCTTGGGCAGGCGACGGTCGAGGCGGACGGCAATCGCAAGCTCTACCACATCACCGATGCCGGTCAGGAGTATCTGAACGAGCATCGCCCAGCCGCCGAAGCGCTGTTTACCCAGTTCGCTCGCGTGGCCGAGCGCATGGAGCGGGTCCGGCGCGCGCTCAACCTCGAGGACACCGGCGAGGACTCGGCGAGCGAACCGGAACGCAGCGGCTCGAAGGATTTGATGCGTGCCCGGCGCGAGCTCAAGGCCGCTCTCGCCGCCGGCTGGAACAGCTCACCCGCGGAGCAGGCGCGCATCGCCGAGATCCTGCGACGGGCGGCGGCGGAGATTCTCCGCAAAGAAGCGCGCAAGTAGGCGCGGCCGTCCGTTCGTCGCCCCATCGTCACCTCTCAAGGGGTTCGCAGGTCGAGCTCCATATAAACCGTCTGCGGCAACGGGCTGTCGTAGTAGGGCGCGATCTCGCGAAAACCCAGAGAACGGTACAGGGCTCGGGCGGGGATCATCTCGGCCAGAGTATCCAACCGCACGCTTGCGTAGCCGAGCGCACCGGCTCTCGCCAGCAACCGTTGCGCAATGGCACGACCGAGCTTCGCACCGCGCTCCGCCGGCTGAATGTAGAGCCGCTTCATCTCACACGACTCGCCCGATAGCCGGCGGATCGCGCCGCACCCGACCGGCACGTCGCCGCGCCTCGCGAGCAGCAGACACCCGGTCGGCGGCGCATAGATTTGAGCCAGCTGACCGAGCTCCGCCGCGAAGCCCTGGAAGCACAGATCGATCTGCAATTGGGCGGCGTACTCCTCGAACAGCGCGCGCGCCGCAACGAAATCGGCCGCGGCGGCGGCCTCGCTCACGATATAGCTCGAAACGGTTGCCATGAATGCTCGGTATCGCTGGCTGCGTCCTGAAAGATCTCGATATTATTCGCTTCCCCCGACCTCCGTCTCGGCTCAGGAGCAAGTTCACGAGGAGCACTCGAGTGATGTGGCGCGCCGCCCGAATCGGGCGCTGCGGCGATCCGGCCTCAACGCCACGGACATCCTGGCCATGCTCACCACGATCCCCGCGCGACGCTTCGGCGTGCAAGCCGACGTAGGCAGGATCGCGCCCGGTCAGATTGCCGACCTCGTCGTTCTCGGGACGGATCCGGCGAACGACGTCACGGCCTTTGCCGACGTGCAGTACACGATCCGCGCCGGCCGCCTCATCTACCGGGCACGATGATCTTCAGATCATCATGCACACGGACTTCATCTCGGTATACATCTCCACGGCGGCGCGGCCGTGTTCGCGTCCGAATCCGGACTGCTTGAAGCCCCCGAACGGCATGTTCGCGTCGATCATGTTGTGGCAGTTCACCCATACCGTGCCGGCCTTGATGCGCGGAATCAACCGATGCGCGGCAGACAAATTGTTCGTCCAGATGCTGGCTCCCAATCCATAGGGCGTGTCGTTCGCGGCTTTCACCACCTCGTCGAGATCGTCGAAGCGCTGTGCGACGAGCACCGGCCCGAAAATCTCCTCGCGCACGACGCGCATGTCTCCACGCACGTTGACCAGCACGGTGGGCTTGACGAAGTAGCCCGGATGTGCGGGCGCTTCGCCGCCGACCGCGACCGAAGCACCCTGCTTGCGGCCGGAATCGATGTACGCGAGCACGCGTTCCTGTTGCTCCTTCGAGACGAGCGGTCCCATCTCGGTGGTTTCATCCAAGCCGGGGCCGAGCCTGATGCCGGCGGCGGCGGCGCTGACGCCATCCACCACTTTGTCGAATATGGAACTGTGTACATATAGACGTGAACCAGCCGTGCAGACCTGGCCGGCATTGAAGAAGATGGCGCCGGCAGTCCCGCCCGCCACGGCCTGCGGATCGGCGTCGGGTAGGACGATCATCGGCGACTTCCCACCGAGCTCGAGCGAGACGCGCTTGAGAGTGTCGGTGGCGCCCTTGTTGATGAGCTTGCCCACCTCGGTCGAACCGGTGAAGGCCACTTTGTCGACTCCCGGATGGGCGACGAGCGCGGCACCGGTGCTCTCACCCTCCCCGGTGAGAATGTTCACGACGCCGGGCGGGAAGCCGGCCTCGCGAATGAGCTCGCCCAAGCGCAGTGCGGACAGCGGCGTCTGCTCGGCCGGCTTCAGGATACAGGTACAACCGACGGCGAGAGCCGGTGCCAGTTTCCAGGCCGCCATCAGCAGCGGAAAATTCCACGGCACGATCTGCGCAACGACACCCACGGGCTCGCGGGTCACGTAGGTGTGAAATTTGGCGCCGGGGATGCCGATCGACGTCTGCATCGTGGTGCCCTCGATCTTCGTCGCCCAGCCGGCCATGTAGCGAAAGTAACCGGCGGTCCAAGGGATGTCGATCATGCCGGCGATTTGCCGCGTCTTGCCTTGATCGATGCTCTCGATCTCGGCAAACTCCGCCGCGTTTTGATCGATGAGGCCGGCCAGCTTCCACAGCAGCGCCTCACGGCCGGCAGGCAACATATCGGCCCACGGCCCGGACGTGAGCGCCGCACGCGCAGCGGCCACGGCGCGATCGACATCGTCAGGTCCCGCGTCGGCAACTTGGCCGATTTCCCGACCCGTGGCCGGATCGAACACCTTGACGGTTTTGCCGGACTTCGCATCGACCCATTCATTGTTGATGAACAGTCGCGGCTTCAGCGCGAGGAATTTATTGACGGCGGCAGAGGCGGCCGGTTGCGCGGCAATGGCGTTGGGGCTGAGTTTTGCGTTCACGGTAGTTCTCCACGGATGGTGTAGCGGATCTTCGTCCGGCTCGCACTGAGGCTGCTTTTGAGGCGGCGACTTTACCAGGAAAAGGCCACCGAACGAAGTTGCCGGCTGCCGCGGTGCACCGTGGCGGAATTCGCCGCCGGCGGACCTGCGCTAGGCGCCGCCCAATGATTCGATCAATGCGCAGGCGCGGTTGAGGGCCGCGGCCGAATCGATTCTTGCCGCAAACTCTCGCGCTCGCTGCTTCATGCCACCGTCCTCGAGCAGCGCTCGAATCTGCCTCGCGGCGTGCGAGGCTCGAAAGCGCGTTTGCGCGATGCTGCGACCGAGGCGCAGCTGTTCGATGCGCCAGCCGTTGTCGAACTGGTCATGGCCGCTCGGCACGACCAGATGCGGGACACCGGCCTTGATCGCCTGCGCAAGCGTGCCGATCCCTCCGTGGTACACCAGCAGCGAAGCACGCGGCAGCAGCTCGCTGAAAGGCAGATAGCCGAAGGCCCGCACGCCCTTCGGCAGCTCCCCGGGCAATTGCGCCGGAAAATTGGTGACCAGCATGGCGCGGGCGCCGAGCTCACGCGCGGTCTCGACCGACTCGAAGAAATAGCGGTGCATCGAGGTGGCCGCGGAGCCCGGCGTGAATACGATCGGCGCCTCGCCGGCGTCGAGAAACTCCACAGCTTCCCGCGGCAAGGGCGCGTGACCTCCCCCATCCCACAGCGGGAAGCCCACGAGGTGGGTATGCGGTGGCCAGTCCGTTTGCGGCTTGGCAAACCACTCGGGGAAGAACCCGATGACGCATTGGGGCGAATGAATCCAGCGGTGCAACACGCGATCGATGGGACCCAGGCCGAGCGTCGCCCGCAGGTCATTCAGCGGGCGCTTGAGGTTGCGGTCGATGGCTGCCCAGTCCACCAACCGAAACAATGCCCGCTTGAACCACATCGGCTGGGAGGCTGAGATGCGGACATTTCCGAACATGCCCTGGTCGATGAGACTGCGAATGATGGCGGGCTGCAAATGCACCGTGGCGGTCGGGATCCGCAATCGGTCCTGCGCGACTCGCGCGCCGAGACAGATGCTGGAAGCCGCGACCACGGTGTCGGCGGCGGCGGCCGTCTCGAGCAAACGGTAGACCAGCGCCATCGCCGGCACGATGACCCGTTGCGCAACCACCTCAAAGCCCTTGCGCGAGTGCCACAGGTCGGGATCCGCCATCGCCTCTTCGGCATCCTGGACGGCTCCCACCGGTAAGAATCCCAAGCCCTGCTGCTCGATCAATGATTGAAAATAGGGATTCGTGAGTATCGTCGCCCGATGTCCGCGAGCGCGCAGAGCGAGCCCGAGCGCGATGAAGGGGTGCACGTCGCCCGCGCTGCCGATCGTGGGCAGCAACACGTGCAACGCTCGTCGCTGCGGAGGGGAGGTCGGCACTGGCGCTACGGCCCCAACCGGCCTAGGCGCGCTTTCTACCGTGTAGCCGGCTGACCAACTCCGCTTCGCTGCGGCTCAAGCCGAACTGTTGCGCAAGCTGCGACGCATCGGCGCCGCGACGCGCCCACTCGATCGCCTGATCGAAGGATCCGGCCGCACCCCGGGATTCGACCACATCGACCCGGTCGGCCACCCCGGCGTACTGCTGCTCGATGCGTTTGATCTGATGACCGGCGCGGGCACTGATCGAGGCCGCCAGTTCGAGATCCCGGCGCAGCGCAGCGAAGTCGCCCTCGAGCGCAGTGCAGCGCGCGCGCCAGCGACGCAGCGAGGTCCACAGGGCGAGCACCGAAAGCAGCGCCACCGTGGCGAGTGCGGCACCGCCGATACCCGCCGCGACGGCAAGGTCCACCTCAGGCGTACTCATCGATGAGCGATTTCGGCGGCCGCGGTTGGTTCTTGTCCGGGCTTTGCGCAGCGCTTCCTTCCGGATTTTTCGGCTGCTTGTCGGGCGGCTGCCCGGCCGGGCCATCCTTGCGGCTGCGCTTGTCTGCGATCGGCAGTGCGGGATACAGACCGGAATTGCTCAAGCGATCGACTTCGCTCATGGGTGTCCTCGATCTAATTGGACGGCGGCGGCTCTTTGGCTTCCGCGTTCGCCGGCCCCTTCACCAATACGGTCTTTTCCGATGCGGCGGCAGGCTCGTTCGATAGTAGCCGATTATCGGGGCCGGCCGCATCTGCCGTGACGGCGCCGGTGGCACCGGCAGTCGGATTCGCCGAACCTGCGGCGCTGAGCGTGGAGGGGGGCGCGACCTCCTCGAGCACGAGGATGTCGACGCGACGATTCGCATTGCGTCCTTCGACCGAGGCATTGGGCTGCCGCGGATGAAACTCGCCGAACCCCACGATCTCGAGCCGCAGAGGATCGATGCCCGCCTTGGTGAACTCGTGCACGACACTCGCTGCACGCGCCGCAGACAGCTCCCAGTTCGAGGGAAACGCCGCGGTGCGAATCGGACGATCGTCGGTATGACCTTCGACGCGAATCGGATTGGGGAATGGTTTGAGCACCTCGGCGAGCTTGTCGAGGACCGGCGCCGCCGCGGCCGAGAATTCGCCGGCGCCGCTCGGGAACAGAATGTCGGTATTGATTTCGATCTCGAGCCACATGTTTTCGCGCCGCACCGTGACCAATTTCGCCTCGATTAGCGATTGCATGGCGTCCTGCACTTGGCGCTCCATGCGCATGAGGACGCCTGGAATCGCGAGCGGAGGGTGTGCGTCGGGTATCGGCGCCGGGCGCGGGGAGTCCAATTCGGCCGCGCTCTTCGGGCTGTTGAGCTTGATCAGCGCCGTCGGGGTCACGCCGGTCAGGGGCTTGTCGCCCCCCTTGCCGGCTTCCTTCTCGCCGATGTTGATCGGCTGCAGGCTCTTGGGCGCGCCGTGAAAGGCGGCGATCATCGAATCGGACAACACTCGAAATTTGCCCTCGTTGACCGAGGACATCGCGTACATGACGGTGAACAAGGCGAACAGCAGCGTCACGAGATCGCCGTAGGGAATGGCCCAGGCCTCCGCATTCACATGCTCTTCGTGCTTTTTCTTGCGGGCCATGCGCTCGAGGTCCTCTGTACTACCGCCTCAACGGGCGGCTCAATGATGGAAGTAGCCTTGTAGCTTGGATTCGATGTTGCGCGGGTTCTCGCCCTGGGCGATCGCGATGATCCCCTCGATGACCATGGTGCGAACCTGCGACTGGCCGTGAATCACCGACTTGAGCTTGTTGCCCATGGGCAGGAACAGCAGGTTGGCGAACGCGATGCCGTAAATGGTTGCGACGAAGGCCGCTGCGATGCCGTGGCCGAGCTTCGAGGGATCCGCGAGGTTTTGCATGACCGCCATGAGTCCCATGACGGCGCCGATGATGCCGAGCGTCGGGGAATAGACGCCCATCGCTTCGAACACCTTTGCTGCCTGGGTATCGAAATGTTCCATGGCGTCCAATTCGATCTCCATACTGGAGCGGATCGCGTCCGGCTCGCCGCCGTCGACGAGCGACTGCAATCCTTTCTTGAGAAACTCGTCCTGTTCCTGCTCGACCGCGGACTCGAGTCCCAGCAGACCCTGCTTGCGCGCGATGTTGCTCCACTCGACGATTTTTTCGATCATCGCCGCCGGATTGTTGGTCGGCGGTTTGAACACCCACGTGACGATCTTCCAGGCGCGCAGAAAGGTGGCCATCGGCGTCTGCACGAGACTGGCAGCCATGGTGCCCACGACCACGATCACGAACGCCGCGCTCCCGACCAGCGCTCCGGCGCTGCTGCCTTTCAAGATCGCGCCGCCGATGATGGCGATCAACCCGAGCACGATGCCGATGATGCTTAAGATATCCATGGGCTCAATCGGGGGCCAGCCACTCCGCCAGACGGGCCCGCAAACGCACCAACGCCTGGCCGTGTATCTGACAGACCCGCGATTCGGACACTTCGAGCACTTCGCCGATCTCCCGCAGGTTCATGTCTTCATCGTAGTAGAGCGACAGCACGAGCTTTTCGCGCTCGGGCAGCCCCTCGATGGCCTTCGCCATCGCGTCGCGAAAGCCGGCGTCTTGAATGTGATCGAGAGGCCCCGGGCGCTCATCGCGCGCGTGGTCCGCCGGGCTCGATTCATCTTCGCTCGTACCCATCTGGTCGAAGCTGAACAGCCGGCAGCTGGCCGCGTCCTGCACCAACTTGTGATATTCCTCGATCGATATGCTCAAGCCCTCGGCGATGTCGGTCGGAGTCGCATCCTGTCCCTTGAGGTTCTCGATCTTGCGCACCACGTCCGCCATCTCGCGCATGTTCCGGTGCACCGAGCGGGGGGTCCAATCGGACTTTCGCACCTCATCGAGCATCGCGCCGCGGATGCGGATTCCGGCGTAGGTCTCGAAGTTCGCACCTTTGGTGGGCGAATAATGTTTCGCCGCATCGAGCAAACCGATCATCCCGGATTGGATCAGATCGTCCACCTCCACGTTGGGGGGCATGCGGCTGACCAGGTGGTAGGCAATGCGTTTGACCAAATCGGCGTGTTTGAGGACCAGCTCCTGCTGCGGTACCTGATCGACCGGGACGCCCTCATCGACGAGCGGTTTGGGGGTGCGCTTCTGCGTGTTTGAATATTGTGTGCTTGCTCTCATTGCAATACCGTCGAAGGACCAATCCGGGCCCCCACCATGCGTTCGACAAAGAACTCCAGGTGACCTCGTGCCCCTTGTGGCACAGACCACTTATCGGCCTTCGTGGCCAGATTCTTGAGCGCAACGGAGGAAATTGAGGCCGGGTACGCCTCGACCACGGCGGTCTGCCGCTGTACCGCGCGCCGCAGATAATCGTCAAACGGTACGGAACCGGCAAACTCCAGCGCGACATTGAGAAACCGGTCACAGACTCGCGAAATCTTCTGGAACAGATCGGGCCCCTCGCCCGAGCGGCGCGTCTGATTGGCGAGGATCTGAAAGCGCTGCACACCGTGTTCCCGGCTCAGCACCTTGATCAGCGCGTAGGCATCGGTGATGGAGGCCGGCTCGTCGCAAACCACCACGAGGACGTGGTGCGCGGCCTGGCTGAACGTCGTGACGCTGTCGTTCAGTCCTGCGGCGGTGTCGACCACCAACAGCTCGACACGATGATACAGCTCGCTGAAGGCGCGAATGATGCCGGCATGTTCCGCGGGCGACAGGGCCGCCATGCGTTTGATTCCGGACGCCGCGGGCACGATTTGCAGCCCATGCGGTCCGGTGACGATGGCGTCCTCGAGCGTGCATTCGCCTTTGATCACATGCCCCAAATGGAAGCGTGTATGCAGCCCGAGCAACACATCGACGTTGGCCAATCCCAGATCGGCGTCGACCAACATCACGTCCCGGCCCTGCGCTGCGATCGCCACCGCGAGATTGGCCGACACTGTGCTCTTGCCCACCCCCCCCTTGCCGCCGGTGACCGCAATGACCTTGACCGGCCGCGTGGAATTGAGCTGTTCGAGGGCCGCTGCTTGTCCTCTGCCGAGCCTGGTATCACGCATGGGCGCTTGCTCGGCCGAAATTGCGGGCATAGTACGCATCGCCGCGCGGTGGCGCGTGCTCCTTGAGCTTCAGCGCCGCTCGCACCAGCCATACGCGGCGCTGGTACGCGGAATGCAGGTCCTCGGGCACCCGCTGACCGTCGCATAGGTAGGCGATCCTCAATCTGTGGCGCAACGTCGTCGATATCACCGCGCCGAGGCTCGCCGCCTCATCGACCTTGGTGACCACGCATGCCGCGGGCGAGGCCGCCGCGAAAGCCGCGATGATCTCCTCCAAGGCGTGGCCCTCGCCCTGCGCGGGCAGCGCCAGCAGCACCTGCGCGCGAGCCGCACCCAATTGCAGCGCGGCGAGCTGCTCCGTCAATCGCACGTCCCGCGGGCCCATGCCGGCGGTATCGATGAGGATCAACTTCTTGGACTTCAGGCGTGCGAGCACTCGCGCGAGCTCGCGCCCGCTGTTGGCCACGTGCAGGGGAGCGCCGAGGATGCGTGCGTAGGTCATGAGCTGCTCGCGCGCGCCGACGCGATAGGCGTCGGTGCTCACGAGCGCCAGGTCCTGGCTGCCGTAGCGCATGCTCCATCGCGCGGCGAGCTTTGCGATGGTCGTGGTCTTGCCGGCACCCGTCGGGCCGACCACGGCGATGATGCCGCCGTTCACCGTACTCAAGCGATCGACGACGGGCAGGTGCTTGACCAACAGCGCGAGGGGAATGAGCGAGGGGTTGTCCAAACTGGTGCGCCGCGGCGTGTGAGCGGCGAGCGCCATGGCGACGTCGGGTGCGATATCCAAAACCGACAACTCTTCGAGCACGCGCGCCTTTAGCGGCTCGCGCAGCCGCTTGTCGTTCCAGCCCATGGTGGCGAAGCCGCTTTCGAGCACATCGCGCAAATCCTTCAATTCACGCTGCATCGCCGAGAAATTGCCGCTCCCCGGATCGCTCCGTAGGGCGGCGCGCGGCGCGGCAGGCACGGCAACGGCTGCTTGGATCGGGGCGGCTGCAGGCACCGGCGCGTGCGTCTGCGCTCGGGGCGCGGGCGTCGCTGGCTGGGGCGTCGGCGGCTGAGGCGCCGGCATCTGCGCCCGGGGCGCCCGCTCGTCTGCGGCGGGCGGCGGTAGCGGCGGCTCGGCGGGCGCCGCCGAGCCGGTCGCCGCGCCATTCGCCGCAGGCTTCGCCGGAGCACGCAGCCGCGTGGCATCGACGAACAATGCCTCGTCGTAGTCGACTGCGGCGATGACCTCGATGCCCTCATCGACGCGGCGGCTGGAGAGGATCACGGCATCCGGGCCCTGCTCGGCCCGCACCTGGCCCAGCGCCGCGCGCATGCTGGCAGCCATGTAGCGTTTTATCTTCACTTCAACCTCCATGAGTCAGAGTTCATCCACGACCGACCGCGGCGATCACGCGGATCCGACGGCTTTCCGGGATCTCGTTGTATGCAAGGACGGACAACGTCGGACTCGAGTAGCGCATCAGGCGCGAGATCCAGGGCCGAATCTTCGGTGCGACCAACAGCACCGCGGGCTCGCCGGCGGCCTCTTGCCGGCGGGTGCTATCCACGAGGGATTGTTGGATCCGATCGGCGAGACCGGGCTCGAATCCCGGGGTGCCGTCGTTCCCGCCGCCGGCCATGGAATCCTGCAACACTTGCTCGAGAGCGGGATCGAGAGTGATGACGGGAAGTTCCTCGCGAAGCCCGCCGATGTTTTGCACGATGCTGCGGCCGAGCGCGACGCGCACGGCGGCAACCAGCGCGAGCGGATCCTGAGTCCTGGGTGCGAGTTCCGCCAGCGTCTCGCACACCGTGCGCAAGTTGCGGATCGGCACGCGCTCGAGCAGCAGGTACTGCAGCACCTTGACCACGACGCTCATCGGCAAGATCTTGGGAACCAGATCCTCGACCAATTTCGGTGCGGTTTTGCCCAGCCGGTTGAGCAACTGCTGCACTTCCTCGTGGCCCAACAACTCGTGAGCGTGCGACTGCAGCAGGTGGCTCAAATGAGTGGCGATGACACTGCTCGCATCGACGACGGTGTAGCCTTGGGCCTGCGCTTGATCGCGCCGCGATTTTTCGATCCAGCAGGCATCCAAGCCGAATGCCGGATCCTTGGTCGCGGTTCCCGGGAGCGGTCCCGACACCTGTCCCGGATTGATCGCGAGTTCGCGATCGGGAAAGACTTCCGATTCCCCCACCGGCGCACCCAGGATCGTGATCCGGTAGGAGTTCGGCCCGAGCTCCAGATTGTCGCGAATGTGCACCGGCTGCACGAGAAATCCGAGTTCTTCGGATAACTTCTTGCGTACACCCTTGATTCGCCCCATGAGCTCGCCGCCCTGCGCGCGGTCGACCAGCGGAATCAGCCGGTAGCCGACCTCGAGGCCGATGAGGTCGACGGGCTCGACGTCGTCCCAGGACAACTCCCGCTGTTCGGACGGGACTGCAGGGGGAACGATGGGGGCGGCAGCGGTCGCTTGATCGGCGGCGCGCCGCTTGCTCAAGGCATACGCGCCGATGGCAGAGCCGGCGGCCATGATCAAGAACACCAGATTGGGCATTCCCGGAATGATGCCGAGCAGCGTCAGTATGCCGCTGGTGACCGCCAGGGCACGCGGCTGACCGAACATTTGCGCCATGATCTGCTGGCTCATGTCGTGGGGCCGGGAGACCCGTGTGACCAGGATCGCGACCGCCACCGAGAGCAGCAGCGCCGGGATCTGGGCGACCAATCCGTCGCCGATGGTCAGCAACGCATAGACGCGGCCCGCATCCGCGAGCGACATGCCGTGCTGCGCGGCGCCGATGATGGTTCCGCCGAACATGTTGATGAATACGATGAGTATCCCGGCGATGGCATCGCCCCGCACGAACTTGCTGGCGCCGTCCATCGCACCGTAGAAGTCCGCCTCCTCGCGCACCTCCTGCCGGCGCACGATGGCCTCCGCCTGAGTGATGATGCCCGCATTCAAATCGGCATCGATGGCCATTTGCCGCCCCGGCATCGCGTCCAGGGTGAACCGGGCGCTGACCTCCGAGATGCGGCCGGCGCCCTTGGTGATGACGACGAAGTTGATGATCACGAGCACGGTGAACACCACCATGCCGACGGCGTAGTTGCCGCCGACGACGAACTGGCCGAACGCGGCAATGACGTGCCCCGCGGCATGGGCGCCGGTATGGCCTTTGATGAGAACGATGCGCGTCGAGGCGACGTTCAGGCCGAGTCGCAGCAGCGTCGCGCCGAGAAGAACCGTCGGAAAGGTCCCAAATTCCAGTGCGCGCCGCACGTAGATCACGGCCAACAGGATGATGAGCGACAGCGAGATGTTGAAGGTGAAGAACACGTCCAGGAGGAAAGCCGGCAGCGGCAGCACCATCATGGCGAGCACCACCATCACCAGCACGGGCACGCCCAGGCCATTGCGGGCAAATTCCCCCATCGTGGCTAACGCACCGCGGGCACTCATACGTCGGCGTACTCATCGCCGAGCTTGGGTTCCGGCCGTACCACACGTGCGGCGCTGGTCGGATTCAAGGTGCGAATTCTGAAGATGTAGGAAAGTACCTGGGCGACCGCCGCATACAGCCCGGCCGGGATCTCGTGGTTCAAATCGGTGGTTCGATACAGCGCGCGCGCCAATTTTGGCGAATCGAAAATCGGCACGCGATGTTCCTCGGCGATGCGGCGGATATTTTGTGCGACGAGGTCGAGCCCCTTCGCCACCACGCGCGGCGCACGCATGTCCTTCGGATCGTACTTGAGGGCGACGGCAAAGTGCGTCGGGTTCACGATCACCACGTCCGCCGTCGGCACCTTGTGCATCATGCGGCGACGCGCCAACTGCTGCTGCATCTGACGGATGCGCTGCTTCGTCTCCGGCCGGCCGTCGGATTCCTTGGCCTCGTCGCGCAGCTCCTGGCGCGTCATGCGCAGCGAGCGCCTGAACTGCAGCAGCTGCAGGGGTACGTCGACCACGGCGATCAACGCGAGGGAGGCGCACAGCCAGACGAACGACCAAGTCAGCAAGCCGGCGCCGCGGCCGATCGCCGTGCGCGGTGCCATCCGTCCGAGGGCCAGCACGTCCGCGAACAGCCAGCTGACGATCCCGGCGCACACCCCGCCCACCACCACGAGCTTGAGCAGCGCCTTGCCGAGCTCGGAGGCCCCGTGCAGTCCGAACAGCCGCTTCAATCCGGCCGCGGGGCTCATGCGCGAGAAATCGGGCACCATCGCGGCAGGGCTGAAATTCCATCCGCCGAGCACCACTGCCGAGAGCAGTACGAGGCAGATCAGGGCGGCAAATATGGGCAGCGCAGCCCATAGCGCGGTCACGACGGCCTCCCTCAGCGAGGATGTCATCGATTGAGCGTCCTGCAATCGCAGCGGATCGATCGTCATGCCACGGCGCATCATCTGCGACATGCCGCGCGCAAGAGCGGACCCCATTGCCGCCAGCGCGACGCTGCCGCCGATCATGGTCGCGCAGTTGGTGAGTTCTCTCGAACGCGGCACCTGGCCGCGTTCGCGGGCCTCCTGCAGCCGTCGTTGCGATGGTTCTTCGGTTCGTTCGCCACCCTGGCCCGGCTCCGCCATCAGCGCGCTCCCGCCGCTGCGCCACCGGTCAATTCCGTGGCGGCCGACAAGGCGCTATCGATCAGGCCCGAGATGCCGGCGATGAGTCCGTCGAGCCCGACGAGCAGCACGAAGAACCCCGCCAGCAGAGTGATGGTAAAGCCGATACCGAACAAGTTCAGCTGCGGCGCCGCCCGGGTGACGACGCCAAGCGCCAAATTCACGATGACCAGCGCGACGACGGCGGGCAGCGCGACCAGAAGTCCCGTTTCGAAAACGCGCGCCCCCCAGACGGCAATCGCCAACAGCAGGTTTTCATCGACGTTTGCGCCTCCGATGGGCAGGTTCTGGAAGCTGTTCGCCAGCGCGCCGAGCAGCACGAGATGACCGTTGACGGCAAGGTAGGCGAGGGTGCCGAAGATCACGAACAGCTGGCCCAGCACCGGCGTATTGGCGCCGTGCTGCGGATCGACCAGGGTGGCGAAGCCCAATCCCATGGTCGTCGATATGCTCTGTCCCGCGAAGCTGAGCGCCTCGAACGCCAGCTGCACGACCATGCCGATGGCCACTCCGATCAGCACCTCCTGCGCGGCCGCCACGACACCCATGGCCGAGAATATCGACAGGGTGCGCGGAACCGCGGCAAGCGGCGCGAGGATGAACGCGAGCGCGAGGGTGAGCGCGATCTTGACGGTGCGCGGCACGGTCGCAGCGGCCACGATCGGCGCCGTCAGGACGAATCCGCCGATTCTGAGCACCGGCCACCACAGCCGCGCGATCCAGCTCGAGATGTCCGCGGCGTTGATGAGGACCGGCTGCATGAGTTTGCTTCGCGCCTCAACCGATCACGTTCGGAATGTTCGCATACAGGTTGCGGGTGAAATCGATCAGCACCCGCAGAATCCACGGGCCCGCCACGAACAGCGTGAGCACCAGCAACAGCAGCTTTGGAATGAAGCTCAACGTCGCCTCGTTGATCTGGGTCGCCGCCTGCAGCATGCCGATGACGAGGCCTGTGACCAGGGCGATCAGCAGCATCGGTGCCGCGATCATCGAGGTCACCATCAAGGTGCTGTGCGCCAGATCCATGACGTTTTCCGGAGTCATCGGTGAAAGCTCGCGGCCAACGTGCCCATCAACAGCGTCCACCCATCGACCACGACGAACAGCATGATCTTGAACGGCAGGGAGACCAGCACCGGCGAGAGCATCATCATGCCCATCGACATCAGGACGCTCGCCACCACGAGGTCGATGACCAGAAAGGGGATGAACACCATGAAGCCGATCTGAAAGGCGGTCTTCAGCTCGCTCGTGAGGAAGGTGGGCACCAGGACGCTGAGCGGCACCTCGTCCGCGCTCGCGAATTGCGCTTTGCCGGAGAGCCTGGAAAACAACTGCAAATCGTTTTCGCGCGTCTGCGCCAGCATGAACTTCTTGAGCGGCCGCATGGTTCGATCGATCGCCACTTCGCCCGCCAGTTGACCGTCCAGATACGGCTTCAGACCGTTGGCGTACGCTTGATCGATGGTCGAGCTCATGACGAAAAACGTGAGAAACAGCGCCAGACCGGTGAGCACCTGGTTCGAGGGGGTGGTCGCCATGCCGAGGGCCTGCCGCAGAATCGACAGCACGATGATGATGCGCGTGAACGCCGTCATCGCCAGCAGGATGGCGGGCAGCAGCGTGAGCAGCGTCATCAGGATCAGCACTTGAAACGTGAGCGAATAGGTCTGCACGCCGTCCGCCGCCGCCTTGACTGCGATCGCCGGCAGCGCCACCTGCGCCTCCGCCGCGCCCAGCGGCAGCAGCAGCAGCGCGGCGAGCGCGACGAACCGGCGGGGCTGCTGCGCGAAATTCATGTCGGGCTTCCCGGACGCCTCATGAACTCGCGCAGTCGCTCCGCAAAGACGGGAGCGTCCGGAGGGGCTTTGGTCACGATGCCCGTTGCGAGCGGCGTCAATCCCACCACACCGCCGGCGCCGATACCGACGAGCACTTGCGATTCGCCCACGCGCAGCAGCACGATCCGCTCGCGAGGTCCCAGGGCAAGCTCATCGATCACCGCAATCTCCCCCCGACCGCGCGCGCCCGCCAACTTGAATCGCTTCAGCGCCCAGCTGAGAGCGACGATCAAGGCAACAATGGCGAGCAGACTCAATGTCAGCTGCGTCAAGCTGCCGGCGGACAGGGGCGAAGCGGGCGCCGCCAGCCCGCTCACCGCGCTTGTTCCATCCGCACCGTCTCGCTCACGACATCGGTGAGCCGGATGCCGAATTTTTCGTTGACCACGACGACCTCGCCGCGCGCAATGCGCACTCCGTTCACCAGCACATCCAGAGGTTCTCCGGCCAGGCGGTCGAGCTCGACGATGGCGCCGGGTGCGAGCTGCAGCAGCTCGCGCACCGACATGCGCGCCCTCCCGACCTCCAGGGCGAGCGTCACCGCCACATCGAGAATCAGGTTCAGATTCATCTCCTGACCCGCGGCAGCTGCGGCTTTCGGACCAAGGTCGTTGAACTGGGCGCGGGCCACCGCGGCCGTCTTCGGATCGGGAACGCTCATACGGGGCCTCCTGGAAGAATTTTGAGTGAGTTGCGCCCCTGCGAAACGCCGAATCGGCCGCGATACAGCGGCACTTCGTCCGCCAACAAGGTGGCGAATTGCGGAGTATCGATGGGAATGATGTCGCCCGGCGCCAAACGCACCAGATCGCGCAGGCTGATCTGAGCCTGCGCCAGAATCGCCCGGGTCTCCAGTTGCGCATCTTGCAGCGCCGTGCCCAGCACGGGCGCCCACGACTCGTGCGCGCGCACGGGCGGTTTGCCGCCTTCGGAGGAGAGGGTCTCGCGGATTGGAGCGAGCATGCTCTCCGGCAGCATCCACTCGATTCGGCCGCTCGACGCGCCGAATTCCACCGTGAAGCGGATGACGATGAGCGACTCCTGCGGCCCGCCGAGCTGCAGCAGCCGCGGATTGGTTTCCTGCTTCACGAGTTCGAGCTCGATGGGCGACACCGGGGCCCACGCGGCAACCAGGTCGGCGCCGAGCGTGCGCAGCATCAGCGCGAGAAAGCGCTGCGCCGCCGGCGCCACGGCCGCTTGGGCGTCGGTCGCGCCGCGTCCCGAGCCGCCGAAAAAGCCATCGAGCAGCGCGAGCAGCAGCTTCGGGTCGACGCACACGAACGCGAAGCCGGCGAGCGGTTTGAATCGAACGACCGCGATGCTTGCCGGCAGCGGCAGAGCGGCTTGCTGATCCGCCGCCTTCACCGCCTCGATCGATGTGAACTGCATGCTCGCATCCCTGCCGAGCAATCCGGTCAACGAACCGCCGGCGCGCTCCGCGAAGGACTTGCTCACGATCTCGAGCATCGGCAGCTGCGTGCGATTGATGCGTTGCGCCGCGAAGTCATAGGGCCGCACATTGCCGGGGCCGTTCTTTTCCAGGAGCGCCGACACCTCCTCGTCGGAGATGGCATTCGACGCGGGTGCGGGGCTCGCAGCGGCCGTCATTACTGCACCACGAAGCTGGTGAACAGCAGGTCGTCGATGTCGTCGCCGCCCTGTTTCTTCTGCACGGCGCGCACTTCCGCGAGGGCCTCCTCGCGCAGCTTCTCCTTGCCCTCGCGCGACATCAACGCCTGATAGTTCCTATTGCTCATGAGCAGCAGCAGATTGTTGCGAATTAGCGGGATGTTCTTCTGCACGCTCTCGATCGCCTTCTGATCGCGTGCCATCACCTCCATGGTGATCTGCAGGAAGCGCACCGCACTGCCGTCCTCGAAATTGACCACCAACGGCGGGTCGATGGCGTAGTAAACCGCGCTCTTCGCCGAGCCCTGCTCGCCGTGCGCTGCGGCTGCGACCGGAACGATGGGGGTGATCGTGCCGTCCTTCCCCATTTTGAGATCCGGCATGGGGTGGAGCTTGGCATTGATGTATCCACCGACGACGACGGCCACCAGCGTCAGCACAAAGACGCCGAACCCGTTCATCAGCGTACCCATGAGGCCGCCCGAAGGTTTCGGCGCAGGAGGGGGAGCTTCGTCGGCTTCGTCGGCCATGTTGTGATTCCTAGCACGGCACCAGCTGCCGCACCGGATACCCGAGCAAGTTCTATGCCAGCGATTTTGCCGCGCTCTTTCCCCAAGCCATACAGCAACTTAAGAAAACCGCGGACGCCGCGCGCGGGTTCGCGAATGCCGATCCGGCGCAAGACGCCGAGAATTTGACGCTTTCAGAATCTCAGCGACACGCGCAGACCCGGCTGCGCGTCGTCGAGAATCAGCCGCGCCCCGTGCAGCTTCGTGACGGCCGCCACCAGCGATAACCCGAGTCCCGATCCCGGAAATTTGCGCGCCTCATCCAGACGCACGCGCCTGCCGAGAACGATCTCGCGCTTATCGGCCGGGATGCCGGGCCCGCTGTCCTCGACGATGACCTCCGGACCGGTGCCGGTCCGCTGCAGCACCACCCGGATGCGGCCGCCGTCGGGCGTGAACTTGATGGCGTTGTCGAGCAGGTTTGCGAGCGCTTGCGCCAGCAGTTGACGGCTGCCCCGGACCTGGGCGCCCGGCGCCACGGCGCTCTGCAGCTCGATGCCGCGCTCTTCACTGACCGGAGCGTACAGCTCCACCATGCTCGCGACCAATTCCGACAGGTCGACGGGCTCGCGGGCCACGGTGCCTGTTTCGGCAAGCGCGATGCGCAGCAGCGCATCGAGCGTGCTGCGCATTTGGTCGACCTCCGTGGAGACGCGCTCCAGCACGCGCCGCTCGGCCGACCCCGGTGCCAGCTGAGTCATGGCCCCTTCGGCGGTGGCCTGCAGACGATTCAACGGCGTGCGCAAGTCGTGCGCGGCGCTGTCGAGCACGGTGCGCATGCCGAGCGTGAGCTGCTCGATCCTGTCGAGCATGGTGTTGATTTCCCGCGCCAGCGTATTGATTTCGTCGTCCGCATCGCGGACCGGCAGCCGCTGCGACAGATCGCCGCGCATGATTTGCGTCGCCACCGCCGAAATCGCACCGGCCTGCGCGAGGATCCGGCGGCCCATCCAAAACCCGCCGCCCAATCCCAGCAGCAACGTCAGCACGACCGCGGCGATCAAGCCGCGCATCATCAGATTCTTGACGTCCTGGCGCTCCTGCACGTCGTGGCCGACCAGCATCCGATAGCCGCCCGGCAATGGAAACCGCTGCGCGCGCATTTCATGTTCGCGCGTCTCATCGCCGAACGGCACCGATACCTTGAACTGGATCCACTTGCCTGCGTTCGCATCGATCTTGGGCCACGCCGGCACGTTGCCGGCGACCGGTCGAAGCTGCGGGTCGACCATGAGATAGACCGCGCCGCGCACGTCCTGATCCTGCGAGCGCTGCTCGATCAGTTCGATGAAATCGCCTCGCGAGAGCACCAGGACCTGCTCGCGCAAACCCTGAACTTCGGCCTCGATGAGGTTGTCGGTGCTGCCGTCGACGACCCGCGATACCGCGAAATCCACCACCCCGAGCAGGGCGGCAGCTCCGCATGCGAAAGCGATCGAATATACGATGGCGATGCGAAACGGCGAGGTGCCGAGCACGCCGAGAAAGCGCTGATCTGCGTTCGCGCTGCGTCGGCGCGGGGAAATGCTCAGACAGGCTCCTAGTTACTCGTCTTCGCGCAGACTGTAGCCCGCGCCGCGCACGGTGTGCAGCAGCGGCTTGTCGAAATCCTTGTCTATCGCCTGGCGCAGGCGGCTGATGTGCACATCGATCACGTTGGTTTGCGGATCGAAATGATAATCCCAGACGCCCTCGAGCAGCATCGTCCGAGTCACCACCTGACCGCTATGGCGCATCATGAACTCGAGCAGCTGAAACTCGCGCGCCGTGAGCTCGATCTTCTTGCCGTTGCGGGTGACGCGGCGGGTCATGCGATCGAGTTCCAGATCCGCCAATTTCAATCGGGTGTTGGACTCGGCATTGCCGGAATCGCCGCGGCGGGCGAGCGCATCGATGCGCGCCAGCAATTCCGACATGTGGTAGGGTTTGGTCAGGTAGTCGTCGCCGCCGGCGCGCAGCCCGGTGATGCGATCATCGACGTCGCCGAGCGCGCTCAAGATCAGCACCGGGAGCTTGCGCCCGGTGGCGCGAAGCGATTGCACCAAGGCGAGCCCATCGAGCTTCGGCAGCATGCGGTCGACGATCGCCAGATCGACGGCGATCGACGAGGCGAGATGCAGCCCCGCCAGACCGTCGGCTGCGACATCGACGGTGTGGCCCACCTCACGCAGTGCCTTCGCCAGATAGTCGCGTGCAACTTCATCGTCTTCAACAATAAGGATGTGCATGGTCTAGTATCTTACAGACGTTGAATGGGCGTTTGTCGGCACGATAAAATCCGCCGTTGAAGGTCGCCCGGTATGAACCCTGGCGGGGACAAAGGAGGCAATTTATGACGCCGGAGAGCATCTCGCAAATCGCGGCTGCCGGCGCGAAAGCATCGCCTGCCACGCGAGCCTGCGATGTATTGATCATCGGCGGCGGTCCTGGCGGCTCGACCGCGGCGACACTGCTCGCCGAGCGGGGCTACTCCGTGGTGGTGCTCGAAAAGGCGCGCCATCCGCGTTTTCACATCGGCGAGTCGCTGCTGCCCGCCAATCTGCCGCTGCTCGAGCGGCTCGGCGTGGCCGAACAGGTTCGCGCCATCGGCATGGAGAAGTGGGGGGCGGAATTCATCTCACCGTCCGACGGGCGGCGCCAGGAATTCGAGTTTGCGCAAGCCTGGGACAAGTCCTTGGCGTATGCGTATCAGGTGAGACGTTCGGAATTCGACGAGATTCTCATCCGGCGTGCCGCAAGCGCCGGCGCCGAGGTCATCGAAGGATGCCGTGCGCACGCCCTCGAGATCTTGGAGAGCGGCCGCGGCGTGCACGTGCACGCCGTCCACGATGACGGACACGGCGAATGCTGGCACGCGGGCCATCTCATCGATGCCTCCGGCCGCGATACGTTCCTGGGCTCGAAGCTGCGGCTGAAGAGGCGCAACAAGAAGCACAACAGCGCGGCCATGTACGCGCATTTTAGCGGCGCGCACCGCGAGCCCGGCAAGCGCGAGGGCAACATCTCCATCTATTGGTTCGAGCACGGGTGGTTCTGGTTCATTCCGCTGGCCGATGGGGCAACCAGCATCGGCGCCGTGGTCTGGCCGAAATACATGAAGACCCGCACGGTCGACTTGCGCGAGTTTTTCCTGTCCACCATCGCCCTGTGTCCGCCCCTGGCGCAGCGGCTGGACCGGGCCGAGTTGGTCACGGCCGTCGAGGCAACGGGCAACTACTCCTACGCCTGCGATCGTTGCCACGGAGCGAACTATCTGCTGGTGGGCGATGCTTACGCATTCATCGACCCCGTCTTCTCGTCGGGAGTGATGCTCGCGATGAACAGCGGCGCCGCGGCCGCGGAAGCGCTCGACGTCTGCCGCAGGCACCCGGAACGCGCGGCCCGAGCCATCGAGCGATTCGAGCGGCTCTCGCGTCACGGCCCGAAACAGTTTTCCTGGTTCATTTATCGCGTCACCAATCCGGTGATGCGCGAAATGTTCCTGGTCCCACGCAACCTGTTTCGCATGAAGGAGGCGCTGCTGTCGCTGCTGGCCGGGGACATCTTCGGCCGGACCCCGATCTGGGCTGCGTTGCGCGCATTCAAGAGCATGTACTATGCGCTCTCCCTCGTGCACCTGCCTCGAACGATCGGCGCAACGCGAAGCCGCGCGGCCAACCTGCGCGCGGTCGATTCTGAACCAATGAACAGCATCTGATGGTTGCCGCCGTCACGGCCGGCCGCGGCTGTCCGCGTTGGAGTGCCGTGCTGCTCGCAGCCGCATGGCTGGCGGCGCCGGCGCACGCCAAAGATGCGCCCTTGTGGGAATACGGATTCGGTATCGGCGCGTTGGGCTACAACGATTATCGCGGCGCGGAAAGTTCCCATGTCTTCCCGGTTCCGGTGCCCTATTTCGTCTACAACGGCCCTTTTGTCAAGGCGGATCAGGAGGGCGTGCGCGGTGCGCTGTTCTCGCGGCCCTGGCTCGACTTGAATTTGAGCTTCGACGCGACGCTGCCGGTGAGCAATGACCGGACGCGCAATGGGATGACGGAGCTGAAACCCACGGTCGAGGCCGGGTTGCAGCTCGATTTACATCTGTGGCGCAGCGATGATGCGCGGATCAAATTGGACGTGAGGGTTCCGCTGCGCGAAGCGTTCACCATCCAAGCGCCGCCGCGCTCGATTGGCACCACGCTCACCCCCGGGCTCAAATTGAAGGTGGAAGATCCGTGGGGATACGTGGGCTGGAAGGCGGGGGTCTACTTCGGACCGCTGTTCGCCAACCGGCGCTACAACGGCTATTTTTATTCGGTACCAGCGCAGAACGCGACCGCCTCGCGGCCGGCGTATCAGTCGCCGGGCGGGTATGCCGGCACCCAATTCGTCGTCGACCTATCGAAGCGCTTTCCCCATTATTGGTTCGGCACGTTCGTGCGGTACGACAATCTCACCGGCGCGGTGTTCGAGGACAGTCCGCTGGTGCGGCAGGAAAATTACTGGAGCGCGGGTTTCGCCTTTGCTTGGATGATCGGCAGGTCCGCGACGATCGTTCAGGTCGCCGACTGATGCCTGCCGCCTCGTCCACCCACCTCGTTCTGATTCCAAGCTACAACCCGGGACCCAAGGTCTACGCGACGGTACGCGCCGCGCTCGCCCAATGGGCGCCTGTTTGGGTCGTCGTCGACGGCAGCTCCGACGATTCCGCCGAACGCCTGTCGGCGATGGCAACCGAGGAGCCGGGCTTGCGAGTGTTCGTACTGCGCGAGAACCAAGGCAAAGGAGCCGCCGTGCTTCACGGGTTGCGCGAAGCGTCGGCGCGCGGCTTTACGCACGCCCTGACGATGGATTCCGATGGGCAGCACCCGGCCGATCGTATCGTCGAGTTCATGCGCATCTCGCTGGCGGCACCCTCGGCCATGGTGTTGGGAGTTCCGATATTCGATTCGAGCGCACCGAGTCTGCGCGTCCAGGGGCGGAAAATATGCAACTGGTGGGTCGGTGTCGAAACCCTGTGGGGCGGCATTGCCGACTCGCTTTTCGGCTTTCGGGTCTATCCGATCGCTCCCCTCCTCGCCCTGATGTGCCGCCACCCATGGATGCGGCGCTTCGACTTCGACGCGGAAGCCGCCGTGCGACTATGTTGGCGGGGCATCCGTCCGATCAATATTGCGGCGCCGGTGCGCTATTTCCGGCCCGACGAGGGCGGTGTTTCGCACTTCAACTACTGGCGGGACAACGCGTTGTTGACGTGGATGCATGCGCGGTTGTTTTGGGGCTTTCTCTGGCGACTGCCGCTGCTGGCGCTTCGCCGGGCGCGCCCCGCGGGTGAGTGAGGCGACATCCGGCGCTGCCGTGGGTTGCCGCTCGGGCCGACACCTATATAATGAAGGCCAAGCGGCATATCGATGCCTGTAATTCGTACAAAACTACTTGCAAACCAAGCATATGCCCGACCAAGCGTCGCTCAAGCAGAAGCCGGCGGCCGATGTGGGCCTGCAGCGGGAACTCGCCGCGCTGTTCGTCCAAGCGCTCAATTTGGACGTGGCGCCGCAGGACATCGATCCTGAAGCGCCGCTGTACGGCGAAGGACTGGGGCTCGATTCCATCGACATCTTGGAGGTCGCGCTGCTCCTGTCCAAACAGTACGGCATCCAAATGCGCGCCGACAGCCACGAAAACCAGCAGATCTTCCGCTCGTTGAGAGGTTTGGCGGAGTACATTGCGGCCCAGAGAACCAAGTGAGCAGACGGCGGCGGGGTAGGCTGCAGGTCGCTGCGGTCTGCGCCTCGATTGCCGCTTATGCAGGCCTGTCGCACTACTGCAACACCGTCGAAGGGCCCCATGCGCTGGGCGCCGCCCTGGCGATCGCGCCTGCGCTGGTGATCGGTGGGCTGCTTCTGCGGCGCTGGGCCAGGCCGCTGATTGCGCCGGCACTCGCCGCTCTCGCGTTGCTGCTTTTCACGTGCTGGCAGCTGCTCGAAAGGAAATTCCATTGGATAGTTTTGCTGCAGGACTGCGCCCTGTACGGCTTTTTGGCCATCAGCTTCGCCGGCTCACTGCGACCCGGCGCGACGGCGCTGTGCACCGAGTTGGCCGACAAGCTGCACGGACCCTTGACGCCGCATGAAGTGCGTTACAGCCGCCGGGTCACTGCCGCGTGGGCGTTATTCTTCGCCGCCATCGTCGCCATCACGGTCGTTCTGTTCGCCGCGGCGCCGCTGCGCGCGTGGTCGCTGTTCACGAACTTTTGTATCCTGCCGCTGATGGCGCTCATGTTCACAGCCGAGTATGCCGTCCGGTGCAGCGTCCTGCCGCAAGCCGAGCGCGGCGGCATCCTGGCGACCGTGCGGACTTTTCTCGCCGGATCGTCGTAGGCCGGCGTGGAGACTCTACCCCTGCTATCGCACGACTCGCCCACCGCGGTGCTCGCTTACCGCAACGGCAGCGCCATCGACGCGCAGCAATTTCTCGCCGACGCCGTACGCTTGGCCGAATCTCTGCCGCGCGGTGGGCACGTGCTCAATGTTTGCCTCGACCGATATCAGTTCACCGTCGGCCTCGCGGCCTGCCTGATCTCGGGCAGAACCAGCCTGTTGCCATCCACTCATGCACCGGAGGTCGTGAGGCAACTCCTGCAGTTCGCGCCCGATGCGTTTTGTCTCACCGACGATGCTCGCTGCGATATCGAGCTTCCGCGCTTTGTCCATGCGGCGTCGAATGAGCGTACGCGGCGCTTCGCGCATGCCTGGCGTGTGCCGCAGATCCCCGCGTCCCAAGTCGCGGCCATCGTGTTTACCTCCGGATCGACGGGGACGCCGCTGCCCTACCGCAAGACCTGGGGACGGCTGAATCGCTGCCTGCGTGGCGGCGCCGAGCGGCTCGGATTTCCCGGCGGCTCGATTCCCACCTTGATCGGCACGGTCCCGCCGCAGCACATGTACGGCTTCGAAACCACCGTGTTGCTGGCGCTGTTCAGCGGCTGCGCCTTCCTCGCGGAGCGGCCGTTTTATCCTGCCGATATCTGCGCGGCGATCAGCGCCGCACCGCGGCCGCGCGCGTTGGTGTCGACGCCGATCCACTTGCGCACGCTGCTCGGCGCCGACGTCGAGCTGCCGCCGCTCGATTTGATCCTGTCGGCCACCGCCCCCCTCGGGCAGGAACTCGCGCGCGCGGCGGAACGAAGATTCAGCACCCGATTGGTCGAGATTTACGGCTCCACGGAAACGGGCCAGATCGCGACGCGCCGCACGGCCGATTCACTCACCTGGCGCTTGTTGCCGGAGGTGCGCCTCAGCGCGGACGGCGACGCGACGTATGCGCATGGCGGTCACGTGGAGCAATTCACCCCGCTGTGCGACGTCGTCGAACTCACCGGCGTCGATGAGTTCGTCCTGCACGGCCGCACCGCCGACCTGGTCAACGTGGCCGGCAAGCGCAGCTCGTTCGCCTATTTGAACGCCCAGTTGAACGGCATCCCCGGGGTCCTCGACGGCGTATTTTTCTTGCGTGAACCCGGCAGCGGCAGCCTGACGGGCGCGGAGCGGCTCGCGGCGGCCGTGGTCGCTCCCGGACTCGACGCGAAAACCCTCCTCGATCATCTGCGGGACCGCATCGATCCCGTGTTTTTGCCGCGTCCGCTGCTCCTGGTCGATCGACTGCCCCGCAATGCGACCGGCAAGTTGCCGCAGCACGCGCTGTGCTCCCTGGCCGATCAACACCTGCAGACCAGGGATGACAGTGACGGTACCCGCCCACTGGCGCCGTCCTATTCGCTATGAACGTCACCGCACTTGAGATCGCCGCCGACCACCCGGCGTTCGCGGGACACTTTCCGGGCATGCCGATCCTGCCGGGAGCCGTTTTGCTCGATGAGGCGCTGCGCGTGGTAGCACGGAATCTCGCGCTCGATTTGACGCAATGGCAAATCGCCAGTGCCAAATTTCTCGACACTGTCCGTCCGGGAGAGTCCCTCATCGTGGAACACTCCGCGGCCGCGCACGACCCGGTCCGGTTCAGCGTGCGGGTCGCGGATCGCACGGCTCTCGCCGGCACACTGACCATGAGTGCGGGCGGCGGCGCGCATGCGCCCTGATCCCGTGCCTGTTCGCGCCGTCGAGCGCCCTGAGATCGCGGGACCTGCCGAGGCCGCATGCCCTCTTCGAGCGCAACCCATGGTCGCCGAATGGCTCAGCAAGCGCGAGCGCGGCAGTGCTCTCGCGCTGCGTTGGATGACGTTCTTGTCACTGCGATTGGGCAGGACCCTGAGCCGCACCGCCTTGTACGGGATCGCGCTGTATTTCTTCCTGTTCGCGCCGGACGCACGCCGGCATTCGCGGCGCTATTTGCGGCTCGCTCTCGGCCGCCGACCCACCGCCCGCGACCGATACCGGCATATCTTGTACTTCGGCAGCGCCATCCACGACCGCGTTTATCTCATCAACGGACAATACGACAGCTTCGACATTACGATCGAGGGCGAGTCCCTCATGCGGGCGCAATTGCACTCGGGTCGGGGTGCATTCCTGATGGGCGCCCACATGGGGAGCTTCGAACTGATGCGCAGCGTCGGGCGGCGCCAGCCCGGGCTCGAGGTCTCGATGGCCATGTATGAGCACAATGCGCGCACGCTCAACGCCATTCTCGGCTCGATCAATCCCGCGGCGAGGCCCGACATCATTTCGCTCGGTCAAATCGATGCCATGCTGCATTTCGCCGAGCGCCTGGACCGCGGCGGCTTCGTCGGTATGCTCGGCGATCGAACGCTCGGCGATGAACCCGTGCAGGCCGTGAGACTACTGGGCGAACGGGCCTATTTGCCCACGGGGCCGATGCGCGCGGCGGCGATTCTGCGCCGGCCGGTGATATTCATGCTGGGCTTGTATCGCGGAGAGAATCGTTATCACGTGGTGTTCGCGCGCGTCGCGGATTTTTCGGCGACCCCCGCGGGAGGGCGCGACGCCGCGGTGCGCACCGCGATCGAACGGTACGCGGCGCTGCTCGACCAATATTGCCGCAGCGATCCGTACAATTGGTTCAATTTCTTCGACTTCTGGCGCGAGCGACCCGACAAACCGGTGGCGTGATGCGGCACGCTTTCTGCATCGGGCTGTTGACTCTGTGGGGCATCACCGCACGCGGCACGCCCGACGATCTCGATGAGCTCATGCACCTGCTCGCCGCGCGGCGGCATGGTCAGGTGAGCTTCGTCGAGCAACACTTCCTCGCACTTCTAGCCCGCCCTGCCGAATCGTACGGCGAGCTGTTTTATGAGGCCCCCGATCGGCTCGAGAAGCGCACCATCGAACCGCGGCCGGAGACCCTGACGCTGCAAGGCGACGTGCTGACCATACGCCGCGGTCAGCGCACTCGCGTGCTCGATCTGAAGTCCTATCCGCAAGTCCTGCCGCTCATCGAAAGCATACGCGCAACCCTGGCGGGCGACCGTCACTCCCTGGAAAGCATGTTCCGGGTCGATTACGCCGGCAGCATCGCGCGCTGGTCACTGCTGTTGGTGCCGCTGCAACCCCAGGTCGCAAGAACGGTCTCGCAGGTACGGATCGAGGGAGCGCGTGACAACCTGCTCACGGTCGAGATCCGCCAGGTCGACGGCGATCGCTCGCTCATGACCTTGCGCGCACATCAGGCGCCATGAGCTCCCGCCGGGCGCGGGTGATCGCCGCGTGGTTGATTTGCATCGCAGCGGCGGCGTTCGTGGTCGCACGTGCACGCTACATCACGGACCTCTCGGCGTTTCTACCGGCAAAGCCGACGCCCGCGCAGCGATTGCTCGTCGATCAGCTGCGCGAAGGCCCCGGCTCGAGGCTGATTCTCGTCTCCTTGGAACACGGCGACGCCAAGACCCGTGCCGGGATCTCGCTCGCGCTCGCGCATCGCTTGCGCCTCGACCGCGAGTTTTCGAGCGTCAATAACGGCTCGCGATTCGCCGTGGAGCGCGACCGCGAGTTCTTGTTCCGGAACCGCTATTTGCTGTCCCCGGCCGTCGACCGCGAGCGCTTTTCCGTGGACGGACTGAGGAGCGCGATCGGCGACACCATCGAGGAGCTCGCTTCGGCGGAAGGTCTGCTTCTCAAGACGCTGGTACCGCGCGATCCGACCGGCGAAATGCTGCGCATCATCGATCAATACACCGGCTCCGCGGGACCCCGCACTCGCGATTCCGTCTGGGTTTCCGCCGACGGCGAGCGCACTCTGCTGGTCGCGGAGACCGCTGCGGCCGGTTCCGATACCGATGCGCAGGAGCGGGCGCTCGATGCCATCCGCACTGCATTCGCGGCAGCCGTGCGGGACATTCGCGCGCCTGTGGCGCGATCCGTGCAATTGAACATGAGCGGTCCCGGCGTGTTTGCGGTTACCGCGCGGGCGAAGATCAAGGGCGCCGCGATGCGCCTGTCGCTCATCAGCGGCTCGCTGGTGATCCTGCTCTTGTTCGCCGTGTATCGCTCGCCGCCCGCGCTGCTGTTGGGGCTGCTGCCGGTGGCAACGGGCGCCTTGGTCGGCGTTGCGTGCGTGGCGCTGGGATTCGGCGCCGTGCATGGCATCACGCTGGGCTTTGGCATCACCTTGATCGGCGAGTCGGTCGATTACTCGGTCTATTTCTTCATTCAGTCCTTGCCCGGCCATGCCGGCGATTCCGCGCAACGGGCGTGGCAGCAGCGGCTGTGGCCGACCATCCGGCTCGGCATGCTCACATCGGTGTGCGGCTTCGCCTCGCTGCTGCCGGCCGGATTCCCCGGGCTCGCCCAGCTGGGCGCCTACTCGATCAGCGGCTTGATCGCGGCCGCCGCCGTGACGCGTTTCGTTCTGCCGGAGCTCCTGCCCGCGGGCTTCGTCATTCGGGATGTCGCGCCGCTCGGCTCAACCATTGAGCATCTGCTGAACCCGCTGCGCCGCTCGAGCCCTGTTGCGCTTTGGGGCACGGCCGCCGCGACCGCAGCCGCCGCACTGCTGGTGCTCTACAGCCACCGCGATAGCCTGTGGAATCGCGAGCTCTCCAGCTTGAGTCCGGTGCCGGTCGCACAACAGCGCTACGATGCGCAGCTGCGGGCGGATTTGGGCGCTGCCAACGTACTCGATCTCGTCGTCGTCTCGGGTCCGGACATCGAATCGGTGCTGTCCGGCGCCGAGCGCACGGCCCCGAAGCTCGAGTCCTTGATCGACGCCAACGTCATCGGCGGCTTCGACAGTCCCGCGAATTATTTGCCGAGCCAGGCTACCCAGGAGGCGCGGCGTGCCAGCCTGCCGGACGCTGCGACCTTGCGGGAGAATCTACGGCTGGCCACCGCCGGCCTGGCACTGCACGCAGAGCAATTGACGCCATTTGTCGACGATGTCGAGGCGGCCCGCCACGGCGGCCTGATCCTGCCGCAGGACCTGCGCGATACCTCGCTCGCCGCGGGCTTCCGGGCGCTCGTCCTTCATGGAGCGGACGGTTGGAGCGCCCTTCTTCCGCTGCACGCGGCGAATCCGGCGACGCCCGACGTCGATCTTGCGCGCGTCAGCGGCGCGCTTGCCGGGGCCGGGACCCCCGACGATGTCGGCACGAGCCGGGTGCAGGTGCTGGATCTGAAGAGAGAGTCCGACGCATTGTATGCCTCCTACCTGCGGGAGGGCATCCGTCTTTCGTTGGCGGGACTCGCGGCAATCCTCGCTCTGCTGCTGCTCGCCTTGCGCTCTCCGGTCCGCGTTGCACGCGTGATCGCTCCCCTCGTTCTCGCCGTGCTCTGTGTGGCCGGCGGTTTGGCGGCGTGCGGGGTACAGCTCACGATCCTGCACCTGGTCGGAATGCTGTTGATCGTCGCGGTAGGATCCAACTACGCCTTGTTCTTCGACGCGCAGCGCCGTTACGACGGCAACGCGCCCGGGCCGCTCACGTTGGCCTCCCTGGTGATTGCCAACTTGAGCACGGTGATCGGCTTCGGTCTGCTGTCCTTCTCGCAAGTTCCGGTGCTCGTCGCCCTCGGCACGACGGTTGCGCCCGGGACCTTTTTGGCACTGCTGTTCGCCGCACTGCTGACCTCGCGCGGGGAGTTCGCGCGGCCGGCGAGGAGGGGCGCCGATGCGTAGCATTTTGCGCGCGGCCGCACCGAGCGTGGTTGCACCCACGCGCATGGTGTGGCTGCCCGGAGCCTTCCACTCGCCGGAAGACTTCGTGCAGGCAGGCTTCGATGCATCGGTACGAGCACGCCGCATCCCGCTCGATCTGGTGTTCGTCGATGGTCACCTCGAGCATCTGCGCGATCGCGGCGTTCACGAGCGGCTGCGGCGCGACATCCTGGCGCCGGCACGCGCGCTCGGTTGCCGCTCGATTTGGCTGGCCGGCATCTCCCTCGGCGGCTTCATCGCATTGGATCATGCAGCCGCTCATCCGGAGGATTGGGACGGGCTCTGCTTGTTGGCGCCCTATCTGGGCAATCGCATGCTCATCGCAGAGATCGCCGGCGCTCGCGGACTCGCAGCGTGGCAGGCGGGGTCGCTTGCGGAGTGCGACGAAGAGCGGCGAATATGGCGCTTCATCGCTTCTCAGCCGGACGCGAGGCGCCGCGCAGACGCGAAGTGCATGTACCTCGGATATGGGCGCGAAGACCGCTTCGCACCAGCGCATGCCCTGATGGCCGAGGCGTTGGCGCCGAACGCCGTGCATGTGGTATCCGGCGGCCATGATTGGCCCACCTGGATCGCATTGTGGGAGTATTTTTTGGATTCGACGTTTCCATGAGCCGGCGCCAGTCCGGACGGCCGCGCTGGGTTCCGTCGCCGTTGTTGCTCGCATCGGCCGCGCTGCATGCGGGCGCCGGCGCGAGCTTGCTGCTGCGCCCGCGGGCGTGGCCGTGGGCGCTCGGGGGCGTGGTGGCGAACCATCTGCTGCTCGCCGCGGCCGGGCTATGGCCGAGAAGCCACCTGTTGGGCCCCAACTGGACCCGCCTGCCGGCGCACAGCGTGGAGCGCGGCGAGGTGGCGATCACCATCGATGACGGCCCCGATCCGGCGGTCACACCGCAGGTTCTGTCGCAACTCGCCCGCCATCGCGCCCACGCGAGCTTCTTTTGCGTGGGAGAGCGTGTCGAGCGCTTTCCGGAACTCGCGCAGGAGATCGTGCGGTGCGGCCACACGGTGGAAAATCACAGCCAACGCCACCGACACACCTTCTCGCTCCTCGGTCCAGGCGCCCTGCGGGCGGAGATTGCTCGCGCGCAGGATGGAATTGCGCGGGTTACCGGCAGTCCCCCGTGCTTCTTTCGGGCTCCGGCGGGACTGCGTAATCCGTTTCTCGACCCCGTGCTGTGTCGATTGCAGCTGCACCTCGCAACCTGGACGCGGCGCGGGTTCGACACCGTCACCCCCGATGCCGACGCGGTCTATGCACGCTTGGTAAAATCCTTGCAGGCGGGCGACATTTTGCTGCTGCATGACGGCAATGCGGCGCACGGAGGAACTGGAGTGCCGGTGATCTTGGATGTACTGCCCCGGCTGCTGGACACATTGAGTGCGCGGAAATTGCAGCCGATCACGCTGCGCGCGGCGCTGCCATGAGCATGGCGCGGAAACTCCTCGATGGGGCCAGCGCGCCGTACCGGGCCGCGGGGCACTTTGCCTACCATTTTGCACGCGCGAAATTGACCCACGATCCGGTATTCGAGGCCTTGTTGGCACAGGGGCTGCTGTCGCGTCGTGCGGTCATTCTCGATCTTGGCTGCGGTCAGGGATTGCTCGCCGCGTTGCTGCTCGCCGCCCGCGCCGCTTCGGACTCCGGCGCGTGGCCCGTTCATTGGCCGCCGTCGCCGCAACCATCCGTGGTTCGCGGCATCGAATTGGAGACCCGCCAGGTACGGCGCGCGCAACGTGCGTTGGGGTGCCGCGCCGAGTTCATCGCCGGCGATGTGCGCCGGGTGGATTTCGGTAGCGCCGACGTCATCGTCATTCTCGACGTGCTGCACTACATGGCATACGCCGACCAGCGCGTCATTTTGGAGCGCGCGCACCGCGCGCTCACCGCCACGGGCGTGCTGCTGCTGCGCGTCGCCGATGCGGCCGGCGGCGTGGGGTTTGCACTGGGAAAATTGGTCGATCGGCTGATGCTGCTCGCCGGCGGATGCGGCATCCACCGCCTCCACTGCCGCACGGCGAGCGAATGGCGCGCGTTGCTGTCGGCGACGCGATTCGACAGCGAGATCGTGCCGATGAGCGGCGGAACTCCTTTTGCGAACGTCCTGCTCGTTGCGAAGCCCACGTGAACCCGCTGTTGCTCAAGGCGTTCACGGCGGCCAGCTGCATCGGGCTGGGTCTCGAGGAGACGCGCGATTCGCTGGCGGGGCAACGCAGCGGGCTGAAGCCGTGTGCATTCGAGACCGTGCAGCTCGACACGCACGTGGGAGAGGTGGCTGGCGTCGATGCGGAAAAGCTGCCCGGCGAGCTGCAGCGCTTCGACTGCCGCAACAATCGATTGGCGGAACGCGCTCTGCGGCAAGACGGCTTCGTAGATGCGGTCGAGGAGACGGCGAGCCGCCGGGGACGCAGGCGAATCGGCGTATTCATCGGCACGAGCACCTCGGGAATCCTCGAGACCGAATTGGCGTACCGGACGCGCGATCCGGCGAGCGGCGCGCTGGCCGGGAGTTTCGACTACGGTGCGACTCACAACTCGTTCTCGTCCGCCGATTATCTGCGCAGGCGTCTGCGCCTCGAAGGTCCCGCCATGGTCGTCTCCTGCGCATGCGCATCGAGCGCCAAGGTGTTCGGCTCCGCGCGGCGCATGATCGAAGCGGACCTGATCGACGCGGCCGTCGTCGGCGGCGTCGACTCGTTATGTTTGACCACCCTCTATGGCTTTCACTCGCTGCAGCTATGCTCTGCGGCGCCGTGCCGTCCCTTCGACGTCGCGCGCGACGGCATATCGATCGGTGAGGCAGCCGCTTTCGCGCTGCTCGAACGGGTTCCCGGCACGATGGATGGCGACGATGTGCTGCTGCTGGGCGTCGGCGAATCGAGCGATGCCTATCACATGTCTGCGCCGCATCCGGAAGGCCATGGCGCTCGTCGCGCGATGCAGGCTGCTTTGTCGTCCGCGAATCTCGAGCCCGGTGCGATCGACTACATCAACCTGCACGGAACGGGAACGCCGAGCAACGATCGCTCGGAAAGCCAGGCCGTCACCAGCCTGTTCGGCCCGACGACGCCCTGCAGTTCGACGAAAGGCGCGACCGGCCATGCGCTCGGAGCGGCCGGTGCGCTGGAAGCGGTCATCAGTGCCCTCGCACTGCAAAATGGCTGGATGCCCGGCGGCGTCAACACTGCATGCATCGATCCGATGCTCACGGCGCACTACATCCGGGAAAATCGCCGTGCCCCCGTTGCGAGGGTCCTCAGCAATTCCTTCGGCTTCGGCGGGACGAACTGCAGTCTGGTTCTTGGACGCGCCGGGTGAGGCTCGGCGCCCATGTCGGAGGCGTCGGCGTGCTCGGTCCGGGCATCGATGACTGGCCGAACGCCTGCGCCGTGCTGTGCGGTCTGCGCGACTATCAGCCCGCACTGACGGTGCTGCCGATACCGACGCTGCTGCCGGCCGCTGAGCGGCGCCGAACGGGACGCGTCGTGCGTCTTGCGTTGGCGGTTGCGCAGGAGGCGGCGAGGCGTGCCGGTGTCGACCCCGCCGAGCTCGCGAGCGTCTTCTCCTCATCCGGCGCAGACGGCCACAACTGCCACGAGATCTGCCAGGCACTGGCGCTGCCGACCCGCGAGTTGTCGCCGACACGATTCTCCAATTCCGTCCACAACGCTCCCGCGGGATACTGGAGCATTGCAACGGGCGCCAAGCGCGAATCGAACGTGCTTTGCGCCTTCGATGCGAGCTTCTGCGCCGGCCTGCTCGAAGCGCTGGCGCACGTGGTGGTCGAGGAGCAGCCGGTTCTTCTCGTCGCCTACGATACGGACTATCCCGAGCCGCTGCGTGCCAAACGTCCCATTCCGGACGCTTTCGGCGCGGCGTTCGTCCTCACACCGCATCGCGAGCGCGGCTCCTTGGCGCGCATCGAGGCGAGCCTCACCGAACAACCTGGCGACGCGTTGATCGATCCGCGGCTCGAGACGCTGCGCGCCTCCATCCCCGCCGCGCGCTGCCTGCCGTTGCTGCAGCGGCTGGCGATGCGGCAACCGGGGCTCACGGTTCTCGATTACTTCTCTGGATCCGGCACGGCCGTGCGGGTCGATCCATGCGGTTGAATCGCGCCTGGATCGAGGCGCACATCCCGCACAGCGGCCGCATGTGCCTGCTCGACGAAGTGATCTCCTGGAGTCCGGAACGGATCAGCTGCCGCAGCAGCGGACACCGTGCTCCGGATCATCCGCTGCGCGCACACGGCCGTCTCGGCGTTGCCTGCGGTGTGGAACTGGCGGCGCAAGCGATGGCCGTTCACGGTGCGCTGACCGCCGCAGAGTCCGATCCCGCGCCTCGCGCCGGATTCCTGGCGAGCGTTCGCGGCGTGCGGCTGCACGTTGCACGCCTCGACGACGTGGAGACCGATCTCATCTGCAATGCCGTGCGCATTGCCGGCGATGCGCGAACCGCGCTGTATGAATTCGAACTGCGTTCGGCGAAGATGTCATTGATGAGCGGCCGCACCACCGTCGTCCTCGACGCCAGCTACCGGCCTGTCCGATGAGTACCCAGGCGCTCAGAGCATTGGTCACGGGCGGCAGCGGGGGCATCGGCACTGCGATCTGCCGGCGCCTGGCCTCCGCGGGACACTTCGTTTACGTGCACGCCCATCGCGGGACTGCGGCCGCCGATGCATCGGTGCGGGACATCGTGGCTGCGGGCGGCCGGGCGCAGTCGGTCTCCTTCGACGTGACCGACGCCGAGGCAACCCAATCGGCGATCGCGGCGATGCTGGAAATCGCCCCGATACAAATCTTGGTGAACAATGCCGGCCTGCACGATGATGCGGCGTTTCCCGGAATGAGTGCGCAGCAGTGGCGGCGCGTCATCGATGTGTCGATCCAGGGGTTCTACAACGTGACCCAACCACTGATGCTGCCGATGATTCGCACACGCTGGGGCCGCGTGATCAACATCTCCTCGGTGAGCGCGATCACGGGCAATCGTGGACAAGTCAATTACGCGGCTGCAAAGGGCGCGCTGAATGCGGCCACCAAAGCGCTGAGTCTGGAAGTGGCGAGCCGCGGCATCACCGTCAATGCGGTGGCGCCGGGCATCATTTCAGGAGGCATGAGCGATTCGGTCTTCGATGCGGCCGCCATTGCCAAGCTGGTCCCGATGAAACGCGCCGGCTCGGCCGAAGAAGTGGCCGGCCTCGTCGGCTATCTCGCCTCGGCGGAAGCCGGATACATCACCGGCCAGATCATTTCAATCAACGGCGGAATGATCTGACCCCGGGAGCCTAGGCGTAGGCATCCACCGCACCCAGCGAGATCCGCGCCGCCGTACTCGATGCCGCTGCGGCGCGCGGCTCGGCGCGGTCCGACGGCGGCAGCCATTCGTAAGGCGGGGCGTACGCGGAGCGCTCCTGGAATGAACGCTGCGAGATGTCGACCCGTACGTCGCCGAATCCCTGCGCACCCAACATTTCACGAAGCTTCGGCACACTCGATTCCAGCGCGTCACGGGTGACCGCGCTATGCGTGCTCATCCACACTTGGGCATGATCGCCTTGAACCGTGATTTGCAGCTCGATCGGCCCGAGTTGCGGCGGGTTCACCTGCAGCTTGGCGCCATTCAAATTGTTGTCGACCACCCACGAGACCCGCTCCGCGAGCCCTTGCGGGAAGTTCGCGCCATCGAGCGCGGCATTCACCTTGAGCGTGGGGGTGGCGCCGGCGTCCGATGGCGCGGATGCGGTGTTCGAGCCCAACTGTTGAGCCGCCGCCGCGGCGTCGGAGTTGCCATCGCCATTGGCATTGCCGCCCAAATCCGCGCCATTCTCATGCGCGTGTTTGTCGCCGGGACCGGCGAGGGCAAGCGCTGCCGCATCGGCCATCGCGGGCATCGCGGCGGAAACAGGGATCGCCGAGGACGGCTCGATCGTAGCGGCGATGACTTGCAGCGCAGGATTTTGCGCCGCGGCGGGGGCCGAGTCGGCCGCTGCCTGCAGCTTCGATGCCGACGAGGCGGCCGTGTCGGAGGCGATGGCCTGCGCGATTTCGAGCGTCGCGGCCAGGCTCGATTGCGGGCTCCCTCCGATCGGCGATGACCCTCCCGAGCCGCCCCCCGCGGTGCCCTGCGTGTTGGTGTTGCCGGTAGCGGCCTCGACCCGGTTGGGCGCGGCGATCGTGGGATTCGACGCCGGCCGCGTCGGCCGCCCGGCGCCGGGCATATCGGCGGAAGCTGGGGCACTCTGCGCCGACGCGGCCGCTTGTGCGAAGGTCGCTGCGGCGCTTGCGGCCTGTGCCGCGGCGGATGAGCCCGCAAGCGGTGCGACGCTGGCGCCGTCCGCCGCCGCGCCGGCAGGATCTTGGGCAGCAGCCTCCGTGGCCGACCCGGCCGGTGTCGGGAGCGCCCCGGTCGATTGGGCCTCGCGCGCTTGCGGTTCTGCAGAGCGAGGTCCCGGACCGGCGCTGGACCGTGCCGCGGGTACTCCAGCCGCGGGGGTTGCTGGAGGGTCGGCGGCTGACATCGCCTCCGGCGATGCCGCAGCCGAGGCCGGCGCTACCGATGACGAGGGGGGTGTCGCGGGCGGCGAGGGACTGCCGGGTCCCGGCAAGGAGTCGCCGCTCGGCCGTGAATCCGCGCTTCTGGCTGGTTCAGACTTGCGCGGCGCCCTACCGCTTGCGGCACTCAGAGCACCGGCAAAGTTACGCGCATCGCTGTTCTGGGCGCCATCCGGCGGTGTGGTGTTCGCGGCAGGGGAGGCGTTTGCCGAGGGCGAGGCGTTTGCCGAGGGCGGGAGGTTTGCAGGCGGCGGCCGGTTGACCACCGGGGCCACCCATGCCGGAAGTGTTGCATTCATATCAGGAACACTAGCAAGCGATGTGCCAAATCCGGACGCCGGGACTGCGAGCGGGAGTGCCCCGGACGGTCAGGGCGCAGTCGTCGTTGGCATCTGCTCGCTCAGGAAGCCCTCGATCTCGTGCAGCAGTGTTGCCCGGTCCTTCTCCTCACTGAAGGCGTGGTCGGCGTCGGCAACCACCACCAAGCGGTGGGCCTTGTCCGCGCGCGTCAGCGCCGCATCCATGGCTTCGGATTGGGCAATCGGCACCTGCGCGTCCCGCCGACCGTGCAGCATCAATAGCGGCACCCTGAATTCCGCTGCGTGCAGCCGCGGCGAATTGAGCTTGAGCTTTTCAGGATCGGTGCCGATTTGCTTCTTGATCGATTCGGCGGACAGCCAATGATGGCCTTCCTCGATCAGCAACCCCAGGTCGCTGACCCCCGCAATATCGACCGCGCAGCGGAAGAGATCGGGATTTCTTTGCGCCCCGAGGAGCGCGAGGTAGCCGCCGAAGCTCCAGCCGACGATGCAAACGCGCCGCGGATCCGCGATACCCTGCCCGATGGCCCAGCGCGCGCCGTCGACGACATCATCGTACGTCAGTCCGCCCCAATCCTGGTGCGCAGCAAAGAACCACGCATCTCCGTAGCCGCTCGAGCCACGAAAATTCATCTGCAGCACCGCATAGCCGCGGCTGACGAGAAACTGGCGCAGGAAGTCATAACCCCAGGTATCGCGGGCGATCGGACCACCGTGCGGCAGGACGATCAGCGGCAGGGGCGTCGCCGCCGGGGTGCGCGGTGTCGATAGATAGCCTGGAATCTGCGTGCCGTCGCGCGCCGGATAATTGATCGGGCGCATCGGGACCAACGCTTTGGAGTCGCGGCCGGCGAAGGTCGATCCGACTTTCAGGGCTTTGCCCGCGGTGGCATCCACGACCATGAAATGCGGCGCGTCGACGTCGCTCACCGAACGGATGACAAGAATCTTCCCGTCGCGCGATGTCCCATGCACCATGCTGAAAGCGTCAGGCAGGAGCTTTTGGACCTCGCCCATGACGAGCCGCAAGCTATCGTCCGCGAAATACATCATCGGGTAGGCGGTCTCATACCGCACGCCCAGCAGCCGGCCATCGTGCGCCAGAACGGCCTGTGAGACATCGACGAGGGGATGGGCAAAAATGAGATGCGGATCTTCCTTGTCGGTCAGATCGATGAGCCAGAGCGCTCGTCGCCCTTGCGATGGCGCGAACGCGTACGCTTTGTTGGGGTCTTCGCTGCTGATCGCGATCGGTGTGAAGTGCAATTCGCGGCTGAAGATTTCGAATTTCGTCAATTGCCGCCAATCCCTGTCCGATGCGAGACGCGCGTAGTAGGAAATCGTGGTTCCCGAGAAGCCGAAGCCGAGACGCACCTCGCCGCGTTGGTCCGTGATCCAGTGACGGATGGAGGCGCGCGCGTGCTGGCGAATCGAGAGACTGCCCGTCACGACATTGAGCTCGAATACCGCCGGCAGGGCGTGGGTGCCGACGTTGCCATACACGGTGGTTCCAGGCTGCTGTTGGATGCGGCTCAAGCCCTCATCCGCTTCGATGAGCACGGTGTCGGCCCGACCGGGGCTCCAATTGATGATCCGGTCCTGATACTGTCCTTGCGCATCGAGGCTGCCTTGGACCAGCACGTGCATGTTCTTGCCGTCGGCATCGACGCCCACCAGCCGCGTGACGCCGAACACGAAGCCGGCTTGGCTCGCCATGGCGCGAAAGCCGCACAGCAGCCGGGTCTTCGTCGCCCAGTCGCACCAACTCAGCCGAAAATGTTCGGGCTCGGAGAGCACGGGATGCTGGCGCGGGTTCACGTCTCCCTGCCGATCGAGGACCACCGCGGTGGCGATCCCGTTATGCGTCGCGATCAGCGCCAGATAGCGCCCATCGGGCGAGACCGAGACGTCCTCGACCTCGGGTCGGGACGCGAAATCCTCCACCGAGGGCGGGGACGCGGCGCGGCTTTGCGCAGCGACCGACGTGCTCAGAATGAGCGCGAATGTGCCGAGCCGGTTCAGCGTCCCCATTCCGGAAAGGCGCGCAGCGCATCGACGTAATTGTGAATGACGTCGGTATGGGCATCCTCCTGCCAGCCGCCCGGCGCGGCGTTCTTGAACAGGTCGCGCGGGCGTCCCTGCGCGTCGATCGAATAGAGCATGAAATCGAGCGCCTGCCGGGCTTCGCTTGCGAGGCTCACCGACCCGGTGTGCTTTGCGTACAGCGCGAGAACCGCGCCATAGGTCGAAACGACGCCGCCCCAGGCCTGTCGGTCCTCGTCCTGCTCGTGACAAACGGTCACGCCGAATTCCCGATGCGTGAAGGTGCTGCGGACGAAGTCGATGAGGGTGTCGCAAGCGGCGCGCCAGTCGGGGTCCAGCCGTTCCCGCTGCTCGAGCAGGTAGCGCGCGAGATTCAGCGGCGCCCAGGCGGTCCGGTTGGTGGGAGTCTCGTGATCCTCAAAAAACTGCGCAAAGAGCGCGCCATCCGCTGCCGCGCTCGGGATCTGAATCCGCTTGATCCACTGCCAAAGCGATTGTCGTTGTGCGGCGAACTCCTCATAGCCTTGCGAGAGCAGCCAGTCGTAGAGCCGCAGGATGTACGTCATGTTCCCGGAAACATCTCCCCGGCCTGCACCGTTTCTGTAATCGGCTCGAAATGGCCAGGGCGAATGCGCCGCATCGCCACTGCTCTGGTTCGCGGCAAGGACGCGGGCGTTGTGCAATCCCTGCTCCAAGTACCGGCGCTCACCGGCCGCCTCGTACAAGCGGACCAAGGCATAGCCGGCAATCCCGCCCTTGTCCGGCTCGATCTCGTAAGGGCGGTCACCCTGCGAACCGGCATCCGCGGGCAGCGGGAACCGCTCGCGTGAGCCGGTCGAGCGCGTGAAGGACGGATAGCGGCCGGAATTCGGGGTGAGCGATTCGGTCGCAAGGTAATCGCCCATGCAGCACGCAACCGCCAGGAATTTCGGGTCCCGTTGGCCGCGCAGAGCGAAGAATTTGAGATACGAAATGATGCCCATGCCGTTCTGGGTGGCGGGGATGCTGTCGGTGCGATCCGGCATGGGATTCCAGCCGCCGTCGAGGAAGGTGGTGAAGACGAAACGCGGATAGCCATGTTCCGCCGGACACCGTTGGTAGAAATCCATTTCGAGGTCGAGCGCCGTATTCCAAGAGGTCCACGGCACCAAGCTCCCCTGGGCATCGAATTGGAGCGTATGACCTGCGATGGCGACTGGTTGATCGATTGACACGCCCGGCGAAGTCTACACGGCCGCAGTCTTCGATTGCTTGCCGGCGCCATTGCGGCCGGCGCCATTGCGCCTGGAGGCGATCGCCAGTCCGATCAGGGCCCCGACGAGTCCACCGGCTGCACCGGACTCCCACGCGAGCTGCACCGTGCTCAGTCCGATTCGCGCCGAACCGGCGGGACTTTCGCCGCGACCTGGATGTCCACGCTGTCGGTCTGCGGATCGAAGACGATCTGCACCTCGCCGCGCTCGAGTTGGCGCATCACACGAGTCACCTTGCTCTGCAGCGACAGCTCGCGTTCGCCATAATCGGTGCCCTCGCGCAGCACGAACGATTCGATCACGGAGCGCAGCACATCCGCGCGAAGCTCGGTGTGCGGTACCAGCACCGCGCCCTGCGCCTCCTCCGCCACCTAGTTCCCCGAACGCCGCGAGAGCCATTTATCCAAATGGCTCGCGAATGCATTGCGATCCGCTTGGCTGAGCGGCGGAGGCCCTCCGCCGACGTTACCGCTCGCGCGCATCGTATCCATGAAATCGCGCAGCGTCAGCACACCGCGGATCGTGTCGGGTGAATAGCGCTCGCCGCGCGGGCTGAGCGCATCGGCGCCCTTCGCGATGACTTCGGCGGCCAGCGGGATGTCGGCGGTGATGACCAAATCTCCCGCCCGGACGTGCTTGACGATCTCCCCGTCGGCGACGTCGAAGCCGGAGCGAACCTGCACGGCACGCAAGTTCGGCAAGCGCGGTATCCGCAGCGGCTGGTTGGCGACCAGCGTCACCGCGACGCCGGTGCGCTCGGCTGCACGGAACAAGATGTCCTTGACCACATTCGGGCAGGCATCCGCATCGACCCAGATGCTCGCGGCCGATGTGGGACTAATTGCCGCTCTCGCGGTGCCGGGCCAGCGAAATGCGCAGCGCCGCCTCCTCGCCCTCGCGCTGTTCGCGACGGTCCGCCGCGTGCTGCTCTTCGCGGCGAAACCGCTCCACGACGCGGCCGAGCGATTCGGCCTCGATGCGCTTCTCGCTCCATTGGGCACGCCGCTTCTCGTACTCGGCGCGGGCGGCATCGAGGTTCTTCGTGTGCTGACGCAGTGCATCTCCCAAGCGGTCCAGGAAGGAGCGATAATTCTGGAGTTTGACGGCGTCCACCGCGCCGCGTTCCTCGGTCGAATTGCGCACGTATTCATCGCGATAGGTCTTGAGCTGCTCCAGCTGACGCTCGAGGTCCGCGACACGGCGGCCCGCATCCGCCATTGCGCGGCTCAACTCGTTGGCGGAGCTGGAAGCGATTTCCTGAATCGGCACGAAACGCTTGGATCTTATCATCGTTGCCGCACTATCGGACGGTTGCCGCCGGTTGTGCCGAGAACTGCGTCACGAGTTGCCGCAGATCCGCGTAGCTACGCTCGATTCCGACCGGTTCGTACATGTCCTGTCGCAGGAACTCCATGATTTTAGGCCATTGTTCGACAGCCGTATCCAGGCGCGGATCGGAACCGCGCCGGTACGCGCCGACGGTGATCAGATCGCGGTTCTGCTGATAGGTGGAGTAGACCTGTTTGAAACGGGTCGCCAGATCGAGCTGCTCGCGCGTCGATATCTGATGCATGGCGCGGCTGATGGATGCCTCGACGTCGATTGCCGGATACAAGCCGCTTTCAGCCAATCGGCGGGACAACACGATGTGGCCGTCGAGAATCGCCCGCGCGGCGTCCGCGATGGGATCGTTCTGATCGTCGCCTTCCACCAGCACCGTATAGAACGCGGTGATCGATCCGAACCCGCGGTCGCTGTTGCCGGCGCGCTCGACCAGTTGCGGCAAGCGCGCGAATACCGAGGGCGGGTAGCCCTTGGTGGCGGGGGGCTCGCCGATGGCGAGGGCGATCTCGCGCTGCGCTTGCGCAAATCGCGTCAACGAATCGAGCAGCAGCAACACTTTCAAACCACGGTCGCGGAAATACTCCGCAATGGCGGTGGCGAGCCACGCGCCGTGCAACCGCATGAGCGGCGGGTTGTCGGCGGGCGTGGCCACGACCACCGCCCGCCGCATGCCGTCCGGGCCCAGCGTATTGGTGACGAAATCCTGCACTTCACGGCCGCGCTCGCCGATCAAGCCCACCACCGTCACGTCGGCCTTGGTGTAACGCGTCATCATGCCGAGCAACACCGACTTGCCCACGCCGGAGCCGGCGAACAGGCCGATGCGCTGTCCGCCGCCGACCGCAAGCAGCGAGTTGATCGAGCGAACGCCCACATCGAGCGGATCGCGAATCGCACGGCGCATCAAGGGATTCAGCGGCTCACCGGTCAACGAGACGCGGTCGGTGCAATGCAGTTCACCGAACCCGTCGAGCGGCCGCCCGGCACCGTCCAGCACGCGGCCGAGCAAGGCATCTCCCACGGCGACGGCCGTCACACTGCGCGTCGGAACGACGCGCGCGCCGGGCATGATGCCGCGAATATCGCCGGTGGGCATCAAGAACAGCTTGTCACCGGAGAATCCCACCACCTCCGCTTCGATTTGCCGCCCTTCGGCCGTGTCGACGAGGCAGCGGCCGCCGACGGCCGCTTCGCAACCGACGGCCTCCAGCGTCATGCCGACCATGCGATTCAAGGTCCCTTCGACGACGACTTCGGCCACCTTCGCCGTGCGTTCGCGGGCGCGAACCAGCGCCGCGATCCATCGCTGCCGGCGCTCGCGAACCGCGGCGGCGCTCATGGCGCGCCGCCGCGCGGAGTCGCGGACTGGCGTTCGGTGCCCAGCAGCTCGCTCAAAATGGCGCCGAGCCGCGTTTCGAGACGCGCATCGATACGGGAGGTGGCGCTGGTGATCTGGCAGCCTCCGCGCGCCATCACCGGGTCCTCAATGATGACCCAGGCCCGTTCATTCTCTGTCGGTGCGAGGTTTTGCCGCACCACCGCGGCATCCTCCGGATGCAGATGCACACGCACCTCGCGCGCCGCGACCGGCAGCGCCGAGATCGCTTCGCGGATGATGCCGATGATCTGCGTCGGATCGGTCTTCAGCTCGCGCCGCACGATCTGGCGCGCAAGCGCCATCGCGAGCGTCAGTAGCTCACGCTCGACTTCGGCATCGAGTTCATCGAACGGCTTGGCGAGGTCGTAGAACATGCCCGCGAGCTGCTCGACCTGCGCCCGCACTTGCCCGCGGCCCGCCTCGCGGCCTTCGGCGAGTCCCTGCTCGAAGGCTTCCTTGTAAGCCTCGGCCTGCAGATCGGCGAGGCCGGTGACGGTGGGCATGGCGGCAGCCGCTGAGGCGCTGCCGACGTCGGGGGCGGCCCACACCTCGGCTTCGGCCGCGGCTGCTTTGGTGAAAGTGCTAGACAAATTCGCCTCCACCCTTCCCGCCCAGGCTGATCGTGCCCTCTTCGGCGAGACGCTGCGCGATCACGACGATCTCCTTTTGCGCGGCCTCGACGTCGGTGAGCTTCACCGGACCGCGTGCCTCCATGTCGTCCTTGAGAATCTCCGCAGCTCGCTTGGACATGTTGCGCAGGATCTTCTCCTGCACATCCGGCTCTGCACCGCGCAGCGCGACGGCCAGGGTGTCGGAGCCGACCTCGCGCAGCAGCGCCTGGATGCCGCGATCGTCCACATCCAACAGATTGTCGAAGATGAACAACAAATCCTTGATCTGCTGATGCATCTCGCCGTCGGCTTTCTCGATCTTGCCGAGCTCTTCGCCGCTCTTACCGCGATCCATGGCGTTCAAGATATTCGCGACGGTGCGGGCGCCACCAATGCGCCGCAGTGTGGCGGGCGGCGCCGAGTTGGCCTGCTTCTCGACCAGCTGGTCGAGCTCCGTCAGCGCGGACTGCGGCACTTCGTTGAGCGAGGCTATGCGCATCAACACGTCGGTGCGCATCTCCTCGGTGAGCAGCGGCAGAATCGCGGCCGATTGCTCCGGCTCGAGGTGAGAAAGCACGATGGCGGCGATCTGCGGGTGTTCGCTGCCGATGATTTGCGCAACGGCTTTGGATTCCATCCACTTCAGCGCCTCGATGCCCTGGCCGGTCTGGCCGCTCGATACGCGATCGAGCAGCATATCGGTCTTCTGCTTGCCCACTGCCTGCGTGAGAACGCGCCGCACGTAATCCTGCGAGCCGGAGGCGATGCTTGCTTTGGCGTCCACCACGCCGATGAATTTGTCGAGCACCGAGGTCATCTGGTCGCGCGACACTTCCTTCAGCTCGGCCATTGCGATGCCCAGTCTCTGCACGTCGCGGGCGTCGAGCTGTTTGAGCACGTTGGCCGCGTCCTGCTCGCCCAAGCTCATGAGCAATATGGCGGCGCGTTGTGTTCCGGGAAGATCATCCGGCTTGTCAGCCATCGGCGGCGACCCAATCCTTCACCACTTGTGCGGCACGTTTCGGATCCTGCCCGACCAAGGTCCGCGCCGCCGCGATCTGCTGCTCAAAACTCGGCGCCAATTTGATGGGCTTGCCTCCCTGCCCGGAAATGCTCACGCGATCGTCCGAAAGCTCGCCGGCGCCGGCCGAGCTCTGGCGCGAAGAGGACTTGGTGAGCGACTTCATGAGCGGCCGCAGCACGAGGAAGGCGACCAGCAGCACGAGCCCCGCACCGACGATCTGCTTCGCGAGCTGCGTTACCCACGGCGACTCCCAGATCGGCGGCCCCTCGACGGGCGCGATCGGGCCGTTGCCTTTGAATGCCTGGTTGAGCACGTTGAGCTGGTCGCCGCGATCCTCCTTCAGCCCGATCGATTCGCGGATGAGCTGGCTGAAGCGCTTCACGTCGCTGTCGCTCATGGGAGCGGTGGTGACTTTGCCGTCCGCATCCATTTTCTGCCAATCATCGAGCACGACGCCGACGCTCAGGCGCTTCAGGTTGCCGACCGGCTGCTTGACGTATGACAAGATGCGGTCCACCTCGAAATTGCGCGTGCTTCGCTGCGAACTCGACGAGGGACCCGTGCCCGCGGCGGTGGCCGTGCCGGGCGTACCGGGGGTGGGCGCTGCGCCAGCAATCGCGGGTGCGCCCGAAGTACCCGGCGGTTGATTGCTGAGCGCGCCGGGGATGCCTTCGACGCCGTCGCCGCCCTTGCGCATCTCGTTGGCGGTTTGTTCGCTGCGCACGGCCGTCTTCTGCGGGTCGTAGTTCTCGTGCGTCTCCTCGGTGACGGTGAAATCGAGGTCGGCGGTCACGGTTGCGCGCACGCGGCCTGCGCCGACCATGGGCTCGAGCAGCTCGATGATGCGCCGCTGATAGCCCTCCTCCATTTTGCGCGTGTACTCGAGCTGGCGGGTGCTGGCGGCGGCCTCCGCGGTCTCGTCCGGCGAATTGAGCAGGGAGCCCGCTTGATCGACGAGGGTCACGTCGCTCGCCGCGAGCTCCGGCACGCTTGATGCGACCAGGTGAACGATCGCGGCGACCTGGCCGGGTTCCAGGCGGCGGCCGGGATAGAGCTGCAGCATCACGGACGCGGTCGCCTTGTGGGCGTCGCGCAGAAACACCGAGGGCTTCGGCAGGGCCAGGTGGACCCGCGCGCTCTGCACGCCTTGAACCTTGACGATCGTGCGCGCGAGCTCCGTTTCGAGCACCGATTGATAGCGGGCGCTTTCCATCATCGAGCTGGTGCCGAGCGCCGATTCCTTCTGAATCATTTCGATTCCCATCGAATCGCTCTGCGGTAATCCCTGGCTCGCCAGCCGGATCCGCGCTTCCTGCACCTTCGATTCGGGTACCGACACCGCACCGGAGGGACTGAGTTTATACTCGATCCCGGCCGCCGTCAGGGCGTCCATGACCTGGCCGCTCTCGCGCTCGGAAAGCTGGCCGTACAGCACACTGTAGTTCTGTCCTTGAGACCACAGCACCAGCCAGATCGCGGCGGCGACCGCCGCTGCGACGCCGGCCAGCAAGCCCACCTGCCTGAGTGCGGGAATCGCTTCCAGCAAGCCGCGCGGAGCACTCGGTACGATGTCAGCCATGGATTAAGCCTCGCGGTCGTTTACACCGACATGTTCATCACTTGTGTGTAGGCGTCGAGGAGCTTGTTACGCACCTCGGTCATCGCGCGAAACGCGAGACCCGCCTTCTGCACCTCGAGCATCACCTTGGTGAGATCGATGCTCTTGTCGCCGGTCTCATAGGCATTCGCGAGCGCAGTCGCCTGGTTCTGCATCGCTGCGATGTGATCGACCGAGTCCTTCATCAGACTGGCAAAATCCGCCGGCGAATTGGCGGCCGGAGCGATCTCGGAGGCCGCTCCGGAGGCGCGCGCCTGCAAAGCGCGCATCTCGGCGAGGACCTGCTGAATTTGCATGCTGCTCATCGGTCAGACCGCCGCATACCGGATGCCCGCCGCCTTGAGCTGCTGCAGCTTGTGGCGCAGCGTGCGCGGGCTGATGCCGAGACGCTCGGCGGCCAGCTTGCGGCTCCCGCCGGTGCTGCGTAACGTTGCGAGTATCAGCTCCCGCTCGCGCTCCTTTAGATCGTGGCCGAGACCGGCCTCCTGCTGCGGCGGCACCCGCAGGGGCGCCTCCGCCCCCTGCGCCTCCGCCCCCTGCGCCTCTGCCCCCTGCGCCGCGAATTCCACGCCGCCGAGGTCCAGATCCGCGGCATCGATGCGCCCGCCCGCGGCGAGCCAGGCGGCACGCTGCACGATGTTGGTCAATTCGCGCGCATTCCCGGGCCAGTCGTGCTGCAGCAGCTTGTGCTCGGCGGCGGGCGACAGCGCCAGCGGCGTCTGCGTGCTGCGCGCGCACGACTGCATGGCGCGGCGCGCCAGGGGCAGAATGTCGCCGCGCCGCTCGCGCAGCGCGGGCAGCCGCAGCGACATCACGTTGAGCCGGTAGTACAGGTCGGCGCGAAAGCGCGCCGCGCGCACCTCTTCGGGTAGATCGCGATTCGAGGTGGCGATCAGCCGCACGTCGAGATTGATGGTGCGGCTGCTGCCCAGTCGCTCGACCTCCCGCTCCTGCAGAACCCGCAGTATCTTGGCCTGCAGACCCAGGTTCATTTCGGAGATTTCATCGAGCAGGAGCGTTCCGCCCTGTGCCTGCTCGAACTTGCCGGCATGAGCGGCCAGGGCGCCGGTGAAAGCGCCCTTCTCGTAGCCGAAGAGCGTCGCCTCGAGCATGTTTTCCGGAATCGCCGCGCAATTGATCGCGACATAGGCCCGGTCGGCGCGCACGGAGTTGTCGCGAATGAAGCGTGCGAATACCTCTTTGCCCGTGCCGCTCTCGCCCGTGATCAGCACCGTCGCATCGCTCGCCGCGATTTTGCGTGCGAGGGAGACCGTGCGCCTCGATTCCGGATCCACCGCGACCAGCTCGTCCGGCATCACCCGGGCGGCCAGTTGCCGGCGCGCCATGTCGATCAACGCCTGCGCATCGAAAGGTTTGACGATGTAGTCCGTCGCCCCTTCGCGCATCGCCGCCACGGCTTGCGCGACGGTGCCGTACGCGGTCATCAGCACCACCGGCAGATGCGGACGCAGGCGCTTGATCGCCGACAACAGCTCGTAGCCACTCGGTCCCGGCATCTGCACGTCGGAGATGACCAGGGCGATTTCCTCCGACGCCAGGAGCCGGAGCGCCTCGCTCGCCTCGCCTGCGGCCAGCGCGGTGAGGCCCGCGGCGCGCAGCGTATCGATGAGGGCCTCGCGCAGCGGCGCGTCGTCCTCGACGACCAGGACGGATTCACTGAGCTCGTTCATGCGGTTCCCTCTGCCGGTAAATCGATGACGAAGGACGCGCCGCGGTCGGTGTCGGCCAATTGCACGCGTCCGGCGTGTGCCTCGACCACTTTTTTGACGATGGCGAGACCGATGCCACTGCCGCGGGCGCGGGTCGTGAAGAACGGCTCGAAGATGCGCTCGCGAATGACGCGCGGTACGCCGGGGCCGTTGTCGCTCACGACGATGTGCGCCCGGCCGGGTGCGCCGCGGCGTCCGAGCAATTCCAGATCGAGCTCGGCCGTCGCCGCCTGCAGGGCATTGGTGGCGAGATTCAGAACGGCGGAGACGAGCGACGGCGCGTTGGCGCGCACCTTGAGGTCCGGCGCTTCCGTGCGGATGGTCAATCGCACGCCGCGTCGCAGCGCGGGACGCAGCCACTGGGCGACCTGTTCGAGCAGCGCGCTGATGTTGACGACCTCGCGCGTCGCGCCGCCGTGGGCGAAGGCCAGCATGTCGTTGACGAGCGTATCGAGCTGCTTGAGGCTGAGGACGGTTCTTTCGGCACAGCGCGCGAGATCCTCCGGACTACGCTCCGGCATGCTCATCTGCGATGCATAGAGCAACGCGGCCGCAAGCGGCGTGCGAATTTGGTGGGCGAGACCCGCGGCCAGCTCCCCCAAGGTGAGCAGCCGCTGTTGACGCGTCAAGAACACCTGCATGAGGTGCGACTCGGTCACATCGGTCAGCAACACCACTTCGCTGCCGTGGCTCGTTTCGCGGCGTGAGAGATTGACGTATCTGCCGCTGCGCAGTTCGATGTGCTCGCCGATCGCCCCGCTGTTGACCGCGGCGCGCGCGAGCACCGCGGGGAACACCTCGCCGAGCAGCGGTTCACCCAGCAACGCGACCGCGGCGGGATTCGCCTCCTGGATCCGGCCGCCCGGGTCGAGCACCAGAACGCCGCCCGGCAGGCTCTCGACCAACGCCGACAGGCGGCCGGCCAGATGTTCCCGGCCCGCTCGCGCCTCGACCAGTTCGAGCTGCAGCTGCGCGACTTGGCTGCGCAACGAGTCGAATGCGCCGGAAAGCTGTTGGGAGACGGTACCGAATGCGCGAAAGGCTGCCTGCAGCTCGCTGCGCTGATGGTCGGTCGGTTCGAGATGGTTGGCTGCCATGCGCTGAAGAGGAAAGCAACTTTTGTGCCTCAGCGGCATTTCGCCTGTCGATCAAACGGTTACGAGTGCATCGACGACCCACTCGCCGCAGGCGTCAATAAATTGTCAGGCGCTGAGCCGGTATTTGCGCAGCTTCTCGACCAACGTCGTGCGGCGGATCTTCAGCAGACGAGCCGCCTCGGCGACGGTGCCGTCGGCCTCTGCGAGCGCTTGGCGAATCAGACCGATCTCAATCGCCGACAAATGATCCTTCAAATCGATCCCGCCGCTCTTCAAGGCGCATTCCGCCGTTTCCAACCGTTCCGTGGCGTCCAGCCGCTCGAACGATTCCTCGACGCGGGCGACCGGCGCCACACTCGGAACGGCGTCGGCGTCCTGCGCCGGCGGCACGATGCGCACGCCGCTGCCGAACCAGCCGCCCGTGCCGGTGCTGCGATAGCGCTCGGGCAAATCCTCGGCGCTGATGGTCTGCGCCGGAAAGAGAATCGCGAGCCGCTCCAGCAAGTTGGCGAGCTCACGCACGTTGCCGGGCCAGTGGTTGCGCGCCAGGCAATTCATGGCCTCCTTGTCGAGGCGAATATGGCGCCCCGCACCCTGTCCCTGGCGCTGCACGAGGTGCTCGATCAGAACCGGCAAATCCTCGAGCCGATCCCGCAGCGGCGGCATCTGCACCGGGAACACGTTCAAGCGGTAGAACAAGTCCTCACGGAACCGGCCGGCGATGATGGCGGCATCGAGGTCGCGATGCGTCGCCGCGATGATGCGCACGTTGCAGCGAATCGTGCGGTTGCTCCCCACCCGCTCGAAGCTTCTCTCCTGCAGCACTCGCAGCAGCTTTACCTGCATTTGCAGCGACATGTCGCCGATCTCATCGAGGAACAGCGTGCCGCCTTCGGCGAACTCGAACCGGCCCAGGCGCGTGGACAGCGCACCGGTGAAGGCGCCCTTTTCATGCCCGAACAGCTCGCTCTCGAGCAGGTCGGCGGGAATGGCGCCGCAATTCACGGGCACGAACGGATGTCCCGCACGGTGCGAGAGTTCGTGAACATGGCGCGCGACCATTTCCTTGCCGGTGCCGGACTCGCCGAGAATGAGGACATTGGTGTCGAACGGCGCGACCTGTTCAATCAATCGGTGCACGTCGCGCATGGCGCGCGAGGTGCCGCTGGGTCGAAAGCGATGCGTGCCGGGCTGAGTGGGATGACCGTTGCGGAGGTTCTGCGCTTGATTCAAGACCGCCGACAAGCGGCGCTGTTTGACGGGCAGCTCGAGGTGCAGCCAGGCCAGATCCCCGCTGCTCTCGGCAATTTTCGGCAGACCGTCGCTGCTCAGATAGATGAGCGGCAGCGGTTGGGCCATGTCGCGCAACTGAGCGACGAGTTGCGCGCCCTGCACCTCGATGGTCTCCGCTCCCACGATCACCGCGAGCCAATCGTGCCGCGCGGCATCCGAAGAGCGGCTCAAATCCTTTAAATCAAGTACGCGCAGCGGCTCGAGGTCCAAGAATCGCAGCAGGGCCTCCAGACTTCGCGCCTGCGAATCTGAGGGTTCGATCACAATTACTTTGGCATCAACCACTAGTAGGGCTCCTTCCCGTTCGTGAAAGTGTGACGGAGTCCACATATCTCCGGTTCCGTCTCAAGCATTGGCGCTAACTCATTGACATTGTTCGTCCAATACTCGGTCGAGCCACATACTAACTGATGAAGTTGTGAAAAAAGCAGTTGGCAAACACCCGCAATGGGCGTAAGGCGATCCCTCAAAAATCGCTGCAGTACTTCACTGATGAATTGCTAAGGGAAGATGCCGGAGAGGTTTAAGGGGCGGCGACTTTCGCGCCGGCGACGAGGCGTCGGTGGTGGCGAAAAATGAGTTTGTCGAGCATCTGCACGACCGCATCGCTCAACCCGCTGAAGCGCACTTGCACGACCCGCTCTCCTTCCTGCAGGCGCTCGCCGGCGATGGTGCCGGGAATTTTCAGCGGCTGCGGCAAAGCCGCGTTGATGTACAGGGACAAGAGACCGGTACTGCCGACGGGCGACGCTGCCGCGCCGAACCACTCCGCGCCGCAGGAGGCCAGGCGGGTTCGGTGCGCCGGAGGCAGGGGATTGCTTCGCGCCGCGAGTTCGGCCGTCAGCCGCAGCAAAATGTTCAGCTTGTATTCGAGCCGCTGCAGCTCGTGCTGCAAGGCGGGTGATTCTTCTTTGAGCGCTTCGGAGACGCGCACTTCGTCGAGCGAGGATTCGGCACCGAGGAGTTGATGGTTGTCGGCATTCAAGCGGGCGAGGGTCAGACCCTGGGCGAGCGGGCCCGCCACCCAAGCGAGCGGCATCCAGTCCTCGAAAATCAGACCATCGCCGAGGAACGACTCAGGCACGGAGCTCCTTGCAGACTCGATGTAAAGCTACGTCCGATTGGTGGAGTAGGCGCGCAAGGCGCGCCGCCCGACCGCCAGCATGTCCATATCGCGGCACTTGGCGCGAAACCGATGTTCCAGACGACCGATGGCGCGATCGTTCAAGTCGGCAATCTCGCGCAGCAGCGCCTGGGATCTCTCATCCATCGGCAAGCGTGCGTCGCGCACCGACTTTAGCAGCTGCAGCCGTTCGGCGTCGAGACTCGCCGCCTGCCGCACTTCGCCACCGTCAGCGACGACGGCGAGCTCGCGCGAGATCTGCAACGCTCGCTCCAATGCCGCAACCGCTGCCTGCCGGTTCATCGCCGGTCCGTGACGATCCGGTCCCAGCCGCTCTTGATCTTGCGCACCAGCGAGACCACTTCGGCCACGATCTGCGCATCATTCGTGGTATTCGCGAGCGTCAGTCGCGCCAGCATGTAGTCATACAGGGCGCGCAAATTTTCGGCGATCTGCCCGCCGCGTTCCATGTCGAGGGTTTCGTTGAGCTGAATGATCAAACGAACCGCCTTGCCCAAGGCCTTGCCCTTGGCAATGGTCTCATTCAGCGGCAGATTGTTCTGAATCCGCTCCATGCACCCTTGTGCGGTCGCAAGCTGCGACAGGATGTGCTCGAACAGGATCTGCACCAGCCGGGCCGGGCTCGCGTCGGCGACGGTACCGTGGCTGAGCACCGCGCGGTAATGGGCCGCCCCTCGTTGCGATTGCATCATGTCGCCGCCGCCTTACGTGCTCAGGTTGCCACTGCCCAAACTGCTGCTGGAGGAGTTCGAGGAGCTCGTGGCCTGATTCGGGTTGAATTCCGCCGTCAAATAGGTCTGCGTTTGTTTGAGCTGCGCGATGGCGGTATCCATCGCGTTGTATTCCGAGGTCAGCGTGGCCGAGTAGATGGCGAGCTGCGCGGTCAGCGCCTGCTGCTGCTTCGAGACGCTGCTCAAACTCGATTGCAGCCCTTGATTGATGGTGTCGAGCAAACCGCCCGGCTGCGTGTAGCCATTGATCAGATTGTTGAGCTTCGTCGCGATGCCGTTCGGGCCGCCGAGCAAACTGCCGACGGACGTCAAGCTCGAACTCAGCGCGTTGCTCAACGTGCTGGCGTTGATGACGTAGCTGCCATCGGCGGCGGCGACGATGCCGAGGTCGGTCAGCGATTTGATGCCCGCCGAGCCCGAGCCGGCCGAACTGACTTGATTCAGGACGTTTTGCAGCTGGTTTTGGAACGACTCGAGCGTTGCATTGCCGTTCAGCGCGCCGGCCGTCTGGGTCGATGCATTGTAGCCGGTGAGGCTTTGGATGCTGCTGATTGCACCGTTCAGAGCGGTCACGAACGTATTGATCGAGGTCTGCGCCGCCGAGGTATCCGCGCTCACCGTCAGCGTCGTCGGCGTATTGACGGCCGAGGCCTGCAGCAAATTCAGGGTCACGCCGGTGATGGCGTTGCTCACCACGTTGCTGGAGCTCGTGGCGGCGAAGCCGTTGATCGAGTAGTTCGCGTCCTGCGCCGCCTGCGTCTGCGTCAGATTCGTGACGCCGTTGGCCGGGTCGTACGTCAAGGACGCCAGGCCGCCGTCGCCGCCCGACTGAGTGACCGTGATCGCGTTCGACGCACCGGTGGTGGTTCCGGCTATGACGAGCCGCGCCCCGCCCGTGGTTGAGATGATGCTCGCCGTCACGCCGGGGTTATTGGCGGCCGAATTGATGGCGGAGGCGATGCCGGCGAGCGTATTGTCGCTCGAATCGATGCTGATCGACGTCGAATTGCCGCCCACGGCAATCGTCAGGTTCCCGGTGCCGATCACGGCGCCCGTGCCGGCAACCGCTTTCGACGTCAACGTTGCCGCGCTCGCGAGATTCTGCACCTGCAGCGAGTACTGTCCCGCCACGGCGTCTGCGGTGGTGGTCGCCGTTGCGATGTTCTTATCCGCGACGGTGGCATTGAAGCCCGCCAATTGGGTGGGGTTCTCGAGGTTCGTGAGCGTGGCCTGAAGGGTGGAGAGGGCGCTCGAGAACGTGCCGTAAGCCGAAACCTGGGCCGTGAGCGTACTCTGCTGGGCGGCGAGCTCATTGGTCTGGGCAGCACCGAAGGCGTTCGTCAGCGAGGAGACGATGGCGCTGATGTCGAGTCCCGACCCAATCCCGGTGGACGTGATGAGCGCGCTACCCGCGCTCGCGCCGGAAGTGGAGGAACTGGCCGCGGGTGCTATGGCTGAGCTCATAAGGTCATCGTCCCAAACCCAAGTTGGTCAATTTATCGGCAGAGGCTCCCCAGACTTAAGCAAGACCCATACCAGGCGTGCCGGGCGGCGGGGCGTGCCGGCCGGCACTCGGATGACCCGCTATGCGTGGCTGTCGATGACGGCGCCGGAGATCCCCACGCTGCGTGCCAGCGCCGGAAATGAAATGGCGGGATATTCGCCAATGACCTCGCCGGTCGCCGGGTTGATCTCCTGGATGAGCGTGGAATCGGAGGTCGGGTCCACGCGGAATTGGTTCGGCCGGCCCGAATCATTCAGATACTTGTTGAGAAGAGCGACCTGCGCTTGCAGTGTCGTACGCGCGGTCGTTGCCTCCTTCCGAGCGGAGGCTGCCTCGGCAGCCGCCGGGGGCACGGGCTTGCCGGAGGGCGGCAAGGGATTGCCGTTCAACGGTGAAACCGTCACTTTCGTAGGCGCTTGACTTCCGTGCACGAGGCCTATAGCCGGTATCTGTACCGGATTTCCATCGCTCGCCATGCTGACACCTATTCTGTGATCGGGATCGCTCGATGCTCCTGACTCGTCTGCCTACTCGAGGAACCACGGCCCGGCGCATTGCCGAGCCGTGGTTCTTTACTCACATCGTCAGTGCGGCCGTTACGCCAACAGCTTGAGAATCAGCTGCGGCTGCTGATTGGCCTGCGCGAGCACCGAGATGCCCGCCTGCTCCAACACCTGCGCCTGGGTCAAGTTCGCCGTTTCCTGCGCAAAGTTCGCATCCTGAATGGTGCTGCGAGACTGGGTCAGGTTTTGGCTGGTCGACTGCAGATTGCTGACCGCCTCCGTGAAGCGATTTTGGATGGCACCCAAGGTGCTCTGGAAGCTGCTGACCGTTGCCAGCGCTGCGTCCACCGACTGGATGGTGGCGTTCGCACCGGCGACCGTCAGCACGTTCTGGTTGGCGAGCGTCGCATTGCCCAGGGAGATCGATTGGCCGCCGGCGGCGAAACCGAGATCCGCCGAGCCCGCGCCGGCAATCACGATATTGTTCGCCGCAGAGAGCGTGACCTTGCCCGTGGTCGCTGCGGCAATGCCCGAACCCGTACCACTCGTCACTCCGGCGCCGACGGCCTCGGTGACATTGACGTCGCGTCCGTCCGAAGCGGTCAGCTGTAAAGCGCCGGTCGAAGTGAGTGCTGCGGTCACACCCGTCTGAGAGGCGAACAAGTTGATCTGGTTAGCGACCGCGGATCCGGTCAATGTCGTACCCAACCCGACCGTGGTGCCCGCCGCGTAGATCGCGACGCCGTTGATGCTCAGCGCGTAGGTGCTGGTGGGCGCGGCTGCGCCGACGATGTTCGAGAAGGCCCCAGCGCCGGTTGCAGTGGTGTTCGCGCTCGCCGTCAAGCCGGCGACGCCCGCCGCGTTGATGGCCTGCACCTTGGCATAGGCCGAACCTGCACTTTGCCCCGCCGCCGTGCCGGTGACGGAGGCGCCGATGGCAACCGCCGTTCCTGTGCCGACAGCGATGGTCAAATTGCTGCCGGTCAGTGCGGTCGCAGTGACTACGGCGCCGGTGGAGGTTGCGGTCTGCCCGATCTGATTGGCGCCCACACCTTGTGCGAGATTGATGGAGATGGTGTCGCCGACGTTCGCGCCGACCTGGTAGGTCGTCGTGCCGCTGGTGCCGTTGAGCACGCTCGCGCCGTTGAAGGTGGTCTGCGAGGCGATCTGGGTGATTTCCGCGATCTGCTGCTGCACTTGCGAGTCGAGAGCCGCGCGATCCGCAGCGCTGTTCGAGCCGTTGGCCGATTCGACCGCGAGGGTGCGAATGCTCTGCAGGTTGTTGACGATCGTGGTGAGCGCACCGCCGGCGGTTTGCGCCTCGGAAACGGCGTCGTTCGCGTTGTTGATCGCCTGATTGGTGCCGTTGACCTGAGTGGTGAACTGCTGCGCAATTGCCAGGCCGGCGGCATCGTCCGACGCGTTGTTGATGCGCAAGCCCGAGGATAACCGCTCCAGGGACTGCGACAGCAGTGCCTGCGAGCCGTTCAGATTGTTCTGAGCGACTACCGAGTTGATATTGGTGTTGAGTACTAATGACATTTTGCAAGCTCCGATGTGTTGATACCGGCCCAACTAGGCCCTCAAGTTCCCTTGTGTTCACTTCACCCGCCGAGCGGGCGGACCGGTGACCACATGCAAGAGGTTTATCGGAAGGGAGCGGCGGTTCTTGAGGGGAAACTCGTCGGGTATAGGCAGGTTTCGTAGCAGTGCATCACGGTTTGACGAGACTGGATTTGACAGTGCGATAAACTCCGGGGGCCTCCTTTAGCGGCAGCCGGAGGCCGTTTTCAAGTACAATGAAACGACATTTTCCCGCTGTCAGGGCCGCGACCGGCCGCGCGCTGCGGCGCGCAGCGCCCTACCCTTCAAGGCATTGATTCGACTTGAAAATTTCTATTTCCAAGATTCCCAGGGTGGGCTTCGTGAGCTTGGGATGTCCCAAGGCGCTCGTGGATTCGGAGCGCATTCTCACGCGCTTGCGCGCAGAAGGCTACGAGGTGGCCGCGAGCTACCGCGCGGCCGACCTGGTCGTCGTCAACACCTGCGGCTTCATCGATGCCGCGGTGGACGAGTCCCTCGATGCGATCGGTGAGGCGCTGGCCGAAAACGGCAAAGTGATCGTCACGGGATGCTTGGGTGCGCAGCCGCAGAAGATTCTCGACCGGCATCCGCAGGTGCTCAAGATCACCGGCCCCCAGCGCTATGAGGAAGTCGTCGCCTCGGTGCACGAGCATTTGCCGCCGCAGCATGAGCCTTTCCTCGACCTCATACCGGCACAGGGTGTCAAGCTGACGCCGCGTCACTACGCCTATCTGAAGATATCCGAAGGCTGCAATCATCGCTGCACCTTCTGCATCATTCCCTCGATGCGCGGCAACCTCGTCAGCCGTCCGATCGGCGAGGTGCTGCGCGAGGCCGAACAGTTGGTGCGCGCCGGCGTCAAGGAAATCCTGGTGATTTCCCAGGACACGAGCGCCTATGGCGTCGACTTGAAGTACGCGGCGGAACGTTGGCGCAACACCGAGCGCCGCACCCGCTTCTATGATCTCGCCGCCGCCTTGGGCGAGCTCGGGGTGTGGATCCGGCTGCACTACGTTTATCCCTATCCGCACGTCGATGAGGTGGTGGACCTGATGGCGGGCGGGGGCGTGCTGCCTTATCTCGACATTCCCTTTCAGCACGCCAACGCCCGCATCCTGAAGCTGATGAAACGGCCGGCCGCCGCGGAAGATACCTTGCAGCGGATCGCGGCGTGGCGACGCGTCGTCCCGGACATCACCATTCGCAGCACCTTCATCGTCGGATTTCCCGGAGAAACCGAAGCCGAGTTCACCGAGCTGCTCGATTGGCTGCGCGTGGCGCGGCTCGACCGCGTCGGTTGCTTCGAGTACTCGCCCATCGAGGGCGCCGCCGCCAACGCGTTGCGCCAAGCCCCGGTCGCCGATGAGGTCAAACGAGAGCGACGGGAGCGCTTCATGGAGCTTGCGGCCGAGATCAGCGCCGCGCGGCTCGCGCAAAAGGTCGGCCGCAGCATGCAGGTGCTCGTCGACCGGGTCGAGGACGGCGTGGCGACTGCCCGGTCGGCGAGCGATGCGCCCGAAATCGATGGCACGGTGCGCATCGCGGGCGCCACTGCGGTGAAACCCGGGGACCTGGTCGATGTGCGGATCACGCGCGCCGGCGCCTACGATCTCGAGGCCCGTTTGGCCTCTTGATTGTGTAAGCTTGTCCGCTCGACTGAGCCCGGCGCACGACGGAGAACCAATGTGGAAATAACCGCAGATACCGTGGTGTTGATTCACTACACCTTGAAAGATGACAGCGGCGAGGTGCTCGACAGTTCGGCCGGCGGCGAGCCGCTCGCCTACATTCAGGGCCACGGCAATCTCGTGCCGGGCTTGGAAAAAGCGCTCGAGGGCAAGCAGGACGGCTATACGGCGGCCGTGACGCTCTCGCCTGCCGAGGGCTACGGCACGCGCGACGAGGCTCTGGTGCAGCGCGTACCCAAGCGCTCGCTGCAGGGCGCGGGCGAGATTCGCAAGGGCATGCAATTTCAGGCGCGTACCGACGAGGGCATGCGTTTGTTCACGGTGACCGGCGTTGCCGGCGATATGGTGACGCTCGACGGCAATCATCCGCTCGCCGACCGAACCCTGCACTTCGATATCGAGGTGGTGAGCGTTCGCGACGCCACGACCGAGGAACTCGAGCACGGACACGTGCACGGCGCGGGCGGCCATCACCATTAGTCCGGGCGCCCGACCGAGGCCGGCCGGCCGAGGCAGGCGCGCCCGCCCCGGCTGAGATCCTACAGGTACTTGAACAGCGACAGGCCTTGCGTCAGCGTGTAGGCCTGCATGGCGGCGCTCAAGGTCGTATTCTGCTGGTCGAGGCTGGTGATCGCGCTCGCATAATCAAGACTCTGCAAGGTCGAAATCGACTGCTTCAGCTGCACCTGCTGGGTGCTCGCGACGGACTGCTGGGTCGTGATGGTGTTGATGCGCGCGCCGACGCCGGCTTGCACGCTCTGCATGTTACCGAGCGCCTGGTCGATGTTGTTGATGGCGCCGCCGATCGAATTATTGAGCTGCGCCTGCGAGGCCGCATTGGACGTGTTCTGCTGCAGGGCAGTGATGAGATTCTGCACGGTCGTGAAAACGCTTTGGTTGGTGCTGGGCGCGACGGTAAACGCATCGCCCGCGGCCGGTTGCCCCGAGAGCGTTACCTGCACGCCACTGAAAACGATGGCCTGGCCGGGCGTGTAGGTACCGGAAGTCACCACGGCGTTGGTGGCCGTGTTCACGACCTGATAAGTGGTCGGTGCCGTGAATTCGATCGAATACGTAGCGCCGGTGTAGGCCGTCGGATCGGTAACGGTTGAAGCGCCGAGGATACCTGAGCCCGTATTGCCGGCCGCGGCTGTCGCGGTGAACGTCCCATTGCCGGTCTTGATTTGATTGAAGACGAGATCGCCATTGTCACCGACCCCCACCGTTTGGCCCGCCGCGATTTGAACCTGCCGCTGGCCTTGATCGCCGGCGTACGAGGCGCCGGTGGGATTCAAGGCGAACGGCTGTGTCTGCGTCGCGAAGCCTGCGAAGATGTAATTGCCGCTGCCGTCCTGGGTGTTGGCGAGCGATAGCAGCGTGCCTTGGATCTGCGTGGCCTGCGCCGCGATCGCGCTGCGGTCCTGTGCCGATATGGTGGCGTTGTTGGCTTGGAGTGCCAGGTCGCGCAGACTTTGCAGCGCATTTTGCGCCTGCGTCAGCGCACTTTCCTCGATGTTGAGGCCGCCCTGCGCGCTGTTGCCATTGGCCTGGTATTGCTGGCTCTGCGCCAGCACCTGATTGTAGTCGGTGACGAGTCCGGCGCCGACGGGGTTTTGCGATGCCGTCGTGAAGGACAACCCCGTCGAGATCTCGTTCTGCGTCTGCGAAATGCCGGACTCGAGTTGATTGATCGAGGTCAAGAATTGGTTTTGTTCCAAACCTTGAGTCACACGCATGGCGGTCTCCCTTATCCTGCTTTGACCGAATCCAACAGGCTCGTGAACAAGCTGTTGGCAATCGTGAGTGCTTGCGCGGAGGCTTGATACGCCTGTTGCCATCGCAAGAGATTGGCGGCCTCCTCATCGAGATTCACCCCGGAGATCGACTGAACCGCGGTTTGAACCTGGGTATTGACGGCCGTCTGAGCCGTTTGTGCGGTGTTGACCTGTTGTGCCTGGCTGCCGATTCCGGTGATCAGCGAGCCGACCGCCCCCGCGATGCTGGTCGTGCCGTTCGCAAGGATGCCCTGGTTCTGCAAATTGGCGCTGGCGAGTGCATTGGTATTGTCGCCCGTGCCGCCGGCGTTGCTCTGCACGGTGAAGACATCGCCCACGGCCGGCGTACCGCTGATCTTCGTCTGCCAGCCATTGAGGCTGATGTTGGCACCCGAGGTGTACGCAAAGCTGCCCGCGCCGTTGACGGAATAGGTCGTCGGGGTCAAGAACTGAATGGTGGTCGTGTTGAGCAAATTCGGATTCGTGGCCGTGACGACCGTGGCAGGACCGATCGTCGCGGTGCCGGCGTTGGTGTCGGCCGCCGAGGCGCGCACCGCTCCGGCGGCGGCAATTCCCGACGGGTTCGTCAGCGCCACGCTCAAGGATCCGGCCGCCTGCGCAGTCGGCTGCACCAGGAATTGATCGCCGGCCGCCGGGGTTGCCGAAAGCACGATCGATAGCCCGTCGGCAGTCAGCGGACTCGCGGCAGTGCCGGCGCCTGCGACGGGCACGTTCGCGCCCGTGGCGGTATCGGTGAGCGTATACGCCCCGCCGTTGTACGCCAGCAGATAGCTGTTCCCGGTCAACGCCCCGACGTTGGCGATGCTGACGCTCGCGGTCGTGTTGTCGGTGTTCTTGGACGAAGGCGTGGCCACCGGAGCGCCCACGGAAAACAAATTCGCGCCGAATCGACCGCTCAGATCGAGCCCGGAGGCCTGTTGAGTATTGGCGCTTTGCGCAACCGCGGTGGCGATCAATCCGAGTTGGCTGAGGGCCGGATTGATGACCTGGTTGCGCGCCGCCAAGAGGCCGCCGAGGTCTCCCGAGGTGATCGATGCGCTGATGGAATTGCCGTTGGAGGTCGAGGTCGATACCTCGAGCTGCGACGCGTTGAACTGATTGGCCACCGTCGTCAGTGTCGTGGTCGCGCCCTGCAAAACCAGGGGCTGCCCGTTGCCGATGAAGACGTTCAGGCCGCCGTTGCTGTCGGTCGTGGTCGTCACGCCGACCAGCTTGGAGAGGTTCGACACCAGCTGATCACGCTGATCGAGCAGTTCATTCGGAGCCTGGCCGCCGGCCGCCGCGGTACCGGTCACGATCTGCTGGTTCAGCGTCGCGATCGCAGAGCCGATCGAGTTGATCTGCTGCACATCGGCCGAAATTCGAGTATTCACGTCCGAGCTCAGATTGTTGAGCTGGGTGCTGGTCGTTTGAATGTTGGCGGCGAGACTCTGCGCATTGCCGAGCAGCGCTTGCCGGGCGGCGGTGGAGGTCGGATCGTTGGCGACGGCCGACCATCCGCTATAGTAGGTTTGAAGTGCGGTGCTCAGCCCTGCGGCGGTGGTACCGAACAGGTTGTCGATCTGGCCGGTGTAATTTTGCAGCGCCGTGAGCTGGCCGAGGCTGCTCTGCGAGGTGTTGAGCTGGTTCGTGGCCGCTTGATCGTAGCTGCGGGATACACCCGAAACGACCACACCCGCCCCGATCGGAACCCCGCCCGTGGTTTGCGGCGCCGCCGTATTGAGCTGAAGGGATTCCTTGTCGTAGCCCGGCGTGCTCGCATTCGCGACGTTGTTGCTGGTGACAGCGATTGCCTGCTGAAAGGCCTGCAGGGCCGACACATCGATTCCGAACACATCTGACACGATATCTACTCCGCGCTAGCCCTTCGATTCTCAGCCTTCGTTTTATCGGCAGGCGGCGTCTTTTCTATAACGCCGCCGTCCGCACATTGAGCGCGGCGCGCAGCGTGCTGCCGTTGAGTATTTCATTTAACTTAATCCCGTAAGCCGGGTCGGTGGCATACCCGGACCTCGCGATGCCGTCGATGTATGCCTGGACGTTGCTGCCGGCGGCCATCGCCTCGCGATAACGTGGGGAATTCGCCAGCAGGTTGGCGAAGTCGCTGACGCTCTGTTCGATCGAGCCGTAGGCACGAAAGGCCGTGCGCCGTTGCGTCGCGAGGCCGCCGTTGAACTCCAGGGTCTCCGCGACCGCGCGGGCGCCACTCCATTCCTCACCCGCTTTGACGCCGAACAGATTGAGGCTTGGGCGGCCGTCGGCGGTGCGCGGCATGCGCTGTCCCCACCCGGTCTCCAGGGCGGCCTGTGCGAGCAGCCCCAATGGGTTGATGCCCAATATTCGGGCGGCGCGCTGAATGGTCGGCAGCACTTGCTCGACGAACTGCGCGGCATGCTGTGCCGTCACCGCGCTCGTGCCCGGCGCGGCGGCGCGTCCGTCGGCATCCGCGCGCGGCGGCGCCGGTCCCGGCTTGGATGCGACCGCTCCAGATCCAGGCGGCGCGGACATGGCCGGCGAACCGGCGGCCGGCGACCCGGGCGACGCCTGGCTGCCGAGCTGCCTTTCGAACAAGCGCGCGATACCGAGGTCCTGATGCTTGCTCAGCGTCAGTGCGACCTGCTTGTCGAACATGTCCTGGTACATGCTCGTTTCATTGCTGGTGAGTTCGCCGCTGGCATCGCTCGCCTCGCGCATGCTCTTCAGCATCATTTGCAGGAACAGCGCTTCCACCTGCTGCGACACGGCGCGAATGGCCTCCGGGGAGCGGGGCGCATTCTTCAGCGCCGCCAGCCCATTGAGGTCGGTATAGGTGTTTGCCGCGGATGCGCTGACCGCGGAGGGAGGCACGGAGGACAGAGGAGCCGGCGGCGTAGTCATTCAAATCACGATCAGCTCGGCTTGCAGTGCGCCGGCTTCCCTCAGTGCCTCGAGGATCGCGACCAGGTCGCCGGGCGCGGCGCCCACGTCGTTGACGGCACGCACGATCTGCTCGAGATCCACGCCGGGGTGAAACAGGAACATGCGGTTCGAGCCCTGATCGACCTTGATCGTGGAGTTATTGACGACGGTCGTTTGCCCGAGCGGCGAGAACGGCGCCGGCTGACTGACGGTCTGTTCCTCTTTGATGCTGACCGACAACGAGCCGTGCGAGACGGCAGCCGGGCTCACTTGCACGTGGCTGCTGATCACCACGGTCCCCGTGCGCGAATTGATGATCACCCGGGCCGCGGCGCTCGCCGGCTCGACATCCAGATTCTCGACCGTCGATAGAAACGCCACCCGCTGCGTGACGTCGAGCGGCGCCCGCACCCGTACGGAACCGCCATCGATGATGGTGGCCGCGCCGTCGCCGATCCCTTTGTTGACGCTCGCCACCAGACGCGTCGCGGTCGTGAAGTCGGGGTCGTTGAGGTTCAAGATGATTGCGTCGCCCTGGGCGAGCTGCGTCGGCACGGCCCGCTCGATCGTCGCACCGTTGGGGATTCGCCCCGAGCTCGGCACGTTCACCGTGAGCTTCGAGCCGTCGTTGCCTTCGACGCCGAACCCGCTCACGATCAGATTACCCTGTGCGATGGCATAGATCTGCCCGTCGAGTCCGCGCAGCGGCGTCACCAGCAACGAACCTCCCCGCAAACTCTTGGCATTCGCGATCGAATTCACGGTGATATCGATGGTCTGCCCCGGCTTGACGAACGCCGGCATGACGGCATGCACGGACACTGCCGCTATATTCTTGAGTTGCGGGGTCACGTTGGCGGGCACCGTGACGCCCATCTGGGCCAGCATGTTGGTTAGCGATTGAATCGTGAAGGGCGCCTGGCTGGTTTGATCGCCGGTGCCGTCGAGCCCGACGACCAGGCCGTAGCCGACGAGTTGATTGGTGCGCACGCCCTGCACTTGCGCCATGTCCTTGATTCGCTCGGCGCGGGGCGCCGATGTCGCGATCAGCAGCAGGAGCGCCGTCGCACAGCTACGCTTGAGTGCATGCATGCGTGGGCGCCTCAGAGTGGAGCAAATACCGAGTTGAAGAACCGGCTGAGCCATCCCATGCGGTTGGAATTGGCGATGACGCCCTTCCCCGAATAGCTGATGCGCGCGTCGGCGATCTTGTCGGAGGTGACGGTGTTGTTGGTCGACACGTCGGCCGGGCGCACCATCCCGGAGATCCGGATGAACTCATCGCCTTGATTGAGTCTCAAGCTCTTCTCGCCCTGGACGAGCAGATTGCCGTTGGCCTGGACCTCGACCACGGTGACGGTGAGGCTGCCGACCAGGCTGTTGCCCTGCGAGCTCGATCCCTCGCCGTCGAAGCTGGTCGCTCCCGAGAGGGTCGTGTCGAGTACCGGAACTCCCTTGGTCGTGATGGACCTGCCGAATATGGTCGGACCCGTGTCCGTCACCGCCGAAGTTTTCGAGGTCTTCGTCGTCGCGTTCTTGCTGGCGTTGGTCGATTCGTTCAAAACGATGGTCAATACATCGCCCACGCGCCGCGCCTTGAGGTCGGCGAACAGCGCCATTTCCTGGCCCGCCTGATAGATGGCACCGTCGGTGCGCGGCGTCGGGGGCGGCAACACGCGCGGCACGACCGGCTCGGGCTTTCGGTCCTTCGCCGGCAACAGGCCGCAACCCCCGAGCGCCGACAGCGCGACCGCAAGAAGCACGGCGGCCGCGATGCGCATGGCGGCGGCGCTCAGGGCTTCTCGATGCGCACGACGGGGGGCGATCATGCGAGGTTCGTCGTGAGGTACTGAAGCATTTGATCGGTGGTCGTGATTGCCTTGGAGTTCATCTCGTAGGCGCGCTGACACTCGATCATGTTGACGAGCTCGGTGACCGTGTTGACGTTCGAGGTCTCGAGCGTGCCCTGCTGCACGGTGCCGAGCCCGTTGATGCCCGGCGTGCCGGCCTGCGGAGGTCCGCTCGCCGCCGATTCGAGCAGCAGGTTATTGCCGATGGGCTGCATGCCCTGCTCGTTGATGAAATCCGCCAGCTGCACTTGACCGATCTGCGTCGACTTGTTGGTGGCGGACAACGCCGTGACCACACCGTCGTTGCCGATCGTGAGCGACTGAGTTCCCACCGGGATCGTGATCGCGGGCTGCAGCGGATAGCCGCTCGCCGTCACGACGTTGCCCTGCGAATCCATGGTGAGCGAACCGTCGCGGGTGTAGGCAATCGTGCCGTCGGGCATCGTGATCTGCAGGAATCCGCGGCCCGAGATGGACACGTCCAGCGAGCCGTTGGTCTGGGTCACGCTGCCTTGTGCGTAGTTCTTCTCGGTCGCGACGATGCGCACACCCGTGCCGAGGGTGAGGCCCGTGGAGTATTGCGTGTTCTGAGTGCTCTGTGCGCCGACCTGCCGGATGTTCTGGTACAGCAGGTCCTGGAACGCCGCGCGGTCGGATTTGAAGCCGGTCGTGTTCGTGTTGGCGAGATTGTTGGCGATGATCGCCATCTGCGTGTTTTGTGCGTCGAGGCCGGTCTTTGCCGACCATAGTGCGAGATTCATTCGGAAGGTTCCTCTATATCAATCGTCACGTAGAGTTCGACATCAGCTGTGCGGCCGTCTGCTCGTTCTGATCGTGCGAGTTCATGGCCTTGACCTGGAATTCATACAGACGCTGCAGCTCGATCATGTTGATGAGCGACTGCGCGGCATTGACGTTGCTCGATTCGAGCATCCCCGAAGTCAGCTTCACGGACGGATCGCTCGGCGCTTTGCTGCCGTCCTTCAGCCGCAGCAAGCCGTCATCGCCCTTTTGAAGAGCCGTCTGCGGCGGATCGACCAGTTTGATGCGGTCCGTTTGCGCAATCGCGATCGGAGCGAGGCCGAGCCCGAGGACCGACACGGTGCCGTCGTTGCCGATCGTCACGTTGGTTGCCGGCGGCACCACCAAGGGACCGGAGTCGGTGAGCACCGGCAAACCGCTCGCCGTCGTCACCGCACCTTCGGCGCTGACGCGAAGGTCCCCGGCGCGCGTGTAGGCTTCCTTGCCGTCGCTGCCGCGAACGGCGATGTAGCCCTTGCCGGTGACCGCCACGTCGAGTTCGCGCGCCGTGCTCTGCAGGACGCCGCTCGAAAAATCCGTGCCGCCGTCGCTCGCCACGGCATTCACCCGCGTCGGATAGCCGACGCCGTAAATCGGCTGGCTCACGAAGGAGACCGCATCGGCGCGAAAGCCGACGGTATTGACGTTCGCGATGTTGTGGTTGTTGACGGCCTGCGCTTGCATGATCTGCTTCGCGCCGGTCATCGCCACATAGAGTCCTCTATCCATTGGTGGCGATGCTTATGACGGTCTGCGAGAGCTGATCGGCCGTCGTGATGACTTGGGCGTTGGCCTGAAAGGCGCGCTGCTCGGTGATCATGCTCACGAGCTCCGTCGTCAGATCCACGTTCGAGCTTTCCAGGGCGCCCGATTGGATGGTGCCGAAGCCGGCGGATCCCGCGGTGCCCTGCACCGCCGTCCCGGAGGAGAACGTTTGCGCCCAATTGGTATTGCCGAGCTGCTGTAGTCCCTGGGGGTTCGGGAAATTGGCGATCGCGAGCTGCCCGAGCTGCGTCGAGCGGCCGTTCGTGTAGACGGCCGAAACGACGCCCGTCGGATCGATGGAAACGGTGCTGAGCTGACCTGTGGTGTAGCCGTTCTGGATGATGGAGTTCACGCCGAACTGCGTGCCGAATTGGGTCGAGTTGCTGAAATTGAATGTCATGTTCATCGTCGCTGCGCCATCGGGAGGGACGAATCCGGGGAATGCCAGATTGCCGTTGGCGGGCGCGGTGACCGCACCGGTATTCGAGAACGTCAGGGTCTGCGCGGCGCCGACCAGGGTGCCGTTGACGGTCAAATTGACCGCCCACTGCCCAGGCGTTGCCGTCTGGCTGAAATAATAGGTGGCGGGGTACGAATTGCCGAGCGAATCGTAGACCGTCGTCGAGGTCGACTGGCTGTACGTATTGGGATTCGTCGGATTGAAGGGCGCGGCGGTCGGAACGGTTTGGTTCGACGGCAGGTTCAAGATGACCGTCCCCGTGCTGGTGGCGACGGGCTGGCTCTGCGCCGTGTTGAGGTTCAGCGTCGTCAGTGCGCCGGTATTGAATCCGCCGGTGGCGAGCGGCGGATAGACCTGCAGCGCCTCGCCCGTGGAGCTCACGACATTGCCGTTCTGATCCTTGGAGAATTCGCCGTTGCGGGTGTAGACGTCGCCGTTCGCACCGTTGAGCGTGAAGAAGCCGTTGCCACTGATCGCCAGATCGAGATTCGAGGACGTCGTGTTGATGTTGCCTTGCGTGAATTGCTGCGCGGCATCGACCAGCCGCACGCCTTCGCCGGCGGTCGAGTTATTGAGATTGACCGCCCCGGATGCGTACACGTCCGCAAACTCGGCTCGAGAGCCCTTGAAGCCGACCGTGTTCGAGTTCGCTATGTTATTCGAGGTGATGTCCAAAGCCGAGCTCGCGGCCGACAACCCGGACAAGGCGATGCTGAAAGTAGCCATGCAAATGCTCCTGGAGAATTAGTTGGAGATCTGTTGAACGTTGCTGAACGGCACGCTGCCGAGCCCCGCGATGTTCAAGGTCAGGCCGCTCGAACCCGTGCCCATCGTGACGCTGTCGACGGTTCCGTTCACCAGCGTGGTGACCGCCGTGCCGCCGCCGACGCCGGCGACCTGCGCGGTCAATGTGTAAGTCCCCGCCGGCGCCTGCGAGCCGCTCGACGTTTGCCCGTTCCATGAAAAATTCGCGAGTCCCGCCGGCTGCGCGCCGAGGTTCAGCGTCTGCACCAGCACCCCCGCGCTGTTGGTGATGTTCAGCACCACCTGCGAACTGGTCTGCGGCACGCTGACGGCGCCCGAGAGCGTGCCGCCGGCGCTCGTCAACGTCGCCGTCGGACTGGCGACCAGCGCCTGATGTCCGAGGAGCGACGAGGCTTGCAGCGCCTGACTGGACAGGAGCGAATTCGACAGCGAACTGAACGACGTATTGAGCTGCGTGATGCCCTGCACCTCGCTGAGCGAGGCGAGTTGCGCGAGAAAGGTGTTGCTGTCGACCGGGCTCGTCGGATCCTGATTCTTGAGCTGCGCCAGCATGAGCGTCAGGAAGTTGGTGCCGCCGAGGGTGGTACTGCTGGCCGCGGCGGAGCCGCTCGTGCCCGTACCGCTCGTACCGGTAGTGCCGTTGGCGCCCGTGGTACCGCCGGTCCCCGCACCGCCGGCTCCGGTGCCGGTGCCGGTGCCGGTGGTAACGATGCCGCTGTTGGCCGCCTGTGTGTTGTTGATGATCATGATGAATCCCCGGGTTCTAGTGGCCCATCGCAATGACTTTGAGCAATAAATCGCGCGCCGTGTTGATCGCCTCGACGTTGGTCGTGAAGGAGCGATTCGCGGAGATCATGTTGGCCATCTCCTCGATCGAATTGACGTTCGAGGCATAGACGTAACCATCCTTGTCGGCGAGCGGATGATCCGGCTGATAGGTCTTCAGCGGCGGAGCCGTGCTCTCGACCACCCCGAGCACCCGCACACCGCTGGAGGCGTCCTGGCCGTCGAAGGTCGCATCGGCCGTGTTCATCATTGCCTGGAACACCGGGTGGCGGGCCCGATACACCTTGGTCGCGTCGCCGTTGACGCTTTCGGCGTTGGCGAGATTGCTGGTCGTGGTATTGAGCCGGATCGTTTCGGCATTCAAGGCACTCCCGGAGACGCCGAACACATTGAATAGGGACATTGATTGCTCTCCTGCGGAACGTCGGCTACTGGCCGGCAATGGCGAGCTGCAGCTCGGCTATCCTGAGGTTGATGAAATTCAGACTCGCCTGATAACGCACGCTATTCTCGGAAAAGGCGGCCTGTTCCACCGGCATTTCCACCGTGTTGCCGTCGAGGGATGCCTGATAAGGATTGCGGTACTTGAGTTCGCCCGGCGACGATCCGCCGTCATTGAAGGTGATGTGCGCGGCGTGTGTCACTTGCAGCGGCAGCGCCGTCTCGCCGTCGGTTTGCGACAGGACCGCGCTGAAGTCGATATCCCGCGCCTTGTAGCCCGGTGTGTCCGCGTTCGCGAGGTTGGTGGCGAGAACGCCGAGGCGCTGGCCATGCACCATCAGCGCTTGCTCGTGAATTCCGAAAATGTTGTCGAACATCGTGAATGCTCCTCGGCTAACACCCAAGCAAGTGCTGTGCCAACCCAGCCGGAGCGATCCGAAGGCTGCGGCAGGCCCCTTCAGCGGCGCAAGGTGCATGCATGGCGTGCCGGCGCCGGCAAGAAGCGGCGCGCCGGGCTCGAGAATGCGGCAAGGAATTGCCGCGGCCGGCCGCGGCGGCAGCGCCGCGGTGCGCGGAACTCCTACCGGCACGGATCTGGCACGTGACTTGCTTCTACTCCGTAGGATGCGAATACCGTCAAGATTTCGTCACTGGGGTTTGGGGCTCGCGTTGCTCGCGGCAGCCGCGCTGGCGGACGACCTGCAGGAGATCGGGCCGCTGGAAGCCCTGGCAAGATCGCAGGCGGCCTTGCAGCTGCCCGCGCTCACCGACCGAGAGCGGCTCGTGGTCGGTCCGATCGATCCGCGCCTGCAGCTGCAGCGCTGCAGTCTGCCCGTCAAACCCGTCATCGCACCGGGAGGTCACATGCGCGACCGCATCCTGGTCGAGCTGCGCTGCCCCGGCACGCCTTCATGGCACCTCTATGTGCCCGTACGCGTCGTCGGCACTTCGCCCGTCACCATCGCCGCCCACGCCATCGTGGCGGGCAGCGTATTGACCGACCGGGACGTACGGGTGGAGCAGCGCGACGTCTCGATGCTTCCACCCGGATATATGGATGACCCGTCCGTCGCCGTTGGACTCACCGCCAGCCGGCCGATCTCGAGCGGCGCCGTCATTACGAACCAGTTTTTGCTGGCCGCGAAGGCGGTTCAGCGCGGCCAAACGGTCACCCTGGTCGCCGACACGGGCGGTATGAGCGTGCGCATGGCCGGGCGTGCCTTGAGCGACGGTCTGGTGAATCAGCGGGTTAGAGTCCAAAATCTGTCGTCCGGAAAGATCGTCGAGGGAATTGCCCGCTCCGAGCAAATCGTCGAAATTATTTTTCAATGACCCTTCAGTGAACCACGTCACAGCCGATAACGAATTTAGAAGGTCGTCACGAGCACGAGTCGCTAAAGTTAGTCGATTCCCCGACGATAACATGGGCAAGGGCCGTGCCTGCCCGAGGAGAGATTTCGGTGCCTGCTAAAATCAGTGGATATCCAGCGTCTGAGCCGATCGCGCCCTTGAAGGGCTCGAACAGCGGCGGCGTTGTTGCCGACAAGGCGCAGGGGGAAGCATCCGCAGCGCCGGCCTCCACATCGCAGACCGGCGATCACGTCACGTTGACGGATTCGGCCCGCTCGCTGCAGAAGCTCTCGGAAGCCGTCGCGCAGGCCCCCGTGGTCAATGCCGCGAAAGTGACTTCGATCAAGCAGGCGCTCAACAGCGGCACCTATCAGATCGACGCCGGCCGCGTCGCCGATAAGATTTTGCAGTCCGAGCGCGGCCTGAAATAGCCCCATGAACCAGGATGCGCGCCGCCGACTCGAGGATTTACTGGATCGCGAGATCGAGACCGCGCGTCTGCTCGGCATCGCGCTGGGCGCCGAACGCGCCGCATTGACCGGCACTTCGGCGGAGGCCGTGCAAAACGGCGCCGCCGAAAAGATGCAGCTCCTCGGCGCCATCGAGAAACTCGAGGACGAGCGTCGCGCCTTGGCCGCAGCCGCGGAACAGGGCCTGCCCGGCGCGAGCGTCGCGCAGGGCGTGGGCGTCGCCGCGAGCGTCGCCGAGCGATGGCGCACGTTGATGGAGTTGATGGCTCGATGCCGGATGGCGAACGAAGTCAACGGCTACATCATCCATCTGCGCCAGGGGCAGATCAAACAGCTCATCGACGTAGTGCGCGGAGGATCGCCCGCCACGTACACCGCACAGGGAAAGACTTTTGCCCGGGCGCTGCGCGCGCTGGCCAAGGCCTGACGCATGTTGGTCCTCAGCCGCCGCGCCGATGAGTCGATCGTCATCCAACCCGCGGATGGCGTCGATGGGACCATGACCCTCGCACAACTCTTCGCGAACGGGCCCATCCTGATCACGCTCCTGGGTGGTACCGGGCGTCGCATCAAAATGGGCATCGAGGCTCCGGAACAACTCGCGATTCGCCGCAAGGACATCGAATAACCGACCGCCTGTCAGTCGGAATGGGGGCTCTGCGCCGCCGTGGATCTCGTCCGGTTTGACGTAGTCTTTGTAAAACTTTACATAACCTAATCCGCGGCATCGAACGCTTCGCTAACATCGATTCGATGTGCATAATGGCGGCTCGCCTCTTGTCAACCGAAGAAGGGATGGTCTGGATGGAGCGTCGTTTGCACACCCGCCACCGCGCGCGAACGACCGTGTACGTAGTGATGTCCGGGCGCAAGAGCCGCATCTGCAAGGCCAAGAACCTGAGCGCCAATGGCGTATTCGTCGAGACCGAGAATTTGGGCCTGCGCAAGGGTCAACAGGTACAGTTGGCCTTTGCCATCAACCTGGGGCTGGTCACGAAAATCCACCGCCGCACGGCGATCGTCGCGCATGTCACGCGCGGGGGCACCGGGCTGATGATGGAGCAGTTCGCCGGACGCTGAATGCGAGCCTACAGGCTCCCGGCCGAATCCCTGTAAACTTGGGGCGATGCCACCCCTAGACCCTGCGCGCTCGGATGCGATTCGCATCCGCGGTGCCCGTCAGAACAATCTCAAGAACCTCGATCTCGACATTCCGCTCCACGAGCTGATCGTCGTCACGGGTGTCAGCGGTTCGGGAAAATCCTCGCTGGTGTTCGACACGCTGTATGCGGAAGGTCAGCGGCGCTACGTCGAGACCTTTTCGCCCTATGCGCGGCAGTTCCTCGACCGCATGGACCGGCCGCTGGTCGATCACATCGAGGGCATTCCGCCGGCGATCGCCATCGACCAGACGAATCCGGTGCGCACCTCGCGCTCGACCGTCGGCACCATGACGGAGCTCAACGATCACCTGAAGCTGCTGTTCGCGCGCGCCGCTCAATTGCACTGCCGCGCCTGCGGGCGTATGGTGCGCCGCGATACCCCGTCCAGCATAGCCGATTCGTTGGCCAGAGCCACCGAGGCGGCCGGCGATCCGCGATTGCTGCTGACCTTTCCCGTCCCCATCCCGAAGAACTTCAGCGCCGCGGAGATCAAAGACCTGCTCTCCGCCCGCGGCTACACCCGCATTCACGAGCGGCGCGGCGACACCCTGCAAGTCATTCAGGATCGCTTTCGCCTCGGATCGGTCGAGCCGGCGCGGGTGAACGATGCCATCGAGGCGGCGCTGAAGGTCGGGCAGGGACGGCTCGACGTCTATCCGCTGAGCGGCGAGGACGAGTCGGTCGCTTCGCCGTGGCGATTCTCCACGGACCTGCATTGTGCCGACTGCGACATCGCGTACAAGGAGCCCAGTCCGAGCACCTTCAGTTTCAATTCCCCGATCGGCGCCTGCGACACATGCCGCGGCTTCGGCCGCAGTATCGGCGTCGATTACGGCCTGGTCATACCGGATCCGTCGCTCTCGCTCCGCCAGGGCGCGGTCAAGCCCTGGCAAACCGAGTCGTACCGGGAATGCCAGGCGGATCTTCTGAAATTCGCGCGCAAGCGCGGGATTCCCGTCGACACGCCGTGGCGCAGCCTCACCGACGGTGAGCGCGCGTGGGTGCTCGACGGCGAGGGAGAGTGGACCAAGAACGTTTGGTACGGCGTGAAGCGTTTTTTTGCCTGGCTCGAGACCAAGGCATACAAGATGCACATCCGGGTGCTGCTCTCGAGATACCGCTCGTACACCGAATGCACGGCCTGCGGCGGCGCGCGCTTGAAACCCGAGGCGCTGCTGTGGCGGCTCGGCAATCCCAGCGTCAACATCCGCGACGTGATGCTCATGCCGATCGAGGCGAGCCGCCGATTTTTTGCGGCCCTCGCCCTGCCGGCGCCGCTCGACGAGGCCACCGAATTGTTGCTCCGGGAAATCCGCGCGCGTCTGAAATACCTGACCGACGTCGGCCTCGGGTATCTCGATCTCGACCGGCAGTCGCGCACCCTCTCCGGCGGCGAAGTGCAGCGGATCAATCTCACCACGGCGCTCGGCACCTCGCTGGTCAACACGTTGTTCGTTCTGGATGAGCCCTCCATCGGACTTCATGCGCGCGATGTCGGCCGCATCGTCGGCGTCATGCAGCGGCTGCGCGATGCAGGCAACACGCTGCTCGTGGTCGAGCACGATCCGAAGGTGATGCAGGCCGCCGACCGTGTGATCGACATCGGACCCGGTCCCGGCGAACACGGCGGGCGGATCGTATTCGACGGACCCGTCGGCGCACTCCGCGAAGCACGCGGCTCGCTCACCGCCGATTATCTGTTTCACCGGCGCCGCGTCGAGATCCCTGCGGGAGCGCCGCTGGGCACCTCGGCCGGCAAGCTGCGGCTCGAAGGCGCCGCCGAGCACAATCTGAAGAACATCGACGTCGACATCCCGCTCGGACGGCTGGTCTGCGTCGCCGGCGTCAGCGGCTCCGGCAAGTCCACGCTGGTGCACGATGTGCTCTACCCCGCGCTGCGGCGCGCCCAGGGCAAGCCCACGGAGAATCCCGGCCGGTTCCGCGATTTGCAGGGCGTCGATCTGATCGAGGATGTGGTCATGGTCGATCAGAGCCGCATCGGCCGTACGACCCGCTCAAATCCCGCGAGCTACGTGGGCGCCTTCGACGCCATTCGCACGTTGTTCGCGAAACTGCCGCAGGCGCGCGAGCGCAAGTACACCGCCGGCACGTTCAGTTTCAACGCCGGCAACGGCCGCTGTCCGGGATGCGGCGGCAACGGTTTCGAGCACGTGGAGATGCAGTTCCTGTCGGACGTCTACCTGCGGTGCCCGGACTGCAATGGCCGCCGCTATCGGGCGGAGGTTCTCGAGTGCAAGTTGACGCGCGGCAACCTCCCGCCCATGAGCATCGCCGATGTCCTCGACCTCACGGTCTCCGAAGCGCTGACGGCGTTCGCCGCGGATCCCGAAGTCGGCATGCGTCTCGCGCCCCTCGCCGAAGTGGGGCTCGACTACCTGCGGCTGGGCCAGCCGGTGCCCACGCTGTCCGGCGGCGAAGCGCAGCGGCTGAAACTCGCCGGACACCTGGCCGAGAATGCGGCCGTCCGCCGCGGCGCGCGCGCCGAACGCGGCTCGTTGTTCTTGTTCGACGAACCGACCACCGGGCTTCATTTCGACGACGTCGCGAAACTGTTGCGCTCCTTCAGGCGGTTGATCCAGGCCGGTCACTCGCTCCTCGTCATCGAGCACAACCTGGATGTGGTGCGTGCGGCCGACTGGGTGATCGAGCTGGGCCCCGAGGGCGGCGATGCGGGCGGGCTGCTGGTGGGAGCCGGCACCCCGCAGGACATCATGCGCATACCGTCCTCGCACACCGGCCGCGCGTTGCTCGATGCGCTGAATCCGGTCTCCTTCGCCGGCAGGGTCCAGGACGCGGACGATGGCACGCAGCGCGCGGCCGCGCCGCACGCCATCGAAATTCGCGGCGCGCGCGAACACAACCTCAAGAACATCGACGTCCGTTTGGAGCACGATCGATTCACCGTCATCACGGGCGTCTCGGGCAGCGGCAAGAGCACGCTAGCCTTCGACATTTTGTTTGCCGAAGGACAGCGCCGCTATCTCGAGTCCCTGAATGCCTATGCGCGACAATTCGTCCAGCCCGCTTCCCGTCCGGATGTGGACGCCATATTCGGGATACCGCCGACGGTCGCCATCGAACAGCGTACCAGCCGCGGCGGGCGCAAGAGCACGGTGGCGACGCTGACGGAGATCTATCACTTCCTGCGCCTGCTGTACGTGAAGCTCGGCTGCCAATATTGTCCCTCATGCGAAGCCCCGATCGAGCCGCAGTCCGCCGAGGCCATTGCCGCGCGACTGCTCAAGGACTATCGCGGACAGGCCGTCACCCTGTTCGCGCCGCTGATCGTCGCGCGCAAGGGCTTGTATACGGCGCTCGCGAAGTGGGCTCGCGGCAAGGGCTTTCGCGAATTGCGCGTCGACGGCATGTTGCTGCCCACGGCGAAATGGCCGCGGCTCGATCGGTTCGTCGAGCACGACATCGAGCTGCCCGTGGCCTCGCTCAACGTGAGCGCGGCCAACGAGGCGCAATTGCGCGCCGCGCTTGCGAGCGCGCTCGATCACGGACGCGGCGTGGTTCACGTGCAGCGCGCCGCGACGGGCACCGACGTGCCGGCCGCCGTGTTCTCCACGAAACGCGCCTGTCCGAATTGCGGCACCGGCTTTCCGGAACTCGACCCGCGTCTGTTCTCCTTCAATTCGCGCCACGGCTGGTGCCCCGGCTGCTTCGGGACCGGTCTCGCCCTGGCGCAGTTCGACGGCGAGCAAAGCGGCGAGGAAGCGCAGTGGCGGGACGCCGACGGCTCGCCGCCGTCGACGTGTTCCGAGTGCGGCGGCGAGCGGCTCAACGCGGTCGCGCGGCATGTACTGTTCCGCGGCCTCTCGATCGCGGCGCTCACGAACCTGCCGGTACGGGAATTCGCCGCCGCTTTGCGCAAGTTCAAGCTTTCGGGCCGTGAGTTCGAGATCGCGCGCGACCTGTTCGCCGAGCTGACCGCACGCACCTCGTTCCTCTGCGATGTCGGTCTCGGCTATCTGCAGCTCGACCGCGCCGCCCCCACGCTGTCCGGCGGCGAGGCACAGCGGATTCGTCTCGCCGCGCAGCTCGGTTCGAATCTGCAGGGAGTGTGCTACGTCCTCGACGAACCGACGATCGGGCTGCACCCGCGCGACAACGCGGCGCTGCTCGGCACGCTCGATCGATTGCGCGGGCGCGGCAATACGCTCATCGTCGTCGAGCACGACGAGGATACGATTCGCCGCGCCGACCACGTCATCGATCTGGGCCCCGGCGCCGGGACGCGCGGCGGCCATCTCGTGGCGCAGGGCACCGCGGCGCAGCTCGCGCTTCTGAACAATTCGGCGACCGGCCGCTGCCTTGCGGCGCCGCTGCGCCATTCGCGGGCACGCCGCCGCACCGTGGACCGGGCGACGCCCTCGATTCGGATCACCGGCGCGACACTGCACAATCTATGCAAGGTCGATGCGCGCATCCCTCTCGGCCGCTTGACGGTCATCACGGGCGTATCGGGTTCCGGCAAGTCCTCTCTGGCGCGCGAGGTGCTGCTCGAGAATCTCGCGCGTCTCGTGGGCCGCCCCGGCCGCGCCGCCGCACGCGGCCATGACGCCGCCGCCATCGTAGGCTGCGAATCGATCACCGGCTGGGAATCGATCAGCCGTGTGCTCGAAGTCGATCAAACGCCCATCGGCAAGACACCCCGCTCCTGCCCGGCCACCTACATCGGATTTTGGGACTCCATCCGCCGTCTGTATGCGGAAACGACCGACGCGAGGATTCGCGGCTTCACGGCCAGCCGGTTCTCGTTCAACACCGCCGGCGGACGCTGCGAAGCGTGTGAAGGGCAGGGTGTGCAGCGCGTCGAGATGAATTTTCTCCCCGATGTGCAAGTGCTCTGCGATGTGTGCGGCGGGCGGCGCTTCAATCCGGAAACTCTCGCGATTCTATTCAAAGGTAAGAGCATCGGCGCTGCCCTCGCGCTGAGCGTCGATGAGGCGCTCGGATTCTTCGCCGCGCAGCGCAGCGTGCAGCACCCCGTAAGTCTCCTCGCGGATGTCGGCCTCGGATATCTCAGCTTGGGCCAGCCGAGTCCGACGCTCTCGGGCGGGGAGAGCCAACGGATCAAGCTGGTCACCGAGCTCGCCAAGGTGCGCACCGATGCGCTCGGAATCGACATCGCGCGTCGCGAGGGACAGCACACCCTGTACGTGCTCGACGAGCCGACCGTCGGCCTGCACATGGCCGACGTGGAGAAGCTCATGAAGGTCCTGCATCGTCTGGTCGACACGGGCAACACCGTGGTCGTCATCGAACACAATCTCGACGTCATGGCCGAAGCGGATTGGATCATCGATTTGGGACCCGAGGGCGGCGCGGGCGGCGGCCGCGTCGTAGCCGAGGGCGATCCCGACGGTATCGCGCGCAAACCCGGCAAGAGCCACACGGCGCGAATGCTCGGCGAATTCCTCGCCGAACGCGGCGTACCGTGACGTGACGAGCGGCGTGGTCGGCTTACTGCGTACCACGGCCATGCTGCTCGCCACGCTCCTCGTCGGGCTCGCCGCGGCGTGGGGCGTCATGGCGCTCTGGTATCAGGCGCCGGGCGGACCCGTGCGCAAACGGCTCAGCGTCGCCCTGTGGGCCGCTTTCGGCCTCGCCACGATCATCGCCGTTTGGCTGAGCCGCTTGGCGTTGGGCTGCGCGGTGTTCGCCGTCGGCTTCGGCAGCCTCATCGTGTGGTGGCACCGATTGCGCGCCTCGAACCGCCGCCTGTGGGCGGACGACGTCGCGCAAATGACCCACGGCACGGTGGTCGGAAATTGCGTCAACTTGCGGAACGTGCGCAATTTCGCGTGGCGCACCGCAACCGACTACACCGAGCGCTGGGAAACCCGCCGCTACGACCTCGAACGCCTGAATTCGGTGGACATGATCATGTCCTACTGGTCGCGCCGCGCCATCGCCCACATGCTGGTCTCGTTCGGCTTCGACGACGGCGAGCACGTTGCGTTCTCCGTGGAAATTCGCCGCGAGCGGCACCAGAGCTACTCGGAGATCGGCGGTTTCTTCAAGGAATTCGAGCTCAGCATCATTGCGGCCGACGAACGCGACGTGGTGCGCCTGCGCACCAACGTCCGCGGCGAGGACGTGTACCTATACCGGATACGCATGCCGGTGACGGCGATGCGCTCGTTGTTCCTGGCCTATGTCGAGGAGGCCAACACTCTCGTTGAGGAGCCGCGCTTCTATCAGACGATCACCGGCAACTGCACGACGCTGGTTTATCGATTCATGAAACGCATCTGCGCCGGCCGCCTGCCCTTCGACTATCGCGTGCTGTTGTCCGGCTACATGCCGGAGTACGTCTACCGTGTCGGCGGTCTCGATCCGCGCTATGCGCTCGAGGAGCTGCGCGCCTTGGGCCGGATCAGCGAGCGCGGCAAGCAGGCGGACCAGAGCGATGCCTTTTCGTCAAAAATCCGCGAGGGCGTACCGCAGCTTTGAGGGGGCGCCGAGGCGCGGCGGGCGCAAGCGGCTACTGCGGTTGCCGCTCCGGCGCCGCGTCCTTGAAGGCCGGCAGCTCTGCGCAGGCCGCCTCGATCGAGACGATGCGCGGATAGGCGCCGAGATCCAGCGCGAAACGCCGCGCGTTGAACACCTGCGGCACCAGGCAAACGTCTGCCATGCCGGGGGAATCGCCATGGCAGAAGCGGCCGGCGGATGAATCCTGCACGAGGCGCTGCTCGAGCGCGTCGAAGCCGGCCCGCACCCAATGGTGATACCACGCGACCCGCTCGCCCCGGTCCAGCCCGAGGGGCCCTTCGAGGTACTTGAGCACCCGCAGGTTGTTCAGCGGGTGGATATCGCAGGCGATCAGTTGGCTCAAGCTTCTGACTCTGGCACGCGCTGCGGGCGCCGCGGGGAGCAACGGCGGCTCGGGGTACACTTCCTCCAGATACTCGATGATCGCGAGCGACTGCGTCAGCACCTGGCCATCGTCCAAGCTCAACGCCGGCACGAAGCCTTGCGGATTGAGCCGCAGAAAATCCGTCTGCCGGTGTTCATCGAGGAGCAGCTGCTTGGTCACGGTGGTCACCTCGAGACCCTTCAGCGCGAGCGCAATGCGCACGCGATACGAGGCGGAGCTCAGCGCATAACCGTGGAGGATCATGCCTTGAAAGCCTTGAACGCCCCGGCGAGATCCTTGGCCGCCCGCGCCAGCAGGCTCATATCGACGCCCACCGCGACGAACAGCGCACCCATCGCCAGATATTCGCGCGCCAGCTGCGCATCGACGGTGAGTGTGCCGGAGGCTTTGCCGGCGCTCTTGACGGCGGCAATGCCGTCGGCGATGGCGGTCCTGACCGCACGGTCCGTGCCCCTGCCGATCATTCCCATGGATGCCGCCAAATCAGCAGGTCCGAAAAATACGCCGTCCACGCCCTCCACGGCCGCAATTTCCCGCAGGTTGCCGAGCGCCTTGACGCTCTCCACTTGCACCAGCACGCACATCTCCTCATCGGAGCGCCGCCAGTAATCCTCGATCTGATTCCAGCGCGCCGCGCGGGTCGTGGCACTGGCGACGCCGCGGTGGCCGCGCACCGGGTAGCGCGTGGCGGCCACCACCAGCGCCGCCTGCTGGGGCGTTTCGATCATGGGAAGCAGCAGGGTTTGCGCGCCGATGTCGAGGTACTGCTTGATCAGATCGGCGTCGCCGCGCACGGGACGCACGACGGGCTGCACCGGGTAGGGTGCGACGGCCTGCAGCTGCGCCAGCACCCGGCGCGGATCGTTCGGCGAGTGTTCGGCATCGATCAGCAGCCAATCGAAGCCCGTGGTCGCCAGCAATTCCGCCGCCACGGGATCCGCCATTCCCATCCACAGGCCTATTTGCGGCTTGCCGTCGAGCAAGGCCCGTTTGAATGCGTTCACCGGCATCTGCACCGCTGCTCTCCGAAGGACTTGGTCCCGTTCAAACGAATCGCATTGAAATATTGCCGAGACGTCCGTAGTCCGCATGCAGCACATCGCCGCGGGCGACGGTGGTCGGACGGGTAAACGAACCGCTCAGGACGATGTCGCCGGCGTTGAGCTGTTCATCGTAGCAGGCGATCTTGTTGGCAAGCCACGCCACGCCCGTCGCGGGATGATTGAGCACCGCCGCTGCAAGGCCGCTCTCCTCGATGACCGCGTTCTTGTAGAGCAGCGCGCCCGCCCAGCGCAAGTCGATGTCGCCGGGCTTCACGGGACGCCCGCCGAGGACGATGCCGGCGTTGGCCGCGAAATCCGCAATGGTGTCGAACACCTTGCGCGGTGCCCTGGTGTCGCGGTCGAACTGCTCGATGCGCGCATCGATGATCTCGAGCGCCGGCGTCACGTACTCCGTGGCCTGCAGTACGTGAAACAGCGTGACTCCCGGGCCCCTCAATGCACGCGACAAGACGAAGGCGAGCTCCACTTCGACGCGCGGCGCGATGAAAAGCTGAAAGGCAATGTCGCTCCCCGTATCGAAGAACATGTCGTCCATCAGCGGCGCATAGTCGGGCTCGCTGATCTGTGAGGCCTGCTGCATCGCCCGCGACGTCAACCCGATCTTGCGCCCTCTGATCGAGCGCCCGTCGGCGAGCTCGAGCTTGACCCACTCACGCTGTATGGCATAGCCGTCCTGGATGGTCATGCCCGGGTGCTCGGCACTGAAATGCCTCAACTGCGTGCGGTTCTTGCGGGCTTCGTACAAGCGCCTGGCAAGGGCTGAAATAGTTTCAGGCGGCAGCATTGAATCTCGCTTTCGGCCCGCTACCCGGATCGGCTCGAACCGGGGTTGGTTTGAACGGCGGCGCGTTTGAATCGGGCGTGCAGGTTATTGTGCTTGAGCGTGCCGCTCTCGCTGAACTCGATGAATTCGAGCGACAGAGCCAACCCCTGCCGGGCGTACTGCGCGGCGAAATGCGTCTTCATGATGTCGAACAGGCCGGTGCACGTCGTGCACTTCGCGGCGTCGCTGCGCCCCGCGCCGATCTTGAGAATGGCATGCACGAAGCCGGCGTCCTGCACGCTGCCGTCGGCGATGCAGTAATCCTCGCATGGAATGGCGCGCACCCGCACGCCGGCGGTCGGAAACACGGGCTGTCCGTCGACGATCAGGCCGGTCATGAATTGCGCGAGCTTGCGGCACAGGTCGCCGAAACGTCCTGCCGCGCGCAGATTGGCGCTGTATTCCAGCGTCATGTGCGACATGGGGCTGCCACGCTCATGTCTGCGATGGTACATCCGACGGCGAACATGGGTATCGCCCGATAATATTGCAGCGTCCCTCGGCCGCCGGCGGCGGCCGCAACCGCGATGAAGGTGCGAATCTCAAATCCGCCCTGCCCGCCGTCGCGATAAGTCGCCTCGTCGGTGTACGACAAGAGGGCCTGCCGATCGTTGGCCTGCCAGCGCTCGAGAAGCTCGCGATCCCAGGCTTCGTTGATCTTTCCCGAATCCGGCGTCGCCGGCCAGTGCGAGATGCCGCCGGTGCCGATCAGAGCGATGCGCTCGGGCACGGCATCCGCCGCGCGGCGCAACGCCTCGCCCAATGCCCAGACGCGGTGCAGCGGAGCGAGCGGCGGTCCCTGGCAGTTGATGTTCATCGGCACGATGGGAAGGTCGTAGCGCGGCGTCAGGAAATGCAGCGGCACCATGATGCCGTGGTCGAATTTCCACTCTTCGGCATACGCGAGATCGACCGATTGCATCATTTCGCGGATGAGCCGCCGCGAGAGAGCGGCATTGCCCGGAACCGTCGCCTTCGGTATGCCCAACCACTGCGGATCCTCGATCGGGCCCTCATAGCGGTCCGCCAGGCCCACTGCGAAGGAAGGCATGTTGTTCATGAAGAAATTGGCGAAGTGCTCCGCCGCGACCACGATCAATGCGTCGGGGCGGGCCGCGGCCAAACGCTGCGCCATGCCGCGGTAGGCGGCGTGGAATTCCCGCGCGACGCCCGCATCGACGAGGTGCGACCGGCCCGTGATGCCGGGCGCGTGGCTGGCGATCCCCGCGAACACCAGGCTCATACGCCCGCCACCTTCTCTTCCATTGCCGTCGTCATGTGATATAGACCCGCGCGCACCGGCCCGTACTTGCCGACCCCCGTGCGCATCGCGGCGATGTAGTCGGCCCACGGCATGCCGATGAATGCCGCATAGTGCATCAGCAGTTGGCCGTTGGCTCCCAGCACGTAGAGCAGTCCAATGTCGCGCGCGGCAATCGCGCCGCGCTCCTCGGCGCTGAGATCGTAGCGGCGCAAGAGCGCGTCGAGATCATCGTGATACAGCCGCTGCACGGCCGGATCGCGATTGATCTCGAAAAGAAACTTCTGCATTTGATAGAGGCTCATTCAGACCCCCAATGTGGAATATGGTGCGAACCCAGGCTGACGCATACGTTTTTCGGCTCGAGAAACACTTCGTAGCTCCAAGTGCCGCCTTCGCGGCCGATGCCCGACGCCTTCGTGCCGCCGAACGGCTGGCGCAGATCGCGTACGTTCTGGCTGTTGACGAAGCACATGCCGGCCTCGATGGCGGCGGCAACGCGATGTGCGCGGCCGATGTTCTCGCTCCACACGTAGCTCGACAGGCCGTAGGAGCTGTCGTTCGCCTTCGCGATCGCATCCGCTTCGTCGGCGAACGGAATCAGGCAGGCGACCGGGCCGAAGATTTCCTCCTGCGCGATGCGCATGCGGTTGTCGACGTCCGCGAACACCGTCGGCTTGACGAAATTGCCCTTGTTGAGGGCCCCCTTCAGCACCGGCGGTTCCGCACCGCCGCACATGAGCGTCGCCCCTTCCGTGGGACCGAGTTCGATATAGCGGCGCACCTTCGCCTGATGATCGGGGCTGATCATCGGCCCGATGAGCGTGTTGTCATCCAGCGGATCGCCGACGCCGATGCGCCGCGCCCGCTCGGTGAATTTAGCCACGAAGTCCGCATAAATGTCTTGCTGCACCAGAATCCGCGAGCCCGCCGTGCAGCGCTCGCCGTTGTTGGAGAAGATCATGAATACCGCGGCATCCAACGCGCGCGTGAGGTCGGCGTCATCGAAGATGACGAACGGGCTCTTGCCGCCCAGTTCCATCGAGAATTTCTTCAAGCCCGCCGCTCTGACGATGCGGTTGCCCGTGGCCGTGGAGCCGGTGAAGGAAATCGCCCGCACGTCCGGATGACGGCACAGCGGCTCGCCCGCTTCCGCCCCGTAGCCATGAACGATGTTGAGTACTCCGGCGGGGATGCCCGCCTCCATGGCGAGCTCGCCGAGCCGGGCTGCCGAGAGGGGGGATAGTTCGCTCATTTTCAGCACCGCGGTATTGCCGAACGCGAGCGCAGGCGCCACTTTCCACGTCGCGGTCATGAACGGCACGTTCCAGGGCGAGATCAGCGCGCACACGCCCACCGGATGAAACAAGGTGTAGTTGAGGTGCGTCGGAGTCGGATACGTATGACCGTCGACGCGCACGCACATCTCGGCGAAGTAGTGAAAGTTGTCCGCCGCGCGCGGCACGAGCTGCTTCGCGGTCTGCGCGATCACCTGGCCCGTGTCCCGCGTTTCAGTCCTTGCGAGGTCCGGTACGTGATCCGAGATCAGGTCGCCGAGCTTGCGCAGCAGCCTCGCCCGCTCCGTCGCCGGCGTTGCCGCCCAGCGCGGGAACGCAGCCTTCGCGGCCGCCACGGCGGCATCGACCTCCTGCTCCCCGCCGCGCGCCACCTGCGCCAATGGTTCCTGCGTGGCGGGATTCACCGTGTCGAAGTACCGTGCGCTCGCGACCGCCGCGCCGTTGATCAGATGTTGGATTTGCACGGCGGTGATCCTCTCAACGGGCGAAGACCGCATCCGCGGCGATCGTATTGGCCAGCCGCCCCAAGCCGTCGATTTCGCAGAGCACCTCATCGCCCGGCATCACGTTGACGACCCCCTCAGGGGTTCCGGTGAGGATGATGTCGCCCGTGCTCAAGGTCATGAAGGAGCTCAGATACTCGATCAGGAAGGGGATGTCGAAGATCAGATCCCGCGTGTTGCCGGCTTGTGTCAGCTTGCCGTTCACGAAGGTGCGCAGATTGAGGTTCGCCGGATCCGTCACATCGCCGGCATCGACCAGCCACGGACCCAGGACGGTGGCGCCGTCGCGATTCTTGGCGCGCAGATTCGGCCGGTACCAGTTCTCCAGATAGTCGCGGACCGCGTAGTCGTTGGCGATACAGTAGCCTGCGACGTGCTGCATCGCCTGCGCGCGCGCCACTCGTTTTGCCGGACGGCCGATGATCGCGGCCAGCTCGCACTCGTAGTGCATGAATTGAACGTGCGCCGGACGGCGCGTTGCGCCGCGGTGCCCGAGCAAAGTTCCCGGCCCCTTGAGAAAGACGAGCGGTTCTTCCTGCGAGTTGAAGGCCAGTTCCCTGGCGTGGTCGGCGTAGTTCAACCCCAAGGCGATCACCGTGCCCGCCTCGAGCGGAGGCAGCCAGACCACCTCCTCCTCCGCGAGCACCCGTCCGTCCGCGAGGCGCAATGCGGTGGTGCCTTGAGGGCGATTCACCGGTGTCGCCTCATGCACAGCGCCGCCGAATGCCACCCGTGCGCGCATCATGCGGCTTGCGCCACGAACGGGTTGGTGAGCGTGCCCAATGCGCCCGCTTCGATGGAAACGACTTGTCCGGCGCGCACTCGCGGCGCCGGTGCGGCAGCGCCGGCAGCGAGCACATCGCCCGGCGCTAGCGTCATGAATTCGCTCACGTCCGAGAGCAGCCGGGATACCGAACGGATCGAATCGGCCGTACTCATGGTTTGCACCAGGATGCCGTCGATGTAGGTGCGGATGGTGAGGGCGTTCGGGTCCGCGACTTCGGCGCGTGCCGCGACTCGCGGCCCGAGCGGACAGAAGCCGTCGCGGGCCTTGTAGCGGATCGACGGCCGGTAATAATTCGGGTGTGGAATACTCACGTCATTGACGATGAGGTAGCCGGCGACGTAGTCCAAACCCGCGTCTTCCGGGACATTGCACGCGGTGCGTCCAATGACGATTCCCAGACACGCGCCCACTTCCAGTTCGCCTGGGTTCTCCTTTTCTCCTGCGTCCGGCACGGATGCCGCAGGGGGCACCTCAACCGGATCGCCGCAACGAGCGAGCGTATTGCGCGGTTTCACGTACAACACGGGTGCCCGCGGCGGCGCGTTGTAGGGCGGCCGCGCCATCTCCGGCGCCATGGCCGCGAGTGCGCTGCGGTGGTTCAGCAGCGTGCCGTAGACCGTGCCGCTCAGCCTGAACGGCGCCACATCGAAGTGAAATTCGCACACCGCTGACGGCAAAACGCTACCGCTCCCCGAAAAATCTCACTAATATATTAGTGATCGTTCCATTAATGCCGGGGCGTGTCAAGGATGGCTTGACCGGCCCGCCTGCGAGGCCAATCGCATGCGCTCGAAAGCAGTCACTCTGCAGCACCGCAACTTGCCGCTGCTCATGCTTCAGGCCCGGGAGCATGTCATCGGCCGCTTCCGCCCCGTTCTCAACGCTCATGGGATCACCGAGCAGCAATGGCGGATCGTGCGTGTGCTGCTCGATGCGGGAGCGCTCGAGCCGCGCGAGATCGGGGAATTGTGCCGCCTTTCGAGCCCCAGCCTCGCCGGGGTCCTGGCGAGAATGGAGGAGATCGGTTTCGTCACCCGCACGCGCCTCGCCCACGATCAGCGGCGGGTGCGCGTCTCGCTGACCCCGCGCAGCCGCGCGCTCGCCGCGCGCATCGCACCGCAGATCGAAGCAGTGTACGCGCGGGTCGAGGAGCTGCTCGGCAAGGAGTTTTGCGAACATCTGTACAGCGCCCTTGATGATCTCATCGGCAAACTGCAGCCATCCGCGCCCCAGCTCGTCCGTGAGACGCCCGGCACCGTGCGCAGCGGCTGATGGACGGGCTCAGCGCAGCGCGGCAAATACCTTCGTGACGATCGCGCTCGCCGCAGCCGCGGGATTCTGTCTGATCGCATGCTCCTCCTCCGAGATCATGAGATACAAGCCGTCGAGCGCCTTATGGGTTACATATTCCTCGACGCTGGCGGCATCCCCTTTGATCAGACCGAGTTTCTGCCCCTCCCCCGCGAACTGGTCGTATTTTTGCGCCAGTCCCACCCGGGCGGTTTCCCGCTTGACGATGGGCAGAAATTTCACCGCCAACGGCGCGGCGGTCTTCGCTCGGAAAAACTCCGTCACCGAACCATCGCCGCCGGTGAGGATCTGTTTGGCGTCCGTCACCGACATGGTTTTCACGGCATTGATCAGGAGTTCCTTTGACTCGGGCACGGCTTTTTCAGCGGCGCTGTTCATCGCCGCGACCAACTCGTCGGCATCCTTGCCGCGGCCCAGCATACGCATCCCCTTGGCCACTTCATCGAGAGCGGGCGGCAAGGGGATTTTTACCTTCGGGTTGTTGAGAAACCCGCCGGGAACGCCGAGTTTCGCGACGGCGGCGGTCGCACCCTGATCGAGAGCGCCCTTGATGCCACGCGCCGCATCCTGATTGCTGAGATCGGCGAGGCTGAGCGCGCAGACGCTGCCGAAGACGAAGCACCCCAAAAGCGCGCAAAGAACCATCGAGCCGACGCGCGGCCCGGCGATCGATCTTTCCTGTTTCGCGTCGCGAACCGTCTTACTACGCATGATGTCGTCCTCCCGGCTAGAAAAGATAATGGTGATGATCCTCCGAGTCGCCGCCGCGGGTATGCGGAATGTTGACCGCCAGGTGATGTTCCTCAGCGGTTGCCGCAATGTCACGCCAAAGTTCCGACCGCTTGCCCTTGGGATCGGGCTTGACCTCGAATCTCCAGCCGCGGTCCCAGGTATTCTCGTCTTTCAGGGCAGTCAGCCTGCGGGCGATGGATGCCCCGTCGCGCGCGTGCAGCTCGAGCGTACGGGCGCCGGCGCCGTGCACGATCGCGACGAGGTGCAGATCTTCGATTTCGAGTTCCTTGCGGATGACACGGCTCAAGTTGAGCAGGTGCTGGCTCTCGTGCGCACCGATACGTCCGGCTGCGTCGAGCGAATGCGGCGCAGCGGCGATCGCGATCGATACGTGATAGGGATAGTCGGTGAAGTTCAAGCGCTTCTCGAGCGTGCTGTTCACCGTGATCACGGCGCTCTTGCCGCTCTCCGGAAACCGATGGCGGCAAATGACCCAAGTGTCGAAGTCGGCGTCTGCCACGAGCACCCCTTTGGTGAATGAGCGGCCGTCCGTTCGTTCCGCCCACCGGCGCGGCGAGCGGACCGTTCGAGCTTACGCCACCTCGAACAACCCCGCCGCGCCCATGCCGCCGCCGATGCACATCGTGACGACCACGTACTTGACGCCGCGCCGCTTGCCTTCGATCAGCGCATGCCCCACGAGGCGCGAGCCGCTGACGCCGTAGGGATGTCCGACGGCGATGGCGCCGCCGTCGACGTTGAGCCGCTCGTCGGGAATTCCCAGGCGGTCGCGGCAATAGATGACTTGTACCGCGAAAGCCTCGTTGAGCTCCCACAAGCCGATATCATCGACTTTCAATCCGGCCTTCGCCAGCAATTTGGGCACGGCAAACACCGGTCCAATGCCCATCTCGTCGGGTTCGCATCCCGCGACTTGAAAGCCGCGGAAAGTGCCGAGCGGACTCAATCCCTTCTTCGCGGCGCACTTCGCGTCCATCACGACGCACATCGAGGCGCCGTCGGAGAATTGACTGGCATTGCCCGCGGCGATGACGCCGCCCGGCAGGGCGGGGCGGATTTTCGCCACCGCCTCATACGTCGTGTCGGGACGGATTCCCTCGTCGGAATCCAAGGTCACATCCTTGGTCGCGATCGTGCCTGCATCCTTGTCGGCCACCGCCATGGTCGTCGTCAGAGGCACGATTTCATCCTTGAAACGTCCCGCTCGGGCTGCGGCGTCCGCACGCAGCTGACTCTGCACGCCGTACTCATCCTGGGCCTGCCGCCCGATGCCGTAGCGCTTGGCGACGGTCTCCGCGGTCTGCAGCATGCTCCAGTAGACTTCCGGCTTGTGCTCGACGACCCACTGCTCCTTGAGCATGCGCTGGTTCGCCTGGTTCTGGATGCAGGAGATCGACTCCAATCCGCCGGCTGCATAGATTTGCCCTTCGCCCGAGAGGATCCGCTGTGCCGCGAGCGCGATCGTTTGCAGTCCCGATGAACAGAACCGATTGACCGAAAGCCCCGAGGTCGTGACCGGGCATCCTGCCCGCAACCCCACTTGGCGCGCGACGTTGGCGCCGGCCGCTCCTTCCAGGAAGGTCGCGCCGACGATCACGTCCTCCACTTCGGCCGGATCGATCCGAGCCCGCTCGATGGCGTGGCGCAGCACGTGCCCGGTGAATGTCACGGGATGCGTCATGTTGAGGGCGCCGCGCCAGGATTTCGCAAGACCGGTGCGGGCGGTGGAAACAACGACGGCGTCGGTCATACTTGGCTACCCCAGCTGGCGAAAGTTCGGCTCTCGGCGGCAAGTTTCTCCAGCAATGGTGCCGGTTGCCACGCGTCGGGCTGATAATCCATGGCGAATCGATGCATGGCGCGCAGGATATTCGGCAGGCCGATCGTATCGGCGTAGAACATCGGACCGCCACGGCAATCGGGAAACCCATATCCGGCGATATAGACCACATCGATGTCCGAGGCGCGCAACGCGATCCCCTCCTCGAGAATGCGCGCGCCTTCGTTGATCAGCGAGTAGAGCGCACGCTCGACGATTTCCCGGTCGCTCACCTTGCGGCGGACGAGTCCCAATCGCGCCGATTCTTCCACGATGATTTTCGTCACGAGGTCCGAGGGAATGGGACTGCGGTCGCCGGGTTTGTAGTCGTACCAACCGGCGCCGGTCTTCTGGCCGAATCGCCCCAGCTCGCAGATGCGATCGGGAGCCTTGGAATAGACCACGTCGGGGTGCTCGACGTACAGCCGTTTGCGGATGGCCCAACTGATGTCGTTGCCTGCGAGGTCGCTCACACGAAACGGTCCCATGGCGAAGCCGAATTTCTCGAGCGCGCGGTCGACCTGCTGCGGCAGCGCGCCGAGATCGAGCAACAGCCCCATCTGGCGAAAATACACGTTCAGCATGCGGTTGCCGATGAATCCATCGCAAACTCCGGCAACGACTCCGATCTTCTTGATTTGCTTTGCGATGCCGAGGCTCGTCGCGATCACGTCCTTCGCCGTCTTGGCGCCGCGGACGATTTCGAGCAATCTGGTGACGTTGGCGGGACTGAAGAAATGCAGCCCGACCACGTCCTGCGGACGCCGCGTGAAATCGGCGATCTTGTTCAAGTCCAAGGTCGAGGTGTTGGACGCCAGGATCGCACCGGCCTTCGCCTTGCCATCGAGAGTCTCGAACACCTGCTTCTTGACCTGTAAATCCTCGAAGACGGCCTCGATGATCAGATCGGCCCGGGACACATCCTCGTAAGACAAAGTGCCTTTGATTCTCCCGAGCCGCTGGTCGAATTCCTCGGCGCTCAGCCGGCCCTTCTTCAGCGTGCTCTCGTAGTTCCTTTTCACCACGCCCAATCCTTTGTCGAGCGCTGCCTGGGTCGTCTCGAGCACCGTGACCGGCAATCCGGCATTGGCGAAGTTCATCGCAATGCCGCCGCCCATGGTGCCGGCGCCGATGACGGCCACCGACTTGATTGCCCGCAGCGGCGTACTGGCCGGCATGTCCGGAACCTTGGAGGCCGCGCGCGTGGCAAAGAAGATATGCCGCAACGCCTTCGATTCCGTGGTGCCCAACAACTCGGCAAACGCAGCCCGCTCGAGCTTCATCCCCTCATCGAAGGGCTTGAGCACGGCCGCCTCGACCGCATCGATGCACTTGGCCGGCGCCGGATAATTCCTGGCAATCGGTGCGACGGCGGCGCGGGCGAAATCGAAGAAGGCCTCGGCGTTGGCAAAGGCGACCGTCGCGTCGCGTGCCTTCTTCAGGGGCAGCTTGCCGTCGAGATTGCGTTCCGCAAAGGCGATCGCCGCCGCGGTTGCGTCCGCATCGACGACCAAATCCAATAGATTCGTCGCCGCCAGCTCACGCGCCGCCACGGGATTGCCGCTGACGATCATGTTCAACGCGCGCTCGGCGCCGACGAGTCGCGGCAATCGCTGGGTTCCCCCGGCGCCCGGCAACAGACCAAGCTTCACTTCCGGCAGTCCGAGCTGCGCCGGCGCCGCAGCCACACGGTAATGGCAGACCAGAGCGAGCTCCAGGCCGCCGCCGAGAGTGGTGCCGTTGAGCGCCGCAATCACCGGTTTGGGGAACTCTTCGATCAGCGCACACAAATCCGCGAGGTTGGGCGCGGCAATCATCTCCGCGGAGCCGAACTCGTTCACGTCCGCCCCGCCGCAGAACGCCGCTCCGGACCCGGCGATCACGACGGCGGCTACCTCCTGCGCATTTGCGGCCCGTTCCAGGCCGTCGGCAACCGCTTTGCGCACGTTCAAACTGAGCGCATTCACCGGCGGATTGTTGAGGGTAATCACGGCGACCGCGCCGCGTGAAGTATAGTCAGCAGATGCCATGCGCGCTCCTTTATGGGCCACCCAGTATACTGCTTTGTTGAAACCGTCCCGCACTTCGGTTGTGCTGCTGTGCCTCGCCGTGCTGTCGATCTGGTGCGTCGGCATCCTGGGTCGCGGCTACTGGACCCCTGACGAGCCTCGAGAGGCGGACATCGCCTGGCGAATGAGTTGGCAACCCGACAAGGCGGTCCCGCTGCTCGCGGGCGAGGCATTTTGCGAGAAGCCGCCCTTGGCCTATTGGCTGGCGGCCGTCGCCATCGACGCGTTCGGTACGGCCGCCTGGGCGGCACGCACCCCCAATCTTCTGTATGCGCTCATCACCGCCGTCGGTGTCGGATTGCTGGCGAGGCGCAGCGCCGGGCCGGTGGCCGGGCTGATCGCCGCAGCGGCGATCAGCACGTTCCTGCTTTCCTACCAGGTCGAGATTTGGCTTGCGACCGATGCACCCTTGCTCGCCTCGGTGGCCGTCGCACTGCTCGGCGCGTACATCGGATTCTATGCCGGGCGCAGCCGGGAGCGCCTGTGCGGCTATGGATTGATGCATGCGGCTCTCGCACTGGGATTCATGAGCAAGAGCGCGGCCGCCTGGATGGTGCCGGCCCTCGCCATCCTGACGCTGATCATTTGGGAGAGGCGCTGGCGCGAGCTCTGGCGCTGGGAACTGTATGCGGGCTTAGTGCTGCAGGCCGCCGTGATTCTCACCTGGGTATGGTTCGTGCACGCCGCTCCGGACGGTCCGGCCCACCTCAAAGTGTTCTTCTGGAACAATCTGGTCGGCCGCTTCACCCACATCGATGCACCGCAGGAACTGCAGTACGCGACGGGGCATCGGAATTCGCCGGGTAAATATCTCGCCGAGCTACCGATGTATGTCTGGCCGTGGACCCTGCTCCTCGTTGCCGCCGCGCGCCGTGCCTGGCGAGCGCGCCGGGCTCCCATGGACGAGTACCGACCGGTTCGCTTCGCGTTGGCGGGTTCGCTGCCCGCGCTGGCCGTTCTGTCGGTGGCGGCGACCGCTCGCAACGTCTACCTGGCGCCGGCGCTGCCGGGTCTGGCGTTGCTGCTCGGCTGGTGGGGACACGAAGCCGCGATGGGCGCCGATCGATGGGACATCGGCGCCGTGCGCGGCACGGCGGTGTTGATGTTGCTTGCGGCAATCGTGTTCGGCTGCGGCGTCGCGATCGTGGGCCTCGATGCGTGGAGCAGGATGAGCACGCACACGGTTTTCATCTTGATTTCCGCGCTCGGCCTCGCGGCGGCCGCGTTTCTGGCCGTGCGCGCCGCCGCTGCGGCCGGCCACGGGCAGTTGCTGCAAGGACAGCTCGCCTTGCTGGTCGCGTACTGCGCCTTGCTGGCGGGGCCCGCGTCGCAGCTTTACCGGCAAGTCGATGAATGGCAGCACCTCGCGCGGATCGGCCGCGCGATCGCGGCCGATGCCGACGGCAGACCCTTGATCCTGTTCGCGCCGGATGAGACGACGCGCGCGTTGATCGACCTGTATACGCGCCCGTCGGTGGCGCTGATCGCCGGCCCGCTCGATCCGCAATCGATCGCGCGCCTGAAGGAAGCGGTGTCCGACGCGCCGCGAAGCCTCGTGGTCGTACAGCTGGCCGGCAGGATCCTCACTCCGACGCTGCGCTCGATCGCAACGCGCCTCGGCCTCGAGAGCCGCGCCCCGGCCTCCGATGCGACCCAGCTCGCATGGCTGCCCGAGCCGCATCTGCGCGTGGCGCATCTCTACGCGCTGCCCAATGGGCGCCGTTATGCGGTGCTCGAATCAGCCGACTGAGTGATCGGCTCGAGTTGAAGCGCGCGCGATGACGGCGCGGAACACCTCTTCGTACAAGAGGATCTGCCGCTCCCAGGAAAAATCTTCCTGCATGGCGTTTTGCATCAACCGCTGCCACGCTTGCCCGTCCGCAAACCAATCGAGCGTCGTGTTGAGCGCCCAGCGAACCGCCGGCGCGTCATAGTCATTGAACACACAACCCGTGCCGGTGCCCGTAGCGGGATCGAAGTGCCGAACCGAATCCGCAAGGCCGCCGGTGCGCCGCACGATGGGTATGGTCCCGTATCGCAGGCTGTAGAGTTGATTGAGCCCGCAGGGCTCATAGTAGGACGGCATGAGAAACATATCGCTGCCCGCTTCGATCAGATGCGCGAGCGGTTCGTCGTGGCCCGAGCGAAAAGCGACACGTCCGGCAAAGCGCCGGGCGAGGGATTCGAAGAACGCCGCGTAACGCTCCTCGCCGCTGCCCAATACCACCACACCGAAGTTCCGCTCCCCGAGCGTCCACGGCAACGCATCGATGAGAAGGTCGATGCCCTTTTGCGAAGCGAGCCGGGTGACCATGCCGACCAACGGAGTCTGCGCAGCCAACGCGAGGTGAGTTGCCGCGAGCAGGCGCCGTTTGTTGACGGCTTTTCCCCCCAAGTCCAAAGCCGAGTAGTGCACCGTCAAATGGGGGTCGTGGCGCGGATCCCATTCGCGATAATCGACGCCGTTCAATATGCCGATCACCTCATCGGGCCGCGCCCGCAGCGCTCCCTCCAAGCCCATACCCGCCGGTGGATGGCAGATCTCGCGCGCGTACGTGGGACTCACCGTCGTGACGGCATCGGCGAATTTTATCCCCGTTTTCAAAGGGTTGATCAGGCCATGCGCGAAATCCCCGGCGTCGAGCCGCGATCGTTCGGCCCCCAATCCGATGTCTTCGACCGAGGCGGCCGGAATGATTCCCTGATAACCGATGTTGTGGACGGTCAACACCGATCGCGAATGCGCGAAAGAAGCAACCGAGGAGTACAGCGTCTTGATGTACAGAGGAAGGAATGCGGTATGCCAGTCATTGCAATGGAACACGTCCGGCACGAATCCAAGCCGCCGGCAACTCTCGATCGCCGCACGCGTGAACAGCAAAAAGCGTCGGTGCTCGTCGGCATCGGTCGTATAAAAGGACGGACGACCGAACAGCTGCGGACAGTCGATGAAGTAAACGGCTGCCGTGGTGTCCGGATACGTCGCGGTTCGCACCGCGAACGGATACTCCGTGTCCCCGATTGTAATCCTTGCATGTTGCAATCCGAGTACCGGCTGCAGATTCGCGTACGCACGCGCTACGGCGGCGTACAGCGGCATGAATGCATGCACCTCGTGACCCCGTTGCGCGAGCTCTCGGATCAGGGCGCCGACGACGTCCGCCAGCCCACCGGTTTTCGCATAGGGATTGATCTCAGAACTCAGAATGCACAGCTTTAGGGGAGCCATGACGCAAGTCTAACAAAGCCGAATTATAAGCCGAATTCGAGCGCCAAAAAGCTGGTGCTATGCGTTGCCGAGTGTGGCACGCTGGGAGTCGCGTCGAGGGCAGCTCCATCCCTGCTCCCGCCATCAGGATAGGTATGCGACACGCTGCTCGGACCAACACCGGACGCTACGTCAGCCGCTTGACGAGCGGCACGTTGGCGGTCGTCATGGCGGGGGGCCGCGGTGAACGCCTCAAAGATTTGACGTTGCACCGCTGCAAGCCGGCGACTCCGTTCGGCGGCAAGTTTCGCATCGTCGATTTCGTTCTATCGAATTGCGTGAACTCCGGAATTCGTCAGATTGCCGTCCTTACCCAGTACAAAGCCCAACCTCTGATCCAGCACATTCAGCGCGGCTGGAGCTACTTGCGCGGCGAACTCGGCGAGTTCGTGGAGTTGATTCCCGCGCAACAGCAGATCGGCGCGCATTGGTACCGCGGCACCGCCGATTCGGTGTACCAAAATCTCGAATTCATCCGCTCGCACAATCCGACCCACGTCCTGATCCTGGCGGGGGATCACATTTACAAGATGGACTACGGACCGATGATTGCGTACCACGAACAATGCGAGGCGGATATCACCGTCGGCGTGGTCGACGTACCGCTCGATCGCGCGCAAGAGTTCGGGATCCTGACTACGGACGATACGAATCGGGTGATCAAATTCGCGGAGAAGCCGCAGAACCCGGATCCCATCCTCGGCCATGACGACTTGGCTCGGGCGTCGATGGGCATTTACGTCATCGCCCTCGATCGCCTGGAGAAATTGCTGGCCGAGGATGCCGCCAACGAGAACAGCAAGCACGACTTCGGTAGAAACATCATCCCGCCGGCAATCGAACGGCTACGCGTGTTTGCCTACCCTTTCCACGACGTCGAAACCCGGGCGCAAAACTATTGGCGCGACGTGGGCAACATCGACGCCCTCTACGAAGCGAACATGGAGCTGGTGGCGCTCGATCCGGAACTCAACATCTACGACCATCAGTGGCCGATTTGGACCTACCAGGCACAGCATCCGCCCGCCAAGTTCGTTCTGGACGAGGAAGGCCGGCGCGGCATGGCCGTCAATTCCATGGTCGCGGGGGGCTGCATCATTTCGGGCGCCTATGTGTCGCAGTCGTTGCTGTCGAGCGACGTGCGCATCGAAGACGGCAGCATCATCGACAGCTCCGTGCTGCTGCCGGGCGTGACGATCGGACGCCGCTGCAAAATACTGCGCTGCATACTCGATGAGAACTGCGTGATTCCGGACGGTCTGCAGATCGGTCACAATGCCGAGTCGGATCACAAACACTTCTACGTCACCAAGCGCGGCGTGGTGGTCGTGACGCCGGATATGCTGCGCGCCCTTCCCTGAAGCATCGCGGCGAATCAAGCGGCCGCGCGCGGCGTCCGCAGCTTCAGAGCGTCCCACGCAGCGATCGCCTCGCTCACCGGGATGCCGAGCATGTCGGGCTCGCCGTCGATTCGGCCGCTGAGCACCTTCACCTCGGCGCCCGCCGTCCCCCACGGGCGGTAGAGGGAGGGTAGCGCCTTGCCGAAGAGCACGACCTGCGGGCAGCCCACCGCAGCGGCAGCGTGCGCAGGCCCCGAATCGACGGTGATCAGTGCGTCGGCCCGCGACAGCAGCGCCACCAAACGCGGAATCGGCAAATCGTCCGCCACGTTGTGCAGCCCATCCACACCGGCGAGCGCCGCCACCTCCTGATTCAATTCATATTCGGGCCCCGTGCCGAGCAGGACGATGCGGTGCTGTGGCGCGCGGCGGCGCACGTGCCGAATGACCTCCGCCCAGCGTTCATTCGGCCAGAACTTGCTGTTGACCGCCAAGCGCCGCAGCCCGCGCCGCATGGTGCGCTTGTTGCCAACCTGAACCGCGATCAGAGGCGCCGACCCCAGCCCGCGCGTCTGCAGCCAGACGTCGAGATCCGCCCGTTGCCGATCACTCACCCACAAGTAGCACCCGAGCGCGGGTTCGGCGAAATCACCGCTCTGCGCTTGCATGCCCGCGGGCATGATCTGCGCAAGGCGCCGCCACTGTTCGACGGCGTGCTCTCCCGGCAGCAGCGGATGATCCTTCACGTCGACGATGCAGCCCTCCGCGATGCCGGCGCGCACCAGCATGGGGCGCGCGGCGTCATTGCCGTCGCAAAGCCACGTCGGGCCCGCCCCGCGTGCCCGCAACCGCCGCACGACGCGCCGTTGATCCGGCGCGAGCCAGTAAGGCGTCTTGCGGCTGCGCACGCTCAGGATCTCGCCGACGCCGGGCTGTCCGCGCAGCAGCGGCTCGCTCCAAGGCCCGGAGGTGAGAACATCGATGGGACATCGAAGGCGCGCATGCAAGGCCCGAAGCAGAGAGGTCAGCAGCACCATGTCGCCGAAGGCGCCGCAGCGGACGACGAGCGGCCGCCCGCAATCATGCCTGGGTTCGGGTATTTTACCTTGCACGAATTCTCCGAAATGCGCCGCATCGAAGCGGCGCCGTGGAGCCGCGAGTATAATTCATGGCAATCTCGCCGAGGAAAAGCACCGGATGAACGCGAGCGAAGCGCACGGCCACCTGCTCGCATCGACACGCCGCCGCCTGGAATCCTTGACGGCAGCGCCGCTTGCACCCTTCCTCGCCGAGTGGCCCTGTCCGGAGTCTTTTTTCCCCTCGGACGAAGCCGGCCGCGGCGCGCCCGGCGCCGCCCTGCCCGCCCTGCCCGCGCTGCCCGCGCTGCCTGCGCTGCCGGTGCTGCATTGGCTGCCTCGAATCGCAAGCGCTGCGGATGTTTGCGAGACGGAGTTGATTGCCGCCCTATGCCGGGCCGCACCCTTGCTCGAGTGGCGGCAGACCTATACGGTCAGGGAGGTCGGCGTCGAGTTCCTGCAAAATTACGCGTGGTGCGAAATTCTCGGCCCCAAAGGTCTGCAGTCGGGCGTGCGTATCGCGTGCGGCTTCCTGCTGCTCGGTCCCCACACGCTCTATCCCCGTCATCGCCACGCAGCCGAAGAAATCTACCTGCCGCTCAGCGGCACGGCACGGTGGCAGCAGGGCGATGGGAATTGGCGCCGCCGCGCGCCGGGTGCGCTGATCCACCACCTCAGCGAGGAGCCGCACGCCATGCGTACCGCCGACGCTCCGCTGCTCGCGCTGTACCTGTGGCGGGGCGCCGATCTGTCCCAGCACGCCCAACTGGCTTGATCGCACCACAATGACCGCACCAGAATGACCGCTCTAGATCGATCGCACCAAATAGCGCACGACCTTCCCTTCCCGGATCGCGGCCCGCCCGACCTCGGAAAAGCGCAGCGCCTCGTGAAAGCCCTCCGAGGCGGGATTCGGCGGCTGCACATTCACCTCGCAGCCGATGAGCACGTGGCCGGCTTTCGCGGCCGCGGCAAACAGCTCGTCGTACAATTTGCGCGCCAACCCGAGCCCACGCTTGTGGCCCGCGACGATGACGCGGTCGATGTACACGAAACGCGGATAGCGGGACTTGAACCAGTGAAAATTGGGACTCGCGGATTGCGCATCCTGATCGAGCGCAATCAGGAACGCATCGCGTCCCTGCGCGCACAATCCCACGTGGAAGGCCTGGGCCAGTAACGCATGCAGTTGCACACGAGCAAGCGGTGCGGTCTGCGTCTCGTGCGCGGCGTTCAGGGCGAGCACCGCGCCCTCGTCGATATCGCTCATGCGCTGCACGCGTTTTCGTTTAACATGGCCGGCGCAAAGCGGCCCTCCAGGATACCAGCCATGAAAGCTCCCGTCCGTATCGCATCGCTCGCCATTCTACTCATAGCCGCGCTGTCGGGAATGCCGTCGCCGGGGGCGGATGCAGGCTCGCCGATCGGGTTGTGGAAAACTTTCGACGACAAGACCGGAAGCGCCCGCGCCATCGTGCGCATTTACGAACAGGACGGAAAGCTCTTCGGAAAGATCGAGCGCAGCTTCACTCCCGGAGCCGAGCAGCGCGTGTGCGACGTGTGCGGCGATGAGCGCAAGAATCAGCCGATCATCGGTCTCATCATCATTCGCAACATGAAAGCCGCCGACGGCGAATACTCCGGCGGAGACATTCTCGATCCCGACAGCGGTTCGGTCTACCGCTGCAAGCTTCACCTCGATCACGACGGCGCCCGTCTCGTCGTTCGCGGCTTCATCGGGATCTCGCTGCTGGGCCGAACGCAATATTGGCAGCGGCAGGAGTCCCTCTGAAGAGGCTGGATTCCCTCTGATTTGGTGAATCCATCGCCGATTCGGCGCCCTCCCGCCTTTGGCACTATAATGAGCGGTGCTGCATGAATTCCTCACGGCGAACCGCGCGATCATCATCGATCGGTGCCGCGTCATGGTCGCCGCCCGGTCGGAACCAAGAACGACGGATTATGAGCTGATTCATGGTATCCCAATTTTTCTCGATCAGCTCATCGCGACGCTGGTCGTCGAGCAAGCGACCGATTTCCTGCAGCCGATGGCCGGTGGGTCCGGAAACGGCAAGGCGTCCGAAATCGGAGACATGGCGACGCTGCACGGCCGTGACTTGCTCGCACGCGGTTTCACCCTCGATCAGGTCGTTCACGACTACGGCGATGTCTGTCAAGCCGTCACAAACTTGGCCTACGAGACCGGCGCATCGATCGCGGTCGATGAATTCCGCACGTTCAACCGCTGCCTCGACAACGCCATCGCGGGTGCCGTGACTGAATATGCCTTTCAGCAAACGGCGAGCGCGACCGAAGAGGGCTTCAAGGCGCTGAATTCGCGGCTCGGACCGCTTGCGCACGAATTACGAAATTATCTGCACGTCGCAATGCACGCCGTCAAAGCGCTCAAGGGCGGCGCCATCGGGCTAACCGGGGCGACGGGAGCGGTGCTCGATCGCAGTCTCACCGGGATGCGTAATCTCGTTGATCGCTCGCTCGCCGAAGTGCGGGTCACTGCCGGACTTCCGCCGCGCATGAGGGCCATCCGCCTCGCCGGGTTCTTCGCCGAGATCGAAGCCTCTGCCTCGCTCGATCCTCTCGCGCGTGCCTGCCGGTTCGTGGTGACGCCGGTCGATCAAGACCTCGCGGTGTACGCCGACCCCGAAATGCTCGCCTCCGCGGTGGGGAATTTGCTGCAGAATGCATTCAAGTTCACCAAGCGCGATACGGAAGTGAGATTGCGCGCGCATGTGGCCGCGGATCGCATCCTCATTGACGTCGAGGATCACTGCGGCGGGCTTCCTGCCGGGCCGCCGGAAGCTCTTTTGCTGCCCTACGCGCAAAGCGGCGAGGATCGATCGGGGCTGGGGCTGGGACTCGACATCAGCCGACGCGGCGTCGAAGCCAACGCGGGCGTCTTGAAGGTCCGGGACGTGCCGGGCTCCGGCTGTGTGTTCACGATCGACCTGCAACGGCACATGGAGGTGTAAGTGACTCCGTGCCCGATCGACAAGAAGCCGTGATTTCCTCCGAGCGCCATGAGGTGGATGCGTTGGTCGAACACTTGCACCTGCGGGCCGAGCGCGAAAAGGCGCTGTTGGTCCGGGAGCTTCACGACAACCTGGGCGGGTTCTTGGTGGCGGCCCTGATGGATGCCACTTGGACCGAGAAGAATCTGGTTGATACGGAGGGTACGCGGTTGCGCCTGCGTCGGATCATCCAAGCGCTCAGATCGGGCATCGATCTGAAGCGGGGATTGATCGAGAGAATCAAGCCAAGTCTGCTGGAGGACATCGGAATTTTTTCAGCGCTGCGCGGGCTGATAAGGGCGAGACGTGCCGATCCCGACATCGAAATCCTCGAGCAATTCACGGGAGCGGAGCCGGAACTGCCGCCGGCGACGGCCATCGCGCTCTACCGCGTTGTCCAGGAGGGCTTGGAGCTGATCTCGGGCCATGGCTCCGTCCAACGGGTACTGGTGAGCGCAACGGCCGATGAGCGGTTTACCTTGCAGCTGAGCGACGACGGAATCGATTCCGAGCAGAGTGCACGCAAAGACCGCAAAACCGCTCTTTGGAGTTCGATGCAGCATCGAATCCGGCGGCTCGGCGGAGAACTCCGCATCTCGGCGCCCTGCGATAACCGACTCGTTACCACCGCCTCCATTCCCGTGGCCATCGAATTCAGGCGCTAGCTAGAAGCCTGGCCGGGTAATCCGCGTGAGCTGCGTTCCTAGTTGTGTAGATAACCCGCGGCGACGGCAGCGACGATGCCGGCGCCGAAGATGAAGCGGTACCAGACGAAGATCCAGGTGCTGCGGCGCTCCAGGTAGTGCAGCAGGCCGTAAATGGCGATGAAGGCCGTGACGCTCGCGAACAGCAGTCCGACGAGAAGAGTCGCCCAACCGTCGGAACTCAATCCGGCCTTGAATAGAACCCGAAGTTCGAACAAGCCCGCCAGCGTGATGGCGGGCAGACCCAGCAAGAATGAAAAACGCGCGGCGGTCTCGCGCTCCATGCCGCAAAAAAGTCCGGCGGTCAGCGTCGCTCCGGAGCGAGACACCCCCGGTATCAGGGCAAAGGCCTGCGCGATGCCCACCACGATGCCGTCCGCCACGGTGATCTCGTTGAACTTGCGGCGATGCCGCGCCGATTTCTCGGCCAACCCGAGCAGCAACGACATGCCGATCGAGGCGATACCAATGACGAGCAGCCCCCGCAGCGGTGAGTGGCAGCCGTTGAGTATCGGACGCAGCGCCGCGCCGGCGAGCAGCAGCGGGAGCGTGCCGAGCAGAATGCCGAGCAGGACGCGAAAGTCGGGCGACCGGTAATTGCGCGTTCCGACCGCACGCACCGCGGCGCCGCCCATGGCGGCGATATCCCTGCGAAAATAGACCACGACCGCGACGAAGCTCGCCAACTGCATGGCCGCCGAAAACGCGGAGCCCGGATCGCGCCAGCCCAGGATGCCGGGAATGACGCGCAGATGCGCGGTACTGCTGATCGGCAGCAACTCGGTAACACCCTGAATGATGCCCAATACCGCAATCTGCAGCCAGGACAACTCCACGAATCCCAGATCGACCGTATTGAGCTCGGCGCAGGATGAGGTCACGTCGGTTGAGTTTGTCACGATGTTCTGTTTCCCCGATCGCCCGACGTTGCCAGATTGAGATACAAATTCAAGAATTCCTCGGCGGCCTTGTGCACGTTGCTGCGCCAGTGATGGGCCGCGGCGTGGTCGGCGCCGTCGGTCACGTATTTGACGCAGGCGAAGCGCGCACGCTCGATCCAACAGACTTTGGCAAGTGCATAGGCCTCCATGTCGACCACCGCGCATTCCACCGCACAGGCGGTCAGTGCGAATGAATCCCCGCTGCCGCAAATCGCGGCGGGCAACCCCGCGAAGCGCGGCTCGAAGCGCAGGCGCGGCGGAGCGTCATCGAACGGGGTCACCCCGAGCGGAAACCCGAGCCCGCTCGCGTCCATATCCCGCTGCACGAACTCGTGACAGGCAAGCAGCGTACCCGTCACGTGCACGCGGCTGCCGGCCGAACCGAAATTGAGGACCAGCGGCAGCGGCTGCCCGGCATGAGCATAGCGGCGCAGCTCGCGCGTCAGTGCGATTGCCGCATTCACCTTGCCCACCCCGCAATAGAGCACCGGAACGGCCGCGGCCTCGAACACGCCGGCGGCCTCGGCCGGCAGCGCCATGACGACGCGGATATGCGGAAAATCGCTCATCCGGTCAATAGCGAATGGCCGCGCGCAGGCGCAGATTTCGCCATCGGTAGTCCTTCACCAAATTCAAATCGATCAGCGCCGCGAGCGCCTCGACCGAGTAGCCGGCGCGCAGGCACAGCTCGGCGGCGGCGGTCATCGTACCGCCGGTCGCCAACACGTCGTCGATCAACAGCAGGCGCCCATGGCCGCGCTGCATTTCCAGCACACCCGAGCCGTATTCGAGGTCATACGCCACGTCGACCACCGGTGGCGGCAGCTTGCCCTGCTTTCGCACCAGAACGAATCCCTTGCGGCGTTGCAGCGCCAGCGCCGCGCCCAGAATGAATCCCCGTGATTCGATCCCTGCCAGCGCGTCGACGGTATTCCATTCCGCATCCGTCAATAGCGCATCGAGCGCCCGTACCGTCTCCGCGAAATGGTCGCGCAGCAGCGGCGAGATGTCCCGGAACAAAATGCCCGGGCGCGGAAAATCCGCCACGTCGGCGATCGCGCTCTTCAAATCAGTCACCGCTACCGCTCCGCCATGCCGTTTTTGGTCCTGTCGATGAACGCGGCGACATTGCCGTGCAAAGCCTTCAGGTCGGGCTCGTGTGCGTACACCATGTGACCCGACGTATAGAAATGCATTTCGATGTTGTTTTGGAGGGAGGCCTCCAGCGGCAGCTGATGCAGCTCGAAAATGGCCGCAAAGTACGGCGTGGCGAGGTCATAGTAGCCGCCGTTGAGCTGCACCTTGAGTTTCGGGTTTTGCTTCATCGCCACCGCGAGATCCGGCATGACGTTCGTCGTGGCGGGTATTTTCTGCCCGGCGCCGGGCGGTTGATGCAGGAAGTCCCAATTCTTTTCGACGTCGATTTCAGGCTTGTAGATCATCCGGTCGCCGAACTTGAGCGTACCGCGCACGTAATCGTTGAACGCCGACACATACGCCGAAGAGATGGCCGCGGATTGCGGATCGTACTCGGCTTCTTTGCTCATCGGATCGAGTGTGGGGCCGGAGAAGCGCGTATCGAGACGACCGGTCGTGGTCTCGCTGCCGAGGAGCGTCTTTTCGAACTCCCCGCCGTTCACGCGCAAATTGGCCCGTTCGACGTAATCCGGCGCAAGTCCCGTGTAGGCATGCAGTCTGGCCGCGATGGCGGTCTTTCGCTCGGCACTCAGCGTGGTGCCGGCGGCCAATGCCTGCGCGTAATCGGTCAACGCGAAATTTTCGACCTCACGCAGCAACGGCTCGAGCGCAGCGGGCTGATTGGGCAGCTTGTGGTGATACCACGCCGTCGCCGCATAGGTCGGCAAGGCGAGAACGTAGGGAAGATCGACGCCCGGATTGTACTGCGGCGCATCCGGGCTGTCGTCGAAATTCAAGATCTGCGACAGCAGAATGATGCCGTTCAGGTCGAGCGATTTCTCGCTCTGGAGGATGTTCGAAAGCGCAGCGGCCCGCGTGGTTCCGTAGCTTTCGCCGAACAGGTATTTGGGCGAGTTCCAGCGCCTGTGGCGCGAAAGGAATTCCACGATGAAATTCGCGAATGCGTGGGCGTCTTGATCAACGCCGTAAAAGGCCTTCTCTTTGTCCGCTCCGCGCAGATGGCCGAAGCCCGTGCCGGGGGCATCGACGAAGACCAGGTCGCTCACGTCGATCAGACTGTACTCGTTGTCGACCACGCGATAAGGAGCGGCGGGACTGTGGGTATCATCGGCCGTCACGACCCGTTTCGGACCAAATGCACCCATGTGCAGCCACACCGTCGAGGAACCCGGGCCGCCGTTGAAGAGAAACGTGATCGGGCGATGAACGTCTTCCTTGTCGCCGCGAAAATAAGCGACATAGGACATGCTCGCCTCGGGCGGCTGCGGAGGCGGCGGACTGTGATCGTCGCGCGGTGGAGGCGCATCATCGTCCATCGGATCCTTCAAATGCACCACGAGCACGCCTGCTTCGGCCTGATACGGGGTGGCCCGACCCGAGATGGTCACCGAGCCCTGGGTGGTTTGATGTTGATCGTGCAGAAACCGGGGCGACTCGGACGGATCCGAGGCCGTCGAGCTCTTGCTCTCCGTCGCATCCTCGGAGACGTGGTCTGCGGCGGCCGCATGGGGAATGGCCGATGTCGCGCTCAGGAACACTGCGCACACCATGAGGCCGGCACTCGAATTCATCGGCGATCTCCCGCGGAAAGATGCGAATACTAATATGCATTCGCGGGTTGCGGTGATGAGTTTGCGGCCGCCGAGCCGCGCTGAAGCCGACGTGCGGCCGCCGAGCCGCCCGCTCCTAAGCAATCTCCAACAGCTTTTCGATCTCGGCCTGCAGCTGCGCCTGCTGATAGGGCTTGGAAAGCCGCGGCAGGTTGGCGAGTCGGCTGGCCGGCAGATCCGTGTAACCGGTGGCCAGAAGGACCGGGAGGTTGGGCCGCTTCGAACGCACGATTTCCGCCAGCTGAATGCCGGTCATTTCCGGCATGGCCTGATCGGTCACCATCAAATCGATCGCTTGCCCTGCGTCGATGATCTCGAGAGCGCGGCGGCCGGAATTCGCCTCGATCACCCGGTGTCCGAGGTCCTCGAGCATGTCGACGGTGCTCATCGCGATGAGGGGATCGTCGTCGACCACGAGGATGGTGGCACAGCGGTTGACGAGCGACTGCGCCGCCGCCGGCTCGACCGCGACGGCCGGTGCGATCGACATCGGCAGCCACAACGTGGCGACGGTCCCCTTGCCGACCTCGCTGGCGAGGTCCAACAGTCCGCCGAGCTGCACCGCGAGACCGTGCACCATCGACAAGCCGAGACCGGTTCCCTTGCCGAGCGGTTTGGTGGAAAAGAAGGGCTCGATCGCCCTGCCGAGCGTCGCGGCATCCATGCCCGTGCCGGTATCCGCGATTTGTATCCGCAGATAGGTGCCGGGCCGGAGACGTTCGCCCGCGCCGACGTGCGCTTGATCGACGCGAATATCGATGTCCCCTCCCTCGGGCATTGCGTCGCGCGCGTTGATCGCGAGATTCAACACGGCCAGTTCGACTTGATGGGCATCGACTTCCGCCGGCGGCAGATTCGGCAGCACGTGCAAACGCAGTGCATTGCGTGGTCCGAGCGAGCGCTTCAAGAGCTCCTGCATTCCGCGCACGAGCGCACCGAGATCCGCCGACGTGGTTTTCAAGTCCTGCTGTCTGGCAAATGCAAGCATGCGCTGAGTGAGCGATGCACCCCGCTTCGCACCCTGCATGGCCCCGTCGATCAAGCGCCGGGTATTGGCGTCCTCAGGCAGACGCTTGCGCAGAATTTCCAGATTACCCATGACGGCCATCAACAGGTTGTTGAAGTCATGCGCGATTCCGCCCGTCAGCTGCCCCACGCTTTCCATTTTCTGCGATTGCAGCAGCTGCTCCTGAGCCTCCAGCAATTCGGCGGTCCGCTCCGCTACGCGTTGCTCCAACGTGCGCGTCAACGTCGACAAGGCGGTGCGCTCTCTCGCGAGTTCGCCGAGCAGCCGCTCACGCTCCAGCTCCGAGCTCTTGCGGGCCGTGATGTCCGACGACACACCGACCAGGCAATTCACCCGGCCTTGGGCGTCCCTGAGCGCGCGGGCGCGCAGGTCGACCCAATGCGTGGAGCGGTCCGGGCGAATGTTGCGGTATTCGATGACGTAGTCGGCTCCGGTGTCCAGGGACTGCTGCAAAACCCGCCGCAGGCGATCACGATCTTCCGCCTGCACGGATCGCTGCAGATCATCGAAGGAGAACTCGCCGCAAGGATCGCACCCCAGGTGACTGCACGAGGTCGGCGAGGCCTGAAACATCATGCGCTCGACGTCCAATGTCCACGAGCCGAGCCGACCCGCCGTCAACGCCGTTTCCAGCTGCTGTTCTCTCTCACTGATTTGTTCCAATCTGACGCGCGCATCGTACTGTCTGCGTCGGCCGCGAACGGCCGCACGCACCATGCTGGTCAGCGTCGTCGGATGAAATGGCCGCTCCAGAAAGCTCACGTTGCCGAGCACCTGGGCGAGGCGCAGGGCGGCGGGATTGCGTTCGGGCCCTCCGCCGCGATGGGTGAGCAGGATGATCGGCATGTCCGACCAGGCCGGCTGCGCCTCCAGGAATGCCGCGAGCGGTCTGAGGGCGCCGGCCTGGATGGCCTCATCGGCAATGATGGCGAGCCCGGCGCCCTGATTCAGCTCACGACTCAGACTCGAAATATCGCCGCAGATGTCCGCCGCGAAACCCGCTTCCTTGAGCAGCAGCAGGGTGAGCCGTGCGTCGCGCCCGTTGGGGGCCAGCACCAGCGCGCGCAGCGACAGCGAGGCGGTTCGATTCACGAATCTCCGCCCTTAAGCAAAGGAGCACGACCGCCGGAGTAAGTCGGCACCCCGCGCAGAACGCCGTGGAATTCCTCCAGCGGCTCGCCCACGGTGAGTCCCTGGTCGCCGAGGCGGTACTCCCGAATCGTCGATTCGTGTCTCCCGGTGCGCTTCTTGATGACCGAGATGGCTCGCCGCACGCGGCCTCGTGCCTCGAAGTATCTGAGCAGGATCACGGTGTCGGCCAGGTAGGTGACATCGATGGGCGCACTCATTTCCCCCACCAAACCGTGCTGCGCGACCGTCATGAAGGTCGTCGCACCACGCCGGTTGAGGTACTGCAGCAGCTCGTGAATGTGAAGAATGAGGGAGTTCTCCTCCGGCATCGCGGCCTGATAGCCGTTGAGGCTGTCGATCACCACGGTCTTCACGTTGCCCCGGTCCACCGTTTCGCGCACCTGCTGCGCGAACTCACCCGGCGACAGCTCCGCTGCATCGATCTGTTGTATCAACAAGTGCCCGCCGGCGCGCGCGCCGTCGAGATCGATTCCCAGACCTTTCATGCGATCGATGAGCAGCCCAAGTTCCTCATCGAAGATGAACAGCGCCGCGCGCTCCCCGCGCGCCATGGCGGCGAGCGCAAAAGTGATCGCGATGAGTGATTTTCCCGTGCCCGCAGGCCCCAGAATGACGGTGCTCGAGCCGGAGTCGATCCCGCCGCCGAGCAGGCTGTCGAATTCCGCAATGCCGGTCGAGAGCTGTGAGCGCGAAAGGCGCTCGCGGTGCTCGGCCGCGATCAAGCGCGGAAACACCTTGACCCCGCCGGTGTTGATGGTGATGTCGTGAAAGCCGCCGCGATACTTCTGGCCTCGATATTTCACGACGCGCATGCGTCGCCGCTCGGCACCGTAGGCGGGGGCGCTGTCCTCCAGCCGAATGACCCCGTGGGCAATGCTGTGCACGGTCTTGTCGGTGGCATCCGAGGTCAAGTCATCCAACAGCAGAACGGTGATGCCGAGGCGCGCAAAATAATGCTTGATCGTGAGAATCTGCCGCCGGTAGCGCAGTGAGCTCTGTGCGAGCAGGCGAATTTCCGACAGGCTGTCGATGACCAGGCGGCTGGGATTTATCCGCGTCACGGCCTCGAAGATCTGGCTGGTGGTTTCACCGAGTTCCAGATCCGAGGCGTACAACAGGCTTTGATGCTGTTCGCCGGCCAAGAGGCTTTCCGGCGGCAGCATCTCGCAGATTTCGATGTTGCTGTCGAGCGACCATCCGTGAGAGCCCGCGCCCTCGCGCAATTCCTCTTGGGTTTCGGACAACGTGATATACAGGCATCGCTCGCCCGCTTCGGCTCCGGCAAGCAGGAATTGCAATCCGAGCGTCGTCTTCCCCGCGCCGGGCTCTCCTTCCAACAGGTACACGTGCCCGCGGGCATATCCGCCCGCGAGCACGTCATCGAGTCCCTCTATCCCCGTTTTGGCCTTCGCCGAGTTTTGATCCATGGTGATTCGATCCCTCGTGACGCTTACCTCACCGACGTCGCGGTCCGCGACGTTCCCGAACGGCACACCGGTGAAAAATGAGGAGCGCTTTGGGCTGGTGCATAATGATGTTGGCAGCCACACGCGGACGCGCGAGACGGGATTCACCCTATCGGCGCGCGACCCCTAAATCTCCCACTCGTTGTCGTATTCTCGGTTCTCGTGAGGTGGCTATTTCACAAGCGCGCGTCGCATCTCTCCTTCGGAGGGCGCCACGAGACCATGTAGGATTTGTCCGATCAAAGCGGCGCACCTCGAATCGCCGTATGTCGCGAAGGCCGCGCTCGTTCGACCGCGGCCTGAGGCCCGCAATCTGCGCTGACCGTCATCGGACGATGCTATCCTTGCCGGCTTTATCGCGGTTGGCGCCATCAGAGTAGCGAAACAAGCATGATTTTGGTCATCGACGTGGGCAACACCCGCCTCAAGTGGGCCTGGCTCAGCAGCACCGGGCTGTCCCATCAACAGGCCGTCGTACACCGCGATGCGAAACCGGGAATCTGGACCGCCGCCTTGTTCGAATCGGGCCGGAGACCGAGCCGTGTGCTGGTCTCGAATGTCGCCGGGCCGGCCATGGCCAAAATGTTGGTTCGCCTCACCAAGAAGGTGTTCCGGCTAGACGTAGAGTTCGTCACGGCGACGCCGGAATTCCAGGGACTCACCAATGGCTATCTCGACCCGAGCTTGCTCGGTGCGGACCGGTGGCTGGCGCTGATCGGTGCTTGGACCAAGGTGCGCTCGGCACTCTGCGTGGTCGATGCCGGTACCGCCGTGAAGGTCGACAGCGTCGATGCCAACGGTCAACATCTCGGCGGCCTGATCGTTCCCGGCATCCACATGATGCGCGAGGTTCTCATGAGCAAGACCAGCGACATCGCCCAGGCGGTGGAGCACAGTACGCCGTCTTTGGCCGGTATTCTGGCGAACAACACAATCGGCGCGGTATCGCGCGGAGCCGTATTCGCATTGGCCGGGATGGCCGATCGCGCAGCGGAAGTGATCGAACACAGCACCGGCGTCAAGCCGAAGCTGTTCATTACCGGAGGCGATGCCGGAATGATCACCGGCACGATGCGCTCGCACGGGGAAATCGTGCCGGATCTCGTGCTGCAGGGATTGGCGGTGATTGCGGCGCAGCCTCGCTAGGCCCGGGTATGTTCCGGCCCGGCCCCAGGAACCTGATCTCGGATATTCCCGGCCTTCGCGTGGGCCATGCCGTCGATGAGGCCGCCCGAACGGGCGTGACGACCGTGCTGTGCGGCGCGGATTGGTCGGCAGCGGTCGACGTGCGGGGCGGCGGACCCGGCGTGCGCGAAAGTGAAGCGCTGGCACCCGAGAATCTCGTGGGACGCGCCCATGCGCTGGTGCTCGCCGGCGGTTCGGTGTTCGGTCTTGCCGCAGCCGACGGCGTCGCGGCGGCCCTGGCGGTGCGGGACGTCGGTTTGCACCTGAGCGCGGGCGGACCTTCGATTCCCATCGTTCCCTGCGCGGTGCTGCATGATCTCGGGAACGGCGGCAACAAAGGCTGGGGCATGACGCCGCCCTATCGAGAACTCGGAGTCCGCGCCTTGCGCGCCGCCGCCGCGGATTTCGAGCTCGGATCGGTCGGGGCGGGACGCGGCGCCATGGCGGGTCGCGTGAAGGGTGGAATCGGCTCCGCATCGTTGCAACTCGGCGCGGAACTCGTGGTGGGCGCCTTGGTGGCGCTCAACTCCATCGGCTCCGCGCTCATGCCGGACGGAAAGACCTATTGGGCGTGGGCGTTCGAACTGGAGCGTGAATTCGGCGGAGCCGCGCCACCCGTCTCGGGCATGGATTTGAGCGATCCTGCCCCGGACGAATCACGCATGCTCGCACTCGGCCGATTGCAGCCCGGGGTCAATACCACCTTGGCGGTGGTTGCCTGCAGCGCGGAGCTTTCGACCGTCGAGTGCAAACGGGTCGCCATCATGGCGCACGACGGTATCGCGCGCGCCGTACGTCCGGCCCACACGCCGTTCGACGGTGACACGGTTTTCGCGCTGGCCGGCAATTCGGCGGCGCTCGATCGCGGCCTCTCGCGCGCCGCGCAGGTGGCACGCATCGGCTCGGCGGCGGCTGACTGCCTGACCCGCGCCATTGCGCGCGCGGTACATTGCGCCCGGCCGGCGCAGCCTTAGGGACGCTCGCGAGATTGCCTCATGCGCTCCTGGTCAACAGCGTCCACGCCGTCAGCGCCATCACTTTCGCGGAGGCCACCATGTCGTCGATCGACACGCACTCATCCGGTTGATGGGCCAGATCCAAGATGCCCGGTCCATAGGCGACGCAATCCCGCAGCTTCCCGACCCGATCGATGTGCTTCTGATCATAGGTACCCGGCGAGCAAATGAATGCCGGCTCACGGCCCAGAACGCGCCGGATTGCTGCGGCAGTGCTGCGGGCGACCGGTCCGTTGCGGTCGGTCATCGTCGGTTTGACTTCGAAGATATCGCGAATGGTGTAGGTAAAGCCGGCGCGGTCCCTCGTCAGACGCTCGAGCAAGGCGGTCATTTCCTCCTTGACGGCGCCGATGTCCTCCTCGATGAGGTATCGGCGGTCGATCACGAGGCGGCACGAATCCGGCACGCACGCCGATGGAAGTCCGCCTCGCTGCTCGTCGAGGCCGCCGTGTATGGAGCTGATATTCATGGTCGAGTGACGTGCTCCCGAGGGCACCACCGGCATGTCGGTGCGCCGCGCGGCCAGCTTCGGGTATAGATCCGATTCGAAGCGGTCGAGGACCGCGGCCATGTGCCGCACGGCGCAGTCCCCCAGAAACGGCATCGATCCATGCGCGATCCGGCCGTGGGTTTCGATCTCCGCCCACCAGACGCCGCGATGACCGATGCACACACGATCCACATTGAGGGGCTCGGGAATGATGACGTGGTCGACCCGCGGCGGGGAGAACCAACCGCGCTCCGCCAGATAATGGACCCCGCCATATCCGCCCGACTCTTCGTCCACCGTGCCCGAAATCTCCAATACGCCCGGCAGCCCCGCGCCCAAGTCGATCAAGGACTCGACGGCGACGATGGCAGCGGCAAGCCCTCCCTTCATGTCGCAAGCGCCGCGGCCATAGATCTTACCGTCCTTCACCACGGCGACAAATGGATCCACGGTCCAGCCCGCTCCGGCCTGCACGACATCGATATGGCCGTTGAAATGCACGCACGGTCCGGATGCGCCGCTGTCGCGCCGCGCGATGACATTGAGGCGAGGGTAGCGATCGCAATCTCCCGCAGTCCCGGCCGCGCGCACGTAGTCGAGGGCGAATCCGCGCGCCTGCAGACGCCGCCCGATGAACTCGGCGCAGGCCTGATAACCCTCGCCGGGCGGATTCACGGTCGGAAATCCGATCAGCTCACGAGTCAGTTCGACGAGTTCGCCGCGCCGCTCATCGATGGATTTGAACAGCGCCTCGGCGAGATCGCTCGGCATGCGGGGATCGTCCGGCACGGCGCCATCGATCACGGTGCGATCCTCACGACCGCAACTGAATCCGGATGGCGCGAGCGGGTCGTTGCCGCGCGCGCCCGCGCCTCATCGGCCAAGCCGGTCAAACCCAGGCTCGCATAAACCGAAGCGAGCGCGATGTTGGTCGGCACTCCGCCCGGATCGGATCGGCGCCGCAGCTCGAGAATTTGCTGCGCGACCACGTTGCGCCCACTCCTGATTGCCATATCCAAAAAAAACTGCTCGAACAAGTCGCGCTGCGCGTGACTGCCGCCGACCTCGAGCATTCGCGGCAGGACGAGGCTCAATAGACGCCACGCGCTGTCGTAGTCCCCGCGGGCGTAGGCGTACAGCGCTTCGCAGCCGGGCAGCGCGACATCCCGCCACACTTCGCGCGTATAGGCAGGAGCGGACGCCGCCGCCCGGCGAACCGCCTCGAGCAGCGCAGATGCTTCGGCCTTGTTTGCCCGCGCCAGGCCATAGAGGTATTGCAGCGTCAGGAAGGGCTGCACGGTGTCGTGATCGCGGGCGGCGAGGTGATCGCCCAAATCCTGCCAACGCGACCCCACGTCGATTCCGGCCAGCTCCATCCGCGCCAGCAGCGACACCGCTCCAACCTGGTCTTGCGAGTATTCCTTGGCCACGCCCCAGCAATGGCGATCGTAGAGATCGAGCGTCCTCGCGCCGTGCCCCTGGCTGAGATAGAACAGCGCCACATGCCACCACAGATGCGTGATCATGAAGGAGTTGAGCCCGACCCAGCTATCCGCCGCGTCCTCGAGAAATCCCGCGCCCTCATCGATCAGCCCGCGGGTGAGCATCACGTGCGCCAAGGCGTGCTGCGCCCAAGGCTCCTTGTGCCGCATTTGAAGCGCACGCCGCGCCGCCCGCTCCGCTTGATCGAGCAGGTGACACTGCTCGTAGGCAAAGGCGGCCATGCCGTGCATGAAGGGCACGTCCGCGCTGCGTTCCATCACTTTCAGCGCAACGCGAAGCATGGCTGGAGAATTGCCGCGATTGAACTCGAGGTATTGCAGCGTCTTGACGATGACCAGATCGCGCGGAAACTCATCCAGCGTCTGGTCGCAAAGGCGCAGGGTTGTCGGCAGATCATCCTCGGCCCACGCGCGCAACACGGCCAGGTTCAGCCGTTCGCGGCGGGTCGCGCGCGGCTGAGCCCGCTCCGCCGCGGCGAGGTACTTGGCGGCGCGGCGCGGCGCCTCCGGCGCCTCGAGGAGCATCCACAACAAGCCCGCATACACGTTCGCGATGCAGCATTCGGGATCCGCATCGGCTGCGCGAACGATGCGCTCGGCGCGGGTCTCGTAGGCCAAATAACCCTCGATGAAATCGTCGACGGCCCCCGACGTCGCTTCGCATGCGGTGCTCGTGGGATTTCCCAGATAGTCCTGGCGCATGGATCCGATGATACCGGAGGCCGGCGGCGTCAGCGCTGAGCCTGGAGAAATTCCGCCACATCCGCGCGCTGCGCCGCCCCGTCCCTCTGGCGCTAGTGCGCGTCGAAAAACGACTTCGCAGCGCTGAGACAGAACGGCGCGACGAGCTCTGCGTGATAAGCCTCGAGCACCGCCAGGGCACCGCCGTCGGTGGCCCCGCCGGCCACGGCGGCGACGATGACCAGGTCCTTGGCCGTCACGAATCCCTTCTTCAGTGACGCATAGGGATCGTTTGCCGCCACGGGCGAATCGACGTCGAGCACGGTGACGGGGGCATTCGCCGCGCTCGCCGCCCAGTAGTGCTGCATCAACTGCGTGTTGAGATAGAACACGCTCGGATCCGAACTTCCGCCGCACAAGAGCACGGGGGCGGTGGGCACCCACGTACGCAGATCGTTGGTCTTCAGATCCTGGCGCAATGTGTTCTTCGGATTGGACGGAGGCAGTCCGTCCGTGATCGTGGGGAAGCCGCCGTCGGGGGCGGCTTGCGCGTCCTGCAGGTAGCTCAAGCGGTAGGGGTTCGTGATCAGATAACCCGCTCCGAAACCGAGTTGGAATGCCGGAGCCAGGCGCGCCGGGGTGGTGGCGGGCGTGATGCCGGCATACGCCGCGGCGGGTGCCGTGCTGCTGAACAATTGACTCGCCGGAATCTTGCCCGCCGCCTCGAGCTGACTCATGGGGGTGGTGCTGGGCAGGAGTGTCGTGATATCGGCGGCGTACGCGGCGTTGAACACGTCGGTCGGCGCGGCGTAGACGTTTCCGTAAGCGTGCTGGTAGCTCGTCACCAGCAAGGCAAAATTTTCGGTCGCGCTCAGGTTCACTTCGCCCTCGAAGATCGCATCGGCGAACGCCGAGAGGGCGTAAGGTCCCGACAGGGGTGCTGCCGCGGTGACGGCCATTCCGGCGGCCTGCATGGCGCGGTGCGTGGCCATGGCGACGTGGCCTCCTTGGGAATACCCGGTAAGGAACAATTTACCGCCATCCGTCGTGTTCGGCGCCGCCGATGCCGGCAAAGCGCTGCGTGCGGCCTTGAGAGCGTCGATCATGTCGTCGGACTGTTGCGCGGCATCGAGATACGGGTGATAGCCGAGCGTCGAGGTGTCATACCCGACGTAGTTCGGCGCAACGACGATGTAACCCGAAGCGGCGAATACGGCCGCCAGCAACAGGCCCTCGTCATTTCCGTTCGCCGACACTTCCGCAATGTTGAAGGCGCTATCGGTCTGCGTGCCGTGCGCATACATCACGATGGGCCGGCCGCCCTCGCATCCACTCGGACCACTCGGCACCATGAGCGCCCCGGAGGCAGGCGTCAGATTCTGCGCGGGATCCGCGGTTTCATATTCGATGTGGTAGATGGTGATGGTGCACACCGGAGAGTAGGCGAGGCTCAACAGGGTTTTGCCCAGACTGCTTCCCGGCAGCAGCGCGAGCAGGTCGCTGGTCGAATAGGAGGCGACCTCGTGTATGGGAGACTGGAGGAGGCTGCCGCGCTGAGGTGTGGCCGGCGTGGACGGTGCTTGGTCGCTGTGGTTATTTCCGCATGCCGCGAATCCGGCGAGCGCCATCGTAATCGACGCCACGCGAATAAAGCTCTGCATGCAGTCTCGTTTCATCATCTTATAGAGGCGCACTACCGCCGCAAGTTCCGTTGCGCAGCAGCATCACCCAAGTCCGCGCGCGTAGGCCCGGCGCGCGCAGGCTGATCTCGCGACGGGCCGATCTCCAGGGGGTGTTCGCGTGACCCTTGTAGAAATTACACCGTCGCCAAATCAATTCTTGCGAGAACTCAACGCGGTAGACTCGGACTCGAGGTCACGCGAAATGGGTGCGGTATGTCTGAAGCAATACAGGTCGTCTGCGGACATTGCAATTCGGTGGTGCGCCTGCCGAGCGATCGTGTGAAGGACTCGCCACGCTGTCCAAAGTGCCACTTCCCACTCTTCGAAGGCAAACCCGTGACCCTGAGCGCAAGCAACTTCGATCAACACATCGGGCGCAGCGACGTGCCGGTGGTGGTGGATTTCTGGGCGCCCTGGTGCGGTCCTTGCATCGCCATGGCGCCATTTTTCGAAGCCGCTGCGCGCGAACTCGAGCCGAATCTTCGATTCGCCAAATTGAATACTCAGGATGAGCCGGCGCCGGCAACACGCTTCAACATCCGCAGCATTCCTACGCTGATCGTATTTCGAGGCGGGAAGGAAATCGCGCGCCAGTCCGGCGCCATGGACTCAAGGCAGCTCGCGCGCTGGTTGAGTTCCGTGACGGGCTGACGCCTGGGGTCCCAACTGCTTCCACGGCCGTGCACGGGGGTAAGGATGAGCATTAATTCCAAGGATTATCGGGTCCGCGAGGGCAGCGCCGTGGATCTCAAAAAATGGCCGACCACCGTCAAGAGCGTGTACCGAAACGATGACGAGTATCAGGCAATGCTCAAGGATCACGTCAAGAAGCTCAGTGCCCAACAAGAGCTGCTGTACGCCTCGGGTACCTACGCGGTGCTGTTGATTTTTCAGGCCATGGACGCGGCCGGCAAGGACGGAGTCATCGAGCATGTGATGTCGGGAGTCAATCCGCAAGGGTGCCAAGTCTTCAGCTTCAAGCATCCCAGCGCCACGGAACTCAAGCATGATTTTCTCTGGCGCACGACGGTCTGCCTGCCGGAACGCGGCAAGATCGGCATCTTCAACCGCTCCTATTACGAGGAGGTTCTCATTGTCCGCGTCCATCCCGAAATTCTTCGCGCAGAAGGAGTGCCGGGCGCACGGGAGGGCGGCAATAAATCCATCTGGCAGGAGCGCTATCGATCCATGTTGGCGCTCGAGCAGCATCTCGACGACAACGGCACGCGTGTCATCAAGTTCTTCCTGCATCTCTCGAAAGAGGAGCAGCGCAAGCGATTCATCGCGCGCATCGATGCGCCGGAAAAAAATTGGAAGTTCAGCTCGGCGGACATCGAAGAGCGGAAATACTGGAAGCAGTACATGAAGGCCTATGAAAAATGCTTGAGCGCGACCAGTACCAAACACGCACCCTGGTATGTCGTGCCCGCGGACGACAAACTCAACGCGCGACTGATCGTTTCACAAATCGTGCTCGACACCATGGAGGAACTGAAGCTCAAATTTCCGCAATCGACTCCGGCGCGCGAGCAGGAATTGCAGAAGCTGCGCAAACGATTGGCGAAGTGACCTCGAGCTTCCCGCACACCCCGCTCACGGCACGAGCACCGCGGCGCCCTCGAAACGGCCGGCTCGCAAATCGGCGAGCGCCTCGTTTGCCTGCCGCAGCGGATATGCCGTAGTCCGCGTAACGATGCCGATTTGCGGGGCCAGCCGCAGAAAATCGATGCCATCCTGCCGAGTGAGGTTGGCGACCGACAGCAACTCGCGCTCTTCCCACAACAAACGATACGGCAGCGCCGGAATGTCGCTCATGTGGATACCGGCGCAAACGACCCGGCCGCCCTTGCGCACCGCCTTCAGGGCCAACGGCACGAGATCGCCGATTGGAGCGAAAATGATCGCCGCGTCGAGCGGCTGAGGCGGCGCTTCGTCCGAAGCGCCCGCCCAGGTTGCGCCGAGACTCAAGGCAAATGATTGGGTGGCCGCGTCGCCCCTGCGGGTAAAGGCGAATACCGATCGTCCCTGCCATGCGGCGACCTGCGCCAAGATGTGCGCGGCGGCGCCGAAGCCGTAGAGCCCCAGCCGTTCGGCGTCTCCTGCGATGACGAGCGAGCGCCAGCCGATCAATCCAGCACACAACAAGGGCGCGAGCGAGACGTCGTCGCCGTGTTCGCCCAGGGGGAACGCGAATCGCGCATCGGCGATGACCGTGGTCGCGTAGCCACCGTTGCGTGTATAGCCCGTAAACAGCGGACGGTCGCAGAGATTCTCCCGCTGCATCAGGCAATACCGGCACACGCCGCAGGTGTGGCCCAGCCAGGGTATCCCGACGCGCTCGCCGAGCTCGAGCCCCTGAACGTCCTTACCGATCGCATCGATCCGGCCCACTATTTCGTGTCCGGGAATGATCGGCAGGTGGGGCTCCGCCAACTCGCCATCGATCACGTGCAAGTCCGTGCGGCATACGCCGCAGGCTGCCACGTTGACGCGAATCTCGCCCGGGTTGGGTTCTGATTGTTCGAGTTCCGTCCATTCGAGCGGACTCCTGAGCGTCTTGAGAACCATTGCACGCACGGCGATCTCCTCGTCACTCTGGCGTCGGCGGTCCGGTCAGCGTGGTCAATGCGGCGGTCACGATCAAGATCAAGGACGCCAATATCAGCTCGATTCGAATCGAGGCGCGCAAGGTCCGAACGGCGTCGGCGCGGCCGGCCATGAGCCGCGGGGTCAGGCGCAGCCTGTTGAAGGCGGCGCAGGCCAAAAGGCATACGACCAGCGCCAGCTTCACGCAAAGCGTGCGCCCATAGCCGCTGGTCCACAGTTCGGACGCACTGTTCAGCAAGAACCCCAGCACGGCGAGTCCGGCCAGAATCAGTGCGGCAACGACCGCCGCCGCCGCAGTACCGAAACGAGCGACGGCCGGGGCAATCAGCCGCGGGTCATTGTGCCGCGCAAGCAGCAGCAACGGTCCGAGGGCGCCGAGCCAGAAAGCCACCCCCAAAAGGTGAATGCCGATCAGCAGCATCGGCCAGCCGGAAGAGGTCGTATGTGCGTGCCCCACCCACGCAAAGGAGGTGGCGGCGCCGGCGGCGGCGGCAAGTGTGACGAGACCGGGGCGTCGATGTCGAAGTACCGGGGGGAGCGCCAGCAACAATCCGGCGGCGCGAACGGTGATCGCCCGACCTTCGCCGGCACGCCAGATCATGCCCACGAGACCTGAGTCGAGCATTCCGGACGCATCGCCGCTCATCGAGCCCGCGGTCACGAAAATCCGCGTCACGCTGGCGATCAGAGACGCGGCAATGAGAATCTGCACGAGTCGACGCGGCGCCGGCCCATCGACCTGCTCGAGCAAGGAGCCGGCATAGGACAGGAAAAAAACACCGCCGGCAGCGCCCAAGGTCGCGGCGTAAAGCACCGCCTTCACGATCACCCCCAAGCAGTCCCAGACGCCGATGCTCACGATCGCCGCCGCCTTTGGCAGACGCCTAGGTGTGGCTCGCGATCACGAATGAAAAGGTGCCCTTCACGACGTGACCATCGTCGGCCGTTATGGCGCTCCATTGAACCTGGTACGTACCGGCGTCGAGGGCGGGCAGCGCCACGGTTACTTGGGCCGCGGCGGCGGCTCCCCGATCGACAGCCACCGGGATGTCCTTCCCCTCGCCGGATAATTTCAAGACTGCAAGTTGCACCGCTTCGTTGAACTTGAGCGTCAACGCTTTGGGCGCGGCGTCGACCTGCGCGCCGGCAGCGGGCGAGGTGCTCAGCAGTTTCGCGTGCGCAACGGCGGTGAGCGGCAGAATCATGACGGTTGCGGTGCATGCCAGCCACACTCGCCTCAGCATATAGGTACCCCCAACGCATTTGGAGCGACGCAGTTCTCATAGAGCGACGCAGTTCTCAAGCCTAACCGAGAACGGACGGCTCATGCGTGTATTATGCCCGGGCCGGTGATAGGTTCTCGCCTCTAGAGGGTTATGCGAATCAATCGGACACTCAGGCTGGTCTTGGCGCTGCTGCTGGCGGCGATGTTGCCGCTGCGTGGTTACGCCGCGATCGCGCATTGCGAGCCGGATCACGCCATGCACGCCATGCACGCGGCGCACTGCGCAGATGCAGCGAGCCTCCACTCTCACGGCTGCAGTGATTGCTGCTGTGTCGCAGCGGCGGCGCTGACGCCGGCGCGCTGGACCCTGCCCTATACACCCGCTCTCGACGTCTCCGCGCGGCTGATTTGGCCGCCCCCCGCCCTCACTCTCGACCGCCTCGATCGACCACCCCGTCTCACCGCCTAGTCCTTAGAACGCGCCGCGCCGCGTGTGCGGAACGTTTCCATTCGACGGATTGGAGACCGTCAGCGGCGTCTGACGGAAACGGTGTCGAGGAAGGTCATGGTCATGAATATTTCAGCGATGCGCACCCGGATGTTCGGGTGCCGATGGTGTCTGGTCTTGTCGGGAGCACTGGCGCTCTCGGCGTGCACCACGTTTTCGCGGGACGGTGGCTTCGACACCGTCGCGAGCGCCACACAGGAGCGCCTTGGCAAGGAAGTGCGATGGACGCGCACGCCGGAAGAGAAGGACAAAACCGAACGCCAGACCGCACAGCTGTTGCGGCAGCCCTTGTCCGTCGAGGATGCCGTGCAGGTCGCGCTGTTGAACAACGGCGCGCTGCAAGCGTCGTTCGAGGAGCTCGGGATCTCGGAAGCCGACCTCGTGCAATCGGGGCGGCTGCCGAATCCGCGCTTCACCTTGCGCCGCGCGAGCGGCGGGGGTCTCTACGACATCGAGGAGACAATCAGCGTGAATGTCATCTCGTTGTTGACGATTCCCTACGTGCACGCGATTGAAAAGCGGCGCTTTGTCGAAACGCAGTACGCCGCTACGGTGGATGTCGTGCAACTGGCGGCGCGCGCACGCGAGGCCTACTTCACCGCGCTTGCGGCGCGCGACTCGGCGCACTACCTGCTCAAGGTCAGGGATGCGGCAGAGGCCGGCGCGGAGCTCGCCCGCAGAATGCACGCGGCGGGAAACTGGAATCGCCTGGATGAGGCGCGCGAGCGGGGTTTTTACCTGGACGCCGCCGTGGGTTTGGGGCGGGCGCAATTGGCGGACGGCGTTGCGCGCGAGAACCTGGCGCAAGTGCTCGGCCTGGCGGGAGATGCATCGAATTTTCAGCTGGCCGAACGGCTGCCCGAGCTGCCACAACGGGTCGAAGAGCGTCCGGATATCGAGAAGACGGCGCTCGCTACCCGCATCGATTTGCAGATGATGCGTGCGCGGATCGATGCGCTGGCGCGAGCGTTGCGTCTCAGCAAAGCCACACGTTTCGTCAACGTGCTCGAGGCGGGTCCGACCCGCGTGCGTCAAGGGCCGAACTCGGAGCCTTTCGAGACGGGCTACGAAGTAAGCCTCGAAGTTCCGATATTCGACAGCGGGGAGCCGCGTGTCAGGAAGGCTGAGGCGATTTACGCGCAGGCGGTCGACCGCTACGGTCAGGCGGCGATCGAGGCCCGCTCGGAGGTACGCAAGGCCTACGCGCAGTACCGGAGCGCCTACGAGATGGCGGCGCGCGAGCGCGACGAGATACTGCCGCTGCGAAAATCGATATCCCAGGAAGATCTGCTGCGTTACGACGCCGCCCAAATCAGCGTCTTTGATCTCCTCGCCGACACCCGTGCCGAAATCAACGCCGTCAACGATTACATTCAAAGCGTGCGCGATTTCTGGATTGCCAAATCGGCGCTCGATACGGCGCTGATCGGTCATCACCCACTACAACGATAGAGCAGGGAGTCATCATGCTTAACCGACGAAATCTGTTCCACGGCATGAGCGCCGCACTTGCGTGCGCGGCGGTCGGCAAGGCGGCCCTCGCCGCGTTGCCGGAGGTCGTATCGATGGACGCTGCGACGATGCAGCCGCCGCTGCTGCCGCCGAACGGCCGGCCGTACCAACCGGTTGCCACCTTGAACGGATGGACGCTCCCGTGGCGCATGCGTAACGGCGTCAAGGAGTTTCACTTGGTGGCGGAACCCGTGACTCGCGAGATCGCGCCGGGCATGCGCGCGAATCTCTGGGGCTATAACGGCCAGTCGCCGGGTCCGACGATCGAGGTCGTGGAGGGCGATCGGGTGCGGATATTCGTGACCAACCGCCTTCCCGAGGCAACCAGCATCCACTGGCACGGTCAGCGCCTGCCCAATGGTATGGACGGCGTCTCCGGACTCAACCAGCCCTCGATCAAGGCGGGACAGACTTTCGTCTACGAGTTCCGCGCGCAGCGGGCCGGCACGTTCATGTATCACCCGCATGCCGACGAGACCACTCAGATGGCCATGGGCATGATGGGCTTTTGGGTGACCCATCCGTCGGATCCACGAATCATGCGCGTGGATCGGGATTACGTGTTCTTGCTGAACGCTTATGACATCAGCCCCGGAAGCTACACGCCGAAAGTGAGCACCATGCTCGACTTCAATCTGTGGACCTTCAACAGCCGCGCCTTCCCCGGGGTCGATCCGATGGTCGCCGGGCTCGGCGAGCGCGTCCGCATCCGGGTCGGCAACCTGACGATGACCAACCATCCCATTCACCTGCACGGTCATGAGTTCGTGGTGGTGGGCACCGACGGAGGATGGGTGCCTCCGGGTGCTCGATGGCCGGAGGTGACGACGGACATAGCCGTTGGCCAGATGCGGGCAATCGAGTTCACCGCCTCGGCGCCGGGCGATTGGTCCTTTCACTGTCACAAGGGCCATCACACGATGAACGCCATGGGGCATGCGGTTCCCAACACCATCGGGGTGGATCAATCGGACCTCGCTCGAAAGATCGCCTCGCTCGTACCCGATTACACGAGCACCGGCGGCGACATGGGTGATATGCACATGCCGACGCGGTTGCCGGAAAATACGCTGCCGATGATGACCGGCGACGGGCCCCACGGGAGTATCGAAATGGGCGGGATGTTCACGATGGTCAAGATCCGTGCCGACCTGGCGCACTCGGATTACCGCGATCCTGGTTGGTACAAGCCGCCCAAGGACAGCGTTGCCTACCTTTGGCAGGGAGAGGCGCCTCCGATCTCGCGCTTCTGAGTTTTCTTAGCGGTTCACGTCGCGGCTGAACGGCTGCGCTTGAGTTCCCCGATCCGATCCAGGCTGTAGATGAAAATGCAGTTTCCCGCGATGCTCAGCGCGAACAGCGCGAGCGATGCGGGAAGGACCTCGAGCATTCTGTGCAGCCCCAGCCAATCGACCGGCGGCGCCTCGAGCCAGTGTACCAGCGCGGCAAGACGGCCGGTGTCGCCGTCCTTGATGCAGCAATGCGCGAGGACGGCGCGCAATCCCTCGCTCATGCCGATGTGCGGCCACTCGCCCTCCCGAAACCACCGATACGCCTGCAGTCCGATCAGGGACAAGAATGCCGCGAAGCACCCGTAGCCGATCACCGCACCAAGGACGCTCGTGATGCGCAGGACGATTGCGCGGCCGCTCATGGCTGCGGCGCGCCGTCTGCGGGGCAGCCCTTCACTTCCAGGCGCACGATGCGTCCCGCCTCACCTTGCAGATCCGCCGGCTTCAACACGCTGTCGGTCGGCTTCAAGTCGATATCGATCCAATACACGTTACCGGTGCGCTTGCGATCCGCGATTGCCGGATTGAAGCCGAGCGCTTGGGCCTGCGCAACGCGGGCCTGTGCACGCTTCGATTCACTGTAGAGTCCGAGCGAGATGACCGATCCGTCGTTCGGTCCCGGCATCTCGAGCGCGTCCTCGATACCGGCCGCTTTGAGCTTGGCCAGCATCTGATCGCTCGCAGCCCGCGTTGCGGGCAACGGCAGGTATACCCACACTCCCGCCCAAACCTCACCGTCCGCGACGCGCTGTCTCGGATCATAGCCGCCGCTGCGCAGTGTGCTCGCGGCATGGGCCGTCTCGGCGACGTCGCGGAACGGACCGACGCTGATGCACCGCTTCACATCGGTCAACAGCCCGGCGGACGGTTCCGCCGGAGTGTCCTGCGCATCGCGGCCGCCGCTCGTGCCCACGATTCCACCCCCATCGCCGTCGGCCGGGCGCGGCGCCGCGGCCTCGGAGGCCAACTTCAACGTCGCCGTCGGCGCACCGATCGCCCCCGCGTCCCGCGGCTTCGCGATATTGTTGACCCACAGAAAATATCCCGCGTTGGCGAGCGCGAGGCACAGCACGATGCTTTTCAGACCCGTCACGCATCACCTTCAGTCAAGCGCAAGCTCACCTCGCCGGACACGAACCGGTGTACCCGGCCACCGCTTTCGAGCAGTAGCGCGCCGTCCGCATCGACACCGCGCGCCGTTCCCGACATCGCGCCGTCGCCGACCAGAACCTGCGCCGCCCGACCGCGGAGCACATCGAGAGCCGCCCAGGCGTCGCGAAAAGGCGCAAAACCCTCCGTTTCGAACTGCCCCAGCATACTCAAAAGCTCCTCCAACAGGAGGCCCGCCATGCGATTACGGGAGATCTTTTCCGAACTTGCCTCGGCGACTGCCGAGACACGCACGCCGCTCGCTTCGACCATGCGTCGCAGGCCCATCGACAGCGAGGCGTTGAGCCCCACACCGACGACGACATGTGCCGGTCCGCCCGCATCGGCCCGCAGCTCGATCAGAACACCGCCGAGCTTTCGATCATCGAACCAGATATCGTTGGGCCACTTGAGACCGATGCCTCGCGCACCCGCTTTCGCCAGTGCCCGGGATATCGCGACTCCCGTCGCAAGGCTCAAGGCCGGGCTCGCGCGCGCCGCATCGCCGAAGGTCCACGCCAGCGACAGAGCGATGCCGTCGCCGAAGGATGCGATCCAGCGCCGGCCGCGCCGGCCACGGCCCGAGTGCTGTAATTCGCTCATGCACACGTCCGCGCGTCCCGCGGGAGGTGCCGGCAGCCCGAGCAGGCGGGTGTTGGTCGAGTCCACGACGAACAGCACCTCGAAGGAGTGCAACTGGCGATCGCGCTCTTCGCTCAATGCCGACCGGATCTGCCGGGCATCCAGGAGTTCGACGGGCCCCGGCAGGCGGTAACCTCGTCCGTCCGGCGCGTCGATCGGTACCCCCGACGCCCTCAGCCGCTCGATTTCACCGCCCACCGACGCGCGAGCCACTCCAAGTGCCCGCGCCAGACGTACGCCGGTGTGCAGGCGGCCGTCCGCGAGCAGCAGGAGCAGTGAGCGCTGGTCTACGCTGCTCGGGATCGAAACAACCATAACCTTTGAATCCGGCTTTCTGTACCGGCACGCATCCTCGCGATATTGAGGCGGTGGGTGTACACCAGGAACAACTCGATCACGATGCAAAAAACCAGCAGCGGGAGGTTTGCCGGCTCCCACGCAGCCACGACGATGACCACGACGGCTCCGGCGACCATGCTGGCGAGTCCAACATAGCCGCTGAGCAACAGCACCAACACCCAACTTGCGAGCAAGGGCGCGAGCAGCGCGGGCTGCAGAGCCCCGATGACGCCGACCATCGTCGCCACCCCCTTGCCGCCGTGAAAGGCGAACCAAACCGGGTACACATGACCGACGATCACCGCAAGGCCACACGCGAGCGTCAGCCACTCGCGCGAGAGATTCGGATCGACGGGCACCCCCGGAAGCGTCGCGCCGGGCAGGTACCGCACCGCCAACACTCCTTTGCCGAGATCGATGAGCAAAACCAACAGGGCGAACAGCCTTCCCTGGGTACGTAAGGCGTTGGTGGCACCGGCATTGCCGCTGCCGAGGCGGCGGATATCGACGCCGCGCAAGCGCCCGAGAATCAGGCTACCGAGCAGCGCGCCCAGCAAATAGGCAATCAACGTCTTGGTACCCAGTTCCAGCATACTTGGATTATGACACCAGATATCCGCCTAGCACCGCTAACGGCGCACAGGCAGATGGATTTCCGCCAACATGCAGCGCACGCCGCCGCCGCCGTAGCGCTCGATGGTGGGAACGTCCGCAGCCAAAATACTGCCGAATTTCTCCAAAGTCCGCCGCTGCGCGGCATCGAGGCTGCGCCAAGCCGTGGAAGACAACGCGATGAGGTTTCCTCCGGGCGGGCGCAATTCAAGCAGGTTGCCGGCAAATGCGCGCATCTGAGCCGCGGAAAGATCGACGATTTCGTGCCCGGTGGCGCGCAGAGTCGAGAGCACGGCGTCACGATGCCGCGGTTCGCCGATCACTTCGCCGCAAACCGCCGCGAACTGCGCGCCGATCGCCATGAGCACGTTGGTGTGATACACGGGGTTGCCGGCCGCGTCGAATGCCTCGAAGGTCACCAGCTCATAGTCGAGTTGCTGGGCGAACTCGCCCAACACATCGAGATCGGTGCGCGGCGACAGATTCGCATAAGCCACGCGGTGCGTTCGATCGAGCACCAAGCTGCCCGTGCCCTCCAAATATTGGCCGCGCTCTTCCCGGTAGCTCAAGTCCACGATGCGGGTGATGCGAAAGGCCCCATCGAGTGCGACCTGCTGTATGACCTCTTCGCGCCGCTCGGCACGCCGATTGGGCGCCAGCATGGGATAGAGCACGACGGTCCCGTCGCCGTGGAAGCTCACCCAATTGTTCGGATAGATCGCATCGGGTTTGGCGGGAGTTTCGCTGTCCTCCGCCACGATCACCTGAACTCCGGCACGGTGTAGGCCTTTGATCAAGGCATCGAACTCGCGCAAGGCGCTCGTTTGCAAGGCGGTGTGCCGCGCGTCATGCTCGCCGCTGCGAACGTCGGCTTGCGGATCGTGCTGAAAGGCATTGCTCGGGGCGGTTTGCGGATTGAAGCCAAAGCTCGCCGGTCGCACCGTCAGGACCGCCGCGGCGCTTTGAGCTTCCGTACGAGGTGTCGCGGTGTCCACCATGGAGCCAAACTATAGCAGGCCGTCCGGCGGTGGATTGCCCGTTGACAGCGCCCGCCACTATCATCAAGGTTCGTCTCCGCCTTCCGGCGCTCACGTTCGGGGTAACTGTCTTGTCGGTATCGACGACCCATGCCGTCTATCTGCTCTCGATGGTGTTGAGCGGCGCGCCCGTGGTGGTGGCGGCGGCGACCGCGCCACGCCCGGCCGACAGCCCGCCCGCCGACACGGCCGGCGCACCCTCTCCGTTCGGTTTCGACACTCTGCTCGCCGAGGCGAAGCGCCGCGCCGCAACACCCTATACGCCCCAGCGCAGCACCGTGCCCGCCGGCTTGGACAAGCTGAGCCCGGAGCAATACCGCAGCATTCGCTTCAACCCGGATGCAGCGATCTGGCGCAAGGAGCGATTGCCGTTCCGACTCGAACTGCTGCGCGCCGGACTCAACGTACAGACGACGACGGTAACCGTTTCCACCGTCGAAGACGGTATGGCGCAGGACCTGGTCGCCACTCCGGAAATGTTCGATATGGGCCCGACCTCGCCGCAGCTTGGCAAGCTGTCGCTGCCGCTGTCCGGCTTTCGGATCCGCGCCCAAATCAATTCGAAGAAAATGTGGGACGAATTTCTGGTGTTCCAAGGTGCGAGCTATTTTCGCGCCGTCGCGCAGCATCTGATCTACGGTCTTTCGGCCCGCGGCCTCGCCATCAATACCGCCGAGCCCTCGGGCGAGGAGTTTCCGGCGTTCACCCATTTCTGGATCGAGCGGCCCGCCCCCCACGCCACCGCGATCGTGATCTATGCGCTGCTCGAGAGTCCCTCCACCACCGGTGCCTACCGGTTCACCGTCCAGCCGGGCGCCGAAACGATCGTGGATGTGGAACTCACGCTGTTCCCGCGCGCCGACATGCGCGTGGTCGGCATCGCGCCGCTCACCTCCATGTTCCTGTTCGACGAAACCAATCGCGGGCGTCTCGATGACTATCGCCCCGAGGTGCATGACTCGGACGGACTGCAAATCACCTCCAAGTCCGGTGAGCACATTTTCAGGCAGTTGGCGAACCCGACCAAACTCCAGGTGTCGAGCTTCACCACGGAGCCGCCGCAGGGCTTTGGACTGGTGCAGCGCTCGCGCGAAGCGCGCGATTTTCAGGATCTGGAGAACCTGTACGAGCGGCGCCCCAGCGCGTGGATCGAGCCGAAGGGCGATTGGGGCGCGGGGGCGCTCGAATTGGTGGAGATCCCGTCCGGGCGCGAAACGAACGACAACATCGTCGCGTTCTGGCGTACCGCGCAACCTCTGACCGCCGGGCATCCGGCCGAATTCGCCTATCGGCTCATTTGGCTGGCGGACCCCGGATTGCCCAAGGGGTTGGGCAAAATCGTGGCGACCCACTCCGGGGCGAGCTTGGACGGCAAGCGACGGGTGTTCATCCTGGATTTCGTCGGGGCCGGTGAGAAAGCCGACGGGCTGCGCCTCGATGCGGGCGCCTCTCGCGGCAGGATTTGGTATCCGGCGCTGATGCCGAACAGTGCGATCGGCGGATTACGGGCGAGCTTCGAGCTCGACCCGAACGACTCCGATCTGGTCGAATTGCGGTTGCGAATCCTGCGCGGCGACCGGCCGATCACCGAGACCTGGCTGTATCGATGGACCGCCCCTTGAACTCCGCCGCTGTATTCGAACATTCGGGAGGCTCGGGCGGCATGCCGCCGGAGGCTCCGTTGATCATGCCGCAGCAAAACCTGAGCTACGGCCCGCCACGTCGAATCCGCGGTCATCCGACGGCGACGGTGCTGTTCGCGCGGTACATCCTGCTCACCGTGTGCGTCGGAGTCACCGTCTACGGCGTCTATCAGATGCTACAAGTCGTGCGGTTCGCGAGCATGACGCTGCTGCAGGGTCTGATGATCTTCTTCTTCGCGGTGTCGCTCGGCTGGATCGCATTTGCGGCGGGCTCGGTGATTGCCGGGGCCTCGAGGCGCCGCGATGCCTTCCCAGACCCGGCTACCGGAGCCGGCAACACGCTGACCGCCCTCGTCATGCCGATCTACAACGAGGATCCGATTCGAACCACCTCGGCGCTCCAAGCCATGGCCGAGGCGCTCGGACGCATCGAGGCGAATCGCGCCTTCGAGATCGTCGTCCTTTCGGATTCGACGAACGCCGATGCGTGGATTCGCGAGTCCGTTGCGGTCGACCTCCTGCGCCGGTCACTCACCGCCATCATGCCGGTGTGGTATCGGCGGCGCTGGCGAAACACCGCCCGCAAGGCAGGAAATGTAGAGGAATTCGTCAGGCGTTGGGGCGGGCGCTACGACCATATGATCGTGCTCGACGCCGACAGCCTGATCGACGCACCAACCCTGCTGCGATTGGCGCAGATGATGCAGGCGGATCCGCACCTGGGGATACTGCAGACCGCTCCACGGCTCATCGGGGCTCAGACGTTCTTCGGCCGGCTGCAGCAATTCGCCGCGTGCGTCTACGGGCCGGTGATCGCGCGGGGTCTCGCGGCTTGGTCCGGCGACAGCGGCAATTACTGGGGCCACAACGCCATCATTCGCGTCGCGGCGTTTGCAGAGAGCTGCGGCCTCCCCGAGCTCGAGGGCCGCAAGCCGTTCGGCGGTCATGTACTCTCGCATGACTTCGTCGAGGCGGCCCTCATGCGACGCGCCGGATGGAAAGTGCGCATGGCCACCGATTGCGCGGCTTCCTGGGAAGAGTCGCCGCCGTCGCTGATCGACGTCGCCATTCGCGACCGCCGCTGGGCACAGGGCAATCTGCAGCACATGAAAGTGATCGGCGCTGCCGGCTTGACCTTCACCAGCCGCCTGCATCTCGGCATCGGCATCATGAGCTACCTGTCCTCGCCCTTGTGGCTGTTGATGATCGGCATCGGCTTTGCGCTCGCCGTGCAATCGCACCTGATTCGACCCGAATACTTCAATCACGATTTCCAGCTGTTTCCGACCTGGCCGCGATTCGACGTCGAGCTGATGATGACGCTGTTCTGGTTCAGCATGGTGGTGCTGCTGGTCCCGAAAATCGTCGGCCTGGTGCATGCGCTGACCTCGAAGCGCCTACGCCGCGGCGGCGGCGGGGTCATCGGCATCACGGCAAGCTTCCTGCTGGAAGTCATCCTCTCGGCGCTGTACGCGCCGGTCCTCATGCTGATTCAGAGTCGGCACGTCTTTGAAGTCTTCATGGGCCGCGATTCCGGTTGGTTGCCGCAGCGGCGCGACAGCGGCGGCACCACGTGGAGCGATGCCTGGCACTTTCACAATCGGCACATGCTGCTGAGCTCCATGACCGCAGCCATCCTGTGGTTCCTCTCCCCACCGTTGCTCGCGTGGGTTTCCCCGGCGCTGCTCGGTTTGTTTCTCGCCGTGCCGCTGTCGCGCGCGAGCGGCAGCGTATCGCTGGGGCGCATCTTGTCGCGGCTGGCGCTGCTGCGTACGCCAGAGGAGATCGAGCGGCCGGCTCTGATGGCGCGGCGCATGGCATTGATCGAGCAAGCACGCGAGCTGCCGCTGGATGGCCTCAGGTTTCTGGCACGCAATCGCGACGCACGATTGACGCACATCAACGGCAACCTGCCGCGTCCGATGGATCCGCGCGGTCGTCCCGATCCGCATGCCTTCACGGCGCAGCAAAAGCTGATCGACGCGCGGTCGCTCGAAGAAGCTCTCGAATGGTTCACGCCGATAGAACGAGTCGAAGTCGCCGCCGATGCCCGCTTGCTCAATCAACTGGCGCTTCTGCCCGAGACGCAGCGCCCCACTTTCTTGATTTAAAGGATCGCAAGCGAATGATCGAAAGACGCGAACTACTCAAACTGGCTTTCAGCCTCGCGGCCGGCCGGTTGGCCTACGGCGGACCCTCCGAGGCAGCACAGCAACCCGGACCTGCCCCGCAACCTCAGCCCTTCGATTTCGCCTGGCTCAAGGGGCAGGCCCACTGGCTCGCGGCAAATACCTATCAACCCTCGAAGGATGTCGTGCCGCCCAGCATGGCGGCGCTGAATTACGATCAGTACCAATCCATTCGTTTCCGCGGCGACCACGCCTTGTGGGGCGACGCGGGGCTGCCATTTCGGCTGCAGTTCTTCCACGTCGGACGCAGCTTCACCGAGCCGCTGCATCTGTACGAAGTGGTCGACGGCCAAGCTCGCGAAATTCTCTACGACCCGGCGATGTTCGAGTGGGACAAGAGCGGCGTCGATCCCCAATTGATGAAAGACCACGCGGGATTTGCCGGATTTCGCGTGCAGTTCGTGACCGACTGGAGGGACGACGTGGCGGCGTTCCTCGGCGCCAGCTACTTTCGCGCCGTGGGCGGCGACACCCGCCAGTACGGCCTCTCGGCGCGGGGGCTCGCCGTCGACACGGCTTTCCCTCGGCCCGAGGAATTTCCGCGCTTCACCACCTTTTGGTTCGAGCGCCCGGCGAAGGATTCAGGAACGCTGACCCTTTACGCGCTGCTCGACTCGCCGAGTATCGCCGGCGCGTTTCGCTTTCAGCTGACGCCGGGCGGCAGCCAGATCATGAACATCGATACCGCGCTATATCCGCGCAAGCCCATCGAGCGGCTGGGAGTCGCACCGCTGACGAGCATGTTCTTCTATGGGGAGAACGATCGGCGCGCGGCCAACGACTGGCGGCCGGAGATCCATGATTCGGACGGAGTTTCCATGTGGACCGGACCGGGAGAGTGGATTTGGCGACCGCTCACCAATCCCCCGCAGCTGCATTTGAACTCGTATTTCGACGACAATCCGCGCGGTTTCGGCTTGCTGCAGCGGGACCGAAATTTCGATCATTACCAGGATGACGGCGTCTACTACGACCGACGGCCGAGCCTGTGGGTGGAGCCCAAGCCGAATCTGAACGGCGGCTGGGGCAAGGGCGCCGTACAGCTCGTGGAAATCCCGACCGTCGATGAGACATTCGACAACATCGTGTTGTTCTGGAATCCGCTGGACAAGCCCAAACCGGGCCAGGAGCTGCTGTTCAGCTATCGGCTGTACTGGGGCACGAAAATGCCGTACTCATCGCCGCTCGCCCAAACTATCGCCACACGCACCGGCATCGGCGGCACGGTGGGGGTGAAGCGCCAGTATTACTCCTGGCACTTCGCGGTAGATTTCGCGGGGGGGGAACTCGGCGCCCTCCCCAAGGACTCGCCCGTCGAAGCGGTCATCACCGCCTCGCACGGCCAGACGGAACACGTCACGGCGCACTACGTCGAAGAGTTCCACGGCTATCGGGCGCTGTTCGACATCAGGCCCACCGACGACACGGTGCAGCCCATCGATCTGCGGCTGTTCCTGCGATTGGAAGGAAGGGCACTCACCGAAACCTGGATCTATCAGTGGACGCCGCCGTCCCCGAAGGAACGCAAGCTGGCCATCGCTTGAGGATGGCCCTGCGCCGGCAGCGCGGCGTGCCGTTCGATGAGTGCTCTCAGCTTGCCTGCCCGAGTGCGACGACGTGCTGGCGCCCTGAAACCACCACGCCGCCCGGCTTCTCGATGGTGACGGCAAAGGCTTTCGCCGCGCCTACCGGCAGGGCTGCCCGGATCGGCACCACCACTTCGCCCTGGTTCGCGGGCACATCGAACACGCCGCCGTCCACCGGATAGCGTTGATCGCGCGTGCCGTCGAAAATCCACAGCTGATATTGGTGCATCTGTGGGTCGTTGGGTCGCAAACCAACGAAGCGCACGAATCCCTGCTGTGTCACGGGGTTCCACACGACGTCGCCGGACATACCCGCGGCACCCGGATCCTTGGTTGCGCCCAAGGTGACCTTGAGCGACTCGGGCCGGGCAAGCAGCGCGGCGCGCTCCTCGGCGGGCGTCGGTGGTGGCGCAGGAACCTGCGCCGGCGGCTGCTCGATGGGCGGCCCCAGGCCCGGCGCGGTCGGCGGCGGCGTGCCCGCCACCGGAGCAACGGTGGGGTGCGGCGGTCGCAGCCAGCCGAAAACCGCGAGCACCAGACACGCGGCGGCGGCCCACCATCCGGCGGCGCCGCTGCGTGCGGCTCGCGGCCGCCCATTGGCCGGTCGATCGGCGCCGGCGGAGGGGGGGGTCGGGGCCCTCAACTCGACCAGCTTGTCGGCTGGCCTCAAACTCGGCGCCGCGGCGGCACCACCGCCTTCGCCCGCAGCACCCGCAGCACCCGCAGCACCCGCAGCACCGGAGACAAAAAATGCCTGCGCCTGCTCCTCGAGGCGTGCGCGCAGCAGCGGCGGCAGCGATTCTGCCTCTGCACTGCCGGCCAATGCGATCGCGGCGGCCGCCCGCTCGAAATCACTCGCGTACGCGCTCGCAACCGGGCTGTCCAAAACGTCCAATGCACGCTGCTCGGCCGGAGACAAGCCCTCGGTGACTTGCTTGATCAGCAAATCCACGAGGATCTCATCGGGCTGACTTGGCGGATCGCTCTCAGACATCAAGTCCTCGCAGAGACACTTTCGGAATCGAGATTCATGGTTTCCCGCACGCGCATCAGGCCGCGCCTCATAAACGATTTCACCGTGCCCAAGGGCAATCCCAGCCGCGCGGCGATTTCGGATTGACTCAGGCCGTGCAGCAATCCCAGCTCGAGCACTTGACGGTGCTCGGGGCGAAGCGCAGCGAGGGCGCGCGCGGCTTGCTCAGCCTCGAGCGAGATTTCACAGGAGTTGCCGGGATCCGACCAGGCCACAGACTCCAGAACGTCCGTGGACTCCATCGGCGGCTCCGCGCTTTTTTTGCGCAGCCGGTCGATCAATCGGCGCCGGGCAATCATCGCAATGAAAACCTTGTCGGAGCCCCGCGATGCGTCAAAGCGACCAGCACTGCGCCAGATATCCAGAAAGATTTCCTGCGTCGCATCCTCGGCATCGGACGCGCTGCGCGACAGCCGTCGGGCCAGACTCCACACGAGCGGCCCATATTGATCGATGCACTCACGCACCGCGGCCGGATCACCGCTGGCAATGCGTTGGAGCACCGACGGACTCATTGCTCGCCCTGAACGGATATTCGCGTTGGGTGCAAGGACGGATTCAACCCGGTTGCCCTGAATTATTTTGCGAACGATATCAAGAAAACCGCGTGTGGTTGCGTAAATCGCCTGCCCGGGACATAACGCCCGCAACGCTGCCGGCCGGGGGGATGTCCCGGGGTGCGATGCTCGGGGCGTCGGTCAGCGGCGCTCTTTGGAGCGCGAACCCAGGGATCGCAGCCGCTGCGTATCGCCCGTCGGCCGGCGCAGTTCCGCCTCGCGCCGCAGGAACGGTTGGGCGCCCCGCGGATCGAGAATGGCCAACCGATATTCATTCAACTGCTGCTTCAGCAGCGGCAGCAGCGCTTCGGATCCCGGCATCGCGCCGCCGCCTTCGACGAGGGCGTTGCAGTAAAGGTTGAAATACTCCGTATACAGCTCTTCGTAGCGCTGCATGGGATCGAGGAACGCGGGATCCTGCACCACTTCGCTGCCCAAATGGCTGGTGCACAGGTAGCTGCAGGCTCTGCGCAAGTAGGCGCCGTGCTCGGCAATGATGGCGCTTGCAAAAGAACGCCCCGGCCGAAAATGCGCAAGAACTTGCGCCCGCTGGACGCCCCGCAGCCGGCTGTGACGCAAAAATAGAAAGAGCGCTTTGCCGTGCAGCAATCGGAACGTCGTTTGCTTGAGCGCCGCGACCTGCGCCTGACGCACGCCGCAATTGGCCAGCTGGCGCATCAGGCTCGAGTGCTCATGCTCCCACTGCTGCCAGATGACGGTGCTCTCGAGTACCCGGCGCGCGATCAATTGTTCGTTGCGGTCGCTGCTGCTCAAGGCGGCCTGAACTCGATCGGTGGATTCGCGCATGAGGCGTCCGTGGCTGATCGCATGGCGCAGCATTTCTTCCTCCTCGGTACCAGATTCTGTTAAACGGAGAGAAGAGTCAATGCGTTGCCAACGGCCGACACCGAAAATTCCTGAGGAAATCCCGCCCTACATCAGTCCGGCCAGGCTCACCCGTCCCCGGTCGGTCGATCCCTGGCCGGTCCTGTCGCCCCAATCAGTAATGGCGGGACAACAGCCAATGGGCCAACGACCGCAACGGTTCGGCATCGTCGCCGAACGGCCGCAGCGCGTCGAGCGCCTGGTTGTGCAACAGACGAACCCGCTCCTGCGAGGCCGGTATGCCGATGACTGCCGGATGGGTGGGCTTTGAGTGCTCGCGGTCCGCGCCGGTCGCCTTGCCCAACGTCGATGCATCGCCGATCACGTCGAGCAGATCGTCTTGAATTTGAAACGCCAGGCCGATTGCCGCCGCGAAGCGCTCGAGGGCCGCATACAAAGGCCGCGCCAGACTGGGAGCGCACTCCGCCGCCATCAACACGCTGGCGCGAATTACCGCACCGGTCTTGCGCGCGTGCATGTCCTCGACCTGCGCGATATCGAGCTGCTTGCCCTGCGCCTCCAGATCGATCGCCTGGCCGCCGGCCATCCCATAGGTGCCGCTCGCCTCGCTCAACAGCTCGATGAGCCGCAACCGAATCGCCGCTGCCGCGGGCAGGGCGGGATCGCGCACCAGGATCTGAAATGCCAACGGTTGCAGGGCATCGCCGACGAGGATCGCCGTCGCCTCGTCGTAAGCCTTGTGGCACGTCGGACGGCCGCGCCGCAGGTCATCGTCGTCCATGGCGGGCAAATCATCGTGCACGAGGGAATACACATGGATCAGCTCGATGGCACAAGCCGCTGCCTCGACCTCGTCTTCCCGCAAGCCCAGCGTCCGCGCCGTCGCGAAAAGCAATGCCGGACGCACCCGCTTGCCGCCGCCGAGGACGCTGTAGCGCATGGCTTCGTGCAGCCGGACCGGCACTTCGCCGGCCGCCGGCAATCGTCTCGCCAATGCCTGTTCCATGCGCAAGCGCCACGCTTCGAGTTGCGCACCGAATGCGTCGGCCGCTGCGGGGCGACTCCCGGGCGACGGTCGGCGATCGGCTGCTTTGTTCACCCGAATTTCTCCCGGCACCGGCGGCCGCGCAATCAGCGGGGCGCCGCCAGCCCCCGGCTTTCATCGGCGTCGCGGCTCATGCGCTTGATGTCGTCGATCGGAATGGCCGCCACGGTGCCATGCCTCGCGCCTTCGGCATACTGGATGGGCAATTCGGGTGCCATTGGGCCGAGCACACGCGGTCCGCTGATGGCCGCCCGCAGTGCCTTGAAAGGATGGCTGAAAGCGTCATTCACCGCCGTTCCCTCGAACCCGCAATGGGCCATACAGTTGTCGCACCGCGGATTGCGGCCGACACCGTAGTTGTCCCACTCGGTATCGTCGATGAGAGAACGGTAGTTCGGCGCGTAGCCTTCGTCGGACAGGAGATAGCAAGGTCGCTGCCAGCCGAAAACGTTGTACGTCGGGTTGCTCCACGGCGTGCATTGATAGCGCTGGTTCCCTGCGAGGAAATCCAAAAAAAGCGACGAGTGATTGAAAGACCATGAAATGCCGGGCGGGCGGCGCCGGCGCTTGAAGATCTCCCGAAACAATTGCTTGCTGGCGTGCCGCCCCAGGAAAACGTCCTGCCGCGGCGCATGGTGATAGCTATAGCCGGGAGAGACGGTGATCCCCTCGATACCGAGTTGTGTTGCGGTATCGAAGAACGCCGCCACATCATCCGGATTCTCGCCGTTGAAGAGCGTGCAGTTGATGGTTACCCGAAAGCCCTTGCTGCGCGCCAGCTGAATCGCCGCAACCGCTTTGTCGAATACGCCTTCCTGGCACACGGATTCATCGTGCCGCTGCCGATTGCCGTCGAGATGAATCGAGAAGGTGAGATAGGGTGAGGGCCGATACTCGTCGATGTGCTTCGCGAGCAGTATCGCGTTCGTGCACAGATACACGAATTTCTTGCGTGCGACGATTCCGGCGACGATTTGCGGCATTTCCTTGTGGATGAGCGGCTCGCCTCCGGGGATCGACACGATCGGCGCACCGCATTCATCGACCGCGCGCAATGCGTCCTCGAGACTGACTCTCTTCTGCAGGATTTCCTTCGGGTAATCGATCTTGCCGCACCCCGCACAGGCGAGATTGCATTGAAACAGCGGCTCGAGCATGAGGACCAGCGGATAGCGCTTGTCGCCGCGCAACTTGCGGCCGGCGAGATATTTCGCAACCCGATACATTTGCAGAAGTGGTATTGCCATGCGCTATGGTACCGCGGCCCGGCGGGGCGGGCCTAGATTAAGATTAGCTAAGATTAAGATTGCCTCATCTTGACCGCAGCGCGAGCACCGCGGCGCGGTGATCGCTCCAGACTCTCGCCCACTCGAGTTTAAACCACGGTGTGAAACGGGCATTGTCGGCCGTCAGCATCTGCGCTTGTAAGACTTCCGGGCTCACCCAGCGCCAGTCTGCAATCTCCTCTGCATTGATCTGCAGCGGCTGGCCGCAGCAGCCGATGAATACCGAGCACAGCTCGTTTTCCGCGCCGGTCGCGTCGAACTGGGCCTGATAGCGGAACTTGAAGAGAAATTGCAGGTCACAGCTCAGTCCGAGTTCCTCGAGGAGGCGGCGCCGGGTAGCGACTTCCATGCTCTCGGCGCGGCGCGGGTGGCTGCAGCAGCTGTTGGACCAGTACAGCGGCCAAAGCCGTTTGGTCGGGGCCCGCTGTTGTAAAAGCAGCTCGCCCCGATCATTGAAAATCAGCAAAGAAAAAGCCCGGTGCAGGACCCCCCGCCCCTCGTGACAGAGGGCCTTGCTCAGATGCCCGAGGCCGCGGTCCGCTTCATCAACGAGAATCAAAGCGTCCGAATCTGCCATAATGACGCTATTATTGAGAGTACCTTCGTGTCCTACTTCGTCCATGACAAGAACCTCAATCAGGGCGCGCCGCTCCTGCGAGCCGCGCGCCTGGGTATTGCATAAGTCGCGTTCAGACGACAGGGTTTCGGCCCGCGTCGATGTTCAGGCGGGGATGATAGCCGCTCGCGAAACGACCACGCCAGCTTGGCGTGGTCGGCGCATCGAACTTGAATCCAGCCATCGGCTGGCGGGGAGGGGTTGCGGGGTTATGCAATGATTCATCCGGCTCATGCGACGATGATTTGGTGCGGCACGGCGCTTGCCGCCGCGGCGATGTTCTACGCGGTTGTGGCCTCGCTCGCCGTGCGATGGCGCAACAAGTCCAGGCTGGAGCATCTGCACCAGGCGACGGCGCCGGTGACGATACTCAAGCCGCTTTGCGGTGCAGAGCACGAACTGTACGAGTGCTTGCGGTCGTTTTGCGAGCAAACGTATCCATCCTTTCAGATCGTTTTCGGGGTTTCCGACGGCGCCGACCCCGCCGTCGATGTGGTCAACCGCCTTGCACGCGAGTTTCCGCACGTCGACATGCAGCTTGCCGTCGATCGACGCCAGCACGGCAGCAGTCGCAAAGTGAGCAACCTCATCAACATGATGTCCCTCGCCCGGCACGACTATCTGGTGATTTCCGACAGCGATGTTCGAGTCCCGCAGGACTACCTCGCCGAAGTCGTGAGCGCCGCTCCTCGACTCGGATGTCGGCATCGTAACCTGCCCCTATCGGGGCAACCCCCGCTCGGGCCTCTGGTCGCTGCTCGGAGCCCAGTTCATCAACGAGTGGTTCATCGCCCTCGGTGCGGGTCGCGGCCATGTCCGGTTCGCGGTCTTTCGCCTTCGGTGCGACGATCGCCATCCGCCGCGACGTCCTTGCGAGCATCGGCGGGTTCACGGCGATCGCCAATCAACTGGCGGATGACTATCGATTGGGCGAGCTGACGCGGCGATCGGGCTTGCGCACCGTGCTCTCCGACATGGTGGTCGAGACCTGTGTCGATGAGCGCAGTTTCGGTGATCTGGTCCGCCACGAACTGCGCTGGTTGCGAACGATTCGAGCAGTCCGGCCGCTCGGGCTACAGCCTTTCGTTCGTCACATTCGGCGTGCCGGTGGCCGGGTTCGGCAGTCTGCTCGCCGCCGGCGCGTGGCCGGCTCTGACCTGCTCGGTGTCACCGCGATCGGCCCGGCTCGCTCTGCATTTGCAGCGTCCGCAAGTCGAACGCCGCGCTTGCGCATCTGCTCGTTCTGCCGCTCCGGGACGGGCTCAGCTTTGGCCTTTGGGCTTGGGGATTTGTCACTCGCCGCGTGCACTGGCGGGACGACCATTTCCAAGTTACCCGCGATGGATCCGCCGAACCCGTGGTGAGGCCCAGCTCGTGGTGAGGCCCGTGCACTCTGGAGGAATGACGCCATGAAGACACTCTTTCTGCACCCGCCTTCATTCGACGGATTCGACGGCGGCGCCGGCGCCCGCTATCAGATGAAGCGCGAGGTGCGCTCGTTCTGGTATCCGACGTGGCTCGCGCAGCCGGCCGCACTCGTCGAGGGCTCGAAGCTGATCGACGCTCCGCCGCACGACCTGAAGTTCGAGGATATCGCTCCCGACATCAAGAACCGCGACCTCGTGGTGATGCACACCTCGACACCGTCGTTCAAATCGGACGTGAAGACCGCCGAGATGATCAAGGCGCTCAATCCGGACATCAAAATCGGCTTCATCGGCGCCAAGGTCGCGGTCGAGCCAGAGAAGAGCCTGATCGCCGGACGCGCCGTCGATTTCGTCGCCCGCAACGAATTCGATTTCACGATCAAGGAAGTCGCCGACGGTGTGCCCTGGAGCGACATCAAAGGCCTTTCGTACCGCAACCGGGAAGGCATCATCGTTCACAACGAGAACCGCGAAGTTCTCGAGAACATGGACGCGCTCCCCTGGGTGACACCGGTCTACAAGCGCGACCTCACCATCGAGAAATATTTCGGCGGCTACCTGAAGCATCCGTACATCTCGTTCTACACGGGCCGCGGCTGCAAATCGCGCTGCACGTTCTGCCTGTGGCCGCAGACGGTGGGCGGACATCGTTATCGGGTGCGCTCGGTCGAAAACGTCGTCGCGGAAATGAAGTGGGCGAAGGAAGCTTTCCCGCAGGTGAAGGAATATTTCTTCGATGACGACACGCTCACCGACAACTTACCGCGGGTCGAAGCGCTCGCGCGGGAGCTGGGCAAGCTCGGAGTCACCTGGTCGTGCAACGCCAAGGCCAACGTCCCGCGCAAGACGCTGGAAATCATGAAGGATAACGGCCTGCGGCTGCTGCTGGTCGGCTACGAGTCCGGCAATCAGCAAATCCTGTTCAACATCAAGAAGGGCATGCGGGTCGAATTCGCCCGCCGATTCACCAAGGACTGCCACGAGCTCGGCATCGTGATCCACGGCACGTTCATCCTGGGCCTGCCGGGCGAAACGCGCGAGACGATCCAGCAGACGCTTGGATTTTGCCAAGGAGATCAATCCGCACACGATTCAGATTTCGCTCGCGGCCCCCTATCCGGGAACCTTCCTCTACCGGCAGGCCAAGGAAAACGGCTGGCTCTACAACGAGGAAATCGATCTGTTGACGCAGGAAGGCACGCAGATCGCGCCGCTCAACTATCCGCATCTCAGCCACACCGAAATCTTCGAGTCGGTCGAGGACTTCTACAAGAAATTCTATTTCCGTCCGTCGAAGATCGCATCCATCGTCGCCGAGATGATCGTCAGCCCCGACATGATGAAGCGTCGGCTGCGCGAGGGGGTGGAGTTCTTCCGCTTCTTACGGACCCGGCAGGACGCTGCTTGAAGCGGCTGATCGTCACCGCGGATGATTTCGGCGCCGCCCGCGAAGTCAACGAGGCCGTCGAAGCCGCTCATCTCGGTGGTATTCTCACCGCCGCAAGTTTGATGGTCGCCGCGCCGGCGGCGGTCGATGCGATTGCGCGCGCGCGCCGGATGCCCTCGCTGCGCGTCGGGCTGCACGTGGTGCTGGTGGAAGGCACGCCTGTGCTTCCCGCCTCCGCCGTGCCTCATCTCGTGGATGGCAGCGGTAATTTTCGATCCGACATGGCGGCCCTCGGAGCCGTCATCGCGGTCAGCAAACGCGCGCGCCGCGAGCTCGCCGCAGAAATCACCGCGCAGTTCGAGGCCTTTCGCGCAACCGGTCTCGCGCTCGATCATTGCAATGCACACAAGCATTTCCAGCTCCATCCGATGATCGGGGCGATGATTGCCGCCATCGGCGCTCGCTTCGGCCTGCGCGCTGCGCGAGTGCCGTTCGAACCGCCGCAAGTGCTGCGACGGGTCGAGCCGGGAACACCGTGGACACCGTCCCTCCTCACGGCTCCTTTTGCACTCCTCCTGCGGCGGCGCTTTCGAGCAGCCGGTCTGCTCGCGCCCGATCGCATCTTCGGACTTCGTTGGTCGGGGCATATGACCGCAAAGCGGCTGCTGGGCCTGATCCGCAATCTGCCGGACGGCCTCACCGAGATCTACCTTCATCCCGCGACCGCGCCCTACGCCGGAGCGGTTCCCGGTTACCGGTATCGCGAAGAGTTCGATGCACTCATGGCGCCCGAGATCGCCGAGGCATGCCGCGACTCCTCGCTGCGGCTCGGCGGCTTCAGCGATTTTCTCAATCCCGAATTAGGCGTACGCCCGGGCGCCCCGCGCGCGGCGAATCCGGCCGGGAGCTGGACGTCGTGACCCCTTCAATGTCGGCGCTGGCGGAGGCTTCGGGCGCGCCGCAATCCCTGCCCGAGGGACCGATCCGCGTCGGTAGCGACGCGCACAAGGCCCTCTTTTGCCGCACACTGCTGGACACATTCGATCCCTACAAGCCCGCGGTGATCGACTGGCCCGTACTCGATGACGAGGCGCGCAATCGGCTCGTCAGCCTGCCGATCTGGGACATCGCGGTGCAGACCGAAGGACGGGCACGGCTGAACGTGGCGGCCTATGCCACGATCACCTCCGATCCTCTGCTGCGCAAAGCGATCGAGCTCAACGCCTTCGAGGAGGGGCGGCACAAACTGGTACTCTCGAACCTCGTCACGGCCTATGGCATCGCGCTCGCGCCGGAGCCGCACTACGCCGTGCAGGGCGACCCGGAGTGGGCCTTCATGGTCACCGGGTACAGCGAATGCATCGACAGCTTCTTCGCCTTCGGACTTTTCGAGTCGGCCAAGCGTTCCGGCTTTTTCCCCGAATCGCTGGTCGACACCTTCGAGCCGGTCATGCAGGAAGAAGGCCGTCACATCCTTTTCTTCATCAATTGGGCCGCATGGCACCGCCGGAACATGCCGCTTTGGCGCCGGCCTTTCTTCGAGTTGAAAGTCCTCGCGGTCTGGCTGTTTCTCATCTGGGAGCGCATCGGCATCGCCCGCGACGTGGGAGGCGGCGTGCAGGACAATAACTTCACGGTGACCGGCGCAAAGGCGCTCGGCGACGATGTCAACGTCGCCGGGCTGATCGACCTGTGTCTGGCCGAAAACGACCGGCGCATGGCTCGATACGATCGCCGCTTGCTGCGGCCCTCGGTAGTTCCGGCGCTCGCAAGATTTGTGCGCCGATTCATGCGAACCCGGGAGCCGGCCGGCTCCTAGCCGGGCTGCGCGTGTAGGGTCGCTTCATTCCGTGAAATTCCGCCTCGTCATCATCGCCGCTCTGGGGCTCGGTCTCGCCCTCTACCTCCTCGTGTACGTCGGCTTGGGCGCGGTATTCGCCGCCGCCATGTCGGTTGGGTGGAGCGGCTTCGCGATTCTCTGCCTGTATGCGTTGGCGCTGTTTCCGCTGCTCGGAGCCGCCTGGTATGTATTGCTGCCCGATCCATCGCGCAGCGGCGCTCTGCGCGTGTTCGTGTGGGCGCGAATGGTGCGCGAAGCAGCCTCGGATGTGCTGCCGTTTTCCCAGCTTGGCGGAATCGTGCTCGGCGCGCGCGCGACCATCCTACATGGCGTTTCGCAGCCCCTCGCCTATGCTTCGACCATCGTCGATGTGACGACCGAGATGCTGGCCCAGATCCCTTATGTGGCGCTCGGCCTCGTGATCTTGAGCGCACGCGCCCCGCAAACCCCGTTTTCCGGATCGCTGACCAAAGCGCTCGTGATCGCCCTCGTACTGGCCGCTGTTGGCGGCGGCGTGTTTCTCGCACTGCAGCGCTTTGGACATCGGATTACCGGCAAGTTCGCCGCGCGTCTGCTTCCGGGGGCGGTCGCGGCCACCGCTGCGGTCGGCACGGCGCTCGATGCGATCTATGGTTCCCGCACGCGCGTTGCCCTTTCCTCCGTGCTGCACCTTGCCGGATGGATTGCCGGCGCGATCGGCACCTGGCTCGCTTTTCGCCTGATCGGGGTGCGCGTCGAGCTCGCCTCGGTGCTGGCGATCGAAAGTCTCGTCTGCTTGACCCGCAGCGCCGCCTTCATCATTCCCCATGCGCTGGGCGTGCAGGAGGCGGCCTACGCGGTTCTTGCGCCGCTGTTCGGTGTCGGAGCGGAGTTCGGGCTCGCGGTGTCCCTGTTGAAGCGGGGGCGAGACATCGCCATCGGGGTGCCCCTCGTGCTGATCTGGCAGACCGTCGAAGGTCAGCGCGCGCTCGCCGGCGCTTCGGTTTCGAGACGATAGACCGCCGCGGGGAGGCCGCTTGAGCCGCCTCCGCCGCATCGCAATATCACGCCACCTACGCTATTGTATCCATCCAATCCTCTCGTTGGTTATCTTGAAGGGGGTGGGATGCGTGCGATTCTCCTTGCCGCGGGGCGCGGCCTGCGTTTGCAACAACCCGAAGACCAGCAACTGCCGAAGTGCCTGCTGCGCTTCGGTGCGATGAGCCTTCTCGAACGGCATCTACGACTGCTGAAAGATGCCGCAGTGGATGAAATCGTGCTCGCGCTCGGCTTTCGACGGGAGCTGGTCGAGTTGGAACTCGATCGCCTCGGATGGAACCCGCGCCCCGAGATCGTCCTGAACCATCACTTCGAACTCGGCAGCGTGCTCACGGTGCATTTCGCAGCCGACGCGATGACGCGCGGCGGCGATGTCCTGCTGATGGATGCCGACGTGCTGTACGACGCGCGCATCTCGAGGGCGCTCGTCGCCGGGCAGCAGCCCGTCAACCGCATGCTGATCGATCGTGATTTCGAAGCGGGCGAGGAACCCGTCAAGCTCTGCGTGCGGAACGGCGTGCCGATCGAGTTGCGCAAGCAGCTCGCGGCCGATCTGCAATACGACACCATTGGCGAGTCGATCGGCTTCTTCCGCTTCGATCAGGCGGCTGCACGACGGCTCGCCGAACTGGTCGCCGGCTATGTCGCGCGGGGTGACGCCCGGTTGCCGCATGAGGAAGCCGTGCGGGACTTGATACGCGAGGAAAGCCGGCGCTTCGAAGTGACCGACGTCACCGGGGCGCCGTGGATCGAAATCGATTACGCCGCCGATGTCGTCCGTGCAGCCCAGGAAGTTCTGCCGAAGCTGCAGCCGCCACCCGGAGCCGCGGAACGCGTGCTGCCGCATCGCGCGGCGCGAGAAGCGCGCCCGCCCACGCAGAACGTCAAACTCTGAATCGATACTCCGTCCCGGGTTTGCGCTCGATGTCGGGAGGAAAATTGGCGCGCTTCTCGGCAAAGTAGCGCGCTCGATGGTCGCCGTGCGTCGCGGCGTTATACGTCAGGTAGAGGACACGGCGGGCGCTGTGCGTGCGATTGGGTTTCGACGCGTGAGGCGCGTAGCTGTCGAATAGGACCACGTCACCCGGGTTGCAGGGTACGGGGATGAGCGAGAACGAGCTCATCTGCGCGCCGGTGAGCGGCTTCCACTCCTCTCCGATCAGGCCGGCGAAACGCGGTGCATCCGCCATCTCCAAGCAGCCGTTCTCGGGCGTCGAGGGGTCGATGCAGACCAGGGCCGTCACGAACAGCGGCGCGTAGAGCGACCATCCGGCCTGCTGATCCTGGTGAGGTTCAAAGCCTGCGCCGCCCGGCATTTTGAAGTTGATCTTGTCCTTGAACGCGACCGCCGGCGCGCCGAGCAGCGCCTCGACTGCGGCCTTGAGGCGACCCTGCACCAAGCGCTCGAAGCCGGCGTGATAGGGGCAAAAATTCTCGATCCGCTGTATCAGGCGCACACCGGCATCCTCGAGGCTGGTTTCGTGGTACACCATATGGGCACCAGGCTCTTCGAGGCGGGTTGCGAGTTCGTCCGTCCAGGCGGAAATTTCGGCCGCCTGTACCGGCGTGAAGAATCCCGCCGCCCTCACCCAGCCCCGGCATGCGAACTGCGCCAGCTGATCATCCGATAGACACATGTTAGGCCAGGGCTTGGTGCGCGAGCCGCCGCTTCAACAAGACATACCTGACCAGGATCACCACCGCCATCACACTGGTCGCGATGCAAGCCGCCACCAAGGTCGGTGCGAGCCACCCCAACCAGGTCAAGGGCGCCAGCAAATACAATGCATCGTCGGGGTGAAAGCCCCAAGCACCCTCCCACACCCTCACGTCCGGCGGGGTGAGCGTCTCGTAAATCTCCGACAGCCACGCGCACGCGAGCATGGCCATGCAGGTCGCGATCCCGATCGGAACGGCCACTGAGCCCAGCCAGCTATGCATCGAGCCGATACCGGCCGCCAGAAAGAAGCCCGAATTCAACAAGGCATCGGTGTAGTAGTCGAACAGATGGCCGATCCGGCTTTGCAGTTGACCGATCCGTGCGAGTTCCCCATCCGCGCGGTCGAGAAACACTGAAATCAGCCAGAACACTCCTGACCACAGAGCCGCCTTGGGCTCGCCCCGCGCCAACAACAGGCAGGCAACGACGCCGCTCAGCAGCCGCACCATGGTGATGTGATTGGGCCTGACCCAGGTCCCCACCAGGGGGCGAACGAGTAGGCGTGCCGCGTCGTGACTCCAGGTATCGTTCATGCGCATCCATAGTGATCAATCGGTTATGCCATTTCAAGGGTACCGGCGGATAGCCGCGGCGCTGATTCCTTGGGACACAGCCCCGCGCCTTAGGACAGCAGCCCTCGCTCTCGAAACCACCGCACGGCATCCTCGAACGCCTCGGCCGGCGGGCGCCAGCGATAGCCGAGATCGTGTACGGCCTTGGCACTGGAGAAGAACATGCGTTTGCGCGACATGCGAACGCCCTCCAAGGTCACCCGGCCGCTGCGCCCCGAGACCTTTGCGAACGCCTCGGCCGCGTACGCGATCGGCAGAATCACCCCATACGGCAAACGGATGCGCGGCGGCACCCGCCCCACCAACCGCGCGATGTGCTCGAGTATTTCTCGCAACGTCATGTCCTCGCCACCCAGGATGTAGCGCTCACCCGCTCGCCCGCGATGAAATGCCAGGAGGTGCCCGGCGGCAACGTCATCGACATGGACGATGTTGAGTCCCGTATCCACGTAAGCGGGCATGCGGCCGGAGGCGGCATCGAGCACGACCTGACCGGTGGGCGTCGGTTTGACGTCGCCGGGACCCACCGGCGTCGACGGGTTGACGATGACCACCGGGAGTCCTGCATTGGCCGCCTCGAGCACCACCTGCTCCGCAAGATACTTCGAACGCTTGTAATGACCGATCATCGCCGCGAGCCCGACCGCAGTCTGCTCATCGCCGGCAGAGCCGTCGTCGGGTATGCCCATGGTGGCGACGCTGCTGGTGTAGACGACCCTTTCGACGCCCGCTTGCCGCGCGGCGAGTAGCACGTTGCGGGTGCCCTCGACGTTGGTGCGATACAGCTGCTGCGGCTCGCGCGCCCCCAGGCGGTAATCGGCCGCGACGTGAAACAACGCGGCACATCCGACCGATGCCCGCTCGAGCGACGACCGATCGGTCAGATCGCCCACCGCCACCTCGAGGGCAGGATTCTGCAAATTGCTGCGATCGGAGCTGCCGCGTACCAGCGCCCGCACCTGCCAGCCCTCGCGCAGCAGCGCCCTCGCGACCGCGGCGCCGACGAAACCCGATGCACCGGTCACCAGCGCCCGCATGCTAGGACGGGTCTGCGAGGGCACCAATCGCGGGTGCGAGCGATGGAGGTACCAACGCGCCTGTTGCGGCGACGGCGGCTAGGGAGCGAGTCGCGACGCGGTAGCGCCGCGCCAATCGCATGAGCGGCGCGAGATCGGCGGGGGCCAGAAGCAGCCCCCAGAGGAGCCGCCCGAGGTGCACCTGGCCCGCATGACTCGCGGCGAGCACCGCGGAAGGCACTGCGTCGGCGGCGGTATCCACGATCACGCGCACGGCAATGAAGGGCACCCCATGGAGCGCGGCAACCTGCGCGACCACCGAACTTTCCATGTCGACCGCCGCGGCACCGGTGCGCCGAAAGGCGGCCTCTTTGGCGGACGCGGTGCTGATCGCTTGAGAAGTGGTGAGAAGTCTGCCGCCGACGACCGGCCGTTGTGCGCGGATGGATGCGGCCAGGGGGTCGCGCCAGTGCCGCGCGGTGGTGAAGGTGGTCCCATCCGTGGCAATAACCTCACTCGGCAGGCAGACATCTCCCGCAGCAAGCGCGGGATCGAGGGCGCCGGCCATACCCCAACTGACCAGCGCCGTGGCTCCGGCCTCGATCAGCGAGCGCGCCGCCGCCGCCGCCGCCGCTCCCATGCCGCTCACCGCGACGAGCGTGCCGTCATTGAGCACTAAACGCCCGGCATCGCCCCGCTTGACGGGACCCAGGGCCCGTGCCTCCGAAGTGAGCGCCGCGACGACGCCCGCCACATTCAATGTGGGATACCTGCGCGACTCAGCGTGCGGAAAGTTGCAAGTGCCCACAGCGGGAAGTAGGCGCTGTAACCATGGTATTTCAGGTAGAAGACGCGCGGAAAGCCGGGCGCGGTGAAACTCTGGTCGCTCCACAGTCCGTCCGACTGCTGCGTGCGCATCAAATGACTGACGCCGCGCCGCACCGCCTCCGAGGCCGCCTCTCCCGAGGCGAGCAGCGCGAGCAGCGCCCACGCCGTTTGGTAGGGCGTGCTCGCGAAGTGTTGCGCCGCGCGCACATGCTTGGCGTAGCTGTCGTTGCTCTCGCCCCAGCCGCCGTCCGGATTCTGCCGGCGGACCAACCACTGGACCGCGCGGCGCACCGCCGGATCCTCCGCACCGACGCCTGCCTGAGCGAGGGCAGTGAGTACCGACCAGGTTCCGTAGATGTAATTCGTCCCCCAGCGGCCGAACCAGGAGCCGTCCGGCTCCTGTTGATCTTGCAGGTAGACGAGCGCCCGGTCCAATGCCGGCTTGTCCTGCGGGCGGCCGATGCGAGCGAGGACCGTCACCACGCGCGCCGTCACGTCGACGGTCGGTGGATCGAGCAAGGCGCCATGGTCGGCGAAGGGAATCTTGTTCAGATAGTGAGACGTATTGTCGGCGTCGAATGCCGCAAATCCGCCGTTGCCGCTCTGCATACCCACCAGCCAATCCAGTGCGCGGCGCACGCTTTCCGCATAATCGGCTGAAGTGCCTGCCTGGTGCATCGACCAGGCGACCACCGCTGTGTCATCCAAATCCGGGTAGTGGCTGTTTGCGAACTGGAAAGCCCAGCCGCCTCCCGCGAGCGATGGCCGTTTGACCCGCCAGTCGCCGGCTTCATCGAGCAGCTGTTCGGTTTGCAGCCAATCGAGCGCCCGCGTAGCTGCGGCGAGCGATGTGCTGCAGCCTGCCTCCTGCATGGCGAGGCTGGCCAAGCCCGTGTCCCAGACCGGAGAAACGCAGGGCTGGCAGTAGGCGCTCGAGGGGCCGATCACGAGCAGCTTTTGCAATGCGCGTTTCGCCGTCACGCGCCGTGGGTCGTCGGCGGGATAGCCGAGAATCACCATCACTTCCAGTGCATTCACCATGGCGGGAAAGATGGCGCCCAGCCCGTCCTCGCCATTCAATCGTTCCAGCATCCACTGTTCGGCCAGCCGCGTCGCCCGCACCCGCATGGCTTTGGGGATCAGGGGCTCGATGATCATCCGGGCGAGCCGATCGACCGCCAGCAATACCCTGCCGAGAAAACCGCCCTGCTGACGGCTGTCGCGGAAATAGTCGCGCTCCTTTTCGGGCGGCGTCAGGAACAGTTCCCGGACGTGCACGTTTCTCGGGTTTTTCGCCAACGGCCTGCGCGTGCACAGGATGAACAGCGGGACCATGACGGCGCGCGACCAGTAGGACACCTTGTCGAGGTGGAAGAAAAACCATCGCGGCAACAGCATGATCTCGACGGGAATGTAGGGCACGCCGCGCCACGGGATCTGTCCGAAGAGGGCCAATGCAATGCGCGTGAACACGTTCGTGCGCGCTGCACCGCCGCGCTCCAGGATCGCGGCGCGCGCCCGGATCATGTGAGGGGCGTGAATGTCGTCTCCGGCGAGCTTCAGGGCATAGTAGGCCTTGACGGTGCAGCTCATGTTCAAATCGCCGCCGTGATACAGCGGCCAGCCGCCGTCCTGCGCCTGATGGGTGCGCAGATAGGCCGCGATCTTCGCTTCGAGCACCGGATCGATCTCATCGAGGAAGTGCATCATCATGATGTACTCGGCGGGAATGGTGCAGTCCGCCTCGAGTTCGAACAACCAATACCCTTCACTGCTCTGACGGGCGACCAACGCGTCCCGGGCGGCGGCAATCGCACGATCCAACACGGTCGACACCGTCTTGGTCAGCGTATGCGACACGATATCCCCGCGGGCCCGGATCCCCTCGCCCGGCAGCGGTGCCGGCTTCTCCGCGATGCCGCTCAACTTCCGGAACTCCCATAGGAGCGCCGGCGCGCGCGTTCCGGCTCGTGCGCGATCTGCGGACGGCGAACCTCGCCGAGCTGCCCGAGCGGCAGGCCGCGGGCAGCCTGGGCGAACAGGCGCCGCAACAGCCAGTCGTTGCGCACCGATACATCGGTGAGCAGACGCGTCATGGCGACCGCGGAGCGCGAAATCTTCACTTGTGAGCCGGAGGTGAAGCCCGGATTCCTTTGGATCTTCCTGAGCGTGAGCACCGCGAGCCCGATGGCCCAAAGGCAGAAGCGGCGTATTCCGGCCTGTGCAGGGGGGATGCACAAGGTGTAGTCGAGGGCGTTGCGCAGATGCGCGTGGGCCACGCCGATCAGCTGGCGCATCCCGGCATCGAAGCGCGCGTCCGGGGGCTCGGGGGCAAGTCGATCGAGGTCGAGCCCCAAGGGTGTGAATACCTCCTGCGGAAGCCAGCACGCACCCCGGCTTCGGTCTTCCCAGACATCCTTCAGAATATTCGTCATCTGCAAACCTTGTGCGAACGAGACCGCGCGAGCCTGCAGCTCCGCGCGGCGGCGCGCAATATGATCGTCATATTCGCAAAACAACTCGGTCAGCATGTCGCCGACCACACCGGCCACGTAGTAACAGTAGTCATCCAGGTCGGTGCTGCTGGTAAGCCCACGCAGGCTGGCGCTGGATTGAAAACGCGGCATCCCATAGCACATCAGATCGACGCAACGCTGAATTGCCGCCCGCTGCGGCGGGGTCAAGCCGGCCGTGACGTTGAGCACGCGCACCATGTTCCTGATCAGTTCCCGCTCCGCGGGTAAGGTGCGGTTCGATAGGCGCTTGTCGACTTCGGAGGCGAGCGGCGCCGCCTCTCCCCGGCCGGCCACCACGGCCTTGAAACGCTCGAGAAATGCGAGCGTTTCCCCAGGCGACAGCGCAGGCTCATCCTCGATCGTGTCCGCGATGCGGCACAGCAGGTACGCGTTGGTGACCGCAATGCGCAACGGCGCGGGCAGCTGCGGGATGGTCAGTGCGAACGTGCGCGAGACGTGCGGCAGTATCTGATCTTGGTAGCTTTCATCGGAAATGCCCGAATACATACGACAGTATCTCGAAAGTCAGGGGATCGCGCCAGCCAGCCGGGTGTGGCGCAAATTACCCAAAAGCAGGCTGACGCGGGCCGCTGCGGAACCACAAGGCACTATAGCGGGTACGGCCGCGTCGCCGCAACGTCGTGGCAATTATGCCACAATTGATCTAGTCGTTAGCAGTCAATGGTTCCGACAGTATAAACTGTTAAAGATGAGCGACCCATCCAACCGTTATCCCCTCCTGGAATCCATCAAGGAACCGGCTGACCTGCGGCACCTGCCGGCGGCCAAACTCACCGCCTTGGCGGACGAGTTGCGGCAGTTCCTCATTCAGAGCGTGAGCACGCGGGGCGGGCATTTCGCCGCGGGGCTGGGCACCGTCGAGCTGACCATCGCTCTGCATTACATCTTCAATACACCGTACGATCGGCTGGTCTGGGACGTGGGTCACCAGGCCTACCCGCACAAAGTACTGACCGGTCGACGCGAGCTTCTGCACACCATCAAACAGGACGGGGGCCTCGCCCCGTTCCCGGCGCGAACCGAAAGCGAGTACGACACTTTCGGCGTGGGACACTCGAGCACCTCGATCAGCGCAGCGCTCGGCATGGCGGTGGCGGCCGCAAGACGCGGTGAGGATCGGCGCGCCGTCGCGGTCATCGGGGATGGCGCCCTGACCGCCGGCATGGCTTTTGAAGCGCTCAATCATGCCGGCTCCCTGCCGGCGGATCTCTTGATCATCCTGAACGACAACGACATGTCGATTTCGGAGAACGTGGGCGCTCTGTCGAATTATCTCGCGCGTGCACTGTCGGGACGCATGTATGCCCACCTGCGCGAGGGTGGAAAGAAGGTGCTGCGGCAGATGCCGACCGTCTGGGAGCTTGCGCGCCGCTCGGAAGAGCATTTGAAGGGGATGGTGCTGCCCGGCACGCTGTTCGAGGAAATGGGGTTCAATTACATCGGACCCATCGATGGCCACGACATCAAGTCGCTCGTCACCACGCTGGGGAACATCAAAAAGCTGCGCGGGCCGCAGTTGCTCCACGTCGTTACTCGCAAAGGCAAAGGATATGCACCCGCCGAGGCGGACCCGATCAAATGGCACGGCCCCGGACCGTTCGATCCGGCGAGCGGCAAAATCTTCAAGGAAGCGAGCTCAGGTCCGTCCTATTCGCAGATTTTCGGGCAGTGGCTGTGCGACATGGCCGCGAAGGACCCGAAGGTCATCGGGATCACGCCCGCGATGCGCGAAGGATCGGGTTTGGTCGAATTCTCCAAGCGATTCCCGGATCGCTACTTCGATGTGGCCATCGCGGAACAACATGCGGTGACCTTTGCCGCGGGGCTCGCGGCCGAGGGCCTGAAGCCCATCGTGGCGATCTACTCCACGTTCTTGCAGCGTGCTTACGACCAGCTCATCCATGACGTCGCGCTGCAGAATTTGCCGGTGGTTTTCGCGTTGGACCGCGCCGGTCTGGTGGGAAGCGACGGCGCAACCCACCAGGGAAGCTACGATCTGAGCTTCCTGCGCTGCATCCCCAACATGGTGGTCATGGCGCCGGCCGATGAAAACGAATGCCGCCAGATGCTGTACACGGCAACCACGCTGTCCTCACCGTCGGCGGTTCGTTACCCTCGCGGCACCGGACCGGGCGTGCCCGTGGTCGCGGAAATGACGGCCCTGCCGGTGGGCCGCGCTCAGCTGCGCCGCGAGGGGCGTGTCGGGCTCGCCATTCTCGCTTTTGGCGCTCTCGTCGAAACGGCGCGCAAGATCGCGGAACGGCTGGATGCGACTCTCGTCAACATGCGCTTCGTCAAACCGCTCGATCAGGAGCTCATTCTTCAAATCGCCACGCGCCACCGGGCGATCGTGACGATCGAAGAAAACACCGTCCTCGGCGGTGCCGGCTCGGGAGTCAGCGAGATTCTTGCCGCCAACGGGGTGCTGCTACCCGTGCTGCACCTCGGCATACCCGACCGCTTCATCGAGCACGGCTCGCGCGACACTTGTCTGGCGGCGGCGGGGCTCGACCTCGCGGGTCTCACAGAGAGCGTCGAGAGCTGGTGGGCCCCGCAGGCCCAGGAGCGGTTGCGCTCGGTTCGCTGAGGGCGGGCGGCGGCGACCCCGGCGCGTCGGCTCCATCGCGTGGCGCGTGATGTATAAGTGCGGGAATAGCAAGTCCGGCATTTCACTTCGCACCGCGGAGGACTGATAATCGGGTGCACGATGTCCGGAGGGAGCCATGAAAGACTGGGTTGATCTCGACCGCTATCCGATCGATCGTCCCGACTCAGCCGAGTGCATCGAACTCGTCGCACGATGCAAGGCGAACTTGGCCGCGAATGGCATGTTCACGCTCGAGGGATTTGCGAAACCCGCGGCGATCGCTCGTGCGGTCTCGGAGCTCGAGCCCAAGTTCGAGAGGGGGGCTTACAGGCACGCGCGTCGGCACAACATCTATTTCAAGGATCAAGTCGCCGGGCTTGCCGCCGATCACCCGGCCCTGCAGAGGTTCGACACCGTCAACTACACGCTGTGTGCCGATGAGTTGGCCGGAACGGTCGTCGATCAGATTTACGAGTGGCCGTTCCTGCCGTCGTTTCTCGCCCGCACCATGGGCAAGCCTGAGCTGTTTCTGATGACCGATCCGCTCGCGCGGGTCAACGTGATGTCTTACGGTAAGGGCGAGGCGTTGAACTGGCACTTCGATCGTTCGCAATACACCACGACGCTGCTGATCCGGCCTGCCGAGGCCGGCGGCGAATTCGAGTATCGAAGCGATCTGCGCTCAGATTCCGAGCCCAACTACGATGGCGTCGCGAAACTGGTTCTCGGGCAGGATCCCCAAGTTTCGGTCGAGCCGCTCGCGGCCGGATCGCTCAACGTTTTTGCCGGCAAGAATACGGCGCACCGCATCACCCCCGTGCGCGGCAACAGAAGCCGGTTGGTCGCCGTGTTCTCCTACTACGACCGACCCGGAGTCACCTTCAGCGGCGCCGAACGCGTGGGATTCTACGGCCGGGCCGCCTAGCGTCAGGGGAGGATTCGCGCGCCGCGCGCACACCCCGCAGCAGATCGCAGGCGAAAAAAAACCCACCGGCTTTCGCAGGTGGGTTTTTCGTTCTTCAAATTAAGAGCCTGGCAGTGACCTACTTTCACATCGACAAAGTCGACACTAGCATCGGCGCTGAGCGTTTTCACTTCCGAGTTCGAAAAGGGATCGGGTGGTTCCCACTCGCTATAGCCGCCAGGCAAACTGGTCGCAGAGGCGGCGAGTCATGGCTCGCCGCCGCCACTGATTCGGACAATTTGTTTCGACGTTGCGTCGCATTCAAGTCAGTCTTCCCAATGCGGATTTGCCAACGTTAAAGGCAAATCGCTTGGGTGTTATATGGTCAAGCCACACGGGCAATTAGTACTGGTTAGCTAAACGCATTACTGCGCGTACACACCCAGCCTATCAACGTCGTAGTCTTCGACGGCCCTTTAGAGACCTTAAAGGTCTAGGGAGAACTAATCTTGGGGGGGGCTTCCCGCTTAGATGCTTTCAGCGGTTATCCCGTCCGCACATAGCTACCCGGCAGTGCCACTGGCGTGACAACCGGTACACCAGAGGTGCGTCCACTCCGGTCCTCTCGTACTAGGAGCAGCTCACCCTCAATTCTCCAACGGCTACGGAAGATAGGGACCGACATTCTGTTACTTCCTCTCACCTATCTGAGAGTACTGACCACCCGTTGAGGTGGCGCTTTGCCGCGAGGCAAAGTCTGCATATCGCTATGCAGATCGGACTATATCTTGACCAATTCGGGCTGCATCGGCCCGGATGATCTTTGGCGTATAGTCTCTGAGGATTTCAAAGTCCCGAGAATTGTTTCTCGGTTGATCCTGCGTCTCGATCCGTTTGCATTCATTGAATAAGCGATGCTGACGATTTCTTTGAAACCGTCCGCCGATCGATGAAGTTCAGAATTCATCATCTCGACGATCCGCTTGAACGACTCGAAGTCGTTCTTTTTCACTGTATGCAAACTGCATCGATCGAAGAATGGAATCACTTTCATCGTGAGGTCTCGTCGATTTGGAAGGCAATATGAAAACTGCCCTCTCCGTCGACAAAACCCGCGATGTAATGATCTTCCATGACCTTGACCTTTCCTGCTGATTGTCTGCACTGACAGATTTTCACTACCGCTCGCCATCGAGCGATGAGTACTGTCAGATACTCAGAGTTTCCAGCAAATAGCCAAATTTAACGACAGCACTAGTCTACTGTCTCACGACGTTCTGAACCCAGCTCGCGTACCACTTTAAATGGCGAACAGCCATACCCTTGGGACCTGCTACAGCCCCAGGATGTGATGAGCCGACATCGAGGTGCCAAACTCCTCCGTCGATGTGGACTCTTGGGAGGAATAAGCCTGTTATCCCCGGAGTACCTTTTATCCGTTGAGCGATGGCCCTTCCATACAGAACCACCGGATCACTATCACCTACTTTCGTACCTGCTCGACATGTCCGTCTCACAGTTAAGCACCCTTATGCGATTGCACTCTATGCGCGATGACCGACCGCGCTGAGGGTACCTTTGCACTCCTCCGTTACTCTTTGGGAGGAGACCGCCCCAGTCAAACTACCCACCATACACTGTCCCCAACCCGGATTACGGGCCAAGGTTAGAACTGCGAAGTTGTCAGGCTGGTATTTCAAGGTTGCCTCCATGAGAACTAGCGTCCCCACTTCGTAGGCTCCCAGCTATCCTACACAAACAAATTCAAAGTTCAGTGTAAAGCTATAGTAAAGGTTCACGGGGTCTTTCCGTCTTTCCGCAGCTACGCCGCATCTTCACAGCGATTTCAAGTTCACTGAGTCTCGGGTCGAGACAGTGGGGCCAGCGTTACGCCATTCGTGCAGGTCGGAACTTACCCGACAAGGAATTTCGCTGAGGTATGTTAACCCTGCTTACGCAGAGCGATGAGAGCATTCCTTAATCTTCTCATCCTGCATGTCGCCATGCAGCTCGGACTATATCTTCACCAACGATAGCGTTGGCGTCTGGCGTGTAGTCTCTGAGGATTCTTTCAGTTACCTCTTCAATTGGTCGCTTTCGCTGAGCCCGCAAGGAACCAACATTTCTTCTCGCTAACTGAAAGCCTTTCCTGCTGATTTTCCGCAGCTGTCGAATTGTCACTGCCGTATGACTCGGGTGAGTTCGGTTCACGAACCCAATCCTCGTTATACGACGAGTATCGCAGCATTCACGGGTTTTCCAGCATATGGCCAAATTTTACTAAGGCAACGTTGCGCGAAACCTTAGGACCGTTCTGGTCGTTACACAACACGCAAAAGTCACGTGTTCGTGGAGTTATGCATTGCGCTTAACTCCTGCATGTCGCCATGCAGTTCGGACTATCTCATCTCTTCGAAAAAAGAGCCTGGCGTATAGTCTCTGAGGATTCCGGCGCCCGCCTCAAGAAGGCATCGGCCGGTCTTTCCTGCTGATTGACTGCACTGAAAGATTTTCACTGCCACTCCCAAATCACCGAGTGACGAGTACCTTCAGATACTCAGTGTTTCCAGCATATAGCCAAGTTTATTAACGTAACTACAACTTAAGAAGTTGTCCTAATCACTTTTACCCGAACTCTACATCGTCGACTCGACTCTTCGTTTACCAAGCTTGCCTATAGTTACGGCCGCCGTTTACCGGGGCTTCGATCAAGAGCTTCGCCTTGCGGCTGACCCCATCAATTAACCTTCCGGCACCGGGCAGGCGTCAGACCCTATACATCCACTTTCGTGTTCGCAGAGTCCTGTGTTTTTGGTAAACAGTCGCAGCCCCCGATTATCTGAGACCTTTAACAGCTCAAGGAGTAAATCCTCTCACCATCAAAGGCACACCTTCTCCCGAAGTTACGGTGTCAAATTGCAGAGTTCCTTAACCCGAGTTCTCTCAAGCGCCTTAGAGTTTTCCTCTCACCCACCAGTGTCGGTTTGCGGTACGGACGATCATTACCTGAAGCTTAGAGGCTTTTCCTGGAAGCGTGGCGTCAACAACTTCGAACTCCGAAGAGTCCTCGTACTCAGTTCTTGGGATTAGCGAGACTCCGGATTTACCTGGAATCCCTCCCTACGACCTTGAACCGGGAACCAACCCCGGATTGTTTAGCCTTCTCCGTCACCCCATCGCAGTAATGATCGGTGCAGGAATATTAACCTGCTTTCCATCGACTACACCTTTCGGTCTCGCCTTAGGATCCGACTCACCCTCAGCTGATTAACATAGCTCAGGAAACCTTGGGTTTTCGGCGTGTGGGTTTTTCACCCACATTAACGTTACTCATGTCAGCATTCGCACTTCTGATACCTCCAGCAAACCTCGCAGTTCACCTTCGCAGGCTTACAGAACGCTCCCCTACCGCGTAACGATCCGAAGATCATTACACCCATAGCTTCGGTGCTTGGCTTAAGCCCCGTTAAATCTTCCGCGCAGGCCGACTAGACTAGTGAGCTATTACGCTTTCTTTAAAGGATGGCTGCTTCTAAGCCAACCTCCTAGCTGTTTTAGCCTTCCCACATCGTTTACCACTTAGCCAAAACTTTGGGACCTTAGCTGATGGTCTGGGTTATTTCCCTCTTCACGACGGACGTTAGCACCCGCCGTGTGTCTCCCGTGATAACACTCCTTGGTATTCGGAGTTTGCATAGATTTGGTAGGACGGGATGTCCCCCTAGTCTAAACAGTGCTCTACCCCCAAGGGTGAATGACACGAGGCACTACCTAAATAGCTTTCGGGGAGAACCAGCTATCGCCAGCCTTGATTAGCCTTTCACTCCTATCCACACCTCATCGACGCACTATTGCAACAGTGGTTCGTTCGGGCCTCCGGTAGGTGTTACCCTACTTTCACCCTGGACATGGATAGATCGACTGGCTTCGGGTCTACTCCCAGCGACTGAAACGCCCGATTAAGACTCGGTTTCCCTACGGCTCCCCTATTCGGTTAGCCTTGCCACTGAAAGTAACTCGCTGACCCATTATACAAAAGGTACGCAGTCACCCCTTGCGGGGCTCCCACTGCTTGTACGCACACGGTTTCAGGTTCTATTTCACTCCCCTCTCCGGGGTTCTTTTCGCCTTTCCCTCACGGTACTAGTTCACTATCGGTCGACAGAGAGTATTTAGCCTTAGAGGATGGTCCCCCTATGTTCAGGCAGGATTGCACGTGTCCCGCCCTACTCTTTGTGCTCCATGCGCTCGCCTTTTCATGTACGGGGCTATCACCCGCTATGGCCAGACTTTCCAGACTGTTCCACTAAGACTTACGCAATTATGAGCACTGGGCTGTTCCGCTTTCGCTCGCCACTACTAACGGAATCTCGGTTGATTTCTATTCCTCCGGTTACTGAGATGTTTCAATTCACCGGGTTCGCTCCCACAACCTATGTATTCAGTTGCGGGTACCGCCGAAGCGGTGGGTTTCCCCATTCGGAAATCTTCGGATCGAAGCATATTTGCCGGCTCCCCGAAGCTTATCGCAGGCTACCACGTCCTTCATCGCCTTCTGTCGCCAAGGCATCCACCATGTGCGCTTATTCACTTGACCATATAACCCCAAGCGATTTGGAGTCATACAACTTAATCAACTGGTTCTCGAATGCGACATTCAAAGCTCAAGCAGATTCGCTTGAGTTTGAGCGTCAAAACAAATTGCCGAATTTTTAAAGAACATATGCGGGTCCGTTACCCGCATGCCATGAGGCATGCACGAAATGATTTCTGCATGACTCATGACACGCTGTGAAAGTTTAGTGGTACCTGGCGAGGCTTCGCCGCACCTGGCGGGCCGGTGGTGGAGCCAGTCGGGATCGAACCGACGACCTTCGCGTTGCAAA
>CAWDGY010000010.1:0-433674 GCA_963801865.1 uncultured Gammaproteobacteria bacterium | reverse complement strand
CGCCGAACCCCTCAAACTGCTGACCGTCGACAAGATATTGGCGAAGTACAGTGATCTGGTTGTTATTGCTTGAGGCGACCCTCTGGCGACGACTATCGAGGGCCTGCCGAACTAGCGAGCCGATGTCGCAGCGTTCGACTTCCAGGAAGAGCCAGGAGTGTCCAGAAACAGCCAGTCATCGGCGGGGGCATCTGTGGGGTATCGGCGTAGAACGTAGCCACGAAACGGCTGGATTACCGGCCTTTTCCGCCTGATTTCGATTCCGTCCCAGGGAGCCAATTAAACAATCACTTACACCAACTTCTTGAGACTCTACGGAGTCATTTGTTTCCCGAATGTTTCCCACGGCATCGAGTGGCGTCGAGAGTCCCGCGAGCGTTGCGATCTTGTCCGCCGAGTCGTCGTGAGTGCGACGCATTGAATGCGTGTAGATCGCAAGGGTCGTTCGCTCTGAGGCATGGCCGAGAATTTCTTGCGCGCGTTTGAGGGGAACCCCCGCCTCGTGCATGAGAGTGCCCGCCATGTGTCTAAGGTCGTGGAACCGGAGCGGCGGGAGGCCAGCCTTGCGCAGTGCCCGTCGCAGGGTTTTCCGCAGCAGAATGTCGGCATCGATGGGGGTGCGCTCGCCCTGGGCGTTCGGTTCCCCGGGAAACACGAGACCGCGGGCCGTGATCGGGCACGCCAGCTTCCAGCGCTTGAGCTCGGGGATGAGGTATGCAGGAACCGGGATCGGCCGCACGCTGCTTTCAGTCTTGGTTGCCGCCTCCTCGCCTCGACGGTTCGCCTGGCGCTCGATGAACAAGCCGCCTGCCCTCCACGTCGATCGAATCCCAGGTGAGCCCGCGGACCTCGCCCGAACGCATACCGGTCGTGAGCGTTAGCTCGATGAGCAGCCGCTCATAGGACACGTTCAGCGCTGCGCGGAGCCTGGCAATCTCCGCCGGATCCAGAATGTAGGGCTCGCGCTTGGCGCTCTGGGCTTGCGTACGTCACGAACGGGCTGCCGTCGACCATCTTGATGCGCCGCCCAAAGCGCCAGACGCTGCCGCCGATGATGAGAATCTTCGCCACCGACCGCGGCGACAGCGGTTTCTTGCTGCCCTCCTTCCCGGATGCCTTGCTCCCCGCAGCAGCCTGCAGCTGCGCCTTCATGTCCATGATCATTTCGGTGTCTATCTCGTTGAGCAGCGATCGGTGTCGCAGCGATTGGTCGGGTGTCGTACCAGTTCAAAAGCAGTCACCAACGAAGCCGACCCGCGATGACTTACTGGCGGCTCAACCCCGGCTCACGCCGACGACCCGGGCATGACTGCGGATGAGATTCGGGAAACTCAATGCCAACTCCCGTGAGGTCTCGTCGGAATCGAACCCGCGGGGTTTAGCCTCCTGCGGTGTCTGAAGAGCACACCGCGAGTGCCAAGCCGCCGCGTCCTCGAGTGTTGGGCATCATCGCGCACGCGGGTTGGAGCAACTCATCTGGCAAGCCCAAGGAATACCGTGAGCGCGCGATTCAATCGCACCGTATCCTCGTCGTTGAGTTTTCCGATGCGCTTGCCCAACCGCGTTTTCGGCACGGTGGTGATTTTATCGATCATGAGTCGTGAAGCGCTCTTCAAGCCGTTGCGATCGGTAGGTTCGATGAGCATGCGCAGTAATGGCGCGTCCGTTGGATCGGTCGTGAATGCGCACAGCGTGATCGAGCTCGTTTGGTCGAACCGGTCCTCCTGCACGATGACCGCTGGTCGAGGCTTTCCCGTATAGCTCGCCCCGCCCGATACCGTCCATACCTCGCCGCGCTTCACGCGATAGGCTCTTCAGAAACCGCGTCGATGAATTGTTGATCTGCCCTTGCATGCCCGCTGGCGGCCACCGCCTTGGACTGCTTGCGGGCTGCGGCCACGAACGAACGCGCTCTCACGTCCGGCACCCAGATCTGCACGGGCCGGAGTCCCTGAGCCCGCAGCCGTTCGCGGTGCAGCCTAACCTTGTCGCGAGAAGATCGAGAATTTTGCAGCATGATATGCTCCATCGGTTACATGTAACCTTACCATGGAGGGCCGGGTGCAGCAAGAGGAGTTGCAGCCCTGCGCAGGCGCTTCACGCAAGGCATCAATGAGCGGTCACTGGGGAGTTAGAACGCGCCCGATATCCGTTGGCCGGCAGCGAGAATGCGGACGCTCGCTTTAAGGTGTAGCGCGGCAACCCCATGTCACGCGCTATCGCGCTGATCGACTCCACTGTACCATCCGCCGCCGGCGGATCTTGTATCTCTCCACGCATAGCACCCCGGTTCTCCCCGCACGGCCACATCAGCCGTACAGGTTAAGGGGTGGTCTTGGACGCTGATCCCCCCACTGCGGTTCAGTATTCCGATCTGTATTGACCGGGAATATGTTGATAGATAAAATGGAATCATGAAGACCACCGTGAATATTCCCGATAAGGACCTTGAGGACGCTATTCGATTCACCAAGGCAAAGACGAAGCGTGAAGCAATCGTCACTGCCATCCAGGAATTCAACCGGCGTAAGCGCATGGCCGAGCTCACAAAGCACGCGGGAACCTGCAAGGACCTGGTGAGCGTTGAGGAACTTTTGAAGCAACGTCGCAAAGGCTAAGATCCGTGATCCTGGTCGACTCCTCCTCGTGGATTCACATGCTTCGACCGAATGGAGACGAGGCCGTCAGAGATCGGGTGACACGCGCACTTGATGCGGGTGAGGCCTGTTGGTGCCCCATCATCCGGTTGGAGTTATGGAATGGCGCGGGTGGTGATCGTGATAAGAAGGTACTTAGAGATTTCGAACGGCTGCTGCCGGAACTCGCCATCGACAACGCAGTTTGGGGTGCCGCCTATGATCTCGCACGACGCGCACGTTCCGCCGGTGTCTCGGTCCCGGCTACTGATATCTTGATCGCCGCCTGCGCCCGACACCACCATGTTGAGCTCGAACATGCCGACTCGGACTTTTCGCACCTCGAAAAGCTTTAGTACCCGCTCACTTACATCGCGCGTCTAGGTCCGCTTCAAAGGCAACTACGACAAGCAAGCCGATGAACATGGACTATCATCCGACAACAAAAGATTGAAAGCTTCAGAACTGCCGGCTGGCGGCTCGTCGCTCCTTCCAGTTTGGCAGATGCGGCCGCGGAATTTAACCTTCCGTATCATGCCGATATCCTACTTGAGTAGTATAAATGTAGGATGAAATCCAAAATATCACTCACCGTGTCCGAAGATCTCGTCGCAAGTATCGACATGCTCGCAGGCTCCAAGGTGTCCCGCGCCAGCGCTTTCATGAAATCCGCCTCAGCGCCACTCCAATCCCAGCCGCGGTAGTATCGAACGAAACCGCGCGCCGCGTAGCTGTCAGCGAGATCCGGGGCCCGCGTCACGGCACTCTCGGCGTCCGCCGCGGCCTGCTGAACGCTCACCGCATCGCCGGTTGAATCGGCCAGCAGGGCTTCCGACATGGCGAGGCCCGCGTACGCGGCTGCGTAGCCGGGATCGAGCGCGATTGCCTTTCGATAGGCGACCAGAGCGCGCCGGAAGCTCTCGTTGCTCCGCTGATTATAGAACTGCCGCCCCAGCAGGTACTCGTTGTAGGCCTCCGTATTCGCAGTGCGGTGCGCGCGCGCAGCCTGCTGCGTCGGCAGGAGCTGGACTTTGAGCGCCTCGACGACGGCGGTTGCGATCTCATCCTGAACCTTGAATATATCCTTGACGTTGCGGTCGTAGGTCTGCGACCACATGTGATAGCCGTTATCCATACGAATAAGCTGTGCGGTCACACGCAGGGTTTCACCGGATTTGCGCACACTGCCTTCCAGCACGTGCGCCACACCAAGCTCCTTGGCGATTTCGGCAATGGTTGCCTGCTTACCCTTGAAGTAGAAGGACGATGTGCGGGCGGGAACCCTCAGATCGGGGATTTTCGTCAACATGTCAATGAGTTCTTCCGACATTCCATCAGAAAAATATTCCTGGTCTTTCTTCTCGCTCATGTCTACGAACGGCAGAACAGCCACGGATTTTTCAGGAATTACTGGTGCCGCTGTCACTGCCGCTGGCATCGCGGTGGCCAGAGTCGGCGCAGGCGTAACCGCTTGATGTCCAGGTAGCCATAATCTGTACGCCACGAGTCCTGCAATCGACACTGCCACCAGAGACCCTGCCGCAACGGCGACTTGGTAGCGCGATCGAATGTTGTCTGAAGAATATGATTTGCGCGAAGACGTCCCTGCAATCGTTGACAACGCCGAAACATCTAGGGTCGCGAGTTTCTCGATCGCGACTCGAACCGCAGCCACCAGTTTCGGCATCGCGCGGTTGGTGTCGCCTCCGCTGGCATCCAACCATTGTGACGTATTCAGGAAATATTCAAGGTCTGCAGGTAGAGGCGTCAGGTCGATCCGAAACGATATCACCGGGTGCCGCTTTGATGCCGCGCGTTCCACCTCTCTGACGACGTGCGGGGAGGTGGCGGCGCTCCCCGACAGGATCAGCACCGTCGCCTTCTCGGCATCAATTGCGTGAACGATCGAGCCGGCGTAGAACTCGCCAGGTGTCACATCCCGAGGGTAAGCGTTCAGCCTGAGGCGTCTTTTCTTATCGGTCCAGTCGGTATGCAATGGAGCGCAAAGGATTGTCCGCGAAAAGCGTCTTCCAGAGCCTAGGTGTGAGTTCGGCGACGCGCGAGGCGGGATGTTGGCTGACGCGCTGCAGGACATCGATCAGATAGGTGTAGGGATCGATGCCGTGCAGCCTGCAGGTGACGATCAAGCTCTGGATGATACCGACCTGTTTGGCGCCCAGCTCGGTCCAGCAGAAGAGCCAGGATTTTCTGCCCATGGGAATGACCCTGAGCGCGCGCTCAAGATGATTGGTATCGATCGGAACATCCGGATCGGTGAGGAACACCTCGAGGCCGAGTCTTCGAGTTTTCGCATAGATCAGCGCTTGGATGAACGGATGAGTGGGCGTGAACCCTTGGCGTTCCAACTGGCGCTCGACCCAATCGAAGAAGATTTCGACCGTCGGTTTGCTGTGGGTGAGCCGATACAGCTGTTTGGGCTCCCCGATCAGGTTTTGAGCGCGGATTTGCTGCTCGACGCCATACAGCGCCTGGATCTGAGTGAGCGCCTGTTCAACGCCGGTGGGCTCTGACTCGAGCGCGTTCTCAAAATGGCGGCGGGTATGCGCCCAGCATTGGGCATGAGTCAGTCCGGTCTTTTCGGCATAGCGCTGGTAGGCGGCGTAGCCGTCGGTCAACAGCACCGATCCCGGGGCCTGCACCAGGCCCAGTGCCGTGCTGACGAAGTCATGATTGCGGGAGGTGTGGAACGGGAAGCACACCTCGTCGAGTTCGCCGTAGAGGGGCCAGAAATACCCGGTATTCATCTTGCCATGGCCCGAGCGTCCGGCCTTGATCGGGCGTCTCGTCCATGGCTTTGACTCGGCTCTGTAGGACCGAGGCGTACTGAGCGGCGTAGATCGGCGCCAACAGGCTGATGCCTTTCTGGCTGATCTGTGTGAGCCAGGGTCGACTCACGGTAATGCCGGCGGCCTCCAGGCGCTGATGCTGGCGATACAGCGGCAGGTGCCAGGCGAACTTATCCACCAGGAGGCCTGCGATGAAGCTGACATCGGCCCGACTGTCGTCGATCACCCCGGCCGGGGCCGGGGCGCACAGGATCTGCTCGCTCTGTTTGATCTTGACCACGGGGCGATGCACCTTCAGGACTTCGTAGCTGCCCGGATTTTGGATCAGCCGATAGCTGATCTTCTCACCGATCACCTCGTACTGATCCGCGCTCTTGCCGGCCGTGTCGGGGTGATCCAGGTGAATCGAGCGCACCGGGATGCGCGACTCGTCGAAGAATTTGAGCGACTCGCCGGCATCAGCGCCGTCCTTGCGCGTGACCCGTCGGCTGTGGGCGGCGACGCTCTTGCGCTTCTCTGACTGCCTCTCGGGAACCGGCATCTGCCCCAGATACATCTGCTCGGGGTTCGACTCGGCGATGAACCGTTCGCTCTTCGCCCCGAAGATCTGGCGGCGGAACCACTCGATCTGGTGCTGCAGAGCTGCAATCTGCTCGCCCTGCAACGCGATCTGATCGTCTTTCGCGCGCAGCATCGCCACGATATCCGCGCTCATCGCTGCCACATTGGAGGGTGCAGATGAGTCAACGGATGCCGTACTTTGCATGACCCTCATCATACCACGATGATGGTATTAAAGTGCTGTATTTATAGGCTTTTTGTCGCTATCGATGGTAGAGAAAATCGCTTCCGAACTCGCTTCCCCTCCAAACCCTCCAGCAGCAACTTCAATCCCGTCCAGTCCATCTCGCGCGTTTGCACCGAGCGCCAGTCGCCGATGAATCGTCCCCTCTCGAGCCGCTTTCCCCAAATACAAAAGCCGCTGCGATCAAAATAAAGGCATTTGATTTGCGAACCGCGACGGTTCACGAAAATATACAGTGCGCCATCGAGCGGGTCGCGGCCCATCGCGTGACGGGCAAGCGCCTGAAGTCCGTCGTATGACTTACGCATATCGGTCGGCTGCCCGTACAGGTGGACTCGGATCTGCGCCTCGGCAAAAAACATCAGCCGCGCGCTATGCTCAAGATCACCCCGGCGCCGAGTTCCAGGCGTACTTCAAATCGCGAATCGCTGGGACGAAGCGCGCCCAAATCGATAAATCCCCTCGCCGTGTTCTTCGCCCCGGCTGCGCTGGCCACCAGCGATTGATCCACGTCCCCAAGCCGCAATCGCCAACGATAAAAACTCTTGCTGCTGATGCCTTCGCGCTCGCAGAACGCGACCGCCGTTAATCCGCTTGCCTCGAAACGCGCCAGCATCCGCCGCCATGCCTTGGCACTACGCCGCCGCTGAATGATCTTCTCCATCGCAGGCCTCCAGTGTGATGAACTGAAGTACCATTGTCCTTACCCTCGCGCGATCCGATAGGACGCCGCGTGGTTACCGGTTACTCCCGAGGAGCAATCCAACACCTAATCCCCTGGCTCTCCAGTACCGCGACGACGGTATTGGCGACGGCGGCATCCTGCGAGGCGTAGCTTAAGAATACGTCGGGGGTGCCGGACGCGGCGCCAGTCGCCTGCTCTTCGCCGCCGCCTTGCTGTTGGGCTCATAAAGAAAACGGCAGCGGCTTTGTGCGCGGCTCGAAGTCTCGCTCAGCCGGTCCTGCGCCGTTGGATGATGCCGGGGTCAGCTGGACCGAGGAGGGAACGCGTGGGGGTTAGGGGAGCACCCGCTCAAGGGCCGGGGACATTCAGCGCGATCACGACCCCACTAGAGCCAAGCAAGCAGGTGGGCGCACCGATGCCGTGAGGGAAGATCGATACGCCACCGCACGGCTGCGCGGCGGTATTATTGACAATCGCGCTGCTCTCAAGTTCAACGCCCCCCCTCGGGGCTCCCGGGCCACCTCCTGCAACCGAGATACCCCCGCCCTCTCCGCTCGCGGTGTTGTTGCTGATCGTCGTCCCGACGATGATCACAAACGACGCATACTGCACAAATACACCTGCACCATTACCTCCCGAGTTGCCTGCGATGAGGCTGTCGCTGATCTGCATGCCGGCCTCCGCCTCAGTCGCGATTCCGGCACCGATCGGCGCCTGGTTATTCGCAATGACGCACCTTTCGATCGTGGTAGCCGGTACGGCAGGCGGAATGAAAGGGGCCTCGCTCGGCGTTTGAACCTCGATGCCCCCGCCGCTCTGCGTCGCGACATTGGACACGATGACGCTATCCGTCATCACGAGCGTGAGGACATTCTGTACGATGCCGCCACCGGTTACTCCCCGACCATGAGTAATCGTCAGGCCGGTCAAGGTCACTGAAATCTGCCCCGGGTACGCCCCCGAATTCTGCGGCCCAAGCACGAATACGGGGCCGCGGAAGCGTCCGTCGACCGTAGTCTCCTTGGCCGAAACTCCCACAAGCGTCACGCTGTTCTTGTCGATCACAACATTCTCGAAATACGTCCCCGGGCCGATGAGAATCGTCGCACCGGAACTGGCCTTATCCACCGCCTTTTGAATCTTGTCGTATCGGCAGCCGTGTTTGCAGACGGTGAATTTAGTGTCGTAGTGAGCGTCATCGCTGTACCCGGCGTTGCTCGGGTCCTCGGCACGACTCGCTGGAGCCGCTATCATCAGGGTAAGCAATAGTGCCGTTGAACACACAGATCGATTGTTGACGCGGTGTGCGATGGCTGAGCGGCACATAGCTGGACTCCTATAAATCCTCGCCGATACATGCATTCATGTTTGAATTAGTAGCACGTACGGCCCTTTGCGGATATTCGTATATTCCGCAGCCGGATTTCGCCCGCCGTCGTCAAAGCTTCTTCTGGGAGACATTATCCAATGATTCGGCGCGCGATCACCATCCATTCGGGCTGCTTGGTCAGATATATGTACATGGTCAATACCTGACCAACGATCATTAGTGGTAGACCATAGATATAAACCGGGTGGATGCGCTTCGTCACAAACAAATCACGCCCGGCGCCTAGAAAAATAAGAGCATCAACGCCTGCGTAGCCCCAATTGTCGGGCACGATGCTCGCTGGAAATCGATTGAATGCGGCTATCGTAAGCGCGCAAGTGGCGAGAAACATTAGCCGACGGTGGTATTCCGGTTTCTTCCGCCAAGCGATTGCGAGGCCAACTACAATTGTGAAAGCGACCATATCAAAGAACGGAACGATGAGGAATTCTGTGGCGTCTGTGCTGCCGTGCTGAGTGTTGAAGCGTGCCATTGCAACACCGGTCGCAATGCCAATAATTGGGAGCGCAATCGCCAGCGCAAGAGCACACAGGCCGAGTTTTCGGTGCAGCCTCACATTCCGTGTCCTGATGAGCACGGACTGGGTTATTAGCAGAACAACCCAACCCGTAAATATTGCCGCGTGAACATATAGTACGAGAGGACGCGGATATGCTGGGTGGATTAGATTTTCATTGATCGTGTGGCTAAAGCCGTAGATCACAACTGCGGCGATGACCAGCGACATGGTGAAGTAGAAATACCTATCGAATAGTTCCGCATACTTGGGCGTCATTGTTTTCCGCCTTTAGCCGGGAAGCGAGGGGCATCCCAGTCTTGCGCACTTGCTCTTCGAATATGGTCGTATACACGCCCCGCCCTGGCAATCAGCGGACAATCGGAGTCCCTGCAAGCCGAATGAGCCGTAAATTCGACTTTGAAGAAGCCAGCTTGACGTTCCTGTTCGTGGGCAGTCGTGGCGGGCCTCACTCACGGTAGATTCACCTCGATATTCGCATCGAGAAGGTGCAGGCCGATGTCGTCGGCTCCTGTGGCGGTCTGCGCATTGATGAACGCGACCACGCCGAGACGCATGGTCGGCTCGTATCCCATGAAGGCGCGAAAGCCCGAGACGCTGCCGTTTTTCCATACGATTTCCCGCGACCCGTCCGTGTAGATGTTCCATCCGAGGGCGATCTGCGTGGCGCCAGGGCGAATGCCCGTGGAGGGCGGCGGCGCACCGCCCGGCCGGCGGGTTCCAACCATCGCTTCCATCGCAGGCGCCAGCGCCGTCTTTCGATAGCCGAGTACCGCCTGCAAGAATGCCAGCAAATCGTTGGTCGTCGAGCGCAGGGCGCCCGCGCTCCCCAGCACCCGAAAGTGATCGTGCGCCACCGGCACGAGGCGCGAGTCGTAGCCCACGGGTGTGCGCGCCCGCATCGCGGTATTCGGAGTGATATCGGTATCGCTCATGCCGAGCGGTTGCGTGATGCGCTCTTTCAGCAGATCTTCGTAGCTCCGTCCTGCTTTGCGCGCGAGCACCTCTCCCAGCAGGCCGTAGCCCACGCTCGAATACTGGTAGTAGGTCCCGGGATCTCGTGTGGGGACATAGGAGGACAGAAACCGATACAGCAACTCGGCTGGGTATCCGAGTGCCTGCTTGGGATCCGACGGGTCAAGGTTGTCCGGGCGCGACGGAAATCCGGCCGTGTGCGTCGCAAGATCCGCGAGGGTAACTTGCTTGCCCCCGTGCGTATGAAGATGCACATCCGCCGGCAGGTATTTTTGGGCCGGATCGTCGAGCGCTAGTTCGCCGCGCTGGACCATATCGGACAATGCGAGGGCGGTGAACACCTTGGTGATCGAGCCCAAGTCGAACACCGTGTCGCCGCCGACCGGTCGCTTGTCCCCGACGCCCATGGTTCCGTAAGCAAGCACCCGTTTGCCCTTGGAATCGATGATGCCCACGACGATCCCCGTGCCCTGCCGCTGACCATCGACTCGCGCGACGAGCATCCGATGCACCTGCGCATCCGAGCTCATGGACGGCTCCGGCGCTTCGGCGAACGCTGGCATCGCCAACGCGAGCAGGAACACACTGTGGCGCAGGTGGATCGAAGCGGATTTGCAGATTTCGACGCGCATTTACAAGGCAGCGTACAGCAGCGCCGGCCCCGGAGCGATATCGTGGAGGCGATGAAGATCACGCTTGAGCATTGCGCCGCTACGCCATCGTGCGCTGTTCAAACTGGCGACGCTCAAACGTGCGATCGACGAACTCGGAGCCCTAACGGCAGCCAGTTCCAGTGAACGAGTGCCCGGGTCCTGTGGCCGGGACCGTCTGATTCGACTAGCGCATAACGCCTGCACTAGCTCGGTCGATGAAGTGAACGGCAGCGCGCCGGAACGACTGCTATCAAGAAGGCTTTAATTGACGGCAAATACCTTGAGCACCGGGCGGATGTGTATGCACACGTTATAAGAAGTGCTTTCGGTTCTGGCCCCTACTTTTCTCTCTCACTGCATTGCCTGGGCCTCGTCGAGTCAGAAGGTTGGAAGGAATTGCCGACTGCTCCGATTGCTACCGGCTGGAGCGATAATTGCCGGATGGGATTTGCACCCACTGAAAGACCGTGCCTTTGCACGGCGCACTGTAAGTCTCAATAATTGGAAGTGAAACGTTCGGCGCCGGCGCGTCCTCACTTAGCGAATCGCCAGCGAGTGGCATTCTGCAAGACCGCCTCCTCTTCGAGGCCGAAGGCCACGCTCGGGCGCACGGCGAAGATGGGTTCTCGCAGCGCGAGGATGTCCTCCTGCATCGCCGACATGTCGTAGTCGTACTTGCGCTGATAAATCGCCAACAATTCCTTGATTTGCTCCACGTCACGGACCTTCTCGGCGGCACCCTCGACGACCACAGCCTCGTGAGCTTGCTCGGTGCCGATGACGCAGTGGGCATTGCTCTCCAGGTTGCGCGCCTTGCGCGAGCGGCTACCCGTGCTGAAGTAGAACACTCCCCCGCGCCACAGGCCCCAGATGATCATCAGGTGCGGGCGACCGTCCTGCCTCACGGTAGCGAGCCAGTAGTTGTGACTCCCCTTCAGACGCCGCTCTGCCCAGCTCCACGGCATGAGTCCGTCGGGTCCTTCGGGCAAGTCATAGCCTGGCATGTGGAGCCGGCTAGGTACCGGCTCTACAGAGGTCGTTCGTTCTATGGGCATGTGCGCTCCTTCGGGCCGAAGATCGGTCTCAGACTGGTTATCGATCTTCTCACGGCACCGGATGCCGCGACATTGCCATTTCGCCCTTGTTAGTTAAACTTAGTCTAGCCCAACACGGAGCCTGCCTTTAATGAGCAAGGTGATTAATATCCACGAGGCGAAGACCCACCTCTCGCGCATCATCGATGAGGTCGCCGCAGGCGCAGAGGTCATCATCGCCAAGGCCGGCGAGCCCATGGCGCGCCTGAGTCCAATTACAGTCAAGCCGCGGCGCAAGAAGCTCGGTTTGCTGAAGGGGAAAATCAGGTGCCGGATGATTTCAATGCGCCGCTGGACGAGCTGATTGCGGACTTCGAGGGTCGCTGAGCACGCGGATATTGCTCGACACGCATCTGCTGCTCTGGTCTCTCTCCCAGCCTTCGAAGCTCTCTGCGCCGGTCCGCCGAAAGATCGACGCCGCCGAGGTGTATGCGAGCGCGGCCTCGATCTGGGAGATCAGCATCAAGTCGACATTCGGGAAGCTCGATGCCAACCCCGTGAGGTTCTCGACGGGATCGAGCCGGCTGGGTTTAGCCTGCTTGCGGTGTCCGGCGAGCACACCGCGAGGGTCGCGGAATTACCGATGCTGCACATAGGACCCATTTGACCGGATCCTGGTGGCTCAGGCATTGGTCGAGCCTATGATCTTGCTCACCAATGACGAGACGCTGCGGGGATATGGTTCGTTTGTTAACCTGGGTTGATGTAAGCCTTAGGCATCGCAAGCGGTAGCCGCGCTCTGAGATCTAGGCACCTCGCATTTCCCAAGACGAGCTGGCAGTGTCCAGAAACAGCCGGTCACAAAATCCTGTTGACGGGCAGAGCGTAGACCATCCAGGCTCCACTCAAGAGTTCCAATTCTGCTTCCGACTGTAGGCTCCAGATCTTTGCCGGCATGATCACTGATACCCACGCGTTAGCGCCGCCGCTCTCCGGAGAGCGAACACGTCAGGCGTTCCTGTTCGGAGGGTTCCTACTGACCCTAATGAACTTCGCCAGTCCGGCCGGAGGCATGATCGACATTCCGGTCACGTTCTTCCTGAAGAACCGGATGCACCTAAATGCCAACGAACTGGCTGTTTTCAAGCTTTGGATCGGCGCTCCACTGATTGCGGGTTTTGTATTTGGCTTCATCAGGGACCGTTGGAGCCCATTTGGGAGCGGGGACCGAGGCCACCTCATCGTGTTCGGGGTGACGACTGCGCTGATCTACGGCGCCATGTCCTTGATCAACCCCACATACAGCGTGTTCTTGATCGGTCTTTTCGTCGCCACCATGGCGTTCCGGATGGTCAGCAGTGCCGTTTACGGCATCACGAATACGATCGCGCGGAAGCACGCTGTCTCTGGCCAGATGAGCAGCGTCATCAGCATATGCAGCGCCCTGCCTGATCTTTTCTCCTTTGTCGGCGGCGGAATGCTGAGCCAGACCCTGGAGGGCGAGAGTGCGACCGCGGCCGCCCGCATCCTGTTTTTCTGCGCTGCGGGGCTCATGCTAGCGATCGCCGTGATGGGCTTCCTGGGACCGAAGTGGGTGTTCGAGGAGGCGCGATCCGAGGTCTCGGAGGTCAAGATTTTTCGGGACCTCAAACGGATTGTTCGTCACTGGCCGATCTATCCGGCGATGCTGATTCAACTGCTCTGGCAGTTTTCACCTGCCACCGGTACGGTGCTTCAGTATCACATTGTCGACCACCTGCATGCCACCGACACCCAGTGGGGACTTTGGCAGGGTGTATTCTTTGGTTCATTCATTCCAATTTACGCGGCCTACGCATTTCTCAGCCGCCGGTTCGCTCTGCGCCCATTGCTTTGGTTCGGGTTCACTCTTGCGGTTTTCCAGATGTGCCCGCTGCTGCTCGTGGGCAACGCCGTCGGGGCGATCATCGCGGCGGCGCCGATGGGAATCATCGGAAGTTTGGCGCAGGCTTCACTTGTCGATCTCGTGATCCGGTCCGCCCCCCGTGGCAGCCAGGGCACAATGATGATGCTGTTCTACGCCCTCTACTATTTTTCTGTTCGCTTCGGTGACCTATTCGGAACCTGGATTTATGATAAGCACGGCGGGTTCATCCCCACTGTCATTGTCACCTTCGTCGTCTACGCGCTCATCCTGCCGGTCATCCTGCTCGTGCCGACCCGCCTGACCGCCACGAAGGACGGTGAGGCGATGGAGGCATGAACGCCTACATGCATCCGTGACCACAACGGCCAGCGGGCACGAGTTCCTCGGCATTTCTCCACATTTCTATTGGAAGGGCGTACAGACGATTGCAACATTTATGGGAGATGATATCGGGCAACGCTGATGACTCCCCCATGCCGTCGGCGTATCGCTCCCCCGAGGGCAGCCCGCGCTGCCCTCTAGGGGAGTTTTTTTAGCGTTCGCCGCCGCCAACCTCTGCGTTCGCACAGTTGAACGTTATGGTCGATTTTAAGGGGGTAAGTCCCGCCGTACCGGATCGCTGCTCTTCGATAAACTTAAACGGCCTGTCTTTCGCAGCGCAATACTGTTTACCTTGTGCAAGAGCGTCTTCTTGGGCCCTGTCCCAACCGCCGAGCCAAAATTCATATTGAGCAGAAACGGAAAACTCTGAGGGTGAAATCTCCTTCACGCCAGGTGTATGGCAGCCCTCGATCACTGCGGATGCAAGTCCGATGACCAAGGCTCTCGCGCTTTTCACCTCATGCTCCGGGGTTTCTGCTGCGAGGAGTATTCGGCGAGCGCACCAGATATGCAAATTTGCCCGGGCAACAGCCGCCCATGACTCTATCGGCATGGCAACGAAGCGGCCAGCCGATCGATGCCCTGATCCGACGGCTCTGCCGCTCACTCACAATTCGTCAAGGGTCCAACATTACAATTGGACCCCGAACCGACCGTAGTGCGGACCATTCAACCGGGTGTCCGGTGGCTTGAGCGATCTGAAGGTTGCGCGGCTACAAAGCAGTACGTTGCAGAGGGCGGCAACTTCATTGGGGCGATACCCCCGCTCGGACAGCGCCGCTGGGCTGCTGCGGTCGAGGAGGATGTCGTGCGCAACGGCCTCGCGCCATACGGACCGGCGGTGCTCGCCGCATACGAAGCAGCGCCCGTGTGTTAACCCGTTGTTCGGCGGTTCAAATCCTTCAAGTGTCCAGTAAACTCAATGCTTTACGAATCTTTCATGTCAATTTACTGCACTACTTTCGCTTGGGCAACTCACCTGGGCCGGCACCACCAACCAGAGATATCTCCTACGGTATCGGCCTCAAAGCTCACGTCCTTTGGCGCAGGACATGAGTCGCGGACCATGATGCTGTGTTTTGTGAAAGAAATGCGTTCATCGAGAGACTCCACTACGCCTCAGAACTGAACAGGTCCCACCGCTCCGATCCAGTGACGAACTTTGGCCGGGTCTTTGTCGTCCATGTAGAAGAAGTGTGACATCACGGGTTTGACAATCGGCTTGCTGCTATCGTCCGGCTTCATGGTGACGATGCCGCGAAAGATCTTGAGCGACCCGCCGTCCCAGTATTCGAGGACGTCGTGGTGCGCCGTGAAACCGGTATCGATAAATGCGCGTAGGTTTTCTCGGATGGCCTCGCGTCCATGCCAATCAGCAACACCAAGATTACCGATTGCATCTTTGGTAAAGCAATCGAACCCTTTACCAAAGGTCTTGTCGTCAATCTCCTTCCAGAAAGCCAATAGCCATTCCGGTGGCTCTTTCTTTGTTAATGTCATCGTGGTCATGGTGGTCTCCTTTGATGGTGGTGTTTGGGTCTCTGGCAGGGCGGCAGCCGTGCGTGGCAGCGAAATCATTGCTGCCGGTAGAATGTACGGCCAGTTTCCTTGGCCGGCTTGCCAATAACCCCTCGGTTTTCGCCACCCGATCAGGTGAGGCCGTAGATGCCTAAACGAGCTGCGATCCGCTGGGCCGTTTCCTCCCGCCCCTCTTGGTCCTCCATCAGGGCTTCCTGTCCGGGCCCTCCCGGAACGTGCAAGACATCGAGCGGGGCGCCTCGGCGAGCATCGCGCGAGCCGATTAGCAGATGGGTGTCGTTTGGAATCACGTGCAGCTCCCGGTTGGTGGATAGCGCTAGACAAGATCAATCTACCGAGGCAGGCTTTGGCGGTAATGCCAAAAATCCCTCGGTCCGCGCCAAATGCCGTTCGCGTCGTCGAATTGCTGGCTTTTCCGTTGGTACAGTTGCTGGACGTTACTGGACCAATTCAAGTATTCGCCTCCGCCAACGATTTCGTACGCGAAGCGGGAGGACGGCCACCGTATGATTTAAGGGTGGTGGCCCAAAGCGGCGCGCAGGTTACGGCTTCAGCCGGACTCAAACTCTCGACCCTTCCGCTTCCGCTCGGCGGTGCGGCAGTCGACACATTGATGGTGGCCGGGGGCCAGGGCGTTGAGGCGGCGGCTGCGGACCCTGTGATCATCAATTGGGTGCAGGCGCGAGCCAAGCGGGCACGTCGCATCGCCTCCGTGTGCACCGGGGCATTTCTGCTGGCCGCGTCTGGCTTGCTCGACGGACGTCGCGCCGCAACCCATTGGTCGTATTGCGCCGAGCTAGCCCGCCGCTTCCCCAAGGTGCGCGTCGAATCTGATCCAATCTTCGTGCGCGACGGTTCGGTATGGAGTTCGGCAGGGGTGACGGCGGGGATCGATCTGGCGCTTGCGCTCGTAGAAGAAGACTTGGGACCCACGGCAGCGCTGGCCGTGGCTAGATACCTGGTTGTTTTCATGAAGCGTCCCGGTGGACAAGCGCAATTCAGCACAGCGCTGTCGCTACAAGCGGCAGACGATAAGTTTGGGGCACTTCACGAATGGATCAACAAGCACTTGGGCGATGAGCTACTGCTTCCCGTATTGGCCGATCGAGCAGGAATGAGTGAACGCAGTTTTAGCCGGCACTATGCAGAGGCAACAGGCCTTACCCCCGCCCGCGCCATCGAGCGACTGCGAGTCGAAGCGGCGCGGCGATTGTTATCGGCATCCGTCCTGCCAGTGAAGCGGATTTGTCAGCGTTGCGGCTTCGGTTCCGAGGAAACGATGCGCCGAAGCTTCCTACGGCTGCTGGCAGTCACCCCACAAGAGTATCGCACGCGATTCAGCGCGTGACGGCTACCGCCGGTCAGGGGGAATAGCCTTAATTGGCGCGGCAAACGCCTTATGTGACGCGAGGTCGACGGGCTTTGAGATTACATTGGTCGAGGCTGGGATTGCCGTCAGACAATTCTCATCCTTCCATCGGCGCGCCGGTCGAATGGGCCGTGTGCTGAATCCGCCGCCACAATTCGGGCATACGTTGTCGAGTATTCCTTCCACACATGTTCGGCAGAACGTGCACTCAAAGGAACAGATCATGGCTTCGAGGGAATTCGGTAACAACTGAGCTCCGCAGTTCTCGCAGGTCGGTCGGATTTCCAGCATAAATTGCCCCGCGAGTTCAAGACCTTCCCTTACCGTTTCCGGTACGAGTGAAAAATGTAATCCTTGTCCTTCACGATCGTATGGCACGCGAAACCGCAATTGACGGTGCCGGTCGGATCCGGTGTGAACGTGTCGGACGCAGGCTGATAGTCAAACACCGCATAGGCCCACCCCTTTGTGTCCGGGAACCGCTTGCTGTCCTTTTCGATGAGAAAAACGTCCTGCAAAGTGTCCGGCACGTTGACTGCAAAAGGTGATTCGACCATCTTTTTCGGCTTCCACTCAATCTTCGCGATCTTGGAGCCGTCGGGGAACGGCTTGCCGTTGCCGGGAATGCCGGCCCGATAGGCGTCGATCATCGTCGGGTTGGCAACCTCCACCTTGAGCAGGTCTGCGGTCTGACTGACGGAGACCACCTGCCAGTTTTCGTATCCCCTGAATTCTGAGAAAGCGAGCCCATTCGGCAGTTTGAGGGTGTATTTGTCTTGCGCGGAAATTGCAGCTCCGGCGGCCAAGACGGCGAGCAGTACCGTGACACTTGCAATCGTCAGCATGCTTGTGCGTTTCATCGCTAGTTCCTTCTCTATCATTTGACGTCCTTACTTCTTTCGCAATGATTCGTTACGCGTCGAGTTTGCCCCTACGGGCTAGGATTCAATTTTTTGTATCAGGGTGATTGTTATCGACCTTTGATATTGGTTGGAACGGGCTGGAAAATAAAAACGCGGAGAATGGTCCATCATTCAGCTTTTGATTTTTCGAGAGAATACCGGAGAGGGCTCGCTGTCTCGCGTTCGCAAACACGCCGACCGACTGTAAGGTAAATCCTACAATCCGGCATCTATCCCGCACCGCGGCGGAGGCGGTCGTAGTGCAACCCGATGCCCATATCGGCAGGGTCACGCAGATCCTCGGGATCCGTGCGCGCGACCGCCCGCGAGGGCACATTGACAGACCGCATATGGATTAAGAACATTTCAAATGTCGAGCTGACGTTCGCTCCGTATTCACCGCTCGCGGGCGGGACGCTGACCGGCAAGTACGGTGCGAAGCCAACACCCATCCCGGGCAGCCGTTCCAGCCAGTCCGCCGGATTCCTGGCGCGGCTCTCCGAAGGCAAGCAACGAGCCATCCGCGCATATGTCGACCTCGCCCGGGCGCACGGACTGGAGCCGGCGCATATGGCGCTCGCCTTTGCCCGCCAGCAACCGTTCGTGACCACGGTGCTGATGGCGGCAAGCTCGACGCGTCAATTGAAAGATAACCTGGGAGCCGTCGATGTCGTGTTGCCCAAGGATCTGTTGCAGGCGATCAATGCCATTCACGATGACAATCCCAACCCTAAGTGACCCGGCAGCTTCCGCGCCCGGCGACCTACGGCGGACCGGCGCAATAAGCGCGCCACCCACCAAACTGTGTGATATCGACGGCACCGTCAGCGGCGTAGGATTCGCACAGGAATCCCAGCACCCTCTCGCCGTCTCGAAGCTCGACGCTACCGATGCCAAGAGGGGCGGGTATCTTCGAGACCAACGAGCCAAAATCGGCAGATCGAACGGCCCATACCTCGACGTCTATGGCGGCCCCGCCTTCTCGCACCCGCACGAGCCCAGGGCGCTCCGGAGGCCCACCGGGTAGTGCAAACAGTCGATAGTTGGCCGCGGTTTGCGTCGCGCGAATCAAGTACCCGCCGCGCTCACGCAACTGAGAATTCAACACCAAGCCATCCATGTGGGCGCCGCAGACCGCGACCGCTATAAAGCCTTCGGCGACAGCGCGAAAGCCTTGCCACGGCCCTGGTATGGTCCAATCCATGGCTCCTAGCCTGTTCACGTAGGCGTGGTGCAATCGGTCGGCCAGCGCGAGCAGCGCGTAATCGGTTCCGTGGCGCCCCACCACGGTCACCCCGAAGGGAAGACCGTCGCTGCGAAAACCGGCGGGTATCGCGACGCCGGTCAGATCCAGGAGGTTCATGAAGTTGGTGTAGTAACCCAGCGTGGTGTTCAAACGAATGGGGTCTGCATCAACTTGCGCAACCTTGTAGATCGTGCCGGCGGTCGGTGTAAGCAGCACATCGACCTCGTCCCAAATGCGTTCGCTCGCGCGTTTCAGCGCCCGCAGTCGATACCGAGCTTTGAACGCATCGACTGCCGAGAACGATTTCCCGGCCTCGATGATCCGGCGCGTGACGGGATACATCGCCTCTTCGTGCAGATTGATAAAATCCTCGATCGCGGCGTAGCGCTCCGCTACCCAAGGTCCTTCATACAATAGTCGTGCCGCATCCCAGAAGGGAGACAGATCCACCTCGACAAGTACGCCTTCGAGCGAAGCCACGCGCATCATTGCCTCGTCGAACAGCCGAGCGTATTCGTCGTCGCCAAAAAAGCACAACTGGTCGCGTTGCGGAACACCGAATCGCCGGCCTCGAATCGCGCGGGCGCCGAGGATGCGCGAATAGGGATCATCGGAATCAAACCCTTCGACAACCGAGAGCACCCGGGCCGCATCCTCGCTCGTCATCGCGAAGATGGATACGCAGTCCAATGACCGGCACGCCGGTACGATGCCGCGAGTGCTGATCCTACCGGCGCTCGGCTTCAGTCCTATGATGTTGTTAAAGGCGGCCGGAACACGACCCGACCCGGCCGTATCGGTGCCGAGCGCAAAGCTCGCGAGTCCGGTGGCCACCGCAACGGCCGAACCGGAGCTGGAGCCGCCCGAGATGAAGTCCGCATTAAAGCTGTTGCGGCAGGCGCCGTATGGCGAGCGCGTGCCGACCAGTCCGGTCGCGAATTGGTCGAGATTGGTCTTGCCGAGCGGAATCGCTCCCGCATCGAGCAGTCGTTGGACGGCCATCGAGGATTTCGGCGGCACATACGAATACTCCGGGCACCCCGCCGTGGTAGGCACGCCTGCAAGATCGATATTGTCCTTAATGACAAAGGGAACGCCGTAGAGTGGGAGCTCTTCGATCGAGCGTTGCTCGAGCGCGCGAGCGAGATCCAACACCTGCTCGTGCGGCAGACGGGTGATCCATACATGCCGCTGCTCGGCGTGGTCGGCGCGTCGCAGCGCGCTCCCAATCACCTCGGTCGGGGTGAAGCGAGCGCTGCGGTAGCCGTGCAAGAGATCGGAAATCAGCAAGCTGTCGAACGGTGGCATGGGCTTGCAATATAGCGCGCTCGGGGCTCTGCGTACGTCCCTTGTGCGCGCAACAATGGGGCGGCGGCTCGCTCACGGTGCGCTCCGCTGGTGCGCGCGCATCCTCAGGGGGCGAAGGTCCCCGCCTCGGCCCTTGCAAGTATGGCCGCTAAATTGCGGCGGTTGTCGACCATGGGTACATATGCACCCAGGGCATGCGCACTTGGCACAGGTCTTGCTCAAGCTGAGGAGACAAAGTGCCTCTAGGGTTCCGGCCTGCTGATGTGGGTGTCTGGTCCGAGAGAGGCAGTCCATGGCCCTCGGCAGCTGAGCGGTTGCTGCGCCCACGGATACACGGCGGGATAAAAGCCCGGGAGATTAATGTCGAGGAGGCTTGCGCGTCCTCGGGATGATCTCCCGCATAAGGAGATAACCCGAAAGGGCCGAAGCCTCCACTCAGTGCTCTGACGGCACGGCTTGACGAAGGAGGTTGGCCCATGGGTTTTGCTCAATGCGCCCGCTGTTCCGCTCGGCGGGACACGGCGCGCGCAAAAGAACGGCGGCAATCGAGACACGCTTCGGTACACGACCATGAGTAGCGAAGCGGTATTCCATGAAACATCCATCGCGGGCGGCAAGCACTGGTCCCTCACCGTCCGCAACGGCACACTTCTTCGGCTCCTCGACGAAAACGGCGGCGCGAACGTCGGAATGCTCTTCTACAACCCGGACAACCTCCTCGAACGCTACAACGCGCCGGACACCCTGAAGTGCCAGCACACATTCAAGCTCACGAAAGGGCATTGTCTGTACTCCGATATGGGACGCATCTTTTGCTCCATCATCGATGACTCGGTGGGCTGGCATGACACCGTGTGCGGGAATTCCAATAAGGAGCTCGTGGGCCGCCGTTGGGGCCAGAAAAAATATCAGGAGTGCCGCAATGAATGGACGCAAAACGGACACGACTCGTTTCTCGTCGAAGGTGGAAAGTACGGCTTGGGCCGACGCGATTTCGCCGCCAACGTCAACTGGTTCAGCAAGGTGTCCGTCGACGACGTGGGTCAGATGACCTTCGATGAGAGCAATTCCCAAGCCGGTGATTTCGTCGACCTGCGATTCGAGATGGATGCGCTCGTACTCCTGCATACCTGCCCGCATCCGATGAATCCAGCTCCCGAGTACCCCCGCATGCCCATCACACTGCAGCTGCGAAAATCACCGTCCGTGCGCGACGATGACTTCTGCCGCAACTCGCGCCCCGAAAACGCCCGCGGCTTTGAAAATACCGAATTCTACCGACGGTGCGCCTGTCGCGCGTCCGGAGACTAAAGTCATGCAGCGACCGAGTTTGCTCGATGCCGCAGCTGCCCGCTACCGAAAAGTCATACCAGCGGGCGATTACTGGATCGATGTCGTGAAAAGCGGCCACATTTTCAGGCTCGTCGACGTGGAAGGCAATCAAGCCGCCGACACCTTGCTATTTTCCGCAGCCCACCCGAGTGAACGGTACAGCATCGTGGATACCATGCGCGAGCAGCGTAACGTGTACTTGGGCGTGGGTTCGAAGCTATTGTCCACCGCCGGTAATACCCTCGCCGAGATCGTCGCCGATACCGTAGGGCGGCACGACACCCTCGGTGGTGCGTGCGCGGCGGAGTCGAACAGCGTCCGCTATGCGCTCGATAAGCGGACCATGCATTCCTGCCGGGACAGCTACTTGCTGGCGGTGGGCGAGAATGAGCAATTCGCACTTACCAAGCGCGATCTCACGCACAACATCAATTTCTTCATGAACGTTCCGGTCACCGCCGAGGGCGGCCTGAGTTTCGCCGACGGTCTCAGTGGACCTGGACACTATGTGGAGCTGCGTGCGGCAATGGACATCATCGTCCTGATTTCAAATTGTCCGCAGCTGAACAATCCCTGCAACGCCTATAACCCGACGCCGCTGGAGATTCTGATCTGGGACCTCGATGTTTCGTAAGGTCCTCATTGCGAACCGCGGTGAGATTGCCTGCCGAGTCATTCGAACCTTGCGCCGCATGGGCATCGCTTCCGCGGCCGTCTACTCGGATGCAGATCGTTATGCATCGCACGTGCTGCAAGCGGACGAAGCCCTCCATTTGGGTCCATCGCCGGTAATCGAGAGCTATCTATGTGAGGACAAACTCATTCGGGCCGCACACGCGTGCGGGGCCGAGGCTATTCACCCCGGCTACGGATTTCTGAGCGAACGGGCGAGCTTTGCTCAAGCCTGCGAAGACTCGAATATCGCATTCATCGGCCCGACGCCTGCGCAGATTCGGGATTTCGGCTCCAAACACATCGCGCGAGAGATCGCCGCACGCGCGGGCGCTCCGCTCCTCCCGGGGAGTGGCCTGCTTGCGGATCTCGGGGAGGCGCGCCGCGAGGCGCATCGCATCGGCTACCCGATCATGCTGAAAAGCTCCGCGGGCGGCGGCGGGATCGGGATGCGCCTCGTCGAACACGAATCCGGGCTTGCGGCGGCGCTCGATGGCGTCGAGCGCCTCACTCAGAAGAATTTTGGCGGCCGCGGCGTCTTCCTGGAGCGTTACGTCGAGCAGGCGCGTCACATCGAGGTGCAAATATTCGGCGACGGCGCGGGGAACGTCATCGCACTCGGCGAGCGAGACTGCTCGGTGCAGCGCCGTAATCAAAAAGTCGTCGAGGAAACTCCCGCGGCGGGATTATCGGCAGCCCTACGCAATCGGCTGCACGACACCGCTATTCGCCTGGGCCGGGCTGTGCGTTATAGATCCGCCGGCACGGTGGAATTCGTCTACGACGTCGCCCGCGACGCGTTCTTCTTCCTCGAGGTGAACACGCGCCTGCAAGTCGAGCACTGTGTGACGGAGGCGGTGACGGGCATCGATTTGGTGGAGTGGATGATACGCCTCGCCGCAAACGGCGGCTTCCGCTTGGTGGTACCCTCATCGTCCGGGGCATCGATTCAGGTGCGGATCTACGCCGAAGATCCCGCACGCGGCTTTCGGCCGTCATCCGGCACACTCACCCGAGCCCGATTTGCGGCCGAAGCGCGCGTCGATACATGGATCGAGGACGGAACGGTCGTGACTCCGCATTACGATCCATTGCTTGCCAAAATCGTCGTCGCGGATACGGATCGAGACGCGGCGGTCGCGAAGCTGCGGCGCGTCTTGAACGGCACGGAGATTGCCGGCATCGAGACGAATCTCGATTACGTCAGACAACTCGCGGCAACCGATCTATTTGCGCTCGGCAGCATGACCACTCGCGTGCTCGATACGTTTTCCTACAGGCCGCGGACCCTCGAAGTTCTCAACGCCGGTACGCAGACGACTCTCCAAGACTATCCCGGGCGGCTCCACTATTGGAACGTGGGGGTGCCACCCTCGGGACCGATGGATAGCCTATCGTTTCGCTTGGGCAACCGCGCCGTCGGCAACCTGGACGATGCCGCGGCACTTGAGATCACCATGTCGGGACCGACCCTTAAATTCGACACCGATGCGCTCGTGTGCCTGAGCGGCGCGCCGATGGATGCGGACCTCGACGGCCGAACACTCGATTTCTGGACACCGGTGCACGTGCCGGCCGGCGCAACGTTGAGCATGGGTGCCCCGCGAGGAGCCGGAAGCCGAGCCTACCTGTCGGTACGCGGCGGTTTCGACGTGCCGCACTATTTGGGAAGTCGCGCGACCTTCACGCTCGGCAAGTTCGGCGGACATGCCGGGCGTGCACTGAAGGCTGGCGACATATTGCATCTGCACGCGGCCTCCGAGGCGAGAGAGCCGCGCGCCGTCCCCCCGGAATTGATTCCCGCGATCACTGAGGCATGGGAGCTAGGGGTCTTGATTGGACCTCATGGAGCGCCTGATTTCTTCACCGAGGAGGATATCGAGGAGTTCTTTTCGAGCAACTGGGTGGTTCACTACAACTCGAGCCGCACGGGTGTACGGCTGATTGGGCCCAAACCCGCATGGGCACGCAGTGACGGCGGGGAAGCCGGGCTGCATCCCTCGAACGTTCACGATAACGCGTACGCGATTGGAGCCGTCGACTTTACCGGCGACATGCCGGTGATTCTGGGCCCCGACGGCCCTTCGCTCGGCGGCTTCGTCTGCCCGGCGACTTTGGTCAAGGCGGAGTTGTGGAAGCTCGGACAATTGCGTCCGGGCAGTCGCGTACGATTTACGCCTCTGTCCCCAGAGCAGGCACGGCAACTCGAGGAGGCACAGGAATCGGCCCTAGCGGCATGGGACAAGCCGCCGCCTGTCGACACCTCGAGGCGCCAAGTGGCCGCCGGACTGTCGCCGATTCTCGGCCATCTGCCGGCACGAGCAGCGAGGCCCGCAGTCACATACCGGCGCGCCGGCGATTGCAACATTCTGGTCGAATACGGCCCAATGGTGCTCGACCTGGAGTTGCGCCTGCACGTCCATGCGCTCATGTCCTGGCTCGAGAGTAGAAATCTCCGCGGCATCCTCGACCTCACCCCGGGCATTCGTTCCCTTCAAGTCCATTACGACGGTCGCGTGCTAGCGCTCGATCGGCTGCTGGCGACCTTGATGACCGCGGAAGACGAGCGGATGTCGATCGACGACATGCAAATAGCCACCCGCGTCGTCAAGCTGCCGCTGTCCTGGGACGATGACGCGACACGACTCGCGATCGCGAAATACATGCAATCCGTACGCGCCGATGCGCCCTGGTGTCCGAGCAACATCGAGTTCATCCGCCGCATCAATGGGCTCGAGAGCATCGACGAGGTCAAGCGAATCGTCTTCGAAGCCCGCTATATCGTGCTGGGCCTGGGCGATGTCTACCTGGGCGCCCCCGTCGCCACACCGCTTGATCCGCGGCACCGGCTCGTGACGACGAAATACAATCCTGCGCGAACCTGGACGCCCGAGAATGCCGTGGGCATTGGTGGCGCGTATTTGTGCGTGTACGGCATGGAAGGGCCCGGTGGCTATCAGTTTGTCGGTCGCACCTGTCAAATGTGGAATACCTACAAAGTGACGGACGTATTTACCCCCGGACACCCATGGCTGTTGCGTTTTTTCGATCAGATTCAATTTTATCCGGTATCGGCACAGGAGCTGCTCGAATTTCGCGCCGATTTCATCCACGGGCGCTCGCAAATCGAAATCACGGCCGAGGTGTTTCGGCTGCGGGACTATCGCCGATTTCTCGCCGCCCATCGGACGAGCATCGCCGCTCACAAGGCCCGACAGCAAGCCGCGTTCGAAGCAGAACGTGCCCGATGGGAAGCGACGGCACAGATCGGCTACACCGCGGACTTGCCCGATGTTCCGGGTGCCGCCGAGTACGACGAACTATCGACCGATTGCCTGGCGGTCTCGAGCCCGGTGTCCGGCAGCGTCTGGCGTATCTCGGCCTCGCAGGGCCAGCGCGTCAAAGCGGGCGATACCCTCCTCCTCGTCGAGTCGATGAAGATGGAAGTGGCGGTGACGGCACCGGTCGACGGTAAGGTGAGCGAGGTGCGGTGCGCGGAAGGGCACGCCGTGTTGTTCGCGCAAACCGTGGTGATTTTGTGTCTCGATGACACGCGTGCTGTCGCCTAAGAATGCATCTACCCCAAGGAAATCGAATGCCCACCCTGCGCAGATCCGGCAGAACCGCGTTACTGGTCGCAATGATTGCGTGCGGGGCTTTCTCGCCTGGCATCGCCGCCGAGAAAACCTCGTTCAATGTCGCTTGGAGCATTTATGTGGGCTGGATGCCGTGGGACTACGCCGACCAAAGCGGGATCCTGAAAAAGTGGGCCGATAAGTACGGCATCAAGGTCAAGCTCACGCAGATCAACGACTACGTCGAATCGATCAACCAATACACGGCAGGCGGCTTCGATGCGTGCGTCATGACCAACATGGACATGCTGACGATCCCTGCGGCGGGCGGCGTCGATTCGACCGCGCTGATCGCGGGCGATTTTTCGAACGGCAACGACGGCGTCGTTCTCAAGGGCAAGACAAAGCAGCTTGCCGACATCAAGGGACAGAAGGTCAATTTGGTCGAGCTCTCCGTGTCCCACTACCTGCTGGTGCGCGCGCTCGGCAGCATCGGATTGCGCGAGCGCGACATCAAAATAATCAACACGTCGGATGCGGACATCGTGGGCGCTTTCTCGGCCGCCGCGACCACCGCAGTCGTCACGTGGAAACCCCAACTGAGCAGCGTAATGGCAGCGCCCAACGCGCAACTCGTCTTCGATTCGAGCAAGATCCCGGGGGAAATCATCGATTTGATGGTCGTGAACACCGCCACCCTCGCCTCCGCCCCCAAGCTCGGCAAGGCCCTCGTCGGTGCCTGGTACGAAACCCTTGCAATCATGCTGCGCAACGACTCCGGCGCGAAGGCGGCCCGGGCCGTAATGGCCAAGGCATCCGGCACGGATCCGGCTGGTTTCGACGGACAGCTTGCCACGACACATTTATTTGCGACCCCCGCCGATGCCTATGCCTTCATGACGGGCGAGGCGCTGATCAAAACCATGGACCTGGTCCGCAGGTTCTCCTTCGAGCACGGCATCCTCGGGCAGGGCGCCGGCTCGCCCGATGCGGTCGGGATCCAATTTCCGATGGGCAGAACGCTGGGCGATGCGGGCAATCTAAAGATGCGCTTCGATCCTCGGTTCACGAAAATGGCCATCGACGGGCAACTGTAGTGAGCATCGTGCCAGTGCGCCGTCTCGTCAATCAGCATCCTGGCAGGGGCGGAATACTCATCCTCTCCCTGCTCCCATTTTTGCTGCTCGTGTCGGCGTATCTCGTCTATTCGAATGCGCGGCTTGCCGCCAACCCCGGAGACAAGCTGTTGCCATCGCCCGCCATGCTGGCGAGCGCGATGCACCACTACGCTTTGGAAGAAGACGCGCGCAGCGGGGATGTCCTGTTTTGGACCGATACGGCCGCTAGTCTGAAACGGCTCCTCACGGCGCTCGGAATCAGCGCGCTTCTCGGCATCGCGTTCGGTGTCGCCGTTGGAGTCATTCCCTACGTCCGCGCGGTGTTCGCTTCGTTCATTGCTGCGGTATCCATGATTCCGCCGCTGGCGATCCTTCCCATTCTGTTCATCGTTGCCGGCTTGGGCGAACTTGCCAAGGTGCTTCTGATCATTATCGGCGTGGCGCCCAACATGGTTCGTGCTCTCGCGCTGCGAACCGAGGAGCTGCCGGGCGAGCAAATGATCAAGGCACAAACCCTCGGCGCCAATACGTGGCAATTGATCTTACGCATCGTCATGCCTCAAATGTGGCCGCGGCTGATCGATGCATTGCGCCTGAGTCTCGGATCGGCGTGGCTGTTTCTGATTGCCTCCGAGGCGATCGCCTCGACCGAAGGACTCGGTTATCGAATCTTCCTCGTCCGCCGGTATCTTGCGATGGACGTGATCCTGCCCTACGTCGCATGGATCACGCTACTTGCTTTTTCCATGGATGCGTTGCTGCGCCTGGTGCGCGCCAAGGCCTTTCGCTGGGCGCAGGAAAGCCGATGACGCAGATTACGGTCAAGCGGCTATGGAAGGAATACGACACACAGGTCGTGCTCGAGAACGTGAATCTTGAGATCGGCGATCATGAGTTCGTCACGATCGTCGGCGCATCGGGGTGCGGCAAGACGACGTTTCTCCGGATGCTCTTGGGTGTCGAGACGCCCTCCCGCGGCGAATTTCTGCTTGACGGACAGCTGCTGTCTGCAGAGCCGGGACCGGATCGAGGCATCGTGTTTCAGCGCTATTCCTTGTTTCCGCACCTAACGGTGCTCGACAACCTGCTCCTCGGACTCGAATTGCGCGGCGCCCCGCTACTGGGAAGACTGTTTGGTGCGCGGCGGCGCGAGGCGATCGCAAAGGCCGACGAATTGCTCAATTCAGTCGGGCTCGGTGCTGCCCGCAACAAATATCCAGCGCAGCTCTCCGGGGGTATGCAGCAGCGCCTCTCCATCGCACAATCGGTCATTTGCGAGCCCAAGGTGCTGCTGCTCGACGAGCCCTTCGGTGCCTTGGATCCCGGTGTTACGGCCGATATGCACCAGCTGATCCTCAATCTGTGGAGTACGAACAAGATGACCATTTTCATGGTTACCCACGATTTGAAGGAAAGCTTCTATTTGGGTACCCGATTGCTGGTGTTCGACAAGGTGCGCGTCGATGACCAGGCTCAGGATCGATACGGTGCGACGATCACCTTCAATATTCCGCTCAAAGGGCATCGGCACATCGAGCCGCACGATGTGTTCACGCATGCGCCCAGCGACCGCGCCTCAATTTCGACCGTCCCAGCACCCTCGAGCAAGATTGCTGCCCCCGGATAGCAGGGAGTGAATCGCATCGGACATCCGTCTCTGTCAATGCCTTGCCGCATAGGTGGATTCCCGTCGGCGCCTCCTCATGCCTGCTGCCGGATCGTCATTTCGTGCTCGACAGGTGGCTGCGATTTGCCATAGAGCACAATCAGGATGCCGGAACCGAGCACCGCGCAGCCGATGTACCATGCCAGGTACTTATCCTTGGGATCCGCCGGGTAGGCGCCCGCCGAATAGATGAGATAACCAAGCACCATGATCGCCAGCAACGGTAGCACCGATGCGGCCAGCGCCCGCAGCAGCGAAAGGCGCGAGAACATCAGTTTGACGAAGGCCGCGAGCGCCGAGATATACGACAACGCCAGCGTGACGACGGCCGTGTTGTAGTAGAAAGTGATGTCCGACAGCGGCTTGCACCAGACGAATGCAACCGCGATCGCGCCGATCACCGCGACACTGAGCCATGGCGCGCGATAGCGATTCGTGCGGCCGAATGCGCGCGGCAGGTGACTTTCCCGGGCCATTCGGTAGGCCGTGCGCGCACCGGCGGTCATCGAGACCTGCAAACCCGCCATGGCGGAGCTGATAACCACCAAGATCGCGATCCATGATAGCGCGGGTGGCAGGTAAATCCGAGCGATGGCGGCGATCGGACCGCCGTCGCCGTTCTCGGTGATGTGTGCCAGAGTGTCGACGGGTACCGCATATTGCCATCCAATCGCAGCGATCGTGTAGATGATGAACACCGAGGTGAGCACGATCAGGAGCGCGCGCTGCACCGTCCGCACCGGAATGTGCGCCTCTTCGATGTAATTGATGGCCGAGTCGAAGTTCGCGAGCATCCACATACCTAGGAGCACGCCCGAACCCAATACGGTCCAGTCCTTTGGCAGGGCGTAAAGGCTGCGCAGCGGGACTGCAACGTGCGGCGATACGATTCCGCACACCCCTAGGCCGACGATGACGGTTACCTCGCACGCAAGAAACACCGTGGTCAGACGCGCGGTCAGCAGTACGCCCCGCAAACATACGAGCATGAATGTAAGCGTTACGAGCGTACCGATGACTTTTGCGGCAAATGGCCCCTTGAGCGCGGGAAGCAGTGCCTGTAGGTATTGAGTGCCGATAATCGCAGTCATCGGCACGATGGCGGCACAGGAAATCGTATAGGCCCAGCCGAGGATGGTGCCGGCCGCCGGGTGCACGAAGCGGCTGCAGAACGTGAAAATGCCGCCCGCCGATGGCGCCTGACGCGTGAGATATACAAGGCACAGCGCGAGCACCAGCATCGGAAACAGGAAGGAAATCAGGATCGCGAGCGGCGCCGCCGCCCCGACCGCCGAATACAGAACCGACATCGATACCGCCGCGATCCAGGCCGGCGCATTGAACCCCATTGCGGCAAGGGCCACATCGCCCGTGTGCAGTGCATTTTTTTGCAGCGTCGTGTCGAGTTCCCGGATCTCGCCGTGCCGGTCGTAGCCGAACAGCTCGAGAATCACGAGGCCCCCCTCTGCGCCCGCGAAGCGATGCAGATCGCCGGTTGCACCCGTGGCATCCACGTGCCATCCGACATGCAGGCATTCACATGGGCAGCGATCTCGCGCATCGGTGCGAACCACACCCGACCCTTGGCGAGCATCCTACCGATCATCGCATGCGTGTGACGCCAGCGCGCGAGGCGCCCCGATAGAAACGGATGCCAGACGGGAATCCACAGGCCGCCGAATTCCCACATCGCCTCGAACTCCTCCCACCACGTCTCCCAAGCGCGCGCCGCCGACTGAATTGGCATCTCGAAATTCAGTTCGCTGCTGTGCATGAAGGGCGGCCAATCATCCATGCCCCAATGCGACGGCACCTCGAGGAGCGATCCGCGCGGCGAATCGATGAGGTAGGGAACGTCATCGCCCATCAAGGAGGCATCGTAGGTGATGCCTGCTTCGAGCAGCAATTCAGCCGATCGGTGCGAGAATTGATAGAGCGGTGCGCGCCAACCGGCCGACTTCTCCCCGGTTATCGATCGAACGGCAGAAAGGCTGCGCAGCAGACACTCCTTCTCGTTCGCATCCGACAGTTCGTTCGGAAGTTCGTGCAGGTACCCATGTGCCGATACCTCATGGCCTTCACGCACCATCGCCTCGAGAGCGTACGGATATCGCTCCGCGCACCAACCGGGCACGAAGAAGGTCTGCCGGATCCCATACTGTCGGTAGGTCGCGAGGATCCGCGGCACCGCGACATCGGGTCCGTAGCGCAACATCGACGCGGCGGACACCATGGTATGAGCCCGCTGCGGATGCGCGAGGTACAGCAGGCTCTCTGCGTCCATGTCGAGGGTGAAGCACACGGCGCATTTCGCGCCGTCAGGCCATGGCACGGGATTTGATATCACGAGCACCTCCAGCGTGAGCGAAGATTCGACTGGGAGGGAGTTTTGGAATTCATCGGGCCGTCTTCCCGCCATCGACGGGCCACGCAGCGCCGGTAACGAAACGAGCCGCGTCACTGGCGAGAAAGCCGACGACCGCAGCAACGTCCGCGGGCGCGCCCAGACGCGCGAGCGGAATCGTCGCGATCTCAGCATTGCGCGCAGCCTCGGGATCGCCATGGGTCGCGAACTCCTCCTGCAGCATCGCGGTGTCGACCGGACCGGGGCAGACCGCATTGACGCGAATACCGTCTCCAGCCAGTTCGACCGCCAGCGCCCGGCTCCACGCGAGCATGGCACCCTTCGTGGCGCAGTAGGCGCTGTAGTCCGGCTGCCCCACCAGGGCCAGCTCCGAGACGATATTGATGACCGCCCCGCGCCCGCTCGCTCGCAGCGCCGGCAGCAGCACGCGGGTAGTGCGAAAGGCCGCGACGAAGTTGACGGCGAACAGCCAATCGAGCAACCCATCGTCGGTCCGCTCCAGCGACCTCAGGCGGGCGACTCCCGCGTTATTGACGAGCACATCGCAGCGGCGCTCCAGCTTCTCGATCAGTTCGACGAGGCCGCGGTCGAGCGCGGCGCGATCGCCGAGATCCACGGCAACCGGCAAGAACTGTGTCTTCGGACACTCCTCCCTTAGCCGACGAAGACCCTCCGCGTCGAGATCGAGGCCGTGCACCGTGGCTCCTTGAGCAATCAGCTGCCGCGAGATGGCGCTGCCGATGCCGCCCGCTGCGCCGGTGACCACTGCGCACAGGCCAGTGAGCGACTGGCTATGCACCGGCAAGTCAGATCACCGTCAAGAACGAGACACCGTGCGCACCGACGAACGCGTCGGCGCGGCCGCGCCCCTGACCGGGCGCCCCGTAATCGTCCGACAGGACCCTGCGAACGCGATTGCGATGCCAAGTCCGCAGCAATTCCGAGAGCGGCAGGACGGCCGGCGCCTCATCGCCGTAAAGATCCCGGTGCAACGCGGGTAATCGATACCAAGGCGTCGAGGGGCGATGATGATGGGCATTGTGATACCCAAAATTCAAGGTCAGAAGATTGAGGCAAGCGAATCGGCGCGTGATCAGGTTCGAGTAGGTGTTGTCTTGTTCATACTGGCGGTCGCGGCCCTGCAACGGCAGCGTCCCGTCGGCATCGATGACAAATTGTTCGAAGGTATGATGAAAGGCATCGAAGAAATTCAGCACGTGGAGCAACAATACCGAGGCGACGCCATACAGCAACAGCGCCCGGATTGACCAGAGTCCGAGCAGCGCCAGCAAGGTGCAGCGGACGGCGAGCATGGCCGCCGCCCGCGGCAGATGCCGCCGTTGCGATCGAACGAAAAGCGGACGCCAAACCACCTGCAGGTGCATCAACGCTTCGGTGGCCGGCAGGTACGCCCACTCGAGGCACTGCAATGTGCGGCGCACGGCCGGGCGACGATGCATCAAGCCCTTGAAGTCGAAGCACACGACATCCGCGCGATCGACATGGTGACGGATGTGCATGTGCCGGATGCGCTCGAAAGAGGCATAGCAAGAGCCGGCAATGAAGCTCATGAGTTCGCCGGCGTATCCATTGGCTCGACGGGAGGTGAACAAGGTCTGATGCGCCGCTTCATGGATCAAGTAAGCGGCGAGAACCATGGCATGGGTGCAGAGCAGGACTCCCGCGACATTGAGAATCACAGAGTGCGTCCCCATGAGCGCAAAGGATCCGAGCCAACCGCTGCAGGTCCACGCAAGCGCGATCGTGCTGGCCACCGCCATCTCACGATCGCGAAACCACATACCGGGCGAAATGGGAGTCGCCGTGCTCATCCGAGGTGAGCGCCGTACGTGCAGCGTGAATGCATCCTCAATACCCCTTGAATGAATATCCGAACGTCAAGCCGAATGTGCGCGGTCGCGATATGATCTCCTGCGTACGATTGCCCCAAAATGTCGGATCCGTAATGGCATTGACGCCGAGTGTGTTGGTGATGTTGTCCACATAGGCGGTTGCGAGCCAATGCGAGCGGGTGAAACTGATGCGGCCATCGAGCATCGTATAGCCGGGCACGGGAATCGCCGTTTCCGAAATCGACGACAACATCCTGCTCTGGTAATGTGAATCGAGCGCATACAGCAACTCGCCGCCCGCGAACTGGACGTGCGCATATTCCAGACTCAGCGCGACGCTGCTCTTGGGCGTTCCCGGCAAGGGGCCGCCCGGCGACGGGAGCGGAACGGTGACATTTTGCGAAAATACGAAGTCGAACGACGTCAGCTTGGTCTGATCGTAGGCATAGCCCAGCTTCACCGCCAGATGGTGCGTGATGCTTGCCGTTACATCGAGCTCGACGCCGCGGCTGTAGGCATTACCCACGTTGGCCGCGGAGGGAAGCGACAGCGGCGTGAGGGATGTTCCCTCCTGCACGTTGTGCCATTCGATGTCGTAGATGTCCGCCGAATAGCTGACGCGATTCTCGAGCACCCCTTTGATGCCGATTTCGTAGTTGTCCGCCTTGTCGGGCTGATACGTCAACAGAGACGAACTGAGACAGTAGTTGCCCGCATTCGGACCTCCCGGCGGGCAGGTCGTCCCTACCGTCCCGGGGCGCGCCGGAACTGGTTGATCCGGCGGCAGCCCGTTGACGCCGCCGCGCCGGAAGCCCTGCGACCACGTCGCATACACGAGATTGGATTTATCGAGCCGATAGGCCATGTTGACCTTCCACAGCGCCCTCTTCCATTCGTCGCTGAGACTGTTGCCCGACACGAAGCCTAGGCCGTCGAACAACAGACCGGTCTGCTGCGCCTGCGAGACGGTTTGTTTGAATAATCGGGTCCCGCCGGTCACGCTCCAATCCGAGGTCAAGTGCCAGGTCAGTTCCCCGAACACCGCCATATCCTTGAATGTCGTTTCGATGTCGCCGATGTAAGTCTGGTCGAGGGGATTGGAGATGCCGTCGATGATGGTCCCCGGAGGCTGCTCTCCGGCACCGCAGGCCGAAGCATTGACGCCGCCGTAGTCCGTCGAGGGATACAACCCCGAGGCCGTACATGCGTTGAAAAAGGCGTTGTACCCGGGATAGTACTCATGCTCCTGGATGTAGGTCTTCTGGTCCTTGTAGAAAAACCCCGCGATCCAATCGAAGGCGCCGCCGGTCTTCGAGGTTAAGCGAAATTCTTGCGCCCAGATCTTATCGTCGAGCTGATCGAGTCCGTACACATCGGTGCGGGGATTTTGACCGTAAAGATTCTGGTAGAAGGGAAAGTTCGCATACTCGCCTGTCAGGTCGTCATGGGTGGTGTTGTTGTGATGCGCCCAAGAGCTCGATGAGGCGAGCGTGGCGAAACCGAAATCGTAGTCCACATTCAGCGCGACCAAATTCACATCGTCGGCAGTGCCCTCCAGGCTGTTGGCCGCGTTGGTCAGTCGATCCGTTCCGGCGGGCACGGTGGCGGGAAAGAGCGACAATATGTTCGGCGGCGATGAAACGGGCGACAGTGTTCCATTTGGCAGGTACTGGGTAGATGCCGCGATCGGCTGCGTATAAGCGAGCGGACCCGTCGCTATGTACGGAAAACCATTCGCGGTCGAGCGCTGATAAAGATATGAGAGCTGCGCCTTCAGATCATCGGTTGGCTTCCACAGCAGCGCTATTCGCGCGTTCCGATATTGATAGGAATTGACGCCGTCCTGGGAGTAGATCTGCGGCGCGATTTGCGGATTCAAGCCGACCGGATTGCTCGGCGTCGTTGGCTGCGACAAGATGGGCGCCCCGGAGGAGTCGAGGCGATATAGATTCGTTTGATTGACGAAGCCCGCGTCGTCGCTCGCGCCCACATTGATGCGCACAGCAAAGGTGTCCGACAGCGGCAGATTGACCATGGCGCTAATGTCTTCGTTGGTCGTGTGTGTGTGGGCTGTCTTGCTCAGACCCACCTCCGCCTTGGCATCGAAGCCGCTCGGGTCGGGCGCGTTCATCACGAATCGGATCGTCCCGCCGAGCGAGCCCGAGCCGTAAAGCGTGCCCTGGGGCCCACGCAACACCTCCACTCGATCAAGGTCTTGCAGGCGCATGTTGAAGAACAGCGGCGTATCGTCGACGTACGTAGCCACGGGCGGGATCACCGATGTCGCCAGTCCTTCTTGGAAGGCCAGCGACTCGCTGTTCAAACCGCGCATGATCAGCGTGCTGCCGTTGACGCCGCCGAAGGGTCCCTTGTCGGTGTAGCTGACTCCGGCCATCGAATGGGCAAGGCCGGCCATATCCTGGATACCAGCCATTTCCAGCGAGGCGCCGGTCACCGCGGTAATACTGATCGGAAGGTCTTGCGCAGAGACCGCGCGGCGGCTCGCCGTGACGACGACCTCTTGCAGAGCGGAATCCTCCATCGGCGCAGGCGCAGGCGCCGGTTCCGGTGCCGCGAGGGAGGGTGCGCCGTACAAAGCGCCCAACACCGCGGCGGTCAACGATGACACGACACCGAGTTGACGGGGCTCGCCGCAGGAGGCGATCGAGCGACGAGTTCGGAGGCATGCCTTCATAGAATCTTTCCTCAATCGGCCGTGGTCATTCACCACACTTGAGGAAGCCGATCGCGAAGTTCGGGATTTGCCCAACATAGGGAGCACATCCCGAGGACGCCAGAGCTTCCTCGACATTGTTCTCCCGGGCTTTTGTCCCGCCGTGTATCCCTTGGTAAGGACTGCCTCTCTCGGACCAGTCGCCCGCCGAAGCGGACCGGAACCCTAGACGCACATTTTCTTAAGCAGTTGCAATTGTCGTGCCTAGTGCGCCGCGCGTGCTGGCAGAGTTGGGATTTGCCGCAAAAACTAGGGCTTGAGCGCAGTGCTGACGAAACCGTGCTCGTTGGTGACCGCGGCATCCCCGCACCACGGCCGAGCAGTCTCATCATTTGAGCGCCCTAAGTTCGCGCGAGGACTCCGTGGGCTGCTTGCCCGCGTTCGAATTGCCCGCCGTTACTTAGGGGCGAGGAGATCTCGATCGGAGTCAGTCGCTGAGAAGGGTGTAGTGCGCCGAAACCGGGCGCCCGGAATTGATGCGAATCACGTCCTGCGGACAAGCCGACATCACCATGATGCAGTCGACCAGCGCGCGAAAGATCACACTATCTCCCGGCTTGGACACCGTTTCTCGCCACTCGAGATCCCCGCTCGGCAGCACTGGAATGTTCATCCATAGATTAAACGATGCGGGACATACCGGAACCGCGAGCCCCAGCCTTTTGAGTGCTTGATGCAGATTGTCCGCACAACTCGCATGACCATCAGCGCATCCAAGCTTCGCGTATCGCGCCGGATCGCAGGGGGCGATGACCGTGTCGTGAACTCCGGGCGAAGTATCCGATTCAAATACGAGCATCGGTTCGCGCGAGTTGTCGACGAGAACGTCACCGACCCGCGGCGTGAGACGGCTGAGGGTAGCCCGGGTGTGCTCCATTGACAGATACGTACCGACGGTACGCGCATCGAAGGCCCAAAAGTCGACAACTTGGTGTCCAAAGGTATTGATGATCTGCAACGCCTGATTGCGCTCAACCCTAACTGCTCGTCCCTGGCGCGCTGGTACCTCCTCTACGGACGGCATGGTGTTACCTCTTCAATGGCTATGACCCTCTGCGCCCGCATTGTACGGCAGTTCCCGTCACAACTCGCGCGACATCTGCTAGGCCACGCCGGCCATCTTGCGAAGACGATCATTCGCGAAATACTGAGCCTGCCCTTCTTCGATGGCTTGCAGAGCGAGGCCGGCGACAAATTCGGGCCTGTCGCCGGCGGCGTAATTGGCAGATGGTCCGCCGCTGGCGGGATTTCCCATCCTATTCCTGCCAAAGTTCGTCGCCGTGATGAACGGGTAGACTTCACTGACTACAATCCCGTCCTTTTCCAACTCGGCGCGTGCGGTGAGACTGAATCCAAGAAGCGCACGCTTCGAAGACGAGTATACGCTGTATTGCGGAACCGTCATGAACGCGGTCCCCGAATTGATGTTCACGATGCTTCCGCCGCCCTGCGCCCGCATCAGCGGGATCACGGACTGCATCGCCACGATCGGCCCCAACACATTGAGATGGAAGATTTCGTCAAAAAGTCCGGGGTCGATCTCCTCGACCGCCGCCGCATAACTTCGTCCTGCATTGTTTACCAGCCCGTCCACGCGGCCGTAGTGCCGGTGCACGGCGCATACAGCTTCTCGCACACGATCAAACTGCGTCATGTCTGCGCTGACCGGTAAGCTGCCTGGGAGCTGCGCAGCAAGTTCTTTCAGCGCATCGATGCTGCGAGCGAGCAAGGCGACGCTCGCGCCGCGACCAGACAGCGCGATCGCCGTCGACAGTCCGATCCCGGAAGAAGCGCCCGTGACAATGAAAACGCGATCCTTGATTTGCATCGTTCGATCCTTCTGTCGATGGCGACCAGTCTGTGTGGGGGTCTGAGCTAAAAATCAGGCGGAGCCTCCCACACCCGAGGACATCCGTGTGCGACGTCCGGCAACGATCGCCAGCGGAACGACGAGGACGAAATACGCGATCATCGCCGCGATCCCGGCGGCGTAGCTGCCCCGCATCTGGAAGATGAGGCCAAAGCCGAATACCGACGCAATCATCAACGGCAGCGCGGCGGTCGAGGCGAGACCGAACGCGCGGCTGAAGCTCGCTTCGCCGAAAGCCGAAGCCATTGCCTTGCTGATCGCTGGGATCGCCCCCGAGCCATGCATTCCGATGATCCCGACGACGGCTGCCCGTGCGGTATACGGAAGATCCATCAGGAGCAGCGACCAGAGAATGATGTCGTCGAAGGCAATCAGCGCGAGGGCACGTGCGCCGCCGATCTTGTCAGAAACGTAACCGAATAGTATCGAACCGGCCATGCCCACCAGAGACATGACTGAGGCGAGCGCCGCGGCGGATGTCGGAGCGTAGCCCCAGGCGGCACCCATCGCCGGAAGGTGCGCGGCGAGCGTGACCGAACTCGTGTTAACCGCCCCCACAGCCAACGCCAGAAGCCAGAATCGCGAACTCCGAAGGAGCCGGGGTACTGTAAAAATCTGCTCCGCGGCCGGTGCGCCACGCGCGCCGCGCTCCGCCGCAGTCTCGTTGGCGTACCGGCGAGGATCGTGGCCTGGAGGGTATTCGATCAGCGCGAGGGAGCCTGGTATCAGCGTCATGGCAGCGAACACGGCGAGCGCGAAGAACAGTGAGGTCACCCCAAATCGGCTGATCATCAGGCTCGCCGCGAGCGGCATGATCGTGATCACGATGGGCAAGTGGACGATTCCGATCGCAAGACCCCGGTGGCGCTGGAACCAGCGGGTGACGAGCGTTGGCGGCAAGACCGAGCCGCCGATCGCCATCGCCGGGCCGAGAAGCAGGACATAGGAGAGCAGGAACAGCCAGTACGAATGGGCGAAAGCGAGGATCAGCCATGCGAGCAACATTAAAACGCCCGAGACCGCCATCAGCCGGCGCAGCGAATAGCGCGCGGCCAGTACTCCGGCGACCGAAGCGAGTATCGCCGAACCCACGATGACCATCGGAACACCGATCGAGGCCAGTCCGCGCGAAACGTGGAGGCGATCCTGCAGTGGTATCAGCAATACCCCGGCAGTACCGAAGATACTGCCGATGATGACATTGTGCGACAGCCATGCGATGGCGCCCATCCGCACTGCGCGCGGATCGTTGGAAGGCGCGGAGTCGCCATCAGTATCGGCTTGCAGCACGGCAATCTCCTTTACCGCCGATCGCAATGCGCGCCGACTTCAGCGGAGTGTTGCCCTCGGGGCGCATTCTCTCCAAGCCGGAAATTCCTCTCGCGTCACTTGAGTGGTATGTCGAAGCGGTCGCAGTAGTCTCGGAAGTGCTGGCGAACGCCGGTCGCAGTGAGGCCGAACTCCTCCAACGAATATCGATGCAGGCCATGTTTGCCTTGTGGGTTGTCGGTGAGACGCTTCATCATCGCAGTTTCCGTTTCGGGTGTGAACCGCTCACCAAAGTGGGCGTACAGTCTGCGCACTTCACCGATGGGGTCGTGCAGCTGGTCCTTGTATCGGATGTCGAGGATCGAAGTCTCGCCGTGCTTGTCACGAAAGGCATTTTGACGAGCGATCATGAGATCGAACGTGTTGATCATTTGGTTGGCGATCTCGCGTAGATCGCCTACGTCGCTGAACATCGGCCGCACCAGCCGGATCAGGCTACAGGCGGAGCCGACCACTTCGGCTGGATCGCGATGAGTCATGACGAATTGGGCATCGGGATAGATAGTGAGCAGCTCATTCAAGAACAGCGGATGCCAAGGATTCTTCAGCGTCCAGCGGCCGCCATTCTCTGCTTGAAGTAATTGCAGTAACTGTTTGTGGAATCTGAACGCCGGCAGATAGCTGGCTTTGTGCAGAAACCAGTCCCCATAGCTGGGGATGTGGAGGGTGGAATCAAAAATCTGCGCACAGAACGACAGCGCCATCGCGTATTGGCATTCGGTCGGTCCATCCGCGTCCTCGTAGTGGGCCGCGGCGATCTGCGGTGCGTATTTGATTGACATTGCCAGTCTCTGCTGCTCGGCTTGGCAACGCGCGTCGCTGTGTAAAGCGCCGCCGGCAGCGGGCGGTACGGAATTGAGCGCTTCCCAGCGCAACAAACAGCGGCGTCCCGGATCCGCACTCAATAGATTGATCGTGAGGGTTGTTCCCGTGCGCGGGAGTCCAAACACGAACAGGGGCCGGTCGATCGGGCGTTCGAGCAGTTCGGTGTGCTGCTTCAGATAGTCAACGATACGCAGCCGGTTCGACAGGATGCTGACGATATTCGCTTCCCATCGCTGGGCACCGAGTGCCGAGAGATTGGCTTCTGCGTTGGACGCACGTACCAGCAATTCGAGGCCTTCCATCACGGCTGAGTCGCCGAGGTCAGAAAGGCCGGTGGCCTGCTGCGCCTTCGCGATGACGTCTTTGACTTGCACGAGTTGGACTCGCCCTGATTGACTAAGATTGACCGGCGTCGGCACAGGGTGAGGATGGTCCACCCATTTGAGTCCAACGCTCGTCGGTCATCCGGGTGTATTCGATACCGTGGCCGAGGAACGCGCTTCGGCGTATTGCTTGGACATGGCGATGATGTCGCCCGAGGTCACAGGACGCTGATCCTCGGTGGGACGGATACCACCCGAGGACTTCGGCGTGGTGTCCACACCCTTTGCTTTGGCTTGGGCACGCAGAGCGCCGACGGTGAGGTCCTCACGCTGATGATGCTGGAACAAGTCGTCGAAGCGGAAGAAGCGGATCGCATTGAGATGGGTAATCTTGCCGATCTGGGCGTCCGTCAGGTGTTGCACGTTCGACCATAGATGCTCGGGCGCATCAGGCCATAGGGCATCCGAATGCGGATAGTCCACTTCGTAAGCCACCATGTCCTCGCCGACGTACTGCAGGTTGTGCAGCCCATACGGGTCGTGAATGAAGCAATGCATGAAGTGCCGCTTCATGACGTCGCTTGGCTTCAGGTCGCGCAGGCGCGAATGGGTCCAGGTCTTGTGGCGCCAGTTGGAGAAGTCAGCGCGCTCCATCAGGTAGGGCACCCAGCCGATGCTGCCTTCGGAAATGACGATGCGCAGCTCCGGATAGTCGAGCAGCGCCTTGAGCTGCGACCAGTCGGCCAGACCCTGAGCGACCGACAACGGCATCGTGGTGATCCACGCTTCGATGGGAGATTCCATTGAGGAGTGCGGCGCAGGATTGCCGCTGCCGATGTGCAGTGCAGTCACCAGGCCGGTGTCGTTCAAGGCCCTGAAGAACGGCGCCCAATAATCGTTATGGATGCTGGGAAGGCCTTGCGCTGTCGGGTTCTCATTCATCGAAATGGCGCGGAAGCCTTTTGTCGCCAGGCGGTGAATTTCCGCCACCGTGGCATCCATGTCCCAAGTGGGCAGGATGCCCATCGGGATGAAGCGCCCCGGATAGGCCATGCACCACTCCTCGTAATGCCAGTCGTTCCAAGCTTGAAGATGCCGAAGCGCGAGCTTCTTGTCGGGCGCCTTGTGGAAGGTCTGGCCGTCGAAGCCGATCGAGTTGCCGAAGCACAGCGAGGCGGCAATGCCGTTGACGTCCATGTCGTCGATGCGGGCGTGAACGTCGTAGCAGCCCTTGCGCAGCTGACTGAAGGCGCTCGGCTCCATGCCGTATTCCTCGAACGGCCGGCCCACCACGGCGTTCAAGCCGGTCAGGGGGCGGATATGGCCCTGGTATTCCCAGTAGTTGTTGCCGTTGCGATCGGTTTTGTTCTTGGGCGCGCTGGCGAGCAGTGCGCCCGAGAGCTGGTTGTCGAACATGTTCGGCGGTTCACAAATGTGATCATCGGCGCTGATGATCACCATTTCATTCATTCGCATTGTCAACTCCTCTCTCAAATGGGTGAAGTCTCATGATCCGCCGCTTGCCTTCGCCAGTGGATTCTGCGCCGCCGACTCGGCTTCCGCTGCGGCACGCCTGATACGGGCAAGCATCGCCTCGCAGGAGGCCAACAGCGCCTCCATCGCCACCGGATCAGACGGCGGCAGTTCGCGGCAATGGTCCACGTCCTTCTTGAGCAGGTCGTGCAATCCCATGAACGAACTGGTCGAGCCTAATCCGCTGCGTTTGCGGACAAAATTGGGAGCCACCTTGAGGGCAAAGCTCTGCGCCGACCCGGACATCAGCACCTCGATGAACCGGTCGCGCTCGAAGCCCATCGCCGTAGCGACATCGACGATCGCCGCAGACATCCCGTAATTGGCGATGGAGATCAGGTTATTGAGCAACTTCGCTTCCTGACCTCTGCCGACCGGCCCCAGGTGGGCCATCGTCTTGCCGATGGCTTCGAGCCAGGGCTTGGCCCGCTCGACTTCCGCATCCTCACCCCCGACGAACAGCGTGAGCTGCCCCTCGATCGCCGCCGGTGCGCCCCCGGAGACACCGACATCGACGAAGCCGACTTCGTATCTCTTCGCCAGCGCAGCCAATTCACGCGCGAGGTTCGGGGACACGGTTGAATGGAGGATGACGAGCGCACCTTTGCCGAGTGCTTCGAAAAGCCCACCGCCGTCAACCAGATTCGCGAGTTGCTCGTCGGTGCGAACACAGATGCCGAGCTGTTCCGCCAGCCGCGCGGTCTCGATGGGATCGGAACTCCGCGTGGTCCCCGGTTCGTCGAATGCTCGCAGCATTTCCGGCACAATATCGCAGCCGATAACCTCAAAACCGCAGCGGGCCAACCGACGGGCGATCGGTGCACCCATGCTGCCAAGACCAATAAAGCCAATCCTCATCTGCTCCCCCTGCGCGATCGGAATGATGCCTGGGCGTCCTCACCGTGGGAAACTCGAGCAGGATGACTCCTCCGGGGGCTGGCCCTCAAGGGGCGTCACTTAGCACCGCACTTTCCCGGTAAACGATCAGGTAAGCAAGCGTTCCTTCAACTACCCTCTTCCATTTGATCAAAAAGGCCATTTTGGAGTGGAATCTGAGACTTCCACTGAATGCATCTGCAAAATGGCGGAAGGGAATAGAGCATCAAGAAGGGTATGGAGCATCAAGATGAATCCGACTGACGTCACAGAGCGCTATTTCGCCAGCGTCCGAGCACGCGACCTGGATGGCCTGGTTGCTTTATATGCGGAAGATGCTTGCTTCACTCTACCCAACGGCCGTGAGTTCAACGGCATCGATGCGATTCGAGAAATGCATCGGAGCGTTTTTGCGGCGGGCGGCCCAAGCCCCACCCCGCTGGCGAGCATTGCTGACGCCGGTTCAATTGCGGTGGAAATCGAGGCCCGGCTGCCTGACGGCACGGTGCGGCGCACTGCGAATTTCTATTATCTAAACGCGGCGGGACGCATTCAGAGGCTCAGCGTGTATATGCGGGGTAGCTAGAGGGCCATTGAACCGATGGTCATGCAGTTGTTCCTGTGCCAAGGGACACCGCGCGAACCAAGGGACACTCGCGAAGAACCGCTTGCGAGAGCTCAATGAATTTGCCGGAGTTTTTCTGCATGACTTTGGTTTCGTCATAGAGAAACAATTAAAAATTCAATCACTTCTGACACATATCTAATGCTACAGATTGGATTAACTTCTGGCGTTGGCCGCGGTCGTTCACAGCTCACCTATCTTGCGACGAGATCGTGGCGACGTATTCGCGCGCCTGCTGTGCGGTATGCTCATCATCTCCGTACTCTACTGAAACAGCACGCGAGCACTAAGCCCTGAGGAGTTATCGTGGCCAATGCGCACCAAATTGCTGTCGTCGATGATGACGACTCGATCCGGCGCGCACTATCGCGGCTGTTGCGTTGTTCCAATTTCGACGTTCTGGCCTTCGCCTCGGGCCAGGAGTTTATCAACTCCCTACGAGGACACCGACCCGACTGCGTCATATTGGATTTTCAGATGCCGGAGCTTACTGGGGGTGATGTCCAGTGCCTCCTGTCGCTTGCTGAGATCCAGTTGCCGGTCATCATAATGACCGCTTACGATCATCCGGCCATGCGAGAGGAGTGCCTTCGAAGGGGCGCGGTCGCCTGTATCGCCAAGTGTGACCTACAGGATCAGCTGATCGTTACCATTGCGGCTGCGGTGGTTCCTCGAATATCAGGTCAGAACTGAGCGTCACGCGAGACCATCCGGTACGTACGCAGCCGCACAGGCCGCTTCCGGCAATTATCGCGGCAATATGCAACGGAAAGTCATACCCCGGTCACGGTTGTTCTCCGCCAATAACTTGCCCTTGTGCGCGCTGACGATCTGCGCGCAAATAGATAAACCCACGCCAACGCCGGTGGCCTTGGTTGTGACGAATGGATCGAAAATACGCTTCATGACCTCCGGCGGCGCTCCAACTCCGCTGTCTCGCACATCCACCTCGACTGTGTCCGAACGTACCGCGGTTGTGATCACCAACTTACGCTCGATAACAGGAATGGAGCCCATGGCGTCCGTTGCATTGAGCATGAGATTGAGCAGCACTTGCTGGAGTTCGACCGGGTTTCCCTGGATCTCGGCGTTGGCCGAGTCAAGATTCATCGTCAGATTTACATGATGCCCGAGCAACTCGGAGCGCATAACGTGCACCACCTCCTGAATGAGGCGGTTCAGATCGACTCTCCTGTGCGGCGGGTTATCCTTTTTCAGCATGCCCATTACATTCTTGACGACATTTCCCGCCCGTCGACCACTATCGAAAATATCCTGGAATAACGCTCGCGTCTCCGACGGCGCCCCGAGTTCGGTGGCTTGCAGGCCGGCTGCAGCGTTGATGGTGATGGCCGTAATCGGCTGCAGTAGTTCGTGTGCCAGTGAGGCTGTCAGTTGGCCCACAAGCGAAACTCTGCTCATGTGGGCCAGTTCCAGACGTGCACGTTCGATCTCCATTTGGGCTTGCCGACGCTCGCTGATATCGTGCACTTGGGAGACGAAGTAGAGGGGCTTATCGGAGGCATCTCTAACGAGAGCGGCAGTCAGCAGAGCCCAAATAATGCGACCGTCTTTGTGTAAGTATCGCTTTTCGATCTCGAAGTGCGATATCTCACCCGCGATCGCTTTACGTACATGAGCGAGGTCGAATGCGAGATCTTCGGGAACAGTCAGCGACTGAAACTTGGTCGAGAGAAGCTCGGTCTCGGAATAGCCGAGTATCCGGCACAATGTGGCATTGACCTGCAGAAAGTGCCCATCCAAGGAGACGAGCGCCATACCGATCGCGGAGTGAGTGAAGGCAACTCGAAACTGCTGCTCGCTATCCCGTAATTTACTTGCCGCTCGGTGTCGCTCGGTAACGTTGCGTACGACTACGACCATCGCACCATCATCGCGCCCCACCAATCGCGCCTCGAAATGACGCTGGTCTCCTTTGACTGGCAACAGGTAATTCACCTCGACCACGTCATGGGTCTCCGCCGCTCGCTCGAATGCCGATCGGAAAAGCCTCGCCATCTCGGGAGGTAGGACATCCTCCATCGCGCGTCCCGTGAACTCCTCGGGTGGCATCAGCAGATCCGTATAACTCCCACAGTGACTCTCTATGAACACTCCATCGCGGCTCAGAACGAATATTAGGTCGGGGAACGCCTTAAGAATCGCCCTGGTTCTCGATTCGCTTGCCGACAACGAACGTTCGGCACGGAGCCTACCCAGCGCACTCGCGAAGATCTCCGCAACAAGATGCAGTCTACGGACGAGATTCTTTGGCCATTTCCGGTGCCCGCGTATGCACATAAACGTCACGACGTAGATCGTCGTTCCGGCCTCAATGGGAACGCCGAGCGCGGATTTAACCCCGAGCTGCATCATATATTCGCGTTCCGCGGACGCGGCGGGCGGAATGTCTTCGGGAACTCTCTCGCAGCTTGCGATGCGGCCCTGTCGAAACTCCTCAATGAGCCACGGAAGAGCGGCAGCGGCAATTGTGGTTGAGGCTTTAGGGAAATCCGAAACGCAGTAGGCGTGCCGAAGGTGCATCTGGCCGCCGTCGGTATCGCATTCCCAGAGGCTGATCCGATCGACGTCGATGAATCGCGCCAGCTTTTCGAGCCACAGGTCGACGCCTCGCTCGACGCAGTTCGTGGGCGCTTTGGCGAAGAAAGCCGATAGCTCAAGGAGAAACGATTCGAAGCGCAGCCGTCCCGCAATGTTGGCATCGGGCTGCGCGCCTCCAGCACCGTTCGCAGCCTTGCCGCTGGCTGCGGCCTGTTTGTTGCCAATCGCTGACGGTCGAGCGCTCTTCAACGTGATGCATCCCCTGTCAGCGAATCAAACCCTCCCGGGTGACCCATCCTAAACGGAACTCCGGGGCAGGAAAAGCCTGCCGGCAGGCAATCAGGGGCATTCGGCGGGGCAATGCGTTAAAGTTCTGAGCGATCATCATGCTGGAACCAATTGGCGGCGTCACGCTGCGATAAGCGTTGCTTTTTTCCCAGAGGAGGAGTCGTCATGTTGAGACACGCCAGAGTAGCGATATCATTTGTCATGCTTGCCCTCATACTCCTGTTGGAGAGCACGAGAGATACAAGCGCACGCTCCAAACTACCAGACCCCACCAACGCCGGTGTCGCCGAAAGGCTTTATAGGTTGGATTGTGGTCACTCCCTCGCGAACGACGAGTCGGTATGGACGCCGGGCGAAAACGTCGGACGCAATATCGAATTCTCGTCCACTTGTTGGCTTATAAAGCATGGAAGCAAGTGGCTGCTTTGGGATACCGGTGTTCCGGAAGCTGCGCTCAACGACCCCCAAGGTTGGTCTACTTTACCCAAATTGATCGTCTATCACCTCGACAAGTCACTGACGGACCAACTCGCCGAAATCGGACTGAAGCCCGGCGACATCGGTCGTGTTGCAATATCGCACACGCATGGAGACCACATAGGCAACGTGGGGTTGTTTCCCAACTCCACAATTATGATGCAGCACGCTGAGTACAGCTGGATACATTCCCCCAACGGGCCGAACGACAACGTAAATCAATTGATGGCGCTGGCGCGTAAGCTCTTGGGCACGCCGAAGAACCTTCAGCTCATCGACGGTGATACCGATGTATTCGGCGACGGGAGCGCCACTTTGATTTCCACGCCAGGGCACACTCCCGGCCACCAGTCGCTACTGGTCCATCTCAAGAATTCCGGCTTCATCATGCTATCCGGCGACGTTGTTCATTTGGAGGAGAATTTCGAGAAGAACATCGTTCCCTCCCTCAATACCGATAAGGCAGAGTCAATCGCGTCAATGAAAAAAGTCCGGCAGTTGATCGCAGCGTACAAGGCGACGTTCTTCATCAATCATGACAAAAGCCAAACCGACAAGCTTAAGCTGCTCCCTGCATTCTACGATTGAGGATTGCGTACAGGGATGCCAGGCCAGGGCGCATCACCCATCCTGGGGAAGCAATACCGCATATGCAAGTTGGACGACGCCGTGATCGAGCACGTCCGCTGACTTGAACTGCATCCTCACGACCCCTGCCAGGCCGTTGCGATAATCCACGATCCCCTGAACTTGTTCCGCTCCATCGAGCGCTGGGGCGACCAGTACCCGCAACTCGTCGACGACATGGGCGGCCAGGAAAGCGCCGTTCGTTTTGGCGCCGCCTTCCACCACGAGGTGCGTGATGCCGAACTCTCGGGCAAGCACATCCAGCAAGCTCGGGATGTCGAACTCTGTGCCTGCAGAGACAACGTACGAGACGCCGTCGGCCGCAAGTTCGGCCAGATGGCTGTCGGGGGTATCTCGACCAACGAGAACGATGACGTGGTCGCCGCTCAGCTTCGCGCCCTGAAAGTGAAGCTTGCCGGAAGGGTCGAGCGCAACGGCAAACGTGGCGGCATCTGTCTTGGCAACGTGGATCGGCCGTTCAACCTTCCACGGCCCGGATGGCGCGTGAGGGCCGGTCCTGCTCATCTCCGCCATAGTGACGCGTCCGACCAGCCAGGCGTTGGCTTGGAGAGAGGTATGAACTTTCTCGTACTCCTCGGACCAGTCGCGTCGCGTGCCATCGGGACTCGCGGTGAAGCGACTGGGATGCAGCCGGCCATCGATTGAAGTCACCATCAGTATCGAGACATGAGGTTTCATTCCATCACCGCATCACCGCCAGCACACCGCCATCGACCTTGATGTCGGAGCCGGTCATGAACGAAGCGTCCGGCGAGCACAGGAAAACCGCGACCGAGGCGATTTCGTCGGCCGTGCCGTAGCGGCCCAGCGGTGTCTTGTTGCGCATTTCCGCCATGATGGGATGCACCTTGGCCTCCGCACGTCCCATCGCCGTATCGATCAGGCCCGGGGAAATCGACATGATTCGCGCCTTGCGTTCACCAAACGCCATTGCCTGCCGCTCGACCATCCGCTGCACGCCCCGCTTCGACAGCGAATAGGCATGTCCGGGGTTCGACGCGATCTTGAGCAGCGAGGATGAAATCCCGCCGGGCGGGATCGCATCGAGCGCCGCGTCGATTTCGGGCGAAGCCGCAGCATAGCCCGAGGAAGAAGCGATCAGCACGGCGCAGGCGCCCTCCAGCATCCTCGGCCGCACCGCTTCGACCAGGCGCGAGGTCCCGTCGTAGTTGACGGCAAAAATCTCCGCGGCGTCGCCCATGGTCGGAGAAAGCCCCGCCGTGTGGATCACCGCACCGATGAGCCGATCGCCCAGCACGGCCAACAGCGCGGCCGGGAAAGCGGGATCGGCGATGTTCCCGGACAGAGTTTCGATCGACTGCCCGGATTTGCGCAACGGTACGGCGATATCCTCAAGCCGTTCCGCGCTGATGTCGCACAGAATGAGCGGCCAGCCCTGCGTGGCAAGCCGCGCCGCCGACGCCGACCCCATGCCCCCCGCCGCGCCGGTAACGATGGCGACGCCACTGCTCTTATCGCCAACCTGCATCGATGGCCGCCACAATCGCCTGCCGCTGCTCGGTGAGCTCCCGTCGCCCTCCGTTCGGCGTCATTTCTTTTACCTCCCGTCAGGTTACTCAGCGGTCTTTTCGCCAGTGCGGAGGTCTTAGTAAGCGGTATCACTACGCGCGTTTGAAGTTCGTCGAGCAAATCAGACTGCACGTCGACGAGGAACGGGTAGGTCGACTTCGATCGCGGGCTCTTGTTCCGATAGACCGCAAATTGAGCCACTAAAAGCCCCGCAGGTCTTCTGAGAACGCGCCATGCTTATCGATGTGCTCACTCTGTCAACGCACGTTCGAGCGTCGCGGAGAGATTAATGCCTCACCAGAGAGCAGATCGCTGCGCACACTCACGTTCGTCGCGCGTTTGGGGACTGAATGGTTACGACGCGGCACGACACCTCCCGACGATTTATATGCGCATCCTACCGTGTAAATCGATGCGCACCAATGATGCGCAGCCTGAAACCAAAAGCCTACAAGATCTCGCCACGGTCGCGGGAAGCCAAGTCCTTATTCTCAATGTAAATTATTCAGTCCGGTAGCTGGTCGACGATTCCCTTTATGGCTCGCATCGCTGAGTGCACGGAGGCTGCCGCCTCGCCCGCATCGAACTCGGCCAGCGCAACGGCCGCCGTTTTCAAATGCCCAATGACGGCATCGTTTTCTGTTTCCTGATCAATCTCCGTGCGACACTCGTAAATCACGCGTACGGCCATTTCGAAATTCGTGTAACCCTTCTTCGCCGCTGTCGCGCGCTTGGCCTTTTCTATCCCCTCGGCTGCTTCTCGCAGCTTCTGATCGACGAATTGGTGTGACGCCGCCGTCATCATTACCATTGGATTCCCCTTAGTTGCTGAAGCTGATTAGCGGTTAGTCACCTCTTCCGGTACGCCGTGAAAACGTAACCTCGCATTGACCGAGCTACCCACCAGGCTCGCTCGCCGCTTCCAGGATCAGTCCGGTGATCTCGTCTGGATGGGAGATCATCGACACGTGGCTTGCCTTCACTTCAATGGTCTTGGCGCCCATGCGCTTGGCCATGAAGCGTTCAAGATCCGGATTGATGGTGCGGTCTTCGGTCGAGACGGCATAGAAGCTCGGCTTCGACCGCCAGGCCGCCTGGGTGGTCCTGCCTGTCAGCAGAGCCTTCTGGAACGGTCCCTGCACCGCATAGAGCACCTTTGCCTTCGCTGCGGGCAGGTCGCCTGCGAAATCCCGCAAGAACGCCTCTTCACTGAGGCGACCTTCATCGCCGTCGAAGATGATGCCGGCGGAGGCCGGTGGCGTGGGAAATCTCTTGGCCAACGCCGTGTAATCCTCGCCCGCATCCGGCGCTCGTGCCGCCACATAGACAAGGGCCGAAACATTCGGATGCATACCCGCTTCGGTGACGATCATTCCAGAAAAGGAATGCCCGACCAGAACTGTCGGGCCATCCTGACGTGCCAGCACTCGCTGTGCCGAGGCAACCGCTTCAGGAAGCGTCGTCAGAGGGTTTTGCACGGCCGTGGCATTGAGTCCCGCCGCCTGCAATCGTGCAATCACCTCGGACCAACATGATCCGTCGGCGAAGAGCCCGTGCACGAGGACGACGTTGCGCGCCTTGGTTGGAGTAGCCGTAGCGGCTATGCCACGGGTGGATGCCAACGAAGCGGTGGCTCCTGCGACGAGGGCGGCCGAAAAAGTGCGTCTGTCAATCACCATGAGCCATCAGGGTGAGTAATGGGTGAATACAAAGTCCCGAGATTCAATCGGCACGTGGCACGGAAAGCAGGTTTTAAGCAGCGTTTCGTCGGCAGGTTTGCCGTCTTTAAATTGAGCGAACCCCCAGCCGCCCGTCGCCGAATATTTTTTTGAGTCCTTGACCATGAACTGAACATTCGTAGGAGGACCGGCAACGAAGGATTGGGCACTGCCAAAGACTTTGTTGTTTTCCTCGGACGGGACGTAACTCCAGGCCAGCCGGGCAATAATGGCGCCGTCCGGGAACGGAAGCTTTCCTTCCCTAAGGGCCTCGATCGCAACATCGTTGCCCAGAATGGCGCGCAGATCGTTCAGCTTGCCACCCTCGTGGGCCACGGAGATCAACCTCCAGTCGCGGTATCCGGGAGGAATTTTCACTCCGAATAGGGGGGCAGCCTCACCATTGGCGTTGCCAGCTGCGTGGGCCATGTAGACGACCACGCCGGTCAGCGCTGCAACCGCACCCAACAGGTACAGGATCTCCTTCAAATGCGATCGGCAATGCCTGGCGGAACTTCCCAAGGAAAGAGCGCGCCTCTCTATGAAAGGATCTAAAGAACTTTGGTGTTGGTTCTGCACGTGATGGAAACTAAAACGTGGAGTACGGACCATCATTCAGGTTTTGATTTTTCGGCAGCATACCGAAGGGGGCACGCGGTCTCGCGTTCGCAAGTGCACCGACCGACTGTAAGATAAATCCTACAATCCAGACTTCGCTCCTGCCGAACTCGCACTTCTCAGGCGTTTCACCAATCCCTACTTCTTTGCCTTGATCGCTTCGATCTGCTCCATGATGCGGGTCATGCGTGCAGCTAGTGCCTCGTAGGGCGCGGACGTTGCCATGTCGAGACCGGCCTTTTTGTATAGCGTGTAGGGGTAGTCCGAACTGCCGCCCTTCAGCATCGCGATGAAGCGCGCTTGCGCGGGCGCGCCTTCCTTTTTCAATGCGTCGGCGAACGCGGCGGCACCGGCCATCGATGTCGCATTTTGGTAGACATAGAATCCGTAGTAGAAACTCTGGACGTAGGTCCATTCCGCGCAGTAAGCGCGGTCCACCCTCAGCACCCCCTGTGAGTCGCCGTAGTATTTCTTGAGTAGATCACAGTACATATCCGTCATTCGTTCGCCCGATACCGAGCCACCTTTTTCCATCTCGTCGTGAACGGCAAGCTGGAATTCAGCGAACAGGGTCTGGCGAAAAAAATCGACGCGGATCAACTCCAGTGCCTTGCCCAGATAAAAAAGCTTCTCGGCATCGGTCTTCGCGTGCGCCACCATGTAGTCGCTGAGCAGCATCTCGTTGGTGATCGATGCGGTTTCGGCGATGAAGGCCGAATAGCTCGCGTACTCGAAGGGCTGCGCCTTATTTGCCAGCAGTGAGTGAACAGCGTGCCCCCATTCGTGCACGAAGGTCGAGAGCGATTCAAAATCGTCGTAGTTATTGAATAGCAGGTAGGGATGCACATCGTAGGCGCCCGGATTCATGTACGCGCCACTGGCCTTGCCGGGCTGTGGATACACGTCCATCCATCGCCCGGCGAACCCCTGTTTCAGCGACGCGGCATATTCGGGGCCGTAGACCCGGGTCACATCGAGTGCGATCGCCTTCGACTGATCAACTGTGAAGTGGGGCGCTGATTTCAGATCACTGATCGGTGCATAGAGATCGTAGTAGCGCAACTCGTCAGTGATGCCGAGCGCGTCCTTGTGCAGCTTCAGATAGTGGTGCAGCACCGGCAGGTTCTTGTTCGCCTCGAAGACCAGCATGCGATAGACCGACTCCGGCATGTCGTCGGCAAAGGTTGCATCGGCTAGTGCGCTTGGGAAGTGGCGTACTTTGGCGTCGAATTCTTCGCCCATCATCTGCGTCGTCAGCGTGGCGCCGAACGTACCCTGGTAGGCGCTGTGAACAGCCCAAAATGCATCGAAGACCTTCTTGCGGTCGGCGCGATTCGTCGCCTGGCGATATTTGATGTAGGCCGCGGTGTCGAGCTTCGCCACACTGCCGTCCGATAGCGTGACCGTCGGGAATGGCAGTTCGCCGTTAGACAGCTGGCTGTAGATTAGATCGGGCTGGTTCAGCACGTTGCCCGCTGCAGCCATCACCCCTTCCGCCTCCGTATCCAGGGTATGTGATGCGTAACGCAGCGAATCTTCGAGAAAGAATCCGAAGCGGTGCGCGAGCTCCGGCGATTGCTGCTCGAAGGCGTGAATCTTGTCGGGGCCCAGCTCGAGAATTTTGGGCCTCAGCCAGGCGGCCTTTTCGCCGATAGCGGTGGCGAGCGCCTGAGCGGCCTGCACCCGTTCCTGGTTGGCGCCGATCGACACATTCTCATCGCCCATCAGCGAGGCGTAGGTGCTGAGGCGCGCCGATTCCTTCTTTGTTGCGCTGATCGCGCGCAGGGCCGCGAGCATGTCGGTTGCGCTCTGGCCAAACGTATCTTGGTGTTTGTCGAGCGCGTCGGCCTGCGCCAAGATTTTGGCGTACTCCAGCTTCCACGCCTGCGGCGAGGGATAGAGCTCGCTGAGATCCCATCTATACTCGGGGTCGTTGGCCTGGAGGTTGGTCGCGCCGTAGGTGCCCACTGTCATCATCGACAGGATCGCTGCGGTGACAGGGATCTGACGCCTCACGCCGGCCTCGACAGGGCCATGCCGATCGCCCGTCCGTTGACGATCAAGGCGCCGATGAGCGAGGCCGCCGCGGCGGCGAGGGCGCCGTAGGAGGTGACGCCCAGTGCGCAAATCAGCAGGGCCGCCACGGCACCGGATCCGACAGCGACGCCGATCCGCCGTGCATTCCACTCCACTACCGCGTGCCGCACCGCTGGACGACCGACGCCATTTGCCCACTGCACGACCAGAAGAAGCGCATACACCGTCAACTGCGAATCGTAAGGCTTCCCGTAGAGCGCCAGGCTTGCCGGCGCCAATACCAAGAGCGGCACCACGAACGCGGAGCTGTAGACCAACGCCGCAGCGAGCTGCCTGAGCAGCAGGCGCCGCGACGCCTGGACCGGCTGCGTAGCCATCAAGGTTTCGCGGCAGCCGGTCAGGTTCAATGCCGGCAGAAAGATATCCACGATCAGTGCCGTGCGCGCGGCCACGGCATATTGCGCCATCTGCACCGGCGGCGCCCAGACGGCCAGGACACACAGGGGTCCCCACAGCAGCAACCCGCGTGCAAGGCCGATCAATTCCCGCGAGTCCACCCCCCGCAGTGCTTCACGGCAAATCGGCAGAGAGCCCGCGCCTGGCACGACCGGGAAAGCACGCCAGGCGAGCGCCGCCGCCACTCCCGCAGAAACGAGGCTCCCCAGCAGGAACGCCCAGGAGTAAAGGGCGAGCGACGCGTCGGAAGGTGCGAGCACCACCGCAAGAAGCATGGAGAGGTTCACGGCATAGGCGGCCACGACGAGGCCGAGGGTCCGATTGGCCGCTCGCAGCGCCTCACCCAAGAGGCTCGACAGGCTGACGCAGGGCACGGCGAGCACGAAGGGCAGATAGGTCTGCAATATCGTTTGCAGCTGCGGCGCCTGGATGTCCAGATCGGCCGTCACGACCAAGAGAACTGCACACAGGAGGCGCGGACCGCAGCAGCATCCGTCGCGCGAGCTGCATCAGCAGTACTCCATTGGGAATACCGGTGGTTGTAGCGCGCTGCCCGATGATGTGCTGGGCCAGGTAGATCTCGTACTTGCCCCGCAAGAGCGTGCTCAAGCCCAGGGTGATGACGAAGCCGCGAAAGTAAACCCCCGCCTCCTCCGGTGTCAGCGCACGTACTACCGCCCAGGTCGCGAGGATCTGGAGCGCCGCGCCCAGAAGGCGCAGCAACAGCTCTCCGATCCACGGATGCGCAGCGGTGGTGGAGCCCTCGCCCCCGCCTGCTGCAGTCTCCGCCATGCCAGTTCCCCTCTTGCCCAGCTAAACATTACACCCACGCGCGCCTAGTTCGAAGTGGATGGCCCCGAATGCGTGGGTAAGCTCTCAGAACTCGAAGGCGCAGCGCTCGTCTGGGCAGCCGCGGTGTGCTCCCGCAGTCCTCCACCCAGCGCCTTGTACAGCGTCACGAGGTTTTGCAGGCGCGCGAGCCGCACGGTTTGCAACTGCTGCTGGGCGCCATAGAGCGAGACCTGCTCAACGAGCGCGCTCAGGTAGCTGTCAACGCCGCCCCGGTAGCGCATGTCGGCCAGCCGATAGGCTGCGGCCGAGGCCGTCACGAGAGCCTGCTGAGCCGCGAGCTGCTCATCGAGTGTGCCGCGGGCGACCAACGCATCGGCGACCTCGCGGAAGGCGGACTGAATCGCCTTCTCGTACTGTGCGACCGCGGTATCGCGAGCGATCCGGGTCGCCTGGAGGTTCGCGACGTTGGCACCGCCCGCGAAGATCGGGAGACTGATCTGCGGGGAGAAGGCCCAGGCGCGCGAACCGGCCTTGAACAAGCCTGACAGCTGCGGGCTTTCGGTGCCGAAACTGCCGGTGAGCGAGATGGCGGGAAGGAACGCCGCACGCGCCGCGCCGATTTCGGCGTTGGCGGCGATCAGCTGATGCTCGGCGGCGAGTACATCGGGCCGGCGCACCAGCACGTCTGACGGAATGCCCTCCTCGAGCTCGGCCACCATGTTTCCGCGCTCCAGGCCGCCGGAAAAATCGATACCATCCGGAATCGGCGCTCCGAGCAAGAGCTGCAGCGCATCGCGATCCTGAGCCAGCTGCCGGTTGTACTGAGCAAGGTTGGCGCGTGCCGTGTCGACCGTGGTCTCGGCCTGGCGCAGCGCGAGCTCCGTGGTCGTGCCGCCGCTGAACATCTTTTGCGTCAGCGCGTAGGACTCATCCTGGCTCTTCAACGTGTCGCGGGTGATGTCGAGCAGAGTCTGATCGGTGAGCACCGTGAGGTAGGCGGTGGCAACTTCGGCCACCAGGGTGAGCTGCACACTGCGCCTCGTTTCGCCCGAGCTGAAGTACTGCTGCAGGGCGGCGTGGCTCAAACTACGGATGCGGCCGAAAAGGTCCAGCTCGTAACTCGTGAAGCCGACTCCAACGTCATACGTATGTACGGTAACCCCGCCGTTTGGCAGCGCCCTCCCCGATCCGGCGACCGCTGCTGAGGCGTTGGGATTTTCAGACTCCAACACACTGATTGGAATCTCCTGCACCTGCTCGACAGCGCTCGCGTTGACGGTCGGAAATAGCTGGGCGCGCTGGATGCGATATTGCGCCTGAGCGCTTTGCACATTCAGAGCCGCGACGCGCAGGTCGCGATTGTTGTTGAGCGCGAGTGCGATCAGCTGCTGAAGCTGCGGATCGGGAAAGAACTCGCGCCAGCCGATGTCGGCGGCCGTCGGGTCACCCGCTGTGCCGCCTGGAAGCGCCGGCACCGGCGAGGGCGGCCGATGATAATGCGGCTCCAAGGTACAGGCGCCGAGAACTGCAGCAACGGCGGCGAGGAAAAAGGTGATTCTGCAGGCCATCCTCAGCTCCCCGAAGCCCGCGGCGGGGACTGCGGCGGGAGCGGCGGTTCCTCGTGCCTCCGGCGATCGCCGAACACCGAGCGGATACTGACAAAGAACACCGGTACGAGGAACACGGCGAGCACCGTGGCCGTCAGCATGCCACCGATCACGCCGGTGCCGATGGCAATGCGCCCACCGGCGCCCGCCCCGGTGGCGATCGCCAGCGGCAGTACGCCCAGGATGAAGGCCATCGAGGTCATGAGGATCGGCCGCAGGCGCTGGCGCGCCGCCGCGACCGTCGCCTCGATCAGATGCATGCCGCGCTCGTGGTTCTCCAACGCGAACTCCACGATCAGGATCGCGTTCTTGGCCGATAGTCCCACCGTGGTGAGCAGGCCCACCTGAAAGAAGACGTCGTTACCGAGTCCGCGCCAGAGCGTGGCGGTGATGGTGCCGATGATACCGAGCGGCACCACCAGCATCACCGAGAAAGGTATCGACCAGCTCTCGTAGAGGGCCGCGAGGCACAGAAACACGACGATGAGCGAGATCGCGTACAGCGCTGGCGCCTGCGAGCCCGAGCGGACCTCCTCGAAGGAGAGGCCGGTCCACTCGTAGCTCACGCCCTTCGGCAACTTCGTCACCGCCGCTTCCATCGCGGCGAGCGCATCCCCGGTGCTCCTGCCGGGCGCCGGGGCGCCCAGGAATTCCAGCGCGGGTGTGCCGTTATAACGCTCCAACTTGGGCGAGCCCTTGATCCAGTGCGCCGAGGCGAAGGTCGAGAAGGGCACCATTTGACCCGCGCCGTTGCGTACGTACCAGAGACCCAAGTCCTGCGGCAGCATGCGCGAGTCGGCATCGCCCTGCAGGAACACCCGCTTGACGCGGTTGCGGTCGACGAACTGGTTGACATAAGCCGAGCCCCAGCCGGCGCCGAGGGCATCGTTGATGTTGCCGATCGCAAGGCCGAGCGCGCTCGCCTTTTCCCAGTCGATGTCGAGCTTGTATTGCGGCTCATCATCGAGGCCGTTCGGCCGTATCATGCCGATCGCCGGGTCCTTGCTCGCCATCCCCAGTAGCTGTCCGCGCGCCTGCATCAGCGCCGCATGGCCGACGTTGCCGCGGTCCTCCAGCTCGAAGTCGAATCCCGTGGCGTTGCCGAGCTCGAGCGCGGCCGGCGGTGCGAACGCGACCACGAACGCTCCCCGGATCTGGTGGAAGCGGCGGTTGGCGCGCTCCGCCAGGGCAAAGACGGAGTTCTTTTTCCCCGGGCGCTCCGACCAGTCCTTCAGGCGGACGAATAGGAGGCCGGCGTTCTGCCCGTGGCCGCCGAAGCTGAAGCCGTTGACGGTGAACACGCCGCTCACGAGATCTTTCTCATCGTTGAGGAAGTAGTCGCGCGCCTCGTTGAGGGCGTGCTGAGTGAGCTCACTCGCTGCGCCCGGCGGCGCTGACACCTGGCCGAACAAAATGCCCTGATCCTCATCCGGCAGGAAGGATCTCGGCACGCGCACGAACAACAGGCCCATCGCCACCACGATCACCCCATACACCAAGAGGTAGCGCCGGGTGCGCCCCGTGACATGCGTGACCCCGTGCTCGTAGCCGCGATTCATCCGTGTGAAGCCGCGATTGAACCAGCCGAAGAATCCTCGTTCGCGCTCGTGCGCCTCTGCGACGCGCGGCCTGAGGAGCGTCGCGCACAATGAAGGCGTGAAGATCAGCGCCACCAACACCGACAGGGTCATGGCCGAGACGATGGTGATGGAGAACTGACGGTAGATGACACCCGTAGAGCCGCCGAAGAAGGCCATGGGCAGGAACACCGCCGACAGCACCAAGGCGATGCCGACCAGGGCGCCCGTGATCTCGCTCATCGAGCGTCGCGTCGCATCCTTCGGGGAGAGCTTCTCCTCCTCCATCACGCGCTCGACGTTCTCCACGACGACGATCGCATCGTCCACCAAGAGCCCGATGGCGAGCACCATGCCGAACATGGTCAGCGTGTTGATCGAGAATCCCGCGGCGGCGAGCACGGCGAAGGTGCCCAAGAGCACCACGGGGACGGCGATGGTTGGAATCAGGGTGGCCCGGAAGTTCTGCAGGAACAGGTACATCACCAGAAACACCAGCACGATCGCCTCGAACAGCGTCTTCACGACCTCATCGATGGAGACGCGCACGAATGGCGTGGTGTCGTAGGGATAGATGAGCTTGAGGCCGGGCGGGAAGAACGGCGCGAGCTTCTCCATAGTGGCGCGCACCGCGTTGGCGGTCTGCAGAGCGTTCGCGCCCGTGGCGAGCTTCACCGCCAGGCCCGCCGCCGGCTGCCCATTGTACTCGGTGTGGATCGAATAGCTCTCGGCACCGAGGCCGATGCGGGCGACGTCCCGGAGCCGGACCTGCGAGCCGTCGGTATTCACCTTGAGCAGCACGCGACCGAACGCCTCCGCACTGGTGAGGCGCTCGGGTCCGATGATGGTGGCGTGGAGGCGCTGTCCTCTCACGGAGGGCAGCCCCCCCAGCTCCCCGGAAGGAACCTGCAGGTTCTGCGCCTGCAGCGCGTTGTTGACGTCCGTCGGTGTCAGCCCATAGTTATTGAGCTTCACCGGATCCAGCCAGATGCGCATCGCGTACTGGGTGCCGAACAGCTGATAGTCTCCGACCCCGGGTGTGCGGCTGACCGGATCCTGTACGTAAGAGGCGATGTAGTCGCTCACGTCCTCGCTGCTCATCGAACCATCGGTCGAAGAGAAGCCGATCACGAGCAGGAAATTGCGCGTGGCCTTGGCGACGCGCAGCCCCTCCTGCTGCACTTCGAGCGGCAGGAGCGGGGTGGCGAGCTGCAGCTTGTTTTCCACTTGCACCTGGGCGATGTCGGGATTGGTGCCCTGCTCGAAGTAGAGCGTGATGGTCATGCTCCCGTCGGCATCGCTTTCGGAACCGAAATAGAGCAGGTGATCGATGCCGCTCATCTGCTGCTCGATGACCTGCGTGACAGTGCTTTGCACGGTGTCGGCCGCGGCGCCAGGATAGACCACCTGAATGGAGATGGCAGGCGGGGCGATGCTCGGATACTGCGCGATGGGCAGCGTCGTGATGGCGAGTGCCCCCATCAGCATGACGACGATGGCGAGTACCCAGGCAAAGACCGGGCGGTCTATGAAGAAGTTGACCATGGCCGGCCCCTACTGTGCGGAGGCCTGAGCGGTCGCAGCCCGCGGCTGCTTCTCATCCGTCGGCCGGTACTCCTCGGGCACCACCTTGGCGCCGGGCTTCGCCGACTGGATCCCCTCGACGATGACGCGGTCTCCGGGCTTGAGCCCCGACGACACCAACCATTGATCGCCGATCGCGCGATCGGTCTCGAGGGTCCGTAGCTCGACGGTATTGTCCGGACCCACCACGAGCGCATTGGGCTCACCCTTCTGATTGTGGCTAATGCCCTGCTGCGGCGCCAGCACGGCACCCTGACGCACGCCCTCCTGGATCACTTCGCGCACGAACATGCCCGGCAGGAGGACACGCTCGGGATTGGGCATCAGCGCACGCAGCGTGACCGAGCCCGTGCCCTCGTCCACCGTGACCTCGGAAAACTCCAGTGTGCCGGGGCGGCCGTAGTCGCTGCCATCTTCCAGCCGCACCCGCACCTGGGCCTTTCCCGCCTCGTTGTGCTTGAGCAATCCCGCGGCGGCCTCCCGTTCCAAGCGCAGCAGGGTCGTGGTTGGTTGGGTCACGTCCACGTACACCGGGTCGAGCTGTTGGACGGTGGCGAGGACGGTCGCTTGATTGGCGGTCACCAGCGCCCCCTCCGTGATCAACGATCGGCCGATGCGGCCCGTGATCGGAGATAGCACTTTGGTGTAGATCAGATTGATGCGGGCCGTTTCCACCGCCGCCTGCGCCTGCAGGTGCGAGGCCACGGCATTGTCGTAATCCTGCTTGCTGACTGCATTCGCTTCAGCCAGCGGCTTGTAGCGTTCCGCGAGTGCCCGGGCGGAAGCACCCGCTGCGACGGCGCTGTCGTAACTGGCCTGGTAGGGCGCCGGGTCGATCTGATAGAGCTGCTGCCCGGCCTTGACGTCGCCGCCCTCGACGAACAGCCGCTTCAGAATGATGCCGTTGACCTGCGGTCGCACGTCGGCGGTACGGTAGCCCGCCACGCGCCCGGGAAGCTCGGTCGTGATCGGCACCGCCTGAGCTTGTACGGTAACGACCGAGACTTTCGGCGGCGGCGGGGCCGGCGGCGGTGCCTTATGCTCACAGCCGGTGAGCATCACCAGGCCTAAGACCGCGAGGCGCACGGCGACTCCTTGGGCGAGGCGGTCGCCAATCACAAGGAGTACCACATGGAAACCCTCAATTTAGTTCTTCTGTTCGCGTACCGGCTTCTGTGCTGTATCGCTCAGGATTTTCTGCCAGAAATACGCTCGGTAATATCGATGCTGGGGCCCACGCGGGTGTCGGAAAGTTCTGACACAGCTCAACGTCATCAAGGCAAGCGGGTTTCTCGAACGTCCGGTTCGCGCGCAAGCCGGCCCGACTTCGCATCGATTGCCGTACGCACCGCCGGCATGACCTCACTCACGAACAGGCCGGGGCCGCTCTTCCGGGCCTCGGGGTGATAACCTGGGCCGACGATGACAAAGCGTTCGAGGCCAAGGGCAACGAGCTGCAGCAGGCGCTCGGTGCAGTGGCTGGGTGACCCGACGATCGCAAAGCGCCGCACGAAGTCCCAGGTCAGGGTCGCTCCCTTCACTCGGTCCTCGGAGAGCGCCATGGCGTGCTTCGTCATGTCATAGCCTCTTTGGATGGCAGCAAAATTTTCTGCATCGTTGTCGCTTTGGGGTCCGGCAGCGTCCCCCTGGATGACCTGGAACCGCGCGAGCGGCGCGACCATGGTGGTTGCGATCGGGCGCACCACTTCGATGTCCGGATGGCAGGCGACAATGATCTGCGCGCCATAGCTGACGCCCGCGTCGGTCAAGTTCTGCCTCTTCCGAGCCCCGCGCGCGAGTTCGATGGCCCAACGGATGCGCTCTGGGATCGCACCCACGCTGAACGTCACCCGTTCGGCGAGCGGCGCCGACATCGCGATCACCTTAGGACCGGTGGCGGCGACGTCGAGCGGCACTTTCGGCATCCCTTGGGGAAGCCACTGCAGTCGCGTCGCGGTCGGCCGGCCGCCGAGGGTCATCGTGTCGATGCTCGCCGCGTCCACATTGGCGCCGTCGGCGCCAAAGGCGACTTCACCGCCGCTGAGCAGTGTTTGCAGGTCGTGCAGCGCCTGGCGAAATGAGGCGAGGCTGGCGGGCGCACGGCCGAGATAGGCCAATGCGGAATCGCCCCGGCCGATGCCGAGGACCGCACGCCCGCCAGAGATGGACTGCACCGTCGCCGCCGCGGTCGCGAGCACCGCGGGATGGCGGGTCAGCGGATTGGTCACGCCGGTGGACAGCTTGAGCCGCTCGGTAGCAACCGCCCAGGCGCCCATCATCACGTAGGGATCGGCGCCCAGGGATTGCGAGTCCATGAACATCTGGCCGTCCCATCCCTCTGCCTCGATCCGCCTCGCAGTTTCGATCGAGGTGGTGCTCTCAGAGCCGCCGGCTCGCCAGAATTCGATCATCGATTGCTCTCCTTTCGATCAAGGCGTTCAATCAAGGCGGCTGACCCGACGCCGCCACCGCTACGCCCGTGCTCGGACTCGTGCCGCCGAGCGCCAGGAAGAGCTGCACGGTATCCAGGTAGCGCTGCACCACGGCCCTGACATACCCAAGTCGCGCCTGCTGGTACAAGCGCTCGGCGTCCAGGACCTGAAGAACGCCCGCGTTGCCCTCCCGGTAGCTGGCGCGCGCGAGATCGATGTTGCTCTGCGCAGCCTGCTGCGCCTGAGCCTGGGCGTCGAGCTGCTCCGCGTCGTGATCCAATGCCTCGAGCAGGTCCGCCACTTGAGCAAACGCCTCGAGCACGGTCTGCTCATAGTTGGCGGCGCTCGCGTGCATGGCTTCCACCGCCGCGCGTTTCTCCGCGCGCAGCGTGCCGCCATCGAAGATCGGCGCTGTCAACCCGGAGATGAGGCTCCACGCGTTGCTCGCCCGGTCGAATAACTGCTCTGCCTTGAGCGATTGCTGCCCCACCGCGGCACTCAGCTGGATCTTTGGATACAGGTTGGATTGCGCGACACCCACGGCGCTGGTGGCCGCATGCAGACGCGCCTCCGCGGCAAGAATGTCAGGCCGACGATGGGCAAGTTCGGAGGGCAGTGTCACCGGCACCTCTCGCGGCAGCGTGATCTGCGCTAGATCGACGTCGGGCGGAAGTTCATCGGCCGGCGCTCGGCCAAGCACCACCGACAATGCGTGCCGCGCCTTCGCCAGGTCCTGACGCAATGGCGGCAGCAACGTCATATCGTTGGCAATTTGGCTTTGCGCGCTCACGATGTCCGTGCGGGACACCGACCCATTGTCGAACGCGGTCTGCACGAGCCGTAGGTTGTCCTTATCCTCCGCGAGGATGGTTTCAATCGTCGCGATTTGCGCACGGGCCGAGGCAATCGCGAGCGTTTGCATGACTGCCTGGCCGGTAACGGTAAGATACGCGGCATCGAGTCGATGCCGCTCCACCTCGGCGAGGGCGTATTGCTGTTCGATGCTGCGCGCGACCCCTCCGGTGTAGTCGAGCGTGTAGCTCACGGAGGGCCCGACGGCGAAGTACGTGAAGGGCGGTATGCGGAAGCCTCCCAGGAATTCATTCCCATATTGCTGCCGACCGACTCCGGCCGTCAGGCTCACCTGTGGATACTTTGATCCCGCCTGCGCCAGGGCGAGCTGCTGGGCCTGTCTGAGCGTCCCGGTTGCTGCCTCGAGACTACGGTTGTGATCGACCGCCTGCTTGACGAGTTGATCGATGATGTCGGAGCGGAAGAGCATCCACCACGCACCCTCGACCTCGCGACCCAAGTCGATGTGTTGCGCGGTGTTGCTCGCTGCCGCGTTTTCGATGCCGAGGGCATCGGTCGTGTAACGGGCCGCAGGGGGAGCCGCGGGTCGCGTGAAGTTCGGACCCGCAGTGCACCCGGTAACACCAACAATACAGATCAGCGCCACCGTATGGGCCGTGGGAGCACTGGACTTGCCGAACCATGCAGGTGCGCTCAACATGCTGAGCATCATTCGAGATGGGCCGGCGGCATCTTGTCTCCTCCACCCTTGCGCAGCAACAATACCAAGGGCATCGCCAGCAGAGCCAACAGCATCATCAATTTGAAGTCGTCATTGTAGGCAATCATCGCAGCCTGCTCTGTCACGGTCGCGTTCAAGCCTGCCAACGTGCGCAAGCTGGGCGCTCCCGCCGGTAATTGAGCGCGCAGCAACGGATTGTAGCGGTTCACATGTTCGGCCAACGCCGCGTGCATGATTTGCGTATTGCGCGTCAATAGCGTGGTCACGACCGAGATGCCGATGCTGCTGCCGATATTGCGAATGAGGCTGAACATCGCCGTACCTTCGTTGCGCAGCGCCGGCGGCAGTGTCGCGAAGGCTGCCGTCGCAAGCGGCACGTAGATCAAGCCGACTCCTGAGCCTTGCAGGATTCCCGACCAGACGACCTTGGCGGTGTCCATTTGCAGATCGAATCCGGCCATCTGCCAGGCGGAAATGGTAGTCAGCGCGAAGCCGACGCCCATGATGAGGCGCGTGTCGACCTTGCCGATGATGCGGCCGACGATGAACATCGAAATGATGGTACCCACTCCACGGGGCGCCGTCACGAGGCCCGTCGTCACCACGGGGTAGTTGAGCAAGTCCTGCAGCAAGGGCGGCAGCAGCGCCAGCGTTGAAAACAGTATGACTCCGATAATGAACATGAACACATTGCCCGTGACGAAGTTACGATCTTTGAAGAGCGATGGACTCACGAAGGGCCGCTCCGTCGTCGTCAACATGTGAATGATGAATAAATAGAAGGCCACCGCCGCAACGGTGGTTTCGATCCAGATTTCCGTCGAGCCGAACCAGTCCTTCAATTGACCGCGATCGAGCAGGATCTGCAGAGCGGCGATTGCCACACTCAAGGCGGTAAAACCGAAGAAATCGAAACGCGACTTGCGGATGGCCGCCTTGGGAAGAAAGCTCGCGATGCCGAGAAAGGCCAGGGTTCCGACCGGGACGTTGATGTAGAACACCCAACGCCAATTATAGTTCTCGGTCAACCACCCACCGAGCGCGGGACCGATGATGGGCCCCAAGGTCACGCCCATCACCCAAACGGACATGGCCCGTGCATGACGGGCGGGCGGATTGATGTCGAGCAGTACCGCCTGGGACAGTGGTACGAGTGCCGCCCCACAGAGCCCCTGTAATAGCCGCGCCATGACCATCTGCGACAGGGACTGCGAAAGACCACACAGCATGGATGCCAGGGTGAAGCCCGCGATCGAATACAGGAACACTCTCTTCCGGCCGATTTGACCCGCGAGCCAGCCGCTCAACGGAGTCATGATGGCAGCAGCGACGATATACGAGGTGAGTACCCACGCCATCTGATCCTGAGTTGCCGAGAGCGAACCCTGAATTCGCGGCAGCGCGACATTAGCGATGGTGTTATCGAGCGTTTGAATGACCGACGTCAACATGACGGAGATCGTGATCAGCGCGCGGCGCGGTCCATCGATCTCCGTAGCCTGCGGAGCTGGATCGCTCAACGAGGCGTCGCTCCAGCGAGAGCAGGCCCGGGCGACGTGGCTTCAGCATCACGCGACCGCGTATCGACCGTTACATCGGCGCTGAGTCCCGCCTGCAAAATAAAGCCGTCCTCGAGATGAGACAGCTGTAAGCGAACCGGTACGCGTTGCACGACCTTCACCCAATTGCCGGTCGCGTTTTCCGGGGGCAGGAGCGAGAACTGCGAACCCGTGCTGGGGCTCAGGCTGGTGACCGTAGCGGAGAATTTTCTGCCCGGATATCGGTCTAGCTTAACGGTGGCCGTCTGGCCCGGGCGCATGCGTGCAAGCTGAACTTCCTTGAAGTTCGCCTCGATCCACACATCGCGGGTCGATACCAGGGCAAACAGCGGTGCGGACGCCGCAATGGTATCGCCGACTTGCAGCTGCTCCACCTTGGCCACGACGCCGTCGGTCGGGGCGCTGACCACGGTATAGGACAAGTCGAGCTGTGCGCGATCGAGGGCGGCTTGTGCCTGCTCGACCAGTGGATGTCGCCCGGGCTCAATGGTCGGGTTGCCGCCGAGATTGGCGAGCGCCACCCCGATCTGCTGCTCGACGCCGGCGACCTCCTGTTTCGCTGCATCGAGCGCATGGGCCGCCTGATCGAACTGTGCCCGCGAAGCGATGCCGGAGGCGAGCAGCCGAGTTTGGCGGTCATTCTGCTGCTGCGCGTAGCTCAGGGTATCTTTCGCAGCGCGCAGCTCCGCCTGCCGCTGCCGATAGGTCGACTTGAGCGATTCAATTTGCAGCCGGGTCTCGGCTAAATGCGCAGCGGCATCGTTGACGGCGATGCGGTACGGAGCATCGTCCAGTTTGAACAGCGTTGCGCCACGCCGCACGATTTCGTTGTCGTGCACATCGATCTCGCTGACCCGCCCGGCGACGCGCGCGCTGATCGACACGGTCGCAGCCTGCGCATACGCATCATCGGTGCTCTGATACCGGCCGGTCGTGACATAGAAATACGCACCGCCGCCCAGTACGGCAATGACCGCGAGCGACATGAGAGGCCAACGCAGGCGTTGCAGACGTGTCTTGCGAACCGGTGCTGCACCCTCGGAACCATCAGGAGTCATGACTGCAAGGCCACCCGCTCTCGTCGACTCCGCGCCGCGCCTTGACGCCCGCTCGGCGAGGACGTCCTCGCAGGCATCGGCAGCGGCTGAAGTGAGGCCAAGTTGCTTTGAATTTTTTCGAGTGATCCGATTACGAGATCGGCCTGTTTCCTCGGAATGCCGGCAAAAGCCTCGCGGCGCGTCAAATCCACCAAGCGCCAGACCTCATCCACGAGCAGCTTGCCTTTGGGCAGCAGATAAAGACGGCGCGCCCGCCGATCCGCCGGATCGTTCCGTCGCTCCAGGCACTCCTGCGACCCGAGCGAATCGACGGTGCGAACCAGAGTCATGGGCTCAAGATCCGTCAGTTGCGCCAGCTTCGCCTGGCTCGTTCCTTCGTTAGTGGCCAGGTAGACGAGAACCTTGCATTGCGGCAACGTGAGGCCGAAGGAGCGCGCTCTTTGCTCGAAGCGCTCCACGTATCGACGGCTGGTGTCCTTCAACAGGAAGCCGAAAGTGCGCAGTGCGTTCAGGTAAGGCCTCGTCACTCCTGGAAACACTCGCATTATATATTAACATTGGTGATCATATCTATCGTTATAATTCCGGTCGGACGCAGCGCTGACCGGCCGGCGACGCGGACCCTGGTCTCCCGCACCGGGTGCAAATCTCAGCGCCGAGCTTGCAACTGGGCACGCGACGCTGGCAGCCAGATTTGAGCGCGTGTGACCTTGTCGGAACTTCGACCACGCCCGGGCTGCGCTATCGCGACGTAGAAATAGTCACGCTGCGAACGCTCCGACTCCGGCAGGAGTTTGACATACAAGCGGGTCGATCGCCGTTCGCTCGGGAATGTCTGAATAGCCTTCCCTTGGTGCACGTAGTCGACGTCTTCCTTTGCGGTCGCCGGCTCGGTCCACCAAGCAAAGGAAGAGTTCTTCTGCAATAGATTGCGATGGACCCGGATCTCAACAAAACGATGTCCCGAGCTCACCTCATAGCCGTCGACAGAAATCGTGAACGGCGGCGGCCTCACTGACGGTAAGGCTTGAGGCCGGTCGTCCACGGCATCCTTTGCAGCCACTGCCCGCTCGTCCATGACCAAGGCGTCACTCGGCGGCGCCTCGGATGGCAGCGCTGGCTCGGGGGCATCGGCCGTTGCGTATTCCGGCGCCGCCCGATCCGCTGCGCCGTCGGGTGTCTTCTGCGCAGACGTCTGTCGAAGCTGCGCGATGCATGCCGCGGAAATCAAGAGCACCGCGAGAAAAGCTGCGACGGCGCGCGGTTGCCACTCGGGCTTCGCGGCGCTGGCGGCTTTCAATTCCTGCAGCGGCGTAATCACACCTTCCTCGGCAATGTCACGCGTCAGCTTTCGAATCCAGGTGCGAACACTCATGGACCGGCCGCCGCGATGCCACGACAAGCCCGCCTGCAGCGTCCGCCACTGTCGGCCCGTGAGACCCGCAGGGCGGGCGGCCTTGACGCCAAAATCGCGGGCCGAGGTCGCCGGCCGACGGGCAAACGGGTGCGCGCCGGTCAGCAACTCGTAAGCTATGCAGGCCAGCGCATACAAATCGTCGCGGCGATCGGCAGCGCGGCCCTCCAGCTGCTCACAGCTTGCATAGGCTGGAGTGAGGGATACCGGCGCGGAGTCGGGCTGTCCCAAAGACTGCGTGCGGACAACTTGTTGAGCTGCGCCGAAATCGAGGATGCGAAGCTCGCCTTCGCGCGTTATCAAGAGGTTCCGTGGTTTCAGGTCGCCGTGGACGATGCCGCGCTCGTGAGCGTGCTGCAATCCTGCGCCCAGCTGCCTGATGATCTGCCATGCCTGTAACCGCTGCATCGCCGCGGGGCGCATGCGTTCAATCAGATCACTCAGCAGTTCCCCATCGAGGAGCTCCATCGTGAAAAAAACGACATCCCCGTCGCGGTCCAGCTCGAATACGTTGACGATGTTCCGATGTGACAGAAGTTGGCCACAATGCGGCTCGCTCCAAAGGTTCTCGACGATCTGTTCCGAGGAATCGCTGCCGCTGTGCAATACCTTCAGAGCGACATACTGTTGGCCGTCTGGAAGCGAACAGCGATACCGGTCAAGCGCTCTGAACACCGTCCCCTTGCCGCCCATCCCGAGTCTTCCCTGAATGACATACCGCTCCCTTAACACGCGACCGACCGAAATCGAGACTCCCGGATCGGGATCCGACGACGCCGAGGGGTCCATATTGGGATTCAGATCCACCGTCTCGTGACTCGCGTCGGACATCGGACCACTCATTCAGCGTCACCTCGGTCACCCCGGATCGGAGTCACAATCGAAAGAGTGCCTCGATCTCGGCCAAAGGTATGTAAGAAAAAGCCGCGAAGAAGGGGATGGCGCGGCGAGGTAGCTTCTTTTTCAGGCTGCCCGATGAGGTTAGGCTGCCGGATGGGGTCAGGCTGCTTGATGGGGCAAACGCCCCAGCTCCTGCTGCGTCCCGAGGGGGATCTTGGCGCGTCGCTCTCGCGCCGCCCGCTCGCGCAGTAAATGGTCAATCTCGGCGCGCGCCAAGCGTAATCGCGCCTCGCGATAGAAGTCGGGGTCCAACTCTTGCAAAAGGTCGTCCATAGACCTGAAAGTGCCCAATGCTGCAGCGCCCTTTCTGTCCGTGGCGCACCTGAGGGCGTGTAGGAATTACCCTCGGGATGAAGCCGGACGGGCTTCAGAGCCGACGTTGGGCTGAGTCTTTCAGGAAAGCAGATACCGATCCATTTCCTGATGCATGTTCAGGATGATCTTTTCCTGCTCGCTAGCCAGATATGTCTGGCGCATGGACTTCGAGTGCAGACCCTTTTGCATGCGCGGAATATTGCTAAGGTCCTGACGCGGAATTTGCAGCACTTGCTGGGGATCGCCGTTGTCCGTCACGTGTTGAACCGCTGCGCGAGGGGGCTTGACTGCAGCCGGATACGACTTGGTTGAATAGATTTCGAAAATGCAGCGATCGGGGTCCAATCCCACCGGTCGGGCGCGATACATCATGGCGTTGCCGGCGTGAGGCAAGATCATGAAATTCGGGAAAATGAAGATTTCGCCACCCCACATGCCCAGGGCCTCCGGCGTCGGCTTGGGCATGGGTCGTTGCTCAGCAGCAGCCTTTGCGTACAGCGCCTTCACGTACTCGGCGCCCAGACTCGACCCGGCCTGCAATTCCTTACCACGTAGAGACAAGACAACATCGATATCTTCGTGCAGTACCTGAGCGTCCATTCCGTCGGCGAGCAGCTTCAAACGGGCAGCCATGACTTCCACCGGATCCAGATTCTCCGCTTGGACGTTGCCTGCCATCGGGGTTTTCTTGCCGCCATAAAACCGGCCGTGGCCTCGTGGCAATGCATCGTAAAGGACGTTCCAGTGATTGAACTGGACTTCCCGCCCCGTTTGTTCGCCGTAGATGAAGTCGGCCGCTCTCGGCTCCAGCTGCGGATGAGTGGCGGGGACGTGATAGCCCTCGAAGAACGCCTCCTGCGCTACCTTCCAATTCGACTGTATGGGAATCGCCTTCCACCAGTAATGGCGCATTTCTCCGATCGCCAGATCCTCGAGGAAGGTGCGCACCGGTGCGATGAAATCATCGAACGATTCGGGAGTGGAGTCGAAGTTGATGAAAACAAAGCCGGCGAATACGACTGACTTGATCTCCTTCAATGCAACGTCGCTGTCGCGCAATTGGCCACCGCGAAATTCCCCACGCTCGAGTACGAATTGATTTTTGCCCTTGGCATCCCAGCGCCAACCGTGGAACGGACAAATGATCCGCCCACCGTCGAATGTGCCGGAACCTTGAGCCAGTGCTGTGCCGCGGTGCGGACACACATTATGGTAAGCCTTGATCGAGTTCCGATCGACTCTCACCAAAAGCACCGATTGATCGCCGATGTCGTACACCGCGTAGTCGTTGATTTCCGGAATCTCATCGACACGCGCCGCGATCTGCCACACCGTGCTCCAAAGCCTCTCAAATTCGAGCTTCTGGAATGCCGGATCGACGTAGCGCCCGACACTGATGCCATGCGGCATGGTGTACCAGCTCGGCGGCCACTTCGCTCCGCCGGTGGATCGAGCAGCACTCGCTTTGTGAGTTAGGGGGCTCATAAAGTTTCTCCCGGTCGAATGAATGTTACCTGAAACAAACAATGGATACTGAAAGACGACCTGAAGCAGGGCCGATGGATCTCTCCTTCACTAATCCTCCGGTGCGACGGTCGCTCGTAGGCCGTCTAGCGCGTTTGTTATTCGGATCTGACACGATAGGCGAGAGCTTGGGCGGCGGTGGCGCGATTCATTCAAGAGTCCGTCCTCATCCGCACTGATCGGCGCCAGGCGATCGGCAAAATCCGAGTCGATATAGACATGACAAGTTGCACAAGAGCAGCAACCGGAGCACAGAGCGAGAACCTCATTGACGCCGTTATCGCGAATGGCCTCCATCAACGTACGATTCGCATCGATCCCTAAGGAAAGCACTTCGCCGCTGCGCGTTGTAACAATCACCCGCGGCATCGCTTTGAACCCCTTTGATCGAAGTCAGTCATGACCGCCATTGCATTGTGTTCGTACGCCGTCTGAGTGGTCGCTGCCTTAGCGGGGTCTCAGTTCGAGGAACATGTTTGCCAGCCCGCGGATGATGAAGCTCGCTTCATAGTCGAGCTTCCTGTTGCCGGGGGGGCCGTGCATTTCCTCCGACAGGCGGATTTCGGAGGTGTGCTCCAACATGCGGTCGAGAATGACTCGCACTTCCGCCCGCGCGAGCGGCGCGCCGATACAGGTGTGCGCTCCGCGGCCAAATGCCAGGTGTTCCTTGATTCTCTCGCGATTGAGCTTGAACATCTTGGGATCTTGCCAACGGCGTGGATCACGATTGGCGGCCGAGAGTGCAATGACCAGCCTCTTGCCCGCCGGAATTTCGGTGTCGCCGATTTTGGTCTTCTTGCGCGCCAGCCGGAAGGTCACCTTGGTGGAGCCCTCAAGGCGAAGGGCTTCCTCGATAAACGGCGCGATGAGATCACGATTGTTGCGCAAACCATTCTGCAACTCGGAGTCCTCGACGATGAATCGCAGGCAATTACCCAGCAGCTTGGCGCTCGTGTCTTGCCCGGCGCCAAACAGGAACGTCGCAAGCCGAACGATTTCCATGACCTCCGGCATCGAGCCATCCGGAAAGGTCGCGGTCGCCAACTCCGTCAGAATGTCGCCCCGCGGATTGGCGCGGCGCTCTTGAACGTACCGGACGAAGTATCCCGCCATGAATTCGAGCGGGCCGGCATCGTGCGGCTTCTCCTCGTCATCGATGTTACCGGGAGGCGGCGCTGCGCTGAGCACCTGCATGAACACCTTACGATCATCCTCTGGTACCCCAAGAAGATCGGCGATGACGAGCGTCGCGTAGGGGGTCGCAATCTCGCTGATGAGCTCGCACTTCCCCCTGGCAACCGCATCTCTGACCATCTTGCCGGCGAGTTCCCGCATGAACTCTTCGTTTGCCTTCAGGCGGGACGGGACGAATAGCCGCGTGAGAAGGGAGCGGGAGGCCGCATGCGGAGCGCCGTCATACGCCACCACCAAATCTGAGGCCGGTATCTGGGCACGGTGCTTCTCGATCTGTGCAGAGATGTCGTCCCCCTTCGGCTCGAAGGGAAGCGGGATCGCAACACCGACGGGTGTCATGACCGAGGAGAAGTCTTCGGTGTTCCTCAAGACTTCCACTGCCTCCTTGAACCCCGTCACGAATAGAATATCCCGGTTCTTGAGCTGATGAACTGGGCACTTTGAATAGAGATCCTCGAAATATTCGTAAGGGTCCTTCAGGACTGAATGGTCGGTGAAGTAATCGCGCTCGTCTGCTTGCATGGTCATTCTCCACCGGGTCAGGATCTTTAGGGGACTGAAGAACAAGTTTACGGTGAGGCGTCTGAAGGAGGATGGTCAACTCTGCCCTTCCAAACCCTCAAATCGACTAGTATGGCGCACCTGGTGCATACCGAGTTTCCACCGCCAGCACTTGTGATCTATTATGGCTCATAATATAAAGGCACTCAAGAGATCAATACCCGCGGATCCTCGCATGCAGAGGACCCAGGTAGCGCTGTATTCCGCATTACTCTCGCTGCTGGAGGAGAAGGCTTTCGATCAGATCACGATTCGCGAGATCGCCGCACGGGCCGGCGTCGGCTACGCCACCTTCTTCCGGCGCTACCCGGACAAGGAAGCCTTGTTGCACGAACTGGCGGCGCTCGAAATCAGCGAACTGCTGGCGATGGCCGAGCCCATCCTCTACACGGTCGACAGTCGCGCTTCAGCCCAGGCACTGTGCGCCTACCTGTGGGAACATCGGAAGCTTTGGGAGGCACTGCTGACGGGCGGCGCCGCCGCCATACTGAAGGATGAGTTCGTCCGTAAGGCTCAGCAAAATGCTGCGGCGCGACCCAACAAACGGTCCTGGCTTCCGGGCGACCTCAGTGTGGTCTTCTCCGTCGCGGCGACGATCGAGATCTTGGCATGGTGGCTGAAGCAGAAAGAACCGCCCTCAGTAAAACGAATGGCGCAGATCCTGGATCGGCTGGTCATCACCCCGAGCATTGCGCGAGCCGGGAGCGCCAACTGATCGCCGTTAGCCTTCTCTGAAATTGAGTTCGAGCAAAATGTCGCTCGGATCCCGCACGAAAATCTGCCGAACTCCCGTCTTGGAAATGTGGTTCTCGCGGAAGCTCAGATCGAGCGCGGTGAGCCGTGCCCGCATGGCCTCGAAGTCCGCACATGAGAGCGCGACGTGGTGAATTGCGCCACTGCCGCGCGGAGGTTCGGCGGGCAGAACCTCCGTTGGCGAATAAGGGACATCGGCGCTTGCAAGATGCAGCACCGGCGTGCCGCTGTCGTCGTAGATCCACGCGGCCTTCTCGATCGAATCGTGTTCGGGCACCGGCGACACCTTCATGCCCAACGCGTCTCGCAGAAAGTCCACGGTACGCTTGAAATCGGGCGTGCGGACGTTTAAATGATTGAGGCCAAGCACGGGCATGTCGCTCTCCTGGTGGCTGGAGTGATTAACTCGCCAACATTCTCTCACGCTTCCTCTCCCGGTCACCCTTCTTCATCGCCTGGCCATTCCCGATTCATGTTTGACCAAACGAGCGGTGTGAACTATGATCCTTAGTGACTCATATCTGCTTGTAACTAACTGAGACGAACGTCAGACCCAAGAGGAGAGAGAAATGGCTCAGCTTTCAGGGCGCCGCGTACTCATCACCGGCGCAAGCGGACTTGTGGCATTGCCTGTCGCCGTGGCGCTCGCCAAGACCAATGAGGTCTATGCGGTGGCGCGATTCTCCAATCCCGAACAGAAGCGCCTTCTCGAGGCCGCGGGCGCGCGCCCAATCACCTTTGACTTGGCCGAGCATGACCTGTCGCCGCTGCCGCGGTCGGTCGACGTCGTGATCAACTACGGGGTACTCCCCCCGAACAACGAGGAGCACTATGAGGTCAATGCGGGCGCCGTGGGGCGCCTGGCAAGGCGCTACCGGGACTGCGAGGCATTCGTCCAGGGCAGCACGGGTTCGCTCTATTCCTATCAGGGCGAGCGGGCGTTGCGCGAGGACGACCCCTACGGCCTGCACAGCTCGGCCGAGCCTTATGCGGCCAGTAAGATCGCGGCGGAATTTCTCCTCAAGCACCTCTGCGAGGACTACCGCATGCCGACGACAATCGTGCGGATTTTCTCGTTCTATGGTCCGCGCGGCGGCGGTGTCACCCAGCGGATCGACCAGATCGCCCAAGGGCAGCCAGTGAGCGTCTATCCCGGCGTGCGCAACGTCCATACGCCCCTGTTCGAGAACGACTACGTCGAGAAGACCATCGCCGCGGTGGGAATCGCCAAGACTCCGGCGGAGATCGTCAACGTAGGGGGAACGGAGGCCGTGACCACTCAGGAATACTGCGAGATGGCCGGCGAGATCCTCGGCAAAAAGCCCATCTTCGTGGAAAACAGCCGGGCGTGGCCCATCTGGGCCGATACGACCAAGATGGTCAAGCTGCTCGGTCCGAGCCGGGTCTCGATACGCGAGGGCGTGCGCCGGGTGATCGAAGCCGGACCGAAGTCACGTGTGACCAAGTTTCACGTGATTGGCGAGCCGACGAAATAAGCCGCCACGCGCGCGCGAATGCTGCGCACCCGGTCATCATCGCAACTTGCCACGACAGGACTTGCGATATAGGATGGCTCATAGTATGGAGATGCTCGAGACATCGACACCCTCGGATCCTCGCATAAAAAGGACACGAGCGGCCTTGTGTTCCGCATTGCTGTCGTTGCTGGAAGAGAAGGCTTTCGATCGGATCACCATTCGGGATATCGCTGGACGGGCGGACATCGGCTACGCGACCTTCTTCAGAAATTACGATAGCAAGGCGGCGGTGTTGCATGACCTGGGAGCAACCCAGATCAGCCAGCTGATCGACCTCGCCTTTCCGGCCATCGAAGGAAACGATGGCCGCGCCGCTGCGCTGGCGCTCTGTTCCTTCGTCGATGAACACCGAAGACTATGGACCGCGCTGCTGACGGGCGGCGCCGCCGGAATTGTGCGCGAGGAATTCATCCGCCAAGGCGCGCAAGTCAGGACCATGTCATCGCGCCGTGCCTGGCTCCCCCTGGAGCTCGCAAACATCGTCGGTGTGTCGGCAACGGTGGAAATCCTCGCTTGGTGGCTGCAGCGGGGCCGAGGTGTGACAGTCGAGAAGATGGCGCGGATTCTGGACCGCTTGGTCATTTCCCCATTTGTCGAACCACGTGCCTGAGGAGCTGGGGATGCTGTGTCATCCGGTGGAGAGGTCCTGATGGATTTCGGGCTGACCGGGGCGGCGGTCTGCGTCAGCGGTGGAACCAAAGGCCTGGGACTCGCGGCGGCCCTCGCGTTCGCTCGTGAAGGCGCACGGGTGGTCGTCAGCGCGCGCGGTGCCGAGGGATTGAACCGCGCCGTCGCCGCCTTGTGCGCCGCGGGTGCACCGGATGCCTTCGGGGTCGCAACGGATGTCGGTCGTCTCGCCAGCGTCAACGCGCTGTTCGAACAGATTGAGGCCCGATGGGGTGAGCTCAACACGCTCATCAACATGGTCGGACCCACCGAGCCCAGCGCCGGCCGAGACTTCCTCGAAGTCCCGGACGAGCAGTGGCAATTTTATTACGATGTCGGGATCATGAGCGTCGTGCGCTGCACGCGCGCTGCCGTGCCGCTCATGAGGAAGTCCGGCTGGGGACGAGTCATCAATATATCGTCCATCTCCGCGCGCGTGGGGCAGTCGTTCGAAGCGCCCTACATGACGGCGAAAGCCGGACTGAGTGCGCTTTCAAAGAACATGGCATGGGCGCTCGCGAAGGAAGGTATCTTGGTCAACACCGTGACGCCGGGTGTATTTCAAACGGAGGCGCTGCGTCGCTTCATGGAAATGACCGGCGCAACCGCGGCCTACAGCCCGGATAACCTCGCAGAGGTTTGGGACTGGATGCGCAACCTGAGCGGGCACCGACCGGCCGGCGCAATAGGCCGCGTGGCGCTTCCGGAAGAGCTCTCGCCTCTGCTTCTACTGCTTGGCTCGCGCGCGAACAGCTACATTGTCGGCGCGAACATCGCCGTCGACGGCGGCACGGATTTTTCGACCGGTTAAAAAGCCGATGTTCTCGAATGGTCGTCGGGTGGTAAGGTCGATTCCATTCGTGCCTCGTTGCATCGTCGCGCATCTTATGAGGAGGAATGGATGAAGGTTCAACCTGCGGCCTTTCTGAGAACTACGCTTCCGCTCGACCTATCAAACCTGCCCGCCCTGGACAGCGGCCGCTATCACTCGATCTGGCTGCCGGACCACATGGTGAGCTTCTGGCCTGAATCGATCTGGACGCCGGAGTTCACCGATCTGGCGACCACCTCGCCGTCACCGCACCGTCATCTCGACGCACTCGCGGTGGCAGGCGCCGTCGCCGCTCTGACGAAGAATGTGCCGATCGCAACCAGCGTCGTGGACACGGTGCGGCGGCATCCGGCCATGCTCGCGCAGACCGCGCTCACGCTCGACCACTTGGCGAAGGGCCGTTTCATCCTGGGTCTGGGCAGCGGCGAGACCGAGAACACCGTGCCTTATGGATTCGACTTCGCGAAGCCTGTGAGCCGGTTCGAGGAGGCGCTCAAGGTCATCAAGCTGTTGTGGGAGAGCGATGGCCCAATCGACTTCGAGGGCCAGTTCTACCACTTGCATCACGCGCGCATGGATACGGAGCCGTTCGAGGGTCGCTTTCCGAAAATCTGGGTCGGGTGCGTTGGCCCACGCATGCTGGAGATCACCGGCCGCTACGCCGACGGCTGGTGGCCGGCGGGCGCTTGGACTCCGGAAGAGTATGCGAGCAAGCTGAAAGTCATTCGGGATTCCGCGGCGCGCGCAGGGCGCGATCCGATGGCTATCGTGCCCGCGAGCATTCAGACCTGTCTCATCAGCAATGATGAGGCGGAACTCGCGGAAATCCTCCATGCGCCGCTGGTCAAAGCGTGGGTGATGCAGCCTTCGGCCGAAGCCCTGCGCCAGTTTGGCTTCGAGCATCCGCTGGGCGAGAGCTGGCGCGGGTATCAGGACATCAACCCAGCAGTGCTGCCGCGCGAACGGATTCTCGACATGCTGAAGAAGACCAATGTCGAGGCAATCCGGAAGATCATTCCTTGCGGTACCCCGAAAGAAGTCGCCCACAGGCTCAAAGGCTTCGTGGACGCCGGCATGCGGGTGGTGAAAATCATGGATTATGGCGGCATCGCCGGATTGAAGTTTGCCGCGCGGTCCGCCCAGAAGGTGCGCGAAGCGGAGGATGAGTTGATGAGGCTCGTGGGGTGAGCTGATGAATTCCGGCACTCACATTCTCGATGCGGATGCCCTGCTGGCACAGGCGCAGACGCGGACCGGACTGAACGATTGGGGCGACTTCACGCTGCCCGAGAGATTCCGCCTCGCGGTCGACTTCCTGAAAAGCCGCCACATGGATGAGGCAGGTCAGCGCGCAGGAGCCGATACGTGTCTGTGGCTTTTGACCTCGCGCCTGCAGTTCTTCGAAGACTTCAAACGCCATCCCATCGGCGAAGAGAAGATCGTCCAGCCGCTGTTTGCAACCGGCGAGCCGCGCTCGGGCACGACCTTGCTGCATGCGCTGTTGTCGGTTGATCCGAACGGCCGCGCGCTGCGCTTCTGGGAGCTGATGTATCCCTCCCCGCCCCCGGGCCTGAGTGGGCCGGAGGATTCCCGGCCTGCCCGAGCCGATGCGGATTGGCGTGAGATCAACACCAAGATGGCGTTCTGGCTGAGAAGCCACCCCTACAACGACATGCTTGGCAATGGCTTGCCTGAGGATGAGCGCACTTGGGCGTTCGATTTCCGCGTGATGACGCCCACGGCGTGGTGGCGGGTGCCCTTCGGAATGAACGTCGGCGGTCTACCGGCCGATGCCGCCGCGCAGTACCGCATCCACAAGATGATGCTGCAACAGTTCCAGTACAAACGCGCGCAGAAGTACTGGGTCCTCAAGGGCTTTCACGGGCAGCGCCTGCCGGATTTCTTCAAGACCTATGCGGATGCGAAGATGATCTGGGTGCATCGCGACCCCGTGCAAGCTGTTGCCTCGCGCATCGTGCTGACGGGCGAGCTGGTCGAAGGACTGACGGGCAAGGTGGACTGGGCCGAGCAGGCCCGCGTGCAATTGGCCATGTGCCGCGCCGGATTCAAAAACACCCTCGAAAATCCCCTGGTGATGGATCCGCGCATCCACCACGTGCGCTACCCGGATTTCATCGGCGATCCTGTCGGTACGATCCGCGGCTTCTACGACAAATATGGCGTGCCGTTCGGTGCGGAGACGGAGGCCGCGATGCGCGCTTACCTGAAGAACAACAAGGGTGACCGATACGGCAAGTTCAGGTACTCGACCGATGTGATCGGCGAGGACATTCAAGCGCTCCACCGGGAGTTCGCCCCCTATCGCGAGCGCTTCGGTCTGGAGATCGAGCATCGGAAGTAGATCACCCGGCAACGGGGTTGAATCAACGGGGAGCTGCGCGCCATGCACGACAGACTATCGGTTCATTGTATTTGCTTTCGCGACGCCGGCCTTCGCGAGCTGGCAACTCATTGGCGCCATCTTGATGTTCGTCGCATCAGCCTATACAACGGCTTGATCGAGAAGGAAGGGCTGGCGGCGGCCCAAGCAGCGCTCGGATCCGGCCCATACGAAGCGGAGACGATCACCCATACCTTCCTGCCGTTTGGTCAGCAACTTGATGCAACGGATGTCTCCTGGGAGACGTGCCGGGAGAAACTCCATCAGCTGATTGCGGACGCAAAAACGCTGCGCGCTCGATCGATCGAACTCTTCACCGGCGGGCATGGCGCTTTGACCTGGGAGGAGGCGGCGGAGCGCTTCAGCACGGCAGTCGAGCCGTGCGTCGTTCGGGCGAAGACCGCGGGGGTCGCGCTGGTGATCGAGAATGCCCCGCCCCTCTATGCCAACATGCATCTCGCCCATAACCTGCGCGACACGGTGACCTTGGCGGAACTCGCCGGCATCGGCGTTTGCATCGACGTGTTCGCGTGCTGGACCGAGGCGGGACTTAAGCAGACGATCGAGCGTGCGATCCCGCGGACTTCTCTGGTGCAGATCGGCGATTACATCTTCGGCGACACGGCGTCGCCCGGACGTGCGGTCCCCGGCGATGGGAACATTCCGCTGAAAAGAATTCTCGATTGGATATTGCGGGCCGGTTACCGCGGAACATTCGAGATCGAAGTGATCGGACCCCGGATTGACAAGGAGGGACATCTGCAGGCAACGCAGCGGGCGGTGAAATACGTCGCTGATACATTGCGCTCCCTCGGCGCCTGAAAGAATGAGGGAATTAGCGATCTTCGGCAACCGTTGAGCAGGAGGCGCTGATCTTCCGATGAACTCTTCGGTAAGCGAAGGTATCCGCTCATCGGCTCAGGCGAGCTTGAATCGCGCCGGCGGAATGGGCATTCCTGGTAGTTCTGAACGACCGCGGTACATGAAGGAGTTTCTTTTCGTCAGCGGCACGCCGTCCTTGAGACTGTCGCCACCATCGGCCGGAACGGAATTGATGTAGTAATCGCGCATGTCCGCTCCGCCAAAGCGGATTTGCGTGATCGCCCCGCCCGGCGTCTGGATCGGGGACAGCTGCGTGCCATCGGGCCGGACGCGAATCAAATGGCTGGAACGGAAGCCGGTCACCCAGAGATTCCCTTCGGCATCCAGCGCCATGCCATCAGCGTCCTCCTTGTCGAGCAGCACTCTCTTGTTGCGCAGCGTGAGGTCGGGCGCCACGTCGAAAGCATAGGTGCAGACGAACGTATCGTTGCAATAGAACAACCGGCGGTCGGCGCTCAACATGAGGCCGTTTCCAAAGCGCAATCCATCGGCTACCTGAGCGACCTCACGATCGACGGTCAGCCGGTAAAGCGCGGTCGGTCGAGTCGGCCCGCCGCGCTCGACCATTTCGATATCGACGGTTCCGAAATAGATGCCGCCCGTGCCGTCCGGCATCATCTCGTTGATGCCGTTGATCGATTTTCCATCGATCTTGTCGAGCAGCCAGCCGGATTTTCCGCTGTCTGGGTTGTTCCACATGATCCCGCCCTGTCCAGAAGAAAACACGGAACCATCCTCATTGAGCACCACACCACCGGTCCACATTCGGTCCGGGTTCATTGACTCGATCTTGCCGTCCGGCATGAGCCCGTGCAGGCCACCGCCGATGACGTCGCTGTACCAGACGACGTTGTGTTTGTAGTCGACCGCCAGCCCTTCGAGATAAATGCCCGCGGCGACCTTCTCGAATTGCCCGACTGATAGTTCTTTCATGTCATGGTCCTGGAGCCGATCGCCTGGCATTGCGCGTCGAGCGCGTACTCGTCGCAATCCGCGGTACTTGATCAAAGCTCGAGATCAATGATTGGCCCATCGAAATTCCCACTGAGGTTCATCGTCGCCTTTCCCAGCCGATCGAGCGGCACGCCTTTGAGGTAGCCGTCGATGATCTGCTGATAGTTGCTGATCAATCCCTCGACAGTCTTCGACAACCGCATGAATTCGAACCCTTCGGCGTGCAAGCCGATCTGCTGGCGGGGAATGTTCGAATAGTCCTGTCTTGGTATGGGTGGATATTGGTCGCTGTCATGTGCCAGCGTCACCGGTTCCATGACCGGGTCCGGCTCGCGTCCTGCGGGGAAATGCGTGAGCGACCAGAGCTCGAATAGGCAGCTCTCCGGGCCGAGCGGCCGGATCCGATAGGCCGCCATGCTCGATAGGTTCGGCAGCAAGAAGTAGTTGGGAAAAATGAACTCCACCGCCTTCAGCGGCGTTTTCACGGCAATCTCGTTCAGGTCCGGCGTCGGTTCCCCGCGCGCGCGCCCTTGTTGGGTCACGGCCTGGTTGAGCATGCCGAACCAGGTCATGATTGCTTGTTCGGGATCTTCGGGTAGATCCACATCCAACATGGCGCCAGCGACGGCCACGTCCTTGGCGTGACACATGCCAGCCATGCCTTCGCTCAACTGCTGCAGCATCTTGAATTGCGCCTTGATGTTATCGCGCATGGTCAGCTTTGGATCGGCGAACTGCCAAGCGCCGCCCGGAATCATGCCGTACAATGAATTGAACAACGTCGGTGATGCATCCTGCAGCTGCGGATGGGTGCGCATCACGTGATAGCCCTCCATGAAGGCTTCCATCGCAGTCTTCCAGTTGGCCGGCAGCACGGTCGCGTAACACCACTCGGCGCGCATCTGGTCCGTTTGATAGGCGTCGAGACCGGCAGCCACCGGCCCGACGGTCTCGCGCAACGACGGCGCGCTGGCATCGAAGTTAATGAAGACGCAGCCTGCGAATAGCTCAACCCGGCAGGGCTTGAGCGCGAGATCAGCTTGGTCGAGCTGGCGCTCACTGAAAATGCTCTTGCCGTACACAAAAGTGTTTTTACCCTCGATATTCCAGCGCCAACCGTGAAACGGACAGATGAAGCCCTTCGCTTGGCAATTACCATGGCCCCTCGCGAGCTGCATGCCGCGATGCCTGCAAGCATTGTGATATGCCTTGATCCCGGTCTTGTTGCGGACCACGATGACGGACTTGCCGAGATTCGAATACTCGATCCAGTCGCCGACGCTGGCGACCTGCTCGAGCCGGCAGGCCATCTGCCATACGTGCGGCCAGAGGCGCTCGCACTCGAGCTGATAGAACTCCTCATCGTAGTAGCGCTTCGCCGGAACGCGCTCGAGATCCGTCATTTCGAACGGTATGGATCCTGCCGCTGCCTGAGACACATCAGCCATAAGCACCCCTCACAGCGCGATCAATCAGCGACGAAGCAACAATTGTTCCACGGCCGGCCCCAGCGGCTCGCCGCCGCGTAGGCCGGATCGTAGTGCAGCAGATTCGGATAGTGCATCGCATGCGCGCTGCGCCGAATCATGAGGCCTCGCGGTGTTCCAGTGTAGCGCACGCCGACTCCACGGTGAATCCTCAAGCCTCCGCGGTTGCGGCGTTGGCTGCTTCGATGATCCAGCGGCCGGAGTCCTTGGCCTGCTCGTAGATATCGAGATGGACGATCTTGTTCCGCTCGTTGAAGCGGTAGACCGCGATCACATTCTTGCGGATGAATTCGCCGCCCCGGTAATGCCGTTCCTCGATCTCCTGGAACACCGCGTTGCCGACTTCCGAGATGTGGAACTGCGTCATCTCGAACCGCGTGCCGCCTGCCATCCAGCCGGTCAGGAACTTCTTGTACTCGGACCAGTTGAATTCCTCGAGGTAAGCCCCGACACGCTTGAATTCATCCGGATCGACGAATTCGGCCACCGGATCCCAGTCCGACGGCGAAGTGACGCCCGCCGCAATCACTTTGCTTTGTGCGGCTACGAAATCGTATACGGCCTGGGTCAGCGGACCGATCCGGTCGACGACGGCCGTCGCAGTGGCGATTTGCATGGGTTTCTCCGTTTCATATCGAGCCGCCCTGAAGAACGTACGATTTCTTGGACGGGATGTCCATGCCGAGACGATAGCGGCAGCTTTCACTGCACCTTGCTCGATGATGTCAATGCGCCGCTGGACGAGACGGGGCCCGGCGGGCTACGGTCCTGCTTACGGGGGCGGCCCCCCAGCTTACCGCGAGGTCGGACTACTTCGGCTCTTCGAACGCGTTTCGGATCCTTGCTGTCCAGACTTTATAGCGATGGTAGCTGTAAAGATCCGCGGTGATGGCCGAATGCCGGGACCTCAAGTCCTTTTTCGCCAGTGCTGCAGCGAACGAGACTGAATGAGTTCTGACTTTCTCACCGGGTCCCAGTGGCGTGCGGGCAATGTTCAGTTTCGCGTCATCCATGTGGTGTACCTTCTCAACGTGTCAGAGTCCGGTGGCGAGTGCGTGGTCTGCGGATACTCTGACAGGCGGGCATTCCCGGAGGCTGCAAATATGTGGGCATCGCGAGGCGCATCTCAGAGCGCGTCACGCTAAGTCAAATTCAATGTCGATCGGACGCGCTAAGTTCGCTTTCCCTTACGTATCGAATGGCAATCCGACGTAATTTTCCGCCAGGCTGGTGAGCGCCGCGGTCGATCCGGTCAGATAGTCGAGCTCTGCCAACTGCAGACGATGCGCAAAGGGGCCCTGAGAGAAATTATGCATGATCGAGGTGAACCACCAGGAAAAGCGCACGGCTTTCCATGCGCGCCGCAAGCATCGCTCGGAATAGCGATCAAGACCTTCGGTCGTGCCCGTTCGGTAGTAGTCTGCCAGGGCTTGGAACAGAACGCGCACGTCGGCGGCGGCGAGATTCAGCCCCTTGGCGCCGGTCGGGGGCACGATGTGAGCGGCGTCACCCGCGAGAAACAATTTCCCGAAGCGCATGGGCTCGACTACGAAGCTACGCAGCGGCGCGATGCTCTTTTCGATCGAAGGTCCGATGATGACGCCTTCGGCGACTTCACGAGGGAGTCTGGTGCGCAGTTCGTCCCAAAACCGCGCGTCCGGCCAGTCCTCCAATCCATCCTCGAGCGTGCACTGCACGTAATAGCGGCTGCGGGTCATCGAGCGCATGCTGCACAGTGCAAATCCACGCGCGTGGTTCGAATAAAGCAACTCATGACTGGCCGGCGGCACGTCGGCCAATACTCCCAGCCACCCGAAGGGATACACCCGCTCAAAGGTCTGCATTGCATCCGACGGGATGCTTTTGCGGCATATGCCGTGGTAACCGTCACAGCCGGCGATGAAATCGCAGGCAATTTCCAAAGTTCGACCGGCGTGCTTGCAGCGTACCGTCGGGTGCGACCGAGCGAATCCGTCGATGGCGACATCGCTTGCTTCAAATAGGAGCTTCGTACCCGCGGCGATACCGGCATCAATCAGATCCCTGGTGAGTTCCGCCTGTCCATAGATGGAAACCGCTTTGCCGGTGAGCGCACGCAAATCGACGCGAACGCTCCGATTCGCGAAGCCCAACGCAAAGCCCTCGTGCACCAATCGGTCGGTCAGCATGCGCTGGCCCACCCCAGCTTTGAGCAGGAGGTCCACAGTGCCTTGTTCCAGCACGCCCGCGCGAATTCGAGCGGCGACATGCTCGCGGCTTTGACGTTCGAGGACGACTGTCTCGATGCCATCATTGTGCAGCAGCTGCGATAACAACAAGCCGGAAGGACCGGCACCGACAATGACAACTTGGGTGCGATTCATGACCGCGGATCAGCAGCGCCGGCTTGACCCCCTGGCATCGTTCGAATGACTACTGGGCAAGCTGCCGCCCTAGTACGTCCAATGTGCGGTAGGCGTCGAGCACTTGTGCAACGCCGCCATTGGGCTCGCGATGCCCGCGAATGGCGGCGAAAAATTCGCGATCCTGAAGCTCGATGCCGTTCATGGACACATCGACCTTTGAAACATCGATTGTATTGTTCCTGCCGTCGAGCAGTTCATCGTAGCGCGCGATATACGTTCCGTTATCGCAAATATACCGAAAGAAAGTGCCCAATGGCCCGTCGTTGTTGAAGGATAGCGACAATGTGCAGATTGCGCCCGACGGCACTTTGAGGCCGATGCTCATATCCATCGCGATTCCCAACACCGGATGCTTGGGTCCCTGCAGAGCGAAACTCTGCGAAATCTTCCCACCGGTTTGATAAGCGAAGAGGTCGACCGTATGGCAAGCGTGGTGCCACAGCAGGTGATCGGTCCAGCTGCGCGGTTTGCCGAGCGCATTGATGTTCGTCCGCCGGAAGAAATAAGTCTGCACGTCCATTTGCAGAATCTTGAGCTCGCCGGCAAGAACTCTCCTGTGGATCCATTGATGACTCGGATTGAAGCGCCGAGTATGCCCCGCCATCGCAACGAGTCCGGTTTCCCGTTGCACACTCACCAACCGTTCCGCGCCTTCGAGCGAGTCGGCGATGGGAATTTCGATCATGACGTGCTTGCCGGCGCGCATGCATTGTTCGCCCTGCGCCGCATGCAGCGGCGTCGGTGTGGTCAGGAGTACGGCCTCGAGCTCGGGCAGCGCCAGGCTCTCCGCCAAGCTCGCGGTCCAGTGGGGTATCTTCCATTGCTGCGCGACTTCCCGGGCCGCGTCGGTATTCGAGCCCGCAAGTGAAATGACCTCGATATCCGGTATCTTTGCCATTGCCTCGAGATGCTTGATACCGAATGCACCGTGTCCGGCGAGACATACCTTCACGCAGCGCTCCTATTTTCGAGAATCACGAGTCCGGCGGCGGTGTTGGAAGCGGGGACGTGATAGTGGCGGTACACTTCGGTCACCTCGTCGTCGAGCGCACCTCGCATGACGTGCCACATCACCATTTCGATGCCTTCCGAGCCCCCCTCACGCATGTATTCGGTATGCGTGATTTGGGCGAGGGTTGATGGGCTCTTCGTCAAACCATCGAGAAACGCCGTGTCGAATGGGCGGTTGATGAATCCGGCCCGCTCGCCCTGCAGCTGGTGCGACATTCCGCCGGTGCCGTAGATCACCACGCGCAGATCCTGGTCGAATTTCTCGACGGCGCGGCGAATCGCCTGCCCCAGTTTAAAGCAGCGGGCGCCGGTCGGCGGCGGATATTGCACGACGTTGACGCAGAGCGGAATCACCGGAAACGGCCACGCGGCCGGCTGCCCGCAGGTGACTGACAACGGCACCGTCAGCCCGTGGTCCACGGGCATTTGGTTGGCGATGGTCATGTCGAACTCATCGAGGATCAAGGTCTCTGCGAGATGCCACGCGAGTTCCGAATGTCCTCGAACGATGGGCACCGGGCGCGGACCAAATCCCTCGTCGGCAATCGGAAACTTGTCCGCAACGCCGATGAGGAAAGTGGGAATGAGTTCCAAAGAAAATGCCGAGGCATGATCGTTGTACACAACGATGGCGACATCCGGTGCGAGCCTTGCCAACCAATCTCGCGCCGGTTCATAGCCTTTGAACAGTGGCTCCCAATAGGGTGTGCCGGTCATGCCGCGATCGATGGCAACACCGATCGCCGGGACGTGTGAACAGCCGATGCCCGCAACGATCTTAGCCATTTTTGCTCTCGGGCGCCGGCGAGGCCGGCGCCTTGTAGCGATTGCCCTCCGGGCTGCGCCCCCCGGCCAGCATCATCTGCGCGTAGGCTTCCTTGGAGATTCCTGACATCATGCCGGCGACGTCTTGAAACGTGAGACCGTCGCAAAAGGCGATTTTGATCGTATAGTAGATATTCCCGCCGACCTTCAGCATTCCCAACCAGTCGCGGGCGAGCACGCAGCGACGCTGTTCGGCCGTGAGCGGAAAACGATCGAGATAGGCTGCCTGGTCGTCCTTGAAGCTCTTGCGGTTCTCGGGCTTGTTGAGCGACATGCAGAACATGTTCAAGGGATACCCGATCCGCCCGCGCGCGGCATCGTAGACATACGTGCCGGGGATGCTCTCGTAATCACGAGGCTCTCTCACGTCAGCTCCGCGGTGGCAGGGGCGGCCCGCGTCGGATCGCGGGGCCTGATTTCTCGTCGCACGATGTCGCGTATCACATCAATTGCCTTTCTCATCAGGGGGCTCTGCGGACGCTGCGCCGAGGTCGCGATGGAGAGCGAGATCTTGAGCACGGGAAGAATAATCGGTTTGACCAGCACCTCATCGACCCACGGAGTCGAGGTAACGGCATTCATCGGCAGCACGCCGAAGCCATGACCTTGACGCACGAGATCGATCACCGCCGGAATGCACTCGATCTCATGCGCGACGCGGATTTTGCGGTCGACGCCCGCCAATGCGTTCTCGACCGCCATGCGAATCGCGTGTGGCCGGCCTGGAATGATCAGCGGATAGTCGGCGAGCTGCGTGAGGGTGACGGATTTGCTGCGTCTGGACTTGGGGCCGGTGAGGGTCTCGAGCGGTGCAATCACAAATAACTGATCATCGAGAACTGGCAGCACATCGACCGTGGCCGAGGCGCTCGCGTTGTACACCAGCGCGCAGTCCACACGCCCAAGGGCGAGCCATTCGAGAATGTACGCCGACAGGCCCTCAACCGTCGCGAGCGCAGCATTGGGCAAGCGCTTTTCGAAGGCCTTTACCAAGGGCACGGTCACGCTCGAGCCCAGACTCGGGGGCAACCCGAGCACGAGGTGTCCCGAGTCGCCGTTGCGCTGCTCCTCGAGCTCCTGCCGGGCGCGGCCGATTTGCGTCAGAATTCCGCGCGCGTGTTCGAGCAGGCGCGAGCCTGCATCCGTGAGCACGACGCCCCGGCCGTTACGTTCAAACAAGTTCTGCCCGAGTTCCACCTCCAATTGGCGGATCTGACGGCTCAACGCCGGCTGTACCACCGAAAGAAACGTGGCGGCGCGGGTGAAGCTGCCGAGTTCTGCGACATGCCGGAAGTATTCGAGTTGTTTCAGATCCACTGAGCAAGCCGCTATGTCGTTTTGCTATAACAGGTATGTGGGTAATTCCTTGGTAGTATACGTGATAATTGATATTGCTCACCAGCCACCAATATCGGGCCATGTTTATGCAGCGATCCATCCCCTGCCTTTTCATGCGTGGCGGCACGTCGCGAGGCCCGTTTTTCCTGGAGAGTGATTTGCCGGCGCAGCTCGCGGAGCGCGACACCGTGCTGCTCGCGGTGATGGGCTCGCCCGATGTGCGCCAGATTGACGGCCTGGGCGGCGCCGATCCGCTGACGAGCAAGGTCGGTATCGTTCGCGCGGGTTGTGAACGCGGGGTGGATCTCGAGTTTCTGTTTGCGCAAGTCTCGGTCAAGGAATCGCGCGTGGATACCACACCTAACTGTGGCAACATGCTGGCGGCCGTGGCGCCGTTTGGGTTGGAGACGGGTCTGGTCAAAGCCACCGGGGATGTCACGACCTTGCGGGTGTTGACGCGCAATACCGGAACACTCAGCGATATCGAAGTCCAGACGCCGGGCGGTCGCGTCGAATACGCAGGCGATGCACGCATCGACGGTGTGCCGGGGACGGCCGCGCCCATCAGCATCAGTTTTCTCGAGACGGCGGGCTCGGTCTGCGGCTCGCTACTGCCCACCGGGAATCTCATCGACCGCTTTGACGGCATCGAGGTCACGTGTATCGATAACGGCATGCCGGTGGTCATCCTTGGTGCCGAAACACTCGGAGTCAGCGGTTACGAAAGCCGCGAGGACCTCAATGCCAATGCGAAGCTCAAACAGAGGATCGAGTCGATTCGCCTCCAGGCGGGACCCGCGATGAATTTGGGCGATGTGTCCAGGAAAGTAGTGCCTAAAATGTGTTTGGTCTCGAAGCCCGCGACCGGCGGCCATATCTGCACGCGCACTTTCATTCCGCACGATTGTCATGCAGCGGTTGGTGTCCTGGGCGCGGTGACCGTGGCAACCGCTGCGGTGTTGCCCGGGAGCGTCGCGCATCGCCATGCTCGAGTGCCGAGCGGCCTGTCGAAGCTCCTCTCGGTCGAACATCCCAGCGGCGAGTTCAGCGTGCTGTTGACCATGGACCCGCAAAAGCCAACGGAGGTCATGCGGGCCGCGCTGCTGCGCACCGCGCGGCTCCTCATGCGCGGCGAAGTATTCGTGCCGGAGAAGGCAAAGGAGTCATGAGATGATGGGCCAATCGGGAATTGCGGTGAGAAATATCAGGCGTGCGCACGCGGGAAGCGTTGCGCGGCTGGCGCAGTACGGCGTCGCCACCGTGCACGAAGCCATGGGACGCGTGGGACTTCTTGCGACCTACATGCGCCCCATCTATGCGGGTGCCAAGGCCTGCGGCACCGCCGTGACGATCCTTGCGCACCCGGGCGATAACTGGATGCTGCACGTCGCTGCGGAGATGCTGCAGGCGGGCGATATAGCCGTGCTGGGCGTGTCTTCCGACAACGAGGACGGCATGTTCGGGGATCTCCTGGCCACCTCCTTCCGCTCACGTGGCGCCGCGGGGCTGGTGATCGATGCGGGGTGCCGCGACACGTCGGACCTCAGGCAGATGGAATTCCCGGTGTGGTCGAAGGCGGTCAGCGCCAAGGGCACGGTGAAGGCAACCGTCGGATCGGTGAACATACCCATCATGTGCGCCGGCGCGCTGGTGCACCCCGGAGACGTGGTGCTCGCCGACGACGACGGCGTCGTGGTCATACCAAGGGCTCGGGCCGCCGAAGTTGCCGAGGCGGCAGCGCGCCGTGAAGCCAAAGAGGCGAAGACTCGGGAGCGTCTCGCAGCGGGAGAACTGGGCCTCGATGTGTATGGCATGCGCGAGGCGCTTGCCACGGCTGGTCTGAAGTATTTTGCCGACGAATCCGCCCTCGAACCGGAGTCGCGCAATTGAACGCCGCGCTGCCGAAGAATCCGCTGAAGAGCTGCCCACCCCCCGATCCCAGCCCGGTCAAGCCTGTTCTCGTACTGCCGTCAGGCGCCTGCGATGCGCATTGCCATGTCTTCGGGCCTGGCGCCAAATTTCCTTACGCCGCGGACCGCAGCTATACGCCACCCGACGCACCGGTCGAGAGCCTTCGTCGGCTGCACGCTCACTTGGGAATTTCGCGCGCTGTCATCGTACACGCCAGTTGCCACGGTACCGACATGGCGGTGACGCTCGATGCCATCGCCTCGAGCGACGGGGCGTATCGAGGGGTGGCGTGCGTCGACGATGCCGTGACCGACCGCGAATTGCAGCGCCTGCACGACGGCGGGATTCGCGGCATTCGCTTCAATTTCGTCAAGCATCTGGGCGGGGTGCCCGATCTCGAGGTGTTTTATCGGCTGCTCGCTCGGATCAAGCCTATGGGCTGGCACATCGTGCTGCACTTCGACGCCGAGGACATCTTGACCCAGCAAGATCTCTTGGGGCGTATCGATGTGCCCTTCATCGTCGATCACATGGGCCGGGTCAGGGTAGCCGACGGTCTCGAGCAACGACCCTTCCAGCTGCTTTTGGATCTCTATCGCCGTAATCCCTTGGCTTGGATCAAGGTGTGCGGCGCCGAGCGCGTATCGATCGGCAAGCGTCCGTTTCAAGATGCGGTCCCCTTTGCGCAGGCGCTGATCGCGGTCGATCCCGGGCGGATTCTGTGGGGTACCGACTGGCCGCACCCCAATATCACGAAAGACATGCCCAATGACGGTGAGCTCGTCGATCTGTTCGGCGATATTTGCCCGGATCCGCGGCTGCAGAAGCGCATTCTCGTGGATAATCCAACACGCATGTATTGGAGTGACCGATGATCATCGACTGCCACGGCCATTACACGACGGCGCCCGGCGCGCTGCAGACATTTCGCGAAGCACAAATAGCGGGCCTGAAGGAGCACCTCGATGTGCCCTCGAGCGCGCAGACTGACATCAGCGATGATGAGATTCGCGACAGCCTCGAGAATGCGCAGTTGAAGCTCCAGCGGGCGCGCGGCACCGACTTGACGATTTTCTCGCCGCGCGCCTCGGCCATGGCGCATCACATCGGGAATGAGACCACGAGCCGGCGTTGGACCGAAGCATGCAACAATCTCATCCACCGCGTTTGCACGCTCTATCCGGATAATTTCGTCGGCGTCTGTCAATTGCCGCAGTCGCCCGGAGTGGCGCCCATCAACAGTGCCGCCGAACTCGAGCGCTGCATCGTGGAGCTCGGATTCATCGGCTGCAATTTAAACCCCGATCCGTCCGGCGGCCATTGGACATCACCTCCGCTCACCGATCGGCATTGGTATCCCCTGTATGAGAAAATGGTGGAACTCGATGTGCCCGCGATGGTGCACGTGAGTTCCTCATGCAACCCCAATTTTCATGCCACCGGCGCGCATTACATCAATGCAGACACCACCGCCTTCATGCAGTTTCTGACGAGCGATTTATTCCGCGATTTTCCGACGTTGCGCTTCATCATTCCGCACGGCGGCGGCGCCGTACCCTATCATTGGGGCCGATACCGCGGCTTGGCACAGGACTTGAAGAGGCCCTTGCTCAACGAATACGTGCTCAAGAACGTTTTTTTCGACACCTGCGTCTATCATTTGCCGGGCATCGAATTGCTGCTCAAGGTGATTCCGGTCGAGAACATCCTCTTCGGCTCGGAGATGGTCGGTGCGGTGCGAGGAATCGATCCGCAGACCGGACAATATTATGACGACACCAAGCGCTACCTCGACGCGTTAGCGCTGAGTGATGCGGATCGGTATCAGGTATTCGAAGGAAATGCGCGCAAGGTGTTCCCGCGACTTGGCGCGAAACTCAGGCGCTGATCGATGTCGCATCCCGACTAACTCGGGGCTGCACGACGCGTATCCCAGGCAAGCCACAGCGCGCAGATACTTCCCGCGAGCACAATCGGCACGAGGTCCATCAGCAACTGCGCCGGCGCATGCCCGGCGGATTTCAGTATCCCCCCCAACTTGGGCCCCACGATCGAGCCAATACGCCCCACTGCCACAGCCGTTCCCACACCGACTCCACGAATGGCGGTCGGGTACAGGACCGGTGCCACCACGTAGAAGAAAGCCTGAGCGGCGATTACCGAGCCCCCCAGTAGGAATACCAGCAAGCTCACCTCTCCCGCCTCAGCCGGTGCCTTGGCGAGCGCTACGAGCAGAATCGGTAACGCGATGAAAGTGACGGCGATCCCCGCGTTGCGCAGGCGTCCCCCCAGAAGGTGGCCAATCAGAAGCGCAGCGAGCGCACCTCCAACATTGAAGCCGATTTGTGCGCCGGCCGCCTCGATGCGTGTCAGACCGTCAGTCACCATCAGCGTGGGCAACCAGCTGAGCAGCAGATAGAGCAATAACAGCCCAAAGAAGAAGCTCAGCCATAGCAAAACGGTTCGCAGCGCCCGCCCCTTCGCGAATAGCGCTGCAAAGTTGCCCCGCTTGTGCAACCCGGCTTCCGGAGAACCGCCGGCTGCCACAGCGCGGTTCACCTGACGGAATGCGATCGATTCCTGCAGCCCGTAAGCCATGAGGGGCGCGAGCGCCAGCGGGATGACGCCACCGACAATGAAGATCAATCGCCATTGAGGCGCTGCTATCAGCAGACTGACGAGACTCGAGAGTGCGCCACCCAGGGGGGCTGCCGCATAGACCATGGCCACGCTCGCGCTCTGCTGCTTGCCGCTGCTGCATTCGGAGACCAGAGCAATCAGCGTCGGCAGTGCGCCGCCGAGACCGAGGCCGGTGAATAGACGCGCCCAACTGAGCGATTGCACATCCCAAGCAAGTGTCGTCAACAAGGAGAAAAGTCCAAAGAGCCCAACCGAGGTCGCCAATACTCTCTTGCGGCCGATACGATCGGCAAGGCGTCCGCCGATCAGAGCGCCGAAAAACAAGCCGAAAGTGCTGGCACTGAAGAACGTGCCGAACTCAGCCGGCGTCGGTGTGAATTGCAGGGCGATTCCCCCTGCCGCCACCCCGGCCGCTTGCAGGTCGATCCCCTCGCACAGCGCAGCGAGCACACAAAAAATGATGGTACTGCGCGTCGATGTCACGTTCCTGCTCCACAGCCTATCGCCCAACGGGGCAAGCAAACGCCGCCGCCCCTCCTCAGCCCTCCATCCCTACTGCGCGAGCCCTAAAGCCGCTATCGCATTGTCCTTGAGGATCAGATCGTGCACTTCGGGCTTGAAACCCGCCTCGCGGAAGTCCTTGATCCAGCGGTCGGGCGAGATCAGCGGGAAGTCCGAGCCAAACAGCATCTTGCGCTTCAACTGAGTGTTCGCGTATTGCACCAGCTGCGGAGGAAAGTACTTCGGCGACCAGCCGGAGAGGTCGATGTAGACATTGGGTTTGTGCAGGCATACCGACAGAGCCTCGTCCTGCCACGGCCACGAGGGGTGCGCGATGATGATCTTCATGTCCGCAAAATCTGCCGCGACGTCATCGAGGTGAATGGGATTCGAGTATTTGAGGCGCAGACCGCCGCCGCCGGGCATGCCGGTGCCAATGCCTGAATGGCCACTGTGGAATATGGCCGGCATTTTGTGCTCGGCAATCACTTCGTACAGCCCATAAGCCATACGATCGTTCGGAAAGAACCCTTGCACCGTCGGATGGAACTTGAAGCCCTTGATCACGCCTTCCTTGATCAAGCGGCGGGCCTCGCGCACGCCCATCTTGCCCTTGTGGGGATCGATGCTCGCGAACGCCACCATGATGTCGCTGTTCTCTCTCGCCGCATCGCACACTTCTTCGTTCGGAATGCGCTTCGCGCCGAGTTCATGCTCCGAGTCCACGGTGAACATCACCAGGCCGATGTTGCGTTCGCGGTAATACGCGACCGTCTCGGCGATGGTGGGGCGCTTGCCGGCCTTGAAGTATTTCGACGCGGCCTCCTCGAACACCTGCCACACGTCGTCCACCGGCTGACGACAGGAGACCTCCGCGTGGGTATGCACGTCGATCGCGATCAATTCGTTCACGTTCATCGGCATTCCCCTGCCAATCCGACCACGGGGGCGGCACAAGCCGCACCCAGAGTTCGAATGTACTGGTGTAATCTCAAGCCTGCAAACCCGCATGAGGAGAGCGATCGATGCCAAGATCCACCAGACGTGTGGTCACGGGCCACGATGCGAGCGGAAAATCGGTCGTCCTTTGCGATGGTCCGCCGCCCCAGCATCACCCGATGATTCGAGCGATCATGACGACTGACGCGTTTGGCGCGCCGAATCCCAGCGGCTGAGCGTACTCCCCTCTTTAACCAGCCGCTCCAGCAGCGGCGCAGGCTGCCAGTGCATGGGGCCGAACATCTCGCGGTATTTCAGGATGCCGTCGTGCACGTTTCTCAAGCCGATGGAATCGGCATAGAACATCGGGCCGCCGCGATATCGCGGAAATCCATAGCCGGCGCACCAGACCACGTCGACGTCGCCGGCACGCATCGCCACACCCTCTTCCAGGATGCGGATGCCCTCGTTGATGAGGGGATAGAGGCAGCGTTCAACGATTTCCGCCTCGCTGTGGACACGCTGCGGAACTCCGAGCCGCTCGGCGGCGCTGCGCAGGATGTCGAGGGCCTGCGGATCGTCGTGGCGGGTGCGGTCGCCGCGCCGATATTGGTAGTAGCCCTTCCCGCTCTTCTGGCCGAGGCGCCCCGCAGCGTGCAGTGCAATGTCGGCCTGATAGTACGTGGGGTCGGGCGGGTATCGTTCGGCGTTTGCCCGGTGCACGTTCACACCCACATCGATGCCCCCCATGTCGAACACCGCCAGGATTCCCATCGCCATCCCCCAGGCTTCGAGCGCGCCATCGACTTGGGCCGGTGTAGCACCCTCCAACACCATGCGCTGCGCTTCGCGCGCGTAGCCCTCCATCATCCGATTGCCGATGAAGCCGTAGCAGACTCGGGCCAGCACCGGCGTCTTGCGCAACGTCTTGGCCAGATCGAGGGCCGTGCGGATGACGGCGGCATCGGTCCGATCGGTGCGCACCACCTCGAGCAGAGGCATTACGTTCGCCGGCGAGAAGAAATGCAGCCCCAAGACATCTTGAGGTCGCCGCGTCGCCGACGCGATCTCGTTGATGTCCAACGTCGAGGTATTCGTCGCGAGGACCGCCTGGGGTTTGGCCACTGCATCGAGCGTCTTGAAGATCATGCGCTTCAAGTCGAGGTTCTCGAACACCGCCTCGATGAGAACGTCGGCTTGCGAAAGCTCGCCGTAATCGAGCGTGCCCCGGATCAGCGCCAGCCGCCGCTCTTTTTCCGCCGGCGTCAGCCGGCCGCGCTTGACCATGGAGTCGTAGGTGTCGCCGATGACCTGGAGACCCCGATCGAGCGCCGCCTGACTCGAATCGAGTATCGTCACCGGCACGTTCGCGTTGGCAAAGCAGACGGCGATTCCGCCCCCCATGGTGCCCGCCCCTACCACCGCTCCGCTCGCAATCGGGCGGGAGGCCGTGTTCGCAGGGAGCTCCGGCACCTTGCGGGCGTCTCGTTCCGCGAAGAATACGTGCACCAGTGCCTTCGACTCGACCCTCTCCTTGGCGCGATTGCCGAGTTGCGTCTCATACAGCAGCCCCTCCTCGAGGGGCAGCGTCGCTGCGGCGGCAACGGCATCGATGGCGGTGAGCGCCGCCTGCCGATTGGGGTACTGGCGCCTGGCTTGGCCCTTGAACCGTTCGATGATCGCCGGCGCCGCCGTTGTGGGGTCGACGGAGCGCTCACTCGTGCGGCGCGGACCGGCTCCCTCGCGCACGAGCGCTTTCGCGAACTCGATGCTCGCCGCGCGCACGCCGCCCTCGATCTCGGCGTCGATGAAGCCGAGGGAGATGCCTGCGGCAATATCCACCGGCTGCGCCGCCAAGATCAGGTCGAGCGTCTTCTCGACCCCGATCAATCTCGGCATGCGCTGCGTTCCGCCGGCGCCGGGTATGACCCCCAACGTAACCTCCGGCAGCCCGAAGCGAGTGCCCGGCACCGCCACTCGATAATGGCAGGCGAGCGCGATCTCGAGGCCTCCCCCCATCACCACCCCGTGCATGCCCGCCACAACAGGGATCGGCAGGGCTTCCAACTGCCTGAACAGATCGCGGTATTCGGCTTCCTTCGGCGGACCCGCGAATTCCGCGATATCGGCCCCGGAGAAGAAGGTACGGCCCTCACAGACCAGCACCACCGCCCGGATTCCCGTCCGCGCACGGATGTCGTCGATTGCCGCGAACAGCCCGGCGCGCACGGCGGCGCTGATCGTGTTCACGGGCGGATTGTCGACGCTGATGACCGCCACATTGGCGTCCACGCTCGTCGTTACGATATTTGCACTCATGCAAGATTCCTCGACAGCCGCCGAGTCGCTCTCGATCCCCTGCTACGCGCTGCCACTCGTCTCCGTGCGCGGACTGCGCTGCCGGGATTGCGAGCGGCCGGGCAGCCGGATCAGACGATCGAGCAGCCCCAGCAGCTGCGTCCGCCCTTCCGGTCCGATTTGCGCGACGAGGCGCGCCTCGTGCACGGATTGCAACTCCGCGGCCTGCTGCAACACCGTGCGCCCCCTCGCCGTGAGCCCGAGCGAGTAGCGACGACCGTCCGAATTGGAATTGCGGCGCCACACCAGTCCCCGTGCTTGAAGATCCGCGATGGTGGCGACGAAGTTCGCCTTCTGGATGCCGAGCGCCGCGGAGACGCTCGTTTGGCTGGTCCCCGGATTTTGGTCAATTAGCAGCAACACGGCGAATTGCGCCGGGCGCAGGTTGAGTTTCGACAGCGTGTCGATGAAATCGGCGGAAATGACGCTCTGTGCACGGCGCAGCGCATAGCCGATGTAGCCGCTGAGTGGCGTCAACTTCACCGCCCTTTGCTTGGCTTGCACGCGCCTCTTACTCCCCATTCCTTGTCATATTGCCGCTGTGCATCGACGAAAACTCGACGCAGAGCGACATGAGATTGTTCGAGCAGCGAGCGCGCCACGGGGAGGGCAGCCCTCAGGTTCGCCTATATCACGTATAAGCCAAATGAATTGGCTCGGAGAAATGATTGTCTCGTATAACTAACCGCACAAGAAATGTCGGCTTGAACTCACAATAAAGTCGATTCTGCAAAAGCCCTGGGGGGGTTATGGCACACCTTGAGTCATTCTCGACGGCGGGACTGGACCCGCGGCGCAAGCTCGCGTTCTGGAACGACCGGGCGAGCGAGAGTTTCTCTCCGCTGGTCTCTGAGCCGAAAGACATTCGCGTCTTCAACGGATCGATCGTGCGCGGCTCGGTCGGCGACATGAGTCTCGCGGAAGTCTATTCCGAGGCGCAAATTGTCCGGCATTCGCGCTCCCACGTGGCACGCACCAAGGACGCGTTGTTCTTCATGCATCTGCAATTGGAGGGCGAAAGCCTCAGCCGGCAGGACGGCCGCGAGTCGCATCTGCGCGCCGGGGATTTCACGCTTTGCGATAGTACGCGGCGCTACGATATCGTGTTCACTGGCGCAAACCGCATGCTCGTGCTCGGTATTCCAAATTCGACCCTGCGGCGTCAGGTCGGATGTCCGGAATGTCTCGCCGCCATCCCGATGCCGGGCAGCCACGGGGCCAGCGGCCTATTGTCGCAGTTCCTGCGCAAGTACTGGGGCGAATACCACCAAAGCCTCGACGAGCAGACCGGCAGCCGCGTCGCGGTGGCGATTCTCGATCTAATCGGTGCCGCCTATGCCGACCTACCGCAGGCGCTGGTTGATCGCTCCTCGATGGGCACGGCGCATCGGATTCGCATCGTAAATTACATCGAGGCGCATCTCAACGATCCGGACCTCACGCCCACCCGGATCGCCGAGGCGTGCAGGATGACCACGCGCTACTTGCATCATCTGTTCTCGGATCAAGACGAGACGGTCGCTCGATACGTCTTGCGTCGCCGATTGGAGGCATGCGCGCGCGCGCTCAAATCGGAGGTGCAGCGCGGGAGAACGGTGACGGCAATTGCCTTCGACTACGGATTCAACAGTCCGACTCATTTCGGGCGGGTGTTTCGTGCCAAGTACAACGCGACGCCGCGTGATTATCGGCGCGAGCACTCCGGCGCCGGTTGAACCGGCGCGCGGACGCGGCATCGGCGGGTTTTGCTCAGGGCGGGTGCTTGACGGGCATCCCCGAGTCATCGGCCGCACGCTTATCCTCGTTCGCGCGGTGAATGAGGTAGGCGCGAATATTCTCCAGATCCCCCGGTGTGACTTCATCTTTGAACGCCACCATACCGCGATCCGAGCGGCTGCCTTGGCGCACGATCACGTCCATCGCACCCGCATCGGCGATGACCGCCGAGTAACGCAGATCAGGCAGCACGCCGGATCCCGTCGCACTGTCGCCGTGGCAATTGGAGCAGAACGTCTGGTATAGAGCTTTGCCCGCTTGCACCGACGCGGGGCCGGCAGTATCCGCCGGCGGATGGAGCACCGCCGGGACCGTTGTCGGAAGCGGCGGCAGCGCGGCGCTGCCACCGAGCTTGAAGACCAGTACCCGAGGCCGGTTCGAGGTCGCGTGCGATATCAGAGCGAGTTCGCCACCGGCGAGACCAAAGGCGCCCCCCCAGCCCACCTCGACCGCCACGTATTGCTCGCCGTCGACTTCGTAGGCAATGGGCGCGGCGAGCACGCCCGCCTGGGTCTCGGCGGACCAGAGCCGCTCGCCGGTGTCGGCACGATAGGCCGCGAACTCGCCCATTCCGGTGCCTTGGAATACAAGATTGCCGGCAGTCGCGACAACTCCGCCATTCCAAGGATGCCCGAGCTCGACGCGCCAAACCTCCTTGCGGGCAACGGGATCCCAAGCCGCCAAATGACCCTTGAGACCGCTCTCGATCTGCGCCTTGATCTTTGGATCCTGAGGAAGGCTCCCGGAATTGAACTCGTCCCCGGTATTCCAAGCGAGTTCGTGGTGGCGGGAATTCGCGTCGGGAAAGAACGGGAACGCCAGCTCGGTCACAGGCACATAAACCAGGCGGGTCACCGGACTCCACGACATCGGCTGCCAACTATGCGCACCGCCCGGACCCGGCATGGATAGAAACGGTTTTCCGCTCTCGCCGTAGCGCGCACCCGGCATCTCGACGGGACGGCCGGTCGTCAAGTCCACGCCCTTAGCCCAGGTCGTGACGGTGATGGGATCCGCCGAAAGCAACTCTCCCGTGGCACGGTCTAGCACGTAGAAAAATCCGTTCTTCGGCGCCTGCATCAGCACCGCGCGCTTCACTGCGCCGACGTTGAGATCGGCCAGGATCATGGGCGAGCACGCATCGAAGTCCCACTCATCGCCCGGAGTCGTCTGGTAGTGCCAGGCGTACTCGCCGCTGTCGGCCTTCAACGCGACGATCGACGACAGATACAGCGCATCGCCATGCAGCTTGCCTCGGTTCCACGCTCCATTGCCGACCCCGATATAGATGAGGTCGAGCGTGGGGTCATAGACGATGGAGTCCCATACCGGACCGCCGCCGCCTTGTGTCCACCACTCGCCCGTCCAGGTCGCTGCCGCTCTCTTGAGCGCCGCCGACTCGAACGGCTTCGAGGGATCGCCGGGCACCGTGTAGAACCGCCAGAGTTGCTTGCCGCTTTCGGCGTCGTACGCCGTGACATAGCCCCGAATTCCGATCTCACCGCCGCCGTTGCCGATGAGCACCATCCCCTTGACGACCCGTGGCGCACCCGTGATGGTGTAGCGCCCGCCGTCGGGAACCGTCTTCACTTCCCACAGCACCCGGCCGGTCGCTGCGTCGAGCGCGACCAGCCGACCGTCGAGCGCTCCCAAGTAGATCCGGCCCTTCCACGCGGCAACGCCTCGATTGACCACATCGCAGCAGGCGTTGATCGCCGCGGAACCGGGGACCGCGGGATCGTAGATCCACAGCGTGGCGCCAGTCTTGGCATCGAGGGCAAACACCTTGCTCCACGCACTCGTCACGTACATGACTCCGTCGATGACCAACGGTGTCGATTCCTGGCCGCGGTGCGCCGTGTCGAGATCGTAGGACCAAGCGAGGCCGAGCCGTCTCACATTGCCCGCGTTGATTTTCTGCAACGGGCTGAAGTGCTGCTCGTCGTAGGTGCGCCCCGGACTCATCCAATTGCCCGGCTCGGCATCTGCCGCGACCAGGCGCGCCGCGTCGACCGCGGCAGGGTGCCCGCGGGTGAGTTCCGAGTCGGAAACGTGAGATGGGGGCGCTTGGCTGCAAGCCGTCGATCCAATGCCGAACGCCCAAAGCGCGGTCCACCGCAGCCTCATAATCGCGCGCCTCTTCGGGCCTACGGATTTGACCTCCGATACCAGCCCGCATGTAGCGCTCTACACCCCGGGGAAGGCTCGACCGAAAAAGAGCTTCGATTCGATTGAGAGCGAACCTTGGGGGAACGGCGCAACCGGCTCGCCGAAACGACGCACCCGTCTGTCAGCGGCACGTTCTGTTAAAATCCACACCTTTCCCGACAGTGTTTCGCATGCAGTTCCATCGTTTCGATCTCAACCTGTTGATTGCGCTCGACGTGCTGCTGCGGGAGAAGAACATCACCCGGGCGGCCGAGAAGGTGTTCGTGACGCAACCTGCGATGAGCGCAGCGCTGCACCGTCTGCGCGAGTATTTCAACGATCAGTTGCTGGTGCGCGTCGGCCGCGACATGGAACTCTCTCCGCGCGGGCAATCCCTGGTCGAGCCGGTCCGCGAAGCACTGCTCCTGATCCAGGCGACTCTGGGCACTCAACCGAGCTTCAGCGCCGCCACCACGCAGCGCGTGTTCACCTTGATCGTGTCGGAAGAGGCGGTGCCGGGCTTGCTGCCGGCGATTCTGGAGCGCGTCTCGAGCGAGGCCCCCGGCATTCGCATCAACGTCCAACTCGTGTCCCACACGGCGCTGACCCGGCTCGAGTACGGCGAGGTCGACATGTGCTTGAGCTTGGACTGCCTGGGTCTGTTCGAGGTGCGCGCGTACCCCGAGACCCTGCGCAGCGTGCTGCTCCGCCCGGTGCGCTGGATCTGCGCCGTCGACCGCGATCATCCAACCGTCCGGGACGGCGTCACCGCCGAACAATACTTCTCCCTGCCGCACGTGTTCGGACGTCCCAGCGGGTATACGACCTCGGCGGAGGAGCTGGTGCGCCGGATTCTCGATATCGATCTGCGCGTGCACATTGCCTTGCCGAGCCTACTGCACCTGCCCTTGGTGCTGCGCGGCACCCGTTTGGTAGCCACCCTGCCCGAGCGCGTGGCGCAGATGTTCGCCGCGACGCTGCCGATCAAGACCTTTCCGCTGCCCTTCGAGGCGCCGCCGATGCGCGAGATCCTTCTGTGGCACCGGCGCAACGACTCCGATCCCGCGCATACCTGGCTGCGCGACCTCATCGTGAGGCTTACGCAGACCATGGAGTGAGCTCAGGATCTGCGGCGGGTTGCCGCAATCGAGTTCCGCCGTACGCGAGCACCACCTCACACCCGGTCAGTCGCCGCGTTTGGCGCCCACGCCATATTCGATTTTGGCATTGCGGGTCGCTTGGAACTCTTCAAGCGACTGCCCGCGCATCGCGGCGTACACATGCAGATTCGACACGCCGACCACTGCCGCCAGCTTTTCGAGCACGAAGAACGTTGCGCCATAGTGAATGAGCTCGCGCCAGTCCAGTCGGCGCACGAGATCTGCTTCCCCGGCAGTCAATCCGTGCGCAGTCATCAGCACGTCGGCGTTGCGTCGGAATGCCTCGCGGTGTTCCGGGATGATCAGGTCATGCAGAAACCGGTTGAGCCGGTAGGCTTTGGCGCTTCGCTGCAGCGTATAGGGATACGTACCGGCGAGTCGCTCCACTCCTTCGAGCTGCAGGTCGCGAAATGGCGCGACGGGTGGATATTCCGCGTCGTTCTCGTAGATCGCCGTGGCGATTGCAGTCATCGACGGGAGGTAGTACGTGCGGTGGAGCCTGCGGATTCGAGCGGTCAGAGCGCCGCGCATGATCAGCCACATGATGACCTCGGCGCCCTCGAGACCCCCGCGTTCGGCATACTCGGCATGCGTCAGATCCGCCAGCGCCGCCGGGTCGGTCTCGATCAGATCGAGAAACCGATGGTCCCATTCCGGATTGTTGAATCCGCAGCGCTCCCCATGGACCTGGTGCGATAGGCCTCCGGTGGCGACGATCACCACGCGCAGGTCCGAAGGGTCGGCGCGGATCGCGCGTCCCAGCGCGCCTCCCAGCCGATAGCAGCGCCGCGCCGTCGGAATCGGAAACTGCAGCACGCCGACTTGGAGGGGCAGAATCTTCCACGGCCAGGTACCGTCGGCGGCGGCAAGCATCGACAGCGGCGAGAAGCAGCCGTGATCCAGGGGCTTGCCGCGAAAGAACGAAATATCGAATTCCTCGGCAAACAGGCTGGTTGCGATGGAGCGTGCGAGTTCCGGAGCACCCGCCAACGGCGGCACATTGCGCGCCCCGCCACCCTCGTCGGCCGGCCGGTACAGCTCATCGACCCCAAGCGCAAATGGCGAGTAGTGATCGAAGAAGAACGATGTCACGTGGTCGTTGTAGATGGTGAGTAGAACGTCCGCGCGCTTCTCGGCAAGCCAAGCACGTATCGGCTCATAGCCGTCGAAAATCGGCTTCCAGATGGGATCGTTCTCGAGACGTCGGTCCTTGGCAAACCCAATCGTCGGGGTGTGCGATGTTGCGACTGCGCCGATGATCGTTGCCATGATCGCGTTCCTCGTGGGAGTTGAGGCCTCTGAGCGGAGGTTCGCACCTGCCGCATGTTGATGAGGTATGTTAACCGGCCCTGGGGAGGGTCGGAAGCGAAGGAGCTCCATGCCCATGTTGCCGGGTGGCCCGGCGCCGCGGCGCGCCATCGTTCCACTCAACTGCGTGCGAAAGGGAAGTAGACTTTTGAAGCAACCAGGATCGACTGCTCCGGTGCTACAGTGGACCGCACGGACGGTGGCCACACCATCGGGAGAATCAAATGAGCGTGCAGGCACTTCACACCGACCGGCAGATCTGGGTCTACACTCAGATGCTGCGCATCCGCGAGTTCGAAGAGCGCGTGAAGCGCACTTTCACCGAGCATCCCGGTGTGATCCGGGGCCATACGCACCTCGCCGATGGCGTCGAGGCGTCCATCGTCGGCTCGCTCTGCCACTTCCGCAGTGGTGATGCCGCACTTGCCACCTATCGCTGCCACGGATATCCGCTCGTTCTCGGTAGCGATCCGAACGCCATGATGGCCGAGGTCTATGGTCGCGTGGACGGTCTGTGCAAGGGCCTCGGCGGCTCGATGCATCTCACCGACGTCGAGCGCGGTTTCCTCGGCACCTCGGGTATCGTGGGCGCCGGTATTCCCCACGCGGCGGGCGCTGCCTGGGCGGCGCAGATCCGCAAGAAAGCGGAAGTCGTGTTCTGCTTCTTCGGTGACGGTGCGTCGAAACAGGGTGCGTTTCACGAGACGCTCAACATTGCCTCCCTGTGGAAGCTGCCGGTGATTTTCGTGATGGAGAACAACGGCTACAACGCCGTGACGACCTCCGAGCAGGAGGACGCCAACGCCGCGAACGGCGAGCCGCTCGCCGTCAAGGCCAAGGCGTACTCCATGCCGGGCGTCACGGTCGATGGGGGCGATCCATTGGCCGTGTACGCCACCGTTGGCGCGGCGGTCGAGCGAGCGCGCTCCGGTGCCGGCCCGACACTGGTCGAATCGAAGGTCTACCGGCTTTCAGCACACGGCAACATCATCGCCCCGCCTGGCGTGCCGCTTCATTATCCAGAGCATGAGGCGATCACGGTGTTCGGCAAGCGCGAGGAGTACGAAGCGGCGCTGCGCGGCGACCCCGTGCCACGCTTTCGCGCGGCCCTGATCAAGGGCGGCGTGCTGAGCGCCGCCGCGGCGGACGAGCTCTCCACACACGTCGCGAAGGAAATGGACGCGGCGGTGAGCTTCGCCATCAGCAGCCCCTTCCCAGAACTCGAGTCCGCACTCGACAACGTTTACGCCTGAGCCGGAGCGACGCACATGGCACAGCTTCCCTTTATCGCCGCCATCGATGCCGGCATTCATCAGGAAATGCGGCGCGACCCACGCGTCCTCTATTTTGGCCAGAACATGGCGACGACCGAGAACCACGAGTTCGTGGCGGCCTACGGGCACGAGCGCGTCCGCGTCACCCCGATTTCCGAGACCGCCGAGATCGGGATCGCGATCGGTGCCGCGATGGCAGGACTGCGTCCCGTGGTTGAGCTCTACATGGCGGAGTTCATGCTGGTCGCCATGGATCAGGTCGTCAACGAAGCGCCGAGGTTCCGGTATATGTCGGGCGGACAGGTGAAAGTGCCGCTCGTGCTCAAAGCGGGGTTCGGCTTCGCCTGCGGCTGGGCCGGCCAGCACACCGGATCGCTGACTTCCCTCTTCATGGGAGTCCCCGGCCTCAAGGTGGTTGTACCGTCGACCGCTGCTGACGCGAAGGGCCTGATGGCCACTGCAATCCGCGATGACAATCCGGTGGTCTTCCTGCACCACTACCTGCTCACACTCGAGCCGGGCGAGGTGCCGGACGGCGAGCACCTCGTGCCGTTTGGCAAGGCCGCGATCCGCCGCTCGGGCGGCGATCTCACCATTGTTGCAACCGGCTGGATGGTGCCGCGCTCGCTCGCGGCGGCGAACAAACTCGCTGATGAAGGAATCCAGGCAGAAGTCATTGATCCGCGCACCGTTGCACCGCTCGACCTCGGGACGATACTACAGTCGGTCGCCAAGACCGGGCGTCTGGTTCTCGTCGATCAGGCGCCGCGCCACGCGACGGTCGCCGGCATCATTGCCGGCGATGTCGCCGAGCATGGTTTCTCGTCGCTGAAAGCACCGATCGTGCAGGTGACCGCGCGCGACGCGACAGTGCCCTACAGCGAGCCGCTCGAGGCTTATGTGATTCCCGATGAGGAGCGTATCGTCGCCGCTGCCCGAAAGGTACTTCAGGGCCGGCGCTGATTAGTCGCGGCCGGTTCGAACTACACGGAGCGCCAGTCGCGATCCTCGAGTATCGCGACCAGGCGCGCGAGGAATTGCGAGGCGAGACGTCCGTCGGCGACGCGATGATCGACGGTCAGCGTCAGATCCGACAGCGGACGCACGACGATGGCTCGCTCCCTCGCGACGACACAATCACGCTGGCGGCCGACGGCGAGTATCGCGGATTGTGGTGGATTGAGAATCGCCGTGAAGCGGTCCGGCCCCTCGGCGCCAAGATTCGAGATACCGAAGGTGGCGCCCTCGACCTCCTCGCGCTTCAATCGGCCCAGGAGCGCGCGCTCGACGCAGTCCTGCCGACGGCGCGCAATCTCGGCGAGGCCGAGGCGTTCGACACCGTGGATCACCGGCACCAGCAAACCGTCGTCGAGCGCAATCACCAGACCGATATGGGCGCCGCTCGCCGGTACGATGCAGGCGTCGGGCGACGCCGGGTCGCCTGAGAACGTGGCGTTCAACGCGGGGAACTCGATCAGCGCTCGGGCGACGGCTTGCAACAGAAAATCATTCAGAGACAGCTTGGGCGAACCATCCGGCAGCGTCGCGGAGAACTCGCCGCGCAAGGCGTTGAGCATCGTCCACTCGACCGAACGAGCGACCGTGAACTGTGGAATCGTGGCATTGCTCAAGGTCATGGCGCGCGCCAATGCGCGACGCATGGGCGAGAGAGGCGGTGTCGCGGACTTGATCAAGTCCGCTGCGCCGATCGTTCGCGCATCGATGTTCCGTGCGTGGAGGGCTCGTGCGTCGACGGCTCGCTGCACATCGTCCAGCTGAACGCGCCCGCCCGGTCCGGTGCCGGCGATTGCACCAAGATCGACGCCGCGTTCGGCGGCGAGTTTACGGGCGACGGGGGTACTTCGGATACGCTCTGCGTCGCGCGCCGCGGCTGTCGAGGCTGCTGGCGCGATCCTGCCCGGAGCGGCGATGCGTGGCGCCGCCGCCGTGGTACCGGTAGCCTGCACCTCGGCACAATCGATCCAGGCGACCTGATCCCCGACACTCGCCGGGCTGTCGGCTTGCACCAGAATTTCAGCCAACCGCCCGCTCGCGGCCGATTCGATTTCAACAACCGACTTTTCGGTTTCGACCTCGAGCAGCGGCTCACCCGCACTCACGCTGTCGCCGACTTCCTTGAGCCAGCGGACTACCTTGACCGCCTCCATCACCAGGCCGACTTTCGGAATTTCCTGCGCGACCAGGGGCACTTACGCCGCACCCGCGTTTTGCCCGGTCAGACCCATGATCTCGCGCACCGCGCGCTCCAGTTCCGCGCTTCCCGGGAGCAATGCGCGCTCCAGCTCCGGAGCGAAGGGAATCGGTGCAAAGCCGCAGCCCACGCGCAGCACCGGAGCGTCGAGCTCGTCGAACAGTTCCGCGCCGATGCGCGCGGCGATCTCCGCGCCCACTCCGCCGTTGCGCACCGCCTCATGCGCAATGAGCGCGCGATGCGTCTTCGACACGGACGCCGCGATCGTCGCCATGTCGAGTGGCAGCAGCGTTCGCAGGTCGATGACCTCGACCGAGATGCCGGCATCCGCCAGCGTCCGTGCCGCTTCGAGCGCCGTATGCACCATCGCCGAATAGGCGATCACGGTGACATCCGTCCCCGGTCTTGCGACCCGCGCCCTGCCGATCGGCGGCAATTCGGCGCCTTCCGCCAACGCCTCTTTCATCGTGTACAGCCGCTTGTGCTCGACGAAGAGCACCGGCTCGCCGAGCCGGATCGCACTTTTCAGAAGGCCATAGGCCTCGGCGGGCGTCGAAGGCGCGACCACGATGAGCCCTGGCACGTGGATGAACCAGGCTTCCAGGCTCTGCGAGTGTTGCGCAGCGGCTCCGCCTGCGGCGCCCGCCTGCGTGCGTATCACCAGAGGGACCGCGAGCTGGCCGCCCGACATGTAGCGATACTTCGCGGTCTGGTTTACCAGGCAGTCCATCGACAGCGTGGCAAAATCGATGAACATAATCTCGAGCACGGGTTTCAGGCCACAGAGGGCGGCGCCGGTGGCAAGGCCGGTGATTGCCGCTTCGCTGATGGGCGTGTTTCTTACGCGCGCCCTTCCGTGCTTCTCGGCGAGACCCCGGGTGACGCCGAACGCGCCCCCCGCCGCGACGTCCTCGCCGAGCAGGTACACCGCAGCGTCGCGCGCCAGCTCCTCGTCGAGCGCACGGCGCAAAATCTCGATGCATGTGTGCTGCATGGAACGTCAACCCGGAAGCGCGGCGAGCTCGGGTGCGCGGTAGACGCCATTCGAGCACAGTGGTCGCGTCGGGTCGCGGTGCCTCGAGCGCGTGCTCTACCGCCATGAGTACCGCCTTCCGGGCGTGATCGCCGATGGCCTCGAGCTCCTCCCGGTCGACCCCGCGCTCGAGGAGCCAGCGCCTCAGGCGCTCGATGGGACATTTCTCGCGAATCGTCGCGAGTTCCTCTTTTGATCGATACTGCTGCGAGTCTCCGACATAGTGCCCCGCCATGCGGAAGGTCATGCACTCGAGCAGATAGGGGCCGTCGCCCTCGCGCAGGGCGCCGATCGCCTGTCGTGCGGCCGCAAAAACGGTCGGCAGATCATTGCCGTCGATGGTCTTCGCGGCGATGCCGTAGGGCGCGGCGAAACTGCTCACGTGCTTGACGTTGGAGTGCTCCTCACGACTCGTGAACTCGGCGTAGCCGTTGTTCTCGCAGACGAACAGCACCGGCAGTCGCCACAGGGCGGCAAGATTCAGCGTCTCGTGGAACGCGCCCGCGCCCGTCGCCCCATCGCCAAAAAAGACGACGCTGATGTTCTGTCTGCCCTGCGCTTGCGCGGCCCACGCGGCGCCCGCGGCGAGCGCCAGATTGCCCGCCACGACGCCGGTCGCGCCCAATACGCCGTTCGGCGCGTCGACCAGGTGCATCGAGCCGCCGCGCCCGCCGCACAGGCCGGTCTCCCGTCCCAGAATTTCGGCGAAAGTCGCCTCCATATCGCTGCCCTTGGCAAGCACGTGGCCATGCCCGCGGTGACTCGTAAACAGCACGTCCTCGCGGCTCAGCTGCGTGCAGATACCGACGGCGACGGCTTCCTGCCCGGTCGACAGGTGCGGGAATCCGGGGATCTCGCCCGCGGCTGCGAGCCGCTGAACGTGACCCTCGAACAGGCGTATGCGCCAGAGCGCGCCGTACATCTCCTTCCAGTCAGTCAGCGTTGGTTCGGCCACGAAGCTCCTCACGATGTCGTGCATCGGCGGCACAGGCAGCGATGCGACCCACTTTTCGCGCCCGACGGCGGCTAGTTGTTGATCTGACGCGCCGCTGTCACCACGCGCTGCGTCTTTGCAAATGCCTCGGTCGCCGCGGTCTCGAGATCCCACTTGCGGATGTATTCGTTCAGGACCTCGACGCCGATCGGCCCATGATAGCCGACCCTCCAAAGGGCGCACAGGAACCCCGCGATGTCGAACTCTCCATCGCCGGGCAGCAAGCGTTTGTTGACGACGGAATCCTGGAAGTTCAACGGCACGGCAAGCGTGCCGTCGTTGATCTCGACGCCAATCAAGTCGCGCGGCGCGAGTTTCCGCACGATCTCTCCGGGACCGATGCCGCAGCGCTGCAAGTGCAGATTATCGAGCATGACGCCGCCATTGGCTGCGCCCGCTCCGCGGGTGATCGCCAGCACGTGATCGAGCGAAGGGGCGCGCGAAAATTGCGCCGGCAGCATTTCGAACAGGACATTGGTCCCACGCTCGGCGGCTTGACGGCACAGGGGAGCGAACGCCTCCGTCATTTGCGCAACGTCGGCGCAGTCATTCCCAAGGTCGGCAATTTTGATGTGCCGGGCGCGCAACACCTCGGCCGCCTCCAGCAAGAGCGCGCGGATTTCATCCGATGCGGCCCTGCGTGCATCGGTACAAAACCAGTCCAGCAGCCACTCGACTTCCACATTGACGATGCCATTGGCGTCCAGGATGTGCTTCATGTCCTGGAAGCTGTATTTCTTCCTGATCTCCAGGATATCCGCGTGCCAAAATCCCATGCCGGTGAATCCGGCGTTCGACGCGACTTCCACGCGAGTCCGGAAGTCATGCAGGCAGCGTTGATCGCCGAGCGGATCCGCCCCAACCGCGAGCGTCCAGAAGGACCCAATGATCTCGAGTGGTTTTGTCATGGTGCCGTTCGCCCCGTGGTTCTTGTCATGATACAACCGCGGCCGGGATGCTCCCAACTGGGAGAGCACGAGAAATCTGCGGCCAGTGCGCCGCCTATCTCCTTCGCGCGAGCACTGCGTGCCGTCTCGCGCCGCCTTCGCCGGCGAGCGGTGCGCCCCGTATCAGTGACGGATGGTGCAAAGTGCGCCGCCGTCCACCGACCAGGCCGCACCGTTGACGAAACTCGCCGCGGGCGAGAGCAGAAACGCCACCGTCTCGGCTACTTCGTGCGGCTGACCGATACGCTCCTGCGGCGCGACTTTGCCCAGGGTGCGCTTGCCGAGCTCGACGTCGCCGTTGAAGAGGGTCTTGAGCATGGCTTCGAGCAGCGGGGTGTCGATCACGCCCGGCATCACCGCATTCACGCGCACGCCGCGGGCACCGACGTCGGCGGCGGCGGTACGCGTAAGGCCAATCACCCCGTGCTTGGTGGCATTGTAGGCGCAGGCTCCGGCAAGTCCGCGTTCACTGGCGATCGACCCGGTGTTGACCACCGCACCGCCGCCCTGCCTGAGCATCACGGGAATCACATGTCGCATGCCCAAAAAGATGCTGCGCAGGTTCACGGCCATCAGACGATCGAATTCGGCCTCCTCATAGCTCTCGATGGACGCCACCTTGCCTTCGGTGCCGGCGTTGTTGAACAGCCCGTCGATCCGACCGAAGGCTTTGCAAGCCGCGGCGACATAACCCTGTACCGCATCGGACCGGCTGACGTCCGCATGAAAGATCTCCACCTGCGTGCCAAATTCCGCAACTCCGGCGCGTCGCTCCCGGAGTCCGTCGCGATTGATGTCGACCAAAAGAATATCGGCGCCCTTCGCCGCCAAAACGCGGGCCGTCGCATGGCCGATGCTGCCCGCGCCACCGGTAACGATGATCTTCTTGCCTTCCAGATCTTTCATCGCACGCCGTGATACAAACCGGCCTTGATGTCCGCGCGGACGACATTCTGCAGCTCGGCAAGACGTTGTCGATCCATTCCTGGCGATGCCATTGAATCCCCGCTGGTCGGCTGTGGGAGAGCCATCAGTATAGCCAGAGCCTCCTCCTGCATCCTGACCTTTCTCGGCGGCCACCCGATTGCAGGGGAATGACTCTGTAGGGCAAGCAGGAGTTCACTCTCAATTGAACCGACCCGGCGGTGATGATGTAAGATTTCACGATCACACCAGACCGCAGTAACCAGGCACGCTGCCCAGACCTAGGCGAGGATTCACCATGGCAACGGCACCAACAGACGTCCAATCGAGCGCTTCTTTCATCCAGCTTGACTATTCGCCGGCGGCCAAGCGCGCGCTCGCGCGCCAACCGGCGCTCTACATCAACAATGAATGGGTGCGCTCGACGCACAACACAACGCTCGTGGTGGAAGATCCCTCGGTGGGCCGGGAGATCTCGCGCATCGTGGACGCATCCGATGCGGATGTGGACCGTGCGGTCGCTGCGGCTCGGGCGGCCTTCGATGATGGACGCTGGTCGAATCTTCCACCCAACAAGCGCGAACGCATCATCAACAAGCTCGCAGACCTGATCGAAGCGCATGCTCAAGAATTCGCCGAGCTCGAGGCCATCGACAACGGCAAGCCGGTGGGCATGGCGAGCGCGATCGACATTCCCGGTGCGGTGGACATGCTGCGCTACATGGCGGGCTGGGCATCGAAGCTCGGCGGCGAGTTCATCGAACCGCAGGGCGTGCCGCGCGGCAAGATGCTGAGCTACGTGAGTCGCGAGCCCGTCGGTGTTGCGGCGCAGATCATTCCATGGAATTTCCCGCTGCTGATGGCCGCGCTCAAGATCGCACCGGCGCTCACGGTGGGTTGCACGGTGATTCTCAAGCCTGCCGAACAGACTTCGCTCACCGCGCTGCGACTCGCCGATTTCGTGGTCGAAGCAGGTTTTCCGCCGGGCGTCATCAATGTCATCACCGGCAACGGCCATACGGCCGGTGATCGTCTGGTGAGACATCCCGGTGTCGACAAGATCGCCTTCACCGGATCGACGGAAGTAGGCAAGCTCATCAACCGCAATGCCACCGATACGATGAAACGCGTCACGCTCGAACTCGGCGGCAAATCTCCGGTTGTCGTGATGCCTGATGTCAACGTCGACGAAGTGGCAGCCAGCGCAGCCGGCGCTATCTTCTTCAATTCCGGTCAGGTCTGTATCGCCGGCTCCCGCCTGTTTGCGCACCGTTCCATATTCGACCGTGTCATCGAGGGCGTTGCGGCCGCGTCGGCGTTTTGGAGACCGCGCCCCTCGCTCGACCCGCAGGCACATATGGGCCCACTGGTCTCGAAAGAGCAGATGGACCGCGTCATGGGTTACATCGAGGCGGGCAAACGTGACGGTGCTTCGGTCGCGCTGGGAGGCGATAGCGCTGCGGCCAACGGCTACTACGTCAATCCGACCGTGCTGGTCAATGTGAGGCCGGGCATGAGTGTGACCCGCGATGAAATCTTCGGCCCCGTGGTGGTGGCGCAGCGGTTCGATGATCTCGACGAGGTCGCGAAAGCGGCCAACGATACCTGCTACGGCCTGGGCGCCGGCATCTGGACCAAGGACTTGTCCACCATGCACCGGCTCGCCGCCAAGATCAAGGCCGGTACCGTATGGGGTAACTGCCACGCCGTCATCGACCCGGCGCTGCCCTTTGGGGGCTACAAACAATCGGGCATCGGGCGCGAACAGGGGCGGCAGGGCGTCGAGGCATACACGGAAATCAAGACCGTCATCATTCAGCTCTAGACACGCGTCGGCGGGCGCCGTTTGTACATTCTTAATAGGCCAGACCCGGGCTGGAGATTAAAGAACAATGTCTGCACCATCGCTAGGCGACGTTCCGTCGCTCGAATCACTGCTGAACGGCGTCGACAGCATCGTTGAATTCCTGCGCAACCAGCAAGCGGGCCCGAACGTCTATCCGGGCGTGCCCGCTGAGTACACGAACTGGCGGGACGAGCAGCGCGCTTGGGCTGAAAGCTGCGTTCTGTTCAACCAGTCCTACCACATGGCCGAGCTGATGGTGGAGGGGCCGGACGCACTCACGTTTCTCAATGGACTCGGCATCAACAGTTTCAAGGGTTTTGTTCCCGACAGGGCCAAACAGTTCGTGCCCTGCAGCCATGATGGCTACGTCATCGGCGATGTGATCCTGTTCTACCTGGCGGAAAACCAGTTCAATCTGGTCGGTCGTGCTCCCGCGCTCAACTGGGTGCTGTTCAACGCTCAGACCGGCGGTCGCCGCGTGACGTGCCGCTACGACGAACGCACGGCGGCGCGACCGGATCCGCAAAACCGGCGCCACTACCGCTATCAATTGCAGGGACCGAATGCCTCGAAGGTGATCGAATCGGCAACCGGCCGCCCCGCACCGGACCTGAAATTCTTCAACCTGTGTCGCATGGAAATCGCCGGCCGCGAGGTGCGCGCCCTGCGGCACGGCATGGCCGGGCAGCCGGGATTCGAGTTGATGGGACCGTGGGCCGACGGCCCCACAATTCACGCGGCTCTGGTCGAGGCGGGCAAGGCGCACGGCTTGAAGCTGGTCGGCGGCCGCTGCTACTCCTCGAATACGCTCGAATCGGGCTGGATACCCTCGCCGCTTCCCGCCGTTTACACCGGCGAGAAGATGAAACCCTACCGCGAGTGGCTGACGGTGAATCACTACGAGGCCAAGGCCTCGATCGGCGGGAGTTTCGTCTCCGGCAATATCGAGGATTATTACCTCAGACCCTGGGAGCTCGGTTATGGACTCTTCGTTAGATTCGACCACGAGTTCATCGGCCGTGCGGCGCTGGAAACGATAGCCGCAAGATCGCATCGCAAGAAGGTCACGCTGGCTCTCGACAACGTATCGGTGACCGACGCGCTGTTTACGATGTTCGATCCGGGTCCGCGCGCCAAGTTCATCGAGTTTCCGAGCGCTGTCTATTCGATGCATCCCTTCGATCGGGTGACGGTGGACGGTAAACTCGTCGGCCTCTCGACCTGGGTCGGCTACAGCGCCAATGAGGGCAAGATGCTCACCTTGGCCATGCTCGATGAGCGCTACGCGACGCCGGGCACCGAGGTGACCTTCGTGTGGGGCGAGCCCGACGGCGGCACGACCAAACCCGCGGTCGAGCGCCACAAGCAGGTGGAGATCAAGGCCGTGGTATCGCCGGTGCCGTACTCGAAGGTGGCCCGCACTGCCTACGCCGACAGCTGGCGCAATAAGTCCTCCGCTCATTAACCTTCATTCACGGCAACCGCGCGTGCCGCCCGTTCTTGACGCGATCCCGACTGTCGATTAGGGTTAAGCAAACCAAGCACCGGCAAAGCCCCCTGCCAGGGGGATCTTCTAATAGAACAACAGCGAGATGAGTAGTTGTTCGCTCTCGGTTGAGAGCAGAGCGACTAGGCGGCCGAAACTCAATCTTTAGCGTTTTGGGATCCCGGGAATAATCGTACGCAGTCAATGCGACAGCCGCCCGCCATGGAATCACTCTGCTGCACCGTGCTGCGAGGATGGAGGGGCTCTAGGGGGATGACATGACCTTGAATCTGGGTATCGATGGGCGGTCCATTCTGCGGCTCGCGCGCACTAGTGCGTCGTTCAATCATTCGGTCGCCGCTTGCACGTGCGTCGCTCTGCTCGGCGCCGCACCGCACGCCCAGGCGCAGGCGCAGACCGGCGCAGGGGCGGCTGAGTCCGGCGCCCTCGAAGAGATCGTAGTGACGGCCGAGCGCCGCGAGGAGAACATCCAGTCAGTGCCGATCTCGATAACCGCATTCACCGCAGAGACCCTGCAGAGTCGCAATCTCACCGACATTCACGCCCTCGGCAACCTGACCCCTGGCGTCAACATCGATGCCGGCGCACCGTTCTCCGGCGATCGCTCGGTGTTGTCCGCGTCCATCCGCGGTATCGGCCAGGACGATTTTGCATTCAACCTGAATCCCGGCGTCGGCGTATACATCGACGGTGTGTACCTGGCGCGCACGATCGGTGCCAACCAGAACCTGCTCGACGTGGAGCGCGTCGAGATCCTCAAGGGACCCCAGGGCACCCTGTTCGGCGCCAACACCATCGGTGGCGCCATCAGCATCGTGACGCACACGCCGGGCGATGAGCCCCGCTTCGTCGCCCAGGCCACGGGCGGCAGCTACGACCGCCGCGACTTTGGCTTCTCGGTCGACATTCCGATCATCAAGGGGACGCTGCTGTCGACGATCAGTGTCTCATCCCAAGAGCAGACGGGCTGGATGAAGGTCGTGCCCTATCCGGCGAACACACCCTATGGGCAGGCCCCGATCGCCGTTACTCCGATGAGCGACTTCGCGCAGGCCGGTTACGGGACCAGCGACACCTACAGCGGCCAGGGTCTGCAGGTCATCCGCGGCAAGCTGCTGTGGAACGCCACCGACAAGCTCAAGATCACCTTCGCGGCCGACTGGTCGCATGAGGACACCACGGCCCTCGGCTACACCGTGCTCGACACCTTCGCCGGCAACGTGGCGTCGTCCACATTCTCATCGTTGTACAACCTCTGCATCAGCAACAGTCCGGCCACGATTCAGAACGCGATCGCTAACGGGACGACTCCGCCAGGCGTATTCCCCGCCGGCGCCCCGCCTAACATATTCTTCGCGGGCACGTGCTCGCAACCGCGTGCCCAGGTGCCTGGACTATCGCGGGGCGCACCGGCGCTGATCGGCGCCGGGTACGTCGGCGGACCGCCCGGTCCGTACAACTATCTGAACCACCCGGGCACGGCGTACCTAGGCAGCCCAAGTCCGTACATCTGGTGGAGCAACGCAGCAGTCAATACCGGCAACATCGACAGCACGTACGCTGCGGATGGCCCGGACTTCGCGCGCTACGATCTCTTTGGTGGTGCGATCACGGGGGTGTATGACCTCACGGATACCATGGCATTGAAGTCGATCACCGCGTATCGCCAGATCTGGTGGGCTATCGGCACCTCGCTCCAGGGAACACCCGGCGACGGCATGCAAAGCGTCACCGACAAGCAGCACCAGTGGCAGGTGTCCGAGGAGATTCAGCTGCTGGGCAAGGCCTTCGACAATAGGCTCAACTACGTCGGCGGCCTCTACTTCTTCAAAGAGGCCGGCTATGTCCATGACTTCGTGCCGTTCGAGGGCCTGCTGTATGTTTACGACCTCGACAATGATATCGAGAACAAGGACGCCGCAGCCTTCATCCACGCCGACTACAAGCTGACGGACCAGATCAGCTTCACGGCCGGCGGACGCTTCACGGATGTCCAGACCTATTTCACCGGCGGGCAGAGCGACCTGAACTCGTTCCCGTACGGGTCCTACTGCTGGCAGCACGCATGCCCGCCATTTCCGGCCTTCAACACGGTCCCAAGCCAACCATACCCGCCGGGGCCGGGAACGGGAGTGGAAGGGCCGCTCGGCCAGCAGTTCTACCGCTACTTCCCGCCGGTGCCGGACAGCCAGGCGTGGCATATTTTTGACCCGACGGTCGGCGCGCAGTTCCACTTCAACGACGACGTCATGGCGTACGCGAGCTGGAGCAAGGGCTTCAAGCAGGGCGGCTGGACTACGCGTCTGTCGGCCCCAATCCTGACTCCCCAGGCCGCGCGCTTCAGCCCGGAATACTCCAAGACCTATGAGTTGGGTGTGAAGTCGCAGTGGTTCGAGCACCGGCTGCAGGCCAATGCGGCCGTGTACTATACGAACTACGACGGCATCCAGCTCAACATCCAGCAGGGCATCTCGCCGGTCTACACCAACGCCGGCAATGCCGACATCAAGGGTGCCGAGCTCGACCTGCAGTGGAACGTCGGCGGTGGCCTGAGCCTCAATATGTCCGGCGCCTACATCGATGCGTACTACACCCAGGTCAGCGCGAACGCCAACATTCCGCAGTACTTCCTGCCGGACGGCACGCCGGTATGTCCGACGCACGCGATCAATGGCGCCACGGGCGCGCCTGTTTGTCCCCTGCACGCTCCGGGTGTCACGCAGCTGGATGCGCAGCTGCCGAAGACACCGAAATGGAAGTTCGTTTTCGATCCAACGTATGACCTGCACCTGCAGAACGGCGGCATCGTGCGCCTCCTCCCCTCCTATACGTACACCTCCAGCATGTTTAATGACGCGCTGAACACACCGCAGTTGTATCGGCACGCGACGCACTTGGTCGATGCGTCTGTGCACTATGTGTCGCCGAGCGGCATGTACGATCTCGCGTTCGGTGGTACCAACCTGACCGACGATCGCTTCATCACGGCCGGATCGCCGAACAACGGCGCCGGCGAAGTGGGCGGCTATTACAACGATCCGCGCGAATGGTACCTCTCGCTGCGGGTGAAAATGTAGTCGCTTGAGATCACTGACGTCACTCGGTCGCTCGCACCTTGAGCGCCAGCAGCGCCGCCGCCGACAGCAACGAGCCCATGGCCATCATGGTGGCGACGGTTTGCAATCCGAATCCCGCCTGGAGCATGTACCCTGCAATGACGGGCGCAAGCACCGCACCCCCGCGGCCCACGCCGATCGCGAAGCCGGTACCCGTCGCTCGTACATGCGTCGTAAAAACTCTGGCGAACAGCAGATAATACCCGCCGATCCCCGCGTTGGTGAACATGCCTGCGATCGCCACCGTGCTCGAGAGCGAGGCTAAGTCGGGCGACCCGCGCCCGAACCAAACAACCATGGCCGACGCGCCGACCAGCGTCGCGATGGTGAGCGCCTTCAACCCGACGCGCGTTGCGATCAGACCGAAGAGCACGACTCCCGCGGCCCCGCCCACGTTCGCCCAGGTCAACACGCCGGCCGCGGCCTTGGGCGCGAAGCCCAGGTCGACGACCAGTTTCGGCACCCACTTGATGATGAAGTAGAAACTCACGACATGTGCGAAATAACCCAGAGTGATGAGCACGGTCGTAACGATCAAGCCCGGTTTGAAGATATCCAACACCGAGCGCCGCGCGGATTCGACCGTCTCCGGAGTCAATGCAGCCATCGACTCGTGTCCGAAGCGCCTCAGGATCCGGTTGATGGCCTCCAGTGCCCCCGGCTTGCGCCGGCGATCCAGGAAGGCGACGGACTCGGGCAGCAGGAACCACACGAGGGGAATGAAGGCTGCGGTGACCCAGCCGCCGAAGATGAAGACATCGTGCCAGGTACCGCCGGCGAGCAATCTCTGCACGACCGTACCGCCGATCACTCCACCGATCGGATAACCGATCACCATCAGGGACATGGCCACGCTCCGCCAGCGGTGGTTGGATAACTCCGCAGCGCTTGCGCTGATCGACGCCAGCATGCCGCCAATCCCAAGACCCGTCAGCAATCGCCAGATGAGCAGCGTCGGGACGCCGCCGGCCAGACTCGCGCCGAACATGCCGATGGTCATGGCAGAAAGACAGCCGAGGATGGTCGGGCGCCGCCCAATCTTGTCGGCCACTCCGCCGAGCAGCGCGGAGCCCAGCCCCATGCCCACCAATTCCATCGACAGAACCCAGCCGAGCGTTGCCTTGTCCACCCCCCAATCCTTCGCAATCCCGGGCGATGCGAAGCTGATCGACAGGACATCGAAACCGTCCATCGCATTGAGCCCGACGGTGACGAGAACCGCCAACCATTGACTCGCACTCATGGCACCGTGATCGATGATCGATTTCGGCGCTTTAGCTTGCACAGGCTCCTTGCCGCTCATGTGTGTCCTTCGTCGCGTGCGAAGTCGCATTGGTTTTTCGCGTAGTCAATGAAGTAATCGAGCGCAGCGGGATTCCTCAATGCGGCGCGGTTCGCTGCCTTGTCAGGATCCACACCCATGAGTATTCGCCGGATCGGTACCTCGAGCTTCTTGCCTGTGAGCGTGTACGGTATGTCGAGCACCTGGTAAATCTTGTCCGGCACGTGGCGCGGAGAGTAATCGCGGCGCAGTTGCTCGGACATGCGCCGGATGAGCGACTCATCGAGGAGCCGCCCGCCCCGCAACGTCACGAACAGCGGCATGAAAAATTTACCTCCCGGCAGGTCCAAATTGACGATCAGCGCATCGTCGATCTCCTCGATGAGGGCGAGCGAGCGGTAGATTTCCGCAGTGCCGATCCGAATACCGTGTCGGTTGAGCGTGGAATCCGACCGGCCGAGCACATAGGCACCACCGCGCTGATTGAACCGAACGAAATCCCCGTGACGCCAGATGCCGGGATAGACGTCGAAGTAACTCTCGCGGTAGCGCTGGTCGTCGGAATCGCCCCAAAATTTCACCGGCATCGACGGCATCGGCTGAGTGATGACCAACTCGCCCACCTCATCGACGATCTCGCGCCCCTGCTCGTCGAATGCAAAGGCGGCGCACCCCAGCGCGCGCGCCTGAATCTCGCCCGCGTACACCGGCAGCAACGACACGCCACTCACGAACCCCGTACAGCAGTCGGTACCCCCGCTTCCGGATGCCACCCATAGGTCGGTCTTGACGTTGTCGTAGAGCCATTGCATGCATTCGGCGCTGACCGGCGAGCCGGCCAGCGTCACCGATTCGAGCCGATCCAAGTTGAAACCCTCTCTGGGAACGACCCCGGCTTTGCGCTGCAGATCGATGTAGGCGGGACTGGTGCCGAACAGCGTCGCGCCCGATTCCTCGATGACTTTCCACAGTGCATCCGGCCCCGGATATGCCGGGTTGCCGTCGTAGAGAACGGGGATGACATCCGCGGCGAGTGAGCTGAGCAAAAAGTTCCAGATCATCCACGACGTGGCCGTGAAGAAGAACAGCGGCTGGCCGGGCGTTGCCTCGTAGTTGAAATGCAGATGCTTGAGGTGTTCCAGCAGGATTCCCCCATGTCCGTGAACGATCGGCTTGGGGAGTCCGGTCGTCCCAGAGGAAAACAGAATCCACAGCGGATGGTCGAAGGCCACCTGCTCGCATGCGAAATCCGTCGGCGCGATCCGCGGTTGATCCATCAGCTCGTCCCAGCAGCGCACGCCGGCGGGCATCGTCTGCTTGCCTGCCGCGTCGTAGGGCACGTGAATCGCGTGCTGAACGGTATCGAGCCCCTTCAGAATATCGCGCAGTTCGGCGCTGCGATCGTAGCGCCTGCCACCATACTGGTAAGCATCGACGTACAAAAAGACCTTGGGCGCCAATTGCCTGAAGCGCTCCAACACGCCCTTGGTGCCGAAATCCGGACCGCAGCAGCTCCAGATCGCGCCAATGCTGGTGGTTGCCAGGGTTGCGATCGCGGCCTCGGGTGCATTGGGGAGCACCGCCGCGACGCGATCTCCGGGCCGAACGCCCATGCGGCGCAGTTGCGTCGCCAGGATGCGAACCCGGTCGCCGAGCGTCGCCCAGCTCATCCGCGAGAGCGGCTGGCCCTCGCGCACGCTGATGATGGCCGTCGCCTCGGGACGCTCGCGCGCGAGAATATAGCCCGCATAGTTGAGCCGCGCTCCCGGGAACCACTCCGCGCCCGGCATGCTCCGCCGCCCAAGCACTCGGTCGAAAGGCGCCGACGCCTGAATGCCGAAATAATCCCAGATCGCGTGCCAGAACGATTCCAGATCGGTGACGGACCAGTGCCACAGCGCATCGTAGGTCTCCAGGCGAAGCCCTCGCTGCTCCTTCAACCACTGCATGAAACGCCACACGTGCGAGCGCTCCCGCCGGTCCTTGCCCGGCGTCCATAATAGGTCACCTTCGCGAATGGCCGTCATCGCATCACACTTTCCCGAATATCGGACGGCAGCGGATCCACACGTTCGAGGAGATCACCGAGCCGCCGTAGCACACGTTCCGGTCGCCGCAGGCCGGTCTGACGCGCCCACTCCTCGCGTGCAGTAACTCCCGTGGTCACGGCGAAGGCCTTGGCGCCGCCGCGTCGCGCCATGATGATCTCGACCGATGGATCGTCACCGACTATGCCCAGATCGCAGCGCCGCAGCCCTAGTCGACGCGCTACGAATCGCAGTGCGTGCAGCGAGGGCTTGCCCGTGAGGATCATCGGCGCCCGGGTCACACGCCGAATGGCGCCGACGATCGCATGCGAGTAGCCCATGGCTCGGCCCTGCTTGGTGGCGAAAAACGGCACATCGGAAGCCACATAAAGGCGCGCTCCGGCCCAGATCGCATGACAGGCAGCCTCGATGGCCTTCATCGTGCACTCCGGATACCAGCCGACGTACACGGCTTGCACATCGCGTTCGCCGGGCCCACCCACCTCGATAGTCTCGATTCGCGCATCCCTTAGAGCCTGACCGACCCCGGGGCTGCCGAGGATGAGGGCGCGCTGCACGCCGGAACGCGCCATGAGGTCCGCCGCGATGCTGGACGGAGTGAGCATGGACTCGTCGGGCACCGGCAAACCTGCGCTGCGCAATTTCGCAGCCTGCTCCGCGGGCGGATACGCGGAGCCGTTGGTTAACACGACGAAGGGGAAAGCCCGCCGCGCAAGCTCGCTGAGGAGTTCTGCCGCGCCCGGCAGGATTTCATAACCACCCAAGGATCGGTCGCTCAACAGAAGCGTACCGTCCAGATCGAACATCAGCCCCTTCAGACGCGGCGGCGTGGCGGTTCTCGCTCTCCTGCTCAACACGCATCCCCTGCACGGCCGTCCGCCGGATCGCTCGAAGGGTGGCGGCGAAGTTCCAGCTTCATTCCCGCCTTCTCGATCGCGATGTATTCGAGATCGCTGCGCACCGCGAGTTTTCGAATGAGATCGAGGACGGGACGCACCGTCGGGTCGTAATGTCGCCGGGCGGGACCGGCCGCAATCATCGCATCGACCTGACCGGCCGGCATCGTGGCGCGCAGTAGAAACTCCTCATCGCTCGAGCGCCGGCCAATGCGCCGCCTCAATTCCTCGAGGCCCGCCATTTCAGGCTCGGCACGCAACTCTCGCGTGCGCGGCAGCGATTCGATGCGCTCCATCACCTGAGCGGCTATCGGCACCGTCGGCCGCCCGAATCGGCCGATCGCGTAACGGATCGCCTCGTCCGGAATGACCGTGTAGCGCTCCTTGTTCATCACATTCATCACCGCCAGCGTCATGAGGATTTGCGCGAATGGCGTCATGACGATGGGCCACCCGAGCTCTTCGCGGACTCTGCCCAACTCTTCGATCACGGCGCCCTCCAGGTGCGAAAGTCGGGCCTCCGCGAGCTGGCGGCGCGTGGTGCCGACCATGCCGCCCGGCAGCTGATGCTGGAGGTAGCGGGCATCGAAAGCCTGGGGTCTCCCGACGGGTAGACCCTCCGCCTCGGCGAGCTGAGTGAAGTACTCGTTGACGCGCCCCAGCGCCTCGTCATCGACGGCGACGCGATGCCCCAACGCCCGAAGATTCGCGACCACGCGTGCGGAATGCGGATTCGAAGTTCCGTCTGCGGCCGCCCCGGAAGCACACTGCAGCGCCGACACGCCATGATTGGGTGCCTCCATATAGGTGTATTCGGCGAGCCCGATGGTGCAGTGGGAATGTAATTCCAGCGGCTTGCCACCCATCACGGCCTTGATGGCCGGAATCAGGGTTTGCGCACGCGAGGAGTTGAGCAATCCGCCCGGATCCTTGATATAGAGCGCATCGATCGATGGACAAGAGGCGAGCTTGCGCGCCCGCTCGATGTAGTGTGCATCGTCGTGGATGGGGCTGATGGTGAATACGAGTGCCACGATGACGTAATCGCCGCCGCCCTCCTTCACCATGCGTGCACAAGCCATGTTCGATTCCGCATCGTTCATGGGATCCGCGAGGCAGAAGCGCCGGATCCCGTTGCGCGCTAGCGTCCGGAATGCGAGCGCCATGAAATCCGGGCTGGCAGTCTCCCAGGAAATAAATCGAAAGCCGGTCGACATGAACTGCAATGGCGTATGCGGCGTCGCGGCCGCCATGAGTCGAATCCGCTCCCACGGGTCTTCCTTCTTGTATCGCACCGCCACACCCATGTGTGTCGAGGTCGTGAAGTCGATGGCGCGGAAACCGACTCGATCCATCACCTCGGCGATGGCAAGCGTCCTCGCCGTGTCCACGCCCAGGGCCGCCCACAGGCATTGATTGCCATCGCGCAGCGAGGTCTCGACCAGTTGAACGTCAGCCATGTGACACACCGGGGTGTTGATCGCAGAGGTCCGGCCGGCGGGCATACAACCTGCCCACGAAGCCCGTATCCACACCCCCGGTTTGAAATTCCGGATCGTCCAGCGCGGCACGGTGGAAGCCGAGATTGCTCTGCACCCCGCTGATGCGCGTTGCGGCGATTGCGCCGCGCAGGCGCGCCAGCGCACCAGCGCGATCGGATCCCGAGGCGATGATCTTGCCCATCAGCGAATCATAGAAAGGCGGAATGCTGGATCCCGGTACGATGTGAGAATCCACGCGAATGCCCTCACCGGAGGGCCATGACACGTCGCGCACACGTCCAGGACTCGGGCGGAAGTCGTTGCGACAATCCTCGGCGTTGACTCGGCATTCGATGGCACATCCGATGGTTCGAATCTCGGATTGTCGCAGCCGCAGTCCGCTTCCGGCGGCAATGGCGATCTGCTCGGCGATGAGGTCGATACCGGTGACGGCCTCGGTCACCGGATGCTCGACCTGGATGCGCGCGTTCATCTCGAGAAAATAAAAGACCTCGCGCTGCGTGTCGACGATGAATTCGACCGTTCCGGCGCCGCGATACACGAGGCGTTGCGCGAAGCGCACGGCCGCTTGCTGCAGTGAATTGCGCAGCGCCGCAGACAGGAGCGGCGCCGGAGTCTCCTCGATGAGTTTCTGATAGCGGCGCTGCACGGAGCAATCGCGCTCACCCAGCTGAATGACCCGCCCTTCGCCATCGCCCAGCACCTGCACCTCGATATGGCGACCACGCTCAATGTAGTGCTCCAGATAGAGCCGCGCATCGCCGAATGCCGCCCCCGCCTCGGCCGCGGCCAAATCGAGCGCCTCCGGTAAATCCACGATCCGCTCGACCCGCTTCAATCCCCGACCTCCGCCCCCGCCGACCGCCTTGACGAGCAGCGGCACCGCAATCTTGCGCGCCAGAATCTGCGCCTCCGCAGGTGAATTCGCCGCACCACCGGGCACGACCGGTACGTTCGCCGCCTCCGCTTCGGCACGCGCCCGCAGCTTGTCGCCGATCGCGAGGATCTGATCCGCCGTTGGGCCGATGAAAACGATGCCTGCGGTTGCGCACAACTGCGGCAGTGACGCGTGCTCGGACAAAAAACCGTATCCGGGATGAATCGCATCGGCACCCGTGGCGACGGCGGCGTGGACGATGGCCGCGGCATTCAGGTAGCTATCGGCGGACCTTGCCGGTCCGATGCACACGACACGATCGGCCTGACGTGCCGGCTCGCTGTCGCGGTCGGCCGAAGAGACCGCCAGCACGGCTTCGATATCGAGGGTACGGCAGGTTCTGATGATGCGCGCCGCGATCTCTCCGCGATTGGCAATCAGGATTCTGCGAATGGTCATGAATCAGACGTCCTTGCGCACCCGCATCAGGACCTCGCCGAACTCCACCAGCGTCTCGTCAGCAGGCAGAATCTCCGTGATCACGCCCTTGATACCCGCCCGCACCGTATTCATGAGCTTCATGACCTCGATGATGGCGATTACGCTGTCCTCCTCCACCACCGAGCCGATCTCGACGAACGGCGCGGATCCGGGCTTTGGCGCCCGATAAAATGTGCCGAGCATCGGCGATGTGATGTCGCTGGGGTTCGCAAAGCCCTGGCGCGCGGCAACGGCGGGCGCAGCGGTCCGCGCCGGCGCCGAACGCGAATCGCCCGTGGCCGCCGCCTCCAATGGAGCCGATTCAGTCGTCACGCTCCGAGCGATTCGGCCGCTCGCGCCGGCGCGGCGCAGGGTCAACTTGACACCGGCTATCTCGAGACTCAGCTCGTCGAACTTCGACTGCTCGACCAACCGCATGATTTCCGCGACATCTGCGGCGGTCAAGGTCACCGTCGTCCTCCAAAAATGTTCATGATATGCAGCAGCGGGTCGGAAACTCGCGTGGCCGCGGCCGCCTGATGGTCCTTGTTCGACCAAACCGTCTCGGGCCGGCTCTGCAGCAGCAGGATCTGCTGCGTATGCCGGTCGATGGCCCACTCGATGTCCTGCGGCCGGCCGTAGTGGCGCTCAACCTGTCTGCCGATGGTGCGGAGTGCGTCGAGTTCCTGGTCGGATAGGCAGGGTTCCCGGCGCAGAGACTCCTCGACGGGAAGCTCCTCGACACCGCCGACCGGCGACTGTGCATGGCGGATGGCCTTGTCCGAGATCTCGCGTACCGAGATTTCACCGGTGATTTTTGCCACCACCCAGCGGTCCGGCGTCACTTCGCCGCCAACCAGCGCCGATCCGAGTCCCCAGGCCCCCTCGATGGCGATCACCGATCGGTCCCCGCTGACCGGGCTGCGCGTGAACATCACACCGGCCGTGCGCGCATCAACCATGGTCTGCACGACGACCGCCATGGCCACCGTCGATTCCGCAATCCCATGCCGCCGCCGATAGCTCAGCGACTCGAGTGAATACAGGCTGGCCCAACAGCTGCGAACCTTGGTCATCACCGAATCGGTCTGCATGACCCAAAGGTAGGTGTCCTGAAGACCGGCGAAGCTCGCGTCCGCGGCATCTTCGGTCGTCGCCGACGATCTCACCGCGACGGCCGGCGGGGAGCGCAACCCGCCCAAGCACCCGTGGGCATCCCGGATCTCCAGCTGCAGATCGGTGGGCAGTGGTGCCTCTTCGATGCGTGCGCGCAACTCGCGCGACACCGCCCCCATCTCCTCCAAGTCATCCGCGGCGAGTCCCTCGACGCGCGCCCGCAGCGGTGAGCGCCGTTCCAAGGCGTCGATGAAGCCCTCAAACGCTTCCGTGCGCACAACGAAGCCCGGCGGCACATCGATGCCGGCGCGATGCAACTCGCCCAGGCTTCCACCCTTGCCGCCGACCTTGGGACGGTCGGCGAGACCGATATCCCGAAACCAGCTGATGTACTTCCCCACAATCACAGTCACAGTTTGATACCAAACTCAGTGCAACAACGTGACAATGCCCCGTCCACCGTCGACGCGAATCCGCTGGCCATCCTTGATCCTCGAAGTGGCATTTCCGGTGCCCACCACCGCCGGCAGCCCGTATTCGCGCGCGACGATGGCGGCGTGGCTCATGGAGCCGCCGATATCGGACACCGCACCGCGAATTTTCTGAAAGATAGGAGTCCAGGTTGGATTCGTGACCTGGCAGACGAGAATATCGCCCTGCTGCAACCGTGAGATTTCTTCGACCGACTTCACGATGCGGGCGATCCCTTCCACCACCCCCGAAGAAGCGGCAAAGCCGCGCACTTCGTTGCTGTCCGTCGCCGCACCGGCCGAGAGCCAATTGTCGAGGCTCTCGCGCGTGATTCCCCACAGCATCACGATCGCGGGATCGTCGATGACCTCCGGAATGGGCCCGAGCGCCGGCGGCGTTTCGTGCCGGGCCCACTCTGCGATCGCCGCCTTGCGCTCGGCGACGATCGGCGGCCAATGGGCGGGGCCGCGCGGTTCGGAGCCGCTCGACCACGCGTTCATCAGGTCGATGATCGCCGCCTCGAGCTCGTAGTGCGTGAGGTGGAACACATCTTCGGCGCTCGCGAAGAAGCCCTGCGCGGCCAGCATGGTCCCGAAGCTGCGGATCTTGTTGAAGAACAGATTCGTGTACCAATGTTCACAGTAGAACTTGTGTCCTTCGACGTAAGGGAACACCCGGTGCGCCAGAGCGATCATCTGGTCGTAGGCCGCACGCTCTTCATCGTTGGCAAGAAGCTCACGATAGTCTGCGATCAGCCCTCTGCGCTCATCGAGCAGCCGGCCAACCTGGCGATCGAGCGACTCGCCCGCCCGCACGCTGCGCGCGTAACCCTGAAGCGCGGAGAACGGCATGGATAAATCGTCATTCCAACTGCGGTGATAGTGATAGAACCCATCGCCGACGTTGATGTTGAACCAGGGATCGCGCGAGGTTTCGAGTTCTTCGAGCCAGCGGTGACCCGGCTCACCTGATGCGCGCAGCGATCGCATGATGTCCTCGACTGAGGACCCCTCGAGGAAGTGCGCATCGACTTCAAGCTCGACCGCACGACGTGCGAGGCGCCGCAGCTCATCGTCGGGCCGGAATATCTCCGCATCGATACCCGCCACCATCCGCGCGATGGTCTGGTCCGTAATCTCCGGAAACGCCTTTTTGCAGAACCCGAAAAAGGTGAGATACGCGCCATAGCCCAGCAGCAAGAACTCGAAATGATGGTGCCACATCCGGAAGTAGCCCTCGATCGTCCTCTGGTAGGTCACCAGCAGGTCGTGGTTCGAGGCAATACCGCGGCCCGCGTGCACATTTTCGAGCGGTTCGAACTCGGGCAATGCGGGGTCCGGCATGGCCTTCGCGTCCCCGATCAACTTCAGCATCTTCTGCTTCCATTGCGCGTACAGCGATTCCCAATTCTCGTAGTAATAGAAGGCGCGTTTCTGGAACTCCGTGGTGCGGCGGGCGATCTCCGCCGGATCGGTAACCGCGTTGCCGCCGATGTATACCCGGCCATTGATGATTCGGTGATCGATCCCAAGCGTGGTCGGCAAGCAATGCACGCGGGTGTTGGCGGCCCCCAACGCGCAGTAGGCCGCCTCTGCCGTCACCATGTCGAACGCGGACATGGGCTCGGGAAAGTGCATGGAATTGTAGAACCAGAATTTCTGGTCGTCCGCTTTCGAAAATTGAATATGGTAGGGATAGGCCGCCTGCGCCCTCTCGGTTCCCGATATCACCTTCACCGAGCTGGGCAGCGGGAACTCTCGGGGCTTAGGCTGCGCGTTCATGATTCACTCCCGACGCGACATAACGTCGCCTTGAAATATGCCGATATGCGGCAATGCCGCGCTCCCTGGCGTCGCTCGACGACGCCGATGACCGCAAGTGCGGGTGAGCGATGCACGAGTCCACACGGTCAGTGTGCGGCAGTCTCCCGCCGGAACGCAATCCGCCGCCGGCTTCCCGCCATCGCCGAGCTCGCGGTGCTGCTTGCTGCCGGCGCCAACGTTGACGCCGATCAGGACTGCCGGGTGCGCCAGCCTTCGTGATAGCCCTCGCGCGCATCGCGGGCATAGGGGACCGGCGCCACTTTCACCCGTACATCGAGCTGCTTGTGCCGTTCGACCGTGGTCTTCTTCGTGCCGCCGCCCTCCTCGCCCCACACCAGCGTGAGCACGTCACCCTCATCGATGCCGGGATCGACCACACCCAGTGACAGCACCGTGCGTTCGTTGTAGCTGTAGCCGCCGAACATCGAGAAACCGACCACCTTGCCTCCCATCGTGACCTGGTCGTACGAGGATGATGCGTAGTTGGCGATGGGTATGTCGAGAAACTTGTAATGCTCGGCGCCCGGCATGAACAACGACGCGTAAATCTTCGCGCAGTCTTCTCCGTTCCAGGCAAAGGTGACCTTCTTGCGATGCGGTTCCTTGGCTTTCTTCTCGAGCGCCTCGCGCCCGATGAAATCATGATCGAACTTCACGAACGGGCCGTAGCCCAGTTCGTAAGGCGTCAGATAATAGTCTTCAATGTTCTTGGAGACGAAGCTGCCGCCGATGGAACCTGTACCTTCGTAGCCCCCGGCCGGCAGCCACTCGCGATACTTCCTCATCCTTTCGCCGGTATACACCGCCGGAAGCGGCGAAGGAATCCATCCGGATTCCAGCGTATTGCTGGCGTAGGCGCGTGAACCCACCGGCACCAGGCCGAAGTCGCGTCCGGCTTCCAATATCGCGTCGCGTATCTCATCGCCCTCGGCATAGGGACCCCAAAGCTCGAGCCCGGGAGCACCTGCCATACCGTGACGCAGGGCGCGCACCTTGCGGCCCTTGATATCGATGGCATCCATGGTGAAGAATTTCACGTCCGGGATCGGTCCGCCGTTGAGCTTTTCCAAGACTTTGGCGGCGTTTGGCCCCTGCACTTGGTAGCGATAGTGGCGCCGCGTCACGGCCTTGCCGCGCGGATGCGAGGGCGAGCGATCGTCGCGGATCATGTCCACCTTGAAGCCGCCGGTCTCGCCATGAAATTGAATCCAGTTCACCGACGGCGCGCGACCGACGAACAGCAGCTCGTCTTTGCCAAGATAGAACAGAATCCCATCGCCGATGACATAACCGTCGTAGCTGACCGGCACCATCTGCTTCGCTTTATTGACGGCGAAATTGTTGAAGCTGTTAATGGTGGTGTACGAAACGAGCTTCAAGGCATCGGGCCCTTTGACGGTCAATTCGGCCATGTGATGCGTCTGGTCGAACAGCACCGCCGTTTCGCGCCACGCGCGCTGCTCATCGCGCCAGTTGTAGAATTCGCTCGGTACCACGGGATAGACATAGGCCCCGATGCGTGAATTGCGCAGCATGTCGACCGTGTTGCCGGCGCCCTTCAGGAGATTTTCGAGATTTTGCTCACTCATGACGATGATTGCCCTCTTGTCTGTTTCTGCCGCTGCACACCTATAGCCGCCCCGCAGCCGCCTCGCGCCCGATATGGTCGGCCTGACGCAGCACCAGGGCGACAATGGTGAGCGTGGGATTCGCAGCACCGGCCGTCGTCTGCACACTGCCATCGGAGATAAACAAATTCGGCACCTCATGCGTGCGACCGTAGGCGTTGGTGACGCCCCGCTCCGGGTCCCGGCTCATGCGCGCGGTGCCCATCTGGTGCGTGGCCGGCGGCACGGGACTCACCACGGTGCGCTTCGCGCCCACGGCTTCGTAAATTTTCCGCCCCTGTCCGGTCGCGTGAGTGCGCATGGCCACATCGTTCGCGTGCGGCTCGCAATGGATGTGCGCCGCGGGCAAGCCGTAGCCGTCCTTCAGGGTCGTCGATAGCGTGATGCGATTTTGGGCGCGCGGCAAGTCTTCACCGTTGATGAGCATGCCGGCCATGTTGCGGTAGTTGTCGACGACCGAGGCGAAATCGCGCCCCCAACCGTAGGGCAACCCGATGAGCGGGAGCGTCGGCAAGTCGAGCATCGCGAGTTCCAGGTGATAGCCGCCCGCAAAACCGCGACGCGGATCGTGGATATTCTCATCCTCGACGACCCCCGCCAGCACCGCGCCGCGCCAGAAACTTACCGGTTGATCGAAAATGCCGAAAACGAAGCTCAAGACATGATGGCAGTAGTTGCGACCCACCTGGTCGGATCCGTTGGCCAGCCCGTGTTTGAAACGCCCGGATTCCGAGAGCAGGAGCAGGCGCGCGCTCTCGATGGCGTTGCCCGCGACGCACACGATGCGCGCGCGTTGGCGCTGTTCCGACCCTGCAGCGTCTCGATAGACGACGCCGGTGGCGCGGCCGGCGTTGTCATGCTCGATTCGTGTGACAAAGCATTCACTGCGCAGGTCGAGCCTGCCGCTCGCCTCGGCCTGCGGAATCTCCGTATACAGCGTGCTCCATTTGGCCTCGGTTTTGCAGCCTTGCACGCAGAAGCCTTGCTGAATGCAGAATCCGCGCCCGTCGCGGGCGCGCGAGTTGATCGCCAGATAGTTGGTGTGTACGCGTTTGTAACCCAGGCGCCGCGCGCCGGCATACATCACCTTGAAATTGTTCGATGCGGGCATGCCCGGATTGCCGTTGCGGCGTGTGACTCCGAGCCGCTTTTCGGCCGCCTGATACCAGCGCTTCAGCTCGGCGTAGTCGATCGGCCAGTCGGCGAGCGTGGCTCCGGGTATGTCGCCATACACGCTGCGCGCGCGTAGCTCATAGGATTGCAGGCGCGGCGTTGCGCCGGTCCAATGCACCGTCGTACCGCCGACGGTGCGGCAGTGCCAGGCTGGAAGCGTCGGCGAAGTCTTTACCGGATCCCAGGTGCCGCTCTGTGAGCGCGGTTCGAGCCAGGTGAGCTGCGCAAACGCTTCACCCGGGTTTTGCGAGAACGCTGCGGCCGACAGACGCTTTCCTGCCTCGAACAGCACGACCTTGAAGCCGCGGCGCGTGAGCTCATTTGCCATGGTGCCGCCGCCGGCGCCAGAACCGACGATGACGATGACGTCCGTATCGTTGAGCTCAAATCGCGGCATGCAGCGCTGCTCTACCCCGTCGGCATCGGGCCGCCATCCGCCAACGGCACGTCGGGAAGCCATTTCAAATCGTTGAACCCGCGCAGCAGATAGCCGCCCTTCGAGAACGACTCCCCCTCAAAACCGAAGTGTGCCCAGGCGATCGGGTTGCTGTACAACACCATCAAGGTCTTGATCCGCACGGATTGGAAGAATTTGCCCGCTTCGATCTGCCTGAGGTGTTCGACACGTGCGTCCTCGGCCATGCGTTCAAAACCCTCGCCCAGACTCGCAATTCCTGCTTTGAGATCGGTGCGCGCCTCCGCCGAACCCGCCGCGTCGGAGTCGATGGCATTGACGACCAGGGCATAGGCGGCATCATCCAGCGTGTCATGCGGCGCAATGGTGCGGATCATGGCCAGCAACCTGGCCGCCTCTGCCGAAGACAGCACGCGCAGCTCCACCGCCCAGGCGCGAGCGGGCAGCAGCGCGGCGAGCGGGCTGCCCAGGGCAATCACGCCAGTCAGTAAACCCACCCCGCGCACGAACGAGCGGCGGTCAGCGCTCTTTAGCGAACCGGTATGCGTGGACCTGATCAAAGTACCGCAAGGGTCTGCCATGGGGAGCTGCTAGACTCTACCCATAGTGCACAAGAACCTGCTGTCCAGCGTATCACCCGCAAACGCTCGAGTGGCCGCCGGCGGTCCGCAACACGAACCCCGATTCCTGAGGTAAACGGCGGATGAAATACGAAACCAGGCTCATCTGGTTGCTGACCATCACCTTTGGCTTTGTGTTCTTCGACCGCAATGCCGCCAGTTTCCTGATGCCCTTCATCGCCAACGACTTGCATTTCAGCAACAGCGAAGTCGGACTCGTGGCATCCGCGCTGTCCTTCACCTGGGCGGTCGCCGCGTTTCTCGGCGGCGCGTACTCCGATCGGACCGGCAACCGCAAATCCTTCCTGCTGATCACTGTCGTTGCATTTTCGCTGTGCTCGTTCGCCTCCGGGCTTGCGCGCTCATTCGCGGCGCTCTTTTCGACTCGTCTGCTGATGGGCCTCGCCGAGGGACCGATACTGCCGATCGCACAGTCGCTGGTTGCACTCGAATCCACCGCCGCCAAGCGCGGCAACAACATGGGGGTGATGCAGAACTTCGGCAGCAATCTGCTCGGCTCGTTCGTGGCGCCTCTCGTCCTGGTGGCCATCGCCTCGACCCTCAACTGGCGTTGGGCTTTCTATCTGGCGGGTTTGCCGGGTCTCATCATGGCGCTGCTCCTCGCCAAATTCGTGCGCCAGCCCACCGCGACAGGGATACCTGCAGGGACGGCTGCGCCGCTCGTCGAGGCGAGCATGGGCTATCGCGAAATGTTGCGGCACAGGAACATGTGGCTGTGCATGCTGATGGCCATCTTCATGGTGGCGTGGATGGTGTTGGGCTGGGCCTTTTTGCCGCTGTTCTATACGAAGGTCCGGCATATCACCAACGGCGGAATGAGCATACTGATGAGCGTGCTCGGCCTGTCGGCGGCCTTCTTCAGCTTCGTGGTGCCGGCGCTTTCGGACCGCCTCGGGCGGCGCCCGGTCATCGTGTTCTTCAATTTCGTCGGATTGCTGGTGCCGCTCGCCGCGCTGTATTTCCAGGGTTCGCTACTCATGCTGGGTATGCTCATTTTCATCGGTTGGTCCGCCAGCGGGACCTTTCCGCTGTTCATGGGTACGGTGCCGTCTGAAACCATCCCTGCTCGCTACGTCGCGACTTCGCTCGGTATGGTGGTGGGGTTGGGTGAGATCTTGGGCGGCGTCAGTGCGCCGGCCATTGCAGGCCGCGCCGCGGATCATTATGGGCTACAGGCGCCCGTCGTGATCATGGCGGTCTGTGCGATCGTCGGCACGGTGCTGGCGTTGTTTCTGAGCGAGACTGCGCCGGTCCGCTCATTGCGAGGGTGATGCAATGCCGCTGACTCAACTCGAGCACTATTTGGTGCTCACGGACGATCTCGACGGGACGCGCAATTTCTATCGTGACGCACTCGGATTACGCGAGGGCGCGCGACCGCCGCTGGGATTTCCAGGCTACTGGCTCTATTTAGGCGATGTACCCTGTATCCATATCGCCGAATGGAACAGCTACCGCGCGCATTCGATCGCCGCCGGCATCGGCATATCGACACCGGCGGCGGGCACCGGGCCCGTCGACCATATTGCATTCAATGCAATGGATTTGGCCGGCGTGAAGGCGCGGCTGTCCGCGCATAACATCGACTATTCCATCAACGAAGTGCCTAACGCCGCGATGACCCAGTTGTTTCTAAAGGATCCCAACGGGGTCAAGGTCGAGATCAACGTCAGATGAATGAGCGCACCGGGTCCGCTCCGTCCCAGCCGATACTGGCGCGATAGAACTTGCTGAACAGGGGCTCGAAGCCGGCACCCAGCTCGATGAGTTCTACGTAACCGGGCAGCTGCGCCGTGGTGTCCATGTAAGCCACGCTGCCCCCGCTCGGCACGCCGGCGATGAACGCGAGAGCATGGCCCTGCGCCTGATAGTGCGCCACGTCCCGATCGAAGTTCGTCGACGCCCGACCCCAGTGATGAAACCCGTAACCGCGCTTCTCGATCCATTCGCGATATACCGACGGTTCCGCATCGTTGGGCTGGATGAGTTCGATGTTCATATGCCCTGCGAAGCTCATGGCGAGCGACACATCGGCCTTGGACTCTCGGCCGCGATATTTAGGGTCAACACCGCTGAAGTGGTCGAGCAAAAACCACGGACCCACCTTCAACTTTTCGATCCACAGTTTCATGGCCGCGCGAATGTCGGACACCACGTAACAGATTTGGATGATTCCATCGTCCGGCTGACCAAACCCCACGAGACTCATGGCTTCGCCCCCCTCGGTTGCCAATCTTCAATCGCGAACTTCCCTATGGATGCCTCGACTACGCCAATGCCACCAAAATCTTCAATCCCTGTTGACGATGCAAGCGTTCGATGCCGTCTTCAATCAGCTTCTCGAATGGTATGGTCTCGACCCAACCCCCGAGCGGATACTCGCCCCTCGCCATTGCATCGATGACGCTCGGAAAGGCATTCACCGACATGGCGACACCGGTCAGGCTGACCTCGGGCATCAACAAATCGAAAGGCGGAATGACCACGGGGACGTGATGGATGGCCACGACGACGGCGGTGCCATCGACGCGAGTGCCATGCAAGGCCGCGCGAAATGCCGCAGGCGCCCCCGCCGCATCCACCGAGGCGTGCGCGCCGCGGCCTTGGGTCAAGTCACGAATGGCGGCAATCGGATCGCAGTCGCCCGGGTCGAGTACTGCGCGCGCGCCCAGGCGCGCCACGACCGCGCGGCGCTGTGGGGACGGATCAACGACGATGACATCGACTCCTCGCGCTTTGAGCGTGAGACAGACGCCGATACCGATCGGTCCCGCCCCGTGAATTGCGGCGGTTTGGCCGGCTTGCAGACGGCAACGGTTCGCCGTGTGCCAGGCGACCGACAGCGGCTCGATGAGCGCTCCCTGCTCGGGCGTCATGCCGCCCGGCAGGCGATGCGCCATGGAGCGGCGCACGACGGTGAATTCCGCCAGTCCACCGCCGCCGCGGTTGTAGCCGTGCAGTGCCGCATTCGGACAGTGATTGTACTGTCCCGCCCCGCACCACACGCATCGGCCGCACGTCTCAATGGGCTCCACCGCGACCCGATCACCCGGCGACAGGTCCTCGACGCCGCTGCCGACCGACACCACCTCGCCGCACAGTTCGTGACCCAGAATGACCGGATTCTTCACGCCGGTCAGCGGATGCGGTGTGGTGCGCGTGGTGACCGGACCGTCATAGTATTCGAGAAGATCGCTGCCGCAGATGCCGTTGTACAACACGCGCAGCTTTACATCGCCGGGTCCGGCCTCGGGTTCCGGTACCGATTCGAGTCTCAGGTCGCGCGGACCATGAAATACTGCAGCGCGCATCGATCTCCCCTTTGTGCTCAGATGCCGATCGCCTTGTAGACTACTGGGTGCGCCGGCGGGCCACTCGACCATGAGCGAAAACCGGCCCGCTTTGGGAATCAATGATCGATCATGAGCGAACTACTACTCCTATCGGGTCTGCTTTGCGACGATACCCCCTGGTTCGACGTCGCTACGCGCTTGCGGGCTGCCGCCTCCGTGCGCGTTATCTCGTTCGCCAATTGCGGCTCGATCGGCGAGATGGCGGAGCGGGTTCTGCTCGAGGCCCCGCAGCGGTTCACGCTCGCTGGACATTCCATGGGCGGTCGAGTCGCTCTCGAGGTGTGGCGACGGGCGCCTGAGCGGATTGCGGCCCTCGGGCTGCTCAATACCGGCGCCGCTCCGCGCCGGCCCGAGGAGGCGGCGAGCCGCGCGCGATTGGTCAAAATTGCTCAGGAGCAAAGCATGGCCGCACTGGCCGCAGAATGGCTGCCACCCATGATGGCGCGGAGCGTCGCGACGCTCGAGCAGCGATCGGTCATGCAACGACTGACGCGCATGGTCGAGGGCCAAACAGCGGAAAGCTTTGCGGCGCAAATTCAGGCGCTTCTCAATCGACCGGATGCAGAGCCGCTGCTGCCGACCATTCGCGTCCCCACGCTGCTCCTAAGTGGCTCAGAGGATACTTGGTCTCCGGTCTCGCAACACGCACACATGCAACGAATGATTCCCGGATCGATCCTGGTCGAGGTTGCCCATGCTGGGCACATGGCGCCGATCGAGCAGCCGGACACAGTGGCAAAGGCACTGCGCGAGCACTTGATTCTGGGCTAAGCTTCGCTGCGAGTAGACATACGGTTCGGCGACAGTCGATCGCTCGGACCGATCTTTCGTTCAAATCGGGCGTCGGACTTGAGAGGGCCTTGTCATGCGCGCCTATGAAGTAGTGGCCGGCAGCAACTCCATCGAAGGGCTTCGACGCTGCGAGCGCCCGGATCCGGTGGCCCAGGCGGCCCAGATCCTGGTCCGTATCCAGGCCGCGTCCTTGAACTACCGCGACCTCATGATCGCGCAAGGCCGCTACGGGGGCGGTCCGGTGAAAGCGAGCGTCATCCCGCTGTCCGACGGTGCCGGGGAGGTAGTGGCAGTGGGTCCGGCGGTGACTCGCTTCAAGGTGGGTCAGCGCGTCGCCGGCACGTTCTTCCGCAATTGGATCGACGGGGTAGTGCCGCGCGAGCCGTTGGTCGCGCTCGGCGCGCCGCCCGCCGACGGCATGTTGGCCGAATATGCGGTGCTGGCCGAGGACGCCGCGGTTGCCGTTCCCGAGCATCTGTCCACGCAGGCTGCAGCCACCCTGCCCTGCGCCGGGGTAACGGCTTGGCATGCGTTGGTCGAGTTCGGCCGCGTCGCTCCCGGCGAGACGGTGCTGGTGATCGGCACGGGCGGTGTTTCGATATTCGCGCTGCAGTTCGCGCGGCTTGCCGGAGCGCGCGTCTTGGTCATCTCCTCGAGCGACGAGAAGCTGACGCGCGCGCGCGCCCTCGGAGCCGACGGCTGCATCAACTATCGGACCCATCCGGAGTGGGAACGCGAGGTATCGAAACTCACCGCAGGCACGGGGGTGGACCACGTGCTGGAGGTCGGTGGAACGGGAACGCTGAACCGCTCGATCGCTTCGGCGGGCACGGGCGGGCGCATCGCGTTGATCGGCCTGTTGACCGGATTCGCGGGCACCGTCAATCCTTATGGATTGCTCGGCAAGCAAGCGAGCATCCGCGGTATTTTCGTCGGCTCGCGCGGCCACTTTCAGCGCATGAACGCCGCAATTGCCGGCAACCGGCTCGAGCCGGTCATCGATCGCGTGTTCGATTTCGACGAAGCGCCCGCCGCTTACCGCTATCTCGAGAGCGGCGCACACTTCGGCAAAGTGGTGCTTCGCATTTGACTACCGAGCTCACCGTCAGCGAGGCCGTCTATGCGCTGCTGCGCGAGCTCGGGTTGACGACGATCTTCGGCAACCCGGGTTCGACCGAGCTGCCGATGTTCCGCCGCTTCCCCGCGGACTTTCGCTACGTACTCGGCTTGCAGGAATCAGTCGTGGTCGCAATGGCCGACGGCTTCGCCCAAGCGAGAGGCGATGCGGCGCTCGTCAATCTGCACTCTGCGATCGGCGTCGGCCACGCGCTCGGCAGCATATTCACGGCTTACCGCAACCAAACTCCGCTGCTGATCACGGCCGGCCAGCAGGCGCGCGCCATACTGCCGTTCGAACCCTTCCTCTATTCCGAGCAGGCCACCCAACTCCCCAAGCCGTATGTCAAATGGAGCTGCGAGCCGGCGCGCGCCGCCGATGTGCCAGCGGCGATCGCGCGCGCCTACTACATCGCCATGGAGCCGCCGCGCGGCCCGACATTCGTCTCGGTACCGGTGGACGACTGGGATCGCCGGTGCCTCCCGATCGCAGCTCGGCAGGTCAGCCGAAGAATCGCCGGCGATCCGGCGCTCCTCGCGGCGGTGGCCGAGGTGCTCAGGACCGCCCGGCGCCCGGCGATCGTGGTCGGCGCCTCGGTGGCCCGCGACGATGCTTGGGATGAGACCCTTGCGCTTGCGGAAGAGCATCGCGCGCCCGTGTGGGCCGCCCCCATGTCGGCGCGCAATTCCTTTCCCGAGCGCCATCCGCTGTTCGCGGGATTCCTGCCCGCCGATCGTACCAAGATAGTCGCACTGCTCGAGGGCTCGGATCTGATCCTCGTGCTCGGAGCGCCGGTCTTCACCTACCACGTCGAGGGCGACGGGCCGCATATTCCGCGTGGCGCGGCGCTGGTGCAGCTCACCGACGACCCCGGCGCCGCTGCCTGGTGTCCGGTAGGCACCTCCATCGTGACGAATCTGAAGCTCGGCGTGACGGCACTACTCGGCGCCGCCCCCGAAATCCCACGCGCACCGCCTCCGCTGCGACCGCGCGCCGCCCACATCCAGCCCGACCGGTTGAGCGATCGCTACCTCATGCAGCAAATCGCCGCACTTCGCCCGCCGAGCTCGATCATCGTCGAGGAGGCCCCCAGCAGCCGCGCTGCGATGCACGAGCACTTGCCGATGCTCGAGCGCGATGCGTTCCACACCTGTGCAAGCGGCGGCCTGGGTCACGGGGTACCCGCGGCGGTCGGCGTCGCACTCGCTCGCCCCGGACGCAAGGTGATCTGCATCGCCGGCGACGGATCGGCCATGTACTCGATTCAGGGACTCTGGAGCGCGGTGGAAACCGGCGCTCCGGTGGCATTCGTCATCATCAACAATGCAAGCTACCGCGCGCTCGAGGAGTTCGGCCGCCGGTTCGGCATCGGCGCGCTGCCCGGTATACACCTGCCGCACCTCGACTTCTGCGCGCTCGCGCAGAGCCAGGGAATGGCGGCAGTGCGGATCGAACGCTGCCAGGATCTGGACGCCGCGCTGCTCGAGGCATTCGGGGCCGCCGTGCCGATGCTCGTCGAGGTGCGGGTCGACTGAAGGGTCGCGCGGATCGGTGCCGTCCCCGCCGATACTCTAAGTGCCGCCGATCAATGGCGCTGATTCTCGAGCACCAGCAGGGCTGCGGCGGTATTGGAAATCGGAATGTGGTAGTTGCGGTGCACTTCGCGAACCTGGCCCTCGAGCGCACCACGTGCTGCGATCCAGTTCAGGATCTCGACGCCCTGGGTGCCCGCGAGATCCACCAGCTGTGTGACGCTATAGCCGGTCAGCGCTTCCGGCTGCTGGATCAACTTGTCGAGACACATCTGGTCGAACGCCTTATTGATAAAGCCGGCGCGCTGCCCGTCCAGCTGATGCGAGAGACCGCCGGTACCCATGACCAGTACGTTGAGACTCTCGGGCCAGCCGGCGATTGCATGGCCGACCGAGCGGCCCAGGTTGAAGCAGCGACGCGCCGAGGGCAGCGGATGCTGCACCGTGTTGATCGCGATGGGGACCACGCGAATACCCGCGGTGCCTGCGGGCCAGAGCAACTTCAGCGGGATCGCGAACGCATGGTCAACCAGCATCTCCTGGCAGGTGACCGGGTCGAATTCGTCCTGCACGAGTTGCTCGATAATATGCCAGGAAAATTCAGGGTAACCGCTATAAGAGCCGAAGTCGGGCAATCCCCAACCTTCGTCAGCATTGGCGTATCGCGGCGCGGCCCCCACCGCGAACGTCGGCATCTTGTCGAGGAAGAAGTTCAGCCCGTGATCGTTGTAGAACATCACCACGACGTCGGGCTTGACGTCATCGAGCCAGTGTCGCGCCGTCGGGAAGCCGTCGAAGAATGGCTTCCAGTAGGCGTTCTGCTGCAGATTCCCGGCGATGGCCCCACCGATGGCCGGCACGTGCGAGGTGCCGATGTAGCCGATGATATTGGCCATGGTTAACGTCCCGCCTGCAGCAGTTTGGCCTTGAACTGATCGACCGTGACCCCGGTCTGCTGCGCGCCGAGGTCCTGCACGTTCAGGCCGAAAATGCCGGCGAATTTCGCCAGGTAGTAGATATTCCCCCCAGCCGCGATCAGCTCGAGCACGTTGCGATGACGGATTGCCTCGCGCTGTGCCCGGTTCAGGCCGTAACGCCCGCAGTAGGCGTCTTCATCGGCTAGAAACGCTTTGCGATTCTCGAGCTGGTTGAAGGAGTAGCACATGCGGTTGAGCGCATAGCCCTTGATGGCCTCCTGGCCGTCGAAGATCGTCGTGCCGGGAACCGGTTGGCTTTTCTCGCTGTGCATTGCCTCGACCCCTCGTGCGCTGATGGTGCCGAGTGTAGGGGGATCAGATCGGATTCGACGATACGGACTTTCCGCAGTCGGCGCGCACTACTCGTTGGCGCCGGAGCGCCAGTCCCGGAATGTCAGCCGTCGCATCACCTCATCGAGCCGTGCGCGAGGATCCGCGTGCGGCTCGCAGGTGCGCCAGCCGACGACGCCGTCGGGTCTCAGCAGCAGCACGCCCCGAGCGCCGATTCCCGCGGTCTGCTCGAAGCGACCGTCGGGGTTCTTCAGATCGCCATCGGATGCGATCCGGTGAGCCTTCAGGGGAATTCCCGTCGCAGCCGCCAAAGCATTGCCGGCTTCCGTCCAATTGCGGCCGCTGGAGCCGGCGAGAAGTGTGAAGTCCCTTTCGGGAAGATCATGCGTAGAGACGGGGACGCCGTTTCGCTGCAGCGTGATGTGAGGCACGCGCGTACCCGGCCTGCCACTGGGCTTGCGGGGATCCTCAAGCAGCGCCGTGGCGCCGCGCTTCTCCTCCCCCTCCTCCAGTATGGCATCGGAGCGGTAGACGGAGCCGAGCTCGATGGCCGCATCGTCGAGCAGCGGCGCGAGATTCGTCGCCGGCAGGGTTGGATCGACGCGCTTGACATAGCGCGCGTAGGCCTGCTCGACGATTAGCTCGCATTGCGGTTTGCGCTCGAGCTCGTAGCTGTCCAACAGCCGGGGTCCGGCGCGTCCCCCGAGCACCATTGCAAGTTTCCACGCGAGATTGTGAGCGTCCGCGATACCCGTATTGCCTCCAAAACCGCCGGTGGGGGGCATGAGATGCGCGGCATCGCCGGCCAAAAAGATGCGACCCTTGCGAAACGCCGCCGCCGTTGCGGCGCTCGCGTTCCATGGCTGCACATCGTCGATCGTCACGGGGAATTCGGCCGGTACCCCGAGCGCTGCGCGCACGAGCGTGGCGCAACGGGCCGCGGAGAGCTTCTGGTCGATGTGGCTGCCGCGGGTGCCGTCGCTGCCGAAAGTCGCGAAGACTGCCAGGAACCCGGCCTGCGCGGTGATCGAGAATCTGAAGAACGCGAGCAGCTCCGGCTGGTTCACGTACACGACGCTGAGATTGCGATCGCCGATCAGCGCGCGCAGGTCGGCCTTGAAGTAGATGGTCACGCAGTCGGCGAAGCTGCCGCGTCCGGTCATGCCAACGCCGAGCTGCCCGCGCACGAAGCTGTGGGTTCCGTCGGCCGCAACCAGGTACCGGGCGCGGACTCTTCGCTGCGGGCCGCCGTCGCGCGGGCGCAGCACGGCGATGACTGCCGCATCGTCCTGCTCGAAGCTCGCCATCTCCGTCGCGTACTGGTGATCGGCCCCGAGCTCGCGCGCCCGCTCGCGAAGCAGCGGCTCGAGCCCGATCTGCGTGATGAACAGCCGCGAGGTGGGGCTCAATCCCTCGACCCCCTCGTTGAACGAGCGATAAAAGCAGGCGAGCTCCTTGCCGCTCAAGGCATCGACGGAAATGATGGCGCCGTTCTGGACGAACTCCCGCGCGGCGGCCGCCTCCACCGCCTGCTGCAGACCGACGCTGCGGAAGACCTCCATCGTGCGTTGGTGAAACGAGGCCGCCCGCGGGTGGATCGCCGTGCCCCGGTGCCGCTCGATCAGCATGTGCCGGACGCCCTGCGACGCCAGTAGCACCGAGGTCGTCAGCCCGACCAGGCTGCCGCCCACCACCAGAACCGGAACTTCCTGCTCGGACACCGGCATGGTCCCTCTCACGTTCTTCAGCCTTACGCGGCGGTTGCGGTTCCCAGCGCCTTCGGATAGCGAAATACTTTTCGCTATCAGGCTACGTGCCGGGACTTGGCCAGTCAACCCAACGCATCGCCGCGATCGCGGCTGGTAAGGGCGCGCGCGCTCATGTTGGTGTTCGATCGCACGGCATATCCGAGGACCGTCTTGACGAGCCTTGGATACGGGTCCAGTATGTTTCGCATACCGACGGTGCTTTCGCTATACGAAATTCGCCGGCTTGGGACCACTGATACATCGGTCGACAGAACCGGCGCATCCCGGCGACATCCGTTATGAATCCGGCCTGCGTTGATCCTGGCAAGCTGGGCGGCAGCTGAGTATTCTTGGGGGTCGCGATGCTCTTTCCGACAACACTCGTGGGAAGTTATCCGCAGCCGGAGTGGCTGATCGATCGCCAGCGCCTGGCCGCACGATTTCCGCCGCGCGTCCGGGCGCTCGAATTGTGGCGCGTCCCGGCGCCATACCTCGCTGAGGCGCAAGAAGACGCCACCATCATGGCGATCAAGGCGCAGGAAGACGCGGGCCTCGATATCATCACCGACGGAGAGATCCGCCGCGAGAGCTACTCGAATCGTTTCGCCACCGCGCTTGACGGTGTCGACCTCGATAACCCCGGAACGGCGCTGGACCGCAGCGGCCACCCGAATCCCGTCCCACGAGTCGTCGGCCCAATCCGACGGCGCCACGCGGTGGAGGTCGTCGATCTCGAATTTCTGCGCCGTCATACGCGTCGCCGTGTCAAGGTGACGGTCCCGGGTCCGTTCACGATGGCACAGCAGGCCCAAATCGACTACTACGGCGGCAGCCGTCAGCTTGCCGCCATGGACTACGCGGCGGCGGTCAATGTCGAGATCCGCGACCTCTTCAACGCGGGCGCCGACGTCGTTCAGATTGACGAACCCTACATGCAGGCGCGCCCGGAGGAGGCGCGCGCCTTTGGTCTCGAGGCCCTCAATCGCGCACTCGAAGGGATTACCGGCACGACGGCGGTGCACATTTGTTTCGGATACGCGGCCATCATTCACTCACGGCCGTCGGGCTACTCGTTTCTGTCCGAACTCGCTGGATGCGGCTGCCGCCAGGTATCGGTTGAAACGGCGCAATCGAACCTCGACTGCGCCGCTCTCACTGGCCTGCGCGGCAAGAAAATCATTCTCGGTGTCATCGACTTGTCCAACCACGAGGTCGAGTCGCCGGAATTGGTCGCAACCCGGATCCGCCGCGCGTTGCCATATGTCGATGCCGCCGATCTCCTCGTGGCCCCCGATTGCGGCATGAAGTACCTGCCGCGCGACGTCGCATTCGGCAAGCTGCAAGCCATGGTCGCCGGCGCCCAGATCGTGCGTGCGCAGCTCGATCGCGAGCAGACGATGCGCGTCCAAGACAAGGTTCCGTAGCCACCAACGAGCAGCGCGTCCTAACAACCGCACCGAGGCAGCAATGCACTACAGCACGGATCGTATTCTCACGACGCATGTCGGGAGTCTCCCTCGAAGCAAGGCGGTGGCGGATGTTCTGTTCGCTCGAGAGCGCGACGATTGCGCCGATCCGGAGATGGGAGCAGCTGTCATCGCAGCGGCGGTCGCCGATGTTGTGCGGCGGCAGGTGGCTGTCGGAATTGACGTTGTAAGCGACGGAGAGATGAGCAAGATCAGCTACGCGACTTATATTGCCAAGCGCTTCTCCGGATTTGCCGGCGACACGCCTCGGGAGCCCGGTCAGGATCTGGTGGAGTTTCCAGGCCTGCTGACGAAACTCGCCGAACGCGGTTCTACGGCGAAGTATCGCCGGCCGCGTTGTGTCGGTGCCGTCAGGATGACGAACGATGCGCCCCTGCGGACGGATCTTCAGAATTTGCGCGCAGCCGTGGCGGCAGCATCGCCGGTCGAAGCTTTCATGAACGCGGCCTCCCCCGGCGTCATCGCACTGTTTCAACCGAATGATTATTACCGCACCCAGGATGAGTATCTGGCGGCGCTGGCGGAAGCGCTGCGCTTCGAGTACGAGGCCATTGTTGCGGCCGGGATCGTCCTGCAGATCGATGCTCCGGATCTTGCGATGGGGCGTCACACCATGTACCGGAATCGATCCCTCGAGGAGTTCGACACCCTCGCCGCAAGGCACATTGAGGTGCTGAATCACGCGCTCCGGAACGTGCCGGCCGACCGCGTACGCATGCACGTGTGTTGGGGCAACTACGAGGGGCCGCACCACCACGACGTGCCGATGGAGCGCCTGCTGCCGATCGTGCTCAAGGCCAAGCCGCAGGCCCTCCTTTTCGAGGCCGCCAATCCGCGGCACGCCCACGAGTGGGTTGTGTTCCAGACCGCGAAAATACCGGACGACAAGATCCTGATTCCGGGGGTTCTCACCACCACGACCAACTACGTCGAGCATCCTCTGTTGGTTGCCGAGCGGCTCGAAAAGTACGCGGATATCGTCGGACGCGAGCGGGTGATCGCAGGTACTGATTGCGGGTTCGGAACCTTCGCCGGATTCGGTCCCGTCGAGCCCGACATCGTGTACCTGAAGCTCGAATCCCTGGTCCAGGGTGCTCGCATCGCCTCCGGACGACTGTGGCGCACGCGATCGCAACCCGGTTGAGGAACCGAACCCGCCACTGGATGCTCGCGATGACCGGCGCCACTCAACTTGCTTCTCCGCCTGATGCCGCCTCGACGTCGGGCACGACGCCGTTCAGGTTCTACGACAATCGACAGAAGTACCTGGCGTTCGTCAATACGTGCAATGAGAAATCAGCGGTCGCTCGTCGCGCTGCGGAGGAACTGAAGCACATCAGGCCGACTCCGCCCGCGATTCGCCTGTTCGACGCCGGCATGGGCGATGGCACCGTCATCGCCCGCCTGATGCGCAGCATGCACCGGCAGTTTCCCATCGTGCCCATGCTGGTGGTCGCCAAGGAAATAAGCTTGGAAGATGTGCGCTTGGGGTTGGAAAAGCTGCCCGATCGATTGTTCGAGCATCCCGGCACCGTGTTCGTCGTGACCAATCTGACCTACGCGGAAGCGCCTCGCCTGATGTCGCGCGACTTGCAAGCGGCGGCCTCGCTCAATTGGCAGGAAGTGCGTCTGGCGGGCAGTTCGGCGCACGAGTATGCCGAACAGATTGAGGAGTTGGGCCCGACTCTCACTCATGGATGGCAGACCAAACCCAGCCCCAAGACGGGCAATCCGAGTTACGTGCGCCCGTCCGTCCTGGTGATCTATCGCGACGATCACAAATTTCTGCTCGATTCAGTAATTCCAAAACCGGGCCACGTATTCGAGAGCTACGATCTGATCCTGGCCTCGCAGCCGTGGCGGGCGCGCATGTCGGCAAAATTCAAGGCGGAAAAGGTACTCGCCCCGCTCACTCGAAGCCTGGCGCCGGGCGGCCGACTGCTGGCGATTCAATCGTATGGTCGCGATCCGGGACTGGAAATCGTGCAGCAATTGTGGCCCGGAGAGAATCCGTTTCAAGTCGATCGGCACCAGTTGATCGCCGCCCTGAAATTGGAATTGGGTCGCGATGTGCGCGGCTATCAGTTTGCCGCGATGCCCGACGAGAAAAGCATCTTTCGCTACGAAATGCACACGCTGCCTTCCGAGATCGGCGATCGTATCGGCACGTCGACCTTGTTCGCGGCTTGGAATGCCGCGATCTATGTGAATCAGATCGAGGACGAGCGGCTCGATACGGTCGTGACCACAGGCGCATACCTCGATGTCACGCAACAGGTCCTCCACAAGCATGGTGGCTTGTGGTTCAACGATGAGACCTTCGTGGTCTCACGTCGCCGTCGCTGATGCATCGGATTACAGGACCGTCCTCAGGCGCGAGCGCTGAGCGAAAGACCGGGCACGCTCGCAAGGTCCGCAGAGATCTGGCGGCTCACCTGCTGGAGCATGGTGAAGCGCTCGCGAATCAATTTGCTTTTCGTGATTTTTCGCGAATGACTTGAACTGTTGAGGGCCGCGACAACGCGGCCATTTTGATCGAGCACCGGGACTGCGAGCGCCACCACGCCATAGGCCAACTCGTCCTCGACCGCGGCATAGCCGGTGCGGCGGCATTCCTCGATCAACTGTCGCAACTTAGCCGGGTCGGTCACCGTACGATCCGTCAGCGCCTCGAGCTTTGCCGAATCGAAATAACGCTGCAGGCGCTCCGCGCTCAAACCAGCGAGCAGCACTCGACCCGTAGATGTCGCATGGGCGGCAAATCGGCTGCCTACATGCGCCTCCAGGCGCATCAGCGTGCGAATGGATGCCCGGGCGACGTACACGATCTCCGTGCCGTCGAGGACACACAAGGCAGCCGAGTCGCCCGTGTTCCTGGCGAGCTCCTCGAGGTGCGTCTTGGTGAGAACCTCGATGTTCATCGATTCAAGGTAGGCCGCGCCGAGCTGCAACACCTTGGGGCGCAGAAGAAATTGCCGGCCGTTGCGGGTCACGTAGCCCAACTCCTCGAGTGTGAGCAGACATCGCCGCGCGGTTGCCGCCGGCATGTCCGTGATGCCGGCAATGTCGCTCAAGGTGAGCGCCGCGCGCTCGCTCGTAAACGCGCGTATGACACCGAGCCCCTTTGCAAGGCCGCCCATTGCCTCGCGGCGCCGCTGCATTGTTTTGCTCTTGGCCATGGCCGTTAGTCTATTTCGATATGCGAAATAAGGGCAGCGTTTTATCCCGGCGGCTTGACGGACGATGACTTCGGGTCCAGCATATTCGATATACGAATAGGGTTTCGCTATGCGAAATGCCCTGCAAAATACATAGGATTGACCTGCCGTGAAAATTGGATCACAGGACACCCGCAGCACCGCAATCTCGACGTCGAACGAGGCAACCATCCTGGTTCGTGGTCGAGACCTCACCCGCGAATTGGTCGGGAACATCGGCTTCACCGAGCACTTCTGGCTGTTGCTCACCGGCGCGCTGCCCACTGCCGCTCAGAGGCGCGTTCTCGACGCGACTTTGGTTGCCATTACGGAGCACGGTCTCGTTCCCAGCGTGCAGGCCGCACGCATGACGCTCGCTGCGGCACCGGAGGCGCTGCAGGGAGCCGTGGCCGCCGGAATTCTCGGCTGCGGTTCCGTGGTGCTGGGCTCATCCGAAGCGGCCGGTCAATTTTTGGCCGCGATTGCAGCGCGGATTAAGTCGGGGGATACCGCCGCAGGAGCGGCAAAAACCGTAGTGCTTGAGTACCGGGCCGCCCGCCGCTCGATTCCCGGATATGGGCACCCGTTGCATAAAGGTTTCGACCCACGGGCTCGGCGATTGTTCGATGTCGCGGCGGAGGTCGGCAGCGTCGGTGCGCACATCGAGATTGCGCGGCAGGTCGAGCGCCTGCTGCCGGATCTTCTTGGCAGGCCGCTGGCACTGAACGTCTCGGGGGCGATCCCCGCCGTACTTCTCGATGCCGGGTATCCACTGGGTGCGCTCAAGGGCGTGCCCATCTTGGCGCGCACGGCGGGACTCATCGCGCACTTGCTCGAGGAGCAAACTCGCCCCATCGGGTTCGTGATGTCCCATGCGGCCGCCGCCGCAATCGATTACGACGGCGACGCACCGCCCGAATTCCGGCCGACCCATGAGTGATTCTCCAGGATCGTTTCAACTGGGTGGAGTACTGAGCGGGATCCGGGTCGTCGAGCAGGGCACCTTCATCACCGGTCCCTGCGCCGGGATGATGCTCGCCGATCTTGGGGCCGACGTGATCAAGGTCGAAAGTCCGGAAGGCGATCCCTACCGCAGCTATCAAGGTGAGCACTACTCGCCCCATTTCCAAGCGTACAACCGCAACAAGCGCAGCATCGCCGTCGATCTCAAACAATCTGCTGAACGCGCCGTATTCGATGAGTTGGTGCGCGAGGCCGACGTCTTTATCCAAAACTTCAGGCCCGGTACCGCGATGCGCCTCGGCGCAGGGCCGGAGCGGCTGTGCGCGATCAACCCGCGGCTGATTTACGCCTCGATCAGCGGTTTCGGCTCGAGCGGCCCATACGCCGAACGCCCGAGTTACGACTCGGTCGCCCAGGCGCTGAGCGGATTCTTGAGCGTCGTCGTCGATTCGACCCGCCCTCGCTTTCTAGGTCCGGCGCTTGCCGATGCGATCACCGGAATCTATGCGGCCTACGGCGTGCTCGGCGCGCTGGTGCAGCGCGGTCGGACCGGTGAAGGAAATCTCGTCGAGGTGTCGATGCTCGAGGCGATGGCGCATTTCGCGGTTGAGCCTTTTGCCGCATTTTTTGCGCTCGGCACCACGCCCACCTCGAGCGACCGCCCGCGACTCGCGCAGGCCTACATTCTGCGCACGGCTGACCGGCGACTCATCGCCATACACCTCTCTTCGCTCGACAAATTTTGGGACGGACTGGTGAGTGCGCTCGAGGCACCGGAGCTGGGATCGGACGTACGATTCTGCACCCGCCAGGCGCGCATCACCCACTACGAGTCGTTGAATGCCGAACTCGATGAGCGATTCGCGCGACACGAATTGGCACATTGGGTCGAAGAACTGGGGCGGCACGACGTTCCGTACGCGCCGATCAACACCATCGACGAAGTCACCCATGATCCGCAAGTCGAGCACTTGGGTCTCATCGTTCCCGTGGAGAGCGCACATCATGGCGGAACTCGATCGGTCCGTCCGCCGGTGCAATTCGGCGCAATACGCAGCAGCACTGTGCGCGCGGCGCCACTTCTCGACGAACACGGACAGTCCATACGGGAGGCGCTCGCACGCGGCGAGCGGTGGCCTGCCATGGACAGCTAGAGCTGGTCGGACGGGCGCCGCAGCGTCTTCACCTCTTCGAATAACGACAACAGACGGTAATCGACAACGGGAGTGAATAAATCATGAATATTTCACAGGGGAGATGGCTAGCCGCGTTGGCGACGGTGATGGCCGTGTTCGTCGCAATGCCAACGCCAGCGCAGACGAGCGATCTGGAAGAGATCGTGGTGACGGCGCGCAAGCGCGATGAAACGGCCCAGAACGTGCCGATCACGATGAACGTGTTCACCGCGCAGGAGATTCAGTCCGCGGGAATCTATAGCCCCAGTGACTTCGTCGCCATGGTACCGAACATGACCATGGTCGCGGTGCAGAACGTCGGCAATTCCTTCATCACGATCCGCGGCATCTCGCAGGCGCGCAACAGCGAGCCTTCGGTCGCCGTGCTGGTCGATGGTGTCCTGGAGACTAATCCGTACGAGTTCAACCAGGAGCTCTACGACGTACGGCAAATCGAAGTACTCAAGGGCCCGCAGGGTGCCTTGTATGGACGCGATGCGATCGGCGGCGCGATCATCATCAACACCGCGGACCCACCCGACCATTTCGAGGGTACCGCCCGAGTGGGTGTGGGCAACGGCGTGTCCGAAAAGGCCCAGCTTGCTCTCGGCGGAGCGATCGATCCCGCCGGGACGCTCAAGTACCGCGCTTCGCTGAGTTTCTACAATACCGACGGCTATATCAACAACGTCTATCTCGACCGCAACGCGGACCCTTATCGCGACGATACGGGGCGACTGCGACTGCTGTGGAAGCCCGCCGAGGAGTTCAGCGCGGACCTGCGGTTCATGTACGATTGGACCGATACCACCGCTTACTACTACATCATTCCCCGCAGCAACGAGGCGAACCCGTTCAGCGCTGTAACCACGCCTGGCAATGCCAACGACACGACGTCGCCGATCCGGAACAACAATCTGGGCACCGACTACCGCAACATCACGGATACCGCACTCAAGCTCGACTACAATCCGGGATATGGAACGTTCACCTCGATCTCGGATTACAACCACACCCGCGAGATCGATACCGGAGATGCCTACGATTTTCGGCCTGTGACCAGTTCCTTAGTATACGCGGCCACTGGAGGGATTCCGGCCGCTCTGGGTGGTCCGTTCGATGAGAGCCAGAGCCAGTACATCGATGTGAAGACCTGGAGCCAGGAACTGCGCTTCACGTCCCCCAAGATCGGCGGCTTCTCGTGGATCGCGGGCGCGTACTACCTGCACATCGAGCGCTTCATCTCCACGGGCAATCTGGCGGACCGGGGACTGGGCGTCCCCGCCGTCTACCGCACCCCCATCGTCGATCCGACGAATCCGTTCGCAACCAACACGAGTCAGACATTCCTCGCGGACAGCCAGAACAATGATGCCTGGGCGATGTATGCCGATGCGACCTACGAGTTCACCCCGCAGTGGGAACTCGATGTCGCAGTACGCTACGATGACGAGCGTGTCCAGAACACCACCGACACGCCGACCAAGTTCTTGCCGAGTACATCGGCCTACACCGGCGAGGTGCGCGATGCCGTCTTCTGCGCGCCGCAGCCCAAGGCCACGCTGCGCTACAAGCCCAACGACGATTGGACCATCTACGGGGGCTGGAGCCGCGGCTTTCGCAGCGGCGGATTCAACCAGACGGGTGTGGGGGCGGTGGCGCGTGAGAACCATGTACTAGGGGTCAATGATCTGTTCAACGCCGAAATTGCCAGCACCACCGAAATAGGATTCAAAAGCCAGTTTCCCGACCAGCACCTGACCCTGGATGCGGATGTCTTCTACACCCAATCGACCAACGGGTACTTCTTCGTCTACATTGCCGCGGACTCGACCCAGAATCTGGGCAATCTCGACGCGATCTACAAGGGGGCTGAAATCTCGCTCACGGCTCGGCCGACCGAGCGGATCAACCTGTACGCCGGTTTCGGCTACACCGACAGCAACATTACCGGCATGGCCGACCGCACGGTCATCGGCAACCAGGCGCCGCTCGTGTCCAAGAACACCATCAATGCCGGCGCTCAGTATCAGCAGCCCCTCGGCGATGGGCTCACTGGGACGGCGCGTCTGGACTATAACGAAGTTGGACGCACCTGGTGGGAGCCCTACAACATCACTTCGCGCGACCCGGTCTCACTGGTGGATCTGCGCCTCGGGCTGCAAGCGGAGAAGTGGACGGTGACTGCCTGGTCCAAGAACCTCGGCAACAAGATCTATAATGCCGAGTTCTCGCCGGGCAACGTCGGCGGCGCGGGGTTCCTGTGGCGTGCCCTGCCGCGCCGCTACGGCGTCGACCTCGACTACCGCTTCTGATTGGGAGGTAAACATCATGGCTACACTATCCAAATTGCCGTCGCGACTCCATCACACCGCCTACGTGACGCGGGATCTGGAGGCGACGCGCAAGTTCTACGAGGAGCTGATCGGGCTGCCGCTGGTGGCAACCTGGTGCGAGAAGGATGAGTTGTTCGGAGCCGAGCGCGTTTATTGCCACTTGTTCTTTGCGTTGGGTGACGGGGGCGCGCTCGCCTTCTTCAAGTTCGCCAAGCCCGAGGACGAGGAGCTCTTCGGGCCGAAGATGCCCGCCACACCGTTCCATCACATCGCACTGAACGTCGATGCGCAGACTCAGCAGGAGATCGAAAAGCGCCTCGCAGCGGCGGGTTACAAGGAGCCGCAGACGTTCGTTCTCGAGCATGGCTACTGCCGCTCGGTGTACGTCACCGATCCCAATGGACTGATCCTGGAATTCACGCTCGATGATCCCCGCTCGCCGCAGATCAGCCATGACCGGCTCGCGAGCGCGCGCGCCGACCTCAAGCGCTGGATAGCGGGAGACCACACCTCGAACAATACGTACCGCTAGGAAGACGATGCGCGAGTTCGATGCGAAGAGCATTACTCAGGCCGTGATCGGGCGCCTCTCCGAAAGCGACGATCCGCGGTTCAAGCACATCATGACTTCGCTGATCACTCACATTCACGACTTCGTTCGGGAGGTGAAGCTGACGGAGCCCGAATGGCTCACGGCCATTCAATTTCTCACCGATGTCGGCCAGACCTGCACGGACAAGCGCCAGGAGTTCATCCTGCTGTCGGATACGCTGGGTGTATCGGTTCTCGTCATCACCCTGAATCATCCCGCGGACAAGGGCAGCGTCGAATCGACGGTTCTGGGCCCCTTCTACTGGCAGGGCGCTCCCGATCTGCCGCGCGGGAGCAATCTTGCCGAAGGAGTGAAGGGCGAGCCGGCGTTCTATTCCGGATGCGTGCTCAGCGAGGATGGCCGGCCAATCGAGAATGCGTTGCTCGACATCTGGTCGGGCGACGGCGAGGGCAACTATGACATGCAGACTCCCGGGGTGACGGAAATGAAGGCGCGCGGGAGGATCCGAACGGACGCCGAAGGGCGCTACTGGTTTCGTTCAATCAGGCCGTCGTTCTATCCGGTTCCGACCGATGGGCCGGTTGGCCACATGCTGCGCAAGATGGGGCGCCATCCGTATCGGCCCGGCCACATCCACATGATTGTCTCCGCACCCGGGCACTTGCCGGTGACCACCCACCTGTTCGTCGCTGGGAGCCCATACCTGGATTCGGATGCGGTGTTCGGAATGAAGGAGTCGCTCGTGGCGCAGTTCGAACGGCACCCGCCGGGAGTGGGTCCCCACGGCGAGCGCGTGGAAACACCCTTTTATACGGTCGACTACGACTTCAAGTTGAGGCCCGCAGGCGCAGCGACGCCGATCAAAGCTTGACGGCGGCGCGGCAGTTCATCGCGAGCAAAAAGGTCGGCACTTGCGAGCCAATCAATGTAGATGCGCCGCAACTTATCGCCAATCACCACGAACGTACAGACGCCTGTAAGGCAGGCAAGAAAGAGCACTGCGAGGAAAACGAACATAGCCCGCCCGAAGCTGCCGGATGTTGCAGCGCATTTTCTGTCGGTGGCGAACTGAAGAGCGTGTGGGATTTGGCCTTCGGGGACCTGCCCTTCGTGGATGACATATCGCGTCGCCAGTTGCGACTTGCTCCGCGATTACACAAATTCTGCGTTGCTGCGACCGGCTCGGCGGATGAACATCGCAAGAACCCGGCGATGCGGAAATAAGGGGAGAGGCACGGCGAACTTCAACAACATCACTCGCTTTCTTTCCGCGCGCCGGGACCCAGCTGCTCAGCCCACGACCGCCTCCTGCGGGGCGGCTTTTCTTTAGACTCGCGTGCCGAGCACCCGGTCACCGGCGTATCACTCCCATCGCTACCGAAGATCGAGCATGGGCAAACGCTCGCGGAGTTCCTCCACGAGGACACGCTGATTCTCCGAATAATCGATCGGCACCGCAACCAGGTGCACCCCGCCTTCGATGAAGGCCCGTTCGAGTATTGGTATGAACTCGCGGATCGCCGCAATGCGCGTTCCCCGGGCACCATAAGCCTCGGCGTACTTCACGAAATCGGGATTGTTGAAGGTCATGCCGAAATCCGCAAACCCATCGACGGCCTGCTTCCAGCGGATCATGCCGTAGGCACCGTCTTCAATCACTAAAACCACCAGGTTCAATTTCAACCGCACGGCAGTTTCCATCTCCTGGCTATTCATCATGAATCCGCCGTCGCCGCAGACGGCCATTACGCGGCGCTCCGGGTAGAGCATCGCGGCCACCATCGCCGACGGCAACCCCGCTCCCATGGTGGCGAGCGCGTTATCGAGCAACAGAGTATTGGCGACGCGGGTTCGGTAGTTTCGAGCAAACCAAATCTTGTACATGCCGTTGTCGAGCGCAACGATGCCGTCAGGCGGCATGACCACTCTGATGTCGTGCACCAGGCGCTGTGGCGTGAAACGCTCCTCGGTGGCGCGGGCGGCGATACGAGCGAGAATACCGTCGCGCAAAGGCAGCAGTGCGCCGGCGTTGGGAATCCGGCCTTCGATCCGGTCCGCTAGAAGGCGCAGCGAGGGACCGATGTCTCCGATCACTTCCGTCTGCGGGAAGTAGACCTGCTCCACGCTCGCCGGCTGGAAGCCGACGTGCACCACCTGAGGTCCTCCGGGACCCATGATGAAGGGAGGCTTCTCGACGGTGTCATGTCCAATGGTGATGATGAGGTCGGCGCGATCGATGGCCTCGTGCACGTAGTCGCGCTCCGAGAGCGCGGCCGTGCCCATGTACAATTCAGTGCCGCCGGGGACGGTTCCCTTGCCCATCTGCGTGGTGAAATAGGGAATGCGGGTACGCAGCACGAACTGTGCGAGGTCAGAGGTCGAGCGCGGTCGCGACGCGGCTGCGCCCAGCATCGCGAGCGGTCGCTTCGCCTTTATGATCAGCTGCGCGGCACGATCGAGCGCCTCCGCTCCTGCCACCGGCAGCTCGACCGGGTGAGGCGCAATCAGCGCAATCTCTTCGCACGTCTCGGCGGCAATGTCCTCGGGCAGTTCAAGGTGGACAGGACCCGGGCGCTCCTCCTGCGCGACACGAAAGGCCTCCCGTACCAGGGTCGGTAGCATGCTCGCCGAAACGATCTGTCGTGACAGCTTCGTCAGCGGCTTCATCGTCGCAACGACATCCACGACTTGAAAGCGCGCTTGTCGTGAGGAAAGGATCCCTTTTTGACCGGTAATCATGACCATGGGCATCGCGCCCAGAAGGGCGTACGCCGCGCCGGTGGCGAGATTCAAGGCACCAGGTCCAAGAGTGGTCATGCACACGCCGGGCTTTCCGGTGAGTCGGCCGTAAGTGGCGGCCATGAAGGCAGCGGCTTGTTCGTTCCGTGTCAGGACGAGCTCAATGGAGGAGCTGCGGATCGCATCGACGACATCGAGATTCTCCTCTCCGGGAAGGCCGTAGATTCGGTCAACGCCCTCGCCTTCGAGCGCTGCAATCAGCAAGGTGGATCCTTTGATCATCATCAGCTCCTCTCCCCGGTTGCCGCCTCTCGTCACAGGCGACCAGAGCGGGTAACATTCGACGCGCCTGCATTTTCATTTGCGCTATGTCTATTGTCTCCATTTTCGCCGGTCTCGTGCATTTCGGCTCAGTCGTCATGCTGGCGCTGGGCGCATTGTTACCCATCGTTGATCCACTCGGCGGAGCACCAATCTATTTGGCCATGACCACCGGCCTCAGCTCCGGGGAGCGAGCCCGGATGGCGAAGGCGGTTGCCATCAACAGTTTTCTCCTGCTCCTTGCATCGGCTTTGATCGGCGCATATGTGCTCGACTTTTTCGGCGTGTCAATTCCGTCCGTACAAGTTGCCGGCGGCGTCGTCGTCTGCCTGATTGCGTGGTCACTGCTGAACAGCCCCAATTCGCCGCCGGCGGTCGACCGCAATGCCCCGCAAACCGCAACACCCGACGATCTGAGTCAGCGGGCATTCTATCCGATGACGATGCCGCTGACCGTAGGGCCCGGCTCGATCTCAGTCGCGCTGACCCTCGGGGCCAATCCGCCGGCGGGACTCCGGCCGTTGCTCTTAACGACCCTCGCGCATGCAGTGGGCATCCTGCTCGTGGCTCTCGGCGTTTATTTCTGCTACCGCTACGCCGATCGCATCCTCCGCAAGTTGGGCGCGACAGGCACCAGTGTCGTAGTGCGTCTGACTGCATTCATCCTGCTGTGCATCGGTGTCCAGATCTGCTGGAACGGTATCCATGCGCTGGTAGCCAGCGGCTTCCCACCCTCGACCTCTTGAAGTGCAATGAGAGCGAGGCCCAGTCCAGTCGGTCTTTCTTGACTCATATCCGGGAGCTGGAAATGGTTCAGTATTCACAGCGTCGCGCACGGCCCCATTCCGGCCGACTCGATCTCTCGAGCTATCCTCACAAAATCGAAATCCAGGCGCGCTTCGCGGATCTTGACTCGCAAAAGCACCTCAACAATGTGCGTATCGTCGAGCTCTACCAGGAAGCGCGCATTTCATTCAATCTTGCGTTATGGGGCGGGTCAAGTCTCGACGCACGCAGTCATCGTCTATTGGTGGCGAGGCAATCGATCGATTATGTGGCGGAAGTCCAGTGGCCGGGCGCGATATCGATCGGTGTAGGCGTCTGTCATACTGGCAACACGTCGTACTCGCTTGGATTGGCGATGTTTCAGAATGACAAGTGTGTCGGCGTTTCCGATGCCGTGCTTGTTTATGCCACGGAGAAAGGGTCGGCACCAATTCCCGGCCGCATGCGCGAAGTGCTGGCAGCGAACATGCTGCCGCAGCATCCGCCGTCGCCCTAGTGATTGCGGCGCTCGGCGGCGGCGAGATCTGACCGATACGTCAGGCTCGCCAGGAAAAAAAACACTGCCGCCGGCAACGCGCTCATCGCCGAACCGATCAGCGTGATCCGCAGTGAGTCCTCGCCATAGGAGGCACGCAACAGGTCGCTCACGATCCCCATCACTTGAGGGCCTATGCCGATGGCGACGACATTGATCACGAACAGCACACAGGCAATCGTAGTCGCGCGGACCGCGATCGGCACCAGCGATTGCGCGATCGCCGTCATCGAGCTGGCAAAAATGGAGCCGAATACGATTTGCGCGCCAAGCAGCAGGAATACGTCGCGCGGCGGCCCCGTGAATGCGGCCACGGAACAGGTGGCAGCGAGCAGACTGGCGACCGTCGGAATCCAGAAATGCCAGCGCGGGTCCCGGCGCCCAAGTACGTCGATCAGACGACCGCCAACCAAGGTCCCGACAATCAACCCGACGCCGAACGCCAGAGCCATTCCGGTACCGACGGTGCGTGGGCTCATTCCATACGAGCGCATGAGAAAGGAGGGAACCCATAACGTCAACCCCATCTGCAAGAACGTTTGCAGCATCGAGGCGATCGTCATGTTGCGCAATGAACGGATCGACCATAACAGGCGCACCGTCGCCCCAAAGGGAGGCTGCTGCAACGGCGCCCGAACACCGTCGGCCATGCCCTTGCGCGGCTCCGGCAAGCTGAAGAGCACGAGTGCGCCGATGAGGAGTCCCGGTAGACCGGCGAGAATGAAAGCCTCCCGCCAGCCGAAGTCCGCGAGCGCCCAGCCGCCCCACAAGAACCCAAGTGCCATTCCCAAAGGCGTGGACATCAGAAGGATCGCAATGGCGGTGGAGCGCTGCTCGCGTGGAAACAAATCGCCGGTCAGCGCATGGCACGGAGGACTGCCGCCGGCCTGACCGGCGCCCACACCCATGCGCGCGAGGAACAATTGAACGAAATTTTGCGCCAACCCGCAGAAGATCGTCATCGCGCTCCACACGGTGACCGCCAGCGCAATGACTTTGCGCCGTGACCAACGGTCGGCAAGACGCGCGACGGGAATACTGAGCGTCACGTTGACGAAGGTGAACGCGATGCCGGTCAGGAAACCGACTTGAGTGTCGTTGAGCGACAGTTCACGGCGGATCGGTTCCAGCAGAAGGGTCAGGACCTGGCGGTTGAAGAAGTTCGCCGTACAAACGAGCGTGAGCACAAAGAGCGCATAGTAGCGCCGGCTCGAGCTCAATGAATCGGTGGTGCGCCCGGCCAGTGCCGATTCAGGCGTCGTTGCAACTTCTGCCATTTTCGACCTCCTCTCGAGCGCGAACTTCGGAACGGAGACGGGCTGCAGGACGCCCTAAGCTATAGCAGATTACGAAGGCGGTAAATGAACTTCCTGGGCGCAGCCGCCCCTGAACCTCGACAGTCCTTGGCATTCAGTGCGCAATGGCACGCTGTTTGTCCGGCTCAATCTTCTAAGCGTCGGGAATTTGGCGAGTGACTGAAACCGTCGCCCCGAAGCTGGGAAGGACTGCGGAATGCTTTCCCGCGCCGCCCGCAACCAAAATGAGAATGTCGTCCGCGCTGGGAACTGCTGGAATGAGCGCGTCCAGCGCCATTGCGTTCAGCTCCGGCGGCCAGTCGCGCATGCCGTACATGCCGCCCGCGGCAAGCTCGTCTCGCCGCCGGCTAACGGCGTGGTACAGGTACTCGCGCACTTGGCGCCGCGACCAGCCCGAACCCGCGATACTGGCTGCATGCTCGGGGCCGAGGATCAACATCAGCTCCTTCCGGCCATGCCAGGCGATAAACCAGGTGTTGCTGCCGAGCGTTCTCAAGACGTCCGCCGCGACTCGCAGAATGCCTTCGGCGTCGCCGTGCTCGTGATCGTTCACGTTGTGCGGCGGCTCGCCGCCGAAGACGGTCACGGCGTTCGCGCCGTCCGCCAGGCCACGGTCGGCGATGAAGGAGCCCCACGGCGATGCTTCCAGGTTCTCCGCGATGCAGAAACTGTACTTGCTCGGGGCGCCCTGAGTGGAGCGGTCGACGGTACCTGCAAGAGCACCGCCTATATTCCACAGGATCAAGCGTATCGCGCGGCCGATTACGGCATTGGCCATCGAGCTGGGCCCGAAGGTTCCGGCGCCGGCGTTCATGTTGAGCTCTCTCGCGATGGGGCCGTGCACGATGAGCAGAGGGGCGACCGGGTGGGTCGTGGCCTGCAGCGAGGCCAGATTGAAGCGCGGTTCGAGCATTGCCTCAACTGCCGTCACCAGGACCGGCATGTGCGGCGGCCTGCATCCGGCCATGACGGCATTGACGGCGATCTGCTCTATGGTCGCGATGCCGCCGCGCGGCGGCACTACTCCAACGAGATCCTGGCCGCGGCGTCCAGAGCCTTCGACCATCTTGGCGACCGCCTCGGGTGTTGGCGCGATAACCGGAAATCCGTCGCTTGATTGGCGCTCGAAAAACCATGCTTGCAGCTCGGCCGGATCGGACGGCGCAAGCAGGCGCTGGGCGCTGGTCGGCTGAGAGGCGGCAGGCGCCGGAACTTTCGCCAGTTCCGCGCGCACGTTCTCGTACAATTTCCCCACACGATCGACGATCAGCTGATCGGAGAGACCGCCCAGCGGATGCGTGAATTCGGCGATGCGCGCATCGGGTAATCCGAGCACACGCCCGTCGTGTCGCGCCTTCGGATAGAAGGCGGACGACGCCAGCACCACGGTTGGGACGCCACGGCGTTCTAGCTCTGCGAGGTCATGGAGACTCCACGACGTGCACGAGCCTCAGTCGGCTGAACCGGTGAGTACCAGATCGGCCGATTGTGCAATCTCATCCAGGAGCTCGGGGCTGGCGCCGACTGCCGGGTTTTCCTTGCGAAAGTATGCGATGCCGCCGAGTGAGCAGTCGTCGCGCAGTTTTCCGGCCACCAAGGTCGCGAGACGCCGGAAATTCGGCTTCGCGTTATCCAGGATCGCCAGCCGACGGCCCTCGAGCGGGATCACCGGATTGCACTGAAGCGCGGCAAGCGTCTGAACTTGGCCCGCCGGATCAAGTACTTCCATCGTTCTCATAAGGCCCTCCCGCTGAATTAGGTCGGTTGACGGATCCGCGTCTGCGTAGCCGGTACGACGAATGAATATACTACCAGCCGTGCACTCCATCGTCTTTTTCCCGCCATACTGTTCGACGCGATGATCGTCGCGACCGCCGGTCATGTCGATCATGGCAAGACGACGCTCATCAGGGCGCTGACCGGAACGGACACAACGCACCTCCCGGAAGAGCGCAAACGCGGAATGACCATCGACCTCGGCTTTGCCGGATTGGCGTTGCCGGGCGGGGGCTTCATCGGCTTCGTTGACGTCCCCGGCCATGAGCGATTCGTGCGTAATATGCTCGCAGGCATTACCGGAGTCGATCTGGCGCTCCTCGTCGTAGCGGCCGACGACGGGATCATGCCGCAGACTCGCGAGCACCTCGAGTTGCTCGACCTTCTGAAGGTGACCGAGGGAGCGGTCGCGCTCACCAAGATCGATGGCGTCGATTCGGCGCGGCTCGCGGAGGTCATCGCCTCGATCACGGCGCTGCTGGCGCCGACGCATCTTGCGCACGCGCCGATCTTTCCCGTGTCGGCTCCCGGCAATATTGGAATAGCCGTACTGCGCGAGCACCTCATTTCGCGGGCCGCGAAAGTGGGCAAGCCTCGACAGGGTGCACTGTTCCGCCTTCCGATCGACCGAAGTTTCACAATGAAAGGGACTGGTCTGATCGTGACGGGCACGATCGCCTCAGGCAGGGTAGCCGTCGGCGATCGCCTCAGCTTGGTGCCGCCGGGCAAGCTGATCCGCGTGCGCGGGTTGCATACGCATCGATGTGCGGTCGAAACTCTGGGAGCAGGTGAACGCTGCGCGATCAATGTGGTTGGGGCTGAAATTGATCGTTCGCAGTGGCGACGGGGGGCCTGGCTCGTCGCGCCGGAACTCGCGGTCGCGACCCGGCAGCTCGATGCCCGCATCACGCCCGCCGCAGGGGCCGTGCTGAATGACGGCGCGCGTATTCACTTTTGCCATGGCGCGGCGGATGCTTATGGGTACCTGGTGCGCCTGAACCAGGATACCAACCCACCCTACGTGCAAATTGTCCTCGACGAGCCGGTCCATGCGCTCGCGAAGGACGCCTTCATCTTGCGCCATGCAGGCGGACAAAAGACCTTGGCCGGGGGAACCGTACTGGACCCCTTTCCGCCGCGCCGCGGGCGGCGGCGACCTGAACGGACCGCGGTGCTGGCCGCGCTCGATCAGCCCGACGCCACGAGCGCATTGGCGAACTTGTTGCCGGTGGCCCCGGATGGAATCGATCTCGACCGGTTCGCGCTGGGCTGGAACATCCGACCGGACGAGATCGAGGCCCTCTGGGGAAGTGTCGGACTGGCTCGCTTCGGTGGCCGCGGATACGATGCGGCAGAGTGGCGGCTAGGCCGCGAGGCCCTGCTGGCGGAGGTGACGCGGTTTCATGCCACCCATCCCGATAGTTTTGGCCCGTCGGTCGCGCGATTGTTGCGGACCGATGGTGTTACACGGCAGCACCGGTGCCGGCGCGCAATCCTCGAAAGTCTGATTCGCGACAAGGAATTGGTTCGCGAAGGCGCTCAAGTTCGCCGACCTACGCACGTCATCGAGCTATCCGAGGCCGAGATGGTACTTTGGCGCCGAATAGCTCCCCTCCTCGGCCCGGACCGCCGACCCATGACCCTGCACGACATCGCTGCGCAGCAGAAGCTCGATCTCAAGATCGTGAAGCGGATATTGGAGCGCACCACCCGGGCTGGCTATGTGGTGCGCATTACCGCCGGCCGATTCCTGCACAAATCGGCATTTCTAGACCTTGCGGCCAGGGCGGAAACTCTTGCTGCGAATTCCAACGGTGGGTTGTTCGATGCGGCGGCGTTTCGCGATCGGTCCGATCTCGGTCGCGGTATCTCGATCGAATTGATGGAGTATTTCGACCGGATCGGCTTCACCCAACGCATCGGCGATCAAAGGCGGGTGCTCAAGCCCGCAGCGAGCGTTTTGCAGGACGCCGGCGACGGACACTGAAGCCGAAGACCTTATGGGAGCCCTTTCACTCCTCAATTAGGGGAGTTGCATTTCGCAAGCTTATCGGCATCGAACGGCTTTCCCTCCGCGACGTAGGCGGTCAGGGTCCCGACTTCGCGCTGCACCGCACGGCAATTACGCACCGTGCCGGCGTCTACCGGGTTGGAGGCGAGCACGCAGGTCGAACCCTCGCAACGGAACAGATTGCCGTTCACGATGAATTGCTTTTTCCCGGCGATCGGCTGGGCCAAAGTCGCGGTGTAACGGCCGGTGTCGCCGAGAGCAGCGGTGCTCGCCAAAATCATGGTCGCTAGAATTAAAGTTGAGTTTTGCAAATCAGGCCTCATTGGAACCATCGTTTAGATAATAACGGACAAATGTCCATCCCATTTCGGACATTTGTCCACTTCGGTGCGCCTTTGTCAAGTGAGATGATTTTTTCAGCTATCAGGCGATCAAATGCGCAGCATGCGCTCGAACATGAGGGTTATATCGCGCGTCAGCGCGGCGTTGCTGACCGGCCTTGCGCCGATGACATGACGATGAAGCGACCTCAACTTTACGATCCCATAAATTGCGGCAAACACCATTTGCATGAGCTCAACTGCGGGTATCGCCCTGAGGATGTCGGATTTCGTATCCCGGGCCAGCTCTGCGACCAACGTCAACGAATTCATGGATGTCGGCTCGCGGGATGTACGAACCAGCCGATCGAATGTTGAAGGCTGGTCGAGTTCCTGAAATTCCTTGTCCAACAACTTCATTTCCGGAAGATCGCTCAGAAACAATTCAACGACGTTGGCCAGGTAGCGCCGAAATCGTTGCTTCGGGTCTCCGATCGTTAGCCTCGAGGTCAGGCCGCGTTTGACGATGATTTCGACTGCCCGCTGGAAAACCACCTCTTGAAGGTTCCGCTTCCGCGCAAAGTGGGAGCTAAGGGTCGACAGCGGAATATCGCAGGCCTTCGCAATATCACGCAATGCAACTCCGCCGAAACCCCGTTCACCGAAAAGTCGCGTTGCTTCGCAAAGAATTGTTTCCCTGACGTCAACACGCGTTTTTTTGCCGTGTTCGTCATGGCTCCGCGCCCTCGAAGATCGTGCGCTGCGCATCGGAATGATCCGGACACCTGCCATAAGGGAACTTATCGTATGCTAGTGGCGCCACACTCGTAGAGTGCTCCCCTCGCCGACCCTCGAGGCAACATAATACTGGAGTAGATGACATAGCGTATTGCAACCTGCGATGGACTGCGGCCTTTCGCGTTCTACTGTTTGCCGCCAATGCGGAAGCGCTCAATCCTTGTCGCATCCGCGAGTACGCCAGCCGGGTCGAATGTGAATATGATCTGCCATCGCGCTAACGCTCAAGAAGATACGGCGATCGGGGCGACCGCCGACGAACCTACCGCCATCTATCTCCGGCGCACACCGCTGGGAATTGCGCTTGGGTGTATCGCGGTTATGCTGGTCTTGATCTTCCTCGTTACGACTACGCTGTTGGCGTGCGTGCTCTACCCGTTCATTTGGCTGTCCATCAAAGCGGGGCTACTGGCGAAGCACGAGTCACCCCGCCCCGAGGCCGGCCAAAAAAATACGCGACGCTTCCGGTTATCCAATTTGGTGCTGGGAAGGTAATCTCCACGCTTTCCAGGCTGCAGAGCTCGCACTACCGGTGCGATCGATCTTTCACTGGCTGCTTTTGGACTCCTCAGCAGCGGGCACCGCAACGTTCATCGGCGCGTTAATGCTGACCTTGCAATGAGGGCAGTGCCCGGTCGTCGCCCATCCGCCGGCGGCTCGCGCGGCAACAGCGCCGAGCTCAAGTCCGCAGCGGGGGCACGGCGTGCGGCGCATCAGCAGGATGATCGCCACCAACCCAGCGAACACAGCGGCGAGCGAGAGCCAATTCAACCAAAAATTGCCGGGCGCATACACCGCCGACAACACGCAGAATACGATGCCCGGAAGGACGAGCAGCGCCTTCTTGTTTCTCTGTCGCTTGAGATAATCCCGGATTGTCACGCGATGCCATGCTACCGCCTCACGGCTACGGGTGCGAATCAGGTCCTTTACTTGAGAGGCTTCGTGTATTTCGCAAGCTGCCGATTGATCAACTCGGACAGCAGGATGCGAGCCAGGGTTTCAGGTTCCGTGGCGAACATGCCGAGGCTCGCCGATTCCTCGTCTGCTCCCAAATAGACGAAGATTCGAAGTCCGGTCGTGGCCCAGTGGCCGACGTACGTGATGCCGTCCCGCCTGAGGGTTACGGTTCCCTCGGCCGGCCTCGGTCCCGGATCTATCGGCACTGGCGACCGGCGTCCTTGCCTTTCCACGTTTGAAACACCACGGATTCCCCCCTCGAGGCCTCCATGGCGTGTCTGGAGCCGAGGTATTCGGCGCCAGGATTTCGCGTTGCAGCATTGAATCAGGGACGGCGCTCGCTCGCAACTTTTTTCCGCCGGCCTCGACCATCGTGCGCGCCCGCGAGCGTTACGCCGGCGGCGCACCGCCAACCAATGACATAACGTCTTTTGCGATCGTCAGCCGCCCTTCAAGCGCGCGAGCAGGCCGGCTATCTTTCTCCACACCTCGCCGGCCACGATGTCCTCGCAATCCTCGACTTCGTGCGCTTCGAGGTCGAGTTGTGAAGGAGCACCACCGACCGTCACGATGAGTCTGGCGGTGTCCGGGGGCATATGAATGCCGCCTGATTTACATTGAATCGATTCTGCGTTGATTCCGGCGCGGTCGAGTTCCTCCCGCACGTGCGCTGCAATTTTCAGTTTGCCTCTGTCGAATGAAGTCAGCGGCACGAGTACTCCGGCCTTGGCCAATTTTTCATAATACTAGCCGATCGCGCCGTGCCGATGCATCTTTAGGGTGCGCCGCGCGCCCGGAGGCCGCTCGCCACCGATCGGCGTATTTTCCGACAAAAAAAAGGTCTCGGCAATCGAGCCACGCACCGGCCCATCATGCAGAATAAGACGTCAGGTCGAACTCGATAATGAAGGATCGCGGCGGTACGTCAATGGCAGAGTCGATGCGCATAGTTCCTTTTTCCACTTCGCAGAAACGGCGCTTGGCGCAACTCATACGCGGCCGTGGCGGCTTGCCGCGCGGCAAGGCATCCCGTTGCACTCAGTGGTTGGTGCGTGAAGTCAGGTGGCAGGCGGTCCGATATGCGGAGTTGCTCGCTTGGAATCCGACGCTTGCGGAGTTGGTGCATACCGGAAAATTGCCGATCGCCGACGCCGTAATTTTATTTCGTCTGCAAATGGATTTATATGACGATGAGGGAATCGTCGACAGCGTCGTCGATCAGTGGTACCGCGACTCGCAGGCGCCGCTCAAATATTTCGGCAGCGACGCAAGGCCGATCGATTATCCACCCTCAGTGCACGAAGAGGTGCAGCGGATCATCGGCAAGCTGAACTCTCACCGCACCTCCCAGTTGTGATGTCGGCTCTTGCGCCAGCTGCGGACGTTCAAGCAACGGTGGCGAGCATTGCGTCTAAAATACCTGAATTTTTATTCGTAACCTACTGATTAACAATCATGTTTTACTGAGATTCAGTGGTTCGCGCGGCCAATTTCCCGGCAGCTCTGTACGAATGCCCGTCGATCGGAGGGCGCCTCGAGTTCCGAGGCCAAGCGCTCGATGAGATCCTCGAAGTCCTTGGCACGCTGGGCAGCACGCTTGACCAGAAGCTTGGCCAGCGGCCCGATGTAGCCGGCCAAGAGCACCTCGATGCCCCGGAGCGCGCCGGGTTCGAAATTATGGCTGTTGACGGACAGCGCTTGGACGGTGGGCGGTACGACTACAACCTCAGCGTGCCCTTCGATGACCGACGGCGGCACCTGCGCATTCAGATGGGAGCACAGGCGCGCATAGTGTGGCTCGCGCGGCGGCGGAAATGCATCCATCCAATGCTGCGTGCTCAAAAAGAATTCCAGGCTCTTCGACGGCCGCACGTCCTCGATGCGAAACGGCAAAATGATGAGCTGTTTGTGCACCGCTCGTTCAACCTCGCGCCGTACCTGGGGCGAGTGGTTGCTGCTCGCGGATAGCACCAAGATCATCGCCCGTGCCGATGCGATGGCGTCGATGATCTCCGCCGCCCAATCCGATGCGGGTGTGATGTCGCGCGGTGCGATCCAACACCGAATACCCCGTGCTTCGAGCTGCTGCACCATCTCGAAGGCGCACTCGCGATCCGGCTGGGAGTAGCTGATGAATACCTTTCCATCCACGACGCTACGGCTCGAGCAAGTGCAGCGCCTTATCGAGGCTCTTGCGCATGCGGTTGAAGGAGCGGATCAAGGAGGCGATCTCCTTGGGTACCCGCGTCGGAAATTCCGGCGCGTCCATGTCGCCCACGCTCAGACGGTCGGCGATGAGCGCCATCCGTCGCATCGGACGGATGAGCAGGACATAGAGCACCGCATTGACCAGGATGAATATGGCGAAAAATACGGCGACCAGCGAGATCATGACGCCGCGATAAGCCCTCTCGGCATTCGCAGTGGCGCTTGCGAAGGGCACCGATACCACTTGCGCGCCGACGATTTCGTGGTTCTGCCAACCGAATCCGTTGCCGTTGCCGTAACGCGCAAGCAGCGTGGCGGGAGCCGCGGACGGCGTGCTGTGACAAGTGGCGCACTCAGGCTCACTGCGTATGGGTCGGGCAAGATAGAGCGACTTGCCCATCGGGGTGTCACGCTCGCCGACTACCTCTTGAGCGGCGGGATCGTTCCTGAAGCGTTGAATGATGTCGGCTTCCCAATCCGCCGGCCGATCGCGCGGATTGGTCGGATTGAGCGTCGCTTCCTTGTACGTGAATTCCGGATGCCGTTCGCGAAGCCTCAAGAAATGCTGGGTCGCCGCGTAGAAAGGTATGCTTTGCGGCGGGAAGGTGCTCTTCATGTCCTCTTGCAGCAGCGGCAAAATCTCATTTGCCGTGTAGGCGCGCATCGCAGAGGCACTGTCCAGCATCAGCGCTGCATCCGAAAGCACCTCGCGGCTCGCGTTCGATTCGAGCAGGGTCCAGCAGGAATACCCCGCAATCAGGCCCGCGCAGATGAACAACGCACCGAGCGCCAGATTGATTCGAACCAGCACACTCAAACCTCTTCTCCCAGGCTGCCGGCTGCCTCGCAAGATGCGGCGCGAAACTATAACATTGCCGGTGTACGAGGTTGACTCGATGTCCCCTCCCGGAGTCTACTGATCCGCAAGCCCAAGGAAGCGCCATGTCCGACACCGTCCGCGTAGATCGCCTTCAGATCGACGGGGACCTCTACGATTTCGTGGCTCAGGAAGCCATACCCGGCACGGGGATCGACGCAGCGGCTTTTTGGCGGGGGCTCGCCGGTCTGGTGAGCGATCTGGCGCCGCGCAATGCAGCGCTCATGGAACGGCGCGATCAGCTTCAGGCGCGGATCGATGCGTGGCATCGAGAACATCCCGGAGCGGGATTCGACCCCGTGAGCTACAAGGCGTTCTTGACCGACATCGGATATCTGGTACCCGAGCGGGAACGATTCGCGGTAGCCACGGCGGATGTCGATCCGGAAATCTCGAGCATTGCCGGCCCGCAATTGGTGGTGCCGGTCAGCAACGCCCGCTATGCCTTGAATGCGGCCAATGCGCGCTGGGGGAGCCTGTACGACGCTCTCTACGGTACCGACGTGATCCCGGAGACGGACGGCGCGGGCCGCCGTGGCGCTTACAACCCGGCGCGCGGCGCGAAGGTAATTCGTTTCGTGCGCGATTTTTTGGACGAGCATTTTCCGTTGCTCGACGCGCATCATGACGAGGCGGTTCGCTATTCGGTCGCCGGTCGCGGACTCGAGGTCGGGCTCGCGGATGGACGCACGTCATCGCTCGCAGATCCCGGCGAGTTCGCAGGGTTTCAAGGCAGGCCGGAATCGCCCTCCGTGGTTTTATTGAGGCATCACGGTCTGCACGTCGAACTTCGCATCGATCGGGAGCACTTCATCGGACGCGACGATCCGGCCGGCATCAGCGACGTCGTACTCGAGGCGGCGATCACCACCATCCAAGACTGCGAAGACTCAGTGGCTGCGGTCACCACCGCCGAGAAAGTGAATGTGTACCGCAACTGGCTGGGTCTGATGCAGGGCAACTTGCAAGCACGCGTCGCGAGCGCCGGCACCTCGTTCTTGCGCCGCTTGAATCCGGACCGCCGCTACCTGACACCGGCCGGCAGGGAGCTGGTGCTTCCCGGCCGCAGCCTCATGCTGGTGCGAAACGTGGGGCATCACATGATATCCGACGCTATCACCCGGGACGGAGCGCCGGTTCCGGAAACGTTCATCGACGCGGCAGTGACCGCACTGATTGCTCTGCATGATTTGCGCGCCTCCGGCGGGACGCGAAATTCGCGCCGCGGCTCGGTGTACATCGTCAAACCCAAGATGCACGGGCCGGAGGAAGCCGCTTTTGCGGACGAACTGTTCGCCCGGGTCGAAACCCTGTTGGCGCTGCCTGAGTACACGCTCAAGATCGGCATCATGGACGAAGAACGCCGGACGAGCGTTAATCTCGGTGAGTGTATTCGCGCCGTCCAGCGGCGAGTCGTGTTCATCAACACCGGATTTCTCGACCGGACCGGGGACGAAATCCACACCTCGATGGAGGCCGCGCCGATTCCGCGCAAGGGCGACCTCAAGAAGGCGGTGTGGCTCGACGCCTACGAGCGCAACAACGTCGATGTCGGCCTCGCCTGCGGGCTGCGCGGCCACGCTCAGATCGGCAAAGGAATGTGGGCGATGCCCGATCTCATGGCGGACATGCTGAAGACGAAGCTGGCGCATCCGCTCGCGGGTGCGAATACGGCATGGGTCCCCTCTCCCACCGCCGCAACACTGCACGCCTTGCACTACCACAAAGTGGACGTCGCGGACGTGCAGAGCAAATTGGCGACGCGAAAGCGCGCCTCACTCGACGCCATCCTCACTCCGCCGCTGGTCGCACGACCGGGATGGACGGCGGCGGAAATCGACGAAGAACTCAACAACAATGCCCAAAGCATTCTCGGCTACGTGGTGCGATGGATCGACTTCGGCGTCGGATGTTCCAAAGTACCGGATCACCACAACGTGGCGCTCATGGAGGATCGCGCCACGCTGCGAATCTCCAGTCAGCACGTCGCGAACTGGCTACGTCACGGTGTCTGTTCGCGCACTCAAGTGCTGGCCGCACTGCAAAGCATGGCGGCAGTCGTGGATCTGCAGAACGCGCACGACCCCGCGTACCGGCCGATGGGCACCAATCCGGGGGGCAGCATCGCGTTCCAAGCCGCGTGCGATCTCGTGTTCAAGGGACGCGAGCAGCCCAACGGTTATACCGAGGCGATTCTGACCGCGCGGCGCCGCGAAAAAATTGCCGAGGCGGCCGGTCTCAGGACGGCCTGAGCGCAAGCCTGCTGCAGAGCCTACCTCAGCGTTTGCCGCAGCTGCGCCAAGCGACGCTCCCAGGGCTGCTCGCGCTCGAGCCAGGCGGCGAGCCCAATCAGCCGTGCGTCCTCCCCGAGGGGCGCAGCCAATTGAACGCCGATCGGCATGCCGGCGCCCGACATCGCCAGGGGCAGCGAGATCGCGGGCTGGCCGGTGACATTGAAAATCTCGGTGTAGGGCGCATAGCCGTAGGATTGCTCGTTCCAGCGCTGAAGATTGAATGCCGCGGTTCGGCCGTCGATTTCTCCGATGCGCGGCGCATGGTCCGAGGTGGTCGGCAGCAGCAACACGTCGTAGAGCCGGAAGCTGCCGGCCATATCGCGCGTCGCGGTCGTGAGCGCGCGGCGGGCGCGCACATAGTCGACGGCCGTCGAGCGTTGGCCGAGTTCGATGGCGGCCCGGGTGAGCGCCTCGAGTTCATCCGTGTCGGGCGGCCGTCCGACACGCTGCCGGTAAAAATCGATCTCTTCGGCGATCGCCGTCAGCCACACGATGCCGGCCGGCTCGCCGATGTTCGCCGACTCCGGAAACTGAAAAGAGCTCACGCAGTGTCCGGTTCGGCCGAGGACTTGCGCCACGCGCTCGACGGCCGCTCCAATTTCATCGTTCGGCCAACCACCGCCCGGGGCCTGCAAGCTGACACCGATCCGAAGCGAAGACGGTGCCGCGTCCAGCGCGCCCACGAAGGATCCGGCCGGCCAACCGAGCGGCATGCGCGAGGTGGGTTCCGCGCCGCCCGTGACTTCAAGCATCAGCGCAGTATCCCGGACGCTGCGGGTAAGCACATGCTCAACGTCGAGGCCGCCGGCGAGCTCATCGAGATGCGGCCCCACCGGCACCCAGCCACGGCTGGGTTTCAAGCCCACCAATCCGCATGCCGCCGCAGGCACGCGAATCGATCCGCCGGAATCCGTGCCGTGAGCGATGGGCACCATGCCCGCGGCAACAGCGGCAGCCGAGCCGCCGCTCGACCCGCCCGGACTGCGCTCGGTATTCCACGGATTTCGGGTCGGACCGCGCCACGTGGGCTCGGTCACGAACTCGCCCGCGAATTCGGGCGTGTTCGTTCGGCCGAGAATGCTCAATCCCGCGGCGCGCCAGCGCGCCGCCAATGGCGCGTCGCTGCGGGCGGCCGGCAAATCCCTGAGCCAACGGCACGAGGACGTGAGATGCAGACCCGCGACCTCGATATTCATGTCTTTGGCGAGAAACGGTACGCCTGCCAGCGGACCGCGTAGTTCATTCGCGAGTGCCGCGGCCCGCGCCGCGGCAAAATTGCGCTCGACGACTGCGTTGAGTCGTCCGTTCAACGACTCGATGCGTTCGATCGCCGCCTCCGTGAGTGCGGACGCGGAGATCTCGCCCCGGCGCACCAGTTCGGCGAGCGATGTCGCGTCGAATGCCGTGTATTCATCGGGCCGCAAGGTAAAACCGGCGCACGCCTTGGATACCCAAGAAGAGACTGCCGATGAGCGCCAAATATCCGCCGGCGCCCAGCGAAATGTGTTGGGCGGCGAGGCCGCCGCCGTGGCGCGCGATGTCATCGGCGAAGAACTCGGCGGACGTGCGCGCATGGAGCAGTGCGGCGCAGAGGACGACGAGCACGAGCGGCGCCAGGTAAGCGAGCCACGCGACTCGGTTCCTGATCAGTTGCGGCACCGCCAGCGGTGCGGCGAGACACCCGAGGCAAATGAGGCTGAACATCAGACGTTGCATCGAGCCGTCGACTCCGAGGAACAATCGGGCGGGATCCGCAATCATCGCCGACATGTCGAAGAACCTCACGCCATGATGCAGCGAACCGAGGCTTACCACCAGGTAGTCGATGACAAACCACCCGATCAGAATGGCGGCGACCGCCAGCCTGCCTGACACTTCGAGCGTCGCCAACGCGCGCCCTACCCGGCCCAGCAACGGTTGCGCCGGAGAGAAACCCACACTTCTCAGTGTGCCCATGGTATGCAATAGCGTAGCGCCGCCGAGGGGTTTTGGCAGCTTAATTCGCTGTGCAGCGCAATAGCCGGAGTTTTGGCCCGCGGGTCTTCGGTTTCGCGCGATTCAGACGAGCCACGGAAACACCGTTCAATCTCGTTCTCGAAGCCCGTCCCTAGGCCCACCGCAGCGGGCGTATTGGACGGCAGACCGCACTCCCTGTATCATGACCTGAGCTAAGTGAGGCTGGCGCTCGGTCAGCGCCGCCTTTAGCTCGCGGTCCGTCTTCGACGCACTCCGTTCTTTTTACCCCCCTCGCTGCTGGCCGCTGCGGAGCCCCAAGGCTCTGTCGTGCGAGTCCAAATTTTAAGGATTATTCAATGTCATTTTCTGATCTCGGGCTCCTGCCCGAATTGCTGCGTGCTGTTGCCGATAAAGGCTACGACGTCCCCTCCGCCATCCAAGTACAGGCGATTCCTGCGGTTCTGGCAGGGCGCGACGTGCTCGCCGGCGCACAAACCGGGACCGGCAAGACAGCGGGCTTCGTACTACCGATTCTGCAGCGGCTGGTCGCCGATACGGCGCGCAGCAACAGCCGCGCCCCACGTGCGCTGGTGCTCACCCCGACGCGCGAGCTCGCGGCGCAAGTCGCCCAGAGCGCGCGCGATTACGGCAAGTATGTACCGGCTCGCATCACCCAGGTATTCGGCGGTGTGAACATCAATCCGCAGATCAGCGCCTTGCGCAGCGGCTGCGATATTCTGGTGGCGACGCCGGGCCGCTTGCTCGATCTCGCGCAGCAGCGCGCGGTCGATCTATCCCAGGTGCAGGTGCTGGTGCTCGACGAAGCCGATCGAATGCTCGACATGGGTTTCATCCCGGACATTCGGCGCATCATCAAATTGCTGCCATCGAAGCGCCAAAACCTGCTCTTCTCCGCAACCTATTCCGACGACATCCGCGCGCTCGCCGAGCGCTTGCTGCACGATCCGCTGTCGATTCAGGTGGCGCCGCGCAATGCGCCGATAGAGCTCGTCGAACAGCGCGCCTATCGCGTGCAGAAGGAACACAAGCGCCATCTGCTGGTGCACTTGATACAAGAGGGCCAGTGGCATCAGGTGCTGATCTTCACGCGCACCAAGCATGGCGCGAATCGCCTTACGCAGCAGCTCGAGGGTGCGGGCATCAGCGCCGCTGCAATCCACGGCAACAAGAGCCAGGCCGCACGAGTCAAGGCGCTCGACCGGTTCAAGCGCGGACAAGTGACCGCCTTGGTGGCGACCGAAGTCGCGGCCCGCGGCCTCGACATCAAGGAGCTTCCGCAGGTGGTCAATTACGAGCTGCCCAACGTGCCGGAAGACTACGTGCATCGCATCGGCCGCACCGGTCGCGCGGGCGCCGCAGGTGAGGCGGTCTCACTGGTCTCGGCGGATGAAAACGGCCTGCTGCGGGACATCGAGCGGGTGCTGAAGCGCAGTATTCCCACCCGCGAGACGCCGGTGTTCAAGATCGTCGAAGCGCCGGCGCAGGCGCAATCCTCGGGACATCGTACCGCGCAGCCGCAGGGCCGCCCGCACTCCGGGAATTCTCACGGCAACCGCGGCGGCGATCGGCGCGATACGCGCCGCAGCCCGAACTCGACCGCCCGCTATCAGGGCCATCAACAACGGGGCCGCTCGCACTGAGCGGTCTTGTCGATTGACTAAAGCTTCGCCACCAGCTGCTTGAGATAGGTCGCGAACTCGGCTCCCAGACTCGGATGCTTGAGCCCGTACTCGACGGTTGCCTGCAGGTAGCCGAGCTTGTTGCCGCAGTCGTAGCGCTTGCCCTCGAATTCGAAGGCGTATACCGATTCACGCTGCATCAGCCGCGCAATGCCGTCGGTGAGCTGAATCTCGCCGCCCGCCCCTTTGCCGATCTTGGCGAGATCATCGAAAATCGAAGCCGAGAGCAGATAGCGGCCGACGACGGCCAGGGTGGACTCCGCCTTCTCGGGCTTCGGTTTCTCGACGATGTGCGAAATCTTGCCCACGCGCGCAACGATCTTTTGCTCCAGCGTCACGATGCCGTACTTGTCGGTATCCTGCTTCGGCACCGTCTGGACGCCGAGCACGCTGCCGCCGTAGGTGCTGAACACATCCACCATCTGCTTCAGACACGATACCGGCGCATCGATCAAGTCATCCGCGAGATGCACCAGGAAGGGCGCATCGCCGACCACCGGCCGGGCGCAAAGCACGGCATGTCCCAAGCCCAACGGCGCGGGTTGCCGAATGTACACGCAGGAAGCCCAGCTCGGCAGAATGCCGGAGAGCGTGTCGAGCAGTTCCTGCTTGCCCTGCGCTTGCAGCACTGCCTCGAGTTCCGGATTCGAGTCGAAGTGATCCTCGATGGCCCGCTTCGAGCTTCCGGTAATGAACACCAGCGTGTCAGCGCCCGCTGACAGCGCCTCGTCCACGGCATATTGGATCAGCGGTTTATCGACGATCGGCAGCATTTCCTTCGGGCTCGCCTTGGTGACGGGAAGGAATCTCGTGCCGCGCCCGGCGACGGGAAATACGCAAGTTCTGACGGGTTTGATTGCCATGACGAAATGATAGCGGATTTCTAGCGCAATTTAACAATGGCGTAGGGTTCGAAGCTATCCCAGTTCTGACAGGCCGGGCAATGCCAGTAGAAGTTGCGCCCCGCGAAGCCGCATTCGCTGCACCGATATTTCTCGGCGTGCGCGAGCAATGCACCGATTTCTTGCGCGATGCGCTCGACCTGCCCGCTGGCCGCCTCCCAGAGCGCCTTCAACGTCGCATCCTGGATGAACACCCTCTCGATGGCTGCGCGAAACGGCGCGGCCGTTGCCAGGTTGGCCGCGATCGCGGCGAACACCAGACGCTTGAGCTCGCCGAAATCGTGCGACTGCGCTTCAGTCACGAGCTGTGCGAGCACAGCATCGCGGCGCGGGGCTCCGACCAGATTCAACAGATGCGGAAGCTCGTCTTGCAGCAATTTCGGCGCCTCGCGCAGTGCGCTGTGCAGCAGGCGCACCGCAAGTTCCGTCTGTCCTTCGCGCTCCGCGATTTGTGCGCGCAGCAGCGCCGCGCGCGGAAACGGCTTCGACTCCTCGCGCGCCTGGCGCAACAGATCGCGGGCCGTACTGATCTCGCCGCGTTCGATCGCGAGGGTCGCGAGCTCACACAGGTAATGGGCGGCCACGATGCGCGGCGGCGCGGCCTTGATGCGCGCCAGTTGACGATAAGTCTCGAGCGCCTGCTGCCAATCATGCTGGCGCTCGTAAACGCCGCGCAGCGAGTCGAGGGCGCTCGCGCGCAGCCGCGGCACCTCGCTCACCTGCTGAAACAACCCCTCCGCCCGATCGAGGAGGCCCGCACGCAGATAATCCTGCGCGAGCGCGAGCAGAGCCTGTTCGCGATGTTCGGGTGCGAGGGTCTCTCGCGCCAGCAGATTCTGATGAATGCGGATGGCGCGCTCGACCTCCCCGCGCCGGCGATAGAGCGAGCCGAGCGCGAAGTGGGTCTCGATCGTATCGGGGCTCGCATCCATGAGCTTCAAGAACATGTCGAGCGCGCGATCCGGTTGCTCGGTGACGAGGTAGTCGAGTCCGGTGAGATAGTCGGGATGCAGTTTGCCAAAGGGAACCGGCCAGCGTTTGCCCCAGCCGAAGTGTCCGGCGAGGAGGCCGATCACCAGCGCCGCCAATATGACCGACCAAGTCAGCAGCGAAAGATCGGGCATGGCTTCGGGGTCGCCCTAGAAAAGCGCGCCGAGCTTGAAGCGCGCTTCAATCGCGGATCGGTTGATCCGCACCGTCGTTGACGCGCTCGCGCAGGTCCTTGCCCGGCTTGAAGTGCGGCACATGCTTGCCGGCCAGCGCCACGGCTTCGCCGGTCTTGGGATTGCGCCCCTGCCGCGGCGGGCGAAAATGCAGGGAGAAACTGCCGAACCCGCGAATTTCGATGCGTTCGCCCGTGGCGAGCGCATCGCTCATGATTTCAAGCAATTGCTTCACGGCGAGTTCCACATCTTTCGCCGGTAAATGCTTCTGTTTGGCCGAAATGATCTCAATGAGTTCCGATTTCGTCATTATCGATCCGTGGACGTCGCTGGACATAGTCGTAGCAGCGCACGAGCAGCAGCCTCAGCGGCCGCTGCCCATGCCTTGAATCCTCAATCTTGCCCGGAGATTTGCTCTTTGAGGAGATCTCCCAAACTGGTGCCGGTGGGCGAATCGGTACGATAATTCTGCATGGCTTCCTGCTCTTCGTGAATATCCTTCGCCTTGATCGACAGCGAAATGCTGCGGCCCTTGCGATCCACGCCGGTGAATTTCGCTTCGACTTCCTCGCCGACCTTCAGCAGCAGGCGCGCATCCTCGACGCGATCCCGCGACAATTCCGACGCACGCAGCTGTCCGTCGACGCCGTTGCCGAGATCGATGATCGCCCCCTTGGCGTCCACTTCGCGCACCACGCCGCGCACGATGCTGCCTTTCGGATGCTCGGCGATGTAGGCGGAGAATGGGTCCTTGGCGAGCTGCTTGATGCCCAGACTGATGCGTTCACGCTCCGGATCGATCGACAGCACCATGGCGTCGACTTGCTGTGCCTTCTGGTAGCTGCGCACGGCTTCCTCGCCGGGCATGTCCCAGGAGATGTCGGACAGGTGCACCAAACCATCGATGCCGCCGGCAAGCCCGATGAAGATGCCGAAATCGGTGATCGATTTGATCTGGCCGCTCACCTTGTCGCCGCGGTTGTAGTTCTCGGCGAATTCCTTCCACGGATTGGTCTTGCACTGCTTCACGCCCAGGCTGATGCGGCGGCGCTCCTCATCGATGTCGAGAACCATCACTTCGACTTCCTGGCCGACATGCACCACCTTTGCCGGATTCACATTCTTGTTGGTCCAATCCATTTCAGACACATGCACCAGACCTTCCACACCCTCCTCGATCTCAACGAAGCAGCCGTAGTCGGCGATGTTCGTGACCTTGCCGAAGAGACGCGTGTTCGCCGGATAACGGCGCGCAATGTTCTGCCACGGATCGGCACCGAGCTGTTTCAAGCCCAATGAGACGCGCTGACGCTCGCGATCGAACTTCAGAATGCGTACGTCGATTTCCTCGCCGACCTTGACCACCTCGGATGGATGCTTGACGCGCTTCCACGCCATGTCGGTGATGTGCAGCAGGCCATCGATGCCCCCCAAATCGACGAATGCGCCGTAATCGGTGAGATTCTTCACGACGCCCTTGACCGCCGCGCCTTCCTGCAAATTGTCGAGCAGCGCGGAACGTTCGGCGCTGTACTCTTGTTCGACCACCGCGCGGCGCGACACCACGACGTTATTGCGCTTCTGGTCGAGCTTGATGACCTTGAATTCGAGCGGCTTGTTCTCCAGATACGAAGGATCGCGGACCGGACGAACGTCGACCAGCGAGCCGGGCAGGAATGCGCGCACGTTGTCGATCTCGACGGTGAAGCCGCCCTTGACGCGTCCGGTGATGATGCCGATGACTACTTCTTGCTTCTCGAATGCGGTCTCGAGTCGAGTCCAGGTTCTGGCGCGCTTGGCCTTTTCGCGGGACAACCGGGTCTCGCCCGAGCCGTCCTCCACGCTGTCCAACGCCACTTCGACCGTCTCGCCGACGGCCACTTCAATTTCGCCCTTTTCGTTCTTGAATTGTTCGGAAGGAATCACCGCCTCGGACTTCAGTCCGACATTGACGATGACGTAATCCTGGCCGACTTCGACGATCAATCCATTGAGGATGGTGCCAGGACGAATGCGCTGGCTGGCGATGCTTTGTTCAAACAGTTCCGCAAAACTTTCTGTCATGTGTTCTCTATAAACGTTTCCCCGGCACGGTTCCCGTGTGCACCAGGGGTTACCCAAAAATCGGCGATCAATCCCTGATCCGCCGCCATTAAAACCCTACCTATCTGGGGCCGAGACGCCCGCGGACAACCCCTAAGACGCGCTCTACCACCGCATCGATGGACATACCGGTCGTGTCCAGCAAAACTGCGTCGGCGCTTGCGACCAGAGGCGAAACGGAGCGCATGATATCGCGCCGGTCACGCTCCGCTATCTCCAGCGAAAGGGCGGCAAGGGTAGCAGCAACCCCCTTTTCTTTCAACTGCTTATGACGTCTGAGGGCACGCTCCTCGGGACTTGCGGTCAGGAAGATTTTGACCGGGGCCCGGGGGAAGACCACGGTGCCCATATCACGGCCATCGGCCACCAGGCCGGGCGATACCGCAAAGCGCCGCTGGCGCTCGAGGAGCGCGGCGCGCACCTGCGGCAGCGAGGCCACCTTGGAGGCATCGTTGCCCGCCTCCTCGGTGCGGATGTCGCGGGTCACGTCCTGATTCGCAAGGCGGACGATTTCCTCCCCGCCCGGCCCCGAGTCGAAGCGTATGTCAAACCGCTCCGCCACTTTGGCGAGCGCGGCCGCATCGTCGAGTGGGATCCGGGCCCGCCGGGAGGCCAGCGCGACCAAGCGATACAGCGCACCACTGTCGAGCAAATGCCAGCCCAGGGCCCTGGCGACGGCGCGACTCACCGTGCCTTTGCCCGACCCGGACGGCCCGTCGATGGTGAGCACGGGCACCTCGGTCATGCTGCCGACCTCATGCGGCCGACTCGGCGAGATCGAGACCGATGGAACGCGCGAGACCGACGAAGCCCGGGAAAGAGGTCGCCACATTGACCACGTCCCGAACGGCGATGGGCTGCGCGGCGCGCAGGCTCGCGATGCTGAAGGACATCGCCACCCGGTGATCCCCGTGGCTATCGATCTCTCCGCCGCCAAAAGCCGGGCCGTCGGGGCGCCCTTCGATGCGCATGCCGTCGGGCATGACGCTGTGTCTGACCCCCAAGGTCGAGAGACCTGCGCTCATCGCGGCGAGGCGATCGCTTTCCTTGACGCGCAATTCCTCCGCACCGCTGACGACCGTTTCTCCCAGGGCACAGGCGGCGGCAATGAAGAGCACCGGGAATTCATCGATCGCGAGCGGCACCAGCGAGGCCGGGACGTGCACCCCCTTGAGCGCCGATCGGCGCACTCGCAGATCCCCCACCGGCTCCGCCCCGGTGAGCCGTGGATTCTCGACACGAATATCCCCGCCCATGCTGCGCAGGATATCGAGGAGTCCGGTTCGCGTGGGGTTCAATCCCACGTTTTGCAGCACCAATCCCTCCCCGGCGGCCGCGAGCAGGCCGGCGACGATGAAAAATGCGGCGGAGGAGAAGTCGCCGGGCACGTCGATCTGCTGGTTTTCGAGCCGCTCGGGCGGATAAATCGTGGTCGTCAATCCCTGGCTCACAATCCGTACACCGCAGCCCTCGAGCATCCGCTCGCTGTGATCGCGAGACACTGCGGGGGAAACCACGGTGGTGGCGCCGTCCGCATAGAGTCCTGCAAGGAGGATGGCCGATTTCACCTGGGCGCTTGCCACCGGCATGGGGTATTCGATGCCGTGCAAGCGGCGGCCGCCGCTGATTTCGACCGGCGGCGTACCATTTCGCGTGCGCACCTCCGCGCCCATCTGACGCAGCGGCTTGGCGACGCGCTCCATGGGTCGCCGCATCAACGATTCATCGCCGATCAGTTGCGAATCGAACCTCTGACCCGCCAACAACCCGGTGAACAGCCGGATCGCTGTACCGGCATTGCCCATATCGAGTGCATGCGCCGCCGCCTCGAGGCCGTGCAATCCCACCCCGTGGACCAGCAGCCGCGTCGCACTCGGCTGTTCGATGCGAACACCCATCGATCGCATCGCGGCAAGGCTCGCGAGACAATCTTCGCTTGCCAAGAAACCACCGATCTGACTGGTGCCCTCGGCGAGGCCCGATAGCATGAGAGAACGATGCGAGATCGACTTATCGCCCGGAACGCTGAGCGTGCCGGATACCCGCTGCGTCGGTCGCGCCTCGAACATGCGCGCGGCGGCCGCCATTCTCATCAGAGCACGGCCCGCGGATACGATCCCAACACCTTGAACAAGGATGCGCGCTCCTCCAACGACGCCAGCGCCTTCGCCAACGGCGGATCGCTCACATGTCCCTCGACGTCGATGAAAAAGACGTAATCCCATTTCCGCTTGTGCGAAGGGCGCGATTCGATGCGTGTCATGTTGATGCGGTGCTCGGCCAGGGGCTCGAGCAGGCGAAACAGCGCACCGGCATCGTCGGTGTCGCTCGCGGAGACCAGCAGGGTGGTGCGGTCGGCGCCGCTCGGGCTGAAGAGCTTGCGTCCGATGACGAGGAAGCGCGTGGTGTTGTCGGCGCGATCTTCGATCTCCTGCGCGAGCAGCCCGAGGCCATAGATTTCGGCCGCGGCGCGGCTGGCGATTGCCGCGGTGCCGCGCTCATCGCGCGCACGCCGCGCACCTTCGGCATTGCTCGACACGGCGACGCGCTCGACGTCCGGCAGGTGCTCGTCCAGCCAACCCCGACATTGCGCCAGCGCCTGAACATGGGCGCACACGCGCTTGATGTCGGACATATCGCTCATGCGGCCCATCAGGTGATGACTGATACGCAGCTCCACCTCGCCGCATATCTTCAAGGGCGAGCCCAGGAACATATCGAGCGTGTGATTGACCGTGCCTTCGCTCGAATTTTCGATGGGCACGACGCCGAAATCGGCGATGCCCCCTTCCACCTCGTGAAAGACTTCGTTGATGGCGGGCAGGGGCAGCGCGCGCACCGACGAGCCGAAGTGCTTGAGCACGGCCGCCTGGGTAAAGGTACCCTCCGGGCCCAAGAACGCCACCTTGAGCGGCTCCTGCTGTGCCAGACAGGCCGACATGATCTCGCGAAACAGACGTGCGATCTCTTCGTCGCGCAAGGGCCCGTGATTGCGCTTGAGCGCCTTCCTCAGGACTTCCGCCTCGCGCTCCGGACGATAGAAGTCGACCGCCTTGCCGGTCGCCGTCTTGGAGATACCGACCAGCTGCGCGAAGCGCGCCCGCTCGTTGAGCAACGCGTGGATGCGCGCATCGATGGAATCGATGTTCTCGCGAATGTTTCCGAGGTCGGGGGCGGCGGGAAGCGCACCGACCTTGGCCGCCGGCCTAGCGGGCGCCGAAGCACCCGGCCCGGACACGGCGCCTTCGCGGGCGCCCGGCTCGCGGCCGCGAGGCTTGCTTTTCTTTGTGTTCTTGCTACTACGATTTGCCATGCGCCGATCTCACAGGTGCCTGCGCTCAAAATAGCGCATGAACCCGATCAGCGCCTGCACACCGGCGAGCGGCATGGCGTTGTACAGACTCGCGCGCATGCCGCCGAGGACCCGATGGCCCTTCAGGTTGTGCAGCCCGGCCGCCGCCGCCTCATCGACGAAGGCCGCCTCCAACTCCGGTTTGGTGAGGGTGAACGTCACGTTCATCCATGAGCGGGAATCTTCCGCCACCGAATTGCGGTACAGCGCCGAGCCGTCGATGGCGGCATACAGGGCTCGGGCTTTGTCGCAGTTGCGCTCGCCCATGGCGATCAGCCCGCCATTCTTCTTCAGCCACTTGAACACGAGCCCCGCCACGTACCACGCGAAGGTCGGCGGCGTATTCAACATCGAATGACCCTCGGCCACCGCCTTGTAATTGAACACCGACGGTGTTTCGGGACGCGCCCGACCGAGCAGTTCCTCGTGCACGATCACGACCGTCAAACCGGACGGACCGATATTCTTTTGAGCGCCGGCGTAGATGAGGCCGAACTTGGACACATCGAGGGGGCGCGAGAGGATATTCGAGGACATATCGGCAATGAGCGGTACGCCTCGCGTCTGCGGGATGTAGCAAAACTCGACACCGCTGATGGTCTCGTTCGGCGTGTAATGCACATAGGCGGCTTGCGAATTGAGCGTGAGTTCGCTCTGCGGCGGAACGCGCTGATGCGCTGCCCCCGCCGCCCCGCGCCCCGGGTCGCCGGCCGCCGCGTCCCCGGCCGCCGAAATCTCCGGCGACGCGCACCGTGCAATAGTGGCGCGCCTCGTCGATCGCCTTCCTGGACCAATGTCCGGTGTCGAGATAGTCGGTCGTGGAAGCCGGCACCGTCAGGTTCAGCGGCACCATGGCAAATTGAGCCGAGGCGCCGCCCTGGACGAATAGCACCTTGTAACGTTTCGGCACGGCGAGCAGCTCGCGCAAGTCCGCTTCTGCCTCGGCGGCGACCTGCAGGAATGCCTTGCTGCGGTGGCTGATCTCCATGACCGACATGCCGCTGTGGCGCCAGTCGAGCAACTCCTCACGGGCCTGCTCGAGCACCTCGAGCGGCAGCGCAGCCGGTCCGGGCGAGAAATTGTAGGGTCGCATCCCCGCTCCCGTGATCAGGCCTCGGTATCCGGGTCGCCGGCTGAAGGGTCGCCCGCCGGCGCATCGCCGGCCGCAGGATCGGCCGCCTCAGGGTCGCCGGCCGCAGGATCGACCGCCTCAGGGTCGCCCGCCGGCGCATCGCCTTCGGCGGCGAGCCCATCGATGCGCTCCAGACCGGAAAGCTGATCGCCCTCCTCCAGTCGGATCAAACGCACACCTTGGGTGTTGCGCCCCACCACGGAGATGTCCCTGACCGGCGTGCGCACCAGCGCACCGCTCTGGCTCATCAGCATAATCTCGTCATCGAGGCTCACCTGCAGCGCGCCGATCATCCGGCCGTTTCGCTCGGTGACCTGCAGCGCGATCACCCCTTGGCCGCCGCGGCCATGGCTCGGAAAATCCTCCAGCGGTGTGAGCTTGCCGTAGCCGTTTTCCGATGCCGTGAGGATGTAGCCCTGATCGGCCACGATCAGCGCATTGACGCGCTGATCCTCACTGAGCTTCACGCCGCGCACTCCGGCGGCCTCCCGACCCATCGGTCGCACTTCATCCTCCACGAATCGAATCGCCTTGCCGCCGGTGGTGAACAGGAGAATGTCCTTCGTACCGTCGGTGATGGCGACGCCCACCAATTTGTCGCCCGGCTCGAGTGCGACGGCAATGATGCCGCTGGCACGCGGCCGGGAGAACATGGCGAGCGAGGTCTTCTTCACCGTTCCGAGGCTCGTCGCCATGAAGACGAACTTGCCTTCTTCGAACTCCTTGATGGACAGCATGGCGCTGATCCGTTCGCCTTCCTGCAGCGGCAACAGGTTCACGATCGGCTTGCCGCGTGAGCCGCGGCTGGCCTGCGGCAATTGGTACACCTTGAGCCAGTACAACTTGCCCCGATCCGAAAAGCACAAGAGAGTGTCGTGGGTGTTCGCGACGAACAACTTGTCGACGAAGTCTTCATCTTTGACGCTGGTCGCCGCCTTGCCACGGCCGCCTCGGCGCTGCGCCTGATAGGCGGATATCGGTTGCGCTTTGGCATAGCCGCCATGGGATAGCGTCACCACCACATCCTCGGGCGATATCAGATCCTCGATCGTCAGATCTTCATGATTGGTAATGATCTCCGTGCGCCGCTTATCCGCGAAGGTGTCGCGGATGTATTCGAGCTCGCCGCGAATGACCCCGAGCAATCGCTCCGGCCGCGCGAGAATGTCGCTGAGATCCCGGATCTGAACCAACAGCTCCTGAAACTCGACGAGAATCTTGTCCTGTTCGAGCCCGGTCAGCCGGTTCAAGCGCATGTCGAGTATGGCTTGAGCCTGGGTTTCCGTCAGCCGGTAACCGCCCGCCACCAATCCCAACGCCGCGGTCTCGCCTTCCGGACGCGTGCTGATGGCGCCCGCGCGTGCCAGCATTTCCGGCACCGCGCCGGAGTTCCACGCCCGGGACACCAGGGCGATCTTGGCCTCGGCGGGCGACGGGGAAGCCTTGATCGCCGCGATGATTGCATCGATGTTGGCGAGCGCAATTGCGAGACCTTCCAAGATGTGCCCGCGTTCGCGCGCTTTGCGCAGCTCATAGACCGTGCGGCGTGTGACGATTTCGCGCCGATGGCGCAAGAACGCGTCGAGCATCTCCTTCAAGCTGAGCAACCGCGGCTGGCCGTCGACCAGCGCCACCATGTTGATGCCGAACACCGTTTCCATGGTGGTTTGCGCGAACAAGTTGTTCAGCAGGATCTCGGGCACTTCGCCGCGCTTGAGCTCGATGACGACGCGCATGCCGTCCTTGTCGGACTCGTCGCGCAATCCGTCCGATGCGATCCCTTCGATCAGCTTGTCGCGCACCAGGTCGGCGATGCGCTCGATCAGCCTGGCCTTGTTCACCTGATACGGCAGTTCGGTGATGATGATCGCCTGCCGGTCTCCCTTGCCCACATCCTCGATATGGGTGCGAGCGCGCACGTGCAGGCGCCCTCGGCCGGTCTTGTACGCGGCCACGATCTCTTGGGCACCGTTGATGAGGCCGGCGGTCGGAAAGTCGGGTCCGGGTACGATCTGCATCAGCTGTGCGAGCGTCACGTCGGGATTTTCGATGAGCGCGATGCAGGCGGTGATGATTTCGTGCAGGTTGTGCGGCGGAATGTTCGTCGCCATTCCGACCGCAATGCCCGAAGAGCCGTTGATCAGCAGGTTGGGAATACGGGTCGGCAATACCGAGGGTTCGCTTTCCGACTCGTCGTAATTCGGTGTGAAGTCGACGGTTTCCTTGTCGATATCGGACAGCAATTCCGCGGCGAGCTTCGACATGCGCACCTCGGTGTAGCGCATGGCCGCCGGCGGATCCCCGTCCACGGAACCGAAATTCCCCTGTCCGTCGACCAGCAGATAGCGCATCGAAAAATGCTGCGCCATGCGCACGATCGCATCGTAGACCGAGGCGTCACCGTGCGGATGGTATTTGCCGATGACGTCGCCCACCACGCGCGCGGATTTCTTGTAGGCTTTGTTCCAGTCGTTGCCGAGTTCCCGCATCGCGAACAGCACGCGGCGGTGCACGGGTTTGAGGCCGTCCCGCACGTCGGGCAGCGCGCGACCGACGATCACGCTCATGGCATAGTCCAGGTAGGACTTGCGCATCTCGTCTTCTAGATTTACGGGCAATATTTCGCGAGCGATCTCGGCCATATGCGAGAGTCCGGATGAGCCGTCAGGCTACAATTTAAGCGGGTTTAAAGGAGGCGAGACACAGTCTCAACATCCACGGGATTCTAGCATAGATCCTGTGCGGCCTTAAGCCTCCCATGCCGATTAGCCGATATACTTGGGAATGCCCGCCGTAGCCGCCGATTTGAGCATCAAGGCCCGCTGGATCGCGCCCATGACCGGGCGCGATGAACTCCTGGGCCATCACACCCTGGTGATGCGCGACGGCCGCATCCTCGATGTGCTACCGACCGCCGCGGCGGCCGAACTCTACGACCCGCGCGTTGCATTGGAGCGGCCCGCGCACCTCGTGTTGCCGGGATTCGTCAACGCATTGACGCAGATCGGTTCTCTTGGACCGGCTGCAGGAACCCCTCGATTCCTGAGCGATGCGGGACTGCTGTGCGTGGCGAACATGCTGAAAGCCGGCATCACCTGCTTCTGCCCCGTCGGCTACTTTCCGCGCGATGCGGCGCAGCTCGCCGCTGCACAAGGGTTGCGCGCGGTGATCGGCCTGCCAATCGCGCAAGAACGCAGCCCGTGGGCGGAAAATGCCGCCGACTACGTGACGCGGGCTTTGCAGCTGCGCGATGAGTACAAGGGCCATCCGTGCATTTCCGCGGCATTTGCCCTGCTCGAACCGGGCGCTCTGAGCGACGCCACTTACGCCCGTGTCGTCACGCTCGCCGATGAACTCGATGCGGGTATTCTCACTCCGCTGCATGCCTCGCAGAGCGAGATCGAGGAATCGCTGTCCCGCTACGGCCTGCGGCCGATCGAACGGCTCGAGGCCTTGGGGCTTCTCACGCCGGCCTTGACCGCCGCGCACATGGTGCACCTCAGCGCCGCGGACCTCGAGCTCGCACAGCGGCGCGGTATCGGCGTCACGCTCTGCCTCGCGTCGGATCTGTTGCGGGGGGCCGGGGTTGCGAAGGTCGCGGACTTGGCAGCGGCGGGGTTACGCTTGAGCCTGGGCAGCGACGGCGATGGCTGCCGGAACGATCAGGACGTATGGACGGAGATGAAGCTCATGGCGCTGCACGCCGCACCGGCCCCGTCCGCCTGGGACACGCTCGCAGCCGCCACCCGCGGCGGGGCTGCAGCGTTGGGTCTCGAGGCGGAAATCGGCAGCCTGGAGCGGGGCAAATGGGCCGACGTGTGCTGCGTCGATATGAGCGGGCCCGCGACGCAACCGCCGCACGATCCGATCGGGCAATTGGTTTTCTCGGGCGGCCGTGACATGGTGAGCGATGTCTGGGTCGCCGGACGGCAGCTCTTGAGCGAAGGACAATTCACGCGCTTGGATTGGCCGAGCGTGGCGGCGCGCCTCGATTCGGCCCGCTCGCTTTTTGGAGGTTAGCATCCGATGACGTCAGCGGCACCCAATGCGGATCCGGCGGAACTCGCCAAGTTCAGCTCCCTCGCTCAGAGCTGGTGGGATCCGAACGGCCCGTCGAAACCGTTGCATGATCTCAATCCGCTGCGGCTCGAGTACATCGAGCGCGTCGTTTCCCTTTCCGGAAAGCTCATCCTCGATGTCGGTTGCGGCGGGGGCATCCTCTCCGAGTCGATGGCGCGCCACGGTGCCCGGGTGCTCGGCATCGATCTTTCGCCGGCCGTGCTCGAGGTTGCCGAACTGCACGCCCTCGAGGCGGGCGTCACGGTCGAGTATCGGAACATCGCCGCGGAGGAACTCGCCCTCGAGCGGCCCGCTGCGTTCGATGCGGTCACCTGCATGGAGATGCTCGAGCACGTGCCGGATCCCGCGGCCGTCCTCGCCGCGCTCGGCGCACTGGTGCAGCCCGGCGGCGATGTCATCGTGTCGACCTTGAATCGCACCCCCCGGGCGTTCGCCGTTGCGATCGTCGGGGCGGAGCTGATCACCCGCGTCCTGCCGCGCGGCACGCACGAGTACCTGAAGTTCATCCGCCCCTCCGAGCTTGCGCGCTGGGGACGGGCGGCGGACCTCGAACTTCAGGATCTCACCGGCATCACCTACAATCCATTGATGCGAGCGTTTCGTCTCTCGCCGAACACCCAGGTCAATTACCTGGCACGTTTTCGGCGCACGGGGCCGGTTTGAATGCCGAAGCCGCTGCGCTTGATGTTGTTCGACTTGGATGGAACATTGCTCGACACGGCGCCGGACATGATCCGTGCGCTGAACGCCTTGCGCCTCGAACGAGGTCTCGAGGCGCTGCCCTTCGAGGCGGCGCGCTCCTCGGTGAGCCATGGCTCCACGCGCTTGGTCAAGCTCGGCTTCCCGGACGCCGATCCGCTCCAGTTCGCGCTCCTGCAGCGCCGCTTTTTGGAACTGTACCGCTCGGACCTCGGCACGCACACCCGGCTCTTTGCCGGAATGGACTCGGTGCTGTCGCAGTTGTCGGCTCGCGGCCTGGCTGCGGGCATCGTCACCAACAAGCCGGGCTGGCTCACCGATCCTCTGCTCGAGCAGCTCGGGCTGCGCGATCGCTTCACCTGTGTGGTCAGCGGCGATACCGTGAGTGAGCGCAAACCGCACCCGCTGCCAATGCTGCATGCGGCGAGGCTCGCAGGCGTCGAACCCGACTCGTGCATCTATGTGGGCGATGCGGAGCGTGACGTTCAGGCGGCGCATGCGGCCGGGATGCCCGCACTGGTCGCGATCTACGGCTACTTGCACGCGGATGAGGATTGGCAAGCCTGGGGCGGCGACGGCTTCGTTCAGCAACCCATCGACCTGCTCGGATGGCTCGAGCAGGACGGGCGCGCATGACTACCGAGGTGGTTTGGCCGGTATTCGCGGCGGGTGGTCTTATCGGCTGCGCGCTCGGAGTGCTCGCGGCGCTGCTCTGGCGCGCCAAACGCGAGCAAGCGCTGCGGGTCGAGGCGGAGCTGTTGCGGGCGCGGGTCGAGACCGAGGCGAGCGTGAGCGCCGAACGCGAGCACGCCCTGATTCGGGCGCGCGAGCAACTGCAGGCCGTGTTCGGCGATCTGGCCCGCGACAGTCTGCAGAGCAACAGCGAGGTGTTCCTGAAACTGGCGCGCGAGCGATTGATGCGTCAACAAGTGGACGCGTCGGCCGCGCTGAAAGAGCGCGAAACCGCCATCGAAAACATGGTCAAGCCGATCCGCGAGGCGCTCGCCAAGACCGAGGCGCAGATTCAGAACATAGAACGCGACCGCATCGATGCGTTTGCGACGATCAAGGGTCAAATGGAGGCGCTGGCGAGCGGACAAAACCTGCTGTCGCGCGAGACGCGCAATCTCGTGACCGCGCTGCGCCGGCCCGATGTGCGGGGTCAATGGGGCGAGATCACGCTCAAGCGACTGGTGGAATTGTCCGGCATGACCGCGCACGTCGACTTTACCGAACAGCATCATCAACGCACGGAAAGTGGCCCGATCAGACCCGACATGATCGTGCACATGCCGGAGCGGCGCGACATCGTGGTGGACGTGAAAACGCCGCTCGATGCGTATCTTGCGGCGGTCGAGGCGCAAAGCGACGAGGAACGGGCGCGGCAGCTGCAGCGCCACGCGCACATCGTCGCCGTGCGGGTACGCGAATTGTCGTCGAAGAACTATTGGTCGCAATTCGAGCACAGCCCGGACTTCGTGGTGCTGTTTCTGCCGGGCGATCAATTCCTTTCGGCGGCACTGCAGGAGAATCCGGGGCTCATCGATGAATCGCTGCGGCAAAACGTCATGCTGGCGACCCCGACCAGTCTCGTCGCCCTCATGAAGGCGGTCGCCTACGGCTGGAAGCAGACCGTGCTCGCCGATAATGCGGCCGAGATACGCCGCCTCGGCGAGGACATGTACAAGCGTCTGGCGGTATTCGGCGAGCACCTTGGGAGATTGGGCAAATCGCTCGGCAACAGCGTCGATTCCTTCAACAAGGCGGTGGGTTCCCTCGAGCAACAAGTGCTGCCGGCAGCGCGGCGTTTTCCGGAGCTGGGTTTGCGCGTCAACCGCGATCTCGAGCCCATCGAACACGTCGATACGCTGACCCGCGCGCCGCGGCTCACGGGCGCAGCGCCGCCGGACGTCGCCGCCGATGAGACGTCCGCTGCGGCCCCTTGAGGAGCCCTACCGAACGCGTGCCGTGCCGCCGGGCACGGCGCGCTATTGGAGCTGGCTGTTCGCCGCGCGCGAAAGCCGCGAGCCTTTGCTCGGCATCTACGCGCTGCTGGCCGAATGGCGTGCGCTGATGGATCCCGGCACCGAAACTCCCGTGGCACAGCTCAAGCTCGCATGGTGGCAGGAAGAGATGCAGCGACTCACCGCGGGTGCCCCGGCACATCCGGTGAGTCATTATCTCGCCGCCCTGCCGCGAGCCGGCGCGACCGACTTCGCACCGCTGATCGGAGCGGTGCAAGCGGCGGCCCGACACGTCGCGGGGGCGCCGCTCGAGCGCGGCGAGGATCTCGAGGCGCATAGCAGCGCGCTTCGCGGCCGGCCCCTCATGGTCGCCGCGCAGTTGGCCGCCGAGGGGGCCCGCGATCCTGTGAAATCCGGCCGGAGCGTCACCGCGCTCGCCGCCGCCGAATATCTGACCGCTGCCATTGGCGACTATCGGCGCGAGGCGCTGGCAGGGCGGGTCGCGCTCCCGGTCGATGAGTTGCTGGCCGCCGGGATCGAAGATGCGGATCTCACCGCCGCCGAGCCGCCGCCTCATTTACAATCGTATCTCGAGGCGTTGCGCCGGCGCGCGGCGCAGCTCTTTGCCGACGCGGCTACCGGACTGCCGGCGGCAGAGCGCGCGCAGCTGCGCCATGTGTTGATTCTGGCCGCCCTCGGCGCGAAGAATCTGCACCGCCCCGGCGGTTCGGCCGATGCCGGTGTTCGCCTTCGCGATCTGTACTTGGCTTGGAGCACCGCACGGCGCGCAGCCGCGCATGGCTAGCGCATCTTCAGGAGCACTCTTGTCCATACCCCCACACTTCGCGTCCAGCCCCGAGCTGCTGCAGGGGCGCACCATCCTCATCACCGGCGCGAGTGGTGGATTCGGCCGCGCGCTCGCGCTGGAGTGCGCACGCGCCGGCGCCACGGTCATTTTGTCCGGACGCAGCGGCGCCAAGCTCGAGCGGCTCTATGATGAGATCGAGGGTCTCGGCGCACCGCAGCCCGCCATGGCCGTGCTCGACCTCGCGACGGCGACGGCGGTCGACTACGATGGCCTGGCGAACACCATCGAACGTGAATTCGGCAAGCTCGACGGTTTGGTGCATGCAGCGGCGCTGCTGGGGGATCGTACACCGTTGGAGCAGTACGACGTACCCACCTGGTGCCGGGTGCTGCACGTGAATCTCACCGCGCCGTTCATCCTGACCCAGGTGTTGCTGCGCAACCTGCGCAGGTCCCGGGATGCGTCGGTCATCTTTTTGAGCAGCGGCGTCGTGAAAAATCCACGTCCCTTTTGGGGTGCCTATGCCGTCTCGAAGACCGGTTTGGAGTCGGTGCGGAGCCTCTTTTCCCAGGAACTCGAGGGCGAGGAGAACCTTCGGTTCAATACCATCAATCCGGGCCGCATGCGCACCGCCATGCGTGCCTCCGCCTATCCCGGAGAAGATCCGAACACGTTGCCGAGCCCCGCCTCGTTGACCGGGCCGTTCCTGTACCTGCTGAGTGCGCGGGCTCGCGGTGTCGACGGCGAGTATTTCGATGCGCAATGATTGATCGGAGGAGCGTGAACGATGACCATTCGAACCCCTGTGTTTGCACTGATGGCCGCGTACGGCGCGGCGGTCGCTTGTCTCGGCCTCAGCGCACCCGCGGTGCAGGCGGATGTGCCGGCCGCGATGCCCAACCTCCTCGACGGGGATTACGTCATTCCGAATTATCATTTCGCCTCGGGCGAAACGTTGCCCGAATTGCGGCTGCATTTCACCACGCTCGGCAAGGCGCACCGCGACGCGCACGGCCGGGTCGACAATGCGGTGCTGATCCTGCACGGCACCGGCGGGTCGGGCCACAGTTTTCTCGTCGACCGGTTCGCAGGAGTGCTGTTCGGCAAGGGTCAATTGCTCGACAGCAATCGCTATTACATCATTCTGCCCGACGGCATCGGCCACGGCTCATCGAGCAGACCGAGCGATGGTCTACACAGCCGCTTTCCACAATATGACTACGAGGACATGGTCGTCGCCCAGCACACGCTCGCGACGCAGGGACTGCAAGTCGATCATTTGCGGCTCGTGATCGGAACCTCCATGGGCTGCATGCATTCGTGGCTGTGGGCGGAGCGCTATCCCGACTTCATGGATGCCGTGATGCCGCTCGCCTGCCTGCCGGTGCAGATTGCCGGACGCAACCGGTTGTGGCGCGACCTCGTCATGGATGCGATCCGCACCGATCCGCAATGGCAGCAGGGCGAATACCACAGCGAGCCGGCGGCGGCGCTGCGCGCCGCAGCCGGCTTACTGCTCATTGCCGGCGGCGCGCCGATTCAAATGCAGATCGCCTTGCCGACGCGCGATGCCGCCGATGCATTCCTGCAAAAATACATGGAGCGCGAACTTCCGGACCTGGACGCGAATGATCTGCTGTACCAGGTCAACGCATCGCGCAATTACGATCCGTCCGCAAATCTCGACAAGATTGCGGCGCGGGTGCTCTGGATCAATTCGGCGGATGATTTCATCAATCCGCCCGAACTCGGCATCGCCGAACGGGAGATCAAGCGTGTGAAGAACGGGCGCTTCGTGCTGTTGCCCGCCTCGGAGCAGACGCATGGGCATGGGACGCACACCTGGGCGGCCGTCTGGCAGCAATACCTCGGTGAGCTGCTCGCCTCCTCGGCCCCCAAGACGGCCAACTAGGAGGAGCCGGTCCGAGGCTCCCCGGCGTCGCTCGCCGGCAAAGTCTGCGCCTCGTGGGCGGCTTTCGCGGCGTCGATTTCGTTGATCAAGGCGTTGCGTTCGCTCGCCAACATGGCGCGTGAATGCCCGCGCGGCAGATCGCGCGTCAAATGCACCGGACCGAATCGCACGCGCATCAGCCGGCTGACGATGATGCCCCGCGCCGCCCACCAATGACGCACCTGCGCCGAGCGAGTCGCGCGCACGGTGACGTTCAGCCAGTGATTGAAGCCCGCGCCATACTGTGCCTCGGCGCGCAACACGGTCATCGCCTCCGCTTCGCAATCGGTGGCGGCGCGAAACTCCTCGACCAATGCGTCCGTGAGCGGGCCGCGCATCCTCAGTACATAGTCGACGGTGAGGGCGTGCACGCCCCGCGAAACCCGATGCGCCCACGAACCGTCGTCGGTGAGGATTTCCAGCCCGCCGTCCACCGGCGGCATGGGCTGAATCGCGAGCCAGCGGCCCGAGGAGCGCGGCAGGTTCAGATGTTCCGCGGCACGCGAAGTCGCCGCGGGCAGATCGAGCGTCTCGCCGGGCGAGCGGTGAAACAGCAGCACGTGCAATTCCTTGACCTTCGGCGCGTGCAAGCGGACTGGACGCCCGTCGAGCGTGATACGGTCGCCCGCGGACAGCTTGGCCCCAAGGGCCGGCACTTCGCCGTTGATTTGCAGCCGCCCTTCGCGAATCCAGCGCTCGACTTCGCGCCGCGATCCGATGCCGGCCGCCGAGAGGAGCTTTTGCACGCGAGCGGGCGGCGCATCGCTGCGCGCCGCCGATCCCTTACGGGTTGCGGGACCTGATCGTCGCGCGGTTGCTTTGCGTGCGGTCGGCTCTCGGCGGGGCGGGTGCGAGCGCATCAATCCGCATCGTCGGAGGCACCACGGGCGACCAGCCCTTGAGCCCGCGGTTGCGCCGCGTCCGCCGCCTCGAGCTCATCCTCGTCGGGGGTCGCATCGCCGGCATCGGAGGCTGAATCGCCGACGCTGCCTTGCGGCTCGATCGCCGCCAGTTCCATCGCGGCCACATCCGCGGACTCGGCGGCCACCGCCGGATCGGCGCCGGGCAGCGTCAATTGCACGCGCAGGTCCTCGAGCTCCTTGAGCTGCGCGAGCGTCGGCAGGTCGTCGAGCTTCTTCAGGCTGAAATAGTCGAGGAACTCGCGGGTGGTACCGAGCAGCTCGGGCTTTCCCGGTACGTCGCGATGCCCGACCACCCGGATCCAGCCGCGCTCGAGCAGGGTCTTGATGATGTTCGGATTCACCGCCACGCCGCGGATCTGTTCGATTTCGCCGCGCGTAATCGGCTGGCGATAGGCCACCAGCGCCAAGGTCTCGAGCAACGCTCGCGAGTACTTGGCCGGTCGTTCCTGCCACAGACGCGAAACCGGCTGCGCTACCGCCGCCCTGATTTGGATTCGATAGCCGCTCGCGACCTCCACCAGCTCGAGGCCGCGGCTTTCATAGTCGTTACGCAAGGCACCGATCGCCGCCTGCACCTCCTCGGCGTTCGATCCGTCGCGCTCGTCGAACAAGCCGACGAGCTCATCGGAGGCGAGCGGCCGCCCGGCCGCGAGCAGCGCCGCTTCGATTACATTGCGTACGTACTGGTCGTTCACAGGGATCTCCCAAGGTCATCGTTGGCGGCATCGTCATCGGCCACCAGTTTGAGGTGTCGGGCTGGATTGCCGAGCCGCACGTGCAGGGGGCCGTAGGCTTCGGACTGGATGATCTCGATCAAACCCTCGCGCAACAGTTCCAGAATGGCGACGAAGGTGACGGTGACACCCCGGCGTCCCTCCTCGGCACGGAACAAGCGCACGAAGTCCATGAAGGCGCTTGCGTTCAAAGCCGAGAGCACCTCGGTCATGCGCTGACGCACCGATAGCGGTTCGCGCTGCACGTGGTGATGGGCGAACATGTCGCTGCGCGACAGGACCTCCTGGAAGGCGAGCAGCATCTCCTGCAAGGTCACTTGCGGGGCGAGCCGGACGACTTTGCGATCGACGAGTTCCGCCGAGGCCACCCACGTGTCGCGCTCCAGGCGGGGCATGCGCTCGATGCCCTCGGCGGCGCGCTTGAAGCGCTCGTATTCCTGCAGACGGCGCACGAGCTCGGCGCGCGGATCGGCTTCATCGCCGGTGGCGGCGCTCTGCGGCCGCGGCAACAGCATCCTCGATTTGACCTCCGCGAGGGTCGCGGCCATCAGCAGGTATTCGCCCGCCAATTCCAGCTGCAATACCTGCATCAACTCGATGTAACGCATGTATTGGCGGGTGATCTCCGCAATCGGAATGTCGAGGATGTCGAGATTTTGCCGCCGTATGAGATAGAGCAGCATATCGAGCGGGCCCTCGAAGGCCTCGAGAAACACCTCGAGCGCCTGCGGCGGGATGTACAGATCGCGCGGCATTTCCGAGACGGGCTGGCCCTCGACGACGGCGAACGGCATCTCACCCTGCGCCGGACGCGGCACGGGCGCCTGCGCGGTGACCGCTGCATTCGGCACGAGCTTCAGATCGGGTTTCATCGATAGTTGATCGCCATCGCCTGTCGTACTGCGTCCATCGTATCGCGCGCCGCTGCGCGCGCCCTCTCGCATCCCTCGGCGATGATACCGCGTACCAGCTCCGGATTCTCCTCGAACTCCTGCGCGCGCTTTCGAAAACCGGCGATCTCCTCGACCACCTTCTCGATCAGCGGCGCCTTGCACTCCAGGCAGCCGATGCCCGCCGTACGGCATCCCCGCTGCACCCAGGCCTGGGTGTCGGCGTTTGAATACACTTTGTGCAGATCCCACACCGGGCACTTGTCGGGATCGCCGGGATCCGTGCGGCGCACGCGCGCCGGATCGGTTTGCATGGCTTTGAGCTTTTTGACGACCGAATCCGGCTCTTCGCGAAGCCCGATGGTATTGCCGTAGGACTTCGACATCTTGCGCCCATCGAGGCCGGGAACCTTGGGTGTCGCGGTGAGCAGCACCTCGGGCTCGGACAGGATCGAAATGCCGCCTCCCTCGAGAAATCCGAACAGCCGATCCCGATCTGCGACGGTGAGCCGCGCATTCGACTCGACCAGCGCGCGCGCCTTCGCGAGAGCCTCAGCGTCGCCCTTTTCCTGGTACTCCTTGCGCAGCGTACGGTACATCGCCGAATTGCGCGTCCCCAGGCTCTTGATGGCCTTTTCCACCTTCTGCTCGAATTGCAGCTCGCGCCCGTAGATGTGATTGAAGCGCCGCGCCACCTCGCGCGTGATCTCGACGTGTGCGACCTGGTCCTCGCCCACCGGCACATACTGGGAACGGTAGAGCAAAATATCGGCCGATTGCAGCAAAGGATAGCCGAGGAAGCCGTAGGTGGCGAGATCGCGATCCGCCAGCTGGGTCTGCTGATCCTTGTAGGAGGGCACACGCTCCAGCCACCCCAACGGCGTGATCATCGACAGCAGCAAATGCAATTCGGCGTGCTCCGGCACTCTCGATTGGATGAACAACGTGGCCACGCCGGGATTGAGCCCCGCGGCGAGCCAATCGACGGCCATCGTCCACACGTATTCCTCGAGCTTGGAAGTGTCGTCGTACCCGGTCGTGAGCGCGTGCCAGTCGGCGATGAAGAAATAACATTCGTATTGATACTGCAGCTCGATCCAATTCTTCAGCGCGCCGTGATAATTACCCAGGTGCAGCATGCCGCTCGGCCGCATGCCGGATAGAACGCGGCGATTCTGGATGGAGACGCTCACGCCGGCGACCCGACGAGCAAATTGATCACGTGCCCGATGAGCCGAAGCGCCGGGTCGAACAACCAACCGAGCATTCCGAGGGCGGACAAGCCGAGCACGACGAACAGGCCCACCGGTTCAGACTTTTCCAGCCGCGCGCCCCACCGGGTGGGCAGGAGACCTGCCAGCACGCGGCCTCCGTCGAGGGGGGGAATCGGCAGTAGATTGAAGACGGCCAATACCACGTTGATCACGATGCCGGCTTGAGCCATGAGCGCGATCCAGCTCACCACAGTCTCATTGCCGTTGACGCGCGCGATGCCGCCCAACACGGCGCACCACATCGCGGCCATGAGCAGATTGGCTCCCGGACCGGCGATGGCGATCAGGACGATCGCGAGCCGCGGATTGCGCAGCACCTTGGTGGCCACCGGCACGGGCTTCGCCCAACCAAACGGCGGCCCGCCGATCGCCAACATGATTCCCGGGACCAGCACGGTGCCGATGGGATCGATGTGTCGCAGTGGGTTCAGGCTCAGCCGCCCCAGCAACTCGGCAGTGCGGTCGCCGAAATATCTCGCCATCCATCCATGCGCGACTTCATGCAAAGTGATCGCAAATAAACCCGGGATTGCCCAGACAGATAATTTTGAGAAAAATGCAGGTAAATCCAATGCTTGCACTCGTTATTTAAACTAGATACGAGCTCCGAGGCCCGCATTGCCGGCGCATTATACGGTTGCGGCGCCCGCAAAGGGGGCGACGTCGCCGCGGCCGACACGCACGATCGCCGCATGATCGCCCGACAGATCGATGACCGAGGTCGGCACGAGTCCGCAATTTCCGCCGTCGAGCACCAGGTCTACGCGATGGTCGAGCAGTTCATAGATCTCCTTCGCATCGGTGCGCGGCAGTTCCTCCCCTGGCAGCAGCAAGGTGGAACTCATCACCGGCTCGCCCAGCTCGGTCAACAACATGGCGGTCACCGGATGATCGGGAACACGCAAGCCGATCGTGCCGCGCCGCTCGTGCTTCAGGCGGCGCGGTGTTTCGCGCGAAGCCTTCAGCAAAAATGTGTAGGGTCCCGGGGTGTGGGCGCGCAACAAACGGTACTGCCAGTTGTCCACCACAGCGTACTTGCCGACGTCCGCCAGATCCCGGCACACGAGCGTAAAATGATGGTTGCGATCGGTCTCGCGAATGGCGCGAATGCGCTCCAAGGCGGCCTTGTCGCCGATGTGGCAGCCGAGCGCATAGCACGAATCGGTGGGATAGACGATGACGCCGCCGCCGCGCAGCACCGCAACCGCTTGGCGAACGAAGCGGAGCTGCGGAGTGACGGGGTGCAGTTGCAGATAGATGCTCATGTTGCCAGGGAAGTACTCAGGGGAAATATTCAGACAGGCTCCTCGGCTATGATACCCGCATGAATCAGCTCATCGAATGGTCTCCGCTCCTCGTTTTCTTCTTGGTGTTCAAGTTGTACGGTCTTTATTGGGCGACCGCCGCGCTCATGCTCGTCAGCACGCTCGTGCTGTTTGCGCATCGCCACCGCACCGGCAGTTACAAGACCATGCACATCGTCACGGCAGGCGTGATATTGGCGTTGGGCACGGCGACCTTGCTGCTTCACGATAAACGCTTCATCCAATGGAAGCCCACGGTGCTGCTCGCGCTGACGGCTCTCGCCTTTCTCGGCAGCTCGGTGATCGGCAAACAGCCCTTGGCGCGGCGCATGCTCGAGAGCGCCTTCAGCGAGCCTTTGGAAATCTCCGCGCGCACGTGGGTATTGATCAATTCCCTGTGGGTAGGCTGGTTTTCGCTGCTCGCCGCCGCGAACATCTATGTCGCGCGCACCTTCGCGGAGAGCGTCTGGGTGAATTTCAAGGTGTTCGGCATCAGCGCGGCGATGCTGCTATTCATGATTCCTCAGGTGATCTGGCTGCACGGTAGAGCCAGGATCGCAACGGAAAGCGCGCCGCCGTGAACGAGGAAACCCGCGAGGCGAGGCTGCGGCGCAGGCTGGATGAGGCGTTCTCGCCGAAGGAGCTCAGCGTCGAAGATGAAAGTCACCGGCACGCCGGCCACCCGGGGGCCGCCGGCGGGCACGGTCACTTTCGCGTACGGATCGTGGCGGAGGCGTTTCGCGGCGTGCCGCCGCTCGCCCGCCACCGCCTGGTCTATGCGGCGCTCACCGACATGTTGCGGGATGATATTCACGCGCTCGCCATCGAGGCGCTGGTGCCTCCGGCCGACTGAGCGCCGGCTTTTTAGCCAACCGCGCCGAATTATCATAAACTGCCGCACCCGGGCGCACCGGCCACGTCGGCCATAGTCGCCTTTTTGCTTAGAGGATCCCAATGAGCCAATTTTCTCGTACACCGTGGACGGTGCTGTCCACGGTGGCCGCCGTCCTCATATTGACGGCCTGCGGCAAGACCCAGCAGGCGGCGGCGCCCGCCCCTGCACCCGCCGCGGAGAAGCCCGCGGCGGTGCCCGTGGCAGTCGTCAACGGTACGCCGATATCGCGCAGCGAATACGACATTTATGTGAAAAATTTGCTGCAAGGCAAGCAGCAGGAACTGACTCCGGAGCAGAAAAATCAAGTGTTGGATGAGCTGATCGGCATGCAGCTTTTGGCCGCCCAGGCCGACAAGGACGGCTTGGAAAAGGATCCCGATACCGCCGCGCAGCTGCAAGTGCTGCGCCTGCGGGTCATGGCGGACGCCGAGTCGCAGAAGTTTTTGAAGGGCCAAGAGCCGACCGATGCCGAACTGCACGCCGAATACGACAGCGCCGTCGCCGCCATGGACAAGAACGAGTACCACGCGCGGCACATCCTGGTGTCCACCAAGGATCAAGCCGACCAGATCATCAAGAAGCTCAAAGGCGGCGCCAAGTTCGAAGACCTCGCCAAGTCCCAGTCCATCGATGGTTCCAAGACGAACGGCGGGGATTTGGGTTGGTTCACGCTGGCGCGCATGGTGAAACCGTTTGGCGACGCGGTTAAGGGCCTGAAGAAAGGCGAATACACCCAACAACCCGTGCAGACCCAATTCGGCTGGCACGTCATCAAGCTCGAGGACACGCGCGACGTCACTCCGCCACCGTTCGATCAGGTCAAGTCGCAGCTATCGAACGGCGTGATTCGCAAGAAACTGCAGGCGTATGTGGAGCAACTGAAAAAAGACGCCAAGATCGAAAAGAAAATGTAGCGATCCCCAGTAGCCTGTCTCAGGCTTCTGGAGCGGGCGGTCCGCGGGGACCCGCTACTCTTTCAGCAAATCCAGGAATGCCCGCTCATCGAGCACCGCGATGCCGAGATCGTTCGCCTTCTTGAGCTTCGAACCCGCATCCTCGCCCGCCACGACGTAATCGGTCTTTTTCGAAACGCTGGCGGTGACCCTGCCGCCGCGCCGAGTGATCTCCTCCTGTGCCGCCTCACGCGTCAATTTGGCGAGCGTGCCCGTCAAGACGAAAGTCTTGCCGGCGAATGCTCCGCGAGCGCCCTCGGATTCCGCCGCGGGGCGATCTACGGGCGGCCACGACAGGCCGCGCGCGATCAGTCCGTCGACGAGCGCCGCATTCTCGCGGTTGCGAAAATAGGCATGCACGTTGCCCGCCACGACCGGCCCGACATCGGGCACGCGCTGGACCTCCTCCTCGGTGGCCGCGCGCAGCGCGGCCGCATCCCCGAAATGTTGGGCGAGCGCCAAAGCCGTCGCCTCACCGACGTCGCGGATGCCGAGCGCATAGAGAAATCGCGGCAGCGTGGTCCTCCTTGCCGCGGCAATCGCCGACTGCAACTTCTGTGCGGACTTGTCGCCCATCCGCTCCAGCGTCGCGAGCTTCGCGGCCTCGAGATCGAATAGATCCGCCGGCGTGCGCACCCAGTCCCGGTCGACCAGCTGCTCGATGAGCTTGTCGCCGAGCCCCTGGATGTCGAGCGCCCGGCGCGAGGCGAAGTGCTTGAGCTCTTCCTTGCGCTGCGCAGGACAAGTCCTTCCGCCGGTACAGCGTGCCACTGCCTGATCGGCCTCGCGCACCACGGGCGATCCACACACCGGGCACTTCTCCGGCAACGCGACCGGCTTGGCGCCTTTGACGCGGCGCTCGCTCAGCACCCGCACCACCTCGGGAATGACGTCGCCCGCCCGGCGAATCACCACGGTATCGCCCGGCCGCACGTCCTTGCGGGTCATTTCATCCACGTTGTGAAGCGTCGCGTTGCTCACCGTGACGCCGCCGACAAAAACCGGATCCAACCGCGCCACCGGGGTGAGAGCCCCCGTGCGTCCGACCTGAAACTCGATGCCGCGCACCGTGGTCAGCGCCTCCTCGGCGGGAAATTTGTGCGCAATGGCCCAGCGCGGTGCCCGCGAGACGAAGCCCAATTGACGGCGCAGCTCGAAATCATCGACCTTGTATACGACGCCGTCGATTTGATACGGCAGCTTAGCGCGCGCCTCGCCCATCTCACGGTAATACTCGAGACAGCCCTCGACCGATTCCACCACACGCGATTGCGGACAGATCTTGAAGCCCCAGCGGCGCAGCATCTGCAGCATGCGGCCGTGGTGCTGCGGCAATTCTCCGCCCTCCACTTGACCGATTCCGTAGATGAACAAGTCGAGCGGACGGGCCGCCGTCATTCGCGGGTCGAGCTGCCGCAAGCTCCCCGCGGCGGCATTGCGCGGATTGACGAAGCTCTTCTCACCCCGCGCCGCCGCTTCTTTGTTGAAGCGCTCGAACCCGGCGAGCGGCATGAAGACCTCGCCCCGCACCTCCAGAATCCGGGGCACGTCCGTCCCACGCAGTTTGAGCGGCAGTGCTCGGATCGTCTTGAGGTTTTGCGTGACCTCCTCGCCGGTCTCGCCGTCGCCACGGGTCGCCCCCTGCACGAAGACACCGCCCTCGTACCGCGCGCTGATGGCAAGCCCGTCGAGCTTGGGTTCGGCGGAGTAGCGGATCAACTGGATCTGAGGCAGTCGTTCGCGGATGCGCCGATCGAAATCCCTCACTTCCTCGTCGCTGAACGCATTATCGAGCGAGAGCATCGGCAGCTGATGCCGGACCGCCCCGAAAGCGCCGATCGGCGCCGCCCCGACTCGTTGCGTCGGCGAATCGGCCGTGCGCAGCTCGGGATACTGCGTCTCGATACGATTCAGCTCGAGCATGAGCCGATCGTATTCGGCGTCCGGCACCTCCGGGTCGTCGAGGGCATGATAGCGATAGTTGTACCGCTCCAGGAGTTCGCGCAACTCGGCAGCGCGCGCCGCCGCGCGTCTCACTCCGTCCGCTTCACTCCCGGCGCTCATGCAGCACCGGCTCAGGAGTACAAGGCGGCCTGAAAGCGCGCCACATCTTCGCGCAGCGCCGCTGCGCGCTGCGGCGAGAACGGAATGCCCTTCGCGTCCTGCACCGTGCCGGACAAATCCCGCGCCAAATCGCGCGCGGTGGCGAAGAGTGCGTCGACGGTTTGGACCGCCTCGAGCGGACCCGGCAGCACCGCAAATAAAGTGACGCCGCGAAAATCCTCTTCGGGCATGCGGACGATATCGAACGTGCCCGGTTCGACCAGGCTCGCGACACAAAAGATGCTGCGGCCGTCGCTGTGTTTGCGGTGATAGACCTGGTATCGCCCATAGGCGAGTCCGTGCAGCTCGAGCGCAGCCATCAGCGCCTCTCCGGACCAGCGCGCCTCACCGACCGTACAGACACGAATGGTCACGATTCTCTGCCGTTCGCTCGCGTTGGGAGCCTGGGGCGCGGCCGTGACGGCCGCAAGTCGATCGCTGTTCTCCGTGCTCGGACGCAGCTTCGGTATCGGCGCCGGCTGGTACGACGGCTGGTACGAGGGCCGCGCCGGTGGGGCGGCCTCCTGCGGCGAGGCTTGCGGAGGGGCGGCACGGTAGGCATCCGCCTGGTGAGATTCTTCGACGATGTCGAAATCCTCGATGTACGGCTCCGCCGCGCGGCCGGGCTCTGCCGCGCCGGCCTGCGCGGCGGTAAGGTCTGCCGTGCGATCGAAGTCTGCCATGCGATCGGCTTCCTCGCGGCGCACCTCCATGCGGCCGGTGTCCAGATCCATGGGCAGATCGACCTCTTCGAACTCCGCCATCATGGGCTGCTCGAGTGCCGGCACACGCTCGAAATCGGCGGTGCGAATGCTGAGCGGCTCGAGCGGCGGCACCCCCCATTCGCGGGATGAGCCGATCTCGTCGGCGGGCACCTCGGGGGAAGCGGCTTCCCTGGCGGAGCGGGCGAACGCCTGCGGGGGCGAGCTGGCCGAAGCCGCGGTCGATTCGCGCAGTTCGGCATTTCCCGGCGCCTGGCGGGAGCGGCGCGCGCCCCACCACCAAATGCCGACTATCAGCAACAGACCCAGTCCCAACAATATCCAGCGAAACTCGGCCAAATTGACTCGCCTTTACATTGCCGCCATGCGCACGGCCTCATCGACGTCGACCGCCACCAGGCGTGACACACCCGGCTCGTTCATGGTGACACCCACGAGTTGCGAGGCCATTTCCATGGTGCTCTTGTTGTGGGTAATGAAGATGAACTGCACGCTGCGCGACATATCGCGCACGATGTCGCAGAAGCGTCCGACGTTGTTCTCATCGAGCGGCGCGTCCACCTCATCCAGCAGACAGAACGGCGCCGGATTCAAATCGAAGATCGCGAACACCAGCGCGACCGCCGTCAGCGCCTTTTCGCCGCCCGACAACTGGCTGATGGTGCTGTTGCGCTTGCCCGGGGGCCGCGCCATCACCGAGACCCCGGCCGCCTCGGATTCCTCTCCCGTGAGCTCCAGATAGGCATGACCACCGCCGAACAGGCGCGGAAATTTCTCCTTCAGCCCCGCATTGACCCGATCGAAGGTGTCCTGGAATCGCGTGCGCGTCTCCCGGTCGATTTTGCGCATTGCCGACTCCAGGGTCTCCAATGCGTCGGTCAAATCCTTGCACTGGCGGTCGAGATACTCCTTGCGTTCCGATTGCTCCTTGAACTCGCCGATGGCCGCGAGGTTCACCTGACCGAGGCGCTCGATCTTTCCGCGCGTCTCCTCGAGCTGCGATTCCCACGTCTCCACGCTCGCCTCCGCGGCGAGGCCCGCGAGCAGCGCGGGCAGCTCGAAGTGCGTGGCGGCCAATTGCTCCGCGATGCTTTCGCGGCGAACGCGCACCTGCTGCGCGCCAAAACGCGCATCATCCATGGCTCCGCGTGCGGACTCGACCTTGCGTTCGATCTCGGCGCGCTGCGCTTCGCGGTCGCGCAGCAGGGCGTCGAGCTCATCGCTCGCAATCTTGGCCGCCTGCAGCTCGCTCTCGATCTGCGCGCGCACCTGCAGAGCCTGCTCGAGTTGCGCCTCCAGGCCGGCAAGCGGGGCTTCGCCGTCCGCGAGCTGTGCCGCCAGTTCGTCGCGGCGTGCGGTCAGCTCCTCGAGCTGCTTCTCCACGCGCGCAAGCGTGATGCTCAAGGAGGCATGCGAGGAGCGTCGCGACTCCACCTGCAGCGCCATTTCGCGTGCGCGCTGCTGTGCGGCCTGTGCGGCGGCGCGGGCGGCGGTCAGTTCGGCACGCATGCGGTCGCGTTCTTGTTCGAGTTCCAGCCGTTTGGGTTCGAGAGCGACCAGCGCGTCGATGGCGGCTTCCATCCGGCCGCGCGCCGAGCGCAGATCCGTCTCGGTCCGCGTGAGTTCGGCCCGCACCTCGGCGAGACCGGTCTCGAGCTGGCTCAAACGGTGTGCAGCGTCCGCCGTGCGCGCCTCGGCCGCATCGAGTTCCGCCCGCCGATCGACATGTTCGCGGTGCAGCCGGTTGACGTCGGTTTGACTCCGCTCGCGCCGGTCTTCGTGGTCGCGCACGCGCTCGCGCGTGATCTCCAGATCGCGTTCGAGATCGGCCACCTCCGCTGCGAGCCGGCTGAGCTCGCCGCGAAGCTCGCGCAGCGACTCTTCGCGCTCGATCACCCCGGTGTGCGGGTCCGGATCGCGCGATAAGCGCAGCCAGTCGGCCCCCAACCAGATGCCGTCCCGCGTGACGACCGATTGCCCGGCGGTCAAGCCACGGCGCAAGCGCAGCGCCTCGCCCAGGGTCTGCGCCGTGAACACCGAGGAGAGCACCGAGCCCAAATAGGCCGCACCGTGCACCTTCGCCCGCAGTGAGGTCGCATCCGTCATCTCGGACTGGCTCTCGCCGATGCTCACCACGGCGAGCTGGCCGCCGTCGAAGCTCTCCAACAGGCCGGTGACCGTATCCAGGCCGTCCACGCACACCGCTTCGAGATAGGAACCCAAGACGGTCTCGACCGCCCGTTCCCAGCCGCGCTCCACGCGCAGCTGCTGTGCGACGCGCGGTCGGCTGTCCAACGAGTGCGCCTTGAGCCACTGCGTGATCTTGCCGGACACTTTGCCGAGGGCCGCTTGTTGCAGCGCCTCCGTGGAGACCTGCGTCCCAAGGGCCTGCTGCCAGCGCGCACGCAAGGCATTGAGTGCCTGGGTCTGTTCGCGTTCCTGGTCGCGCGCGAGCGTCAATTCGGCCAGCAACGCGGCGAGCTCGTCCGCGGCCTTCTGCCCCGCCTCGCGCGCGAGCTCCGCCTGCTCCGCCAGCCGCTCCAGGGCAACGGGCGGCTGCAATTGCACGAGCGTCGAACGCTCCCTCTCCTGACGCTCTTGCTGCTGCAGCAAGTGGCGCTGCTGATTCTCGAGCTGCTCGATGCGGGCGCGTTCGACCTGCGTCTCGCGCTGCCCACCCGCGACCGATTGAGCGTGCTCGTCCGCGGACACCTGCCAGGTCGCGAGCGCCCGCTCACATTGCTCGAGGAGCCGGGACGCCTCGATTTCCTCGGCGTGCGCGGCATCGAGCCCGGGATTCATGACCGCGAGTTCCGCCATCAGCGCTTCGAGCTGCGCTCGATCGCGTTGAATGACGCCGGTGAGATCCTGCACCTGGTTCTCGGCCTGCTCCAAATCGGCACGCTGCCGCTGCCGCAGCTCGCGCGAATATTGGATGCTCTGCTCGAGGCGGGTCACTTCGGCGCCGGCGCCGTAGAAGCGCGCCTGGATGGCGCTCAGGGCCTCGGCCTTCGCGGATTGATCGACGCGAATGCGCTCGATGCCGGACTCCGCCTCGCGCAAGTCCGCGAGCACCGCGTGCATGGCCGTTTCGCAGCGCGCCGTTTCCGCATCGCGAACGCCCGCCTCCAGGTCCAATCCCTGCAAGCGCAGCGCCAGCAGCTCGGCCTGCAACTTGCGCTCCTCCTCCTTGAGCACCTGGTAGCGGCGCGCGGTAGCCGCCTGCCGCTGCAAGTGGCGGATCTGCTTCTCCACCTCCTCGCGCAAATCATTCAGCCGGTCCAGGTTCTCGCGGGTCTGGGAAATTCGATTCTCGGTCTCGCGGCGCCGCTCCTTGTAGCGAGAAATGCCCGCCGCCTCTTCGAGGAACGCGCGCAAATCGTCCGGGCGCGCCTCGATCACCCGGGAGATCATGCCCTGCTCGATGATCGCGTAACTGCGCGTGCCCAGACCCGTGCCCAGGAACAACTGCGTGATGTCCTTGCGGCGCACCTTGATACCGTTGATGTAGTAATCCGAGGTCCCGTCGCGGCTGACGGAGCGCCGCAACGCCACCTCGTTGTAGTTCGCGTAGGCGCCGCCGATCTTGCCTTCCGAATTCTCGAATACCAGCTCGACGGACGCGGTACCGAGCGGTTTGCGCGCGGCGGACCCGTTGAAAATGACATCGGCCATGGACTCGCCGCGCAGATGCTTGGCCGAGATCTCACCCATCACCCAGCGCACGGCATCGATGATGTTCGATTTGCCGCAGCCGTTCGGACCCACCACGCCGGTGAGGCTGCTGGGAAAGGTCACGGTGGTCGGATCGACAAAGGACTTGAAGCCTGCAATCTTGAGTTTCGTTAGGCGCATCAGCTATACGGGCCCTCGAGGTTGACGGGTCTTTCGAAATGACGGCGCGTGCGTGGCCGGTGTGCGTGGCCGTGTGGCGCGTGGCCGCCGATGTGGCGCGTAGTGTAAAGTAAACGCCAACTTCGTAAACCCCTGATCGCGATGAATACTTCCCTGGAAACCTTTACCAATCCGGCCCCCGAGCGGGAATACACCATTCGCATGACCATTCCGGAGTTCAGCTGCCTGTGTCCGAAAACCGGTCAGCCGGACTTCGCGACCCTGAAGCTCGAGTACGTGCCTGACGAACGCTGCCTCGAATTGAAGTCGCTCAAGCTTTATATCTGGTCGTACCGCAATCGCGGCACCTTCCATGAAGCCGTCACCAACGAAATACTGCGCGACTTGGTCAACGCGACTGCGCCGCGATTCATGCGCCTGGTCGCGGAGTTCAATGTTCGGGGTGGCATCTATACCTCGGTCGTCGCCGAACATCGCCAGCCGGCGTGGATCGGCCCGGAGCCGGTCAACCTACCCTAACCGGCATCAAGCAAAAATTATATTTTTAATCAAAGAGTTACGGTATTTAAATAAAGTTGCAAAGATGTTGCATCGACGGCCTGTACAGGCCGCCATGCGTCGGTATAATCGCGCGCTCTTTCGTTAGGAGGCGGAGATCCCAAATGCCCTCGAAAAAACCAAATAAAGCGGCTAAGAAGCCAGGAAAGGCGACCCCCAAGAAAGCTACCCACAAAGTAGCCGCTGTCAAAAAGACAGCACGGCCGCCTTCTAGCGCCAAGCCCACGACCGCCACATCGAAGGTAACAGTGAAACCGAATAAACCCGTACCCAAACCCCTACCCATACCCAAACCCGCAGCGGCCAAGGCCGCGCCGGCCAAGCCTGCCGCAGGGTCTATGCGCGCGAAGCCGCACAGCGCACCGGCCAAGGTCGAGACCAAGCCCGAAGAGCTGAAACTGCCCACCGAGAAGGTGGCGCCGATCCGATTCGATCCTCGTCCGCTGGTGATCTCCAGCCGGGTCGCGCAAAACGACGATGACGCCGACGGCGATCAGTCCGCGAGTCTGCTGGCGGGACCGCGCAATGTGAAACCGTACATCGCTCGCCGCGGCGAGCAGTACATGAACAAGGAGCAGTTGGAGCACTTCGCCCGCATTCTGCAGAACTGGAAGCGCGATCTCATGGTGGAAGTCGACCGCACGGTGCTGCACATGAAGGACGAGGCAGCGAACTTCCCCGATCCGAACGACCGGGCCACCCAGGAAGAGGAGTTCAGCCTGGAACTGCGTACGCGCGACCGCGAGCGCAAATTGATCCGCAAAATCGATGAGGCCTTGAAGCGCATCGAGGACGGCTCTTACGGCTATTGTCTGGAAACCGGCGAAGAAATCGGCATCAAGCGGCTCGAGGCGCGGCCGGTCGCGACGCTCTCGGTGGAAGCGCAGGAGCGGCGCGAACGCCGCGAAAAGCAGTACGGCGACCGCGACGACCGCTACCGGTAGCACCACGGAGGCTGCGGCCGCCAAGGCCGCCAGCAGCCGTTCCGGAAGAGAAAACCCGGGCGGGCACGCTTCTCTGTACGTCGGGCGTTTCGCCCCCTCGCCGACCGGAGATCTGCATCTCGGATCCCTCTACACCGCGGTGGCGAGTTATCTCGATGCGCGATCGCAGGGCGGCCGCTGGCTGTTGCGCATCGAGGATTTGGATCGACCGCGCGAGGTCCCTGGCGCCGCGGCGAACATCGTGAGCACCCTCGAGGCTTTCGGCTTTGAATGGGATGGCGCGATCGTTCGACAAGCCGAGCGCACGGCGCACTATGCTGCTGCGCTCGACGCGCTGCGCGCACGAGGACTCACGTTCGAATGTTCCTGCAGCCGCCTGCAACTCGCCGAGGAGGACCGCTATCCCGGAACGTGCCGGCAAGGACCGCAGGTCCCCTGCGCGGCAACGGCGACGCGGCTGCGCATCGATCCCGGCCATGTGCAATTCCGCGATCGCATTCAAGGCAGTTACCGGCAGGATGTCGCGGCCGCGGTGGGCGACGTGATCCTCAAGCGCCGCGATCGGCTATTCGCGTATCTGCTGGCCGTGGTGGTCGATGATGCCGCACACGCAGTGACCCACGTCGTGCGCGGCGCCGACCTCCTCGACAATACGCCCCGCCAAATCTATCTGCAGCGCCTGCTCGGTCTGCCCACACCGATGTATGCGCATCTGCCCGTGCTGGTGGAGGCCGACGGCAGCAAATTGGCCAAGTCGGCACGCAGTGTGCCCCTGCAGGGACGCCTGGCGCTGCCGCAATTATTGTCGGTCTTCGACCTCTTGGGGCTCGCGCCGCCCGCCTCTCTGGCGACAGAAACCATTGGCGCGGCATGGACTTGGGCAATCGCACGGTGGGACATGAATCGGCTCGGCAGGCGTCTTACACAGCCCCTGGCGGGCGGATCAGGCGTCGCGGACAAAGCCGGCTTGCCTTAACGCTGCATTGCGCTATCCTTTGATTTCAGATCCAACGACTGGTCATTGGTAGTCAGGCACGAACCGGCATCTTCCGGTAGCGCGTCGGCCAACACGAGCGAGGAGCCATATGAGCGATCCGCGAGTGATTAAAAAATATCCCAATCGTCGCCTGTACGATACCGTGGAAAGCCGGTACATCACATTGGCGGACGTGAGACGGTTGGTCGTCGAGAAAATCGACTTCGTTGTCGTGGACAAGAAGAACAACGTGGACATCACGCGCAGTATTCTGCTGCAGGTCATCGCCGAGCAAGAGCAGCTTCCCGAGCCGATCTTGACGCAAGAGTTCATGGTCAACGTGATCCGCTCTTACGGCAGCGGTATGCAGAATGCGGTGAGCGGACATCTGGAGCAAGCCTTGAAGGCGTTGCTGAGTCAGCCTCCGCAGGCGCGCGACCGCGCGAAGCCCTTCACCGCGGCGGATCCACCGCGGCTGCGCACGGAGGAAGGCTACAAGCCGCTCTCCCCGGTGCGTATTCGCGACAGCGACAAAGATCGCGACGAATCGAATCTCACCAAATGACGCAACGGCCCTTCTTGACCGTGGGGCTCGAATCGGGAATTTTAAACGCCGCTTGAAATTCCCGGCTGTTGACAAGGGTGGCGTTCGTGCGGTATTCGGCCGATGGCCGCCGCGAGGGCGGCCGATCGAAACAGGACGGTGAGGTTCGGCCGCTTAAGCCGCGTCGACATTGCGCATCGACAGGCGCACCCGACCTTGACGATCCACCTCGAGCACTTTGACGCGCACCACGTCGCCCTCTTTGAGCTTGTCGCCCACACGCTCCACGCGCTCTTCCGAGATCTGCGAAATGTGCACCAGACCATCGCGGCCGGGGAGAATCGTCACGAATGCGCCGAAATCCATCAGACGCGCCACCCTGCCCTCATAGATGCGGCCCACCTCGACGTCGGCCGTGATCAATTCGATGCGCCGCTGCGCCTCGCGTCCCGCGGCCCCCTGTACCGAGGCGATCTTCACGGTGCCGTCGTTCTCGATGTCGATCGAAGTGCCGGTCTCTTCGGTGATCTGGCGAATGACCGCGCCGCCTTTGCCGATGACGTCGCGAATCTTTTCCGGATCGATCTTCAGCGTGATGATGGTCGGCGCCCACTCGGACATGTTCTCCCGAGGCTTCGACAGCACCTTGTTCATCTCGCCCAATATGTGCAATCGGCCGGCGCGCGCCTGATCGAGCGCCACCTTCATGATCTCGCGCGTGATGCTGGTGATCTTGATGTCCATCTGCAGCGCCGTGATGCCGTCTTTGGTGCCGGCGACCTTGAAATCCATGTCGCCGAGGTGATCCTCGTCGCCGAGGATATCGGTGAGCACTTGGAAACGGCCGCCTTCCTTCACCAAGCCCATTGCGACCCCGGCCACCGGCGCCTTGATCGGCACTCCGGCATCCATCAACGCGAGGCTCGTGCCGCAGACCGAGGCCATGGAACTCGATCCATTCGACTCGAGGATTTCCGATACGACGCGGATGACGTACGGAAAGCGCTCCATGTCCGGCATCACGGCCTTGACTCCGCGTTTGGCCAGGTTGCCGTGGCCGATCTCGCGCCGCTTGGGCGAACCCATCATGCCGGTCTCGCCGACGCTGAACGGGGGAAAGTTATAGTGAAGCATGAACGGTTCTTTTCGTTCGCCCGTCAGGCCGTCAATGATCTGGGCGTCGCGCCCGGTGCCGAGCGTCGTGACCACCAGTGCTTGCGTCTCGCCGCGGGTGAAGAGCGCCGAACCGTGGGTTCGCGCCAGCACACCGGTGCGGACCGAGATCGGGCGGACGGTTTTGGTATCGCGGCCATCGATGCGCGGATGTCCCGCGAGAATGCGTTCACGCACCAGCCGATGTTCGAGATTGAAAAATTCGGTGGCGACTTCGTCCTTGGTGAACTTCGGCGCGTTACCGCCCGCCAGCGCTTCGAGCAATGCGCTCTTGATCTCGGCGATCTTCGCGTGGCGCTGCTGTTTCTCCGTCAGTGCATATGCCGCGGCCAGATCCTTCTCGGCGAAGCCGGCGACGGTCTGCTTCAGATCGACGATCTCCAGCGGAATGTCCCAATTCCATTTCGGCTTGCCGGCTTCCGCCGCGAGTTCCTTGATCGCTTTGATCGCGGTTTGCATCTGTTCGTGACCGAACATGACGGCGCCCAGCATGACCTCTTCATCCAAGCCGTGGGCCTCCGATTCGACCATCAGCACGCCTTCCACGGTGCCGGCGACCACCAGATCGAGTTTCGACTCGCCGAGTTGCGTCGCGGTGGGATTGAGGATGTAGCGGCCGTCCTTGTAGCCGACTCGTGCTGCTCCGATCGGGCCGAGAAACGGCATGCCGGAAATCGCGAGCGCAGCGGAGGCGCCGATGAGCGAAGCGATATCCGGGTCCACTTCGGAATTGACCGAGAGCACCGAGGCCACGACCTGCACGTCGTTGGTGAAGCCTTCGGGGAACAGCGGACGGATGGGTCGGTCGATCAGGCGCGAGGTCAGCGTCTCCTTCTCGGTGGGTCGGCCTTCGCGTTTGAAGAAGCCGCCGGGAATGCGTCCCGCGGCGTAGGTCTTTTCCTGGTAGTTGACCGTCAGCGGAAAGAAATCCCGCCCCGGCGTCGGCTTTTTCAGACCCACCGCGGTCACGAGAACGACGGTATCGCTCATGGTCACGAGCACCGCGCCGTCGGCTTGACGTGCAAGCTCGCCGGTTTCGATCGTTACTGTGTGGTCACCATATTGAAAACTTTTCTTGGAATAGCTCACGTAGGCTGCCCCTCTTGACGTAAATGATTAGACAAGCAGAGCCCGCGTAAGCAAGGCACCTGCGGCGGCGCCTGTTAGCGGCGTAACCCGAGACGTTCGACCAATTGCGTGTACTTGTCCGGTGTTTTGCTCTTGAGATAGTCGAGCAGCTTGCGCCGCTGGTTGACCATCTTGAGCAAGCCGCGGCGCGAGGCATGGTCGGCTTTGTGCGTGGTGAAGTGCTGGCTCAAGCCGTTGATGCGCTCGGACAACAAGGCAATCTGAACTTCGGGGGAACCGGTGTCTTGCGCGCTGCGCTGAAATTTACCGACGACGCCCGTCTTTTCTTCGCGAGTGAGTGGCATTGAAATCAAACCTCAATCAATAACTTAGACCCTTTAAGAAGGCGCGCATTGTACGCGTCGCGGCACCTGCCCTCAAGCTCGATTCGAGTAGGCTCCTAGGCCGAGGAAATCAGCCGCAGCGGCACCAACCGTCCGCCGGCCTGAACGGCGCCCAACCCGAGGAACCCCAGGCCGGTCGCATAAATTCTGACATTGCCGGGTATATTTCCCGTCAATTCCGGCGGTATTGCTACCGCTTGTCCCTGCCGAAAGGCGCTGACCCCGATCGCGGGCAGATCCAATCGCCGCCAGTCGGTCAGCGCGGCATCGACGGGCAGCAATGCCGCCAGGCGCTCTGCGGGCGTCATCGATTCGAGTGTCTCGAAGGTCCACGGTGTCTCGCTTGCGAACGGCGCCACACCCAAGCGGCGCAATCCGACCACGTGTCCGATGGTGTCGAGGCGCGCCGCCAGGTCCTCGGCCAACACCCGGATGTAAGCGCCTTTAGTGCACCGCACATCGAAGGAAAGCTCCGGTTCAGCCCAGTCGAGCAGCCGCAGCTCGTGAATCACGATCGAGCGCGGCGCACGTTCGCGCGTCAATCCGGCGCGCGCATATTCATAGAGGGGTCTGCCCTCCTGTTTGATGGCCGAATGCATCGGGGGCACCTGCGCGTACTCGCGCGGAAATTCCTCGAGCGCCTGCGTCAGGCGTTGCATCGAGAGCGCCGGCAGGTCGCGCCGCTCGATGACCGGCGATTCACGATCGGCGCTCGCCGTCCGCTCCCCTAAGCGCACGCTGACGCGGTACGTCTTGTCCGCATCGAGCAGTTGCGCACCGAACTTGGTGGCTTCGCCGAAGCAGATCGGCAGCATCCCCGAGGCCAGCGGATCGAGCGATCCGGTGTGTCCCGCCTTGCGCGCATTGAACAGCCGCTTGATGCGCGCCACCGCGCCCGCTGAACTGACACCGAGGGGCTTGTCGAGCAGCAAAATTCCATGAATTTCCGCGGGCATCATTCGTTTTCGCCGCCCGGCTCGCGCCGCGGCTTGTTCACCGAGTCGATGAGCTGCGTGAGCCGCACGCCGTGTTCGATCGAGGTATCGAGCGCAAAACTCAGGGTGGGGGTGTGGCGGATCATCAGCGACTTCGACAGGGCATTGCGCAAGAATCCTGCCGCGCTCTCGAGCCCGCGTTGCACCTGTGGATCCGCGCCCTGCTTGCCGAACACCAGATAGTGCACGCGCGCCGTGCGCAGATCGCCCGTGACGTCGACCGCCGTGATCGTGACGTTGCCGATGCGCTCGTCCTTCACATCGCGCCGCAGCAGCTCCGTCAACTCGCGCTGGATCTGTTCACCCAACCGTCGAGCGCGCGGATTATCCTTTGGCATATCTAGGCGCTGCGCGCCGAATTCAACGGGGTCGAAGCGACCCCGTCCAACAGTTTTTTACAGGCTACGTGCAACTTCCACCCGCGAATAGCACTCGATTTGGTCGCCTTCACGCACGTCGTTGTAGTTCTTCACGCCGATTCCGCACTCGGTGCCGGCGCGTACTTCGTTGACGTCGTCCTTGAAGCGCTTCAACGATTCCAGTGCACCCTCGAAGATGACGACGTTGTCACGCAGCACCCGAATCGGGAAATTGCGGCGCACGTAGCCGTCCACCACCATGCAGCCGGCGACGGTTCCGAACTTGCTCGAGCGGAAGACGCTGCGCACTTCGGCGAGGCCGACGATTTGTTCCTTGACCTCGGGAGCGAGCATGCCGGTGAGTACCGCTCTGATATCGTCGATGGCCTCGTAGATGATGCTGTAATAGCGCACGTCGACGCCATGGTCCTTGATGGCGGCGCGCGCCGCGGCATCACCGCGCACGTTGAACGCAATGATGCGCGCCTTGGAGGCCGCGGCGAGGGTGACGTCCGACTCGGTGAGGCCGCCGACTCCGGAGGCCACCACGTTGACGGCCACTTCGCCGGTCGACAAGCCGTTCAGCGAATCGCGCAGCGCCTCGACGCTTCCCTGCACGTCGGCCTTCACCAGGAGCTGCACCACGTTGGGCTTGTTCTCGCCCATGCTGGAGAAGACATCCTGCATGTTGGCGCTCTTCTGCGCCAATTTGACGTCGCGAGACTTCGCTTGACGGTGCATCGCGACTTCCCGTGCCTTGCGCTCGCTTTCGACCACCAGTAGCTCATCGCCGGCATTCGGTGCACCCGACAAGCCGAGCACCACGACGGGCATCGAGGGCCCGGCGGTCTCCACCGGCTTGCCCGCCTCGTCGAACAGCGCCCGCACGCGCCCGAACTCCTGGCCGATGAGCAGCGGATCGCCGAGCTTGAGCGTGCCACGCAGCACCAGCACGGTCGCGACGGCTCCGCGGCCCTTCTCCAGGCTCGATTCGATCACGTAGCCTGCCGCGAGACCGGCGGTGGGGGCCTTCAATTCGAGCACTTCCGCCTGCAGCAGGATGCTGTCGAGCAGCTGGTCGACCCCCTGGCCGGTGCGCGCGGAGACGGGCACGAATATATTCTCGCCGCCCCACTCTTCGGGGATCACGCCGTACTTGGTGAGTTCCTGCTTGACTTTCTCCGGATCCGCCTCCGGTTTGTCCATCTTGTTGAGCGCCACCACGATCGGCACCTTGGCCGCTTGTGCGTGTTGAATCGCTTCGATGGTCTGCGGCATGACACCGTCATCGGCGCCCACCACCAGAATCACGATGTCGGTGACCTTCGCACCGCGCGCGCGCATCGCGGTGAACGCGGCATGGCCCGGGGTGTCGAGGAATGTGACCATGCCCTTCGAGGTCTCCACGTGGTAGGCCCCGATATGCTGCGTGATGCCGCCGGCCTCGCCCGCCGCCACTTTGGTGCGACGGATGTAATCGAGCAGCGAGGTCTTGCCGTGATCGACGTGACCCATGACGGTGACGACCGGCGGACGCGGCAGCACTTCGAGCGAAGAGTCCGTCTCGCCCTGCAGATCGTCCTCGATGACATTTTCCTTGCGCAGAACCGCGGTATGGCCCATCTCCTCGACCACCAGCACCGCGGTGTCCTGCTCGATCATTTGATTGATCGTCGCCATGACGCCCATGTTCATCATGACTTTGATGACTTCCGTCGCCTTGACGGCCATTTTTTGCGCGAGCTCGCCCACCGTCATCGCCTCGCCGATCGCCACTTCACGCACCACGCGCGCAGTCGGCATTTCAAATCCGTGTTTGGTATCGGCCTCTGCACCGACGGAGCGGCGGCGACCATCCCGCGATTTCTTCTTCTTGTGGCGCGAACTGACATCGCCGACGATATGCAGCTCCTGGCGGCCGTAGCGGGTCGCCTTGTCGTCGACGACGTCGCGCACCGCCTTGCCCGGCTTGGCCGCGGCGGCGCTCTTGCGCTCGCGCTCGGCCTGCTCGCGCGCCTGCACTTCGGCCTGGCGCCGCGCTTCCTCCTCGGCGCTGCGCTTGCGATTTTCCTCGTCGCTGCGCCGGCGGTTTTCTTCCTCGAGGCGTTCACGATCGAGCCGCTCTTTTTCCAGCCGCTCGCGCTCGGCGCGCTCGAGTGCGGCCTTGGCCTGCTCCTCCGATTCGCGCTGCCGGTCGATTTCCTCTTGCTGGTGCCGCGCCTGGTCCTCGAGCACCTCGCGCTTCACGTAGGTGCGCTTGCTGCGCACCTCGACATTGACGGTCCGGGCCCGGCCCTGAGGGCTCGCGAGCTTCAATTCCGATTGAGACTTGCGGCGCAGCGTGATCTTGCGCGGCGCGGCGTCGGCTTGGGCGTCCTCCCGGCCATGGCTGCGGCGCAGATGCGTCAGCAGCTCGTGCTTCGCGTCCTCGCTGATCATATCCTCGGCACTGTCCACCTTGATGCCAGCCTGGTCGAGCTGCTGCAGCAGCCGATCGACCGGTACTTTGAGCACCTCGGCGAATTGTGCGACCGTTACATCTGCCATAACGCTAGCTCCTAAACCTTAGCTTCTTCCGCGAACCAGTGTTTGCGGGCATCCATGATCAATTCGGCGGCCTTCTTCTCGTCGATATCGCCCATCTCGACCAATTCGTCGACCGCCAGGTCGGCCAAGTCCTCGCGGGTGCGCACGCCCTTGCGCGCGAGGGCCTTGCTGAGCGACTCCCCCGCCACCTCCACCAGATCGGCGGCCGGCTCGGCACCGTCCATCGATTCCTCGCTGGCGATGGCCTGCGTCAGCAGCACATCGCGCGCGCGCGTGCGCAGCTCCTTGACGATTTCCTCGTCGAACTCCTCGATGCCGTTGAGTTCGCTGGCGGGCACGTAGGCGATCTCCTCGATGGTCGAGAAGCCCTCCTGTACCAGGATGCTCGCGACATCGGCGTCCACATCGAGCTGCTTCATGAAGGTCTCGCGCAGCGCGAGCGACTCGGTCTCGCTCTTCGCCTCGGCCTGCGACTCGCTCATCACGTTCAATTCCCACCCGGTCAGCTCGCTCGCCAGGCGAATGTTCTGGCCGCCGCGACCGATCGCTTGCGAGAGCTTGTCCTCGGAGACGGCGATGTCCATCGAGTGCGAATCCTCGTCGACCACGATGGAAGTCACCTCCGCAGGGGCCATCGCGTTGATGACGAACTGCGCGCTGTTGTCGTCGAAGGGGATGATGTCGACGCGTTCGCCGGCAATTTCATTGGAAACCGCCTGCACACGCGAACCGCGCATGCCGACGCAAGCGCCCACCGGATCGACGCGCGGATCATTGCTGCGTACGGCGATCTTGGCACGCACGCCCGGATCGCGTGCGGCCGCCAGAATGTTGATCAGGCCCTGGCCGACCTCGGGTACCTCGAGTTTGAACAGCTCGATCAGGAACTCGGGCGCGGTGCGCGACAGGAACAGCTGCGGGCCGCGCGGCTCGGTACGCACTTCCTTCAAATAGGCTTTGATCCGGTCCTGCGAGCGCACGGGTTCACGAGGAATCATTTCCTCGCGCGCGATGAAACCCTCGGCATTCGCGCCGAGATCCACGTACACGCCGTTGCGGTCGACGCGCTTGACGATGCCGCTCACGAGCGTGCCGGCGCGATCCTTGTAGGCATCGACGACCTGCGCACGCTCGGCCTCGCGCACCTTCTGCACGATCACTTGTTTGGCGGTCTGCGCGAGAATCCGGCCGAACGGCACCGATTCCATCGGCTCTTCGACGTAGCCGCCCGGCTCCACGTCCTTGTCGATCTCGCGCGCGTCGTCGAGGCGCAGCTCGCGCTCCGGAACCTCCAGCTCGGTGGAATCGTCGGCAAATACTTTCCATCGGCGGAACGTGTCGTAGGCACCGGTCTTGCGGTTGATCGCCACGCGCACGTCGAACTCCTCGCCGTACTTCTTGCGCGTTGCGGAAGCGAGTGCTGCCTCGAGCGCGTCGAATATGATTTCCTTGTCAACGCCCTTCTCGTTGGAAACCGCGTCGACCGCCATCAAAATTTCTTTGTTCATAGACCTTCACTCCGGCCGCAATCGGGCCTTCTGTATTCGCTCGAGGGGCAGCTCGTGAGCCCGCCCGTCCACTTCCACCACAATCGCGTCGCCCACCACCGATTTCAACACTCCGACGAAGCGGCGCCGCCCTTCGATCGGCACCTTCAACTCGGCAAATATCCGCTCTCCGATAAACCGCTCGAAATGCGCGCGCTTGCGCAAGATCCGATCGAACCCCGGCGAGGACACTTCCAGCGTGTAATGACCCTTGATCGGATCCTCGATCTCGAGCACTCGGCTCACGGCATGACTCGCAGCCGCGCAGTCATCGACCGTGATCATCGCCCCACCGCCGCCCGCGCGGTCATCACCGCCAGCGCAGCGATCGATATAAATTCGCAGCACGCCCCCACGCCCTTCGCGGGCAAACTCGACATCGATCAGTTCGAACCCGAGCGCCTCGATCGGCGGCTCCAACAAGCGCATCAAGGCGTCACGCATTCCGCACCCTTCGCAAACGACGCTTCGCCGGAAGCGCGGCACCAAAATAAAAAGGGGACCATCGGCCCCCTTTCTCTTTGACGAAAAAGCCCCCTGCGGGGCTCTTTACCAATAAAGCGTACTTCGGAACGTTCGCCTCTGAAGATCGGTCGACCAAGCCCGCAAGCCTGGCTTCGATCCCCCGCCGAGGGGCGCGATTATAGGCAAACCCGCCTCAAGCGTAAACCCTGATTGCGCCGACTCAGGCGCTGGAAACGACTGGGGCCGCATCGCTGCGGCCCCAGTTCTCGCTCAATACAAAGGCTGATTTACCAGCGCTTCGGACCGCGCGATCCACCACCGCCACCACCGCCGCCGGTGCGCTCCTGAGCCTCGTTCACCTTCAGCGCTCGCCCGTCGACATCGTGGCCGTTCAAGGCCTGCATGGCGCGCGCAGCGTCTGCGCTTGCCATTTCAACGAAGCCGAAACCGCGGGGCCGACCGGTGTCGCGATCATTGATCAGCGCCACGGACTGCACGGGGCCGTGCTTTTCAAACAGTGCACGCACCGCGGACTCGTCCATTGAGAACGGGAGATTGCCAACATACATTTTCGTCATGTGAAGAATACCTACTACAAAAGAAACTATCGGCTGGTCACGCGTGCCTCACGTGTGAGAGCGGAATGCCAACCACCTGGATCGAAGAAACCTGCTTTGTGGGTTGTGGCCAAGGTGACGCCGGAGCGGCGCGGTGGCCAGAAACGGACCAAGTAGAAATTCACGAACCGCCGCGGATACTACAGCAAATTGCTGATTAGTACGAATTAATGCTGAGCGCGGGTGCCCTGCCAACAGGAGAGGATGGCCGGAACCGCCCGGTTGCCCCAGACGAGTGAGGGGTCCGAGGAAGATTGAAAACCGCGCCAGATTGGACGCAGTCTTGCGGCAATGCACAATTCGGCAGCCAACGCCGCTTCCCCGATCCCGTGATTGATCATGACGAAGAGGCCGTCGGGACGCAGATTATGGTGAATCTGCCGAAACAAGCACTCCGGTTGCAGCAGCGACAGAGGCAGGCGCCAGGCCAGAATGGCCGCCGGCGTGCCGAACGGAAACCACGCCGTAAGGCGGAACCCCTCGACATCGACGCCGAGCAGTCGTCTCGGTCGAAAAAAAGCACGCAGCGGGGCCGCGTACCAGAAGCTTGCCGCACCCCACATCGCATAATTCCCCGCCCTCGGGCCGGGACAGGCCCGACAGGGACCAAGCGCGATCGAGGATATCGAGATACTCGTAGTTGTTGAGGCTCGTCGCGGCAGTCATGTGCGATTCGAACCGCACCTGGTAACGGCTGCGCAACGCAGCTATCCTCTGCGCCTGCTCGGGGGTTGAGGCTCGCAATTCGCGAGCAGGTGTTTCGTGGAATTCGCCACGCGACCAACGTATGCGCTCAGAAACACCGTACCAAAATCGGTGTCGCAGGGATCTCAAGCGTTGCAGCCAAGAATACACGCGTGAAATGCTATGCGGGCCGGGCGGCAGCGTCGAGCGCGCGTGGCCAATTGCGGCGCCATCGGGTCATCGTCGGCGCGCCGCTGGAAAACCGCCAACTGATCCGAGGAGACGCTCCCTGAACGCTGCACCGCCGCCACTGACCGGATTACTCGCGCACGAGCGCTATTTTTGGCACGACGCAGGCAGCGGCGCCGGATTTTCGAGCACCAACGCGTACATGCAGCCCGATCATCACCCGGAAGCCCCGGAGACCAAGCGGCGTCTGCTGGGCTTGCTGGAAGTGAGCGGGCTTGCCGACCAATTGCTTCGGCTCAAGCCGCGGCCGGCCGAGCGCAGCGAACTGAGGTACTTTCATACGGATCGCTACATCGAGGCGGTTCGCGCGCTGTCCGCCGCGAACGGCGGGCCGGTGGGGGATAGCGTGAGCATCGGTCCGGGTAGTTACGAGATCGCCGAGCTTGCCGCGGGGGGCTGCATTGCAGCGACCGATGCGGTGCTTGCCGGGCGGGTCAAGAATGCCTACGCGCTGGTGAGGCCCCCCGGCCACCATGCCGAAGCGGACCAGGGGCGCGGCTATTGCATATTTGGCAATGCAGTGCTGTCGATTCGTCACGCCCAGCGTGTCCATTCCCTGCAGCGCATCGCCGTCGTCGATTGGGACGTGCATCATGGCAACGGCACCGAAGCCGCATTCATCGAGGACCCTTCGGTACTCACTCTGTCGATCCACCAAGACCGCTGTTATCCGATCGACTCGGGAGGCTTGAACGTGACCGGAGTCGGCCGCGCCGCAGGTACCAACTTGAACATACCGCTGCCTCCGGGCTCCGGCCACGGAGCGTACCTGGCAGCGTTCGATCGGGTGGTATTGCCGGCCCTTGAGCGCTACCGCCCCGAGCTCATCGTGGTGTGTTCCGGGTTGGATGCCAGCGCAATGGATCCGCTGGGCCGCATGTTGTGCACCAGCGAGACCTACCGGGGGATGGCGGCACGCATCGTGCGGGCCGCAGGAGAACTTTGCGGCGGGCGGCTCCTCGCCACCCACGAGGGCGGTTATTCAAACGCCTACGTGCCGTTTTGCGGGCTGCCGATTCTCGAGGAGTTCGCCGGCATCAGGACCGACGTCGTCGATCCCTACCTCGAGGAGTTGATGCAGATGGCCGGACAAGATCTGCTGCCGCATCAAGCCGCCGTGATCGAGGCGGCAACGGCGCTGGTTCGCGATATTCCGGCGGGATGACGGGATAGCACCTGCTTCAGCCCAAACCACGGCGACCGCTCAGCCCGACGGCGAGGCCCGACCACTGCTCAGCTCGACGTTGAGGTGCCGCGGCTCAATGGAAGCGTCAGGGTGAATGCGGCGCCGAGGCCTATCCCCGCGCTGACTGCCTGAATCGAGCCGCCATGCAGTTCGGTCAGTTGCTTGGCCACCGCCATTCCGAGCCCCAGGCCGAAGCCATCGAGAATCCCTGGCAAAGACTTCGCTTCGATCCCCTTACCATGGTCGCTCACGGTGAGGCTGAAGGAATCTGCGCTTCGGGACGCCGTGATTCTGACCTCGCCGCCGCGTGCCGACGACTTGAGGGCGTTGTTGAGCAGGTTCCAAACGATCTGCTGCAAACGAGATGCGTCCGCGTCGATCCGCAGCGATTCTTCACCGAAGGACGCTCGTATGGTGACGCCGGCGCTCTCGGCTGCCGTGTTCAGCGCTTGCAGCGCCGCACGCACCACCGGATAGGGGTCGATGTCTTGCGCCGCCAAACGGAGTTTGCTGAACGCGATCTGCGCGTAATCCGACATATCCGAGATCATCTGCGCTTGAATGCGCGAATTGCGCTCGATCGCCTGCAATCCGTGGATCACGGGTTCCGGCAATCCGGGCTTGCGGTTCAGTGTGGCGGCCCAGCCAAGAATGGCGTTGAGGGGGTTGCGCAACTCGTGCGAGAGCGTTGCCATGAACTCCTCGTCGAGGCGAGGCAGGCGCGACTGGCTGCGCTCGGCGGCGGCCAGAATTCGCATCCCCGAGGTGCCTTCCGTAGCGAAGCGGCATTCGATCTGCACCACGCTGCCGTCCTTTCTCTTGAAGTTCAGAGCTTGGATCGCCTGCGCCGGCGGGGACTGTGCGGCGGCGAGCGGGTAGCCTTCGAACGGCGTTTCGGGGCTCAGGCAGCTGCCGAACAGCCGGCCGAGCAGCTCCTCGGCGCAATACCCGGTGAGTGCGCAGTAAGCCGGATTGACGCTCTCGTAGCGAAGATTCGCGTCCAAAATGGCAGCCGGTGTCGGGAGGAGATTCAACATCGCCCGCAGGCCGGCTAGTTCCGCCTGATTGGTGCGCTCCCCTGCAACGACGGTGCCGCCAATATCGCCCACGAGCGCATGATCCACCTTCGCGTCCTCCGCATGCAACTCAGCGCGAGCCTGCTAGGATTCGGTGCGAGCCCGGGTATCGCCGTTGCGGCAGCGCTGCTTCCCCCGCCGCAGCGCCCGATGGCTCGTGCGCAGCAGGTTCAAGACCTCGAGGAAGGCATTGTTGCGGCGACTCGATTTGCCGGTGCGGAGGCCGGCGCCGTTCAGAAATGCGAGCGAAGCTTGCATGTCGGACCCTCCCCGATGTGGTTCGCGACAGCTTGCGTCGCGTGCGCGGCGAAAGAAAGTTGGCGATGTCGCATCGATCCGCGGGAATCGTCCTACCCTTCAGCGCTCTTTGCAATCACAACTCGCAATCACAACTCCGCACGCAATTCCTCCCGGCGCATCGCCTTCAAGACGGCACCGTAGACGAGGCCGCCGAGCAACCACGTCAAACCCACCTTGAGCGCGAGCGAACTCATTCCCGTGAACACCGCCAGCACGACGATGATTCCGCAGATGGGCACCGCCCAGTGTGCCGCCCAGGCGCGCGAACGCTGCTTCCAGGCGAATCGGGCCAGCATCGATACGTGCAGGAAGAAGAACCCGCTCAAGGCGCCGAAATTCACGATCGAGGCAAGATCGTCCAGGCGGTTCTTCATGAACAGGGCGACGGCCAGCGAAATCGCTGCGGTCACCAGCATGCCGACATAGGGCGTGTGATAGCGCGGGTGAATGCGCGCCAGTACCCGAGGCAATTGGCGGTCGCGGCCCATGGCGAAGACGACTCGCGCCACTCCGACCTGCATCGGCAGTGCATTCGACAGCCCGACGATGCCTGCGTACGCCCAAGCCAATACGACCGCCGTCCACGGACCGGTGGCCCAGGCTGCCAGCTCGTACACCGCCGCGGCGGGATCCTTGATCTGAATGCCGGGCAACAGATCGCCGAGAACCCATGTGACGCCGACAAAAAAGGCGGCCGAGAGCACCAGCACCGCGATGATGGCTCGGCCGACCACCCGCCGATCGCCGCCCTCCACCTCTTCGGCCAGAGTGGAAACGGCGTCGAAGCCGAGGAACGACATGATGCAGATCGAGGTGGCGCTGAAGATCTTGGCGGCGCTGAAGGTCGCCGCATTGAACACCGGCTTGAGCGTCAACCCGCCATCACCCTTGCCCGCATGCAGGGCGATCAGCCCGAGGCCGACGAATCCCAGCAATATGATGACCTGCAGGGCTACCGAGACGAAATTGGCGCGCGACGTGACTTTGATGCCGAACCAGTTCACGCCGGTCGTCGCCGCCACCAACAGCGCGATCCAGACCCCTCGATCAATGCCCGGCAGCAGCGTTTGGAGCGCCACCGCGATGAGTACGTAGACAAACGCCGGAATCAACAAATAATCCAGCAGGATCATCCAGCCTGCGATAAAGCCCGGAAAGGTCCCCAGGCTGTGGCGGGCAAAGCCGTATACCGAGCCTGCCGTGGGCAGCATCTCCGTCATGGTGGCGTAGCTTCGGGCCGTGAAGTACATGCAAACACCGCCCAGCAGGTAGGCGAGCACGATCAGTCCGCTCGATTCGATCCAGACGAAGCCGAGCGTGCTCAAGGGGGCGAAGGGTGCGATGTACGCCAAACCGTAGAGCACCAAGTCCCAAAACTTCAACGTGCGCTTGAGATGAAGCGCTTCGCCGAGCTCGGCGCTCACCGCCGCGCTCATCGACGCGCCGCGGCGGGCAGCCGGCCTTTCGGCGAGCCGTTCGGCAGCCCTTCGGCGAGCCTTGCACCAGCACTTCCACGCCGTGGACCGCGGTACTCTCCCCCATGTCGCTCTTCTGCCCGGGGTTCAACACATTGACATTGGCTTGCGTGGGATCGGTCGAGAGCCAGCGACCCTTGTGCGCAAGCGCGACGCCCCGCGGTAGCTCGTCCCAGGTGGTCACCTTCAATTCGAGGCGGCCGCAGTCATTGTGAACCAGCACGCTATCGCCGTCGGTCACCCGCCTCTCCGCGGCATCCAGCGGGTGCAGCGCAATGGTCGCCTCTCCGAGCCGCGTGCGAATCCGGCTGACATTCCCGAAGCTCGTATTGAGCAGCCAGTCGTGCGCGGGACTCAGCAATCGCAGCTTGCCGGCCACCGGACGTGGATCGCTCCAACATTGCGGAAGCCGCGGCAAGCCCGCCGCCGCCGCCTGCGAGCTCGCAATTTCAATGCGCCCGCTCGGCGTGGCGAATGTTCGATCCGCGAACTGCACGGCCGGCTGCTGTGGAATCCACAGGCTGCCCTTCGCCGCGAGCGACGCGAAGTCCTCACCGAGGCCGCTGCGCGCGAGCAGGGCGTCGAGAATCTGCGCGTCGCTCTCATACAGCTCAGGTTCCGCAAAGCCCATGGCCCGCGCCAGACGCCGGAAGATTTCCAGATTAGGCAGCGCTTGCCCGATGGGCGGCATGACTTTGACCTGCGCCGAGAGCGTCAGTTGAAAATAGGAGGCGATCAGATCGTCGAACTCCAGAAAGCTCGCCGCGGGCAGGACGTAATCGGCCAGCGCCGTCGTATCGGTGGGGAACAGATCGAGTGCGACCGTGAGCAGGTCCTCGCGCTCGAGTGCCCGGCGCAGGCGCGATTGCTGCGGGCACGAGGCGACCGGATTCATATTCCAGACGATGAGGGCGCGCGAGCGTGCCGGATCTTCGAGCGCCTCCGCGAAATCCATGTGGCTCACCTGAGCGGGCGGGGCCGCGGCCAGGTGCGCGGCGAGTAGATATCCCTCATCGATGCCCCGTTGCCGCAAATTTCCGTTCAGATACAGAAATCCTGCGCCCGGTTTGCAGAGATTACCGCTCACCGCCGGCAGCAGCGCGCACGCGCGCATGACGTTGCCGCCGGTCGCCTGGCGCTGCAGGCCTTGGCCGAGCCACAGCAGCGACGGGCCTCTCGCATACAGATGCGCGACCTCTTCGAGCTGCGGAATCGGCACGCCGGTCGCCGCACTCAACCGCCGCAGATCGCATGCGGCCACGGCAGGCTCGAGCTCGTCCCAACCGAGTACGTGCGCCGCGATGAAAGACTTGTCAATCAGGCCATCGCGGTGCATGACGTGCATCAGAGCGAACGCGAGCGCGGCATCGCTGCCGGGAAAGGGCTGTAAATGAATGTCGGCCTGAGCCGCCGTCGGCGTTCGAATCGGATCGACGACGACCACCTTTCCGGGTGCCTCCGGCAACCAATACTCGTGGGCATGGGGCGCCGAGGCGTGTGGATTCGCTCCCCACACGACGATGCAGGCGGCGTCCTGCGCGGCGCGCGGATCGAAGCCATCGAGCGAAGTGCCATACACGTAGCGCAGCGCGACGTGCCCCGCCATGTTGCAAATCGTGTCGGGGGTCACCTCGGTTGCCCCGAGCCGGTTGAAGAATCGCAGCGGTGCAATGCCGGCCAGCAGGGAGATGGTGCCGGTGTAGTGCGCGTTCAAAATCGAGCCGGCACCGTGATCGGCGCGGATCCGGTTGAGCCGGGCAGCAATCTCGGTGAGGGCGGTCTCCCACGATAGCGGCTCGAAGCGCCCCAGACCTTTGCGTCCGGAGCGCCGCAGGGGCACGGTCAAGCGCCGCGTCGGGTCGCGCCACTCCCGGTTGTAGGCCGTCGAGCACTTGCCGCACAAAGTACCCCGGCTGACCGGGTGCGTGGGGTTGCCGCGAACGGCGGTGACGACGCCATCGCGCTTGACGACCGTCATGCCGCAAGTGTCGTAGCAGTCCCGCGGACAGGTCGTGGCGACGAGTTCTTCGCCGGGGTGACTCGCCATCACGGCGGCCCGGATGCAAGAGCCTTGTTCAATAGATCACTGCGCATCTGCGAGGCTTCCAGACGCAGCGGCTGCGTGCGCAATTGTCCAATCTCGGCCGCCGTGTACGGCTCGAAGGTTGCGGGCAGGTTTTGTCGGTCGAAGCGCCACAACATCCAATTCATCAATTCGGCCAATTCCCCGTTCGAGAGCGGCGAGGTGGCGACGCCCGGCACCCGCCCGAGATACTCGCGGCCGCCCGGTACCCACAGGAATTTCGCGACGGTTCCCGCGAGACTCGGCGACGTCGTGGCGGAGCCCGTACCATCCAAGCGGTGACACCCCTGACAATTCAGAGTCCAGTTCTGCCACGCCCGCTGCGCATTTTCAACTCCCCGCGGTTCGGAGTCCGCCGCAGCCAGTGTCGGCGTGAGCGGCGCGATCGACAATGCAGCGGTCGCCAGTAACGCTCCTCCGAGGCGCCCCGGGAGGCGAGGACCCGGCAGGCGAGGACCTGGCAGAGGCTGCCTATTTCTGATCAAGCGCGACGCCCAAGATGATCGCGACCGTGCAGGTGTAGGATTGGCTCTTCGTGCCGAAACACCAAGTCACCTCGTTGTTGGTTTGTGGCCGTACCACCGGCCGGTCGCCCTTGTTGTTTTGACAAGCGCAGCGGCCCCAGGCGACGCCGCCGCAGCAATCGTTGTAGGAAATGATGTAATTGCGTTGGTCCGCCGGATTGCGGCAGGTGCCGATCCAGGTGATGGGCGACATCTCGGTGCCCGGGGGACACGACGTGACGGTGCCGCCGAAGCAGGAACACAGCGAGCCATCGATGGCGCAATAGCGCCAATAATCGCATTTCGTGCGATCGCCGGGATCCTGTGAGTTGCCCGAGGTTTGCGGCGGCGTCTGCCCTGAATTCGGATCCGCGGAGCTCTCCTCCGCGGCGCGTGCGACCGGCAGCAGCGGCAGCGCTGCGGCGCCGGCGAGGAATCCCCCCAGCACGCTGAAGACGCTGCGCCGGGAAGTTCGGCTGGCAAAGCCGCGCAATAGTTTTTCTGCCAAATGATCGATCGGAGGCACATTAATCTCCCGAAGACGCACGCTTCTGGTCACGTTGAGCGAGGAACTGCTGGATGTTGCTGACGCCGCGCTCTTTCGCCACGAACAGGCTTTCCAAATGCTCGCGGGTATTGACGAGGCCGGTCGCCGACAGCTTGCCCGCCTCATCGATCAACACGGCATACGGCAGCTTTGCGACGCCGTAGCTGCGCCCCAGTTGTTCGGATATCACATAGGGAAATTTCGTCAGGCCTTTTTCGCGGACGAACTGCGCGTGCAGGTCGGTTTCGCCGTCGCTCGCGAGCACGATGTCGAGCCACGCGCGTTCGGCGCCCTGTGCCGAGCGCACTGCGGGCAGCAGCGCCTCGCAAATGGCGCAATCCGGCGAGAGAAACAGCAACAGCTGACTGCGTCCGCCGCGTGCGCCGCCGATTTTGACGGCCGATCCGTCCAGAGAAGTCAACGTCAACTCAGGCGTCGCGTCGCCGAGCTTCAGAGGCTGCTTCAGCGCCAGTGCTCCGGCAGGCGCGATGCGCTGATGCAGAACGCCGATCTGCCGGGCCAGTGCGATGCACACGATCGCCAGGATCAAAAGCCCCGCCCAGAGAGCAATCTGTGAGGCAATCACGAAACTCATAGGACCTCCCCGCGGCGCAACGGCTGCAGCGCCATCACCTGATCGAGCGCCCCATAGAGCGCGAGCAGCGCACAGGCCGCCCACACTTGCGCGGCACTGACCGGCACGCTGCCGCCCGCCGCCGAGACGGTGACGAGCAGGGCCAAAAACACCAGCACCGCGTTTCGCAGCACTTGATACGCACCGAGCGGACGATGCGCCCGGCCAAAACTGCAACCGCAATCGACATCGCGCCGGCCGTGGACGACGGCTCGCACGATGAGGGCCAAGTACGCAGCCCACAAAAGCGCGGCGAGCACCGCTCCTGCCGGGCGCTCGGCCGGGGCGAACAGCAGCACTGCGGCGAGCGCCTCGATGAGAGCGGCCGCGAGCGCCGTCATGGAGGACGCCGCCGCCGGTATGCCCGCGAAATCCCGAATCACGCGCTGCGTGTGCGGCCAGCGGATCGCTTTATGAATGGCCGAGGCGAGCAGGAGCAATGCCAGGAATGCAGCGAGCTGAGCGATGAGGATGCGCACGACGCCGAGCATGGCGATACCTCCCATCATCAACGTACCGGCTCGATCTGCATGCGCGTGTGCAGGCCCGGCAAATCCAGGCTACGCACGAGGCTGCCGTTGAGCGGGTCGTAGACATCGAGCCGCTCGCCCGCCTGCACCAACAACAGCGGCTCCGCAGCGTGCGTGAGCGAGATCGAGGAACCGGGGCGCACGAGACGCATCCGCTTCACACGCGCCTTGCTGGATGTTTGATAGACCCACACTTCGTTGGCCGGATCCTTGTGGGTCCCTTCCTGCGCATGCGCCTGCATCAATACATAGAGGAGCTTTTGCTCGTCGCTCGCGATGACCTGCCAGCCGCTCGGGCGCCATTGTTCCGCCTGCTCCGCCGGAGTCACCAACGGCCAGTCGGGCAATATCCGGACGTCGTCCGTGCGCATGTCGATGGGCTGAATGCGCCCGTGCAAGCTCGGAAAATAGCGCACCCCGCCGATGCTCGCGGTGGCCGTGAACAGCGGGTCGCGATCGAGAGGATTGAAGGCCTTGGATTCGGTGCGGCCCGCGACCGCGCCGTGTTCATCGAGCCGAATGGTCAACAGAGTGCCGCTCGAGCACAGGGTCGAAAAACCGCGGGTGCCGGACGGATAAACGAGCATGCAGCCGGGGATTTCGATCTCGCCCAGCACCCGACGCTTGATGAGGTCGACGACCGTCACGGAGGAAGCGGGGGTAAAATCGAACACCAGCGCCATGCGCTGATCGTCGGTGAAGGCGAGCAGTCCTTCCATCGCCGTGATCAACGCGCGTTTGCCGCCCGGCAGCACGATCTCATCCACCGGGTTGAGCGTCTGGGCATCGTAAACGGTGATGAAATCCGTCCGCGTACCGCGCACCCCACGCGACCATACCGTGTCGGCGGTATACAGCTCGGGCCGCGTCGTCGACACGAGCAGCGTGGCCGAATCGTGCGCCTGCAGCTGCCCCTTGACTTCACGGCTGTCGCTGCCGACGTTGCGCAGCTCGATGCGATCGCCGGCATAGTTGAGAAAGGCCCAGCCGGTGGGATATTTGGCAGGCAGCGTCTCGACCTTCAGCGTGCTGTCCGCCGGCAAGGGAACCGGGAACTCACTGGCGATCGCCGTGGACGCCGACGAGGCACAAATCAGCAGTGCCGTAGCCCGCAACAGTTTGATGATCACGATGATCGAGCTCCCATTTTTTTCCCAGCCGACGGACGTTCGCGCCGGCCCGAGAGTGTACGTGAACCACCGCAAGCTGAACACTGCGGTCCGGCAGCCTAGTCCTTCCAGAGCGCCTGCCAGCCCGCGAGCCCGAGCGCACGCAGCGTACGCACGTTGCGGCGGTAGATTTCGGCGGGATCCGCAACCGTCGCCAGCGCACGCTCGATACTTGCCTCGCGCAGCAAATGCAAGGTCGGATGGGGCGAGCGGTTCGTAAAGTTATCGATGTCCGAGGGCGCGGTCCCGGCGAATTGGTACTGCGGGTGAAAGCTCGCGATCTGCAGCTCGCCCTCGAGATCGAGGTCGACGACCGCCGCCTCGCAAACCTCGAGGAAGTCGTTGAATTCGATGAAATCGGTGAGCACCCAAGGGTGGATCAGCAGCGTCGTCTCGCAAGTTCGGGGATCCTCGCCGTGCAGATGAAGCAATTCCGCCCGCAACTCCTCCAGCAATCCTGCGGCGCTGCGCTCCTCGCTCACGCAAAAGCGCACCCGTTCGCTGCGGTATGGACCCTCGGCAAAAGGGCACAACCCGAGCCCGATGACCGACTTTTCGAGCCAACGGCGCGTGGCGCGGATTATTTCTTCGCTGTCAATGCGTGGATTCCTTGCGAGCGGCGGCGGTCTCAGGCCGAGTTTCGAGTATTCTAATCCACACTCCATCCTGTGCGAGACCAGCCGATGTCAGAACGCATTCCCGCCACGCTGATTCCCGGCGACGGCATTGGACCCGAGATCATGGACGCCTCGCTGGCCGCGCTCGATGCGCTCGGTGCGCCGTTCGCGTGGGATCGGCAAGCGGCGGGGCTGGAAGGCGTCAAGGCGGCGGGAGATCCGCTGCCGCCGCAGACCATCGCGAGCATTCGACGCACGCGTGTGGCGCTCAAGGGCCCTCTCGAGACTCCTTCGGGCGGAGGCTTTCGTTCCTCGAATGTTCGCTTGCGCGAGGAGTTCAAGCTGTACGCCAATTTGCGTCCGGCGCGCACCCTCATACCGGGCGGCCGCTTCGATCACATCGATCTCGTCGTCGTGAGAGAGAATCTCGAAGGGCTCTACATCGGCCATGAGTATTACATCCAAATCGACGACGATCCGCACGCCGTCGCCATGGCCACGGGCGTCAACACGCGGCAGGGCAGCCGCCGGCTGCTGGAGTTTGCCTTCGAGCACGCCGTCGCCACCGGCCGCAAGAAAGTCGCGATCGTGCACAAAGCCAACATCATGAAGGCCCTCACCGGCATCTTCCTCGAGACCGGAAAGGAGCTGTACGAGCGCAAATACAAGGGCCGCTTCGCCCTCGAGACCGTCATCATCGACGCCTGTGCCATGAAGCTGGTGCTCAATCCCTGGCAGTTCGACGTTTTGGTGACCACCAACCTCTTCGGCGACATCCTCTCCGACCTGGTCGCCGGATTGGTCGGGGGCTTGGGAATGACGCCCGGCGCCAACATCGGCGCGGATGCGGCGATATTCGAAGCGGTCCACGGCTCGGCGCCCGACATCACCGGCAAGGGCATCGCCAATCCGACCGCACTGCTGCTGGCGGCGGCGATGATGCTCGAACACTGCAAGCTGCCCGATCTCGCGCGTCGCCTGCGCGCTGCGATCGATCAAACGCTCAATCTGGATCGCGTGCGAACCGGCGATTTGGGGGGAACGTCGAATACCGCGGAATTCACCCGCGCCCTGGTCAAGCGGATTGCGAATGCCGATCATCTCGATTGAGAACGTAACGAAGGTCTACGCTTCAGGCGTGCGCGCACTGAAGCCCATCAATCTCGATATCGAGAAAGGAGAGATTTTCGCGCTGTTGGGACCGAATGGAGCCGGTAAGACCACCCTCATCAACATCGTCTGCGGCATCGTCACGGCGAGTAGCGGCCGCGTGATTGCCGACGGCCACGATATCGTGCGCGATTACCGCGCGGCGCGCAGCAAGATCGGCCTGGTGCCCCAGGAGCTGACCACGGACGCCTACGAGACGGTGTGGGCCACGGTCACCTTCAGTCGCGGACTGTTCGGCCGCGCTCCGAATCCGCACTACGTCTCGGGCCTGCTGCGCGATTTGTCGCTGACGGACAAGCGCAACAGCAAGATCATGACGCTGTCGGGCGGCATGAAGCGGCGCGTGATGATCGCGAAGGCCCTGTCGCACGAGCCCGATATCCTGTTCCTGGATGAACCGACGGCCGGCGTCGACGTCGAACTGCGGCGCGACATGTGGAATCTGGTGCGGGGGCTGCGCGCGCGCGGCGTGACCATCATCCTGACCACGCACTATATCGAGGAAGCGGAGGAGATGGCTGACCGGGTCGGCGTCATCAACAAGGGGGGCCTCATTCTCGTCGAGGAGAAAGAAGCGTTGATGAAGAAATTCGGCAAGAAGCAGCTCACGCTGCACCTCAAGGAGCCGATGGCGCGCATCCCGCATGAGCTCGCCCCCTGGGGCCTCGAGTTGAAGAATCGCGGCGAGTACCTGGTCCTCACCGTCGAGGGCACCGGGGCGTTCGACATTCCGGCGCTGCTTCAGCGAATGGGCGAGCTGTCGATCGTGATCAAGGACCTGCAGACGCAGCAGAGCTCCTTGGAGGACATCTTCGTCAGCCTGGTGAGCGAGCGCGGCACATGAGCGATACCCATCCGGCTACGCGCTTCGAATTCAATCGCCACGGCGTGTGGGCGATCTACAGGTTCGAAGTGGCCCGGGCACTGCGCACCCTGGTACAAAGCCTGGTGACGCCGGTCATTACCACGTCCTTGTATTTCGTCGTTTTCGGCGCCGCCATCGGCTCGCGCATGAGCGCCGTCGACGGCGTGCGCTACGGCGCTTTCATCGTGCCGGGGCTGATGATGCTCGCGCTGTTCACCGAGAGCCTGGCGAACGCCTCCTTTGGTATCTTCTTTCCAAAATTCGTGGGCACGATCTATGAACTGTTGTCCGCGCCGATCTCCTATGCGGAAATCGTCATCGCCTACGTGGGCGCGGCGGCATCCAAGTCGGTGGTTCTCGGTCTGGTGATTCTCGCGACCGCATCGCTGTTCGTGCCCATTCACATCCTGCATCCGATCTGGATGATCGCATTCCTGCTGATGACCGCCCTGTCCTTCAGCCTGTTCGGATTCATTCTGGGCATCTGGGCACGCGGCTGGGAGCAGCTGCAGTTCATTCCGATGCTGGTCGTGACGCCGCTCACCTTTCTTGGCGGCGCCTTTTATTCGATCAGCATGCTGCCGCCTGCGTGGCGCGCGTTCAGTCTGTTCAATCCCGTGGTTTATTTGATCAGCGGCTTTCGCTGGTGCTTCTTCGGAACGTCCGATGTGAACGTGCGCATCAGCTTCAGCCTCACGCTGAGCTTCTTCCTCGTCTGCCTCGCGGTCGTGGCGTGGATATTCAAGACCGGATACCGCCTGAAGAATTAGTCACGCCGCGCGCGATTCAGGCGGCCAGCTTCGACATTTCCGCGTCGAGCCCGACATCCGCCGCCTCGGCGCGGCGCCGGTCGGCCTCGATATCGAGCGAGCGGCACGCCCACAGGTACACCAAAGTGGCCACCGGCAGCCCCACCAGCATTGCGATGTCCGCGCCGCCGATCGCCGCGGCGGCCGGACCGACGTACAGTCCGGCGACGCTGAAGAAAGGAATCATGGCCGCGAATCCGACGCCATAGGCCAACAGGCCGCGCCAATTCCAGCGTCCGTACATGCCGTGCGGATTGAATATCTCACGGACGGAATAGTGTCCCCTGCGCACCCAGTAGAAATCGACCAAGTTGATCGCAGTCCAGGGCGTGAAGAGGTAGAGGAGAACCGCCAGGAATTCACCGAATTTCTCGACGAAGTTCTCCGTCGAGGCGAGCGCAATGCCGCTTGCGGCAACCGTCGATAAGGCCAGCGTGAGCAGCCGCCTCGCGAGCGTCGGGCGGCCGGGCCGCAACGAATCGACGACGCTCAGCAGCGTCAGCGAGGCGCCGTAGAAATTGAGCGTGGTGATCGTCACCAGCCCGAGCAGCGAGCACAGCAACAGCGGCTTGCCGAAACCCGGAATCACCGCATCCGCCGCGGTGCGCAGGGCAGTCGCGAATTCCAGCTTCGGATACAGGGCTGCGGCCACCGTGCCGACCAGCATCGTCCACGAGCCGCCGACGAATGCACCGAGGTAGGTCCACCAGAAGGAAGCGCTGACGCCCACATCGCGCGGCAGATAGCGCGAGTAGTCCGAGACGTAGATCGACCATGCCACCTGGTAAGAGGCCGCCGCAAAGAGTTGCGCGAGGAACGGTACCGCCCGAAAATCGCGCAATGCGAGCTCGCCCGCCGGCAGATGCGTCTTCGTCAGCACTGCCACGGAAAACACCAGCAACGCGACGATGAGCACATAGGCGATCCAACGCTGCGCAAGATGGATCAGGTCGTAGCCGACGACCGCGAGCGAGACCGCAAGCAGCGCGAACGCCAGCACGGTCGGGGCCGTCGGCGTTCCGTACAGCGAGTGCAGGGTCTCAGCGGCGAGGATTTGATTGAAGGCGTTGAAGCCTATGTACGCGATCAGGGCAACGCCCCACACCAGCAGAGCGCCCAGGTATCCGAACTGCGGCCGCGACTGGATCATTTGCGGAAGCCCGAGCTGCGGGCCTTGCGTCGAATGAAACGCCATGAAGAAGGTGCCGAGGGCCGAACCGAGCACTACGGCAACGACCATCCAAGCGAGATTCCCGCCGAGCGCGATGCCGACCACGCCGGTCGCGACCGTGGCGAGGTGCGCATCGCCGGAAAACCATACCGGCCATAGATGCCAGACCTTGCCGTGGCGTTCGGCGAGCGGAACGTAGTCAATCGAACGTTTTTCGATCAATCCTGCGCCGAATTGTGCTTGCATCTGCGCCAACTTATGCGACGAGTCGTAGAAAAATACTAACACCGGCACGCCCCACGTGCGGCGCTATCGGCTTGCGGGCCGTGTCGGACGCGACGCGCGGGCCGAACTCTTTCGCCGCTATCAAGTCACAAGCTTCATGAAAGCCCACCTCGAACACCCCGCCGAGCAGCCGGCGGAACTGTCCGCCCCGGCCAAGGAAAACCTCGAATTGCTGGCGAAATTCGACGACCGCGAACAGGCGCGGATCTCGGGCATTCAGCTCGTTCCCGTGGTTGCAGGGCATGGTCAGCTCGAACGCCTTGTTATTGACGGTGGCAGTGCTCATTCGCCAGAACCGCATGGCGCAGCTGGCCGAGCACCGATCGCATCTCGACCTGCAGATCAATCTCTTGACCGAGCAGAAAGTGTCGAAGATCGTTCAAATCGTCGATTCGCTGCAACGCGAGCTGACGGCGCTGCGGGGAAGCCCCCAGTCGCACACACCGCAGCAAATGGAAGAAATGACGAAACCAGCGGACCCGCACGCGCTGCTCCACGCCATCAAGCAGAAAAAAGGCGACGTGTAGGTTCGAGCGCGCGGTGGCGTCGCCGGCCGCGCGCCGGTCCATCGACACGCCGTCAGTATTCGAACTGATAGGAAAGTCCGATGCTGCTGCCGGGATCGTTTTCCGGCGTCGTGCCCTGTGTAATGGCCGTGCCGTTGCCGAGACGCGTCGTCAGCTTCAACCGCTTCGTGAGATCGATATCGACCTGCACCTGGCTCGAGCCGGTGGTGCTTTGCTTGCCCTCGATGTACACCCGCTTCGACACGTAGCGCCCGGCTTCGATGGCGGCGCCCGAGCTCACCGGGGCGCCGGTCGGCGAGGTCGTCGTGTCCGAGCCGACCGACAAACGATCGAGTCCGAGACTCTTCTGCAGCTTGACCAACACATTGGAGCTGCCGCCGACGCCCGTCAGGTTGGCGAGCGCATAGCCGACCTCCGCCAATTCGATGGCGGTGAGCTGCGAGGCGGGCCTGCCGAATAACAGGAGCGCCATGAGCTCGTCCTGACGCATGCTGGGATCCGAAGAGCTGCTCAACTCGATATTCGGTGAATCCGCGTGTCCGCTGATGTGCAGCGTCACGTCCGTTCCCGTGCTCGCCACCTTGCTCGCCGCGGTGAAGTCCAGGGTCGGATCGATGCTGCGCTTCAGGCCCGCTCCGTCGAAGCTCACGCGGCCGGGCGGGACCGTCTGCAGGTTGAGCCGGGTGCCGCCGATGGAAAGGGTACCGCGCTGCAGCTCGAAGCCGCCGCTGACGAGCGGTGCATCGAGCGTTCCACCGATGTGTACCGACCCGCCTAATTCCGCATCGAGGCCGCGGCCCTGCACGAGAATCTGTCGCGGGGCATCGATCGTCACATCGAGCGCGACGACCAGCTTTCCCGCCGGCGGTGGAGCGCGCTGACCGCGACGCCGCACATCGAGGACGGCGACATCCGGCGGCAGGGCGTCCGGGATGCCGATCGTGGCGCGATTTACGTGGATCTTGCCCGCGAGGTCGATCCGCTCGCGCGCCTTGCCGCGGATGCTGAGGTCGGCATCGAGGTTCGCAGTCACGACGCTGCCTGCAACCGGTTGTGCTTTGCTCGCGGTAATTTTCAAATCCACCGGCATGCCCGGCTGCAGCACTCCCACACTGCCCGTCATGGTGACGGGTCCGGATGCGGCGGTGGCCTTGAAGCTCTTGATCTGCAGTGTGCCCTCGCTGCCTTCGACCTCTGCATTGATGTTGGTCAGACTCACCCCCCGCACGTAATCGCGCCAATTGCCTTGCGTGAGGGTGACCGTGCCGTGAATCTGCGGGGCCGCCGCGTTGCCGCCCACGGTGGCGTCGACGGCGAGCTTGCCCCCGGCGTGCATCCCGCGGGCCTCCATCAGCGGGTTGACCAGGCCGATATCCAGCTTGCCGAGGATCTGCAGGTCCAGCGCGCCGGCAACGTCCAGGGGAACTTCCCCCTCCACCGTCAGCAAGGGCTCTTTGCCGGTGCTCAAACGCGCCTTGATCGAGGCTGCGATTCCGGTGAGGTCCGCCCTCGAGTGCATATCGATCGCGGGAAGACCCGCGGCCGCGGGGTCGGCAAACTGCATCCCGGTGGCGTTCAAGACGATTTCCCCCGTGGGCGCCGAGAGACGACCCTGCAACCGCGCATGCGCCTCGATCGCCCCCTGCGCCAGCAGATCCGGCATGAACACGTTGACGAGCTTCGGCCCGATCTGGCGTGCCGATGCCCGAACATCGAGGATGGGCGCAAATTCGCCCTCGAGCCGGAAGACCGCGTCCTGCACGCCCAGCTTGAGGTGATCGATCGACATTCCGTTCGCGAACGACACCTGAGTCGGCGACAGCAGCTTCAGTTCCTGCCCGCGGTAATGCGCAGCGGCGTCGGCGATGCGCAGCTCACGAGCATCGAGGTCGAGAGTCGCATTCGATGCCGCATCGGCGGCATCGCCGGCAACGTTGGCAGCGCCGGCAGCGTTGGCAGCGCCGGCAGCGTTGGCAGCGCCGTTCAAGTGCGGCACTTGCACCGTCAGCTGCAGAGCGACCGCATTGGTGGGTCCCTCCCCGGTCAAATGCAGGTTGCCCGCAAGTCCGCCCGCCGTCAGGTCGCGGCCGTCCACCACGAATTGCGCATGGGTGCGGCCGCCGGTCGGCGTGAAGGTGGCGCTCCCATCGAGGCTGCCGCCGATATGCAGGCCGAGGAGGCGATCGAGATCGCCTAAATTGCCGACGCTCAGGTGCAGCTGACCCCGGCTCTCCGCGATGCTCGATTCAACTGCCATGTCGCCTTCGGCGTGAGCGCTCTTCCAATCGGCACGGCGCACGATGGCGTGCACGCCGCGGCGTGCGTCGCGCTCGAGAGAGACATCGACGCTGAGCGGCGCGGTATCGAGGATGCCGTGTGCTCGCAGCGTTCCGCTCGGCGCCGACGGCAGGCCGCGCGCCTGCACCTCGGCGGAGATGCTGCCCGGTGACGATCCGCGTACCGAGAGCGTGCTGGTGACTTCGGCATCGCCGACGAACGATGTGGGCGGCCCGCTGAGGCGCCCTCTCGCCTCGAGTTCGCCGGCCAACTCGGAGGCTATGATGGCGAGGTCGGAAATCTTGAGGTCCCATCGAGCCTGCAGGTCCTTGATGTACGGACCCGGCGCAGTCGTCGGCGGCCGAGTCGCGCTGCCCGTCATCGACGCCGTCAGCGAGCGGCCGGTCAACTGCAGGCGCGCCACGTTGATCGCCGCATCGGACAGCGAGCCGGACAATTGCAGCGCCACCCGACTTCCCAGGACGCCGATCCAGGGGGCGGTTCCTCCCGATAAGCCGGCCTTGGCCTCCATCGTCACTCCGACATCGGCGCTGCGCCGAACGAGTTTCGTCGTGATCGTCGCATCGCCGTGCACATCCTGTCCCGCGAGCGCGGCGAACGGCGCGACTTCGGGCAGGTGTAAATCGAGCGTCGCGGATTGTTGTCCCGCGGTTGCGGCTTGTGCCCGCAGTGAGAATAGCCGCTGCGTCGCCGTCAGCAGCAGCGGTCTCGTGGGCTCGTTCAGACGCAGGGAGGCGTGGATCGCCAACGGGTCCCTCGCGAACATCTTGGGTTGAGGACCCGGAATCACGAGTTCCGTGACGACGGCATCGAGCGCGGCGGCGCCGCCGCTCGCCGAGAGGTCCGCGCGCAGGGCGCCGATCGTCGTGCTGCCCGCGAGGCGCAGCGCCTCGACGTCCACGCGTCCGTCGGCGGCCGGCTCGGAGAGGTTGCCGTGCCAGCGTCCCTTCGAGGAAAAGCGTTGCCAGGCAAGGTCGGGGCGGGGACTCATCGCGGCTGCTTCGAGCGAGAATTCCACGTCCGCCGAGCGCTGCACCAAATCGACGTTGCCCTCGGCCCGCGCGTGCAACTCACCGGCATCGAGCATCATCGTCACCCGTTCGGCGTGACGCGGACCGCTGAGGCGCACGGTCGCCGACAACGCGCCGAGCCCCGGCAGCTTGAGGATATTCTCCAGCGGCCCGCTCGCCGGCTCATGCACCGCCAGGGACGCATCCATGCGCTGCGGATCGAAGCGTAGGTTCAGCGAATACTCCCCGTCGCTGTCCGTGCGATGCGCCACGAGGTCGGCTCTCGCGTCCTCGAGCGAGCGCAACTCCACGCTGCCATGCACCGAGAGCGCCGCGGGCGTGCCCGCCAATTCCGCGCCGAGCTGCAGCACGTCGATCGAAAGCTGCGCGACATCGATGTGGGGAATGGAAAAGCTGCCGCCCGAGGATTCGGAGACGGGACCCCGCTCGATGTCCACGCGGGCCACCTGCAGTTTGCCGACCTGCACGCGGCGCTCCAGCAACGCCCCCGGCGACCACAGCAGCGTGATCCGATCGGCGCTCAACCAGACGCCTTTGCTATCGGCGAGCTGCAATCGCGCCAGCGTCAACTTGGCCGGAAAAGAACCGCCGAGACCGGAGAGCTTCACGTGGCCCGCGGTGAGCCGATCGGTCAATCGTTCGATCCAGGCGCGACCCGGCGATGTATTGCCGATCATGAGCACCGCGCCGGCGAGAACCAGCACGAGGGAGATCGCGATGCCGGCGCCCCCGAGGGAGATTTTGACTGCTCGTCGCATCAGAACGCCTGGCCCAGTCCGATGTAGACCTCGAAGGGGTCGGGGTTGGAATAATGCTTCGCCGGCACGGCAATATCCAATCTGATCGGACCGATGGGAGTGTAGTACCTCAAACCCGCTCCTATACCGACGTAAAATGAACTCGCCAGGGGCCTCAACGAGGCGCTCACTTGGCCGCCGTCGAGGAATGCGGCGGCGCCCCAGCTCATGCCGATCCGCTGCCGCAATTCCAGGCTTTCGGCGGTGATGGCGGTGCCGCCGATCGGGGTGCCGTCGGCAAATTGCGGACCGACCGCCTGATAACGGTAGCCGCGAATCGTACCGCTGCCGCCGCCGTAGAATCGCTGATCCGGCGGCAGGCTCGATTCGCCGGCGCCCTGCGCCAACCCCGCCAACGCGCGCGCGGCGATTACGCTGCGCCCGGCATCCGTGCCGATCAGATGCTCGAGATCGAAATAGGTGGCGAATCTGACCTGCGTCACGAGGAAGGTGGCGCTGGTCTGACCCAGCGATCGCGTCGGGGTGACGCTCAGCGAATCGCGCATGCCGTGGGTCGGATCGTCGAGCGGCGATCTCAAGTTGGTGGAATCGTAGCTGAGGGCGAGCGGCAGCGCGAGCAGGGTGTAGTCGTGCGACACGGGATTTTGCACGATGACTCCGGGCGGCGCACAAGTCCCCAGCACTCCGATGCCGCTGGTTGGGCAGAAGTACGGTTGATTCTGCAGGATATGCTCTTCGGCGGCGCTCACGCCCGCGCTCGCAGTCCAGAATTTCGATAGTTTGCGCGCGACGGTGACGCTACTCGTGGTCGCCCTTTGGTCGTAGGCTTGCAGGAACAGCTTGACCGCGCCGACCGCGAGCTGCAGCGATTGATCGCGGTGGCCAAAATCCGGCACGATGAGTTTGGCGGTCGCGTCATAGCCGAGTCCGGTCGTGGCGCTGCCGCCGACGTTGGTCACGCTGGCGCTGAGATTGAGCTGCTCCGCGTTGCCGAAAACGTTGCGGTCGCTCCACGTCACCCCGCCGCTGCCGCCGAGATCGCTCGAGTACGCGGTGTTGATGGTGACGAGGTGGCGTGGACGCTCGTGAAATTGAAACGTGATCGGGACGCCGCCGGTGCCGTCGACTGCCGTACCCACGTGCACGTTGATCGAGGCGAAGACGTTGAGGCCCAATAGATCCTGGCGCGCGCGCTCGACCGCGCCGGAACTGTACTGCTCGCCGGTGCGCAGCGTGAGCCTGTGGCGTATCAGCTTTTCGCGCATGCGCTGCAGACCTTCGAGATGAATGTCACCGATGCGCACGCGTGGACCCGCCTCGACATGAAAGGTGACGTCGAGCACCGGCGCCGTTTGATCTTCGTAGGCGACCGGCGGGTCCACCTTTGCAAACGCGTATCCCTGATCTTGGAGCATGGAAAGCAGCCGAGCGCCCGCGGCGAGCACGTTGGCCGCCACGGCCGGCGCACCGGGCTGGAGCGACAGGATGCCCTGCGCCGATTGCGGCAGTTCCCCGTCGATGGCGATCTCGCGCAGATGATAGAGCGGCCCGAGTTCGAAGGCGACCGTCACCCGCGTGTCCTTGTTCTTCGGCAGCGCCATCAGCGTCTCACCGAGCGCGGGGTCGTTCAAGCTCATGCCGTTGATTTTGATCGTGACGTTCGACCGATAGTAGCCGTAGCTCTCCAGCACGGTTTTCAATCGGTCGATTTCGCTGCGAGCCCGCGCGATCAGGCCGAACGGACTCACGGGCGCCGAGGTGCGCAGCGCGATGAGATCGGAGGTCGCGCGCAGAGTCGCATCCAGAGAATTGTCGCCGGTGGGTGCGAGGTCCACTTTGTAGGGCTGCGGATCGGCCGCATGCGCGCGCGTCGCGCAGCACAGGGCCAACAGCACCAGAGCGCACATTCGCGTGAGGTTGAAGCGCATTTCACCCAGGATCCTAATTGCACCGGGGATCCTAAATTGAATTATCGTAGGTAGCCAGATCGGTCCTACGTCGAACCGGGATGTTGGGACGCGCATTGGTGGGGGAATAAGTGCTATCTTTCCGGATTGATGCAGAAGCCAGGGAGACCCGTTTGGTGATCGCGTGCCGTCACTGATCGTTTGCCACGCCTGCGACCTTGTGCATCGTCTCGACCAGATGATCTCTCCGGCGCGTGTCCGCTGCGTTCGCTGCCGCGCGGAGTTGTACCGCACGAGTTCGGCCGATATCGACATTGCGATCGCGTTGGCCGCAACGGCGCTGGTGTTGTTCGTGCTGGCGAACGCATATCCGTTGGTCATTCTCGAAGTGAACGGTACGACGCGCCCCGCGACTCTGCTCGGTGCGGCGCTCGGTTTGTATCGGCAACAGTATGCAGTCATCGCGGCGCTCGTTGCCTTTACGAGTTTCCTGGTTCCTCTTGCACAGATCTTGACTTTCCTGTACGTGCTGGTGCCGCTGCGCGCCCGGCACTCGACTCCCGGTCGAAATGCCCTGCTGCGCGCACTGGCGCCGCTGCGGCCTTGGGCGATGGCCGAAGTGTTCATGCTCGGGGCGCTGGTCGCGCTGGTGAAGCTCTCCGCGCTGGCGGACGTTCTCCCGGGGATCGCGCTCATATCCTATGGTCTGCTGATGCTCGCACTCTCGGCGCTCACCAGCGCCACCCCGACCGAACAGCTGTGGCGTTGGGTCGAGCGGAGCGGTACGTGAGCGTCCCGGTCACGGGTCTCAGGATGGGACTTCTCGCGTGCACCCGTTGCCGTGCGACGGTGCGTTCCATCGGCGCCGACCGATCGCTATGCCCGCGCTGCCGCGCCCCTCTCCATCGACGCAAACCCAACAGCATCGCCACGACCACGGCATTGGTACTGAGCGCCGCCCTGCTCTACATCCCCGCCAACGTGCTGCCCGTCATGAACACGCAAACACTTTTCAGCGACGAAGACGACACGATCCTGAGCGGTGTCATCTCGTTGGCAACCTCGGGTTCGTGGCCGCTCGCGCTGCTGGTATTTTTCGCGAGCATCGTCGTGCCGCTGCTCAAGCTCCTCGCCATGGGAGACATTCTCATCGCCGTGGCGCGCAAATCCACGCGTTACCGGCGGCAGCGCAGCCGGTTGTTCCGGATCGTCGAATTCATCGGCCGCTGGTCGATGCTCGATGTGTTCGCAATTTCGCTGCTGGTGACACTGGTGCAGGTTCAGTCTCTGGCGACGATCCACGTCCGGCCCGGCGCGCTCGCCTTTGCGGCGGTGGTGGTGTTGACGATGCTCGCGGCCCAATCGTTCGACGAGCGGTTGCTCTGGGACCCGCAATCCGATGGCTGAACCGCCAGTCCCGCCCAATGAGCGCCACTCCGCCAATGAGCGCCACTCCGCCAATGAGAGGTCGCCCCTCGATGAGCTACCGGCCGCGGTGCCGGACCCGCAATCGCACAAGCGGGTGCCGTATGTTTGGATACTTCCCGCTCTGGTGGTGCTGGCCGGGGCGTTCGTCGCAATCCAGCAGAAGATCGCGCAGGGCACGAGCATTGAGATCGGCTTTCGCACCGCTGATGATCTCGAGCCGAACAAGACCAAGATCCGCTACAAAGCCGTGGAAATCGGCGAGGTCACGGCGATTCACGTCGCCAAGGATCGCAAGCAGGTGATCGTCACGGCGAAGATTCATCGGGACGCCGGCGATTATCTCGTTGCCGACACCCGCTTTTGGGTCGTACGGCCGCGAGTGAACGGGGGCAACGTCACCGGTTTGGGAACACTCGTGTCGGGCGCGTACATCGGTGTCGATGTGGGTCACTCGAGCGTCGAGCGGCGCACGTTCACCGGTCTCGAGGTGCCTCCGGTAGTGACTTCCGGCCTTCCCGGCCGTCAATTCACATTGCACGCCGAGGACATCGGGTCCTTGACCATCGGCTCGACGGTCTTCTACCGCCACATCCCCGCCGGGGAAGTGGTGGCGTACGATCTCGATCCGGGCGGCGCCAGCGTCACCATCAAAGTATTCGTCAATTCGCCCTACGATGCCTACGTGACCGCGGCGACCCGATTTTGGCAGGCAAGCGGCGTCGACATGTCGATCAGTTCGGACGGCGTCAAACTGCACACCGAATCGCTCGCGTCCATTCTCGAGGGAGGCGTCGCGTTTCAGCAGGCGGCCGGCTCGACGTCGACGGCGCCGGCCGCGGAGGACAGTTCCTTTCGACTGTTTCCCGATCACGATCGCGCCATACAGGAGCCCAATGCATCGGTGCAAACGTTCGTCATGTACTTCAAGGGCTCCCTGCGCGGCCTGTCGGTCGGTGCACCGGTGGACCTGCGCGGCATCACGATCGGTGAGGTGAAGAAGCTGTCGGTGGAATACGAGCGCAGCGCCGGCCTGCTGCGCTTTCCGGTGGAAGTCGACATCTTCCCGCAGCGCATCCGCGGAGAGCCGCAGGCGCATGATCACGCGCGCAACGCCGAGGATGCCTCCGATGCCGCCAATCGCCAGTTGGTGGACAGTCTGGTCGCGCACGGCATGCGCGCCGAAATCAGGACCGGCAATCTTCTCACGGGCCAGAAATATGTGGCGCTGGATATCTACAGCGGCATCGCCTCCGAACACGTGAACTGGAACGAGCAGCCCGCCGTGTTCCCGACGACCTCCGGTGCGCTCGATGAGCTCCAGGACTCCGTCGGCAGCATCGCCAAGAAACTCGACAAGATACCGTTCGATCAGATTTCGGCGCGTTTGATGAGCACCATGGCGAGCTTGGACCAGACGTTGAAGAGCTCCGACAAGCTGCTGCACCAGGTGAACGACAGCATCGCACCGCAAGTCGATGCGACCTTGAAAGAGGCGCAAGAGGCGATGCAAAACGCCAAGAGCGCGCTCGCGCCCGACGCGCCGCTGCAAACGGACCTCAGCGCCACGCTGCTGCAACTGTCGAGAGCGGCAAAATCCGTGAGCGCACTCGTCGAGTACCTCGAGCGCCATCCGGAGGCGCTGATTCGCGGCAAACCGGGAGATGAGCCTTGAGAATGATGTTCTTGCGCGCCGGTGCGGCCCTCGCGCTGCTGATGGCGTCGTGCGCAACCCAGCCAGATCACTTTTACGCCTTGACGCCCCTTCCCGATGTGGGGCGCGCACCTGCGGGGACCTTGAGCACGCACGTAATTCTCAATGTGACCATACCGCCCGTCGTGGACCGGCGCGAATTGGTGCTCAATGACTCGAACGGCCGGGTCTTGATCCTGGAACACGAGCGTTGGGCGGCGCCGTTCGCGGAACAGGTCTCGGATGCTCTGGCTCGCGACATCGAACAGCGCCGCAGCGACATCGTGGTCGCCGATCGCGGTTTCGATCGCGCAGGGACACCGCCGGTGAGAATCCGAGTGGATGTCGTGCGGATGTCAGCCCGGCGCAATGGGCGTGCGACGATCGAAGCCCACTGGCGCATCGTCGATCCCGCGGCGAAAACGGACGAGATCGGGGGCGATGCATTCTCGGCGCCGCTCGAGGGATCGGAATATTCGGCCGTTGCGCAGGCCTTCAGCGCGTGTTTGGCGTCGCTCGCCGACCGGCTGGTTGCGAAATTTCCGGCGGTGCCCGCCGGCTAGACGGCGAGCTTCTCGCGCCGCTCCGTCGCATGGAATCCGAAGTCGCGCGCCATCGTCGCCCGCACGCGCATACCCGCCTCCAGGCTGACGCTGTTGACGATGGCGAGCCGGAAGCCTCCCGGCGGCATGACGTGCGACTGCTGCGGACGGTCTTCGAAGAACGTGATCTGCACGCTGCTCACACCGGGCGTCGAACGATACGAGTTGAGCATCTTCAGGGTGGGATGCACATAGGGGATGCCGTGCGGACCGAATAATACGACGCTATAGCCGTCGGCGCGTTCGGAATCGGCAAACTCCCAGGTGTGGTGCTGGTACAGCCGTACCAGCGCATTCAGCCATTTGCGCCCATAGAGATCGGGCCACTGGTCGGCAAAGCGCAAGTGCACCTCGATGATCCGCCCGCCTATCGTCTCGATGTTGAGCATGCCGGTGTAGTCCGGCAGGTATCCCGTGATCCAATCCCGGCAGTATCGTTCCAATCCGGGGCGTGCACGCGCCTGTATCACCCAATAGTCGAAGGTGCCGGCCACGCCCGGGATCCCGAGCGTGTGCCGGCACCACACCGTTTCTCCTCGGACGACCGCCCAATCGGTGCTGATGTGCTCCCCGGTCATCAATTTCATCCAAAAATCGCCCGGTTTGCATTTTTCCCGATAGTCGCTCTCGTCCTGCAAGACGCAGCTGCCCACGCCCATGCCCTTCAGATTCGTCACCGGCTTGCAAAAGACCGGATAGCGCGGAGGGACGGTCCCCGCAAGCCCGCACGCCAACCCCTGCGATTTGGCGATCAGCAATTTGTTGTAAATCCACCGATGCCTCGGATTGAAGTTGTATCCGTCGGTATCGTCGGTGGGAATGTGCACCTCGGGCGGGCATTCGACTTCCGTGAAATACTGCTCACGCCACGGGTCGCATTCATAAATCGGCATCGGCGCAGCTTACGGTGCGAGTTGCCGACGTATCGCGGGGCAGGCGCCTCGGATGGATGCAGGAATTCGCCGACGCAAAGCCGCAGCTGGTGCGCCCTTGCACGCTCGGCGTCCATTCCCTACGATCCTCATGGGTGCATTATATGATTTTGCCGATGCATATTCACATCCGGAGGTTTCGTGCGGCAGGATGCAGATGCGAGCTTCGGCGAGGATGCCTCTCCCGATAGCCAGGACAGAATCCGAGAATTTCTCGCCCGTCACGGCGGCCCGAGCCCGCGGCCCAGCCGCGAGGAGATCACCCAATCGGGCGTGTGCGGCTGGTCCGAGGTATACGCAGCGGACGGGTACCGGCTGCGCTGCGACTGGTCACGGATGGGAAGTCGTGAGGAAATGAGGTTCTCCGAGATTTCGCCGACCCATGATGCCAAAACGTAAGATCGTACGGCTGCCTCGGGCGGCGCTGATGGGAGCGCGTCACGAAGTCGACCAGGCGCGGGCCGACGGGACGAACGCCAAGGCCAGTCGCGTCTCGCGACCTCAATAGCATCGCGACGCCGATTATCATTCCGGCGCGCATGCCAATGGCTGTCATTTTGGGGGTCGCCGCGTCGCTGTTGATTCTTGCCGCCGATGCGGCTGCGCCCGTGCGGTCCCCGCCGGCGACCCAAACGGGGCCTCGCGACGAATTCATGGCGGCGATGCAGCGGGTGCGGCTGAACCTACCGGAACCGCCGGACTCGACCGCGCTCCATGATTATTCCATCTACGAATATTTGCTTGCGGCACGGCTGCGGCGCGATCTGAGTTCCGCGCCCAATGACGAACTCGACAGCGCCGTCGACGGATTTTTGCGCGCACATGCCGGACAGCCGGTCGCCCGCGCGCTGCATCGCGAATGGTTGGTGAGTCTGGCACAACGGCGTCGATGGGATTGGTTCCTGCCGCGTTCGGCCGATGTCACGGACCCGCAATTGATCTGCGATCGGCTGTCAGGCCGCCTCGCCACCGGCGACACGGACAAGCTCGGCGCCGAGGCGCTGGCGCGCTGGAGCGTTCCGCAAAGGCAGCCGCCGGAATGCGCGGGCGCCTTTGCCTGGCTGCGCACGCAAGGCTTGGTGACTCCGGCTCTCGAGGAAACTCGCGCGCGCGCCGCGCTCATGGCCGATAATGCGCCCATCGCGCGCGAATTCATTGCGGAGGTTCCGGCCGAGCGGGCCGCACCGCTGATGCAGTGGCTGCAATTGCTCGAAGCGCCGAGGCCGTCACTCAACCTGCTCGCCATGAGTCCGCAAGTGGCCGTCGAACCGGATGCGCTCCTCGCCGGTTTCACTCATCTGTCGTACGGCGATTCGGCCGATGCCTCGATGCTGTTGCCGCTGCTGTTGGCGCGGCCCGACATGACCCCCGGCCTGCGAGGACGGCTGCAGCGTGCCGCGGCGCTCGGTGCCGCGTATGGGCGCCAGCCCGGCGCCGTTGCCGCCTTCAATCAGTTACCGCCGGAGGCCGTGGACGCCCAGGTGCAGGAATGGCGCGTGCGCGCCGCGTTCTGGGTCGGCGCCTACGATCAGGCCCTGCGATGGATGGAGCAGATGCCCGCAAGCCTCGCAACTCAGCCACGCTGGCGCTACTGGCGCGCACGGGCGGTTGCCGCGGCCGCCGGATCCGAATCGGCGGCGCCTTTATTCGCCGAGATCGCGGGCCTGCGCGATTACTACGGCTATCTGGCGGCCGACCGGCTGCACCAGAATTACAACCTGAATATTCATCCCACTCCAATCGATGCGGCGGTGCAGGCGGCACTCGCCTCCGAACCCGGGTTGATCCGTGCCCATGCGCTGTTCGACAGCGATATGGCCGACGATGCGGGCGCGGAGTGGGGTGCGGCGATGGCGAGTGCATCGCCGGCGCTCAAGGTGCAGGCGGCGCATCTGGCATCGCAGTGGGGCTGGTACGCACAATCGATCGCCACCCTTGCCCAGGCTGACCAATGGGACGATGTGCCGCTGCGCTACCCGCGACCCTATGAGTCCGTGATCGCATCGGCCGGCAAATCGACCCAAATCCCCGCCGATTGGCTCTTCGCCGTGATTCGCCAGGAGAGCTTGTTTCGAAAGGATGCGGTGTCCCGGGCGGACGCCCGGGGGCTGATGCAGATGCAGCCGGCAACCGCCACGGCGGTCGCACGCCGCTGGCATTTGCGCGTTCCCAACCGCGACAGTCTGTTCGACCCGGCCGTCGCCGTCGAACTCGGCGCGGCGCATTTGCGCGAACTGCTCGACCGCTACGGCAACCAATTGGACCTGGCCCTAGCGGCTTATAACGCCGGACCGGTGTCGGTCGCCCGTTGGATGCCGACGCAGCCGATCGATGCGGATGTATGGATCGAAAACATTCCTTACGGCGAAACCCGCAGCTACGTACAGCATGTGCTCGAACACATCGTGGCCTTTGCGGTCGTACGCAATGCCGAACCGCCGCGGCTTTCCGGTCTGTTGCCGCCCGTGCTGCCGGTAGCGCCCGCTCCGACCACGGCGCCCGCTCCGACCACGGCGCCCGCTCAGCATGATTGATCGAGTACTGCAACGCGGATTTCGCGATGCGCGCCGCTATCTCGTATCATGCCGCCCATGCTGATCAATCGAGCGCGGGATTTTTACGAGAGTACCGCGACCCTGCGAGAGAATCGCTTCGCGGGCTATGCGTTTGCGATGGCGACCGTGGCCCTCGCGCTGCTCGCTCGCTTCCTGCTCGCGGGGCACAGCGGCGTCTTTCCGTTTCTCACCTTCATTCCCGCCATCCTGCTGACGAGCTTCATCTGCGGATGGCGCGCCGGAGCGGTTGCGGCAATTCTCGGGGCCGCGACTCGGTGGTACTTCATCGCCCCGGTGCCGGTGGCCGCGGCCGGCGTCTCGACGCCGCCGAGCGCGCTCGGATTTGGAATGTACACCTTCGCGGTCATCGTCATCCTGGCGTCGGTCGCTGTCATGCATCTCGCCTTTCGTGATTTCGCGCAAAACGAAAAGCAGCGAAAGCAGCTGAACGAAGAGCTGGAGATCCGCGTGCGGGAGCGGACCGAAGCGCTCGAAGCGGCCAATCAGCGCCTTCGCGACGAAGCGGCATCGCGTGCCGCCGCCGAGGCGCAAATTCGGCAAATGCAAAAGATGGAGGCGGTCGGCCAGTTGACCGGTGGAGTCGCGCATGATTTCAACAACATGCTCGCCATCGTGGTCGGCTCGCTCGATATCGCCAAGCGCCATCTTCACAGCGACGGAGCGAAGGCGGAGCGCTTCATCGCCAACGCCATGGAAGGCGCGCAGCGCGGCGCTCAGTTGACTTCGCGGCTGCTCGCATTTGCGCGCCAGCAACCGCTCGATTCCCGTGCGCTCGATGCGAATGCGCTGGTGAGCGCAATGTCCGAGTTGCTCCAGCGCACCCTGGGGGCGGCCATTCGCCTCGATAGCGTGCTCGCCGGCGACCTGTGGAAAACGTTCGTCGACGCCTCGCAGCTGGAAAGCGCGGTCATCAACTTGTGCGTCAACAGCCGCGACGCGATGCCGGAGGGGGGATGCCTCACGTTGGAAACGGCGAATGTGCACCTCGATGAGCGCGACGCTGCGGCAAACATGGACGTGCGGCCCGGCAAGTATGTGTGTCTCGCCGTAACCGACACCGGTTCGGGCATGTCGCCCGACGTGCTGGCACGAGCCTTTGATCCGTTCTATACGACCAAGAGCACCGGCAAAGGCACCGGCTTGGGTCTATCCCAGGTCTACGGCTTCGTCAAACAGTCCGGTGGTCACGTCAAGCTCGAGTCGGCACTCGGCAAGGGCACGACGGTGCGCATCTATCTGCCCCGCCATCTCGGCAGCGAGGAGTCGGTTGCCGCCGCGCCGCACGAGGCAGAGCCTGCGGCTGGCAATCAGGAAACCATTCTCGTGGTCGAGGACGAAGAGCGCGTGCGCAGCATGACCGTGGAAGCGCTGCGTACCTTGGGCTACCGGGTCGTGTCCGCCGCCGGCGGCGAACAGGCGCTCCACATGCTCGACGGCGGTGAGCCATTGCACATGCTGTTCACCGATATGGTGATGCCCGGCATGAGCGGCCGCATCTTGGCCGACCGGATCAAGGCGCTGCAACCGCACGTGAAGGTTTTGTACACCACGGGATATCCCGGCGGTGCCGTCGCCGAGGACGGCGACTTCGAGCGCAAGGCGGCCTTCCTGGCAAAGCCCTTCACGGTCGATCAGTTGGCGGTGAAGATTCGCGCCACGCTCGATACCGCGTTCGAGACGCACTCCTCACATTAACCCGCTTTAACAATTCGACCACCGGCGGTTAATCGCTGCGGCCCCAGGGTAGCGGCCATGAAATGGCAGTCGTGTGCTCGCGTGCTCGTGGGTTCGGTGTGCGTGGCATCCCTCGGCTGCTCCGTAGGCACCCCGTATCGACGGCCCGACATCGGCCCTCCGCACGCGTGGACGGCGCCCGCGGCCACCGGCGCCACGACCGCACCCATCTGGCCGGCGGCCGCTTGGTGGCACCTCTTCGGCTCCGCGCGCCTCGACGAACTCATCGAGGAGGCGCAGCGCAGCAACGACGATCTCGCCGGCGCCATGGCGCGCGTCGAAGAGGCGGACGCGCAAGCGCGAATCGCCGGAGCTGCGCTGCTGCCGTCGGTGGATCTGAGCGCCGCGGCGACGCGCGAACGCACCAACCTGACCACGCTGGCGCCCCACCCGTTCAACCTCTTCGATCCCGAACTCACGGCGAGCTACGAGCTCGACTTCTGGGGCAAGAACCGCGCGCTGAAGGCTTCCGCGCGCGCGGCGGCGCTTGGCAGCCGCTACGATCAGCAAACCGTCGCACTGACCGTGGTCAGCAGCGTTGCAACGACGTACTTTCAGGCGCTCGAGCTGCGCGACCGGATTCAGGTGGCGCGGCAGAACCTCGCGAACGGTCAGCAAATCTTGCGCGGCTTCACGCTCGAGCAATCCGCCGGCACCGCCACCGGCCTCGATGTGGCGCAGCAGGAAACGGCGGTCGCGTTGCTGTACGCGGCCATTCCGCCGCTCGAGGAGCAATTCCGTCAAACGGTCAACGCGCTGGCCGTGCTCCTCGGCAAGACGCCGGAATCGATCGACGTGAACAGCGGCACCTTGGGCGAGTTGACGAGCCCGGCGGTGATCGCCGGCATACCCTCCGGTCTGCTGTCGCGCCGCCCGGACATTGCGTCAGCCGAACAGCAGCTGATTGCCGCCAACGCCGACATCACGGTGGCCCGCGCCGCGCTGTTTCCGACGATCGATCTGACCGCGAGCGGCGGCTACGAAAGCACCATGCTTGCCTCGCTCGTCAGTCCCGCCAACCGCATCTACGCCATCTCCGCCGGTTTGACCCAGCCGATTTTTCACGGCGGTGCGCTGCGCGGGGAGCTTGCCTACAGCAAGGCGCGCTATACCGAATTGCTGACGAGCTACCACAAGACGGTTTTGACCGCATTCAGCAATGTCGAGAATGCACTGGTCGCCGCGCGGGAAACCGCCGAACAGCAGCAGCGGCAGCAGAGCGCGGTCACTCAGGCGCGCCGGGCGTACGAATTCGCGCAAGCGCAAATGTCGGCCGGCACGGTGAACATCCTGACGGTGCTCAACACGGAAAATGCTCTCTTCAGTGCGCAAGATACGCTCGTGCAGGTTCAATACTCGCATCTCCAGGCGTTGGTGGATCTGTTCACGGCGCTCGGCGGCGGTTGGCAGCAGGGGTAGCGATGCAACGAATTTCAGGTATCGGCAAACGCAACGCGCTGGCCGCCGTCGCTGCGGTGGCGGTTCTGTTGCTCGTCGGTCGGGGTCTGCTGCACAAGGCCGCCGATGCGGCGACGCAAAAGCCTGCGCAGGCGATCGCTGTGGACACGGCGGCGGTGACACAGGCGGACGTGCCCATCTATTTGACGGGACTCGGCACCGTACAGGCGTTCTACACCGTGACGGTCACTGCGCGGGTGGACGGCGAGCTGCAGCGTGTGGCATTCACCGAAGGCCAGACCGTGCATCAGGGCGACCTCTTGGCGCAAATCGATCCCCGGCCCAATCAGGCGGCCTTCGAGCAGGCGGTCGCGACCAAGGCGAAGGACGAGGCGCAGCTCGCGAACGCCAAGCGCGATCTGGCGCGCTACACGCTGCTGCAGCCTCAGGATCTCGCGAGCAAGCAGACGGTCGACACGCAAAGGGCCATGGTCGATCAGCTCGGCGCGCAGCTCAAAGTCGATCAGGCCGTGATCGACAATGCGCGCACGCAGCTCGACTACACGCGCATCACCTCGCCCATCAACGGCCGCACCGGAATTCGCTTGGTCGATCCGGGCAATATCGTGCATGCGGCGGATACCACCGGCATCGTGGTGATCACGCAGGTTCAGCCCATCTCGGTCATCTTCACGCTGCCGGAGGAGGATCTGGGCGCGGTTGCCGGCGCGTTGACCGCCGGCCAGGTGAAAGTGACCACCCTGTCGCGCGACGGCCAGGTCGAGCTCGACGAGGGCACGCTGAGCTTGATCGACAACCAGATCGATCCCGCCACCGGCACGGTCAAACTCAAGGCGACCTTCAACAATGCGCACAACACGCTCTGGCCGGGGCAGTACGTCAATGCGCGCGTGCAAGTGCGCACCGATCGCGGGGCCCTGATCATCCCGGATGCGGCCGTGCAGCTCGGCCCCGACGGTCCTTTTACCTACGTCGTCAAAGGCGACTCGACCGTCGAGGTGCGCCCGCTGACGTTGGGCGATACGAGCGGCGGAAGGACGATCATTGCGCGCGGTCTGGCGCTCGGCGAGCGCGTCGTCACGAGCAATCAATATAGGCTGCAAGCGGGCGCGCACGTGCGCAGCGCGGTGGCCGAGGCATCGACTCACAGGTCCGCGCCGAGCACACATTCGGGGGGCGAATCGTGAGCATTTCCGAGCCCTTCGTGCGGCGGCCGATCGCAACCTCGCTGCTGATGGGCGGCATTTTTCTCGTCGGTCTCGTCGTCTACCCGTTGCTGCCCGTGGCACCGCTGCCACAGGTCGACTTTCCGACGATTCTGGTGACTGCGCAGCTGCCCGGCGCCAGCCCGGAGACGATGGCCTCATCGGTGGCGCAGCCGCTCGAATACCAGTTCGCGGAAATCCCCGGGCTATCGCAGATGACCTCGACCAACGTTCTCGGCACGACGCAGATCACGCTGCAGTTCGACCTGGATCGAAACATCGATGCGGCCGCCCAAGACGTGCAGACCGGGATCGATGCCGCCGGCGGGCAGCTGCCGAAGAATCTGCCGACCCCTCCCACGTACCGCAAGGTCAATCCCGCCGAGTCGGCCATCTTGTTCCTCGCGGTGCACTCGGATGTACTGCCCGTCACGACGGTCGATGACTATGCAGAGAACATCCTCGCCCAGCAGATCTCGCAAATCCCCGGCATCGCGCAGGTACAGATCGGCGGTCAGCAAAAGCCTGCGGTACGCGTGCAGATCGATCCCATCAAGCTGGCAGCGGTCGGTCTGCAGATGGAGGACGTGGCCAATGTCATCAGCGCAGCCACCGTCGATGCGCCCAAGGGCTCGATCAATGGCCCCAAACGGAGCCTGACCATCTACGACAACGATCAGCTGCTCAAGGCAAAACCCTGGAACGACGTGGTGGTCGCCTACAAGAACGGCGCACCGGTGCGCATCCGCGACATCGGCGTTGCCGTCGATGGCCCCGAGAACACGCTGTTGACGGCGTGGCAGAACGGCCGCCGCGGCATCCTGCTCCTGATCTACAAGCAGCCGGGCGCCAACGTCATCGAGGCCGAACAGCGTGTCGAGGCGCTGCTGCCCCACGCGCTCGCCTCGGTGCCGCCCTCCATCAAAGTCGAGACCGTTGCCAATCGCACCACCACGATCCAGGCCGCGGTGCGCGACGTGGAATTCACCCTCGCGCTCACCGTCGCGCTGGTCGTGATGGTGATTTTCCTCTTCCTGCGCAACGCCTGGGCGACGATCATTCCCGGCGTCACCGTGCCGCTCGCGCTGCTCGGCACCGCCGCGATGATGTATGTCTGCCATTACAGCCTGGACAATCTGTCCCTGATGGCCCTCACCATCGCGGTCGGCTTCGTGGTCGATGATGCGATCGTGATGCTGGAGAACATCTACCGGCACATCGAGGCGGGACTGTCGCCGCTGCAGGCGACGCTCAAAGGCGCGGGCGAAATCGGCTTCACGATTCTCTCCATCAGCATCTCGCTGGTCGCGGTGTTCATCCCGCTCCTCTTGATGAGCGGCATCATCGGCCGGCTGTTTCGCGAATTTGCGGTCACCATGACCATGACCATCGCGGTATCGGCGTTCGTGGCCTTGACGCTCTCCCCGACCATGTGTGCGTTGTTCCTGCGCGATGAGAAGCACGCGAAGCACGGCAAAATGTATATGGCGATCGAGCGGGCCTTCGACCGGCTGCTTGCGGCATACACCCGCGCGCTCGACGTCGTGCTCGATCATCAACGCACCACGATGGCGGTATTTCTGCTCACCGTCGCGGCGACCGTCTGGCTATACGTCGAAATACCCAAGGGATTCTTCCCGCAGCAGGACACCGGAATCATCCTGGGCTTGTCGGATGCGCCGCAGGACATCTCCTTCGATGAGATGGTGCGCCGGCAGCATGCGCTGACCGATGTCGTGGCGCGCGATCCGGACGTCGCCAGCTACGGCACCGGGTTGGGTGGAAACCGGCCGGTCAACAACGGTTTCGTCGTCATCGGACTCAAGCCCCGCGATCAGCGCAGCGCCAGCGCGGATCAGATCATCAACCGTCTGCGGTTGCAGGTGGCGAAGGTGCCGGGGGCGACGATTTTCTTTCAGGCGGCACAGGACCTCAACATCGGCGGGCGGCTGGCCCGTACCCAGTACCAATACACTCTGCAGGATTCGGACATTCAAGAGCTCAACGTCTGGGCGCCGCGGGTGCTCGCGCAACTGCAGAAGCTGCCGATGTTGCGCGACGTGGCTTCGGACCAGCAGACGAGGAGCGGCATGCTGGCCCTCACCATCGACCGCGACCAGGCGTCCCGCTTCGGCATTCAACCCCAGGCCATCGACCAGACGCTCTACGATGCCTTCGGTCAACGCCAGGCCGCGCAGTTCTTCACCCAGGCCAACAGCTACCACGTGGTGCTCGAGATCACGCCCTCCCTGCAGGGCGATCCGGCCTCGCTGCAGAAGCTGTACCTGAAATCGCCCCTCACGGGACAGATGGTGCCTCTCTCGGCAATGACGAAATACGACACCCAGCAGGTAGCGTACCTGTCGATCAACCATCAAGGGCAGTTTCCTGCGGTCACGCTGTCGTTCAATCTCGCGCCCGGCGCGGCGCTCGGTGATGCGGTCGATGCGATCAACGGGGCGACGGTCGGCATGCGCCTGCCGGGCACCATCACCGGGACCTTTCAAGGCACCGCACAGGCGTTCCAGAGCTCCCTGAGGACGCAACCATATCTGATTTTGGCGGCGTTGGTGGCGGTCTATATCATTCTCGGCATGCTCTACGAGAGCTACATCCATCCGCTCACCATTCTCTCCACGCTGCCGTCGGCCGGCATGGGTGCGCTGCTGATACTGCTGCTGTTTCACATCGAGCTCTCGGTCATGGCGCTCATCGGCATCATTCTGCTCATCGGCATCGTCAAGAAGAATGGGATCATGATGGTCGACTTCGCCATTCAAGCCGAACGGCAGCAGAATCTGTCGCCGCACGATGCGATCCGCCAGGCCTGCCTGCTGCGCTTTCGGCCGATCATGATGACCACCATGGCGGCGCTGCTCGGGGCTTTGCCGCTCGCGCTCGGCCGCGGCACCGGCTCGGAGCTGCGCCAGCCCCTCGGCTACACCATGGTCGGCGGCCTCATCGTGAGCCAGGCGCTGACGCTGTTCACGACCCCGGTGGTCTATTTGTACCTCGATCAGTTCAGGCTCTGGCTGAAGCGCCGTCGCGGCAAGGCGCAGCAGCCGGCGCTGCCCTCGATGCCCGAGCACTCGCCGCCGCTCAGCGAGGCCCCGTGAAGGTCCTGCTGGTCGAAGACAATGAGCGGGTCAGCCAATTCGTCATCAAAGGACTGCAGGAGGCGGGCCATACGACCGACTACGCCGCCAATGGCCGCGACGGCATGTTCCTCGCCGCGAGCGAACCCTACGACGTGATCATCATGGATCGCATGCTGCCCGGCGACATCGACGGGCTGGCGATCATCGAGGTGCTGCGCAAGGCCGGCAAGCGCACGCCGATCCTGATCTTGAGCGCACTGTCCGAAGTCGATGACCGTATCCGCGGCCTGCGCAGCGGCGGCGATGACTATCTCACCAAACCCTTTGCGTTCGGCGAATTGCTCGCACGCTTGGACGCCCTGCACCGCCGTTCGCAGGGGGTGAATCGCGAAATCCCGCTCTCCGTCGGTAACTTGCATCTGGACCCTTTGACGCGCAAGGTAACCCGCGGTGACCGGCAGATTGCCCTGCAGCCGCGCGAATTCAAGCTGCTCGAATATCTGATGCGCCACGCCGATCAAGTGGTCACGCGCACCATGCTGTTGGAAAACGTATGGGATTATCACTTCGATCCGCAAACGAATGTCGTCGATGTCCACATCAGCAAACTGCGGCAAAAGATCGATGCGGAATTCGAGCGCCCGCTGCTGCGCACGGTGCGCAACGCAGGGTACATGGTGACGGCGGCCGATTAGCATGATGCGATCATCGGCACTTTCGTTGGCCCTGGGCTACGTCGCCTTGGGAATCGCCTCGCTGATACTGTTCGCCGCGCCGCTGTGGTATGCGTGGCAAGTAACCATCCAGGATGGGCGCAGCGAGATTTTGCAGGCCGACGCGCAGCGGCTCACCGACGTCTACCGCCGGGACGGGGGCGATGCGCTCAAGAGGTTCATCGATGCGCGGGTGCACATGCAGATCGCCGGCGACCGCATCCTCCTGCTCACCGACCCATCGCTGCAGCCGCTCGCCGGCAATCTCTCCGCCTGGCCGCGCAACCTCCCCGTCGCTCCCGGCAACTACCGCATCAAGGTCGACGTGGGCGACAAGGGCATTCAGGAAACCCTGGTGCACGTCGCGCTGCTCGGCAAGAATTATCTTCTGGTCGGCCGCGACAACAAGCTCTTCGCGCCGCTGGAACGGCGGTTCTGGTACGGGTTGGCCGCCGCCATCGCGGTGCTCTCGATCGCCGGACTGCTGGTCGGCCTGATCACCCGACGAGCCCTCATGTCACGCGTTCACAGCATCCGGCACACCGTGTCGGCGATCATTCACGGCGACTTGAAGCATCGACTGCCGACGCGCCGCAGCGACGATGAACTGAACATCCTCGCGCGCACCATCAACGGGATGCTCGATCAGATCGAGCTGCTGGTGCACGGAGTACGCAATGTCTCGAACTCCATCGCCCATGACCTGCGCACGCCGCTCGCCGAATTGCGCTCGCGCCTCGAAGAGCTCGCCTTGATGCGGCCCCCGCCGCAGGCGACATTCGCGGAAATCGACGGGGCGGTCGGCGATGTCGACCGTGTCATCCGCATATTCGATGCCCTCCTGCGGCTGGCGGAAATCGATGTGGGCATACGCCGCTCGGGCTTCGTGTCGCTCGACGTGGTGGACCTGGCCGCCACCGCCGTCGAGTTCTACGCACCTGCCGCGGAACTCAAGAACATCTCGCTCGGCTTTCATGCGGATCGCCCGCTGACGGTCTCGGGCGACCCGATCCTGCTCGCGCAAGCCCTGAGCAACTTGATCGACAACGCCTTGAAATACGCGCCCGAGAATGGCGCGATCGAGGTCGCGGTGCGGCAGCGGCCGGACGCGGCGGTGGAAATCGCCGTCGCGGATAATGGCCCGGGCATCAGCGACTCGGAAAAGGCCAAGGTCTTCGAGCGGTTCTATCGCGGTGACGCGAGCCGTGGCACGCCCGGCGTGGGTCTCGGGCTCAGTCTCGTGCAAGCCGTCGCCAAGCTTCACGGCAGCGTACTCGAACTCTCGGATCGACGTCCCGGGCTTTGCGTCATGCTGGTGCTGCCGGCCGGCGCGGCGAGTGCGCCGCCCAAGAGCGTTGCGCCCGCTGCCTCGGCATCGGCGGCCCCGGTGAGCGCGGCAACCTAGGAAAAAACGAGCCCGGGAGCCTAGTCGCCGCAGGTGGGACAACGGCCCAAATGGGCGCCGCCGTACATCGGCACGTCGTACGGATCCGTGGGATCGATGCTCACCATGCGGCGCTCCGAAATGCGGTCACAGAAAAAACTCGCCGTTGTCGAGGAGAATTCACCGACCTTCCATCCGGCATCGATCCACGTCAGCATGGCGGCGATGAATGCGCGCTTGAGATCCGAGCTCGCGGGCAGCTCGCGTGTTTCGAGCACGGTCCCGTGCATGCTGCGCACCACGTACCAGCGCGGCGCCGCGGTGGGCTCGAGCGGATCGTGGACGGTGCGGCGCCGAGTCATGGGAAGGGAAGCTACAAGATCGATCCAACCGGCGTCCATCCAGCAGTCCGCGCCGCAGCAAGCTGTACAGCGCGTTTTGTCGGCGATGTCCTACGTGCGCTTGCCCGTTCAGCCAATTACGGGCTGCGGCCGCAGCTCCTAAGCTGCAAGCGCATTTTCCCCCATCCCATCAGGAGAGCTCCATGGGCAACACCGATGCTCCCAACGACGATCCGGCGGCGCGCGACGAGGCGGAACGCAGACTGCGAGGCGGCCCCCTCGAGGGGTCCGAGCAGAAGAAGGCCGCCGATCACGCGGTCTACGAACGGTCGCGCAATCCGGATACCGAGCTGCATCTCGACGGGGAAAAGGACACCCTTTACAACGATGGCCTCGACATAGACGAGGACGACACCGACGACCCGCTGTTCGGCACCCGCGACAATTCCTCCGGAATCAAACCCTGAAAAAGGTTGATTTCGCAGGATTTTGTAGGACAAGCTGGCCTCGCGCGTAGAACATAACCTGGCTTGCGCGATCGACTCCACAGTTCCATGAACTGGTGACTGTGGCTGCTCTGGCGCGGTGCAAGAATGGTGCTTTCCTTGGGCGAGTACCGGTTGCATGGGGCCTGGGTCGACACATTTCCGGGCGGGCTTGAGACACACGTCGCGGCGCGTCCTTTATCGGCTGGGCCGTCATCTTTCCTTCGGAATCGCGGGACGTCTGGCGGTTTCCTTCACAACGGTGGCCGTTCTCGCCGCCGCCGCCAACCTCTTCATCGAACGCGGCGTCGCCGTCGTTCACACGACGCGTTTGGAACGCGGCCTGTTCTCGCCGCTCCCCGCTCCGGTCGTACCGGCTGAGACCGTCCGGCACGAGACCATCGTCAAGCGTCCTGCCGAGCCCGTGTCGGTCGCTGCGCCGGCGCTCGATGGCGATCGCTTCATCGGCGTCGTCGATCGGTACCAACACGCGGTTCAGGCACGCGAGGCGGTCGATTCGGTCAGCGCCGGCGATGAACTGCAGGCGGCCGGCGGCGAACTCGCGAGCGCTGCCGATGGCGTACAAAAAGCCGGCGTCCCCGCGGCGGCGCGGTCGTTCTCGCAGAAGCTCGCCGCCTATGTGGCGGAGGGCGGCAGCTACGTGCAAATCGCGGACTCTCGCCGCGTGGCGCTGCGCGAATACGCCGAGCGCCTGGACTCCATGGATACGCGCGTCGGCGCCTCGCTCGATCGGGCTTGGAAGATATTCGGCCGCGTCATCGCCCGCCAATCCCTCATGCAGATGCATAACGATCTCGAGGAGCTGCGCCGACGCTTCACCGGCATCGGCGCGGCGGAAGGCTACGACGTCGGGACCATCGAGTCCCTCTCCGCGAGTGAGCTCGCCGTGGCCGCATCGTTCAACCGCAATGAGGGCGGCTTCAAACGATCGGAAGGCGCCGAGTGGGTGCGGCGGATGCGCGAGGACCTGTCGCAGATCGAATCGCTGCGCGAGTCGATCGCCAAAGCCGACGCCGGGTCGCGGGATGGCGCCAAGCGGTTCGCCGATTCGCGCGTGCAACTCATCGGTGCGATACCGAAAGTTCCTCCCAAGCCGGCGGTACGAGCGGCGGTCGACCCGCCCGTCGTTGCGCCTGCGGCGCAGAGCCCGGCGCCCATCGTTCCGGCTATCGCCTCGCCGGTCGCCGACGCCGTCATCACCACGACGGTTCCCGACGAGGACTTGCACCGCACGACCATCGCGGCCATCACCGCCGCAGTGCTCACGGTACTGCTGGCGATTTCCGTGTTCACGGTGCGCAGCATCGTGTTGCCGGTGAACCGACTGCTGGCGGCGACCAAGAAGCTCGCCGGCGGCGATGTCGATGTCCGGGTACCCCGCGGCGGCATCAAGGAGCTCGATACGTTGGCGGTTGCATTCAATCGGATGGCGGCGCAGCTCGCGGCGGCGCGGGACATGACGCAAAATTATCGGCAACATCTCGAGACCCAGGTGGAGCAGCGCACGCGCCAGCTTCAATATCTCGCCGAACACGATCCCCTCACCTTGCTGCCGAACCGGCGCCATTTCTTCGCCCTGCTGAGCGGCGCGCTGCAGCGCGCAGCGCTGCGCGGCAGCAGCGTTGCCGTCTTCTTCATCGACATCGACAATTTCAAGAACCTCAACGACAGCATGGGCCACGCCTTCGGCGACCGCGTGCTGATGAGCGTTGCACAGCGGCTTCAGGACACTGCCGGCGCTTCGGGTTTCGCGGCGCGCCTGGGCGGCGATGAATTCACGGTGGTGTATGAGAATGCCTCACCGATGCACGTTGCCCACGAGACCGGCCGCAAGCTCGTCGAAGCGTTCCAACAGTCCCTGACGGTGGACGGGCGCGACGTGAGCGTGAGCGTGAGCGTCGGAGCGAGCTTGTATCCGGATCACGAGCTGCGCCCCGAGGAGCTGTTGAGCGCGGCCGACGCAGCGCTCTTCCGCGCCAAGGCGCTCGGGCGCAGTCAGCTCGCGATCTATACCCCCGAACTGCTCGAGACCGCGACCCGGAAATTCACCACCGAGCAGGGTCTGCGGCGTGCGCTCGAGCACGACGAGTTCGAGCTCGTGTTTCAACCCGAGGTGAGTCTGCAAAACTTGGAAGTCGGGCTGGTCGAAGCGCTGTTGCGCTGGCGTTTGCCGGATGGACGGCGCGCATCCCCGGATGAGTTCCTTGCGGTGACCGAAGAATCGGGCCTGATCGTCGAAGTGGGGAACTGGGTGTTGCGCAAGGCGATCGAGATCGCGTCGGCGTGGCATTACGGTCCCTGGCCCGGCGTCAAGATCGCCATCAACGTGTCCGCTCGCCAGCTGCTCGATCAACGATTCGTCGATCGCGTTCAGACGCTGTTGAGGGAGTACAAGCTGCCGCCCCGCTGTATCGAGTTTGAACTGACCGAATCCGTGCTGCAAACGGGCCCCGCGACCATCGAGACGCTGCGCCAGCTCAGATCCCTCGACATTTCCATCGCCTTGGATGATTTCGGCACCGGCTACTCATCGCTCGCGTCCTTGGAGCAGCTGCCGCTCTCGCGCATCAAGCTCGACCGCACGTTGATTGCGAATATAGACACCAACCTGCGCTCGGCCGCGGTCACGGCCGCGCTCATCAAGCTCTGCGACGGCCTCGGTCTCGAGGTGACGGCGGAGGGTGTCGAGCGCCCGGCGCAGTTCTCCTGCTTGGCGGGCAATCGCGCGATGTACGTGCAGGGTTTCCTCATCGCACGGCCCATGGCGGCCGAAGCAGTCTTGCGCGCAAACGCCACCATTCCGCAAATCATGCAGGATCTGTTGCTGTCGATCCCGACGGTGAATGCAAAGATCGAAAAGCTGGACCCCAGCCGCCGCCGCAGTTTTTCCTCGTAGCGAGCGCGCTCCGTACGGTAAGATTCCGGGAGCATGCACAAGTATACCGGGTGGGCCGCGATCGTCGCAGTTGCCGCCGCCTTATTCTCAGCCGCGCAGAGCGTCGGACAAACGCCGGAACAGGAAAAGACGTGGGAGGCCGAGCGCGCGCGCGCTCTCGCCGAGGCGAAGATCAAAGCTGAACGGCTGGCGCAAGAGCGCGCGGTGCGCAGCGCCGATCCGATGGGGTGGGTCCATACGCTCGATCCGATGATGTCCGGCGGCTGGGAATTTCGAGCGGTCGACAATCGCGGCTCTTGGGCCACCTTCAGCAGCACCCATCAGCTCAAGCGCTCCGGCCAGGTCGTGACGGTTTGGCTGAGGCAGGAGTACGCCGAACCTCAAGTCGGCAACACCGGCCCTTATTTGAGCGAGGTCGAGAAGGTCCAATATGACTGCAAAAAAGAGCAGACACGCGACCTCTTGGCGGTTTACTACGCCGCGAACAACGTTCAGGGCAGCCAGCAGACCGAAGAATCCGATCCGAAGAACACGCCTTGGAACGCGATCGTGCCGGGCACGCGCGAGGAGACGACTTTTTTGTGGGCGTGCGGCCCCGGGAAACGCTAGCAGCCTCTCAGCCGGGTTCCGAGCTGCCCAGATGAATGGTTCCCGCGAGGAGCCTTGCGCGATCCGCGCACGGCCCGACGAGAATCTCCACCTCCCCCGGCTCGAAGACCGGCCGCAGATCCGGCCCGAGAAAACGCAATTCGGTCGCTGCGAGGAAGAGCGTCACGGTGCCCGCTTGACCGGGATCGAGTTTGATCTTGGCGAAGCCTTTGAGCTCGAGCAGCGGCCTCGTCACCGTTGCGAGTTTGTCGTGCGTGAAGAGGAAAACCGTTTCTTCCGCTGCCCGTGCACCTTCGTTGCGGACGTCCACGCGCACCACGACGGTGTCTTTCTCCGTGACCCGCTCGGTCGTCAGCCGCAGATTCGACAAGGTGAAGCGCCCATAGCTCAGACCAAAGCCGAACGGGAAGAGAGGCTCGTTCGATACGTCGAGATACTTGCTGGTGAAGCGGTCATTGGGATCCGCGGGACGGCCGCTCGGACGTTCGCCGAAGAACAGCGGCACCTGCCCCAAGGCGCGCGGCCAGGTGACGGCGGTTCGGCCGCTCGGGCCGACCTGGCCGGAGATCACGTCCGCAATCGCGTTGCCCGCCTCGCTCCCCAAGAACCAGGCCGCAAGCACGGCGCCGGCTCTCTCGATCAACCAAGGTACTGCGAGCGGCCGGCCCGAGAACAGGACGACGATTACCGGTTTGCCCTGCGCCGCCGCGCCTTCGAACACTGCCTCTGCGAGGACGCGCTGCCGCCCCGGAAGCCCGAGGTGAGCGCGGCTCGCCGCCTCGCCGCTCATACCCGCCGCTTCGCCCAGGCACAACACGATGGCATCCGCCCGCGTACACACCTCGAGCGCTTGTGCCACCCCCGTCAGATTCTCGCCGTCGATGTCGACGCCCGGGGCATGCAGCACCTCGCAATCGGCGATCGCACCGCGCAGACCCGCGACGACGGTGACCTGCCCGTCGGCCTGCGCGGCAGCCCACCAAGGGCCGCGCATTTCCGGGGCTGCATCGGCGAGCGGGCCGATGACTGCGAGGCGCTGCAAACCGCCGCGCAGCGGCAGCACACCTTCCTCGTTCTTCAGCAGCACGATGGCGCGGGCGCCGACGCTGCGCGCGAGCCGTCGGCGTGATGCGAGGGCCGCGGTCTTGTGCGCCGCCGAGCCGCGGCGATACGGATCATCGAACAACCCCAGCCGCAGCTTCAGCGTCAGCACCCGACGGACGGAGGCGTCGATCTCCTCGACGGACACCCAGCCGCGGTCGAGCGCAACCGGCAGTCCGTGTCGATAGGCGCCGGCCATCATGTCGATGTCCACGCCCGCCTTGAGCGCGAGGGTCGCTGCCTGCGCGAGGTCGGCGGCGACTCCGTGGCGGATGAGTTCGGCGATGGCGTTGTAGTCGCTCACGATGACCCCGTCGAAACCCGACTCCTCGCGCAGCCAGCCCTTGAGCAGCGGCACGTTTGCAGTCATTGGAATGCCGGCGAGGTCGGTGAAGGCAGGCATGACCGCGGACACACCGGCAGCAACCGCGGCCGCGAAGGCAGGCAGGTAGACTTCGTGCAACGTACGATCGGAAATGTCCACCGCGGCGTAGTCGCGGCCGGCAGTCACCGCACCATACGCGCAGAAATGCTTGGCGACGGCGGCCAATGCATCGGCGGCGGCGAGATCGGCTCCCTGGAAGCCGCGCACCTTGACCTCGGCGATGCGTGCGCTGAGCCACGGGTCCTCGCCCGGCCCTTCCGCGCTGCGTCCCCAGCGCGGGTCGCGCGCCACATCGAGCATGGGCGCAAACGTCATGGCCACCCCGTCGGCGGCCGCTTCCTTTGCCGCCTCCCGCGCCGTGAGCGCCCAGGTTTCGGGATCGAACAGCCCCGCTTCCGCCAACGGGATGGGAAACAGCGTGCGGTGACCATGCACCACATCGAAACCGATGAGAAGGGGTATGCCGAGCCGGGACTCTTTCACGGCCAAGTGCTGCATCTCGCGCACCTGCTCCGCGCCGACCAGATTGAGCAGATTACCGACCGTACCGGCCTTGATCGCCTCAGTCGAATCCCCGGCGATCGTCGGTCCGGTCACCGTATGGCCGGCGGCGGACATCGTGAGCTGACCGAGCTTCTCGGGCAATGACATCTTTCGCAGCAGGAGATCGATTCGATTCATGGATAATGATGCAACTGTTTCACCCTAAAAGAGCCCACCCATGGTGACAGACCGATCGGACGACATCATCGCTTCTCCCCCCGATAAAGACGAGATTGCTGAATCGGGGCTGATTTCGCAATTGACCATGATGGCCCGGGCGTTGTGGGCCTCTCCCACCCGCAACGTGCTCATGCTCCTCGCAGTCGCGCTGTTCATCGTCATCGCGGCCACCGCCTTCGGGCAGATTCGCCTGAATAGCTGGAATCAGCCTTTCTATGATGCCTTGTCGCACCGGAACTTTCCCCAGTTCATGGTGCAGTTGGGTGTTTTCGGCATCATCGCCGGCGGACTGCTCGTGCTGAACGTGGCGCAGCGCTGGTTGGGCGAGATGCTGAAACTGAAGCTCCGCCAGGGTCTCGTACACGATCTGGTGCAGAACTGGTTGGTGCCGGTGCGCGCCTTTCGCCTCGCCAATGCGGGGGACATCGGCGTCAATCCCGACCAGCGCATGCACGAGGATGCGCGGCATCTCACCGAATTGTCCACCGACCTCGGAGTCGGTCTGCTGCAAGACTCGATCCTGCTGATCACCTTCATCAACGTCCTCTGGGGAATATCCAACCGATTCGTCTTCCACGTCGCCGGCCGCACGCTCGCGATTCCCGGCTACATGGTGTGGGCCGCGATCATCTACGCGGGTTCCGCCTCGCTGGTCAGTTATTGGGTCGGGCGCGGTCTGATCGAACGCAATGCGGAACGCTATGCGCGCGAGGCGGAGCTGCGCTTTTCACTGGTCCGCGTGAACGAACACATCGACGCGATTGCGCTCGCCGGCGGAGAGGCCGACGAGGCGCGGCGCATCGAATTGGATCTCGCCGGAGTTCTGCTCGCCATGCGCAAGCTCGTCGTGGGACTCACGAATCTCACCTGGGTTACCGCGGGCTATGGCTGGTTCACGTTGGTGGCGCCGATTCTCGCCGCGGCACCGCTCTATTTCGCGGGCAATCTGTCCTTCGGCGGCCTCATGATGGCCTCCGGCGCATTCGTGCAAGTTCAGTCCTCGCTGCGCTGGTTCGTCGACAATTTCAGCACGCTCGCCGATTGGCGCGCGACCTTGCTGCGGGTCGCGAGCTTCCGGCGCGCGGTGATCGGCGCCGACGTGCTGCACGACGTCGAAAGCCAGATCGCCTTCGTCGAGGGCAAGCCGGGAACCATGGTCATCGATCACCTCGAGATTGCATCGCAGGGCGGTTGTACCAAACTCGAGGAATTGCATGTCGAGGTGAAGACGGGTGATCGCGTTTTGATCGTCGGCCAGGCCGGGAGCGGCAAGACGCTGCTGTTCCGCGCGCTCGCCGGCCTTTGGCCGTGGGGCACGGGCAGTATCGCACTTCCCATCGGTGAGACCATGCTGTGCCTACCACGCACCGCCTATTTGCCGCCGGGCACGTTGCGCGAGGTTCTCGCCTACCCGTCGCCGGTTGCAAATTTTGCTGCCGAGGCGTTCCCTCACGCACTCGAGCGGCTCGGCATGGAGCGCCTCGTGCCGCTGCTCGATCAATCCCGGCGCTGGGAGCACCTCTTGAGCGATGGGGAACAACAGAGCGTCGCCTTCGCGCGGGCGTTGATTCACGCGCCGCCGTGGCTCCTCGTCGATGAAGTGCTCGAGACCCTCGATGACGACACACGCCGCCGGGTGAGCGATGTGATCGTCAAGGACCTTGCGAGCACCGCGGTCATCCACATCGGCCGCAGTGTTGTGTATCGAGATCTGTTCACGCGCGTGCTGCATCTCGTCAAGGACCCAGAGGCGCGGCGGCTCCCTCCGGTGGGAAACCCGGCGCCCTCGACCCCGTCGCTGACGGCATCCTAAAGATCAGGGTTGGGCCGAAGTCAGGGCTTTCAGCTGCGTGAAGCTCTCGGCGAGCGCCTTGCCGCTGGTGTCGCACGTGAGGTCCGCTTTCGCATAGAAAGGCGAACGCTCGGCGAGAATGAGGCGCAGATCGTCCATGGCCTGTCGATTGCCCGCCATGGGACGGGCATCGCCCTGTGCGACCACCCGGCTCATGTGCTCGTCCGGCGCCGCCTTCAGCCAGATGGTCAGGCAATTCTGCAGCAACAGGTTGAAGGTGGTCGGTTCCGAGATCAAGCCGCCCGGGGTGGCGATGACGGCGCGGGGATTGCGCGCAATCACTTCCTCGAGCGCCTGACGCTCGTAGCGGCGATACGCGTTTGCGCCGTACAGCGCGTGAATTTCCTGCGGGCTGCAGCCCGCCAGGCGCTCGATCTCGCGGCTGACCTCGACGAACGGATAACGCAGTTCCTCGGCGAGCATGCGGCCGAGCGTCGACTTGCCGGCGCCGCGCAGGCCGATGAGCGCGATCCGCTCGCCGCGGCGCGCACTGCTTCCCGTCAAACCGAAATGATCCGTCAAGGCGCGGCGCGCGTCCGCCAATTCCTTGGTGCCGCGGCCGCGAAGCAAATCGCGGATCAACAGCCAATCGGCCGACTCATCGGTCTCATCGCCAACGAGCTCAGCCACGCTGCAATTGAGCGCGCGCGCCACCTGCCGCAAAATCTGCACCGACGGGTTGCCCGTGCCGCTCTCCAGGTTCGCCAAATGGCGCTCCGAAACATCGGCCTCCTTGGCGAGTTGCCGCCGGGTCAGGCCGCTCCTCGCCCGTAGGCGGCGGGCTCGGGTGCCGAGTTGTGCCAGGAAGGGGTCACCGGGGTTGAGCGGAAGCCGCTTTGCCCCGTTCGCCGGTGCCGAGAGTGATTTCATCCGCTGATCTCCCCGCGTTTCCTACTCGGAGTGCGTCTAAATCAACTTTAATGCAATATCATGCATATTACGAGCGTATGATAATGCATAGCTGCACCGCGAGCCATGGCCGGCCGTGGGACCGAACGGCTCCCTTGGGGCACGGGCCGCCGCCCCGGGATTCGTGTCGGCATGGTAGAAGCGGCCGGCGCTCGCGGTTCGATGTAATGCGACGCCCACGCGCAAACCGGCGCCGGAATTCCCGCAAATCATCCACCACACGGAAAATTTTTCGAGCACGCATCGCGCGGCGCCGACGTGAGCGAACGCGCTCGAATCTCGCGCGTGCTGCGCCTCAAGGCAGCGCGCGCAATACACGCTGCGCGTTGCTGCAGAAAACGAATTCCAGAAACAACTTGAAGCTGTGACCGATCTAACATAAAACAGTCTTATAGAGTTGAAAGCGATCACGTTTCACTCGGGCAAGTTGTTTTTAACTTAAGCCGAACATTGACGGCTAGTGCCCAGTCCAATTCCGCAGCGGAGGTTCGACGATGGGAGCATCACAGCTTAGCGTAGAGTCCAATCCCTCGGACTTCATCGATTCTCTGAACAAGTTCAGCAAAGAGCATCGTGCGCAGCGATGGGAGGGAAGCCTCAGCGATTTTCTGACGCACATCCTGCCAACCCGCCCCGCGGCCTTCGTGCGCACCAGCCACGAATACATTTGGGACATGCTGCTCTGGCATGGCCGCAGCAGCGAAGGAGATGACACTCACAAGGCGCGCGAACTGTTCAAGCGCGAGTTGTATGGGGTGGACGAGCCGCTCGGTCGGGTCGTGGATTACTTCAAGGCGGCGGCGGCGGGCTCCGACGTCGGGCGCCGGCTGCTGCTGCTGCTCGGGCCGCCTTCGGGCGGCAAGTCTACGCTGGCAATCCTGCTCAAGCGTGGGCTCGAGGAATACAGCCGCACCGACGAGGGCGCGCTGTATGCAATCAAGGGCTCGCCTCTACGGGAGTCGCCTTTGAACCTCATCCCGGCGAGTCTGCGGCCGGAGTTTCGCGAGACCTATGGAGTCGACATTTCGGGCGAGCTCTCCCCGTGGGCGCGGGATTATTTGGACCGCGAATGCGACGGCGACTATCTGCGCGTGCCCGTGGAGCGTATTTTCCTGTCGGAGGCTGCCCGATGCGGGATAGGCACCTACGCGCCGCACGATCCGTCGACCGCCGATATCGCCGATCTGGTCGGATCGGTGGATTTGTCCAAGGTGGCCCGCGTCGGCGACGAAGGCGATCCGCGCGCCTGGTCCTGGTCCGGTGCGGTATACGCCGCGAGCCGCGGCGTTCTCGAAATGATCGAGATTCTGAAGGTCAAACGCGAGTTTCTCTATCTGCTGCTGACCATGACGCAGGAAAAGAACGTCAAAGTGGCGCGCTTCCCGCTCATCTATCTGGACGAGACGATTTTGGCGCACACCAACCTCGCGGAATTCAACCGCTTCCTCCAGGAGAAGGAAAATGAGGCGCTGCTCGATCGCATGGTGATCATCAAGGTGCCCTATGCGCTGTCCTACAAGGACGAGGCGCGCATCTACAAGAAGTTGGTCTACGGAGCGCCGGCGTTCCGCAACACGCACCTCGATCCGCATGTGCTTCACCTGGCCGCCGTCTTTGCGATTCTCACCCGCCACCAGAAACCGGAGCGCGAGGGGCTCGATCTGCCGAAGAAGGTGCGCATCTTCGCCGGAGAAGCGGTCGAAGGATTCTCCGAGACGGAGGCCGTACGCCTGCGGGCGGAGGCCCCGGACGAAGGCCTGTCGGGAGTGAGCCCACGGTTCGTGATCAATGCGCTTTCCACCGCGATCACGCGCGGCAACGCGCGCAGTCTCACCAGCATGGAATTGTTGCTCGCCCTCAAGGATGCCATCGAAAGCGACGCGCGCATCGATGCGAAGCAGAAAAAACTCTGGTTCGACCACCTCGTGACCGCGCGCAAGGAATTCTACAATCGCTGGGTCAAAGAGGACGTGCACCGGGCGCTGTTCGCCTCGTTCCAGGACGAGGCGCAGCAACTCCTCGAGAAATATCTCGATGAGGTCGAGGCCGCACTCGACCAGCGCAAGGTCACCGATCCCATGACGGGCGAGAACCGGGCGCCGGACGAGCGATTCTTGCGCTCCGTGGAGGAAAAGATCAAGGTATCCGAATCGGGCAAGCAATCGTTTCGACAGGAAGTCATCCGCAAGGCCATGGTCGCGTTCAAGGCGGGAGAGAAGTTCCGCCTCGCGAGCCACGCGCGGGTGCGCGAGGCGATTGAACAGTATCTTTTCGAGGAGCGGCGCGACGTGCTGCGCTTGGTCACGTCCACCGCGCGGCCCGACGATGAGGCCAGGCAGAAGATATCCGTCGTGCAGGAGCGGCTGGTGAAGGAATACGGTTATGACGAGCATAGCGCCCAGGAAGCACTGAACTACGTCACCACGCTCTTGTCACAGGAGTAGGTGGAGAGCATGACACGCACACTGGAACCGGGGCGCCGATGAACTCGGACTCGACAGGGGACGAGTCAAATACGCTTAATGGTTGGTATGAGCTGTTCTCGCGGGGCTCGCGCGACTGGCTCCGGCACAGTGAAAAGATACGCGAGGCGGTGCGCGAGCACCTGCCCCAGATCGTGTCGAGCTCCGACATCATCAATGACGGATCGCGCACCGTCAGGGTGCCGGTGCGCATGCTCGAGCATTATCGCTTCCGGCTGCTGTCGACCGGCGAGTCGCAGGGTGTCGGCCAGGGCAAGGCGAAGCCCGGGGATGTGCTCGGGCAGGCGCAACCCGCCAGTGGGCCCGGGCAGAAAGGCGCCGGCGGCAGGGAGCGAGGCGGCACCGAGTTGATGCTCGAGTTCAAAGTGGACGATGTGATCGACTGGCTGTGGGAGGACCTGCAGCTGCCCAATCTGCAACCGCGCGGCGGCGTCAGCGAAGAATCAGAGTGGAAGCGCGAAGGGTGGGATCGGCGCGGCGCGCGCTCGCGTCTCGACCGCCGCCGCTCCCTCAAGGAATCGGTGAAGCGGCGCGCGCTCGAGCCCGATTCGCCGGCATTCACCGACGAGGATCTGCGTTTTCGGCAGCTGACCCGTCGCCGGCAGCCGGCGCTGCGTGCGGCCGTCTTTTTTCTCCTCGACGTCTCCGGCAGCATGTCCGAGCGCGATCGACAACTCGCGAAGACTTTTTTCTTCTGGGTGGCCGCCGGACTGCGGCGCGAATACAAGGCTCTGGATATCGTGTTCGTCGCACACACCACCGACGCCTGGGAATTCAGCGAGGCGGATTTCTTCAAGACCACCGGCAGCGGCGGTACCGTCGCCTCGGCCGGCCTTGCCAAAGTGCGCGAGATCATGCAGGCGCGCTTCGATCCGTCGAGTTGCAATGTCTATCTCTTCTACGCGTCCGATGGTGACAACGCCGCGGATGACCGCGCGCCGGCCGGGCAGGAGCTCGAGAGCATCGCCAAAGTGGCCCGCTACGCGGGTTATGTGGAAATTTCGGCGGGAGCGCGCAGCACCCAGAGCGAAACGGTTCGCCTATTTCAGGCCGTCGCGGACGCAGGCCTGCCGTGCGGCCGCTACTCGATTACCGGGCCGGACGATGTTTCGGGTGCCGTGCGCCATTTCTTCACCACCGAGTCGCAGGCGGCCGCGCAATCCGATCCGACCGGAGCCGATCCATGAAAGGCGATTGGCGCGCTCACGTCCCACAGCTCGAGGATTTGGCCCGCAAACTCGGCCTCGAGTGGTCGCCGGTCATCTTCGAGGCCGTTCCCGACAGCTTCATGACGGAGATCGCCGTGTACGGACTGCCGGTACGCATGCCGCACTGGTCGTTCGGCGCGCGCTACATCTACCAGCTGTTGCAGCGGCACATGGGCTATTCCCGTCTCTTCGAGGTCGTGTTCCCCGGCAATCCGGGTCGTGCGTACCTCGCCGCGAGCAATGGTCTCGCGGACAACGTGCTCGTGACCGCCCACGTGCTCGGGCATGCGGACTTTTCCAAGAACAACATGCTGTTCCGCCGCTGCCAAGAACAGGGCAATGCCCAGATCATCGAGCATGCCGCCAGCCACGCACGCCAGATCGAGCGCGACATCGAGGCCCACGGGTTCAAGGCGGTCGAGCAGGTGCTCGATGCAGCGCTGTCCCTCGAGCAATACATCGACCTCGACCAGCCGCTGCGGCGCGAACTCTACCCGGAGTATGCGCCGGCCGATGCGCAGCCGCCGGATGATGCATTTCGTTCGCGATTCGCCACGCTCGATGCCGGAACCGACACCGCTCCGCAGTCGCGCAAACTCCGCGCGCCGGTGCCGCCGCATCCGGAGCGGGATTTGCTCTGGTTCATCGCCTCGTATGCGCCGGAGATGGAGAGCTGGGAGCGGGATATCTTTCTCGCCGTGCGCGAGGAATCGTTTTATTTTTATCCGGTGTTCGCCACGCAGATCATGAACGAGGGTTGGGCCTCCTACTGGCACGCGCGGCTGCTGCGCGAAGCGGATTTCATTCCGCAGGCGACCTATCTCGATGCGATCAAGTGCCACTCGGACGTCGTACGGCCGGTCGCCACCGGGGAGCAGGTGGCGCTCACGATCAACCCCTACCATCTCGGTTTCACCTTGTGGGAGGAGATCGTCAAGAATTCGGGCATCGAAGCGGCGCGCCAGGTCATGAAGGAGGACGACGACTTCAGTTTCCTGCGCAATCATCTCACCCGCGAGATCGCCGCCGAGATGGGGTTGTTCCGCTATCAACGCCAGCAGAACGGACCGATCAAAGTGGTCTCGGCGGACGTCGACGATTTGCACGAAAGTCTACTGCTCGACAAATACAACTTCGGCGCGCCGCGCGTCTTGGTCTCCGAAGTGCGCCACGACGGCACGCTGGTGCTCGAGCACGACAGCCGGCTCGACGGCCGGGGGCTCGATGCGGAACGCGCACGCAAGGTCCTCGAGTATGTGAAGCACGTCTGGCGGCGCCCCGTGCTGCTCAAGACGGTCGATGCCGCGGCGGCGGCTGTGGAATTCTCGGCGGACTCCGCCGCCGCCTGATCCTCCGTCGCTTCGCCGGCGTCAGCCCCGCCCCGGCGTCATGTCAGGTAACCCTCGCGTTCCAGCTCGCCCGTGACTTCGGTAATGGCCTCGCGCAGCGTATCGACCAGTACGTCGCACTCTTCGCGGGTCAGAATCAACGGCGGCGACATGATGTCGAGGTGACCCAACGGCCGAACCAGCAATCCGCGCGCCTCGCAGCGTTCGGCGATGCGACGCGAAATGTTCGCAGCCTCCGGCAGCGGCGCCCGTGTCGCCTTGTCGGCGACGTACTCGACGCACATCATGAAGCGCCGCCCGCGCACGTCGCCCACCAGCGGCAGCGCGGCGAGCTCCTTCAGCCGTGCCTCGAAATAATCGCCGACCGTCCGCGCATTGCCGAGGAGATTCTCCTCGGCAATGATTTCGATGTTCTTGAGCGCGGCCGCGCAGCACACCGGATGCCCCGAGTAGGTGAAGCCGTGGGTGAACCACGCCTGCGGGTCGGCGGCGGAGATCGCCTCGTGGACCCGATCCGAGTACATCGTTGCGCCCAACGGCAGGTAACCGGAGGTCAGTCCCTTGGCCATGACCAGGATATCGGGCTGCACGCCATATTCATCGAAAGACGCGAACCAGTGCCCGATCCTGCCGAATCCGGTCACCACCTCATCCGCGATGAACAGAATTCCGTGCTCGGCCACCACCTCGCGCATGCGCGGCAAGTAGCCGCGCGGTGGCGGTACGACGCCGCCCGCTCCCTGGATCGGCTCGGCGATGAAAGCCGCTATGTTTGCGGCGCCGATGTCGCGAATCGCCGTCTGCAATTCGGCGACGAGATGATCCGTGAACTGCGCTTCGCTCATGCCGTCGGGACGCCGATAGGCGTATGGCGCGGCCAGATGATGCACGAGACTGTCGATGTACCTGAAGTGCGGCGAGCGGTCGCCGTCGCGATTGCCGAGCGTCATGCCGAGGTAGGTCGACCCATGATAGGAGTTGTATCGCGACAGAATCACGCGCCGATTGGGCTCGCCGCGGCGCGAGTGGTAGTAATGGGCGAGACGGACGGCCGTGTCGTTCGCGCACGAACCCGATACCGAATATGCGACGTGATTGAGCGCTCCCGGGGCGAGGTGAGCGAGCTTGGCGGCCAGTTCCGCGGCGGGCTCATTCGTGCAATCCGTGAACGTGTTCGAGTAGCTCAAGGTGCGAACCTGCTGAACGATGGCCTGCGCCATCTCTTCCCGTCCGTAGCCGATGTTCACGCACCACAGGCCGCCGATACCGTCGAGATAGCGCCGCCCCGAGGCATCCGTCACGTAGGCGCCTTTGGCCTCGCGAATGACGAGCGAACCGTGCTTCTTGAACGTATCGAAGTGCGTCCATGGATGCAGGAAGTGCTCCTTGTCCTTGCGCCACAGGGAGTTCTCGCGGATATCGTCATTTGCGGTCGCCATGGTCTTTGTCCCCGTCCCTGCGGGCTATGATAGCGCTCTTATCGCCCCTATTATTACCATGGACCGATTCATCGCCAACGTGCACCACTCGGATCGGGTGAGTTTCGTGCGGATTCATGGGGTCGGAAACGGGGTCGTTTCGGCGCTGCGCGGCTATTCCAGGCAGACCACCAGCTTTGCCGAGTGCGTGCGCCAATTGATGGGAATCACGTAGGCGCGTGAGTGCGGCGCGACGATCCTCTCCGGCTCGTTGGCGATGACCGTCGGAACCGATATGAGGAAGTTCTTGCCGAAATCGCGACGCGCGTTGCCGGAAATCGTGTTGGCCACTTCGCCGACCAGATCCTTGATCGTTTCCTCGCTCGAGTCGGTTTCCTGCATGCGCATCAGCAGCACCATGAGCATGGCGCGGCGCGCAGTGAAGTAGACGATTCCCTTGCGCGCGCCGGAAATGCCGATGACGCCGGTGTACTCGTAGCAACCGGGCTTGCCGTCGGTGACCAGATATGGTGATCCGACGCTCGCCGCCTGCTGCGCGGAGACTTCGAAGTAGTTCGTCGTACCTTCGATGAAAGTGCGAATTTCGGCTTCTTTCAACATCAGGTTTCCGACAACAGCTCTTCCAGCGCGTCATTGAGTTGGCGATCGGTGAACGGCTTGCACAGAAAGCCGTTGGCCCCCTTCTCGATGGCCTCAACCGCCGTGGCCTTATCCGCCAGGGCCGACACCACGAGGATCAACACCCGCGGATTGATTGCCACCAATTGCTCGACACAGGCGATGCCGTCCATCTCCGGCATCGTCAGATCCATGGTCACGACGTCCGGACGCGTGCGCCGGAACAAATCGACCGCCTCGCGGCCATTGGCGGCGGCTCCCACCACCTCGAGGCGCGCGATCTGCTGCGAGCGTTCGATGCGCCGTCGAATGATGTTCGAATCATCGACGATCATGAGCTTGAGCGGGCTTTGCAGGCGCGTATTCGTATCCATCTATGCCGCCACGGTATCGTCCACGGGCTTGCGGGGGGGCGGTAGGGTCATCGTCAAGCGCGTGAATTTACCCACCGACGTGGCAACGCCCACCCGTCCGCCGATTTGTTGCATGAGATCCGCCATGAGGTTCATCCCGACGCCGCGGCCGGCATCCTTGGTGGTATTTTCGAGCGTGGAGAACCCGGGCCGGAACAGCAACGAGAACGTTTGCTTCGCGTCGAGGTGCGGCGCCTGTTCCGGAGTGATGAAGCCTTTTTGGAGCGCCACCTCCTTGATGCGCTCGGGCACCAGCCCGCGTCCGTCGTCTTCGACGCTGAGTTTGTAACCCGCCTCGCCAAGCCCTTTGAAAACCAATCGCACCACCCCGGCTGCCGGCTTTCCCGCCGACTGCCGCGTCGACGGAGCCTCGATGCCATGGACGATGGCATTGCGTACGGCTTGGATTGCGATGTCCTTGACGATCCGCCGATACTCTTCGGGTACCGTGTCCAGGCCGAGGCAGTGCAGGCTCGCCTGTTTACCGCTCTCCGCGGCCACCCGCGCCGTGAGCTGCTCCAACCCGGTCTGCAGTCCTCCATCGGCGCCGCCGAGCACCGGCGTGCCGTGCTCCGCCGCCGCGCCGCCGGCCGCAGGCGCCGGCGCCGGCGCCGGCGCGCAAACGCGATCTCCGTCTGCGGCACTTGAAATTTCGACAGTCGCGACACCAACTCGCTGACCGACTGCAGGTGGGTCAGCAAGTCGTCGAGCTTGATGACGAGCGGCAAGAAGTCGTTGCCCGACAATCCGGGCCTTTCCCGCAGCAACTTCAAGTCGTCTTCGAACGAGTGGGCCCGGCTCTCGATCGAAGACAGCCCCAACGCGGCCGCTTCTCCCTTGACCGAGTGCGCCTGCCGGAACAGCGTATCGAGCTTCTTGCGGAACGCGCCCTCTTCTCGCGCCGGCTCGCGCAGCACCGCATTGATCATTTTCATCGCCGCATTCGAGTCGTTCAAGAACGAGGCGAGCTGCACCGGATCGATGTGCAGAATGCCGAGCAGCGTATCGACCTGGGCCTGAGCCTGACTCTGCGAGTTCTGCAGCTCGCGAGCGAGCTCCACACGGGAACTCACGTCCGAGACGGACACCAGAATGTGCGTAATCCTGCCGTCGACCCGGACACGGTGAAATTCAAACTGTAGAAAGCGCGTTTCGAATTTGCCGCCGCCCGTATCCAGATGCACCTCGACCTCACCGAGAGGATTGATCGACTTGACCAGCTTCTCGTTGGTCCGCTCCAACCATAGGATCGTGACGAATTTCAATGCCGTGTCGAGGGTCTTTTCCGACACGATGTTCTTCAGCAGACTCTCGAAGGAGAGCCCCGCAATGTCGCGCCGCTGAAACAAGGTTTCCAATGCGCTCGAGAAGGTCGTGCCGATGACCAGATTCCGGTCGAGCAGGAGCAAACCGTCTTTGACGGTACGCAGTATGTCCATGGTTTGCTGGCGGGCCTCGCGCAGGCTCGCATCCTGACGCTGCCGGGCGCCGATCATCAGCAGCACGAGCAGCACCAACACCGCTGCGATCAGCAGCCCCATGAACAGCACGAGCTGCAGTTCCTTCGCGGCCTGCACATTGCCCGACTGCAGTCGGGCGCTGATTTGCAACAGGAGGGCGTCGAGCTCGGGGAGCACGTGATGGCTGGTGCGCGCCGCAGCGGCGATGTCGCGCTCCAACTGCCGCCCGTTGTCATTGAGCGCGGTACCGGTGGACTCGCTATCCTTGTAGGGCACCCCGCTGAAGCCGACCAGCGGCTCCAGTACTGCTTGTTCACGCGCCCAAAGCTCGCGCAATTGTGCCCCGCTCCTGCCGGCGATCGACTCGGCGGTGGCACCGGTGTCCCCGGCGAGCGCGAACCAACTGGCGGGACGGGGCGCAGTCATGGCGGGCAGGGCCGCATCGACCTTTTGAACCGCATCGCGAAGCTGGTCGGCGGCCTCCTGCAGATAGCCCCGATTGTTCAACCGATCGCGCATGACCTCCAACGATGACTGCAGCAACGTCGGGTAGCGCTGTTGGTCGGCGACCAGCTTGAGTGCCGCCGTGCTCTCCACGAGCTCGCTCGCGAGCTCGATTCCCGGGATGAGCACCGTCGTCAGGAAGGTCATGCCGAGAACGGCGACCAGCGCGCCGAGACCGACGGGCGAGAACGCGGGAATGAAGGATTTCAACGAGCGCCAATTCATGACTCAAAGCTCCTTGGGAGGTTGCTGCTGTCAGCCCGAAAGGTGAAAGATGACGCGCAACTTAGTCGCGACCGAAACCGCTTTTCCGCTCTGTAACACGGGCTTGTAGCGCAACCGGGAAACCGCGCTGGTGGCGGCCGCATCGAAGATACCCGGCGGACTCGAAGCGAGCACTTTGACGTCCGTGACGGTGCCTTTCGGGGTGACCGTATAGGCAATCTGGACCTCACCTTCGATTTGATGCGAGAGCGCCTTGACCGGATAGTCCACGCTGAGTGCCTTGATGCGGGTGAGAGTCGCTTCGGGCACTTCCTGCGGCATGTCGGCGGCGAACAGCGCAGCGACTTGCATGCGCTCTCTCAGCGCGTTCGATTCCTTGGAGTCGCCCAGGGATCCGGCCATCTGCAGCAGCGTGTCGGCTTTCGTGTAATCACCGCCGTCGATCGCCGTTCGAGCCCGGTCGAGAATCTGCGCCTGCACGGCGTTCGATATCTGCGGCAAGCCGGCATTGTGCGGGTCGGTCGCACGCAGCTGATTCACGTAGTACAGCGCGCTGTCGTCCTCGGGCTCGAGCACATTGCCTTGTGCGAGCCGCGATCGCGCCAGATCGAGCAGCTGCGGCTCTTGCTTCTCATGCGTCTGCTGGACGCGCGCAGCAGCCAGTTCGCGCTGCAGAGTCGCGACCGACTGAGGCGGCGCGCTCAAGCCGCGAAGCGCCGCCAGAAACCGGTCCGCATCGAGGATGCGGTGCTGGTCGATGGCGCCTTGCGCGGCCTGCGTGAGCCGTTTGAGCAAGTCCCGGTATTGGGTTTGAACCGCGGAGACGCTGGCACCCGCCTGCCGCGCCTGCTCCAGATAATAGACGGCACTGTCGTTGCGCGGATCGATCAAATGATCCTGCTCCAGACGGGTGTCGAGCAGCGACATCAAGTGCGCGACGTCGCCCTCCGCGCGGTGTCGCCGCAGCTCGTCGCGCAGTTGATTCGTTTTGCCGCTGCTGAGCGTCTTCGCCCGTGCCGCTTCGTCGATCAGTTGCGCAGCCCGGTCGAAGTTTTGCGCGTTGATGGCGGCCTGGATCTCCGCGGGCCCGAGCTCGGCCCGCAAAGCCGCAATTCGTCCATCGAGAGGCGCCAGGCGGCCGTCGTCCGGCGCGATGCTGCGGGCCGTCTCGAGGGCCTGCAGCGCCACGTCGAACTTTCTCTCGTCCAACGCGGATTGCACCCGCGCAATGAGGATTTCGAGCAGCCGCTGCAATCCCTGGCGAGCCTCGCCGTTCGCCGGATCCAACATCAGGGCATTGCGATAGAGCGTCAGAGCACTCCCTTCGGCCGGCTCGATGTATTGCCGGTCGAGCATCGCCTGCTGCGCTCTCTCGATGAGGAGGTCGACGTTCTCTTCGATGGCGGCGTTGCCGCCGACCGCCGGGCTCGCGGTGGGGGCGGCCGCGGATGCCGCAGGACTGCCCTGCGGGGCGGCCCCACTCAGCGCGGGTGCGGACGGGGATGCGGAGTCGATCGCGGCTGCCGACCCGGCCGGCGATGTGCTGCTGCGAAAGTGGATGAACGCCGCGGCGGCCGCGATCAGCGCAACGGCCAGGCTCGCGGCCGTGACCCAGGGGATTCCCGGAGCCGTTGGCGCGTGGGGCGCAGGAGCAGTGCCTTCATCGCCGAGCAGCACGATGCGTGTGTTGAGGTCCTCTTGAGCGCTTGTGAGAGCTTCGGTCAACCTGTCGGGATCGACCGGCAAGGTCACGAGCGCCGAGATATGCCGGTGCTCCGCCGCCGAGGTCCACGCGGCCGCGTTGTCGGCGGCATCGAGCGCAATGATTACGCAGCGCGCGGACAGCGACTGAAGCCGCGACAACAGCGCGGCGGGCTCGGCATGGCCGCGCGCATCCCAGAGAATGATCGCCGGACCCGGACTGGTTGCGCCGGATAATTCGTCGATCGAATCGAGCTGTTTGGGCGCGAAGTCGGCGCCGAGATCCGGGCCGATCTGCTGCCACAATCCGTCATCGTCGGTGACCAGCAAAACCGGCAGCTTTTTTCTCCTCGCGGACGAAATCGACTCGCGACTGGCGAACGTGGCGGCCGGCTCCTGTTTTCTTGCGGTCTTCGTCAATCACGCACTCCCGCCGACAATCAGATCAATCTGTTAGGCCCCATTCCATCTTATGGAAACAAGGATTCCACGTGATGGTGTGGATCACATTTTGTGTGATGCGGATCGTCCAAATATCCGGCGTCCGTGCCGGGAACCTACAAATTGGGAGCCAGGTCGCAATCGAGGCTGAAGCTGCTTCGGGAGCCTCGAATTTGAGCCCTTTCAGGGCACCGCAGCCTTCTTCGGCCGCGCTGCGCCGACACCGTCAAACGCCTCGAGAAATTGCGCCGCGGAGGGGAATCGGTCCGTTGGATCCTTCTCCAGCAGGCGATTGATCAGAGGTTGATAGCGCATCAACGATACGGGCAGCGCCGGCACCGGAGAGGAGCGATGGCCCTCGAAGATTTCCGCCAGGGTCTTGCCGCGGAACGGAAGTACGCCCGAGAGCATTTCGTAGAAAATCACGCCCAAGCTGTACAGGTCGGCGCGTTGATCGGTCTTGTTGCCCTGAATTTGCTCGGGGCATACGTAATAGGGTGTTCCGGTCATCAGATCCGAACGCGATAGATCATGCGCCACGAGCTGCGCGCGGGCGGAGCCGAAATCGATCAAAACCACGCGATTGTCGCCCGTCAGCATGAGATTCGAGGGCTTCAAGTCGCGGTGCACGACGCCGGCCGCATGCACCACCTGCAGCGCCTCGCCGATTTGCCGGACATAGTTGAGCGCGTCGACTTCACTGACGGGATTCTTCAAACGCTCACGCATGCTGCCGCAGGGGAAATACTCGAGCGCGAGGTACAAATACTCGGGCGTGATGCCGAAATCGATGACATCGGCGATCGATCGATGGTTCAAGCTGGAGAGAATTTCGCATTCCCGGGCGAACCGCTGGCGATCCTCTTCGGAGACACTCGCATGACCGTCGATCGTCTGAACCTTGAGCGCCACCGGTTGCGCCAAGTCGTCGTTGCGCGCGAGATACACCGTGGCCGCCGATGAGTGGGCGATCCTCTTCAGGATCTGATAGCCGGCCACCTCCGGCAATGCTTGATCGGCGGGTCTGGGCTTGGCGGGGACGCTGCGCTGCGGATTGAGAAATGGCTGCAGTGTCGTGGCGAGTTCGGCGAGGTCGACCGAATGGATCGGCCAGTAGTCGACCGCACCCGCTTTGATGGCACGGGCCGCCGAACGCTCGTCGCCCTGGCGCGCGAAGATGAAAATCGGCAGCCGGGGCGCTCGGGCATGCAGGCGTGCGATGGGTGCGAGTGGGTCGCCCGCTCCCCGTTGCAGAAACTCGACGATGAACAGTACCGCGGCATAGCCGCCGAGTTGGTCGATGGACAGACCGTCGAGTCCCGATCCCGTGACCGTGTCGGCATCGACCTTGAGCGGCGCGCGGCGCACGAGGTCGGCGAGCTTCAGGCGCAGGTCGAGATCGTCATGAACGACGAGGCAGCGGCGGCCGGCGCGCTCGAGGTGCGCGGCAGCGCCCTGCTCTTGGCTGACCGCTTTGTTTGCCGACGGCCTCACCGGGATCTCAACATGTCATCGGGACTCACCATAAAATTCGCTGCTTCCTCGTCGAATTGGCGCCGCGATCGCGGGACCGGCGCGCCGGGCCGGGGGTGCGAGCCCTCCTTTGCAGAGGGTCGGCGCAACGTCTTGTAGCGTCAGGGAATTTCGAGTCGCGTGGGCGTGTATGAATCACATTTTGGGCCTTGCGATGCAGCAGACAGTGGCGGGACCCCGGCCGCAAGCGGCGTTTTTGTGAGCCATTTCGCAAGCCTTCACCCCCCTTGACCCGGCGCCGCGAGGCGCACCGGCAGGATGGGATCGAAGCAGTCGCGAAAGGCGAATGGCGCCGGGACGTGAAACAATTGGCGGGCGATCCAACCTGTACAAGAATCAACACTGTATCGCCAAGGGGAAAAGCATATGTTCAACCAGTTGTTATCACCGGTCGGCGGAAATCTGGTCCTATCGGTTCTCGCCGCAGCGCTGCCGATCGCCACCGTGCTGATCGCGCTCGGCGTCCTGCGCCGGCCGGCCTGGCAGGCCTCGCTGGCCGGACTGGTGGCTGGTTTGGCCATCGCCATCGTGGTGTGGAGATTCCCAGTCGGACTTGCGCTCGACAGCGTGCTGGCCGGGGCCGTGTTCGCGCTCTGGCCGGTGATGTGGATCGTGGTCAATGCGCTCCTGCTCTACAACATTGCGGTCATTTCCGGGCGTTTCGATGCATTTCGCGATTGGATCCTCAAACACTTGCCCAATGACCGGCGCATCGTGCTGGTGGTGATCGGCTTTTGCTTCGGTTGCCTGCTCGAAGGCATCTCGGGATTCGGCACGCCGGTCGCGATCACGAGCGCGCTGCTGATCTTGATCGGTGTGCCGCCGCTCGAGGCTTTGACCGTGACGCTGATCTTCAACACGGCGCCGGTCGCCTTCGGAGCCCTCGGGACGCCGATCACCGTGCTCGCGCAGGTTACGGACCTGCCGGCGGTGAAGCTTGGCGCCATGGTTGGGCGCCAGCTGCCCTTCTTTGCTTTGATTCTGCCGTTCTACGTGATGGGAATTTACGGCGGCCTGCGATCGATACGCGCGTTGTGGCCGATGTTGGCAGTTGCCGGGGGAAGCTTTGCGCTGGCGCAGTTCTTCTCCTCGAACTATCTCGATTACTCGCTCACGGACGTGTTGGCCGCGCTGACCTCGCTCCTCGTCACCTTGGCTTTCCTCAGACTCTGGTCGCCACAAGCGGATGCGCAATATGCAATCGCGCGACCCGCCACGAGCGCGCCAAGCCCCGGCGCCCTCGCCTCGGCTGGCAACGTCCCCGCATGGCAGGGCTGGATCCCCTGGGTGATCGTCTCGGTGGTGGTCATCCTCTGGACACATCTGAAAATCGCCGCCATCGCTCAGCAAACCATTCATTGGCCGGGTCTGCACAACGCGGTGTACATCACCCTGTATCACAAAACGTATGCGGCCAATTGGGTCTTCCAGCCGCTCGGCACCGGAACGGCTATTTTGATTGCGGCCATCATCACTGCTGCGCTGGTCGGTGTGGGGCCCGGTCGATTCGTCGGGGCGATGGTCGCGACCTGGCGGCAAAGCCGTCTGGCGATCCTGACCGTCGCGCTGATCGTGGGTCTTGCCTATCTCATGAATTACTCCGGAATGAATTACACCCTGGGTTTAGGCGTCGCTTCGGCGGGCATTTTCTTTCCCATGCTGTCCGCGTTCTTGGGCTGGGTCGCCGTATTTCTCTCCGGCAGCGACACCTCCGGCAACGCGCTGTTCGGTAATCTGCAAGTCGTCGCCGCAAATCAGCTCGGTCTGAACCCGGTGCTCATCGCGGCGACCAATTCTTCCGGCGGCGTCATGGGTAAGATGATTTCGCCGCAAAATATAGCCACCGGTGTTTCGGTCACCGACTTGAAGGGCCAGGAGGGCCATGTGCTCGCCCGCACGTTCAAACATAGCATCGCCTTGACGCTTCTCCTCGGTGTCCTCGTGGTGCTGCAGCAGTACGTATTGCATTGGATGATCCCTTGACCGCGGGCAGATCGCAGCCGAACGGCACCGCATTGCCGCCGCCTGAGGTCTGCCGCCTCCTGCACCGCCGCCTGCGCCGGGAGACCTGAAGATCGCGGTGATCGCGCGCGGCGCCGGCACCAGTCAATGGGGGCAGACCATCGGTGCGGCCTTGATCTTCGACAACAGCAAGTACTTCAAGAGGGTGCTCGGCATCGACGTCGGGCGCCGCGTCGCGGTCGTTGAGCCCGGCGCCGTCCTCGATGAGTTGAATGCGCGGCTCAAGCCGCATGGGCTGTGGTTTCCCGTCGACGTATCGACCGGCGCACAAGCCACCCTGCGCCCAGCGCCGTGGAATTGATCGATCGCTTCATGATCGAACTCAGTCTCGCCAACCCGAGCTTCAGACCGCTGCTCCAACCCGCGCTCATCGGACATCCCGAGACACTCCTGCTGGTCGAATTCATCGGCGATGACGCAGCGAGCCTGCAGGCCAAGCTCGACGATCTCGTCGCTTTGATGGGGGATCTCGGACTGCCGGGCAGCGTCGTTGCACTGTCGGACGCGGGTGCGCAGAAGAATATCTGGGAGGTGCGCAAGTTCCGCGGCGCCTACAGCGGCGAAGACGTCACGATCCCGCGGCGGTAGCCCTTGCGCGTCCCATGGGCGCCGTTGGCGGGATACGCCCGTGGCCCAAGAGCACAAAAGAAAGGCACCGACAAACAAACGAGCGACGGAAAAGAGGGTGCAATATGCGGGCCCTGCGCTGCGAAAGGGCCGGCTTGTTTTACAGCGGCGCCGACGCTCACACGCCTCACTGCAGAGTTTGATGATGGACGATAAGCCGCCATATACGCCCAGCGTTCAGAAATTCGCCGCTCCCCACGAATATCAGCAGCCCGCTTCGTCGTTCACACCAGGTGCGATCCTGACGCCCTGGGCGCTGCAGCTCATCGCCTATGCGCGGCAAATCAATGCCGACGGGCAGCACTCATTTGCGGTCGTCCTCGCGCACGCGGCATGTGAATGGGCAATGGAGGATGCCCTCAGAAGACTCCTGACTCACAAAAGTCTCGCCGATGATATTGCGGAGCCGATCCTTCGGGTATTCACAGCGACAAGCCTCACCGATAAGCGGGTTCGCCAGTTGTTTACGGGAATGACCGGCAGGCATCCAAGGGAGCAGAAATGGTGGAAAGATTGGGAAGCTAGCCGGAACCTTCGTGAAAGGATCGCGCACCGAGGATTTGCCGTCACACCCGAGCAGGCCCTCGATGCGCTGTCGCTTTCGGAGTCCTATGTACGCTACATCGCGACCGCCGTGGAAAAGGTGCTTGGCACGCCCGCCGGCCGTATAGAATTTACGAATGCAGGCATCTACCGCTGATTGCCCGTCGGGTACGGGTCCTGCAGAACGGTGGAGCCGGTCTCCAGCAGGGACTTCAGGTTGGAGATGATCTTCGGCCAGCCGCCGGACACCGCCACAATGAATTTCGAGGGTTCGCGCTCGATGGTGTGGGTGATGGAAAGCTTGACAGCCGCTCCAGTGGGTTCGAGTTCCATCGTGCATTGCGACTCGCCTTCGGCCTTGAGCTCGGGCTTGCTCTGGTGCTGCCAGCGGATCACTAAGCGCCGTGGCGGCTCGGCCTCGACGATTTCGCCGGCATCGGTGATCTGACCGTCGCCGGACACCATCTTCCATGAGGATCCGGCCGTCCACTGGCTTTCGCAGTGCGTGCCGAACCAGTACTGCTTCATGTACTCAACGTCCGTCAGTGCTGACCACAGCTTCTCCGGCGTGGTGCGGATGTAGGTCACGTAGACAAAGGTCGATCTAGCCATCGGCTTTCTCCAGTCGTTGTTTCAGATCCGAGAGCGCCTTGAGGCGCGGCTTTTCGAACTTGGCAATCCAGCGCTCGTAGATCTCCTGCAGTGGTACCGGATTGAGGAAGTGCAGCTTTTCGCGGCCGCGCCGCACGGTGGCGACCAGGTTAGCCGCTTCCAGCAGGTCCAGGTGCTGCGTCACGCCCTGCCGCGTCATGTCCAAGTGTTCGCACAGCTCGTTCAGTGTGCGGCCGTCGTGCGCATGCAGCAGGTCCAGCAGCTTGCGGCGGCTGGGATCGGACAGGGCCTTGAACAGCATGTCGGTGTCGTGGCGCTCTGCCATGTTCTATACGCAAGTAATTACTTGCCTAAATGATAGGCAAGTCACGCCTTGCATGTCAAGCACTGATCAACGATCGCCGACGCGCGCACTAATCGGGCGCACTCGATTTGAAGTCGCCCTCCGGCCCCGTCGCGTCGTTCGATCGCAGCGCTGTGCGTGGCACAATCGCGCGACGAGCGGTAGCATTGACTCGATGTTGCGGCTGAAAATCAACGGACGAGAACGCACCGTCGAGGAGTCTATCGACCCCTCGACCCCGCTGCTTTGGGTGCTGCGCGATAATCTCGGCTTGGTGGGCACCAAATTCGGTTGCGGCGCCGGATACTGCGGCGCCTGCTCGGTCATGGTGAATGGAACCTCGACCCGCTCGTGTTCGGTCCGCGCGGTGGACGTTGCCGGTCAGGAGATCACGACGGTCGAAGGCTTGGCCGGAGCGGACGGGCGGCTGCATCCTCTGCAGCAGGCTTGGATCGACCACGACGTCCCTCAGTGCGGGTATTGTCAAGCCGGACAGCTGATCTCCGCCGCCGCTCTGCTGCGCCGTACACCCCGCCCCAGCGATGCCGACATCGATACTGCGATGGCCGGCAATCTGTGCCGCTGCGGCACGTACCTGCGCATTCGCGCCGCCATACACAGCGCGGCCTCACGTTCCCTGCATGCCGCTGCGGCGGGCGATTCGCATGACCACTGAGCTTCGCCGGCATGTGTCGCCGCCGCACCGCGGGTGCACCTCCGATGCACTCGCTCGCGAGGCGCTCGAAGGGGCTCAAGCGGGCCCGCCGGCCGAACGGGCGCTGCAGGTACGGTCTCTGTCGCGCCGCGAGTTTCTACGGCTGAGCGGCCTCGCCGGAAGCGGCTTGATGCTGGCCTTCACGCTGCGTTCCGCACCGGCGCGTGCGGAGGATGCCGCGCAGCCCGGCGCCCGGTTTTCGCCCAATGCCTTCATCCGCATCGGTTCCGACGATTCGGTCTTGATTTACAGCAAGGGACCCGAGATTGGCCAGGGCATCAAGACCGCCTTCCCGATGATCATCGCCGAGGAGCTCGATGCGGACTGGACGCGGGTGCAAATCGAGCAAGCGCCGATCAAGCCGGAAGTGTTCGGCTCGCAGGGTGCGGGCGGGTCGCGTTCCATTCCGAACAATTGGGATCAATTGCGCCGTGCCGGTGCCGTGGCGCGGCAGATGCTGCTGATGGCCGCCGCCGCGGATTGGGGCGTAGCCGTCGAAGAATGCAGCACCCGGGCGGGCACGGTGATGCACGCCGCGAGCGGACGCGAAACAAGCTACGGCCGGCTGGCCGAAAAGGCCGCCGCCGTTGCGGTGCCCGACGTGAACGGCGTGCCGCTGAAGAAGCGCGAGGATTACCGAATCCTCGGCACGCCGATCGGCGGCATCGACAATGTCAATGTCGTCACCGGTCAGCCGCTGTTCGGCATCGATCAGCAACTGCCGGGCCTGGTGTATGCGGTGTACGAGAAGAGCCCGGCTCATGGGGGCGCCGTTCTCCAGGCAAACATCGAGGAGGTGCGGTCGCTGCCCGGCGTCAAAGATGTCTTCATCACGGGCGGGGATTCGCGCGGGGATGCTCCACCGGGCGTGGTCATCGTCGCTGATTCGACGTGGACCGCCTTCAGCGCCAAGCGCCGTCTGAAGGTGAGCTGGGGCGCCGGCGCCGCCTCAAGCGACAGCTGGAGCAATGCGCTGCAGCGGGCGCGGACACTCACGCGCGAGGGGCGTGGCAAGAATACGCTCGTGACGAGCGGCGATGCGGCGGCGGCTTTTGCGACGGCAAAACACCCGCTCGAAGCCTACTACACCTGCCCTTTCGTATCGCACGCACCGATGGAGCCGCAGAACACCACCGCATGGATGCACGATGGCGGCATCGAGATGTGGACCCCGAGCCAGATGGCGGATCGAGGCCGCGCGACCGTCGCCACCATGTTGAATCTGTCGCTCGACAACGTCGTCGTGCATCAAACGCGCGTGGGGGGCGGCTTCGGCCGGCGCCTCATGGTCGATTACATGGCCGAGGCAGCGCTCATTGCGCAGAAGGTGAAGGGACCCGTCAAGCTGGTATGGACGCGCGAAGACGACATGACTCATGACTATTACCGCGTCGGCAGCTTTCACTCCCTCAAGGGAGGACTCGACGCGCAAGGCAAACTGGTGTCGTGGCAGGATCACTTCGTCACCTTCAGCGCCGACGGGCAGAAACCGGTGGCGGGCGGCGCATTGACGGGTGGCGAGTTTCCAGCGCCGCTCGTGCCGAACGTTCACATCAGCCAGAGCTTTCTGCCGTTGGGAACCCGCTGCGGGCCGTGGCGCGCGCCCGGCTCCAACACCATTGCATTCGCGCTGCAGAGTTTCCTGCATGAGCTCTCGAGTGCGGCCAAGCGTGATCATCTGCACTTCCTGCTCGAGATCCTTGGAGAGCCGCGCTGGCTCGAGCCGGGGAACGAGCGCGCCCTCAACACCGCTCGCGCGGCCGGCGTCATCAAGCTCGCGGCGGAAAAGGCGGGCTGGGGCCGGACACTGCCCCGGGGGCGCGCGCTCGGTCTCGCGTTCTATTTCAGTCATGCCGGGCATTTTGCGGAAGTTGCCGAGGTCAGCGTGACGGCGGCGAAGAAAGTGACGGTACACCGGGTGACCGTGGCCGGCGATATCGGACCGGTGCTCAATCCGAGCGGCACCGAGAACCAATGTCAGGGTGCCGTCATCGATGGACTGAGCACGATGCTTGCTCTCGAGATCACCATGGAAGAAGGGCGCGTGCAGCAGGACAATTTCGGAAGCTACCGTCTGCTGCGCATGCCGGACGCGCCGAGTGTCGATGTGCATTACATTCAATCGGATTTCTCGCCCACGGGCGTCGGCGAGCCGGCGCTGCCGCCCCTGGCTCCGGCGGTATGCAACGCCATTTACACCGCTTGCGGACATCGCGTGCGAACGCTGCCCTTGACCCGGGAAGGCTTCAGCGTTTGAAGCGTACCCATCCCAGATTCGCGGTCGCGGTATCCGTATCGCTCATGGTCGTCGGCCTCGCATCGGGGTCCGCCGGAGCGAAGGATCCCGCGCTGCTGTCGCTCACCATGGAGCACTTCCGTGACACCGCAACGGTCAAGGAGGACCCGCTTGGCGCGCTGACAACGATCTCCACGGAGAACGGTTTCGTCGAGCGAAAGGGTCTCATGGGAATGGTGTGGAACGATGAGTATCTCAGAGGCGTGATCGACCGGAAAACGGATCAGAAGAGTTTTCAGGTGTACGCCTTGATCACTTACCGGGGGAACTGGCGGTTCTATCAGAGCGCGAGCTATCAGGCATCGGGCGCACCTCGGTCGGTACCGCTCGCTCAGATCGGCAAGGAATCGGACAATTGCGCTGTCGGGGAGTGCATCTACACCGAGCGTGTCGCATTCCCCATCGATGAGGGATTGCTCCGTCAACTCGCTAGCGAGAACGCGTCCGGCAAACCCACGCTCTGGCGCTACAAGTTGATCGCCAAACAAGGCCCCGAGTACATGGGCGGAATTTCCAGCGCGGAGATCGCCGGCTTCCTGGCGAGGGTCGATGACTACAGCCACGCGCTTCCGGTGGTCAAAGCAAGCGCCGCCGGCGCATCCCTCAAGCTCGACCTTGGCATCGGCGGGATGCCGGTTGCCGCAACCGCCGACTATCCGAATCGGGCGGGGATCCTGGTCATCGATGTGAATCGCGGCTCCGTTGCGCAAAAGGCCGGCATCATCGTCGGTGACATCGTGACCGAGGTCGACGGTCGTCCAATCAAGATGCTGACGGATCTACAGGCCGCGCTGGCCGCGCGCGCCGAGAATTCGGCCGCAGCGATCAAGCTCTATCGCGGCACCACGGAGATGACGGTGACCGCTCGGTTCTGAGCCTCTCCCCGCAGTCCGCCGTCGATTTTCATGATGGGCTCCCGACCGTCATGCATCCTGCGGCGTGAAAAGTGTCTTGGAATTGAACTCGCTGCGAAACACCAGCGGCTTCTCCTCGGGCCCCAACCGCGCGGCGGGCACCGCTCGCGCGGCGCGGGCGATCGCGTCGGTCACCAGATGATGATGCGGGGAAAGCTCGCACACCGGATCCGCGTTCGCCGCATCTCCCGTCAACAAGTAGGCCTGGCAGCGGCAACCGCCGAAGTCGCGTGTCTTTTCGGGACAACTGCGACACGGTTCCTTCATCCACTCGTCGCCGCGATAACGATTGAAAGCGGCGGAATCGAACCAGATTTGCTCAACGCTCGCGTCGCGCACGTTTGGGAATTCGAGCCCCGGCAGCATCCGCGCGGCATGGCAGGGAAGCGCGGTACCGTCCGGTGCAATGGTGAGAAAGATCGAACCGAGACCGTTCATGCACGGCTTGGGGCGCTTCTCGAAATAGTCGGGCACCACGAAATAGATCTTCATGCGCCCGACGAGACGCTCGCGAAAGCGCCGCGTGACTTCCTCCGCGCGTTTCAATTGCTCGCCGCTGGGCAGCAGCTGATCGCGATTGTGCCAGGCCCAGCCGTAGTACTGGGTGTTGGCGAGTTCCACATAGTCCGCGCCCAAACGCTCGGCCATCTGCAATATTTCTTCCACATGATCGATGTTGAGCCGGTGCAGGACCACGTTGAGCACCATGGGGTATTCGTAGCGTTTGATCAGAGCGGCGGTTTTCGATTTCAGATCGAAGGTGCGGGTGCTGCTCAGAAAGTCATTCATCTGGCGCGAGCTGTCCTGGAACGAGAGCTGAATGTGATCCAACCCGCCGTTCTTGAGCGCTTCAATGCGAGGTTCGCTCAAGCCCACGCCCGAAGTGATCAAGTTGGTGTAAAAACCGAGCCGATGCGCCTCGGCGACGATCGTCTCCAAATCGTTGCGCACCAGCGGTTCTCCGCCCGACAGGCCGAGCTGCACAGCCCCCGCGGCGCGCGCTTCGCGCAGAACGCGAATCCACTCCTCCGTGCCGAGTTCCCCGCCCGTCGCCGCAAAGTCGGTCGGGTTGTAGCAGAACACGCAATGCAGCGGACACCGGTACGTCAGCTCCAGGTTTAGCCACAGCGGCGGTCCGGGCTTGGTCGTCGATGCGTTCATGGGCGAATCTGCAACCAGTGCTTGGAAACCGCCATGACGATGAAATTGCGAACATCGTCGGCCAGTCCCGTCAACGAGAACTCGCGTTCCAGCTCCGCGGTGATTTCCGCGATGGTCCGCGTGCCGTCGCAGCGTTTCATGATTTCTCCCGCACTGCCGTTGAGCTTGATCATGCCCTCCGGATACAGAAGCACATGGGCATTTTGCGCCGCCTCCCACTGCAGCCGGAAACCCCGCTCGATGGCAGGCCTCGCTGCCGCGCCGATCGCATCGTCGCTCATACCGGCACTCCGTAACGCAGCGCCATCGCATCGCTCATCTGCCACAGCACGTCCAATTTGAATTGCAAGATCTCGAGGGCGCGCTGCTGCAGGGCGGGCGTATTGAAGTGTCCGAGGGTGAACGCAAGACCGAATTCGACGTCGCGGCGCGCGAGACTCACACGGCTCTGAAAGTACTCGAGGCCCGCCCGGTCGATCCACGGATAGTGGGTGGGCCAGTTGGCCAGGCGCTGTTTGTGAATCTCCGGTGCGAACAATTCAGTGAGCGAGGAACACACCGCCTCCTGCCACGGGGCTCGGCGCGCGAAATTCACGTAAGCATCGACGGCGAATCGCACGCCCGGCAGCACCTGAGAGAGGTCCTCCACGGTACTGCGGGAAAGCCCGACCGCAACGGCCAAGCGCAGCCAGGATTCGATGCCGCCGGGATCCTCGCCGTAGCCGTCATGGTCGAGAATGCGCTGCACCCAGCTGCGGCGCACGGCGCGGTCCGGGCAGTTCGAGAGAATGGCCGCATCCTTGATCGGAATGTTGATCTGATAATAAAAGCGATTCGCCACCCAGCCGCGAATCTGCTCCGGACTTGCGGCGCCGGTGTTGAGCATGACATTGAAGGGGTGATGAATATGGTAAGAGCGTCCCCGCGCTTTCAGCTGCGCCTCGAATTCTGCGGCACTCCAGGCATCGCTCACAGGAGGATCTCCATGCCGTCGCGTGCGACCTCGATTCCACGGCTCGAGAGCTCGGCCCGCTCGCGCGAATCCTCATCGAGGATGGGATTGGTATTGTTGATGTGAATCAGGATTTTGCGCGTACCCGAGGGTAGCCGGTCGAGCCACTCCATCATCCCGCCGGGGCCGCTTTGCGGCAGATGGCCGATTTCACTCCCGCGCTTGCGCGATACGCCCGTCTCGATCATCTCGTCGTCCGTCCAAAACGTCCCGTCCAGCAGCACCACGGCGGCAGCCTGCATCGCGTCCCACACCTCATCGTCGATCGCGCCCAACCCGGGCGCGTACAGGGCGCGATTGCCCGTCGCCCGATCCTCGATCACGAGGGCCACGTTATCTCCGCGCACGGGTGCATCGCGATGCGGGGAATAGGGAGCCGGCTTGCTGGCAACCGCCAGAGCGCGCCATTGCAGATCGTCGAGCCCGCCGACCACGAACGACCGCTCGAGGTCGATGCGGCGCCGGTCCACGCCGCAGTAGTGTGACAGCACGCCGAGGATCGGGTTGCCTCGCGTCAAATCGGCATAGGTGCTGTCGGTGCACCAGATGGGCCAGGGTCTGGTCGATTCGCGCAACATGTAGAGGCCGGTCGTATGATCGATTTGGCCATCGACCAGGACGATCCCAACGATCGCCGTGTCGCGCAGCGTGCGCGCAGGCTGCAAATCGGGATGGCCTTGCAGCTGCGCCGTAATGTCCGGCGATGCATTCACCAGCACCCAGGACCCGGGAGCGCCGCCGGCGACGGCAATGGAGGATTGCAGCCGGGCGAATGCACGGAGTGCGCCTGATCGGTAGCCCGCGCAATTGCGGCAATTGCAATTCCACTGTGGAAAACCGCCCCCCGCGGCGGACCCCAAGACTCGGATCTTCAAGGAAGGTGGGCGGTCGCCCGCGTGAGCGGGCGATCGCCCTCACCTGTGCTCAGCGATTGGCCACGTACATGGTGATTTCCATGCCAAATCGCATTTCAATGGCCGCAGGGGTTTCCCACTTCATGCAGATCTCCTTTTTCGAGGTACGCGACCATAGTTACGCCGCTCATCGATACGCCGAATCAGCTGCGGCATGAAAAGGGGCTCATGATTTTCATGAGACCGCCGCGACGGCGCTACCGGGCCAGCCCTGGTACCATTCGATCAATGACATTGCGGACACGCCTGAATCTGGTGGTAGCCGGCCTCAGCGCCGCCTTCGTCGCCGTGCTCATCGCCGCCCAGATCCAGAGTGCCCGGGCCTCTGTGCGCGAGGAAATCGAGGCCGCGAACCGCGTCGCCGCACAGCTCCTCGGCCGGCTCGCCCTCGTCTACTCGACGATGGGGGGCCCGGATGTGGTGCTGCAGTTCCTGCAGCAAATCGGGCGCGTCCGGGCGAATGAGATCTATCTGCAATCCGTCACGGGAGAAATCTTCTACCGTTCTCCGCCTGCGACCTACAAGGCGGGCCGGGAGGCACCGCAGTGGTTCTTTCGATTGCTGGCGCCACCGCCCGCCCGCTACACCTTCCCGCTGCGCGGCAGCGTCGTCCTCGTGATCGAGGCGCAGCCCTCGCGCGCCGTTCTCGACGCCTGGGACGACATTACCCGCCTCTCCGCCATTGCCATCGTCATGTTGGTCTTCGTCAATGGACTTGCCTTCTGGTCCGTGGCGCATGTGCTCAAGCCATTCCCGATCATCGCGGACGGCCTGGAGCGCATTCAGCGCGGGGAGCTCGATTTTCGCCTGCCGAGTTTGGCAGGATTCGAAGCGCACGCGATCGGCACCGCCTTCAACCGCATGGCGCAAGCCGTCGAAGACAAGGTCGCCGCCGACCGCAAGGCGCGCGACGCCGAGGCGAGGCTCGAGGAGCGGCGGGAAATGGCGTCCCTCGCGGACCAGCGGGTCGAGGAGGAGCGGCGTCTCATTGCCCACGAGCTGCACGATGAATTCGGTCAGTCGGTGACGGCCATTCGCAGTCTCGCGCTCGCCATCGCCACTCAAGGCGGCGCGCGGGACCCGGAGATGGGCAAGGTCGCACGGCTGATTTCCGACGAGGCGGCACGCCTGTACGATGCGATGCACGGCCTGATCCCGAGGCTCGCGCCGTTGTCGCTCGACACGCTCGGGCTCGCCGCCACGCTGGAGAGTCTCGTGCGCGATTGGCAGCGCCGCCACCCGGCCATTGCCCTCACCCTCCGCCAGGAGTTGCCCGCCGACCTCGGCCCGAGCGTCACACTCACGATCTACCGGGTGATCCAAGAAGGCTTGATCAACGCGCTGCGGCACGCGCAGCCCTCGCGGGTCGCGATCGAGGTTCAATCCGACGGGCGGCAAATCGTTGCGCGAGTGGCCGATGACGGTATCGGACTGCCTGTGGACTGGGCGCGTCCGGGCCATTTCGGATTGCGCGGACTCGCCGAACGCGTACGCCAGCTCGGGGGAAGCTTCGACATCGACAGCGAGCAGGGCCGCGGTGTGCGATTGACCGCTTCCATCCCGCTGGTGGAGGTTGCCAAGGCATGATCCGGGTGATGTTGGTGGACGACCATGCCGTGGTGCGCACCGGGTTTCGGCTGCTGCTGCAGTCGCTACCGGAACTGACGGTGATCGCCGAGGCGGAGAGCGGCGAGGCAGCGTGCCAGCTGTACCTCTCCCTCACACCCGACGTGGTGGTGATGGATCTTGCGATGCCCGGCATGGGCGGCATCGAGGCGTTGCGGCGCATCCGCGCCCGGGATCCGCAAGCGCGGATCCTCACGCTCTCTGCGCACGACGATCCCATGCACGCCCGGCGCGCGTTGCAAGAAGGGGCCTTGGGGTTTCTTCCCAAACGCAGTGCTCCGGAAGCACTGCTCGAGGCGGTGAGCGCGGTAGCCGCAGGACGGCGCTACCTCGATCCCGGCATCGCGCAGAAGCTGGCATTGGCGGAATTCGACGGCGGCGCGAAGTCGCCGATCGAGCGCCTCTCGGAGCGGGAGTTCGAAGTGTTCGTCCGCTTGGCGGGCGGCGCCACGGTGCAGCGCATCGCCCAGGATTTGAATCTTTCCGCATCGACGATCGGTACTCACCTCTACAACATCAAGCAGAAGCTGCAGGTGGCGAACCAATCCGAGCTGACGCTGATTGCGATTCGGCACGGGTTGATCGAGGCCTGAGCGAGGACCTGTCACTCCCAGCGTATTCGCACGCCCGCCCAAATGGCCCGCGGCTGCCCGGGCGACACCGCATTTTCGTTGGTCCAATCCGCCGGATCGGAGCGGAACGAACCGTTGGGATTGAACGCGTTGCTGGTGAGAAAGCCGGCCGTGGCATATTGCTTGTTCGCAAGATTGGCCACGCGGGCGAAGAGATCGGCGAATTTCGTGATGTGATACGTACCCTGCAAATTGATGACAGCGTAACCCGGGATCCAACCGCTCCCGGAAACGAATGCGCCGGCGCCGTTGGTGCCTCCGGCGTGATTGGCGTTGTTCTCATCGCCGTGCAGATAGGAGCCGGAAGCCGCGACCACATTGCCGCCGAGGTCCCACTGTCCGTTGAGCTGGTAGTCGAGCACCAGCCTCCCCGTATTCCTCGGGATCAGAGGAATCCGATCTCCGGGGCGCACCAGGATGTTGCCGTACGCATCGGCCGTGCTGTTCGATCCGGCGTTGACTTCGAAGCTCGATTGGAAGGTGGCAGCGACGAAGCTGTACGCAAGACGCCAGCTCAAGCCGCCCTGCTTGCCGCCGAACGACACGTCCAAACCTTGCCGGCGCGTGTTGCCGACATTGTCGAAATATCCCTGATTCGTGGTCGCCGCAACATACTGGATGTCGTTGTTATTGACGGTGTGGAACAGATCCGCGCTCCAGACCAAGCGCTGATCGGGCAGATTGCCGCGCAAACCCACCTCTTCCGTGCGGGCAACCACCTGTTTGAGGTCGGGGTCGCTGGCGAAATCATTGGGTAGACCGCACGGCACGGCGGGATTGGAGCAGCCCAACTCGATCACCGTCGGTGCCCGGCTCGCCTCGTTATAATCCGCGTAGAAGGTCCATGCGTCGGTTGGCGTCACGGTGAATCCCAATGACGGATTCACGCGGCTGAAGGCGTGATTCCCGGCGAGGGGACTCTCCTCATCGAATCCCGAGCCCACATCGCTCACATCCGTGTCGACACTGTACCCGCTGAGCGTTTCGGTGTTGCGGTTGTAGCGCACGGATGCGGTGATATGGAGCAACTCACTCGGCGAGAGCGTGTCGGTGAGATACACGCCGATAATCTTGTTCCTGCCGCTGAGCGAGATGACGGTCTCGCTGTTATACAGGCTAGCCTCGTAAATCAGCGTCCGATCCGGCGCCAAGGCGCCGTATTGATAGACCTGTGCGAACGAGTCGCGCGAGTCATCGTAGTCCGCGCCGACGATGGCCTGGTTCTTCCAGCCGAACAGATCCTGCGAATCGGTCAATTGCACCCCGGATCCTGCGCTGCGCTGAAGCAGCCGGGAAACGGCCGTTTGGCCCGGGGCGCAATAGGCAAGCGCGGCGCGGCTCGCCGGCGGCGCGGTGCAGTCACTCGGCGCCCCGGGGTAGGCGGATAGATAATTGTCATTGACGTTGCCGTTGCTGCTGGCGGTGGCAAGCCTGCGATAATAGGCATTGGCCGACAACAGCAGATGTTCGCTCAAGAACTGCGTAGCGGTGAGATTCACGAAATTCAGAAGATTCTGGGTGTAGTCCGGCGTGTAGCTCGCTTCGCGCCTGAAATCGAGCATGCTCTGGGGTGCGGCGCCGTTGCCGTACAAGCTGGTATCGTCATAGGTGTAGCTCAAGTCGATATCGGTCTTGTCGTCTTGCCAGCCCACCTTGCCGAAGCCCTGATAGAGCCTGCTCGGCGACAGGTCGCGCCAACCGGTCTCATCGAAATAATTGCCCGTGAGGAAATAATCGAAATTGCCCACCTCTCCTCCGGTCTCCGCCTCGAATGCGCGACGCCCGAAAGATCCGCCGTAGGCCTCGAACTCGGTGCCCGGATTGTCGTGCCCGCTTTTGGTCTGCACCGCGAGCGACCCGCCCAGGGTGTTGAGACCGAACACCGGGTTCGAGCCGGACTGCAGTGTCACCGTCGAGATCGCTGATTGGGGGATCAAATCCCAGTTGACCGTATCCCCAAAAGACTCGTTGACGCGCACGCCGTCGACATAGACCGACAGGCCGACCGGCGTGCCGAGCAGCGGCGAGGCCGCAAAGCCGTGATAGTTGAGGTCCAATTGAAAGGGATTGTCCGCGCTCTGCGAGACATTGATGCCGCTGAAGTTATTGTTGAGATAATCCGCGAGATCGAGCGTCTGCTGACGCTGCATGTCCTTCGCGTCGCCGGTCTGCACATTGGCCGGTACTTGGTTCAGCGGTAAACCAAGCCCCGGCAGCGGCGTATTGCCGATGACGACGATCTGCTGCAGCTCCTGCGCGGTGGCCGGGTTGCCCGCCACCGCGCCCGCATCCGCATCAGCCGCCCGCACGCCCACCGGCGCCGCCGAGGCCGCGAAGCAAAGCCAACTCCACAACGTCAGAATTGCTTTCCGGCGCCCCACCACCGCTTACTGCGCTTCGACGAGCTTCTTCAGATTGTCGAGTCCCGCCGTGTAGACCGCGCCGATGGTGTCGACGGCCGTCTTGTCGTTCTCGTTCTCGGCCGGATGCTCGCCGAGGTTCTTGCGCTTGAACCGGCCCGACCAGGTTACCGATGTCTTGTTTTTACCGGCCGGCGTCACGGTGAAGACCGAGGTGTAATCGCTCACCGGCAATACACCCTCGACGATGGAGTATCTGAACGTGCGGCCGGCGTCGTCGAAGCTCAGCAGTTTTTCCTTGATCGTCCCGCCGTCCTTCAGGGTGAGCAGCCGGACGGCGCCCGCGGTGTTGTTCTCGCCCTCGACGATCGCATCTTTGGCCACCGCCGGATGCCAGGTGTTCAAGCCATTGAAGTCCTTTGCCGCGCGCCACACGGCGGCCGCCGGGGCGTTGATGGTAATCGACTTCTTGACGTGCAATTGCGGTGCCGCCGCCGCGCTATAGCCCGCCGCCAACGCAGATATCGCCAATACCGTTGCAGGGATCATCATTTTCATGGTCTTCATTCCTCGTGTGGTTGTTGTCATGTCGCTCGATCCAATTAACTCGTCTCATCTCTGGGCCGCTGGGCCTCGGCACCGCGGGCCGGGCGCAGCCAGCGCGCCGATAACGGCGGAATCAGCAGCAGGCTGACCAGTGTCGACGATACCAGGCCGCCCAAGATCACGACCGCCATCGGGCCTTCGATCTCGTGCCCGGGCTGGTGCAATTGCAACGCCACCGGCAACAGCGCCAAGCCGGTGAGCAGAGAGGTGAGGAGCACCGGTGTCAAGCGTTCCTCGGCGCCCCGAAATGCCGTTGCGAGATTCCATGGCTGAGCCTCTTCGCACACCAGGTGATCGTAGTGCGACACCAGCAAGATGGTATTGCGCGCCGCCATGCCGAACAGCGCGACAAAACCCACCATGGCACCGAGCGTGAGAGTGCCACCGGTCGCCGCGACCGCCGCGACCCCGCCGATCAGCGTACTCGGCAGTGCCAACAGCACGAGCAAGACGTGCCGCGCCTGCGTGAACGCCAGCGACAGCAGCAGCACGATCAGCACGAAAGCCGCGATCGAATGCAGCAGGAGTTCGTTCGCCGCCGCCGCGTGCGCTTCTGCGACGCCGCCATAACGCAGATAAACTCCCGGCGGCAGTTCCACGCTCGAGCCGATCGCCCGGCGTGCGGACCTGGCGTAACCGGTCTGGTCGGCGCTCTTTGAGGATGCAACGACGATCTGCCGGCGCAGCCCATCCTCGTGATCGATCAGGCTGCGCGCCAGCACGGGCTCGATCGTTGCCACTTGGGACAGCGGCGCCGATGCCCCGTCCCGGCCGCGTACGAGCAGCGCGCCCAAGGCGGCCGGATCCGACCCGGCAGCCGAGACGCGCACGACCACCGGCACGCTGCGGTCGGCTTGATTGAGTTGCGACGCGACGCTGCCGTGGTAGGCCGCATTGATGACTTGCAGGGCATCCTCAGCCTGGATGCCGTACAGAGCGAGCTGCTCCGGACGCATCTCCACGCGCAGCTCGAACTCACGCGGCGGAATGCTCAGGCGAACCGATTTCGTATCGCGCAAATGCTCCAGCACCCCGACGATCTGCGCGCCGACGCGGTCATCGGCATCGAGGTCGGAACCGATGACGCTGATCGAAAACGGCGCCGACTCGCCGGACAGCGTTTCGCCGATTCGCTCGGCCAGTACCGAATAGATTTCCACCAGTTGATTCGGATAATCATCGAACACGTCGCGGATGGCGGCGTCGATTTCGGTGGCGCTGGCGCCGCGCCGAGGGTCGATCTGAACTTCGAACTCGCTCTTGTTCGGCGCGTCGGGGTCCTGCCCATTCTCGGCGCGCCCGATTTGTTCGGCAACGCTCTTGACGCCGGGAATTGCGATCAATCCCTTCGAGATCTTCTCTCCAATCCGCCTGGTTTCGCCGAGCGATATCCCCGGCCGCAGGGATGCATGGGCGATCAGGTAATTCTCACGAAAATCGGGCAATAATCGTGCGCCGAGCAAAGGCAGGCAGAGGATCCCGGCGACTCCGCTCACGATCAGAATCGCCAGCAGGGTGCGCGGGCGTTCGCTCAAGTAGGCGATCGTACGCAGCTGTCCGCGCTTCAAATGTCGCAGAAACGCGGCTTCGGGCTTCGGTTGATGATGCGCCATCGCCAATGCGCACAATGCCGGCGTCGCGCTCATCGCAACCAGCAACGACAGACCGACCGCCACCAGGAAAGAGATCGACAGCGGCCGGAAGAACGCCCCCTGCAATCCGGTCATCATCAGAATGGGCAGGAAGGCGACTGCCACTGCCGCCGTCGCGTAGAAGACCGGCCTTCGCACCTCGAGCGAGGCGCTCATGAATAATTCACGAATATCCATCTCGCTCGTCGCGTTGCGGCGGCGGCGCAGGATGTTCTCGACGTCGATCACGGCATCGTCGACCACCACGCCGAGCGCGACCACCAGGCCGCCGAGCGTCATCGTATTGAGGCTCAAGCCCCAGGCCTCCAAAATCCAAACCGTGGTCAGCAGAGTGAGCGGAATCGCGCTGAAGGACACGAGTGCCCCACGCCAGTCCCGCAATGTCACCAGCAACAAGGCAACGACGAGCACCGCGCCGATTGCGAGGGAGTTGCGCAGCTTCTCGATGGCGCTTTCGATGAAGCTTGCGGGGCGCAGCAGCGCGGGATGGTAGGTCACTCCCTGCTTCTCCAACGCCGGTGCGAGCGAGTCGAGCCGCTGTTCGAGTGCGCGCGTCACCTCGAGCGTGTTAGCGCCGAACTGCGTCGAGGTTTCGATCAGAATTCCGGGGCGTCCCGCGATCAACGCATCCCCGAAGCGCGGTGCGGCGCCGTCGCTGACGTTGGCGACATCGCGCAGGCGCACCGGCAAACCGGCCCGCATGCCGATCACCGCCTGTGCGAGGGCATCGAGCGAGGAGCCGGGTGCCTGTGCCTGGATCACGATGCGCTGCGCGGGCGTTTCGAGATAGCCGCCGCCGATGAGGACGGTTGCATGCTTGGCGGTCGCCAACACGTCATCGAGATCGAAGCCCATCGCGGCCAACTTGATCGGATCCACCGTGATCTGACGCTCGCGCACTTCGCCGCCGAAGATCTGAGCCTGCGCGACCCCGGGGACCGCGAGGATTTGCGGCTTGACCGTCCACTGCACGAGATCGCGCAGTGCGAGAGGTGATAGACGATCGCTGGTGTAGCCGAAGTGTACAAGGTATTCCATCGAAGAGCTCAGTGGCGAAAGCAGCGGCGCGCTCACTCCCTCCGGCAAGAGGCCCGCATAGTCGGCCAAGCGTTCGGTGACCACTTGACGCTGTCGGTAAGGATCGCCGCCGCGATCGAAGACGACCTGGATGGCCGACAGCCCCTGACTCGAGGTCGAGCGGACCGTCTTGACGTTCTCCGTTCCCGCCAGCAGTCCCTCGAGCGGACGGGTAACGAGCGCTTCGACCTGCGTCGCATCGAGTCCGGGCGCCTCGGTTTGTACGAGTACGTGCGGTGGCGCAAAATCCGGGAATACGTCGAATCGCGCCTCCACGAGCGCGGCGGCGCCGAGAACGGCGATCAGGCACGCGAGCGCGGTAATGATGCGCGGATTGCCGAGCGAGGCGCGAACGATGGCGGCAAGCATGCGTCGTTCGCCCTGGGAGCCTAGTCCTCATCCCCATCAGCCGCGTGGCCCGCCATCCCTTGCAACGACCACAACACGCCGGCACCGCGCACGACGATGTCGTCGTCATCGTCGACGCCGTCGATGAGCCAGCCATCGCCATAGGCCGCGAGCAAAGTCACCTTCACCGGTGCGTAGCGTACATTCCGATCCGCCGATCGATTGACCAGCTGTTTGAAGACATAGGGACCCTGATCGTCATACAGCACCGAGTCGCGAGGCACCACGAAGCCTTTGCGCACCGGCGCGAGCAAAGCGACTCCGACGCGGGCGCCAGGCCCGAGCCCGAATGGTGCATTCTTGACCTCGACCAGAAGAGCGGCACTTTGCAGTTCGCCCGCCTGACGCAACGGACCGAGCACCCGACCCGGTACCTGCACGCCGTCCACCTCCAACAGAGCATCGCGGGGAATCGCGCCCACACTGTGTCGACCGGCGACATCGGCGCGAAGCAAAACGCTGCGGCCGGCGGTCGCGGCCTCAATGAGCCTGTGACGCTCACTCATCGAGAGCGCAGCGATCGGACCCCAATGCAGGGCGAAGCGCGCGCGCGCCGTTGCGAGCTGCGCCTGCGCTCTTGCCTGCTCGGTCTGCGCCGTTTCGAGCATCTTGCGCGATGCGCCGGCGCCGGCGCTCACGAGTCCGCGCAATCGCACGACCTCGGCAGATGCCGATTGCTCGGCCGCGGCCGCGGCCGACTCCTCGCCTGCCTCCGATATCAAATCGGCCGCATCGAGCACGACCCCGAGCGCCGCGGTGCGCTCGGGTGTGCTGGCGACCAACGGGCGGGCTACGCCGATTCCCGCCGCCCGCAGTTGTTCGGCATTCAGACTTGAAATTCCCGGTTGTGGCTGACCGCGGACGGCTTCCTCGGCATCGCCGGCGACGGCGACGGAATGACTCACCACCATTGCGGCGATGGCCAGTCGTATGTTCCGAGGATTCCCCATGATGTCGCCGCCGTGTATGCCTCGAAGAGCGCCTCTCGCGTCATAGCATATCGCATGCACGCGGCGCAGACCCCACGCACCTCAGTGCCGTTGGGGATGCCACCGGTGCGGCTTCGTCTGATACATTTGAGGCATATTCTCTTCTCGAGGAGGCGGGACCATGAGGACCCCACGCACTGCAAGCGCCTGGGTCGGCGCGACGATCGTGTTTGCCCTCGGCATTCATGGCGTTCACGGCGCACAGGCCGTGCCGGGCAACGGACACGGCGCGGCCGCCGGCGGAATTTGGAAGGCCGCGGTGCCGCCGCAGCCGATGAGCGGCGAGTTCGATAGTTTCGATCCGATCGGCGTCGCCTCCGGAGCGAAAATCAAGGCCGACTGCTCCATCAACTGGATCGATCCCGATGACGGCAAGCGCTACTGCTTTTCCAGCGGCACCTCATTGGAGTTCTTCCTCGATCAACCGCACCTAACGATTGAACGGGCGCGCAAGAGCTGGAATAAAATGTCGCGCCGTTGAGAGGAGGATCGGCGACGCAGCGCTTGCGTCGCCGATCATCCCACAGCACCGGTGTGCCGGCATGAGCTGCGTATCAGAAGAAAAAGATTCCGCCGATGGCGAAGTCCTTTTCAGTCGCCTCGTTGCCGTTCTGCGCTTTCGCCTTGGTATCGATGTATTCGCCGACCAGATTCACACTCTTGGTCAGGGCGTAGTACAGCCCGACGACGCCCGAGGCATTGCTCTTGAGAAGGGTGTTCGCGGGCAGCGCTTCTTCATTATTCGACTGCTCGAGCTTGGAAATTCCGTAACTCAAGCCGATTTTGAGCTTGTCGAGCTTGTAGGTCGCCTGTGCGTAGCCGCCGCTGGACTTGCGGGTGTCGCCGGAATTGTCAGTGGCCAAAATGAAGAAGCCGGTCGTCCCGATCCCTTTTCCGCTGTATCCGTACAGCACCCCCTCGAAGCCCGCAACGTCGATCTTGACACCGCCGTCCACTCCGGTGCCCGTAAAGTCGCTCGATATGCCGGCAGCGTTATTCGCCTCAACGGTATTGGAGACTGCCTTCGCATGCTGGGTGAAGACATCGACCCAGATTTTGCCGTTGAGCGCGTCGCTCTTCGGATCGCCCCACGCGAAGCTGCCGCCCACTTGCACCTGGGGTGAGTTGTGGGATGTGTACGCCACCGTGCCCGATGTCGCATCGAGAGGCTGAAACACACCGGCGGACGCACTGAAGCCGCTCCAGGTCGGGGTCGTGTAGGTGATCTGCGGTTCCCAATCGGTGTAGATGTAGCCGACTCCGATACGTCCCAAGCTGGTGTTGCCCGGCGCCGCATTGCCCGCCGCGGTGCCGACTCCGAGCAAGGTCATGTCGTCGAGAATTGCATCCTTGCCGAACAGACCGATGTCGCGTCCGATTTTCACCGTACCCCAGCTCACGTCGCCGAACGTGAAGAACGCCTGACGTGCGTCGATGCCGGGCGTCTGCAGGGCCGCCGGCAAGCCGGGGCCATTGACGCCCGCGGCCGCCGAACTGTTGATGCCGGGATAGAACCCGATGGTCACGTTTACATCGTAATCGGCCTGCCGCGAGGAGGCGCTGAACACCAGTGCTGCCGGCAGCAATCCGTTGCGTACTGCGGCGGAGTTATCGCCCGTGCAAGCCAAGCCACCGGTGACGGCCGTATTGGCATTATGGTCGCAGGTGGTGCCGACATAGAACCCATTGACGTTGCCGGAAAAATCCACCTTCCAATCCCCGGCGGTGATGTCAATTCCGGCGAGCGCCTCCGGTATTGGCATCATCCAAATCGCGGCACCTAGTGCGATCACCAGCTTGGTACTCGTTTTCATGAAAACCCCCTTTGTCGCTTCGAGTTTCTATAACGTGACATTGAGCGCTTCGGCATCGACACCGCAGTCGCCAGACGCCGCATGGCGTCGCGTGAAGCCTGCAGCCACCGCTGCAAGAGACGTACCAATGCGCAACAAAGGAAAAAACGGCGCAAAAACGCACGTTGTTTTTGCGCTACCGCAGAAGTAGTTCGCGACTGTCACGTCTTGGAATCAAAACTGTCGCATTTTGTGTTGATTCAGATACAGACACCGCCGCACGGGCACGCGCGGCGCAGTTTGCGCGGTTGCCTCGTTGCGGAGTTCCGGCTCGTGGATGGCGGCGCGACCAGCTCTCGAGCGCCCCGCTGCCTCAATTCTGTGGCACAAACTGTAGCGGTTCAGAAACACCGCACACCGCGACTGCTCTCGTGCAGGACCATTTCGCGTGCAAGTCACTGATCGGGAAGCCATCTGCTCCCAGGGACCGATCTGGCACGCAAGCTGCTTGTGCGTATTCGTTTCGAGCACTGAATCAATCGCACGGCCTCGCGCGTTAGGAGCCCAATTTCATGAAGACACGAGCAGCTGTTGCCTGGGAAGCGGCCAAGCCTCTGAGCATCGAGGAGGTCGATCTCGCGGGACCGAAGGCCGGCGAGGTTTTGGTGCGCATCATCGCCACGGGGGTGTGCCACACCGACGCCTTTACCTTGTCCGGAGCCGACCCGGAGGGCCTATTCCCGGTGATTTTGGGCCACGAAGGCGGCGGCATCGTACAAGAAATCGGCCCCGGCGTGAGCAGCGTCAAACCGGGCGATCACGTCATTCCTCTCTACACCCCGGAGTGCGGCGAATGTGAGTTCTGCAGGTCCGGAAAGACCAATCTGTGCCAGAAAATTCGCGTCACACAGGGAAAAGGAGTGATGCCGGATGGTACCTCGCGCTTCTCGATCAAGGGCAAACCCATCCTGCACTACATGGGTACCAGCACATTCTCCGAGTACACGGTGTTGCCCGAGATCTCGGTGGCGAAAATCAATCCAAAAGCCCCCCTCGATAAGGTGTGTCTGCTCGGCTGCGGCATCACCACCGGCATCGGCGCGGTACTCAACACCGCCAAGGTGACGCCGGGCTCGACGGTCGCCGTATTCGGTCTCGGCGGCATCGGATTGTCGGTGGTCCAAGGTGCGGTGATGGCGAAGGCATCCCGCATCCTTGCGGTGGATCTCAATCCGAGCAAGTGGACCATGGCAAAAGCACTGGGGGCAACCGATTATGTGAACCCGAAGGATTACGATAAGCCGATTCAACAGGTCATCGTCGACATGACCAACGGCGGCGTCGACTACTCGTTCGAATGCATCGGCAACGTGCACGTGATGCGCTCGGCGCTCGAATGCTGTCACAAGGGCTGGGGCGAATCGACCATCATCGGCGTCGCGGGCGCAGGCCAGGAAATTTCGACCCGTCCATTCCAATTGGTCACGGGCCGGGTGTGGCGCGGCTCGGCGTTCGGCGGCGTCAAGGGTCGCTCGCAGCTGCCGGGCTACGTCGATCGCTACCTCGCCGGCGAGATCAAGATCGACGAGATGATCAGCGAGGTATTGCCGCTGAACAAGATCAACGAGGCCTTCGATCTGATGCACGAGGGCAAGGTGATCCGTTCGGTGATCAAGTTCTGAGGAGGCAGGGCGAGGTTTGTCGGTATGATTCACCGTCCAAGAGAAGCCGCATGAGCGGCTGTTAGAAAACCATCGAGAGGAACCATTATGGCAGTTTCAATTCATCCGTCGGTCGACAACGGCATCAAGCAGGGGGCGAAGGACTTTGCTGGCGGGACCTTGGTATGCAAGTGCACCGACAAGCCGGTCAAAGTGTCGGTCAAGGCCCAGTCGATGCACAATCACGCCTGCGGCTGCACGAAGTGCTGGAAACCGAAGGGCGCGCTATTTTCAGTCGTTGCGGTGGTGCCGAAAGACAAGGTCAGCGTAACTCAAAATGCGGATAAACTCGCGGTCGTCGATCCGTCGGCGACCATTCAGCGCCATGCTTGCAAATCTTGCGGCGTTCATATGTTCGGCCGGATCGAAAATCAGAAGCATGCATTTTACGGCCTCGATTTCATCCATACGGAACTCTCCCCGGAGCAGGGTTGGTCCGCGCCGGGATTTGCGGCGTTCGTCTCCTCCATCATCGAGTCGGGTGCGGATCCGAAGAACATGGGTGCGGTGCGCAGCCGGCTCAAGGAAATCGGCCTCGAGCCTTACGATTGCTTGAGCCCGCCGCTGATGGACGCTCTGGCGACCCACGCAGCGAAGCAGTCGGGCGTGCTGAAGGCCTGAGAAAGCCGTAGGGACAAGGTCTCCGACGGCGGAGACCTTGTTTCAGTGTTCTAGAACGATGCGGTGTTTGTGAATTTTGCGATACAGGGTGTTGCGGCTGATACCGAGGGCTTGAGCGGTGCGGCTGATGTTCCAGCGCATCCGTTCGAGCTCGCGCAGCAGCGCCGCGCACTCCGCCTCGCGCAGAGCCGCTGACGGCAAATTGGCCGCGGTCGCGGTCGGCGCCGTATCGGGCGCCGCGGGCCGCGCCACCGGTGCCGCGCGTGGATCCGAGTCGATGATTTCCTGAGGTAGATTCGACAATCGGATGAGCCCGTCCCGACACAGCGCCGAGGCGGTCCGCAACGCGTTGCGCAGTTGCCGGATGTTGCCCGGCCACGAATAGTCCGAGAGCTTGCGGAAGGCATCGTCCGCAATCTGAACGCCCTCCTGGCCGCCGGATTCCTCGCGCAGCAACGTCCGAATCAACTCGGCTTTGTCCTCGCGGTCACGCAGCAACGGCAGTTGCAGCGTGATCCCGTTCAAGCGGTAATACAGATCCTCACGGAATTCGCCGTTCTGGATCATCTGATGAATGTCGCGGTGCGTCGCGCTGATCACGTGCAGATTCACCGGGGTGGCCTGGTCGCTCCCGAGAGGCACCACCTCGCGCTCTTCGATGACGCGCAGCAGCCGCGTCTGCAGCATCAGAGGCATATCACCGATTTCGTCGAGAAACAACGTACCGCCGTTCGATTGCAGGATCTTGCCGACTCGGCCCTCCTTCACCGCACCGGTGAATGCGCCCCGGGTATAGCCGAATAACTCGCTCTCGATCAGGCTCTCCGGAATTGCAGCGCAATTCACCGTGACGAACGACTTGTCGTACCACAGACCGCCGCGATGCAGCGCTTTGGCGAATGCCTCTTTGCCCGTGCCGGTCGCACCCAGCAGCAGAATCGGTACCTGTTTTGCGAACAGCTGCCGGCCCGCCGCCAGATTCTTTCGCATCTGCGCGTCCTCGACCACGTGATGCTGTCCGCGCTCCACCTGCACGGCCTGCGCGGCGCCGCGCGGCTCGCTCGATGGGGCGAGTGCCGGGACGTGCGCGGCTTTGCGAAGCGGCGCGCGCACGACGGCAAAGAAGCGCCGTCCATGAGCCAGATCTCTCACGGGCCAGATGGCGCTCGGTTCGAACTTGGAGCGATGATCGAGCGTGCCGAAATCGAACTGAAAGAAGCGTTCGATCGACTGTCCGATCAGTGCTTTGCGGGTCGAGCATCCGAGCTGCATGAGCGCACTCTCGTTGACCGCGAGGATGTTGCCGCAGCCGTCCACTGCGATCAGGGCTTCATGCAGTAATCCGACGAATTCGGGCCGGCTGTGAAACCGCAATATCCACGACTGGCTGAACTCGTTCAGAAAATTCCAGCGCGAGATCAAATGCGTCGACATGTTGACGAGGGCCATGGTGTGGCGCTGAATGAGGCGGCTGTCGCTGGAGTTCGCCGTGGAGGCATCGAGCACCGCGAGGATCGCGCCATGGGGATCGAGAATCGGCGCGGCCGAGCAGGACAGGGAAACGTTGTATCCGCGGAAATGCTCCTGCCGGTGCACCGTCACCGAATTACCTTCGGCAAGGCAGGTACCGATGCCGTTGGTGCCCTCGTGGCGTTCGTCCCACATGGCGCCGAGCGACAAACCGGCCTGGCGGAATTCGCGCTGCAAAGCGGGATCGCTGATCGTGCTGAGCACGGCCCCTTGAGTGTCGGACAGGATGACCGCAAACCCCGATCCTGCGATCTGTTCGTACAGGCTTTCCATTTCCGCACGCGCAATGGGCAGCAATTCGCCCATGCGCTGCTGCGATTCCTTGAGAGAGCCCGGATTTAGGACCGCAATCTGCTTGGGTGCCGACGGCTCGATGCCGTATTCACGCAAGCATCGGTGCCAGGACCGGGTGACGTGCGGTTCGATTCCCGCAGGCTGGAACCCGCCGTGTACGACATGAAGAATACGGGACGCGTGACTCGTCGCAAGATTCTCGTTCGGCATGCCTTCTCCCCCTCAGCCAGCCGATACAAATCCTGGTCCATTTACAATAATCGCGCAACTTAAATTGCTGCGGCTGTATCAAAAATGAGACAGTCTAGGAATTCGGCTCCGGTGGGGGCTTCGGCGCACCGAACTTATAGGCAGGATCGCCGTTGTATTTCGATCGCACGAAGGCGAGGATCTTCCAAAGGTCATCGGAATTCTTGATGATGGCGCCGAACGGCGGCATGGGGCCGACCACATTTTCACGACCGATGCGCGTGTAGCCTTGTTTCTGCAGCTCCTCGCTGCCGAGCGTCACCAAACGGAACAAGGTGTCATCGTCCCCCCCGTACACCCAGGTGTCGTTGGTCAGCGGCGGACACATGCCGCCGCCGCCGCCGCCGCCGTGGCAGCCGCTGCATGAATAACTGAGCAACAGCTTGCCCCCTTCCGCAACGATATCCGCCTGGGTGTCCTTATAGGGATTGGTGAGCTGTCCTTTCGGCGTGCTCTTGACGAGATCCGCGGGCGGGACTTTCGTGTAATCGACCTTCGCCGCCTCTCCTGCCGCCCACACGGTGCCGAAAATTCCAACCGCCGTGAGGAACGCAACCGACGCGATGACAACTGGGGCTAACGCTCGTCTCAGCACAATCCCTCCCTTCCTCAACTCAAGTCGACTTCGTTGTATCGGTTTGCGCCGCTTGCCGAAGCAGCTTGACGAGAGCGTCGTTGCTGTTCGCTTCTGCAATGCTGAGCGCGGTGCGGCCGTCTTCGCTGCGGGCATTGACGTCCGCACCGGACTTCAGCAGCAGTTCGACGATGTTCGCATGATTGTCCGCGGCGGCGATCATCAATGCGGTGACCCCGCCCGGATTGGTCGCATTGACGTTCGCACCATGCTCGATGAGAGCCGTCGCAAGGTCGTTCGAGCCCGAAATCGCGGCCAGCATCAACGGCGTGTAGCCACCCTTGGCAACCGGTGCATTGACATCCGCGCCCGCCGCGATCAGCGCGCCCGCCGCCTTGACTTTGCCGTTCTGGGCGGCGATCGCGAGCGGCGTCAACCCGTCGTTGTCGACCGCATCGAGTTTCGCGCCATGCCCCAGCAGCAGAGTGACCAACGGCGGACTGTCGTCCCACGCGGCATACATGAGCGGTGTCCAGTTGCTGCGGTCCGGTAGGTTCGCATCGGCCCTGTGCGTGACCAGGTACGTCGCCACCTCGACGAAGCCAAAGCGGGTGGCGTTGACGAGCGGCGTATAGCCCTCGCCGTCGCGCGCATCGGGATTTGCTCCGTGGCCAAGCAGGTAGCGCACGCGATCGATGTCGTTGGCGACGACGGCATTGTGCAATTCGTCGTCGGGATTGGCTCCCTGGGCCAGCCATTTCTTGAGATCGGCCATTCTCGCATCGCGCACCTTGGCAGCGACCGCGGCGGTGTCCACGCTCGGCTTGGCCGGCTCGTAAGGCCCGTGCGATGGCAGGTTACCTGAGATCGCGCATTCATCGCACTTGATCAGCGGTACGCCGAAGTCGACCAGAATCTGCTTGATTTCGGCCTTGTGCTCCATGACGGCCTGCTCGATGGCCGCTTTGACGTCGGGCCTGCCGCGCGGCACGGCGAGCGCCATGTCGAATTCCATGGGGATGTGCTTTTCCATCATGTTGACCGGCTGAATGATCAGCGGTGCATGCAGCACCTTGGCGTAGTACCCCGCCATCGGACCCCACGCGGCGGCGACGTCGAGAGTCCCGTCGATGACTTGCTGCACCTGGTAGGAGGGCTGGTTCTCCCCAACGAGGTCGCCATTGTGACTGAGGTAGTGAACCACGGTATTGCTGACCACACCGTGCTCGGAGAGAACTTCGCGAATGGCGGACACCTGGAAGACGCCGACGCGTAGTTTCTTCAACGCCGGATCGTCCAGGCTCTTGATGTTGATGCCCTTGTCGTTGCGATAGGCGAGAACGAACGTGGAACGGTACAGCGGATTGAGGATCACGGCGCCTTCGGTGTCCGTCGCCATATCCATCCAAAGATCGCAGTTGCCCTCGCTCAAAGTGCTACGCATGAGCCCGCGCTCGATCGAGGGTCGCCAGTAATACTGCACGCCGGTACCGAGGGCGGCACCGAGCACCTGGGCGATTTTGTTCTCGAAGCCCTCGCCGCTCTGGTTCGACAGCGGCATGTTTCCAGGGTCGGCACATACGGTCAAGGACTTCAGTTGGGCGCCGAACGCGCCCGAGCTCGAGCCGGCGGCCAGCAAAAACGCGGCCGCGCCTGCCCGGCACATGAAGCTTACCGACTTGAGATCCACTGCTGCTCTCCTTCAGGCGTGCGCACCGCGGCATTCCTCACGGCGTCGAGTTTCGGTTTTGACTCACCGAGTTTCTTAAGGTTCACCGCACGGCTCGCAGTGACCGCACGACGGGCCGCACACATGAAAAACCCGGTGCCTCGCGGCACCGGGTTTTCCTTCCGACATTCCCTTTACTTGCGTCAGTCGCCCACCCTCAGTCGCCTACCCTGAAAGTGTACAGCGTTCCGCCCTGCGGGATGTGGTTAAGACCGGCAGCTTTGGTCATTGCCGTGGCGCCGATGGCACCGAACTTGTCGCTGAGATCAAGGCCGGCGGTGACCGGCAGGCCGATCCAGCCGCCGATACCGGACCACACCGACACGTATTGCTTGCCTTTCACGGAATACGTGATCGGGTTGCCGATGATTCCCGAGCCCAACTTGCGCGACCAGAGGACCTTGCCCGTCGCACGATCCACGGCACGCAGATCGCCGCCGAGGCTCCCATAGAACGCCAATCCGCCGCCCGTGACGAGAGCTCCACCCCAGTTCGGATACTGATCGGGGATTTCCCATTCGGTCTTGCCGGTGACTACATTGAACTTCTTGAACTTGCCGGTCACACCGGGCTTTTCAGGATACATGTAGACGTTGGCAAACACGTACACCGTTCCCTGCGTGGTGTGCGATCGCGCCTGCGGTTCATCCTCCATGCACCAGTTGTTGGTCGGCACATAGAAGTTGGTCGGATCGCCGGGATCGACCGCCACCGGCTGCTGGTCCTTGCCGCCCATGGCGGACGGGCAAGCCTGCGTGTTGTCGCCCACCTTGAGCGGCGAATGCTCGGGCACCTTGACCGGCCTGCCGGTCTTCATATCGACTTTCTCCGCCCAGTTCGTGGTGACGTACTTGTGCGCGCGCAGCAGCGTGCCGTCGGTACGATCGAGTACGTAGGCGAAGCCGTTGCGATCGAAGTGCACCAGCGTCTTGCGCGCCTTGCCGTCGACGTTCATGTCGACGAGTACGACTTCGTTGATGCCGTCATAGTCCCACTGATCGAACGGGGTCATCTGGTAAACCCACTCGACCGCACCCGTATCGACATTGCGGGCGAAGATGCTCATCGACCATTTATTGTCGAACTTGCCGCTGTTGCAATTCGCCTGGGTGAGCGGCTCGGCGCAGCGATACTGCGGCGACCACAGACCCGGGTTTCCGGTGCCGTAGTACACGAGGTGCAGGTCGGGATCGTAGGCGTACCATCCCCACGCCGCTCCGCCGCCGCGCTTCCACTCATCGCCGGGGAAGGTGGAGATGCCCAGATCCGAGCCCGCCTTGCCGTATTCCGGATGCGCCTTATTGCTGTTCGGCGTCAGGCACACGTCTTTGTCGCTGCCGGTCGAATAGCACTCCCACACTTTCTTGCCGTCGGCCAGGTTGTAGGCGGTGACCCTCCCGCGCGCGGCGAATTCATCGCCGCCGAAGCCGATGAAGACTTTGTCGTTGGCGATGATCGGCGCCGGCGTGATGGTCTCTCCATGGTCCGGATAAGCGTGCTTGACGACCCACGCTTCCTTGCCGGTCACGGCATCGAGAGCGATGACGTAGCCATCCAGGGTTCCGAAGACGAGCTTACCGTCCGCATACGACAGACCGCGGTTGACGGTGTCGCAACACGCACGGGGCACCGCGGACTCATCACGCCCGCTGGTCTTCGTGTAGCTCCATAGTTGTACCGGATGGTCCGGATCGCTCAAATCGAGCGCCTGTACGATGTTCGGCCAACCGCTTTCCAAGTACATCATCGGCTTGCCGCCGACGCTCTCGATCACCAGCGGTTGACCCTCGTGGCCGCGCAATGTGCCGCTCGACTGCGACCACATCATTTGCAGGCCCTTGACGTTGCCGGTATTGATGTCCTTCAGAGCACTGTAGCGGGTTTGATTCAGATTCCCCGCCGGGGCCCCCCACTGATTTGGGTCTTTGAAGCGTTGAAATTGTTCGGAATCCGATGCAGCCATTACGGTGCCGCAGGTCATGCCCAGCGCCACTACGGCGTAGAACATTTTGACCTGACGTTTTGCGGTAAGCCATTTCATCTCGATTCTCCTCCTGCTTGGGGTCTGCCTATCACCGTCACTGATGTGGAGCGGCATGCACACAGTTCTGGTCTGGGTGCCGTGCTGAAACTGTGACCATTGATCGTGTTCACTGAGAAAACTCCCTCCTGTAGCTTTTTAGTTCTCTGGTCAAACCCATCGGCACCAGTGTGATCCCAATGAGCTGGTGTGTCAGCGTTGTGCAACTGACAGGACCGCGATGATTGAATAGCAATGGCTATGCCATCGCGAACAACTTCGAAGAAAATACTCGCTGGTCCGGAAATTCTTTTAAATCATGGATTTATAATGATCGAACGGTGCATGCCCGAAGCCGGTACGTGCGACCTGTGCCAAAGTCGTGACAGTGGAGCAGTTGCGATTGCGCCGTTCGTGAGGCGCCGCACCAAATTTGAAGGCGTTCGGCGAGAACGCCCGCTGAGGAACGCGGATAGAAACGAGCCGTGTAGGAACCCGACCCTGTAGGAAGGTGCCGCGCCGGCGCTACGGGATGCTGACGCCCCAGGGCAGTTCGCCCACCGGGATCGTCTTGATGACCTGCAGCGTCATCGTATCGATCACGCTGAGGCTGTTGGAGCGGCCGTTTGCGACGTACAGCTTTCGGCCGTCGTGCGTGAGCGCCAAGTTCCAAGGCCGTTTTCCCACCGCGATGGTCGCGACGACTTTGCGGCTCGCGGCGTCGATCACGGAGACGCTGCCGTCCCCGCCGTTGCTCACGAACACCTGTCTGCCGTCGGGCGCCGTGACCGCCCCGGCCGGACGCAGCCCGGTGGCGATCGACTGGATCACTTTGCGCGCGGCCACATCGATGACGTCGACGCCGCCCGCGGTCTCCTCGGCCACGAAGGCAATCTGCTCGTGCGGCAGCCACGCGATCCCGCGCGGGTGACCCGACGTGTGCACCGTACCGATCGAACGCGACGTTTTCAGGTCGATGATGTCGACGTCGTCGGAAAGCTCGTTGCTCGTCATCAGCGAGCGCCCGTCCGGACTGAAGGCGCAGTGTTCGGGGTTCTTGCCTCGAGTTGGAATTTTTTTGACGATTCGAAATTGATCGACGTCGACGAGAGTCACGACATTGTCGTTCTCAACGCAAACGGCGATCGTCTTTCCGGACGGCGAGAGCGAGGCGCCCTCGGGAGCGTTGCCGACATCGAGGCTGCGCACGATCTTGCCCGACGCCACGTCGACGGCAACGAGTGCGTTCGCGTCCGCATCAACGGCGAACGCGGTCTTCTCCGCCCGGTCCGTGATCACCGCTTGAACCTTTGCGCCGATCTTGCCGTGGTCCGGCAGGGTGCGCGTCAATTCATCGCGTTCCGTGTCGATGATGGATACCGTGCCGTTCCCCTGGTTGCCGACGTACGCAGCTGCGTGAGCGGAACCGGGCGCCGACAGCGCACCGACGGCGGCGAGGCAGACGCATGCCACCGACTGCAATGCGTTCGCGAACTTTCGATTCATGCAAGGGGCCTTATCGTTGAAGACGGTCGCGTCGGTGAGGAACAATGCTGCAACGTCGGCGGGCGGAGAGTCAATACGCGGCTGCTCGAGCGCGCGCTTGCGCCGCGCTCAAGGCGATGCCGTGCCGTTCGGGGCCGAGGCGGACCATCACGGAAATCACCACGGCAACCGTGCCGACGACGATCGCCATCGCGAGACCGTAGTCGTTGCCGTGAGCCTCTGCGATCGCAACCTGCAGATTCAAATTGACCGCTGCCAGCAGATTGCCGAGTTGGTAGACGAAGCCGGGAAATGTCGCGCGAATCTCCGGCGGCGATAATTCGTTCAGATGCGCGGGAATCACGCCCCAAGCGCCTTGTACGGAGAGCTGCATCAGAAACGCGCCGGCGGCGAGAATCACCGGGGTCGAGCCGAACGCCCAGAACGGCAGCGCCGGCAATGCCAAGAGGGCTGCGATGGTGATGGCGCGACGCCGGCCGACTTTCTCGGACAGGGATCCGAAGAGCAGTCCCCCGCAGATCGCTCCGATATTGGCCACCGCCGTCATGAGCGACCCCAATCGGGTGTCGAAATGATGCTGCACCTTGAGAAACAAGCCCGGGTATGCGTCCTGCGATCCGTGGCTGAAGAAATTGAATGCCGTCATCAGGAGAACGGCGTACACCGCCAGCTTCCACTCGCGCTTCAAGACCGCAAGAATACCCGCGCGCGGCACCTGTCGTTGCTCTTGCCATGCAGGGGACTCCTCGACTCTGCCGCGGATGAAGAAGACCAGCAACGCCGGAATCACGCCGAGCACGAACATGTAGCGCCACCCCACCCGGTCATAGAGGAGATAGACGGCGAGGGAGGCCAGGAAATAGCCGGATGGATAGCCGACCTGCAGCAGGCCCGACACGAAGCCGCGCGCCGAAGCGGGGATCGTCTCCATCGTCAGCGCCGAACCGACGCCCCATTCTCCGCCCATCGCAATGCCAAACAGAGCGCGTACCGACAGGAGTATCGACATGTTCGGCGCGAAACCCGAGGCCATCTCTAGAATCGAATAGGCCAGGATGTTCCACATGAGCGTCGGCTTGCGGCCGAAGCGATCCGCGAGTCGGCCGAAAAGGAAGGCGCCGACCGGGCGCATCCCGAGCGTGAGCAGCACGGCGGTCGAGACGAGCTGCATGCTCGCCTGCAGGTCCCTCGAGATATCCTTGAACATGAACACCATCAGGAAAAAATCGAACGCATCGAGGGTCCAGCCGAGGTAAGCGGCCACCACCACGTTGCGCTGGCTTTTTGTCCACCCCATCAAGGTCTCCTTTGGAGGAGCATACTAATCGAGTGCCATCCGCGGTTCCCAAACTTGTGACGATCGCCGTGAATGAGACGACTCGAGTCTCCGGCCTGATGCAGCGTCCGGCGCGCGCGGATGCATGCTTGGTGCTCGCGCATGGCGCCGGGGCGGGCATGCGTCATCCATTCATGAGCGCGGTGGCCGATGAACTTGCGACGCTCGGGCTTGCAACGCTGCGTTACCAATTTCCCTATATGGAAAAATCGAGCAAGAGGCCCGATCCCCCGGCGCTCTGCCATGCCACGGTGCGCGCCGCCGTCGCCGCGGCCCGTCAATCGGAGCCCGCGCTTCCCCTCATTGCGGGCGGCAAATCCTTCGGCGGCCGCATGACGTCGCAGGCGCAAGCGGCCGCTCCGCTCGAAGGGGTCCGTGGATTGGCTTTCCTGGGATTTCCGCTGCATCCGCCCAAGCAGCCGTCGGATACCCGAGGTGACCACCTGATGAAAGTGCGTGTTCCCATGCTGTTCCTGCAGGGCACGCGGGATGCCTTCGCCGAGTTGCCGTTGCTCGAAACACTCGCCGGGCGATTGGGGACGCAGGCGCGTTTGGTCCTGCTGGCCGATGCGGACCACTCGTTTCATGTCACCGCGCGCAGCGGACGAAGCGATCCTGAAGTGAGGGAGGAAATGCTGCAGGCACTCGTCGCGTGGACGAGATCGCTCATCCGGTGAGGCGACCGCCGTCGTTACGCAAATCCGGTCCAGCGGCCGAGCGCGACGATGGCGGCCCAGAGCAGCAGCGAAAGGCCGCCGGAGATCTTCGCCCGCAGCGTGGTCTGAGCGGAGCCGCCCCACTCGTCAACCGTTCGATAGGTAAAGAAGTGAAAGACCAGCATGTTGATTCCCGCCAGACCCAACAATAGGATCTTGGCGCGGAATGTGGCGATCCCGTAGTACTTCGTCGCGGCCGACGAAAAGAGCAGCGCGCCGCAAATCACCGCCGCGACGAACGCCGTCCAGGTCCAGGGCAGCACTTCGCGGCTGATTTGCCTCACCGAATGAGCGCGATAGGCAAGATTGAGCAATCTCAGATCGACCATGGCGATTGATCCGACCACCAATGTCAGCGCCAGCACATGCAGCGTCTCGATGGTGGGAAACAGCCAGCCCGACTCGCTGATCGCCATCGAGTACGGCTGCGACTCGAGCCATTGGCAGAAGCTCTTGATCATTGGTCATGCCGCATATGCGATCCAGCGTCCGGCCACCACGATACCGATCCATAGCAGAAGCGACACCAAACCGGTGACTTTGGCGGCCGTTTCGTGCCTCGAACCCCTCTCCCAAGCGGTGAGGTCGCGCTTAAGTACGCGGTGGAAACCCCAGCTGATCGCGAGCACGGCGATCAAGAGCGCCATCTTGGTCTGGAACACCCAATTACCGAGCGCCCGGTCCGGCTCGCCGGTGATCAGAATGACGCCTGTAATCAGCAGCACGATCACCGAAATCCACATCCAGGGCAGAAAGCGGTCGGCCACCGCGCGGATGGTGTAACGCTTGGCGGTAAGCCCCATGAGCCGTAAATCGAGCATGGCCATGGTCGAGACGACCACTGAAATCGCGAGGATGTGGATCGTTTGTACGGCGGGAATGATCCATGCGACGTTCGCGACCGTTCTGCTCGCCGAGGTGCCCATGATCCAATGAATCAGCGCCTGCATGTTGCCGCCCTCAATATCTCTTCGTCAGCGTCAAGCGCAGCGAGAACGGTTCGAGCGGATGAATATGCACATCCGGGATGCCGCCCGCCGCTTCGCCCGGAAGCCGATCGACGTACCAATATTCCATTGCATTGGCTTTGGTGTTGAGTAAATTATAAGCCCCGACGGCGGCCGCCCACCCGCCGCTGAGCGCATAGCGAACGTCGCCGTTCCATTCGTGGTATCCGGATCCTCGGACGGCATCATCCGATGACAAGGGATACGCGCTCAAATAGCGCAGTTGCAGACCGCCGCTCCACGGACCGAGATGCGTCACGTAGGCCGTCAAAGAGCCCGTGGCAAAGGGCGCGTTCGGCAGGAAATAGCCGATATGTCCGGTGCCGTCCGCGTAAGGCGTATCGAACCGGGCCCGATCCTGCGAAAAGCTGCCGTAGAGCTCCAGCCATCTCGAGGCTTGATACGTCGCATTGACCTCGTAACCGTAGCGGCGGCTCGCGGGTCCGGCCATATCCATCCCCACATCCGGATTATAGGTCGTCTCCGACTGTGCATCGAGGTTGAACACGGCCAAGGTCAGTGCCACCTTGCCACCGTACAACTCCTGCCGGGCGCCGATTTCCTCCCCGGTCTGAGCGGCGATGAGCGGTGCACCGGCAATCCCCTTGATGTTCGCCGCGTTCACGCCGCGCAGGTCATCGCTGTGAAAGCCGCGTCCGGCGCTCGCATACAATTCCGTCGTGGCCCACGGCGTGAAAATGAGGCTGCCTTTGGGCTCGAATAGCGCCTGGCCGGCGGTGCCGTAATTCGTGCCTTCATCGACACCGCGTTGATAATCCTCGCGTATCCCGAGCACGGTGCGAAAGCGCGCACTCCAGTGAGTCGTCGCCTGCGCGTATAGCGAATTGCTCTCGAGTCGCACCCGATCGCTTTCGCTCATGGCGGACTCAAGGGGTACCGCCACGCGGTTTTGAGTCATCGACCGTGCAACGATCAAAAAATCGTAGCGCTCATCCGAGCCCACGAACCACTCGTTGTTGCGCCCGAACCATTGCGCCGGGTGGGAATAGCGGATCGAAGCGCCCACCGTGCTGCGGTTCTCGTGCTGCTCTTCTTGATCACCCAGGATGGGATCGACGAGGTAATGCGTGAAATCATTCCACAAGGTCAAGTAATTGCCGAACGCATAAGCGCCGACCGTCAATTGCCCGCCGCCGGCCTGCGCGTAGTACCGACCAGTGAGGTTCGCGCGCTGTGCGATGCCGCCATCGGATGGATTGAGCGACCCGAAGCGGCCGATCAAGTCCTCGGCGATGGCCCTTTGCGGCTGATCGGTCGTGGCGTTCCAAAGATCGTGGTAGAAAGAGGCCGTCAGCGAGTAGCCCTCGTGCTCGTCGCCCACTCGATCGCGCAGCAACACGTTGATCTTGCGTTGGTCGTCGGGGTTGACCCAAGGACCATCGTAGTGCTGCAGCTCCAGCGCGCCGAGCACGTTGTTCCCACTGACATTCGCGGAGCCCGCCGCGAATAAACGTTGATAATTGAAATTGCCGGCGGTCACCGAGATTTCATCGGGAATGCGGTCCAGGTATTTGATATGCACCGACCCGACCGACGCGAAATCGCCTTCATCCGCGTAGTACGTCCCCTTGGTGTAATAAATGTCGGTCGCCAGCTCGGGAATCAAGAAATTGAGGTCCGTATAGCCCTGGCCGTGGGCGTGCGTCGGCTCGTTCACCGGCATTCCATCGACGAACGTCGCCAAGTCCGTGCCGTGGTCGAGGTTATAGCCTCGCATGAGATACTGGTTCGCCTTGCCCTCGCCGCTGTGCGAGGTGACGTCGAGCCCCGGCACCGTCTCGAGCAGCTGGCCGGGACGATACGCCGGCGTGAGCGCCAACTCCTCGTTCACGACCACCCCTTCGCTTGCGCTCGTGGCGATCCCGATCAGCCGCAGTCTCTCGGCGGTCACGGTGATTTCCTGCAATTGGTCGGATGATGCGATGCCGTCGCCGCCGGTCGGCTGTACCGCGGCCGAAACCAGATGCGAAGCCGACAGCAGCGCCAGGGCGCGCAGGAGAGGACTACCGGCGCAAACGAATCGACTCATTCATCCAATATGCCGCATTTCATCGATCATGAGGTGCCATGCAGAAGGAGCCGGCGCACCCGGCTCCTTCGCAGGCTTATGGTGCCGGCTATTTGAGATCGAGCACCTGCATCGTCGAGGAACCGAGCACCCGTCGAATCTTCGCGCGGTCGGCTTGCGCCTGATTGGCGGCCGCTACCGAGCCTTCGAATTGCTTGGCAATCGCATCTCCCTTGGCGATGGCACCATCGAGTGCCGCCCAGTTCTTGTAGCGGATGACGAGAAGCAAATCCGCATCATCCGGCCCGCGCGGCTCGACTTGCATGACCTCGTAGCTCAGAACGTAGCCCGCCTTCTTAGCGGCCTCTTCCTCCTGCTTCCACGTGGTCGAAACCCACTTCATGTAGTCGTCGAACTTGCCGTCGACCGTCCGTATTCTCGCCACGTTGACGACCGCGCCTTCGCTATAAGGGTGGTCGTCCGCGAAGGCCGTAGCACTTGCGGCTGCAAGAAGGGCGAACGCCGCACACGCGGCGAACTGATGTTTCGACATTAAATTCTCCTGTTGAATCGATAATCGCTTTTGAATGACCCGCCTCGCAGGAGGCGCGCGGCATGGTAGCGCATGTGCGTCACGAGCAACATACTGAATTGTCTAGCCTAAATAGCCCGCCCTGTTGCGCAGTTCCACGATCCCGACTTTGTCTGGCACGACTATCGGCGATGCTCCTATAGGATCCTGCGTCGTGGCGGAGTTAATAACATACGCCGCGTGAAGATCCCGACTCGGCAGAGAGCGCGCGCAACGACTCCATGACGACAAGACAACAGGAGACTGATGATGAATACATTCGAGGCAATCAATCGAGCGGCCGATCACATCGAACAGAATCCCGCACTGTACTCATTCACGCATGCACGCACGCCGAGTCGATCCTGCCCGCTGGGCTGCATGCTCGGGCGCATTGGGGAGATGCTGCAGGTGGCGCCGGGAACCGACGTTGCCAAGGTGGCGAGGGATTACCTCGGAATTCCCGAAGGGGCTTTCTACGAGCGCATCTGGAATTTGATGGATTGTCCGCGAACGGGCAGCCGGGCGCTCAACGATGTCGCAAAAGTCCCTGCCGCCATGCGCGCCTATGCGAAGCGATATCACGAACGACCGGGAATTCCGAGCAGTGTGCGCGAACTCTTCTCCCCGGCCACGACGACTGCGGTGGGGCTTGGTGAGACCGCGCGGAGCGAGGAACGCGTCGACTAGACCGCGCGCACGGTACGATCCCGGCGTCCGACGAGCTCGAGTCCTCAGATCGAGGCGCGCAATTCCTCGATCACTTTGGGAATGGCGGTCTCGTTGAGCGGGGCCATGATGTGGGCACCCCCGACGCCGGGAATTTCCGCATACTGCCGCAGCAGGTCGATGCAGATGGCACGCCCTTCGGCAGGCGGGTCGCCGGATTTTTCCAAGCGCTCGATGATCCATTCCGGAATGATCGAGCCGAACAAATTGGATTTGATCCAACGCGCCGACTTGGCCGAGGCAAGCGGCGCGACTCCCACCAACAGGGGCAGCTTCTCGGCGAGACCGCTTTGCGCCAGCCGTGCAACATAGCGGCGCAGCACATCGGCATCCATGCAAAATTGCGTCTGGGCGAATTGCGCGCCGGCTTCGACCTTCTTGATCAATCCGAGCGGTGCCCAATCTTCCGGCGGGTCAATCGGCGCATCGGCGACGCCTACGAAAAAATGCGCCGATCCGCCGACCTTTCGCCCATTGGGCAATTGCCCGTGGTCACGGATCGAAATGGCCGTTGCCGCGAGTCCGGCGGAATCCAAATCGAAGACGGGCTTTGCATCCGGCTGATCGCCCGCCTTCGGATCATCGCCGCGCAGTACCAGAATATTCGTGATGCCGAGCGCCGCGGCCCCCAGTAACTGGCTTTGTAGTGCGATTCGGTTGCGGTCCCGGCACGTCAACTGCAGGATGGGCTCGATCCCATTTTGCAGCAGCGCGCTTGCCGCGATCGTCGCTTCCAGGTGGGCCCGAGCACTGGCACCGTCGGTGACATTGACCGCATCTGCCAGTTCCTTCAAAGGCGCGGCCTTGGCCAGCAGTTCCGCGAGGTCGCTCGAAGCGGGTGGCGTGATTTCCGCTGTCAGCGCGAATCGTCCCGAGGCGAGGATTTGCTTCAACCGGCTGCGCCCGGGGCCGACGGTGGGGAGGGTGAACGCTGTTCGTGGGATGGTGCTTGAGCGCTTCATAGGAAGATCGCGAGTATAGCGATTTCCCTTGCTCGATTTCTCGCTCACGGCGGAAACAGGTTTTCCATAACGCAACTCCACGTCGTGGACGGGTTGAACACTTTCGCCGGTATGCCTCCTCGATCGTACGCGGTGGCGCCTTGATTGACATAATTCGTCTGCCTGCAGCGAATGGTTATCGGATATGTCTGAAGCAATTGATAAGCCGACATCTATTTCCTAAAGTGACCCCAACGCACGGCCATGGACTAGGGGCGCAGGCGCGGTCGCAAGCCCGGGTCCAATGCGCTCTACTCCCCCGTGCGAGAAGGGCAAGGAAGGATGACGAAGAAAAACCATTCGACTCCCCGCGCGATATTTCGCACGCACCCAGTTGCAAACCGGCGCCATCCGGTGGTGCGAGGCTACCGAGTCTGCGCTGCCGCGACCGCATGCGCAGTAATCCTCGGCGGATGCTCTTCCGGTGGATCATCAGCGTCGGCACCGATGGATCCTTCGCCGAGCGTGGCGCTGAAAGCCAATACGATGAGTGTCAATCCGGGCGGAGTCGCCACGCTCACGTGGAGTTCGGCGAATGCGACCGCGTGCACCGCTTCGGGCGGCTGGAGCGGTGCCGAACCTACCAGCGGAACCTTCACGACCCGTGCACTGAGTGCATCCACGACCTTCACGCTGAGCTGCGCCGGGGCGACGGGAACCTCTCCGGCGATGGCGGCGGTTACGATTGCGGTGACGGCACCGGCTCCGACCGCCTCGCTGAACGCGAATCCCATGACCGTGCAAATAGGAAGCGCCGCTACGCTGACGTGGAGTTCGGCGAACACGACCGCATGCACGGCCTCCGGCGGCTGGAGCGGAGCCGAGCCCACGAACGGCAGCGCGAGTACCGGCCCACTGAGTGCGACGACGAGCTTCACGCTCACCTGCACGGGTGCCGCGGGCACCACTCCGGCGGTCTCCACGGTGATGGTAACCGCGGTGGCGGCTCCCCCTCCCACGATCGCGCTGACGGCGAGTCCGACTTCGGTCGTGAGCGGCGCGGCGACGACACTGAAATGGAGCTCGACGAACGCGTCCGCATGCACCGCCTCGGGCGGCTGGAGCGGCGCCGAGCCCACAACCGGCAGCGCGATGAGCGGCGCACTGAGTGCGGCCACGACGTTCACCCTCACCTGCACCGGCGGCGGTGGGAGCCACGCGGCTTCCGTCACCGTGAACATCACGAATCCGAACAGTTTCAGCGTCGCGCCGCGAAATGCCGCGTTGACGCTGTCGCAGTCCCAGCAATTCAGCGCGACGGTCCCCGGCGGCGGGGCTGCCACCTGGACGGTCGACGGTATCTCCGGAGGCAACGGCACGGTCGGTACCATCAGTACCACGGGTCTCTACGTGCCGCCGGCGACCGCGGGAACCCACAGCGTGCTCGCGACCAGCGTCGCAGACCCGACGAAGTCGGGGACTGCAACCGTCGCGGTCACCGATCTGGGCGGAATTTATACATTCCACGACGACCTTGCGCGTACCGGGCAGAACCTTCAGGAGTATGCGTTGACTCCGGCGACGGTGAGCAGCGGCTTCGGCAAGCGGTGGTCGTGCGCGGTCGATGGCGATGTTTACGCGCAGCCGCTCTACGTCGCGAATCTGCCGATCGCCGGCACCGCGCACAACGTGCTATTCGTCGCGACTCAACACGATTCGCTCTATGCCTTCGATGCAGACGATCCGAACTGTACGACGTACTGGCAGGTGAGCTTCTTGAACTCAGGCGCGACATCGATTCCAGTGGGCGATTACGGCGCGGGCTGCACGGACATTCTGACGGAAGTTGGGATTACGGGAACGCCGGTCATCGACACGGCGGCCGAGGTGCTCTATGTCGTTGCTGCAACCAAGGAAAGCGGCAACTACGTGCAGCGTCTGCACGCCCTGAGCCTCGCCACCGGCGCCGAGCAGGCCAATTCGCCCGTAGCGATCCAAGCGAGCGTGCCGATCAACTCCGGCGGCACCGTCACTTTCTCGCCGTTTTGGCAGAACCAGAGAGCGGGACTCGCATTCGCCGGCGGCGGTGTCTTCATCGCCTGGTCGTCGCACTGCGACTTCAATACGTGGCATGGCTGGCTGATGCGGTACGACGCCACGACGCTCGCTCAAACGGCGGTCTTCAACTCGACCCCCAACGGCCAGGAAGGCGGCATCTGGATGTCGGGAGGCGCGCCGGCGGTCGATTCCTCCGGGAGTCTCTACGTCACGACCGGTAACGGCTCCTTCGACGATTCGAACAGCGTGTTGCCCCCTCTCGCCCCGAACAACGACTTTTCGATGAGTTTCCTCAAGTTCGATCCGACGACTCTCACGGTCCGCGACTTCTACACGCCGTCGAGCGAGTCTGTTTGGTCGAACAATGATTTGGATATCTCTTCCTCCGGCATCACGATATTGCCGGATGGCATCGGTCCGACCGGGCACCCGAACTTGCTCGTCGGTTCCGACAAGCAATCCCATCTGTGGCTCATCGATCGAAGCGCCATGGGGGAATTCGATACAGGTACGACCCAGTACCCGGACAACACGGTCCAATATCTCACGCTGCCGAATCAGAGCGATTGCGGCGATGCATGCGTTTACGCCACTCCCGGCTATCACAACGGCACGGTGTATATCGCCTATGGCTACGGTCCATTGATGGCGCTGCCGCTCACGAATGGACAGATCAACGCCAACGCTCAAGCCATCGCGGTCCCCGCCTCCGTCAGCGCCGAAGTCTATGATTACCCGAGTCCAACGCCTTCGATCTCCGCCTCTCCCGCGGGTAACGCGCTCGTGTGGGTGCTCGACAATTCGCTCTACCAGGGCAACGCCAATGCTGCGGCCGGCGCGGCAATCTTGCGCGCCTACGATGCGAGCAACCTCGGAACGACGCTCTACAGCAGTGCTACACTCGGCGCCGACACCGCCGGAAATGCGGTCAAATTCACCGTGCCGGTCGTCGCCAATGGCCGCGTCTATGTCGGCGGGCGAGCGCAAGTGACGGTCTACGGTCTGGCTCCATGAGCAGACGGCGCGCCGAGCGGGGTGATGAGGGCGAAAAGTTGACGAACGTCGCATCAGATCCACCCGCGTTTGCCTTCGTGAAAATGGGCGGGTTCTCGCACACGAATCGGCGCGTGTTGGAACAGCTGCGGTCATGCTTTCCGAAACATGAGCCGAACGTCATCGACGTGGGTGAGATGCGCGTCGTCGGCAAGAGGAGTCTGCCGCCGCTTGCGTTGAACATCGCCCGACAATTCGGGGTATCGGCACTTACGGGCAGCGAGCGCTTCCGCCGCCACCTCGTCAAGACGAGCTATTTCTTTCACCGCGCCCGGCGTGCGTTGCTGCAGCGGCTCGAGAGCCGGCGCTATGATTTCACGTTTCAAACTCAATCTCTGTTCGATGCGAGTTTTCCGGGCACTCCACATTTCATTTACACCGACCATACCCATCTCGAGAATCTCAAGTATCCCGCTTGGACGGCGGCCACCGCCTTGTCCCGCGATTGGGTGGAACTGGAGAAGAGCACCTACCACAATGCGAGCATGGTGTTCACGATGAGCGAAAACATCTCGCGATCCTTGGTGCAGGAATACGGATGTCCGGTACAGCGCATCGCGTGCGTCTACGCCGGAAGCAACGTAAGTGCGGCGGCGCGGGAGGCCATCGACCGCTACCGATTTTACGCCAAGAATATTTTGTTCGTCGGCGTCGACTGGGAACGGAAGGGCGGACCGATTTTGCTGGAGGCTTTCCGATCGCTCCGAGACGCGCATCCCGATGCCGCGCTCACGATCGTGGGTTGTGCCCCGCAGATTCATCAGGCCGGCGTTCACGTCGTAGGCCGCGTACCGCTGACCGAAGTCGAAAAATACTATCGCACGGCGTCGATCTTCTGTCTGCCGACACTCAACGAGCCCTTTGGCCTCGTCTTATTGGAGGCGTTTTCATACGGCCTTCCCATCGTCGCCACCCGGATCGGCGCAATCGGCGAAATCGTGCAAGACGGCGAATCGGGCTACCTCGTAGCCCCGCAGAGCGCCGACGCACTGGCTGATCGATTGAGGAGACTGCTCGATGATCCGTCGCTCTGCGAACGCTTCGGAGCGTGCGGACGCGACTGGGTGGGCCGTCGTTATTCCTGGGACGCGACCGGCAGCAGGATCGCAACCCACATAGAACGAGTCGCGAAACTGACGGCCCAATCGGCGAGCGCCGCGACCTCATCATCACCACCTTGGGCGGCAAAATCCGGGGCCGGTCATTAGGCACGCACCTCGAGAGAGCTCACCAACATGAATGCCAATCCGCGCTGCCATCATTCGCTCGTCAAATTCGAGGTAGACGACATCGCCGGTCTGCGCGAGCACTACGAAAAGCACGGCTACGTCGTGCTTCGGGCACTCATCGAGCACTCGCTTATCGACCGATTCCTCATCGAATACCAGCGCATCAAGCGCTCGAGAAGCTTCATCTATTATTCCCAGTCCATCCATCGCGCAATTCGACCGGAATTGAACGAGTACGGATTCATCCGCGAATCAATCGCGGACCCGTCCAGGCTCGGACTGTTCCCCCTCTTCTCCAACGCCATCAAGGAGTGCATCTATCACGGCGCAGTCTCCGACGCGTTGACGGCGCTCGATGGGCATGAGCGCCATGTTTCCTGGCAGGACATGTTCTTCGACCTGTCCACCGGAACGATCGAGCATGCCGACACCTGGTACCTCGATACCGATCCTGCGGGGTCTCTGGTGGGAGCCTGGTTTGCGCTCGAGAATATCGAGGAGCAGGCTGGCCCCTTCTTTGTCATGCCGGGAAGCCACCGTGTTCCGCCGCTCGACAAGGCCGACTATCTCGATCACGAGGAGTTTCGCAAGGCCACCCAAAAGATGATCGAGCAGCACGGTTTCGAGGCGAAGGGCATGCCGATCGACAAGGGCGACGTCATTCTGTGGCATCCATTCTTGGTGCATGGCGCGTTCTCGAACCGCGACCCTCACTTCAGCCGCAAATCATTCACGTCCCATTTCTTCCCATACGGAGCGAAGCGCAAGGAAATGGCGGCGACCCCGATCGACCCGACTTACAATCCGCTGCTGTTCCGAGTGAGGCATCCAAACGATGCCCTCTCGAATCTCGGCTTATATGCAAAGTTCTGCATGCATGCGCTGCGGGGGAGCAAACCCAAGATGGATATGCGGCGAAAATCCTACTCGGACTGATCCTGCCCGGCTCCGGTCAACCCGCCCTGCTCATTGCACCGGCAGGTAATCGACCCTTGTCCGATAATAATGCGGTCTCCATGTTGTTATACCCTGTTGCGAGCTTTAGGCTCGGGAATCGATATGCCGAACAAATACTTCTCTTACGCCGTACGCCATCCCCATTTGAATTTACATTGCACGACGATCAGCCGCTGATGGATGGTCTGCCGACTCCGCGCCGCTACCTTGCAATTCTCGCGATTGCCTTTGGGACCGCGCTCGCCGTTTTGGACGGTTCGATCGTGACGGTCGCGCTGCCGACTTTGGCGCGCGATCTCCACGTCCATTCCTCCGAGGCGGTCTTGGTGGTCACCGTGTATCAGCTGACGCTCGTCATGACGTTGCTGCCTTTCTCGGCGCTTGGAGGCCGCGTCGGGCTGCGCCGTCTCTATCAATACGGGCAGCTGATATTCCTGTTGTCCACCATCCTTTGTTTCGTCGCGCGCAGTTTGCCGTTCCTGCTCACGGTCCGCGCGATGCAGGCGATTGGCGCCGCCGCGACATTGAGCGTATCGAGCGCGCTGATCCGCTCCATCTATCCCGCCAATCAGCTCGGCCGAGGTTTGGGTCTCAACAGCTTCGTGGTAGCGAGTGCCGGAGCGATCGCACCGACGCTTGGCGGTGTTGTGTTGTCGTTCGCGGGTTGGCCGTGGATCTTTGCCGCGGCCTCGCCCCTGGCACTGTTGTCGCTGCTATTGGGTCGACAGACGCTGCCCGATCCCGCACCTCATAACGAGCCCTACGATGTCCTCGGCGCGCTGCTATGTGCGGCAACCTTCGGTCTCACCATCGCGGGTCTCGAGGCCGCGGTTCACGGTAACTCCCCCGTGAGCGCGACGGCAATCGTTGCCTCGGGGCTGGTCATTGCCTTCTTCTTCGTGCGGCGCGAATTGGACTCGAGAATGCCGATCTTGCCGGTCGACCTGCTGGCGAGGCCCGTCCTCGCCTTGTCCGTGCTGGGCGGGCTTTGCGCCTTCATCGGGTCGATGACGCTGATGCTGTCGCTGCCATTTCGGCTGCAGCAGCATTTTGAATTCTCGCCGGCGCAGGTCGGCGCGGTCATCACCCCATGGCCCCTCGCCATGATGCTCGTCGCCCCTCTCGCGGGCATCATGTCGGATCGCTTTCCCGCTTGGATGCTCGGTGGCATCGGCATGGGGATCGCAGCGATAGCCTTGATACTGCTCGCCTTCCTGCCGGAGCACGTATCGCAGTTCGACCTGGTGTGGCGAATGGCGCTCTGCGGTGTGGGATTCGGCCTGTTTCTTTCTCCGAATGCGAGGCTCATCGTGCACTCTGCGCCGCACGCACGCGCGGCATCCGCCGGCGGATTGATCGCGACGACGCGATTGACCGGTCAGACACTCGGCGCCACTGCGCTCGCTGCATTGTTATCGATCGGCGCCGGCAGCAACCGCATCCCCGCGCTGGTCGCCGCCGGTCTGGCGGTGATCGCAGGCATCTGCAGTCTCGCTCGTCTGACGAGCGCATCGAACACAGTTTCTGCGGGCGACGACCGATAGCCGCGCCCACGATCATCGCGGGTCGAAATGTCGAAATGTCCTGTCATTCCCAGCCTGTGGTAGGCTGGCCGGGCACGCAGCCCAATCCAGGATGGCAGTTCAATGGCCAAGAGCTCCGCTGCCGGACTCCGCAAGGCTTCATGGTCGTGGCAACTCAAGATCGAGTTGCTCGATGTGAAGCCGAGCGTGTGGCGTCGCCTCCTCGTTCCGGAGACCATCACGCTGCCTACGCTGCATGAAGTCCTTCAGGCGGCCGTTGGCTGGACGAACTCGCACCTGCATGAGTTTGTGATCAACGGCGTGCGGTACAGCGATCCGGATCCGGACCTTGATGCCGAATCGGACGATGTCGATGAACACGGCGTCGCACTGCAAGAGGCGCTGGGGATGGATGCTCGGTGCTTCGACTATGTTTACGACTTCGGCGATGACTGGCATCACGTTGTGCTGGTGGAAGATCAGCACATTGCGCCGACGACGTCGATCCGCTGCGCCGGTGGGGAAAACGCGTGTCCGCCCGAAGATGTCGGCGGCGCGCTGCGCTACGCGACTTTCGTGGCCGCCATCGCGGATCCCAATCACGAGGAGCACGCGACCTACCAGGAATGGTCGGGGGGCGGGTTCGATCCAGCGCGCTTCGACCTCGCTGCAGCCAACCGCGCGCTCGATAAGATAAAAGCGCTCTAGTTAGCTAGGCCGCCTCCACGATGACAGCCGTGCCATAACAGAGCACTTCGGCTGCCCCGACCATGGGACCGGTGTCGTATCGAACACCGACGACGGCATTGGCGCCCAATTTTCTCGCGTGCGAGAGCATCAACTCGAAGGACTCCTGTCTCGCGGATTCACACAAATTGGAAAAGATCCCCGCTCTGCCGCCGAGAATGGTTCTCAAACCGCCAAGGATACTGAGGGGCAGGGAACGCGTACGCACCGTGATTCCCCGGACCACGCCCAGAGCTTTTACCGTGCGATACCCTGGTAGCTCGAATGTCGTCGTCGTTTGCATGAGACTATAATATTCCAATGAAACGACCTGCGGCAGCAATCGTGCGAGGGGCTGCCCTGAAGAGCGAGATTCCCCTCATCACCGTCCCGAAGTTCATCCGGGATAAAGCCCGGCAATGGCCTGAGCGGACTGCCTTCATCGATGGGCTGACCGGCCGCCCGTGCAGCTACGGCGATCTTGATCGTTCGATCGGCCGCTGCGCTGCCGGGCTTGCAGCCCTCGGCTTCAAACCGGGTGACACCCTGCTGATGTTTGCTCCGAATTCGCCCGAATGGCCGATTGTGGCGCTCGGTACGCTGGCGGCCGGCGGCATAGTGAGCGGCGCCAATCCGATGTCCAACGCGGGGGATCTTGCGCACCAACTGCGCGACGCCAATGCGCGCATCATCTATACCGTTGCTCCCCTCCTCGAGACGGCGCGCCAGGCGGCAAAGAAGTGCGGTTCCGATATCCTCATCGTGTCGGACGACACCGAGGAGAAACTGAATTTTTCGACCTTGCTTGCATGCTCGGATGCCGAGCCATCGATCCGATTGGATCCGGATGCTCCTGCGACGCTGCCGTATTCATCGGGCACCACGGGCATGGCCAAGGGAGTGTTGCTGAGCCACCGGAACCTCGTGTCCAACATTTACCAGTACATGCAGTCAATTTCCATTCCGCAGGGCGCGGTGACCCTCGCTCTGCTGCCGATGTTCCACATCTATGGCTTCACCGTGATCACGCTTTGCGGGCTGGCCTCCGGAGCGACAATCGTCACCATGCCGCGTTTCGAGCCCGAATCATTTTTGAAGACCATCGCGAGATATCGAGTATCCCATTTGTCCGCCGTGCCGCCGTTGATGCACTTCCTCGCGACGCACCCTGCGGTCGATGCGCATGATTTGTCATCGCTCGAAAAGGTGGGTTGCGGCGCCGCGCCGCTCAGCGCGGCGCTCGAGCAGAAGGTCCGCGAACGGATCGGGTGTTCGGTCGCGCAGGGCTTCGGGATGACCGAGTCGTCGGGTGTCGTCGCGGCATCGGATTCGTCGGAGTCCAAAACGGGGGCGGCCGGACAGCTGCTGCCGGGAACCGAGGCGCGCATCGTCGATCCCATGACCCTCGAGGACCTTCCCCGCGGCTCGTCGGGTGAACTGTGGTTTCGCGGTCCGCAGGCGTTCCAAGCCTACCACAATCAGCCTACCGCAACGGCGGCGACGATCACCGAGGACGGCTGGGTCAGAACCGGTGACATCGGCTATTTCGATGAGGACGGTTACTTGTTCGTCACTGATCGATTGAAGGAGCTGATCAAGGTCAAGGGTTTTCAGGTCGCGCCGGCGGAGCTCGAGGCCATCCTGCAGGCTTATCCGACGGTGGCGGACGTAGCAGTCATTGGGCGGCCCGATGAGCGAGCTGGAGAGATACCCGTTGCCTATGTCGTACCGCGAGGCCGGATCGATATCGACGCAATCAGGGCGTGGCTCGCCGCCAGGGTGGTCGATTACAAGCAGATCGGCGACATCGTGATCTGCGATGCGATTCCCAAAACGCCGGCCGGAAAGATTTTGCGTCGGGTCATCCGCGGCCAGGATGCGCGGCGGCTCGAAGCGTAGCCGACACTCCGCCGCGCGCGCGGCAACGATGGCGCCCGGCAGCCCCGGCGAATCTATGATTCGGCCGCTACAGGCGATGGTGCTTCGAGCCGCGCCTGGACCTCGGCCCACAGCGAAGCGTAGATTTGCGCGGCCGCACTTGTCGGCGCGGACGCGGGTATCGGCGCCCGCCGCTGGCTCATCCGTTCGATCTCGCTCCAGTACGGCACTTCGGCAGCGAGCATCGTGGGAAATTGCTCCCGCGCGGCCGCCATGACGTCGTGATGCAGCGACCTGCGGCGATCGACCATCGAGAAGAACGGCAGCAGCAGCAAGTCCTCCCAGCCCTCGCCGAGAATGAATTCCTGCAGTTGAGACAGCATCCGCACCGACAGCGGCGTGGGCAACAACGGGACGATGATCGCGTCCGCAGCGCGAAGCACGTTCTCCGACAGCAGTGAGATGCCGGGAGCGCAGTCGAGAAAGAGAGTCGAATACAGATCTCTGAGCGACCTGCTCATTTTCAAAAGCCGTTCCGTCGGCCGCCTTCGATCGCTCAGGTGCACATCGAAATTTCGGTAGGAGAAATCCGCGGGTAAGAGATCCAAGCCCGTATATCCCGTCGACAGGATCAATTCCGGCAGTTCCCGCTTGCCGGCGAGCAACTTTTTCGCGGACGTGTGTTCATGCGGCTCTCCTCTCAATATGTAGGTTGCCGCGCCTTGCGGATCGAGGTCCCACAACAGGGTCGTGTGACCACCCGCCGCGCAGAGATACGAAAGATTGACGGCGGTGGTCGTCTTGCCCACGCCACCCTTGATATTGGTGACGGCGATGATTTTCATCAGCGCCCCAGTCGCGCACGATCAGTCATTTGAATGTTGGTTACCGCGATTCTCGAACTTGAGGAAATCGATTCTAACCGACCCTTGCGAGGCCGACATCCGCGACATGTCGCCTCTGGAACGGGGCGCGGCCGCCGGCCACACCGTGAGGGATGTGCGGCGACCGGATCTGCGTGGTCGATCAATCGCTCAGTGAATCAGCGGAATTTGCGTCGCCAGCGCCAGATCCACGGTGGCATCGAGCTTCTGGTCGATCTGAAAGAAGCGAGCCACCGTGCGCGCCGACAGCACCTTCGACATCTTCGCCACGTAGGACTCCTTCAACGCGAGTTTCTGCTTCTCGATCGCGAGGAATTCTTTCGTCAGCCGTTGCGCCTCTTCCTCGCTCATCGAGTCCCTGCGCGCCGCGAAGTCCGTGATCAGCCGCACTTTGCGGTCACCGATCTTGTCGCGGGCAGCCCGATATTGATCGTAGAGCGGCCAAAATATGCCACCTTCGGATTGAGTCAACAGCATGTTGAGCTTGACGATTACCCGTCGGTCCTGCCCTGTTTCCTGGCGCAACTCGGCGATCGCGGGTTCGAGATCGGAGAATTTCTCATTGACCATGGACTTGGGATCGGCACCCAAGGCCACACCCGAGACAATGATGGAGCCGATGCCCGCCACGCCGAGAAGAGCGGCCGCCAGAAGCACTGTGCGAGGAACGTCGGGTCGGAAGCGGTTTTTAATAGACACGAGAGACTCCCTGAGGGTAGATATCCAAGTTGGCCCGGGCATGCATAGCTTGGCGAAGCCTGAGGCCGATCCGCGCCGAGTGTCATGGGACCTTGGGGCAACATGCCGTCGAACCGCTGAACGCCCCGAGATTGTCCGCGCGAGCATCAATCGGCTACCATCCGAGCGCACCCAAGCCATGACCGCAACGAAACAAGAGCAAAAGCATGAAATTCCGCATCGCGCCACTTGTCCTGGGTGTTGCCCTCGTCTGCACGACGAACATGGTAAGGGCGGAAGATCCCGCTCTGGGTTCGCTCACGATGGAACACTTCAGGGACACCGCGACCGTCGCGGATGATCCGATTGCCGGCACGACGACGATTACGACCGAAAAGGGCTTTGTGAGCCATAAAGGGATCCTGCGATCGGTATCGAGCGATGAATATTTGAAGGGTGTCATCAATAAGAAGACGGGTCAGAAGTCGTTTCAGGTTGACGCATCGGTCTCTTACTACGGCCGGTGGCGAACCTACGCCACCGCCAGCTATCAGGTTGCGGACGGCCCGCGGTCGTTGTCGACGATGCAGCTCGGCAGGGATATCGGGACTTGCGCCGTCGGGAACTGCCTGTACACGGAGCACGTCGCGTTCAGCGTCGATGAGGCATTGCTGCGCCAGCTCGCGGCAGGCTATGTTCCCGGCAATCCTGCCCTCTGGCGCTACAAACTCATCCCGAAGCTGGGCCCCGACTACAGCGGCGAATTATCGAGTGCGGAGATCGCGGGCTTCCTCGCCAAAATTGACCAATCCACCGCTGCAGCTCCGGCCGTACAAGCCGGCACCGCCAATCCCCCTCCTGCACTACCCCCGAACACCGCCGGAACCCCTCCCGCGGTGAAACCGAGCGCCGCGCCTCCCCCGGCCGCGGGCGCAGTTCCAGCTGCCGGCGCACTTCCGGGCGCCATCGGCGCACTTCCGAATGCCGTCGGCGCGTCGATGAAGCCGGATCTCGGCATCGCCGGAATGGCCGTCGCCGCGACGACGAAGCAACCGAATCGATCCGGCGTCCTGGTTACAGGCATCGTCGGCGACTCCGTTGCCGACAAGGCAGGCATCATCGTCGGCGACATCTTGTATGAATTCGATGGACGGCCGGTGAGCACGCTGTCGGATCTCGCGGCCGCCATGGCAGCAAGTCCCCGGAATTCGGTGGTAGTGATCAAAGTACACCGGGGCGTCGCTGACACGACGGTGACCGCCCAGTTTTGATGCCTGGCGACCCTCAATCACACCGCGGTCATATTCGTTTTTGTAATGGCGATACCACGCTTGCGTTTGCCGATCGGTCGGCGAGCGCTCCGACTCCGCCCTCTGCCGGATAATTTACGCGGGCTTGCTTTTCGCCTAGGATGATGCATGGCAAAAAAACGCGAGCCCGTTGAGGACCTTCTCGACGCCCTCGTATGGATGCGACGCAAGGCGAAAAAGCATGAGCCGGTCGATGACCTGATCGACGCCCTCGTGAAGATGAGACGCAAGGCGAAGAGAAAAGCAGCCAAACGAAAGCGAACGGGGAAAAAGCGGTCCACGAAAAGGCGAATGTGACCGAGCAGTCGGCCAGTCGATGCGCAGTCAACACACTGCGCCGTACACCAAGCGAATCGGCGTAGCCATTGATCAAGAAATCAGCAGCGCAACGTAACCGGCTGAAAGTTTGTGACGTTTTTGTTTCAACGGCTGCTTATGCACAGGGTTATCCCCCGGATTTGGGGAGAAAGGTCATCCATGAGAGTGCACCGTCATGAGTAAGAAATGCTCGCATCTCAACACCATCAAGAAGGTCACCCCGAGCGCCCGCGGCTGTGAGGAATGCCTGAAGACAGGCAGCACCTGGGTTCATCTGAGAATCTGCCGCTCCTGCGGACATGTGGGCTGCTGCGATCAGTCACCGGGCCGCCACGCGACGCGCCACTATCGCGCGACCCAACATCTGATCATCGAGGGTTATGACCCCCCGGAGGGTTGGGGCTGGTGTTACACGGATGAGGTCTTTTTCGACTTGGGGAGCAACACCACTCCGCAAGACGGACCGATTCCACGCTACTACTAGCGAAGTGATATCACGAGCGACGCGGCATCACGAGCGACGCGGCGGTGCGATCGTGTTTCAACGCAACTCTTACGTGGCTGGACATTCGTCGCCGGATTGCAGCGGCGATCGAGTCTCCACCGAATCCGGGGGTGGATACGCATGGCGAAAGGTAAATGCCTCCGCCGTGGGTCCCTTCGCGCGCAGCGTATCGAGCTTCGCTCTCGCTTCGTCGACGGTCGGTCGGCGGCTCTTGGGAATCCACCACAACACCAGGTAGGCATCACGCATGGGTTCAAACCATTCGCGTCGCCGGCGCATGATCTCGACATGTGCCGATGCGTATACATACCTCCTGAGCGACTCGAGGTCTCGCCACACGGACATGTTGAGCAACAGGTTTGGGTCCTCGAACGCGCGAATGGCCGTCGCATCGCCCTGTTCGGTTTGAAGACGCCAGACGAAACCATGCGAGCGCTCGGCAAGAGCATTGATTCGCGCGAGATTTGCAGCGAAGTCCGCCATGATGGGGGAGTCCATCGGGCCCCTGATGATGCCAATGTTCAGCTGCGCAAGTTCATAGGCAGACATGAGGCGCCCCCGAAGCGAACGCCGATAGCATACAACCGCGACCCGCGACCCTGCTACCCGGAACCTCGCCGCCCTTTGAGCACCTCGAGCTCGTCCAGCGTCCGCGGCCAATCAGTGCCCAGCAGACGAGACAATGCACGGTCCGCGAGCAATTTCCCGCCCGTCTGGCAGCGCACGCAGTAATTCGTTTCATTGTCGGCGTAGCGAATGCGCTGGATTTTTTCGCCGCATCGCGGACATGGCCGGCCGAAACGCCCATGCACGGCCATATCCGGGCGAAACGCAGTAACCTTCTCGGGAAATTCTCGTTGCGCCTCCTCACGCAGACGATTCACCCACATCTCGAGCGTCGCCTGCGTTGCCGAATAGAGCCGCTGCCATTCTTCCGCAGTCAATTTGTGGGTAAGGCCGATCGGTGAAAGCCGGGCCGCATGCAGGATTTCATCCGAATACGCGTTGCCGATGCCGCTGAGGATGCGCGGGTCTGTGAGCGCACGCTTCAGCGTCCGATTTTCCGCCGTCAGAGCGGCCCGAAATTCTTCGAAGGTGCTCGACAGCACGTCAATGCCGCCGGGATCCATCGTGCGCAACGCCTCCTCGCCCGCGACGACGTGCAGCGATGCCCGACGTTTGGTGCCCGCTTCGGTAAGGACCAGGGAGCCACCGGCAAAATCGAATGCCGCAAGACTATTTCGGCCGGAGAGCTTTGCTCCGGGCGGTCGCCAATGCAGGCGCCCGGCGATCATCAGGTGAATGACGATCCACAACTCATTGTTCAGCCCGATGGCGACGCGTTTGCCAATCCTCCTGAGCTCGCGCACCACATGTCCCTGCACCTCGGCGATGGGCGGCTGCGCGGTGCGGAGAACAAACGGGCTCGTTATCCGAACATTCTCGAGCATCTGACCGACGATCCGTTCATCGAGTGCGAAAAGATAGGCATTGATCTCAGGGAGTTCCGGCATTTCCGGTAAGCTTGCAGGGGGCAGCGGCAAGTTTGCAAATCCGAATTGTCATGACGAAGCGCCGAGCAAATCTTTTCACGATAATTGTCGACACCAAGCGCGCCAGGAAACCGACGAGGCTTCTTACGCGGGCACACCTGACGGACCTCAGGGGCTTCGGCCGGCTCGCGGCCGATGCGACCACCGGGATCACGGGCATCGTCGAGACATTGCACGACACCGTCACCGCGATTGCCGATCCCCGCGGCTCGCGCGGATCGGGGGTGAGTCGCGGCATCAGTGGTCTCATCTACTCCTCGATTCGCGCGGGCACGTGGCTCGCGAGCCGCGGGATCGACGCCGCGCTTACGTCGATCGCACCGCTGGTTCCAGAGGGTGAGCCGACGCCGCGGCAAGAGGCCGTACGCGCCGCAGTCAATGGCGTTTACGGCGACCACCTAGCCGCTACCGGCAACCCGCTTGCCATCCCGATGCAAATGCGTCGCGAAGGTGTGCCGCTGATCTTGGATCGCGCAGAACTGGCCGCAGCGATACCGCACGCCGGCAGCCGGGTGCTGGTGCTGGTACACGGCCTATGCACGAACGACCTGCAGTGGCGCCGGCACGGACATGACCACGGCACAGCACTCGCGCGCGACCTCGGGTATACCCCGATCTATCTCCATTACAACAGCGGTCGGCATGTGGCCGAAAACGGCGGTGAGTTCGCTTCCAAGTTGGAGGCACTCGTCGCGCAATGGCCGGTGCACATCGACGACTTGACGATCATCGGCCACAGCATGGGGGGTCTCGTGGCGCGTAGTGCCGTCGAAACAGCGCGCAGAGCGCGGCACACGTGGCAGCACCTCCTGCGCCGACTCATCTTTCTCGGCACACCGCACCACGGCGCTCTGCTCGAGCAACTCGGCAGCTGGGTCGAGATCGCGCTACACGCAAGTCGCTTTTCGGCGCCATTCGCACGCCTCGGTGCGGCACGTAGCGCCGGCATTACCGATTTGCGCCACGGCCGTGTAACGGCCGCGGAAGAGCTGCAGCCACGGCGCGGGACTACGCACTCGCCGTCACAATTCACCCCGTTGCCGGCCAGGACCGACTGCTTTGCGATCGCCGCGACGGTCGGACCGCGTCCCCGACCCATCAGAGATCAGCTCATCGGCGACGGGCTTGTGCCGCTCGATAGCGCGCTCGGTCGGCATCCGAAGCCGGGACGCACCCTCGCCTTTGCGCCGGATCAACAATGGATCGCGCGCGACACGACGCACCTCGACCTCCTGGCGCGGGTGAAGGTCTACGCGCAGTTGCGAAAGTGGCTGACGTAGCTAGTACGGCGGGTGCAGGACCCGGCAGAAGCTCGAATGCTCTTCTGCCGGGGTCCGGCGGATCTTCTAATTATTCTGCAGGGTCGAGACTTGATTGCCGCTCGATTTCCAATTCCGCAACGGCCCACCCAAACTGCGCGGGGCTCCAGCGCAGTGTGGAAGCGGTGCGCGCATCGATCGTCTTTGCCTCGTCGGGCGTTACATTCTCGACGGTGTGACGGATCACGCTCGGATACTTCTCCTTTTGAACCCACACGGCGACGTAGTCGGCCTTCTGCGAGTCCGCATCGTAGAAGAAGCGGTATTCCGGTTCGTAACTTTCACGAGCCGTACGCTCCCGCCGCAGATACTCTTCGATGGCCGATCCGTTGGGCGTCGAATGCAGAAAAGCGCCTAATTTTTGCTCTTGATCGAGTTGATCGAGCCTATCGTTGAAATCGTCGCGCAGCCAGACTCGATCCGTCCTGACGCTCTTTCGCCGTGCCATATACCACTCCTTACATTTCTCGTTACCAAAAAACGGGCGTTATGATACCGCAAGATCCATTTGAAAGGTGTTTTAAATCAATCGCTTATTGTTCAATCGGCAGCGGCGCCAACTGCGGGCCGCCCTCCAGAGCCCTTCTGGGGGTCGATACACTAGCAAAACTCGGTAATCACTTCCACGCCGGGAGCATGCCTGGGGCACCCCAGCCGACTCCCCGATGCGGCGAGCGCCGCACCTCCCGGGCCCGCCTGTCCCTCGAGCCGTATCGCGTAGCTCAGTTAACTTATTCGGCAAACCTGCCAGCGGCGGAAGGCATCGATACGCGCTGATGCTGCAAAAGTTCCGCGCTTGGCGCGAACCCGAAGACCCGCCGGAAGGCACGCGCGAATTGGCTCGCTGATCCAAAACCGGTCGCCAGCGCAATTTCGACGATGGCGAGCGATGTTTCGCGCAGCAGTTGTCGCGAGCGCTCCAAGCGCAGGGCGAGATAGTGCTGATGAACCCCGCGCTTGAGCGTGCTGCGGAACGCGCGCTCGAGCTGCCGCAGCGATATACCGGCGAGTTTGGCGAGTTGCTCGCGGGACAAAGGCTCCTCGAGATGCTCCTCCATTGCCTTCAACGCGGTGAGGAGTTTTGCGTCGGATACGCCGAGGCGAAAACGCAGATCCATCCGCTGCGGTCCGTCCCCCTCGCGCACATAGGTGTGGAGGAACCAATCGCTGACGGCCGCGGCGAGCTCATGCCCATGGTCGCGCGCAATCAGCGCGGTCATCATATCGAGGCCGGCAACGCCTCCGGAACACGTGATGCGATCGCCGTCGAGTTCGAAGAGGGAACGGGTCAGCCTGACGTTGGGGAACGCCTCCTGAAAAGCGGGCATGTGATCCCAGTGCACCGTGCAACGTCGCCCGGCAAGCAGCCCCGCTTTGGCGACAATGAAAGGGCCGCCCGAAACGCCTCCGATCACCACACCCTGGCGTGCAAGTTTGCGCAGCCACGCAAAGGTTTGCTTATCGCCATAAGCCGCAGGATTGCCGCCCGCACACACCAGCAGAAAATCGAGTTGGCCGACGTCGGCGCCGAAGGTGAAATCGGGCAGCACAGCGGCGCCGCTCGAGGCGATTGCCGGTTGATTGTCGGGGGCTGAATGCCACCAGCGGTACAGGTCCTGTCCGCTCAATCGATTCGCCGCTCGTAAGGCCTCGACCGTGGCGGCGTAAGACATCAGCGCAAAGCCCGGTATGAGCAGAAATCCGACGGATCGGATCGGCGTTACGACTGCCCGGCGCTTCTTCGGCAAAGACATGGGCGGCCCTGTCACGATTGTCGCTAAATGTAGATTTCACGTCGTGAAATGTCAATCGAATGCAGGCGGCTGGTCTAAGGTAGCGCACCGTCGCCCCGCGATTGGAGCTGAGGAGCGCGCACCATCCGCTATTCGATTTTCAATCTGTTGCGACAGGCGCTTGGCGGTCATCGGGGTTGGGGGCCGGCGTGGCGCGACGCAGCACCGAAGAGCGACTACGACATCATCGTCATCGGCGGGGGCGGCCACGGCCTCGCCACTGCCCATTATCTGGCGAAGGTCCACGGCATCAGCAAAGTCGCCGTCGTGGAAAAGGGCTGGATCGGTTCCGGCAATGCCGGACGCAACACCACCATCATCCGCTCGAACTATCTCCTGCCCGGCAACAATCCGTTCTACGAATGGTCGATGAAGCTGTGGGAAGGGCTCGAGCAGGACCTCAACTACAACACCATGGTGAGCCAGCGCGGGGTGCTCAACCTCTATCACTCCGATGCCCAGCGCGATGCCTACGTACGCCGCGGCAATGGCATGCGCATGCATGGTGTGGATGCCGAACTGCTCGACGCTGCGGGCGTGCGCCGCATGCTGCCCTTTTTGGATTTCGAGAATGCGCGTTTTCCGATTCAAGGCGGACTTCTGCAACGCCGGGGCGGCACTGCGCGGCACGATGCCGTGGTATGGGGTTACGCGCGCGCGGCGAGCGAGCGCGGTGTGGACGTCATTCAGAACTGCGAGGTGACGGGCTTCATCCGGGAGGGCGAGCGCGTTGCGGGCGTGCAAACCTCGCGCGGCCCGATTCGCGCGGGCAAGATCGGGCTCGCGGTGGCCGGCAGCACCTCGCGGCTTGCCAACTTGGCGGGTCTCAGGCTTCCGATCGAAAGCCACGTGCTCCAAGCATTTGTCTCCGAGGCGATCAAGCCCTTCATCCCCGGTGTGGTCACCTTCGGCGCCGGTCATTTCTATCTGAGCCAGTCGGACAAGGGCGGCTTGGTCTTTGGCGGCGATCTGGACGGCTACAACTCTTATGCGCAGCGCGGCAATCTGCCGACGGTGGAAGATGTTTGCGAAGGCGGCATGGCATTGATCCCGGCGATTGGCCGGGTGCGTCTGCTGAGATCGTGGGGAGGCGTCATGGACATGTCCATGGACGGCTCGCCCATCATCGATCGCACGCCGCTGCAAGGCCTGTACCTCAATGCCGGATGGTGCTACGGGGGCTTCAAGGCGACACCGGCCTCGGGGTGGTGTTTCGCACACCTGCTCGCCCGCGATGAGCCGCATGAAGTGGCGCGCGCCTATCGCCTGGATCGCTTTGCGCAGGGATGTCTGATCGATGAAAAGGGCGTGGGCGCGCAGCCCAACCTGCATTGACCCCCATGACTCCTGAGTTTCACGCCGAGGCGCGGTAAATGCGTATTCAATGTCCCTTCTGCGGAGCGCGCGATCTCAGCGAATTTGTCTACCACGGCGATGCGAACGCTCACCGGCCGAATCCTGACGCGGCGGATGCTCCGGAGCGCTTTTTCGACGCGGTCTATCTGCGCGACAACCCGGCGGGTCCGCATCTCGAGCTCTGGTATCACGGTTCCGGATGCCGCAGCTGGCTGCGCGTGCATCGCAACACGCTGACGCACGAAATTCTCGGCGTCGCTCTTGCCAAATCCGGCACTCCCGCTGCGACGCCAGAATCATGAACGACTCGCGCAACGCGGCCTCGCCGAACCGGCTTGCGACCGCCGGGCTCATCGATCGCTCGCAGGTCGTGTCCTTCCGCTTCGACGGCCGGCGCTATTCGGGCTTCAGCGGCGACACGTTGGCATCGGCACTGCTCGGTGCGGGCGTGCGGCTCGTCGGTCGATCCTTCAAATACCACCGTCCGCGCGGCGTCCTGACTGGCGGATCCGAGGAGCCGAACGCTCTCGTCGAATTGCGCAGCGGTGCGCGGCGCGAGGCCAACACGCGGGCCACCGTCGCGGAACTCTATGAGGGGCTCGAGGCGCGCAGCCAGAATCGCTGGCCCTCGCTCGCCTTCGATGCCGGCGCGATCAGTTCGCTCCTATCCCCCATCTTCGTCGCCGGGTTCTACTACAAGACTTTCATGTGGCCGGCGGCGTTCTGGGAAAAAATCTACGAACCGTTGATTCGGCGCGCGGCCGGTCTTGGCCGGGCAAGCCTCGAGGCGGATCCGGATTCCTACGAGAAGGCCCATGCGTTCTGCGATGTGCTCGTCATCGGCGGCGGCCCGGCCGGTCTCGCCGCCGCACTCGCCGCCGCACGCTGCGGGGCCCGGGTCATTCTCTGCGATGAGGATTTTTTGCTCGGCGGGCGCCTCAATCACGAGCGCCATGAAATCGATGACCTGAGCGGCAGCGACTGGGCGCGTCGGGCCGAAAGCGAGCTGCGTTCGATGCCGGAGGTACGCTTGATGCAGCGAACGACGGTGTTTGGCGCCTACGACGACGGCCTGTGCGGCGCCCGAACCTTCGGGGCGCTGGAGCGCGTCGCGGATCATCTGCCGGTGCCTCCAGCCCATCAGCCGCGGCAGCGGCTGTGGAAGATCGTCGCGATGCGAACGGTGCTCGCGGCCGGCGCCGTCGAGCGGTCCATCGTTTTCGGCGGCAACGATCGACCCGGAGTCATGCTGGCCTCCGCGGTGCGCGGCTACCTGAACCGCTTCGCCGTCGCGCCGGGACGGCGCGTTGCGGTATTTACCTCGGCTGATGACGGCTGGAAGACTGCGTTTGAGCTGGCCGCTGCCGGCATTGCGGTCGAAGCCATCGTCGATGCGCGCAGTGAGGTTGCGTCCCCCATACTCGAACGCGCCAAGCGACTCGAGGCGCGCATCTTCCTCGCTGCACAAGTAATCGATACCCGCGGTACGCGCGGCATCGAAGGCATCGCCGTTCGCGATGCAGAGGGACATATCACGCGGCTGCCGGTCGACACCCTCGCCATGTCCGGCGGCTGGAATCCCAGCGTTGCTTTGTCCACCCACCTGGGCGGACGACCGCGATGGTCGGATGAAATCTACGCGTTCGTTCCGGGGCAGATGCCGCGAGGCATGGACGTTGCCGGCGCGGCTCGCGGTTCGATGGCGCTCGCCGATGCACTGCGCGAAGGCGCCGCGGCGGGTGCGGACGCCGCCGCGTCCACGGGTTCTACGCGTGCGGCGCCGCCGACGTGGCGAGTCGCTGGCGAACCGACCCAGGTGAGGCCGTTGTGGCATGTCGCGGCATCGAGGTCCAAGGCGTTCGTCGATTTCCAGAACGATGTGACCTACGAGGATGTGGTGCTCGCCGCACGCGAAGGGTATCGCTCGGTCGAGCTGCTGAAGCGCTACACCACGCTCGGGATGTCCACCGACCAGGGAAAGACCTCCAATATCAACGGACATGCCATCATGGCCGCGCTCACCGAGCGAGCCGTTCCCGAGGTGGGCACGACGACGTCGCGGCCGCCCTACTCGCCCGTCGCCATCGGCGCCTTTGCGGGCCACCATCGCGGCAAGGACTTCCGGCCCACGCGGCTCACGGCCGGCCACGGCTGGGCGCGTGAGCGCGGCGCCACTTTCGTCGAAGTGGGACAGTGGCTGCGCGCGCAATGGTTCGCGGCGCCGGGCGAGACGCAATGGCAGCAAACGGTGTCGCGCGAAGTCAAGGCGGTGCGCTCCGGTGTCGGCGTCTGCGACGTATCGACCTTGGGCAAGATCGACATTCAGGGGCGCGATTCCGCCGCATTTCTCGATCGACTGTACATCAACATGTTCTCGACACTGCCCATCGCGCGAGTGCGCTACGGGTTGATGCTGCGCGAGGACGGTCTGGTCCTCGACGATGGCACCACGGCGCGGCTCGGCGCCGAACACTACGTCATGTCGACCACCACCGCCAATGCCGCGAAGGTGATGCAGCACATGGAGCACGCCCGGCAGGTGCTATGGCCGGAGCTGGATGTGCAGATCGTCTCGGTCACCGAGCAGTGGTCCCAATTTGCCGTCGCAGGTCCCCATTCACGCCGACTGTTGCAGCGCCTGCTCGGCGATGCACTGGACCTCTCCAACGACGCATTCCCCTATCTCGCCTGTGCGCCATTCACGTGGCGCGGCGTCCCGGCGCGACTGTTCCGCATTTCCTTCTCCGGCGAGATGGCATTCGAGCTCGCCGTTCCAGCGCGCTACGGCGATGCCGCCATACGCGCCATCCTGGCGGCGGGCGCCGAGTTCGGCGTCACTCCCTACGGCACTGAGGCGCTCGGAGTCATGCGCATCGAGAAAGGTCACGTCGCCGGCAACGAGCTCAACGGCACGACGACCGCCGCCGACCTCGGGTTGGGCCGCATGATGTCGAAGAAAAAGGACTACATCGGCCGCGTGCTGTCGGGACGACCCGGACTCACCGATCCCGATCGGCCGACGCTCGTCGGGATAAGGCCGGTCGATGCGTCGACGCGGCTGTATGCCGGCGCGCATTTCATCGCTCCGGGTGCGCCTGCAACGCTCGAGAATGATCAAGGCTACATGACGTCGGTCGCCTACTCGCCGATGGTGGGATCTTGGATCGGGTTGGGGCTTCTCAAGGGCGGCCCGCAGCGGCACGGGGAGCGCCTGCGCGCGCACAGCCCGGTGCGCGGCGGCGATGCCGAGGTGCAGGTCGTCTCGCCGATTTTCTTCGATCCGCAAGGAGCGCGTCTGCATGGTTGACGGGGAATCATTCATTGCCCGTGCACCATTCACGGACATGGACGCCGCCTCCGGTAGCGGGCGCGGCGTCATCGCCAGCGACCGCGATGGACTCGGACTCGCGACCGTGATCGTGAGACGCGGACAACTCGAAGCGCTGGCGCAACGAATTCGCGAACGTTATGGAATCGAGCTGCCGCGCGGGAATTTCCGCAAGCAGGCACAGCGCGTAGCTTTCGCCGGCCTGGGTCCCGAGACCTGGCTCGCCACGTCCGCGAAGGGAGGCAATGAATTTTCGGCGTCGCTGCGCGAGGAGATCGGCGCCCTTGCAGCGATCTCGGATCAAAGCGATGGGTACGCGGTACTGCGGGTGACGGGTACCAAGGTTCGCGACACGATGGCCAAGCTCATCCCCATCGATGTACATGCGCACGCATTCAAGCCAGGGGATGTGGCCTCGACCGTGGCATCGCATATCGGCGTCACGCTTTGGCGATTGGACGATGCAGCCGACGGTTCGCCGGTGTTCGAGATCGCCGTGTTCCGCAGTCTCGCCGACAGCTTCTGGCATGCGCTCGCGCAAAGCGCGGCGGAATTCGGTCTGTCCGTCACTCGGTAAATCCTCGATCGACTCTCCTCTACCGTTGCCGGGCCTCGGCGAAGAATTTTCGAGACGCGCATCACGTTCGAGCACGCACCCTTAACGCCGCCGCGCCGGATTGACATACGATTCGGCGCGGAGGTATTAGGAACATGAGGACCATCGCAATCGCGCTGCTCGCCGCGATGACGATCGCCGGACCCACGCTGTCGGTTGCGGGCGCTACGGCGACCGCCACCGGCTCGAAGCCGAGCTCGTATGTCCCGCACACCGGTAGCCACAGCCACATCTATGGCACCCCGATTCAGCCGCCCATCCTGGGCCGCGCGAAGCCATCTCATCACAAGCACACGCAGAAGAAGTCGTCGACCGACGCCGCGACGCGGCATGTCAGTCATCTGTTGCCGCCCCGCCGGTAAATATCTTTATAGTCAATTGCTTACTTCGAAACGATTGCGGCGCGGGGACTCGATGCAAACCCGCCCCGAATGATTCTCGTTTGCGTGTATAGTCGGTAGTTGCGAATTTCGACCCCCGAGTGTCCCGCACCGGTGAGCAGTCGCAATCGCAAAAGCCAGGAAGGGAGATCAAGAAGAAAAATCATGATCCATTTTTTTGCCGATTTCGCGGCGAAGCTGACGAATCTGATCCGCTTCGGCAAGCCGAGAACTCTGCTCCTCCTGATAGCCGCCGCTACGCCGGTAGGGCCGGTGGTTGCGCAGCAACCGCCATCCTCCGAATCCCTGGCCGCACGGACGACGGCCGCCGCCTCTTGGCCTCACACGACCGAGCGGGATGGCGCGAAAGTCACGGTCTATCAACCTCAGGCGGTCGCTTGGCCCGAGCGCCGTAGCCTCACCGCTCGGGCTGCCATTGCGATCGTACGCCCCGGGCAGACCAAGCCGCTGCTGGGGACCATCGAACTCACCCTCACTACGCGCGTCGACGAAGCCGCAGCGGTCGTTTATCTGTCGGATCCGGTGTTGCTAGCCACGCATTTTCCGTCGCTCGAGACCGAACAAGCCGGCGCGCTGGAGGCGAAGATCCGCGGTGCCATTTCGCAAATCGATACCAAAGAGGTGCCGCTGGCGTCGGTGCTCCTGAGTCTCAAGCAATTGCCGGTGCCATCGGTTGCCGTCAGCAACGATCCGCCGCTCATTTTCTATGCCGATCGACTCGCGAGCTTGGTCGTGTTCGACGGCGAGCCTGTTCTGACTCCAACCGGCGCGCCGGGATTGTCCTTCGCGGTGAACACGAACTGGGATGTCTTCACCGACCATGATACGTGGTACCTGCTCAACAACGGCTTTTGGTATTCGGCGCCGCAGTCGACCGGCCCTTACACGCCCGTGACGCACCTACCGGCGGAGTTCAACGCACTGCCAAAAACGGCCAATTTCCACAACGTGAACCAGCATGTGCCGGCCAAACTCCCGACCTCGAAAGATCCCGTACCGAAGATCTTCGTGAGCACCAAACCGGCCGCGATCATCGTCAGCGACGGTGCGCCGAACTTCAAGCCGGTCGCTGGAACCGGCTTGCAGCGAGTGACCAACACGCCGAGCATCCTGTTCTTCTACCCCTCGAGCGGTCAGTTCTATGTGCAATTGTCAGGCCGCTGGTTCTCCTCCGGTGGACTCAATGGACCCTGGCAATTCGCAACGGATAAACTGCCGCCGGATTTTTCGCTCATTTCGCCGAGCGATCCCGATGCGGCCGTTCTTGCTTCGGTACCCGGCACCGTCGCCGCACAAGAGGCGTCGTTGAAGGCGCAAATTCCGACCACCGCGACACTCAATCGCAGCACGGCGAAATTGACGGTCGTCTATTCAGGTGCGCCGCATTTCATAGCCCTGACCGGAACCTCGATGCAGTATGCGGTGAACACCAATAGCTATGTCCTTCAGATCGGCACGGCCTTCTATGCCTGCGAGGGCGGCGCGTGGTTCGTCGCGGCGACGCCGAGCGGACCCTGGTTGCTAGCCGACAGCATCCCGACGGTGATTCGCACCATTCCGCCGACGAGCCCCCTCTACAACGTCACCTACGTGCAGGTCTATGCCGTCACGCCCGTGGCGGTGACTTACGGATTTACCGCCGGCTACACGTTGGGTTACGTGAGTTATGGAGTGCTCGTCTACGGTACGGGCTACTACTACCCGCCCGTGATTATTGCCGGACCCGTGCCGATTTTCTATCCCTATCCGTACACCTATGCGGGCGCGGTCTGGTACAACCCCGCAAGCGGCGCTTGGGCACGCGGCGGCACGATCTATGGACCGTACGGCGGCGTGGCGACGGGCGGTAGCTACTACAATCCGAACACCGGTGCTTGGGCGCGCGGCGGAGCGGTCTATGGACCGAACGGCGGCGCCGGCGCATGGTCAGCCTATAACCCGAGCACCGGCAGCTACGCGCACGGCAGCGCTTCGTGGAGCAACGGCAGCGGCAGCGCCAGTGCAAGTTACTACAACGCGCGCACCGGCGTGTCTGGCTCGACCAACCAGAATGCGAACCCCTACAGCCGATGGGGGTCGAGCAGCTTTTCGGGGCCAAATCAGACGGTCAACACGCAGAGTGCAGCGAACGCCAATGGACGGGCGGGAAGCTTCAACTCCTCCACGGGCGCAAAGGGCGCCGGTTATCAAAACAATGTCACGGGCGGCACCGGCGGCGGCGTCAAAACGCAGAATGGCGACGTGTATGCCGGACACGACGGCAACGTCTATCAACATTCAGACAACGGCTGGTCAAAATATGACAACGGTTCTTGGAATCCAGTGCAGCCGCCATCGAAGAGTACGACGCAATCTGCTGCGCCCAAGAACGATCCCCCCGGGGGCACGCAGCGCGGTCAACGCGAGCAACGCGGCGCGGGTGCCGGAACCATGGATCGGGGCAACTACCAACAGTTGGAACAGGATCGTCTTGGGCGGCAGGCCGGCAGCGGCCGGTGGGGCGGCGCCCGCGGTGGCGGTGCCGGCAGTTCCAGATCCAGGCAGCGCTAGAGGTCTTTCACGCACAACCGACTAAGGAGAAACATCCTATGACCCCGTCGATGCATCAGGCGCTGTTTGTTTCGGTCCTCGTCCAGTGAGCCGGGTCGCCTTGGTCCGTCGGCCCCTTCTCCAGCTGCCTGCTGCTCCCCACGTTTTGCCTGGCGCATAAAACAGGTTCGCCATTCGGTCGATCAGCCGAATGGTTCTTGATTTCGGGCATGCTCGCTCTGGCGGCATGCGCGCCCGTCGGACCGAATTTCAGGCGGCCCGCGCCGGCATTGGAATCGGATTGGATCGAGAAGCAGCCCGCCGCAGCCGAACCGCCGCCGGCCGGTTCCACGGCGTTCTGGGCCAGCTTTCACGATGCGACGCTCATCCGGTTGCTCAAAAGAGGCGATGACCAGAGTCCGAATTTGCTGAGCGCGGTCGAGCTGATCACGCAGGCTCGTCAGCAAGAACGTATCGATGTCGGCAATCTCTTGCCGGCGATCCAAGTGTCCGGAGGCAGCAACTATGCGGCACCTACGATCGCATCGGAGCTTCAAGGCAAAAACCTCGGCGCGACGACTGACCAGCTCTTGGGGCAGCTGAATTGGGAGATCGACTTTTGGGGTCGAGTCAGGCGGGCCCTCGAAAGCGACCGAGCGAGTCTTGCGGGCGCCCAAGCGGGGTTGGCTGCGGCGCGCGTCTCGCTCGAGGCGAGCGTGGCGAGTGCCTATGTCAATGTGCGCATGACCGAGCGGCGCATCGAAGTGGCTGAAGCCAATCTCATGCAGCAAGGAGAAGACAAGCGAATCGCGGCTGCCAAATACCGACTCGGCGCGACTTCGGAACTCGACTTTCGCCAAGCAGAAGCTCAATACGAACAAACCAACTCTCAGCTTCCTGTGTTACGTCAGTCCCTCGCGCAGTATCAGCACTCGCTGAGCGTGCTGGTCGGCGAGACGCCTGATTACTTCGCGCATCATGAACCGGCGGGCACCGGCCTGCCTGCGGTGCCGGCGGTGCTACCCATCGGTGCGCCGCGCGACCTGCTGCGGCGGCGGCCGGACGTGCTGCAGGCAGAGTTCAACGCGGCAGCCCAGTCGGCGCGCATCGGCGTCGCCCAAGCGGCACTTTATCCGACGTTCTCATTGACGGGTCAATTCGGATATGCGGCCACGGGCAGCCTCGGCACGCTGTTCCGATGGAACAATCGCACCGTGCAATATGGCGGCGGTTTCGCGCTCCCGATCTTCGATCGCGGACAGCTGATTGCCCAAGTGCAGATCCAGGACAGTCTGCTCCGCCAGGCCGTGCTCGCCTACCAGAATCAGGTCCTCACCGCGCAGCAGGACGTCGAAGATGGCCTGGCCTCGGTCGTGGGTCAAACCGAGCAGGCCAAAGAGCTGGCGCTGGCCGATTCCGCTGCGGCTCGCGCGGCCGCGCTGGCGCTGCTGCAATACCGAGCAGGTCAGGTCGACTACACGACCGTGAGCAGCGCGGAACAAACCCATGCACAAACCTCCGATGCACTGGTACAGGCGCAAGCCGGCGTTTTGCAGGCTCACATCACCGTGTTCCGGGCGATTGGCGGCGGCTGGGAATCAGACCATTCTGCAGACCCGCGAGGGAGTCGAACGATGAGTGTGGAACAATGAGCGCGTTGCGACTTCGATCGTCAGCCGGCGCGATCTTCCCGGGACTGTTGCTGGCATGCCTCGCGGGATGCAGTAAGCCCGAGGCGGGGTCCCGGGTTTCCGCCGCCGCGCCGCAGGCGGTGTCGGTACGGATATTGGCGACGAAGCGCATCCGGGACGTGATCGAGTTGGACGGCTCGGTGTCGCCCATGCAGCAAGTGAATCTCGTGGCCCGGGTCGCGGGCACGCTCGAGGAGGTCAGATTCAAGGATGGCGATCGTGTCCGTGCCGGGCAAGTGCTGTTCATCATCGAACAGCCGCCCTATGTCGAACAGCTCGAGCTCAACAAGGCAAAACTCGATCAATCGCAAGCCGACTATAAGCGTCAGAGTGAACTGCTGAAGGAAAACGCGAGCTCCCAGGCCAATGTCGAGACTTCGCTCTCGAACCTGAAACAGGCCGCAGCCAACGTGAAGTTGGCGCAAATCAACCTCGACTACACGGTCGTCAAGGCGCCATTCGACGGAATCGTCGGTCGCCGTCAGATCGATCCAGGCAATTATGTCGGAGCCACCCAAGGCGGTACGGTCCTTGCCACCGTCATGCAGGTCTCTCCCGCCTTCGTATATGCCTCGATCGGCGAACGCGAAGCCATTCGCGTGCGGGAGAAAATGGCCGCCGGCCAAAGCCCGATGCAAGGGGTGGGCCACGCGGTGGTGCATGCCCGCTTGCAGGGCGAACCGGAACCGGGAGAGTCGGGCGTGCTCGACTTCATCGATCACCAGGTCAACGCCACGAGCGGCACCGTGCAGGTACGGGGCCGCTTCGAGAACCCGAGCTATCACCTCGTTCCCGGCTTTTACGCGAAATTGAGCATCGATGTCGGACCTCCCCGCGAGGCGCTGGTACTGCCGAGTGCGGCCATTCAATCCGACCAGCAGGGCGAGTTTGCCTTCGTGATCGGCGAGGACCATCGCGCCCATCGGCGCAACCTCTCCACCGCTCCGCTGCCCGGCGAAGACAAGGAGATCTTGAACGGGCTCAAGCCGGGCGAACAGATCATCGTCAAAGGCGCCAACAAGCTGACGGACGGACAAGCGGTGCTCATCGCCGGCGCGGAGCAACCCGGTTGAGCTGGCGATCACCGCTGCCGGGAGCGTTGCGGTGATCGCCGAGTTCTTCATTGAACGGCCGATTCTGGCGAACGTCATTGCCATCCTCATGCTCGTCTTGGGCGGCGTTTCCCTGCTGCAACTGCCGGTAGCCCAATATCCGCCGATGACTCCCCCGACCATCCAGGTCACGACGAGTTTTCCCGGTGCGAGCGCCGTGATCGTGCAGCAGCAGGTGGGACGCACGATCGAGCAACAAGTCAACGGCGTGGAGGGCATGATCTACATGCAATCGAACGCCTCCGATGACGGTCGGTACAGCCTGACGGTGAGCTTCGCGGTTGGGACCGATACGGACCAGGCACAGATCGCCGTGCAGAATCGCATCGCCATCGCCATCCCGACCCTGCCGGCATCCGTCCAGCAGCAAGGAGTCGTGACCAAGAAGAAATCCACCGCCATTCTGCAGATCGTCACGCTGACATCGACCGATGCCCTCCAGGACGCGCTGTTCTTGAGCAATTTCGCCGGACTGCGCCTGCGCGACAATCTGGCGCGCGTGCCCGGCGTGGCCGATGTCAGCGTGTTCGGAATCGGCCAATACAGCATGCGAGTGTGGCTCGATGCGGCTCAAATGAGTCAGCGCGGATTGAATCCGTCCACCGTGGTGTCGGTCATCGAACAACAAAACCAGACCGTCACCGCCGGACAGACGGGAATGCCGCCGGCCCCGACGGGACAGCAGCGGGAACTCACCATCCATGTCGACTCACCGCTGACGAGCGCCGAACAGTTCGGCGATCTGATCGTCAATACGGCACCGGACGGCAGCCTGACCCGGCTGCGCGACGTGGCGCGGGTCGAGTTGGCGAGCGCCAACTACAACCAGGAATTTCATCTGGATAACCATCCGGCGGGCGGCATCGCGATCTACCAACTGCCCAATGCCAATGCGCTCGATACGGCAAGAGCGGTGCGCGCAGAGATGGCGCGGCTCGCTGCGGATTTTCCCGCCGGCCTGAGCTACGACATCCCGTTCGACACCACGAAATTCGTCAAGGAGTCCATCAACGAGGTATACCGCACGCTCTTCGAGGCAGGCGCACTGGTGCTGATCGTGATCCTGGTCTTTCTGCAGAGCTGGCGAGCGACTCTGGTCCCGGCTACGACGGTGCCGATTACCATCGTCGGATCCTTCGCCGCGATCGCGGCTCTCGGCTTCAGCATCAACCTGCTGACGCTTTTCGCCCTGGTTCTGTGCATCGGCATCGTCGTCGACGATGCCATCGTCGTGGTCGAAGGCGTAGCCCAACATCTCGACGCCGGCAAGGGCGCCAAGCGCGCGGCCATCGATGCCATGCGCGAGTTGCTCGGCCCGATCATCGGCATCACGCTCGTCCTGACCGCGGTATTTTTGCCCGCGTCCTTCATCCCGGGCATCACCGGACAAATGTACCGGCAGTTTGCCCTGGTGATCGCCGCCACCGCGATCCTCTCGGGTATCAACGCGATCACGCTGAAGCCCACTCAGTCGGCGCAATTTCTGCGGGCGCAGGACCCGAACCGGCGGCCCGGCGGTTTTGCGCGCGGATTTGGCCGCATGCTCGCCCGCATCGAGAGCTTCTATCTGCGTCTGATCACGGCGATGTGCGCGCATTCCCGGACCAGCACCGCGCTTGCCGGTCTGCTGATTGCGGCGGCGCTGTTCGGCCTCACCCGCATTCCCACCGGCTTTATTCCGACCGAGGATCAGGGCTATCTGATCATTGCCGTGCAACTGCCGGATGCGGCGTCTCTGGAGCGCACCGAGAAAGCACTCGAGCAGGTCGTCGCAAGCAGCCTCGGGATCCCGGGCGTCGCACATGTCATCAGTATCGGTGGGATCTCCCCGCTCGATGGGAATGCGACTTTATCGAATGCCGCGTTGGTGTACGTCACTCTGAATGATTGGAGTAAGCGCGGTACCGGCGAGGATCTGCGCACTATTTACGGGCGACTCAACGCCCGGATGCGCCAGCAGCCCGGTATCGACGCCATCGTGCTCGTACCCCCGCCGATCAATGGTCTGGGGCTGTCGGGCGGATTTCAAATGCAGGTGGAGCTTACCGACGGAAGCGGCGATTATGAAAAGCTCAGCGATGCGACGCAGGCGCTGGTTGCCGAGGCAAACGCGGATCCGCGCATTCTCTTGGCCTTCTCCTCTTTGCGCGTCAACGTGCCGCAAATCAAGCTCACCTTGAATGCCGCGCGCGCCGAGACGCTCGGCCTCACCTTGGGGGATGCGTATGGCGTGCTTGGGAATTATCTCGGCCCGGTCTACGCGAATCAGTTTCCCAAATTCGGACAGAACTTTCCGGTCTACCTGCAAGCCGATGGACCGTTTCGGGGCGATATCGGCGCGATTGGCCGATTGGCCGTGCGCAATCGCTCGGGCGTCATGGTGCCCCTGAGTGCGTTCATGGACTACGCACCGGTCCACGGTCCTGCCATCGCATCGCAATACAATCTGCTGCCCTCGGCCGCCATCAACGGTGCCGCGGCGGCCGATCGCAGCTCGGGTGAAGCGCTGCGGGTCATGGAGCAGGCGGCCGCGCGCCTGTTGCCGCCCGGCGTCGGTTTCGAATGGACCGCCATGTCTTATCAGGAAAAACTGGTTGGAAGCACGGTTGATCTCGTGTTCGGCCTCGCGCTGCTCTTGGTCTATCTCGTCCTTGCGGCCCAATACGAATCGTGGCTCACGCCGGTGCCGGTTCTGCTCGCGGTACCCTTGTCCCTCGTCGGCACGGTCTTCCTGCTCACGCTCGTCGGATTGCCGAATAACATTTACGTGCAGATCGGCCTGGTGTTGCTCATCGCGCTGTCGGCCAAGAACGCGATCCTGATCGTCGAGGTGGCGCACGAACTGCATCGCGACGGCGCCGATCCGCAAACCGCGGCGTTGGAGGGATCGAGGCGACGCTTCCGCCCGATCTTGATGACCTCCATCGCGTTCATTTCAGGCGTCGTGCCGTTGATCTTATCGAACGGCGCCGGTGCGGCGGCGCGCAAGTCGATCGGCCTAACCGTGTTCTCGGGCATGTTGGCCTCGACGCTGCTGGCAGTCGCTTTCGTGCCCGTTTTCTTCGTGCTGATCGGCCGATGGCAATCGCGGCGGCAGACGACGCGCGCGGCATTCCGCGGACGCTCCCTGCCGGCAGGCAACCCGGATGCGCCGTAGTGATTGCTAAGTTCTTCATCGAGCGGCCGGTCCTCGCCAACGTGATCGCCATCCTCACTCTGGTGTTGGGATCGGTCGCGATCATCGGCTTGCCGGTGAATCAGTACCCGCAACTCACGCCCCCCACCATTCAGGTCACCACGAGCTACCCCGGCGCCAGTGCGACCGCGGTTCAACAGCAGGTCGCGCGTGCCATCGAACAGCAAGTCAACGGCGTGGAAGGCATGATCTACATGCATTCCTATGCATCGAATGACGGCGACTACTCGTTGACCGTGAGTTTTGCCGTGGGCACCAATCCCGACCAGGCGCAGGTCGCCGTTCAAAACCGTGTCAATATCGCCCTGCCCACCTTGCCGACCGCAGTTCAGCAGCAAGGGGTATCGACCAAGAAGAAATCGACGGCGATTTTGCAGATCATCACGGTGACCTCGAGCAATCCCGCGCACGACGCGCTGTTTTTGAGCAATTTCGCGAGTCTGCAATTGCGCGATCGGCTGGCGCGGCTGCCGGGGGTGGCCGACGTCAACGTATTTGGAATTGGCCAGTACTCGATGCGCGTGTGGCTCGACACCGCGCAGATGGCTCAGCGGGGCCTCGATCCGTCCGCAATCATCAACGTCATCAACCAGCAGAACCAAACCGTCGGTGCCGGACAAATCGGCATGCCGCCGGCGCCGTCGGGTCAGCAGCAACAACTGACCGTCACGGTCGACAATCCCTTGAGCGATGCGGCGGATTTTGCCGCTCTCGTCGTCGCTACGGCGCCGGACGGCAGCATCACGCGACTGCGCGACGTGGCGCGCCTGGAACTCGGCAGCGTCAACTATAACCAGGACTTTCACTTCGACAACCAGGCTGCCGGCGGAATCACCGTCTATCAGCTGCCCGATGCCAACGCGCTGAATACCGCCCGAGCGGTGAGAGCTGAACTCACGCGACTCGCACCTGGTTTTCCCATCGGCATGCGGTACGACGTTCCCTTCGACACCACGATATTCGTCAAGGAGTCGATTCACGAGGTCTACCAAACCTTGTTCGAAGCCGGAGCCCTGGTTTTGATCGTGATTCTGGTGTTCCTGCAGAACTGGCGCGCGACGATGGTGCCGGCAACCACGGTGCCGGTGACGATCCTCGGCGCTTTCGCCGCAATGGCGCTGCTCGGCTTCAGCATCAATCTGCTGACCTTGTTTGCCCTCGTTCTGTGCATTGGTATCGTGGTGGATGATGCCATCGTCGTGGTTGAGGGCGTGGCGCAGCAGATGGAAACGGGCAAATCGGCGCGGCACGCGGCGATCGATGCGATGCAGGAGCTGATCGGCCCGATCATCGGCATCACTCTGGTATTGATCTCGGTGTTCCTGCCCGCGGCCTTCATGTCGGGCATCACAGGACAAATGTATCGGCAATTCGCCCTGGTGATCGCGGCTACCGCCGTGCTTTCCGGCATCAATGCCATCACGCTCAAACCCACCCAAGCGGCGCAATATCTTCGCCCGCCCGACCCGGATCGGCGGCCGAATCGATTCACGCGATGGTTCAACCGCACCCTGACGCGAATCGAGGCCGCCTATCTACGGATGATCGGCGCGCTGCTCCGGCACCGCACGAAGAGCACGCTCGGATCGATCGCTCTGATCGCGGCGGCCGGCTGCGGATTCATGCGAATCCCCACCGACTTCCTGCCCGTCGAGGATCAGGGCTACGTGATGGTGGCCGTGCAACTGCCCGATGCGGCGTCATTGGAGCGCACCCAGAGTACTCTGCGGCAGATCGTCGACGCCGCCCTCAAAGTTCCAGGCGTGGGGCACGCGATTAGCTTCGGCGGGGTGTCGCCTCTTGACGGAGACTCCATGCTTTCGAGCAATGCGACTCTGTCGAATGGCGGGCTCGTCTACGTCATGCTCAAGCCCTGGCGCGAGCGCGGCCGCCGCCAGGACCTGGCAAGCATTTGCGCACGTCTCGCAGCCGAGATGGCAAAGCTGCCGCAAGCCACCGTCCGCATTCTGGTGCCGCCGGCCATCAATGGGCTGGGAATTTCGAGCGGGTTCCAAATGCAACTCGAATTGGTGGACGGGAGCAACGACTTCAACAAGCTTGACGGCGCGACCACTGATCTGATCAAGGCGGCCGAGGATGATCCGCGCATTCAATTCGCGTTCACCTCGCTGCGCGCGAGCGTCCCCCAAATCCAGCTGCGGGTGAACCGCGCCCGCGCGGAAAGCACCGGGGTGTCGGTGGGCGACGCCTACAGCGCCATTCAAAGTTATCTCGGATCCACTTACGTGAATCTGTTTTCGAAGTTCGGACAAAACTTCACCGTCTACGTGCAAGCGGATCCGAAATTTCGCGCCGACGTCACCAATATCGGCAATCTTACCGTGCTCAGTCGTTCGGGCACGATGGTGCCCCTCAACTCCTTCGTCGAGATCGCCGATGCCAGCGGACCGGCGATCGCTTCGCAGTACGACCTGTTCCCCACCGCGGCCGTCCTCGGCGCTGCGGCTCCCGGATACAGTTCGGGGCAGGCGCTCGAGGCAATGGAGACACTCGCCGCACGAGTGCTGCCTCCCGGAATACGGTTCGAGTGGAGCGGCCTCTCCTATCAGCAACGCGTGGCCGGACCTGCGGTGAATATCGTGTTCGGTCTCGCACTGCTCCTCGTGTACCTGGTATTGGCCGGGCAGTATGAATCCTGGTGGCTGGCGCTCCCGGTACTGCTTGCCGTCCCGCTGTCGCTCGTCGGTACGGTCATCGCACTCGCCATCTGCGGATTGCCGAACAATATCTACGTACAGATCGGCCTCGTGCTGCTGATTGCGCTCTCGGCGAAGAACGCGATTCTGATCGTCGAGGTCGCGCAGGAACTGCGCCGCGACGGCACGGGAATCATCGAAGCGGCGCTCGAAGGATCGCGGCGCCGCTTCCGCCCGATCCTCATGACCTCATTCGCATTCATCCTCGGCGTCGTACCCCTGGTCGCGGCCAGCGGCGCCGGCGCTGCGGCGCGCCGGTCCATCGGCATCACGGTGTTCAGCGGCATGCTGTCCTCGACCTTGCTTGCGGTCGCGCTTGTGCCGGTATTCTATGCAGTCGTCGAGGGGTGGCGCACCCGACGCCAATCGCGCCGTGCTCGCCCGCAGGCGTCGCCCGATCCGGGCCGGTGATTGGCTGTCGCAGTTCGCAGACGAGTCGCCGTTTAAGATCGGCCGCACTTCGCAGATTTGCGTACTTACTCATCCGGCGGTTGCCATTGTGCGTACCATTGGTACCGATGTGGGTTCTCGCACTCATGGCACGACGTTACGCGCGGGTTCTTTCGTCCCTTGCAATCCTCGCATGGCTCGCGGCGTGCGGGGGCCACAGCTCTGCACCAGCGACACAACCGCAAAACCCCACGACCGCACCGCAGATTACGACACAACCCGCGAATCAGGCGGTGAGCGTCGGACAGACTGCCACCTTCAGCGTAGCGGCGACGGGTAGCGCGCCGTTGCAGTATCAGTGGCGCAAGGGTGGTAGCACCATCGCCGGGGCGACCGCCTCGAGCTACACGACTCCGGCGACCGTAATCGGTGACAACGGGTCGAGCTTCACCGTGATCGTCAGCAATGCTGCCGGCAGCATGACGAGCAACGCCGCAACGCTCACCGTCAATGCGCCGCCGACCGCACCGCAGATTACGACGCAACCTGCGAATCAAACGGTGAGCGTCGGACAGACTGCCACCTTCAGCGTCGTGGCGACGGGTAGCCCACCGTTGCAGTATCAGTGGCGCAAAGGTGGTAGCGCCATCACCGGGGCGACCGCGTCGAGCTACACGACTCCGGCAACCGTGATCGGAGACAACGGCTCGAGCTTCACCGTGATCGTCAGCAATGCGACGGGCAGCATGACGAGCAATGCCGCAACGCTCACCGTGACTGTGGCCGCAGCCCCGGGTACCGACGTGGTGACCTACAAATACGACGTCATGCGCACCGGGCAAAACCTTGCCGAGGCAGCTCTTACTCCGGCCAACGTGACGTCCTCGGCCTTCGGGAAGCTGCGGAATCTCATGGTCGACGGGTTGGTCGACGCCCAGCCGCTCTACCTCTCGAAGCTCACCGTGGCCGGTGCTACACACAATGTCGTCTTCGTTGCGACCGAGCACGATTCGCTCTACGCGTTCGACGCGGATACGGGGGCCCTCCTGTGGCAGGTTTCGCTAATCGGCGGCGGCGAGACCACGAGCGACGATCGAGGGTGCTCTCAGGTGACGCCCGAGATCGGCATCACCTCGACCCCCGTGATCGATCGCAATGCGGGAGCTCATGGCACGATGTATGTCGTCGCGATGACGAAGGATGCTTCCTCCAACTATCACCAGCGGCTGCATGCGCTGGACGTTACAACGGGAAAGGAACTGTCCGCCAGTCCGATCGAAATTACGGCGATGTTCGGAGCGACGAGTTTTGCGCCCGCCCAATACAAGGAGCGAGCCGCCCTGCTGTTGAGCAACGGGACCCTCTACACGACCTGGGCTTCTCATTGCGATGACGGCGCATACGGGGGTTGGATCATCGCTCTCAACGCATCCACACTCTCGGTCACCAGTACTCTCAACGTCGCGTTGGGCGCCAGCGGCAGCGGCTTTGCCAGCCAAGGTCCTTCGATCTGGATGAGCGGCGGCGGGCCGGCGGTGGATTCGGCAGGGAACATCTATGTCCTGACGGCCAACGGTCGTTTCGACACCACGCTCAACGTCGGCGGATTCCCGAGCGACGGAGACTACGGCAACTCGTTCGTGAAGATCTCCTCCTCGGGCGGTACCTTGGCAGTGGCCGATTACTTCACCATGTCGGGCGAGGTCGCCGAGTCCACCGGCGACGTCGATCTCGGCTCGGGCGGGGTGATGCTGCTGCCCGATATGACCGACGCCAACGCGACCGTGCGGCACTTGGCCGTCGGGGCGGGCAAGGACGGCAACCTGTACGTGGTCAATCGGGACAACATGGGCAAGTTCACCTCCGTCGGGAACAACATCTGGCAGGAACTCGACGGGGTTTTGGGCGGCGGCGTCTGGTCGACGCCGGCGTACTTCAACTCCACCATTTACTATGGTCCCCAGGGTGGTCCGTTGATGGCATTCTCCGTGTCCAACGCGCTGCTCTCGAACTCACCGACGTCGCAGACCTCCGCGCAGTTCACCTACCCCGGTACCTTCCCGGTCGTCTCGGCGAATGGCACGGCGAATGCCATTGTCTGGGCATACGAAAACACCTCCCCCGCAGTGCTCCACGCCTATGCGGCGAACAATCTCGCCACGGAGCTGTACAACAGCAATCAGGCATCCAACGGGCGTGATCAATTCGGCTCGGGAAACAAGAACATCGCCCCGGTCGTGGCCGACGGAAAGGTCTTCGTCGCGACCACGAACAGCGTGGCGGTCTTTGGTCTGCTGCCGTGACGGTCAGCGTCCGGCACTAGCCTCGCTCGCTCCGCTCGATCACCGTTGAGGCGCTCTTCAGGGGCTGCCCCTATGTCGCCCTGCACGGAACTGCGCGCGGGGCCAAAATAAACCTATACTACGCAAACGCAGCATTGACTCGGTCTTAGCCCGCGGAATAGATCGACGATTTAAGAACTGGCGGACGCGTTCAACTCATCGCGGATGAAGGGTATGAATATAACTAGAACGGATTCTCAATCTCGCCGGCCGTCAGAGTCTCTCCAGCGCATGGCGGTGGGCCCGTCATGAGCGAGGAAACCGATGATTTGGTGCGGGCGGTCACTGAATTGATCGGGAACATTCGGCGGGTGAAGAACGTCGCCGCCATGGCCCGCCCGGGCGGCCCTCGCTCCAAGGAAACCAAAAAGCTCATCGGTGAGATGAGCCGAGCCCTTCGTCGGCACCGCAAAAAGCTCGAAGCAAGTCTGCTGCGGCACGACTGCACGGAAGATCAGCGGCGGCTCGCGACGGAACACATTCAGCTCATCATGCTCGCCGAGGCTGAGGTGGAATCAGCATCCGCGGAGGCGGCAAACTAGCAGGAAGGTACGGGTATTCGAACCATGATTGACGTCCAATCCTATGGTCCGTGGGCCATGATCGCCGGCGCGTCGGAAGGAATCGGCGTGTCGTTTGCGCAGCAACTCGCCAAGGCCGGAATCAACTTAGTCCTGATCGCGCGCCAGAAAGATCTATTGGACCAGGTGGCGCGCCAGGTGAGCGCCGAAAGCTCAGTCAAGGTGCGTGTGCTACCGCTCGATCTGACGCGGCCCGACCTACTCGAGCGGGTCCGCGAGGCGAGCGACGATATCGAGGTGGGACTGGTCGTCTTCAATGCCGCCGCCTCGCCCGGCCTCGGTACGTTCCTCGACGCACCGCTCGACGACGTGCTCAAAGCCGTTCGTCTCGGTCCCCTGGGACAGACATCGCTCGCGCACCATTTTGGCAACAAGATGGCCGCGCGCAAACGCGGCGGCATCATCCTGATCGGATCGCTCGCCGGAAATGCCGGCGCCGCCACCACCGTTCTTTACGGCGCAGCCAAAGCATTCGCACAACTGTTTGCCGAAGGACTCTGGGCAGAATTGAAACCGCTCGGAGTCAACGTTCTCTATGCCGTACTCGGCGCCACCCGCACGCCGGCCAGAGAACGCGTCGGTCTGAAGGACGACCCTGCCCAGTTCGTCGCCGAACCGGACGATGTCGCGCGCGAGTGCCTCGACCACCTCGCCGACGGTCCGGTCCTCGTGCCCGCGCATCTGGCCGAAGCGTTCCAAATGTTCTCGAGCATGCCCCGGAGACAAGCGGCAGAAACGATGACTCATTTGCTCTTGAGCTTTCAGAAATGAAGCAACCACCGGAGCTGATCGGTTGAATCGCAAGCAAAGGGGGAAACCGCCATGACTGACATCGCCGAACTCGAAGCCTATGTCGCAATCAGCCAGGTGAAGGCGCGCTATTGCCGCACGCTCGACACCAAGGATTGGGCCGGCTACGCCGACGTCTTCACCGAAGATTTCGAGTTGGACACGTCCGCGGCCGGAGGGCCGCCGACGATCCGCGGGCGCGAGGCGGCGATTCGCATGGTGCGTTCGGCGGTCGAGACCGCACACACCGCCCACCAGGTCCATTCGCCCGAGATCAAACTTGACGGTGACACAGCGCACGTCGTCTGGGCCATGCAGGATCGCGTGATCTGGGGCGCGGACCGGATGCCGAAGATGGGCTATGTCGGGCACACCGGCTATGGCCACTATCACGAGCGCTACGTGCGCCAGGACGGCCGCTGGCGCATCGCGGCGCAGCGACTGACGCGGCTGCACGTCGACTTCCAGTACGAGCCGGTGGGCAACGCGCCGGTCGGCCGCCGCGACTGAGTTTGCCTATCGCACGCTCGTGTTCGCGGCGATGAAACCCGCGACGCTCGACGCACCGATGCTTTGTCCGGCGCCCACGTAGTGAGGTCCACACAACGAGGCTGCGCAGTTGCCCGCAGCATAGAGCCCGTCGATCACGCTGCCGTCGGACCGCATCACCTGGGCATGTTCATTGACCAGTGCCCCGCCGCAGGTCCCGACGTCGCCCGGATAGAGTGGCGCGGCCCAGAATGGCGGCTCGGCAATTGAGCCGAGGGAAGGATTGGGTTTGTTGGTCGGATCGGCGTAATAGCGATTGAAGGCGCTATTGCCGCGGCCATAGTCCTCGTCGACGCCCGCCGCGCAGAAGCGATTGAAACGTGCGACCGTCGCCTGCAGCCCGCCCGGATCGACCCCACATTGCCGTGCCAAGCCCGCGAGCGTGCCGTCCTGCTTGACGAGCCCCATGTCGACCCATCGCCGCGGCATCTTTCCGGGAAATTGCGGCCCGAAGAAATAGCGCTTGCGCGCCCGCACGTCCATGACGAGCCACGCTGGAATGGCAGGCGTCGTCGCATGGCGAGCGTACATGGCGCGCCCAATCTCCATATAGGAGTTCGCCTCGTTGACCATGCGGCTGCCCGCACGATCCACCAGAATCCCGTGCGGTTTGACCAGTTCCGGCACGATCTGCTCCTTCTTTCCGTCGGGACCGACCCAGGTTGGAATCCACCACGCCTCTTGCATGAGGGCCAACCCGGCGCCCGCGCGAACCATCGCCTCGAGTGCTTCACCGGTGTCGCCAGGGTTGGAATGGGTCCATGCGTCCGATATCGGGTGGCGCTGATATTGCTGGCGCATCGCGGAATGGTGGGAGAATCCGCCGGCCGCGATGAGAACACCGCTTGGGGCGGCGATCGACATCCGGTTTCCGGCGTGATTCACGTGAACGCCCTCGACGCGGCCATTGCGCAGGTCAAGATCGATGAGACGCGATTCGGTCCATATCTCGACACCGAGCTTCAGCGCGATCTCCAACATCCGGCCCTGCAAGGCGCCGCCGCTGCCGTACAGGGTTTGGCGGCTGAGCTTGGCCCTGGCAACGCGCGTGGCAACCCGGGCAAACATCCACTTGCCCGCCAAGGTGACACCGACCGTCAGCAGCCTTGCACCTTCGGACGTTCGAATGGGAAGCGGTACATAGGGCGTCCGCAGACGGGACTTCCACGAACCGAGCCGGTTGACATCGAATAGTTCGGCTTCGATGGAGCGTCCCGCAGCCTTTCCTCCGGGCAGCGTGTCGTAGTAGTCGCAGTACCCAGGGCAGCGCAAGTATTTCATGCCCTGGGCTTCCATGGTCTTGATCATCGGTTCGATGTTGTCGACGAAGATCTCGCGGCGCACGGGCGTCGAATAAAGAGCGTCCTGCTCGACGAAGTTCTCCATATAGCGCAGCGCATCCTCACGCGAGTCGGCCACGCCCTCGCGCTTCATCAATGGATTGTTCGGCAGCCACAGCACGCCGCCCGACATCACGGAAGAACCGCCGATCAACGGCGTCTTCTCGAGCAGGAGGGGACGCAGACCCGCGAGCTTGACGGTGATGGCTGCGACCAGACCTCCGGCGCCGCTTCCCACAATCACAAAGTCGAAGCTGGGATCGGTCATCGTGACCCGCGAGTATTCCAGGATGTCAGGCCGCGCACCTCAGCGGGCCACTTTCCACGTCCTGTCCGGATCGAAGGCCGCCATGCCCTTGGCAGCTTCTTCCGTCGTCTCGCCCAAGTCCTTCTGATAGACCACACCGCGGGGACCCACCAGAAACGTCATGACGCCGCTGCTGCCGTACTCAGCTGGATAGGCAACGAAAGCAAAACCCCTCGTCATCTTGCCGTCGAGCACATAATCCTTCGCGCCGCCGGGAGCGTGCGGACCCTGCGCCTTCAATATCCGATAGAAATAGCCGTGAAACGGAGTCGGCTTGCCGCTCTGCCGCGCCGAGTCATAGCCCTCGCTCGTCGCTTCGGCGACGAGGCTGCCCGTGGGACTTGGTGGTTCACTCTCTGTTACTTGCCAATAAAGTCCATTCTGTGACCCCGGTTCGCTGCGAAAGCGCTGCGCATACGTGCCGGCGGGAACGCCATCATGCGAGACGGCCGCATATTGCTTCTGTGCGGCGTACAAAGCCTGGCACACCCGTATCGCATCGAGCTCATTGTGTCCGATGCGCCGGTACGCCATCTCCTGCGCACCCTCGGTCGCATCGAAGCGCCATGCGCCGGCGACGCGAACGATCGGGAACGGGACCGGCCACGCGCTCTGGCCGACCGTCAATATCACCTTGTCGCGCGTCTTGCGAACCAAGGCATGCGCTTGGTCATAGTGCTCGAGGAACTCGAGTCGCGCATTTTCATCCTGTGTGGCGTCCCCCGATGAGAGCAACTCCTGCTCTCGCGCTCCGAGGATCTGCTTCAGTGCATCCTGATCGTTTGTCCGGACTGCCGTGATGAACGCCGTCGCAGCAGCCCGGTACGTGGGGAACGTCTTTACGTCCGAATCTTGGGCGCGAAGGTGCGGTGCAACGCACATGAGGAGCACCGCGAGGGTTGCCCCCACCAATCGCCCACCGTTGCTGCGTCTCATCGCGGCTTTCCCCCTGAGCGATTGCCGCCGCCGCCGGTGCTTGCCTTGCCGCGATCGCTCGCCGCACGCTCGGATTTTCCGCTGAAGTTGCTGTTGAAGCCGCTCGGACGCGCGCCCGTGTATTGTTGAGGAGACGGTCGCTGAGCCGGAGGCCGGTTGCCCCCCTGTGCCGGAGGCCGGCTGCCCCCCTGCGGAAAACCAGCGTAAGGATTGGTGGGTGCGGGACGGGGGGCGGGACGCACCTGCGGTTGCGGCGCCGGTCGAGTGGCGCCGCCATTGCCGGGCGGTCTCGTGCTTCCGCCGTTGGCGGGCGGCCGCGCGCCTCCGTTATCACCCGATGGTGGTTTGCCGCCACCATTGCCCGGAGGTTTACCGCCACTGGTTGGAGGCGGCTTGTATCCGCCGCCACCGCCCGGGGGTCTACCCCCGCTTGGCGGCGGTCGATAGATCGGTGGCCGAAATCCCGGCGGCGGAGGCCGATATCCCGGCCGTTGATTCCAGTTCGGAGGCGGCCTCGCATAAATCGGCGGGCCGTACACAGGCGGCCGCGGACGGTAGTAGGGACGCGGGCTCACGTAGACATGGTGGTAGTGCCATACGTTGCGGTGGTAATACATGCCACCTGCACCCCAACCCCAACCCCACGCACTCCAGCCCCAAGGTTGATTGCTGCTGATCAGCGCCCCGATGGCAACGCCCGCCCCGAAGCTCAGCAGCGATGCCGCGACGACGTCTGACTGGCTGGGCCCACTGACGTACACCTGCTGGGGCTGATACTGGGGAACGTAAATGACCTGTGGATTCGCGGGCTGGATTACGACGACCTGGGCCCCGTTCTGCTGCTCCACCGAAACCTGCTGATACTGATTGCTGTCCAGCGCGCCGGAGGCATACGCCTGTTGACGCAGCGCCTGGATCGCCGACATCACCGCTGCTTGATTCGCCTTGAACGCCTCGCCCAACGCAGCATAGTCATCGATGTGGATCGCCATCGTGTCGAGCACCGCCGGAAAGGTCACGAGCGAGATGAAGGCCGGATCGAATCCCTGCTTCTGCGCGGCGTCCGTCAGCGCCTGTCCCTGCAAGTTCGCGTTCTGCTTGACCCAGTTGTTTGCATCAATCACTTGCTGCGGGTCGGTCGATGCCGCACATATCTGCGCAAGCAGCGTATCGGGGTACAGCGCGATCGGCGCCAGCAGCTGGTTGAGCTGCTCTTCCGTCGGTACGGTTTGCGCGTAACTGACGCCGCCAAAAGGCAACAGACACGCGGCGAGCGCGGTCAGGAAGAACGCCCTTACCAGCCGATCAGACATGCTCATCATCTCGGCAGACTCGCCGCACCAACCGGATATGTCAAGATTCTCCCGCACCACCGCTGACTCCGAGGCACGCGCTCGGTCGCGGTCTATCGGTCGACCCGGTTGGTGCGCGAGTACGGGCGGTCAAGCGCTTTGAGCAATTTTGGGTCGCGGGCATACGGGTCCGGCTTGAAGACGATCGCCCCCTGATCATCACGGTCGACCGTCCAGTACAGGATCAGCACCGGAACGGGCTTTGGCAGACGGATCGTGCGTGTCGAGCCGGAAGCCACTGCGGCATCGATCATCGCTCGACTCCACCGATCGGGGCTTGCAAGCAGCAGTTCCACGAGTTCGAGCGGCCGCTCGGTGCGGATGCAACCGGAACTGAAGGCACGCTGCTCGCGTTCGAACAGCGCCTGGCTGGGAGTGTCGTGCAGATACACCAGGTACGGGTTCGGAAACATGATCTTGACGCGCCCGAGCGCATTGGTTGGACCGGGGTCTTGGCGGATCATGAATGGAAACGTCGCGCCGGTGTACCGGCTAAAATCGACGTTCGCCAAATTGACCGGCCGGCCATCGCGATCGATCACGCGCAGGCCGCGCTTCTCAAGATACGCCGGGTCCTTCCGCGCGGCGGGCAGGATGTCCTTGGCGAGTATGCCGGGCGGCACCGTCCAGGTCGGGTTGAGCACGACCTCCTCGATGGTGGATCTGAAGATCGGTGTCTGCCGGTAAGGCTGCCCGACTTGCGCGCGGGTTTTCCAAATGACGGCTCGATCGCGAACGTAGCGCACTTCGAACCCCGCGACGTCGACGATCACGAAGTCACCATCAGCGCGTTGATGCAAGACCCAGCGCGCGCGCTCGAGGTTGACCCGGATCTGATCGATGCGCTGTGCAACGCCCACGTTCAATTCGCGACGCGTAGCGGCGCCGACTGCCCCATCCGGGGTCAGAAGGTGCCGTACCTGGAAGCGCTTCAGGGCGGCCTCGAGGGGCTCGTCGAACAGGACGCTCGTGGACACATCCGCATCATCGCCACTGGCCGACAGACGGCGGCGCAGGTCGGCGACGCGGGGATCCGTCACGCCCCGGCGCAAGGTCGGTCCATCGGCGATGGCGGGCCAGCCGCCGGCCGCTTCGATACGCCGATAGGCAGCGAGTGCATCAGCAAAGCTCCGATACATCCAGTGATCCGGGCGGACCGAGTCGATCGCACTCGCGACATCCGCCGCTGTCAGTCCGGTGAATACGAATTCGAGCGCATCGCTGTCCTTCAGCTCACGGCGTTCGAAGTTCCAGCGACTATCAATCGAGACCGGATCGACCTTCCCGAAGTACAGGTGATAGAGGAGTTCGGTGAAGGCGTCCGTGGCGAGCAGATCGAGCTGGGCAGTCTCCAGCGCGGTGCGGTCATCGCGGCCCGACAGTCTTTCCAGTGATGCAAGATGATAGTCAGACGGCGTCAAGCCATCCGCCGCGCTCCTGCGCACGATGTCGAGGAGCTTCGCGAGGCGCGGGGAAGTCCAGAACGGCTCGAATCCATGCAGTTCGTAAAGCGCCGCGATGGATCGGGTTGCACTGAGCGAAGTGCCGTCGACGCTGAGCTCACCGCCCGCCGACAGAGCCTCCACACGCTCCCGCAGCGACTCGACCAGCGAATTGGTGGCCCCCCCCGTTTCGGCCGCAGCGTTCACGGAATGGCCCAAGACTGCCGCGAAGAGAATGATACGAAGCTTGTTCATGCCTCAATGTCGATGCAGATCTTGCCGATGTGCCGCCCCGCCTGCTGATGTCGCAACGCGTCTCCGAGCTCCTCGAGCGCGAAAGTGCGGTCGATCACCGGCCTGATCCCGCTCGCCTCGATGGCACGAATCATGTCAATCTGGTCCCTGCGGCTACCGACGGTCACCCCTTGCAAGCGAAGCCGCTTGGCCTGGACGACGGCGAAGGGGATGGTGTCGATTTTGAAACCGGCGACGGCACCGATGATCGCGACATGCGCGCCGGTGCGGGCGGCGAGCAGCGACTGGGCGAGCGTGTTCGGGCCGCCGACCTCGATGACATGATCGACGCCGAGACCATCGGTCAGTGCAAACGCAGCCTCGCCCCATTTCTCCACGTCGCGATAGTTGATCACATGGTCGGCGCCCAACGCCTTGAGCCGTTGCAGTTTCTCGGCACTCGACGAGGTGGCGATGACGACGGCGCCGGCGGCCTTGGCGAATAACAACGCAAAGAGCGAGACGCCGCCCGTGCCCTGGACCAGCACCCGGGCGCCAGGCTTCACCCGGCCGTCGGCAATGAGCGCGCGCCAAGCGGTGACACCGGCGCAAGGGAGGGTTGCGCTCTCGACGTGCGTCAGCCCTTTGGGCGCATGGGTGAAATGAGTGGCGGGTCGGGTGACCCATTCGCAGGCAAACCCGTCGGCCCCTCCGCCAGGCGAGGCGACGAGTTGGGCGCGTTCCATGTGACCATCCAGCCACGCGGGATGAAACGTACTGACGACGGCATCTCCCACCTTGAATTCCGTCGTGCCCTCGCCAGTCTCGACGACTTCGCCCGCTGCGTCCGACAAGGGGATCCGCCCATCGGTCGTTGGAAAGTAGCCGGTCGCCACGAGGTGATCGCGGAAATTCAAGCAGGCGGCGCGAATTCGCACCCTGATTTCACCGGGTCCCGGAGCGGGCGCCTCGGCCGTGCCCAGTTGGAGATTATCGAGGCTCGCGGGCTGTCTGATCCGCATCGCCCTCATGTCGAACGCCGCCACAATCCAACCTCCGCCATTTGTGGGTTTGTATGGCCGGCAGCATCTGACGTTCTCATCAGTACTCTCTCAGCCTCTCAGAAATTCGAGCAGGATCGGTGCGAGCATCGGCCAGCGCTCGAAACGTCCACGGCCCGGTGCGGCGGGAATGGCTTGACAATTGTTCCATTCCTGATCGGGCCAAGGCGGGTCGATGATGCTGGAGTTCGGAAGCAGCTCATGGACCCATTCGCTGGTTCTGCGTGGGTGGCTGAGGTCGCTCTTGCCGCTGCGGAAAACGAGGATGGGCATGCTCAGCCGGGCGAGCTCCTCAGGGTTCGTGCCGGGTACCGGGGAGGCGTCAGAATAGGCATAGGCGGCCGCCCATTGCTGCATCCTGGAAATGAATTCCTCCGGGTCCTGCGCCAGCAGAATCTCGCGATTGCGCGCGTTTGCGCTGAGCTGCGCGGCCCACGCGGGCAACGCCGCGACGGCCTGCATGCCGCCTTTCGCCGCCGCGATCGCCGAGTCCCCGCAATAATAGGCGGCCAGCTGAGCAAGAGAAATCGGTCCGCCGCTGATCCACCAAATGGCCATTTTCGAGACGAGTTGCGGCGCGCGAACGGCGGCGAGAAGCGACACACGCGATCCGGCCGAACCCGCGGCTAGCGCCACCGGCCCCAGCTCCAGAGCGCCGACGAGACCGAGCAGCGTCTCAGCATGCAGCGCGCTTTCGCTGCGACCGGCAAATGAAATGTCGGAGGCACCGCAGTTCGGCCTATCCCACAGGAGCACTCGATATCCGCCCTCCGCCAACGCCGCCCCGAGCTGCGGCACCCCGGGCGTGACGCGCGGATAGCGCCCTCCCGGCGTGATGACGACCGGAGGAGCCTTCTGCAGACCCAAGAGCTCGTAATCGATCTCGATCCCGGAAACGACGATGCGCGCCATGGTCCCTTTTCCTCGCTGATGCAGCGGCGGATCAGACGGTCATTTCGAGGATCTTGCTGCCGGCACGATCCCCCTCGAAACAGCCGAGGCCGTAATCGCCTTTGATCGTGGTGCGCTGCATCCGGCGGCTATGAGAGGGATCCATGCCCGACACGGAGTGCAACACGCGCCAGTTGTCCCAGATCAGCATGTCGGTGGGTTGCCAGCGATGAAAATAGCTGAACCGCTGCGCCAGCCCGTTGATCGTCTGGCAAACCTCCTCGAGAAGCGCGTTTCCTTCCTCATCCTCGTGCCCGACGATGCCCTCTGACATCCAGGGCGAGAGATGCAGCACCTTCTCGCCGCTCGCCCGCGTCCAGACCGCAGGATGAATCGCGCGCGGCTGCCCCTGCGCCGCCGCCATCACCGCTACGGCGCTCGGCTTTCTACGGAGTTCGACCAGTCCGGGCGGCCGGCCGAAGCGCATATCGCGATAGTCGAGACTCATCCGGTAAAGAATCTTCGCGTCCTCGATCCGTTCCAACAGGTCCCTGGGAAAGGCGCGATGCAGAATGATGCCGTCGACGAAGCCGGTGCGGCCACCCTCGGGCGGAATCTCGAGCGCGCGCAGCACCCCCGCGCGGTTGAGCTCGTTGTTGTAACAATGATCGAAGTGCCAAGGTAGCCACATTGAAAGTTGCCGTCCCTCGATCTCGACGATGCCGCCTTCCGCGGGCACGTGGCGCATGTCGATGACCCCTGGCATCGTGTCCCGATCGACCCGCGCGACGGCCGGATTCGGATGCTCTTTGAGCGGGCCGAACACCGTGCTCAGCGCGATATGCATCGCACTTGTCGGCTCCACGTCCGCGAACACGATCAGCCCATGGTGCTCGAAGGCCGCAAGCATCGCCTGTCGAATTTGCGGATCCTGCACATTCGCGCGAGTGACGCCTTCGATCCGGACACCGAAGGGAAGGTCCTCCCGCAAGGGGAGTATAGCGAGTGAGGTCATGTCAAAGCTCCTGTGCCGCGCCGATCCATCGCGACGATCCACCGCGACGATGATCGATGGTAGCGCCTTCCGCCTCGAGGGCAAGGACTAGTTTCGACCGCTCCCGCGCAGGCGGCCCGCCGCAGCTACGAAGGACCGCGCGCGCTGACCGCTCCGGCCGGACCAAATTCGCGCATGACCTGCAAGAGCCGATCATGATCGATTGCCTGCAACACGCGCCCCGGCGGTTTGATGGTCGGCACGGACTCGGCTGCGATCAATGCGTTGACCACCGACTCCTCGATCGCATCGACCGCGGCGCCATACACGTGGTCGCAATGCGCATCGTTTAGAAATTGAAAATGAAAACTGTGTGGCTGCCTCTCGCCGATCGCCGGCAAATGAATGGGATTGGCGACGGAAAACGCGAGGATCAGATCGCCGGAGTAATGCCCTCCGCTGCTGCCCGTGCGCCCGATGCCAAGCGCACCGCGCTTCGCGAGCCTCCGAAGCTGAATCGGCGACAGCGGCACATCCGTTGCGATCAGCACGATGATCGAGCCCGTCTCGGGCATCCCCGCATCGGAGATGATCGCATTCTCAGTCAGGTGCCGGCCGACGGGCGCACCGAGAATATTCAGCTCGTGGCGTACCCCGAAATTCGACTGCACCAGCACTCCGATGGTGTGGGATTGATTCTCGATCTGAAAATGCCGCGAGCTCGTTCCGGTACCCCCCTTGAACTCGTAGGTTTGCATGCCGGTGCCGCCGCCCACATTGCCTTCCTCGATCGGGCCGGAGCGCGCGCCGTTTAGGGCCTCCAGGGCGTGTTTCTCCGTCACGTGCCGCCCGCAAATATCGTTGGCGATGCCATCGTAGGTTTCCGCGACGACCGGCATGGCCCAGCCCCAGGCGTCGCGGAACGCGGCGGCATAACGCTCGACCATCCAGCCAACCGCAGCGTGATGCACGATCCCCACGGAATGGGTGTTCGTCAGGCAGACGGGTCCCTGGAAGTAGCCGGCATCGCGTACCCAGTGGCTGCCCGTCATTTCGCCGTTGCCGTTGAGGTCGAACTGTCCCGCCCACACCGGCACGGGAACCGGATGGTGTCCGCGCGGCAGCACGGCCGTCACTCCGGTGTAGATCTGCGGACGATCACCCGTTGCAGGCGACTTCAGCGTCGAGAAGCCGACTTCCACGCCAGCAACGTCGGTGATCGCGTTGAATTTGCCCGGCGTCCCTCTGAATCGCAGACCGAGATCGCGCGCGCGCGGTTTGCCCATGAAGTGCAAATCCTATTTGGAGTCGTCGAGGCCGGCCAGATACGCGGCCAGGTTCTCGATATCCGCATCCGAAAGATTGTTGGCGGTGGCCGCCATCAGCGCTGCGTAGGTTCCGGTACGGCGACCGCTTTTGTACGCCTTGAGTGCGTTCACGAGATACTTCGCGTTTTGTCCGGCAATTTTTGGGTACTCGGGAAGCGAGCCGGATCGCCCATCGCCGCCATGGCAACCGGCGCAGAGCGCGAATTTCGCGCGCCCCGCATCGACGTCGGGATCGGCGGCCCGTGACGCTCCACCGACCAAGATTCCGGCGCCAAGAATCACGGCGGCGACATCGATCTTGCGAGACTGCGGTTTTTGCACGTCACTCCAACGAGTCAGGCGATGGAATCTGGCCCGCAGCGAGCAACGCCTGGATCAGTTCCTTGCGTCGCGACCAGGGGATGATCCGAACCTTGCGCAATTCGGTCACTTCGGCGCCGGTGTACGGCCGAAAGTCGCTCGGGAGCTGTGCAGCGCTGTACGTTGTCAGCAGCCAGTTGAGCATTTCCGCCAAGTCCTCGTCGCGAACCGCGGACATGGCCACGTTGGGCACTTGAACGAGATAAGCGCGTCCCTCGGGAATTCGGGCGAAATAACCGATTCGATTGACCAGCGTCGGGATCTCGCCGACTGACCGGCCGGAATGACCGTGGCAGCCCGCACAATTGGCTGCATAGGTCGTGGCGGGCTTCGATAAATGACGTACCGCCGTACTGTGGGACTTTGCTTGCTCGTCGGGCGGGAGCACAAGTTCCATGGAGTAGTCTTGCGCGTGGACGAGCGTGCCCGAAGCCAACATGGACATCGCGATTGCGCCGCAAATGGCCTTCACGCCCGCGCCTCCGTCCCGACCTTAGTTCGCCAGGCCCACGAGCGCGGCGCTCGAGCAGTGATACACCATGCTCGATGCGCCGAAGCACCAGATGATGTCGTTGTTCAGCTGGGGTCGATAGCTCGGCATGTCGCCCTCCTGGCCGAGGCACGAGCAGCGCCCGCACGAATCCGCCCCGCAGCAATCCCGATAGGCGATCAAGTACGTCTTGCCGTCGTCGGGGTTCACGCACGAGCCGATCCAAGACGTCGGAGAAGGGGTCGTTCCCGGCGGGCACGTGCTCGGACCCCCGCCGCAGCACGCGCACAAGTAGCCGTCGCTCGCACAATAGCGCCAGTAATTGCACTTGGTGGTGTCCTTGGTCTGTGCGTTTCGCGCAAAGCGTGAGCTCAGCTCTCCCGCCTGGGCCTTGCGATGCACCGGGAGCAAGGGGAGCGCCGCCGAGGCCACCACGGCGTTGCCGATCATGGAGATCAGGGAGCGGCGTGAGATGCGCTGCGCACTCAAGCGCGAGCTTCGCTCGACGAATCGGTCAAAGAAATTCTTCGACAGAAGTTTCATGAAATCCGCTCCTCATCGACCCGCTTTTGCAGATTCGCGGCTTCACGGGGGAGCGGCGATGGCCCGCTGCGCGCAGGGGATTGCGAAAGGTCCCGGGCCTTGAGATAAGCCTGGATGGATCCGTAACCGGTTTCTTCCGCGACGGCCAAACTTTCCAGATGCTCGCGGCTGTTGACGAGACCCTTCGCTCGGATCACCCCTTCGCGGTCGATCAAGACCGCATACGGTAGCTTGCCGACCTGAAAAGCCATTCCAACTTCCGGCCCGCACAAGTACGGCAGCGTCTGCAATCCCTCCTTCTGGATCATTCGCTGCTGCTCCTCGAGGTCGCCATCGCCCACCAGGATCACCTCCAGGCTTTCTCTGCTGGAAAACGACTTGGCGATGGGCAGCAGCTTCTTGCACACCGGACAGGTCGGCGAGACGAACATGAGCAGAGTCGTTCGCCCTTGGGCATTGGCACCACCGATTTGCACGACCTCGTTCGCGATCGACCGGGCACGCAGTCTCGGCGCCATTTCTCCCACCTCCGGCCCATGGTCGTTGGTCATGGCTCCCATCGGCGCCAACCGCTCGTGCAGAATACCGATTTGCCGAGTCAAGCCGAACACCATCAACGCCAGCACGAGAATGAGGACGGTGTGCAGAACGAGGACGTAGGGAAGCAGATCGCTCATGATGCATTCCTAATTCGAAATTCCTCGGGCCGCATGCAAGTTGTCCGCGTACGAGGTCGCAGCCGCTCGAAACAAGAGGCCGACCGACAAATAGCACAGAAACAATGTCACCGCTGCGGCGACCGAGATTGTCCACGCCAACGGAGAAAGCGCCGCGGTCCCGCCCCGCGGCAAGAGCAGCAGCGCGCAGATCGCGAGAAAACAGTTACGCACGATGACGGCGATCGATATCGGCTGTTTGAGGTCCGAGCGAAAGCATCCGCAGTCGATGTGGCGACGCCCCCGGAAGTAGTTCATCGCCAGTGCCGCACCGAAAACCGTAAACAGGACCGCGGCCGCGAGCGCCGCCACCGAGCGTGTTTCCTCGATCAATATGCCCGGCGCGATTGCAGCTTCCAGCAGCGGCAGCACGAGCGACACGGGCAAGACCAATGCGCGCGGCAAAACATGGAAGTTATGCACGACACCCGGCAACTCGCTCCACGCCGTCAGCTTGGCGATCGCGGCACCGGCGAACACCAGTGCGATCAAGAGTGCGAGAGATTCGCTGAGCACCACGTTCAATTCGTCCTACTCCCCGGGTACGGTCAGAAGCTGCGGGCTGAAGCCGATGTTGTCGAGTTCGCTGCGCACGCTTCCGGCCGAGGCGTTATACGTGATGATTTGCGGCGCTCCATCGACGATCGTATAGAGCAAAGGTGGATCGTCCTGGCTCACGGCGATCGATTGGGCGGGCTTGCTCAGTTTGATCCTCTGCAGGCGCTTTTGGGTCTGTGCGTCGTACACCCAGACCTCCGTGCCCGGCTCCTTGTGGGTCCATTCGAATCCACGATGCATGAGCACATACAAGCGCTTGCGGGGAACGTGAAAATGCGCGACTTGCCACCCGCCGGGCTTCCAACCGGCGGCTCTCTCCTCGGGGCTCGTCAACGACCAAGACGCCTGTTTCTTTGCCGCGGCGCCCGCCAGATCGAGCGGGATCACCGCGCCGGAATATGAAACCAGATAAAGCATCCGATCGTGCTTGTCCCAGCCGGAATGTTCGAAGACAGGGTCTTTCTCGGCGTCGAAGACCTTCTTGACACGCTCGCTCGTGGCCTTGAGTTTCTCATCGAACGTGACGGTTGCCACCGAACCGTCGGCACACAGGGTGGTGAATTGATTCGGCGACTGCGGAAATATGAGGCCGCAGCCCGGGATGTCGATGTCACCCACGTACTCCCGCAGCTTCAAGTCCACGACGCTCACGGTGGTTCTCGGGGCCAGGTTGTACGATAGGGCGTAGCGCCCGTCGGGAGTGACGCCGAAGTTGTATTTCTTCGAGACGATCAGGAAGCGCCCGTTCGGCAGCAGAATGTCCTTCAGCACCTCCAGCGTGCGCGCATCGCGAACGACGACGAAGTCCTGACGCTTGCCGCGCGTATGTTTCTCGAAATAGGTATCGGCGGCATAGACCGCAGAGCCGTCCGGCGCGATCGCGAAATTCGACCAGTATCCCTGGCTGAACATGCCTTCGAGCTTGCCCTGCTCACCATCGATGACCAAGGTCTTGCCCGCCTCGGCCGCGGGAAATGCCGTATCGAGGACGAAAAGGCGCCGGGCATGCGTCGGGGACAGAGTTGCCGTCACGTGCGGCTCGGCAACCGGCAGTTTGGCGCCCGCATCGAGATCGTCCTTGTCCTGCGGGACGGCGGCAGCGCTCACGCTCAACAGGGCGATCGCGGCGATGATTCTGAAACTCATCCCTGGGCTCCGATGACTGGCTTGTGAGGCGAATTCGACCGCCGCCGGTTCTGTTTCCATCTTAAGCCGCCGCGCGGTGGAATGTCGACCCGCGCCGGGCGCGTGCTCCGCAGGCTTTTCCTCGCAGGACCCCGGGCACTACCCACGGCGCGCACGGTAATGCGATACTAACGCTGAGATCCAACCATGAGCTTCACCACCGAAAACCACCCCGGCGTCTGCGCCGAACCCGCGGCGGCCACGTCGGGCTTCGTGTTCAACCATTCGATGCTGCGCGTGAAGAATCCGGCTGTGGCGCTCGATTTCTATACCCGGGTATTGGGCCTGCGCGTGCTGCGCAAGCTCGACTTTCCGGAGATGAAGTTCTCGCTGTATTTCCTCGCACGCCTGTCTGCCGCGGAGGTGGTCCCCGAGGATCCCGGCGAGCGCACGGCCTGGATGTTTTCGCAGCGTGCGGTGCTCGAACTGACTCACAATTGGGGAACCGAGTCCGACGCGGATTTCAAATACCACGACGGCAATGCGCAGCCGCAGGGCTTCGGTCACATCTGCTTCTCGGTACCCGATTTGGATGCCGCGATCGCGTGGTTCGACCGGCACCAAGTGCCGTTCGTGAAGCGGCCCGATCAGGGGAAGATGAAGGACGTGGCGTTCATCCAGGATCCGGACGGCTACTGGATCGAGATCATCGAGCCGAAGCGGCTGAAGGCGCTGGGCCGCTGAACTCCGCTGTCGCACCACCGTCAGTCCGCGGCCCTCAGACGGTGCAATCCCTGCGCCGAACGCTGTCCTATTACGACCTACTGATATACGGGATCGCCTACGTCTGCCCGTTCGGCATATTTCAATCTCTCGGGTTCGTCTGGCAGGCATCCAACGGCCTCATCGTGCTCGCCTATATTCTCGCCACCATATGCATGTATTTCACGGCGAAGAGCTACGCGTTGATGACCGAGGCCGTGCCGAGCGCCGGCTCGATCTACGGCTATGCGCGCCACGCTCTGGGTCCATTCACCGGATTCATCGGCGGCTGGATGATCCTGCTCGATTACTTGCTGATACCGGCCTATGTGTACGTCTTCATGGCAGTGGCCCTGGGCACGCTGGTGCCGCAGGTGGATCGGGCGTTGTGGATCGTCGCGCTCGGCGCGGCGACCCTCGGGATCAATTGGTTCGGCGTGCGAGTGACCTCCAGGGTCAATTTGATCTCCGTCGCGGTGCAGATCGCGGTGCTCGCTCTGCTCCTGGTGCTCGGAGTCATCGTGCTTTACCACGGCAAGGGCAACGGAGCGCTCACGCTGCGACCGCTCTACGCGCCGGACCTGTTTCATGCCAAGAGCATCTTCACCGCGACCTCGATCTGTGTGATGTCCTATCTCGGTTTCGACGCGATCTCGACGCTCTCGGAGGAGGTCAAGAGCGACGACAAGCGGATCGTGGGGCGCGCGATCGTCGCCGTGCTGCTCATCGCAGCGGCGATCCTGGCGGTGACGGCGTGGGTGCTCGGGGATCTGTTGAGCGGCTTTGCGATCAAGGATCCGGCAGCCGCGACCTACGAGCTTCTCGCCTGGGCGATCGGCCCGTGGGCCGCCGCACTGACCGCGTGGGTCATGGCCACCATCGTGGGGGCGACCAATGCGTTGCCGATGCAGGTCGGCGTCGCGCGTGTCATGTACGCCATGGGACGCGACCGCCAGTTGCCGGCGGCGCTCGCCAAGATCCACCCCAAACACGGTACACCCTACGTCGGAATGCTCGCGACCACGGGTATTTCGGTCAGCGTCTCGCTGCTGATGCGCTACCAAATGGACGAGCTGGTATCGATCGTCAATTTCGGGGCGCTCTCGGGCTTCTTGCTTCTGCACGTGTCGGTAATCGCGCAATTTTGGGTCAAAGGACGCTCCGGACGCTGGGTCGTTCATCTGGCAATTCCAGTGGCGGGAATCATCGTGGTGCTCGCCGTCTTGTCGGGAATGAGTCCCCTTGCCATCGCCCTCGGACTCGGTTGGCTCGTCGCCGGTCTCGTGTATGGCATCATCCTGGTGAGTCGGCGGCGGGCCGAGCTGGCAATATAGGATTCGCTGCACGACGCGAGATTTGTAGCGGCGACTCAACGAGAGGCCCATGCAGCAGGAACAGATTGTCTTCGTGGGGACCAGCGATCTTGCCGGGCGTTTTCGCGGCAAGAGTTTCCCGGCGGCGGACCTGCCTGCGCGATTACAGCGCGGGGTCGGTCTCGCGCCCACCAATATATTCATTACCGCCTTTGGTCCGATCCAGGTAACGACGTTCGGCACCGTGGGCGAAGTGTTCCTCATCCCCGATCCGGATACCCGGGTGCTCGTTCCATTCGAGGGCAGCACGGCCGAGTATTTCTTTCTGGGCGATATCAAGACGATGGACGGAGCACCGTGGAACTTCTGTCCCCGCCACATCCTGCGGCGCGCGATCGAGCGGCTCGAGAGCGAGACGGGTCTTCAATTGCTCGCCACCTTCGAGCAGGAGTTCACCTATAGCGGCGTTCCGGCCCAGCCCTGGCAACCCTATGATCTCAGCGGCTACCGCCGCCAGGGACCGTTCGGGGAGGCGCTGCTGTCGGCCATGCGGCAAGTCGGCGTGATACCGGACTCGTTTCTGTGCGAGTTCGGGCGGCAGCAATTCGAGGTCACTTCCGCGCCGGCCATCGGCGTGCGGGCGGCCGATGACGCGGTGATCACGCGCGAGCTCGCCCAAGCGGTCGCCTTTCGCCTGGGCCATCGAGTGAGCTTCAATCCCATTCCCGAACCCTCCGGGACCGGCAACGGCACGCATATTCATTTCAGTTTTCTCGATCGGGATCGGCAGCCGGTTCTCTATGACGAGCAGCGTCCCTGGCAATTGTCCGAATTGGGCAGCCGATTCATCGCCGGCATTCAGCATCACCTGCCGGCTCTGTGCGCGGTGACCGCTCCCTCGGTGGCATCCTACTATCGCTTGCGCCCCAATCGCTGGGCTCCGGTGCAGGGCGATGTCAGGCCGCTCGATCGCGGCGCGGCGCTGCGAATCTGTCCGGTGGTGGGCAGCGATCCCGGCCATCGCGCCCGCCAATTCAATGCCGAATTTCGCGTCGCCGACGCGACCGCGAGTCCCTACCTGGCGCTCGCGGCGCTGGTGCAAGCCGGGCTCGACGGCGTTCGTCGGCAGCGAAAGATCGAGATCGAGAATCCGCCGCCGCTGCCCCACAGCTTGGCCGAGGCACTGACGCTGCTCGAAGGCAACGAGAGCGCGGCGCAATGGTTGGGGGCTGACTTTCTCTCGGCCTATGTGCTATTCAAGCGGGCAGAGATCAAGGCGTTGGAAAATCTCGATGAAAGTGAGATCTGCCGCCGCTATGCAGAAGCCTACTGACCCTTCACCAACCCCCACGACCTCGGCACCAACGGGCGGTGCCGGCTCGAGGCTGCTCGCCGCCGATGAGCCGCCGCCCTTTCTCGAGCAGAATGTCGGGGGGCGCTCGAATTTCATCATCGCGGTCGACCACGCCGCCGCACGCATCCCGCGCCGCTTGGGCAATCTCGGGATCCCAGCCGCGGAGCTGACACGGCACATCGCGTGGGACATCGGCGCTCTCGGCGTGGCGCGGCAGGTCGCAGCGGCGCTCGACGCGCCGCTGGTGGCGCAAAATTATTCGCGCCTGGTGATCGACTGCAATCGCGACCCGTTGGTCGCCTCCTCCATCCCTACGAAAAGCGAGGCGACCGAGATCCCCGGCAATATCGGCTTGAGCGAGGCTGAAATCGCCGCCCGCCGCGCCGAGATCTTCGAGCCCTACCACCATCGCTTGCGCGCCCTGCTCGATGCGCGACGCGCCGCGGGCCTTCCGACCATATTGGTGTCTCAGCACTCCATGACCGATACCTACCATGGCGTGCGCCGCGAAATGCACGGCGCGGTGCTGTACAACCGCGATCGGCGCTTTGCCGGCCTGGTGCTCGACGCGCTGCGGCGCGAACCCAACCTGATCATCACCGACAACGAGCCCTACTTCGTCAGCGACGAGACCGACTACACCATCCCGCGCCACGGCGAGGCGCGCGGTCTGCCGCACGTCGAGATTGAGATACGTCAGGACCTGGTGTCCGAGGCCGCCGGGCAGACCGCATGGGCGAGACGAATCACCGCGGCGCTCAAAGCGGCCGAGCAGGCACTCCTTGGAGAATCCAAATGACCCATCCGCTCAGCCGTGAGATCGAGATCGAGCCCAGGCACACCGCGCTCCTATTCGTCGACGTGCAAGACTACAATTGCACCTGGGATGGAAGCGAATATGCGCACCTCAGCGCCGGCGAGAAGGAGCAGCGCTATGGCTACTTTTTTCGCATGCTGAAGGAGAGCGCCCTGCCCAACATGGTACGGCTGCAGCAGGCCTGCCGCCGTGCCGGCATCGAGGTGACCTACACCGTGATCGAGAGCCTCACCGCCGATGGGCGCGACCGCTCGCTCGATTACAAGATCACCGGCTTCAACGTGCCGAAGGGATCGCCGGATGCGAAGATGGTGAAGGAATTGGCACCCGCCGCGGATGAGATCCTGTTTCCGAAGACCTCCTCGTCGGTGTTCATCTCGACCAACATCGACTACGTTCTGCGTAATCTCGGAACCCGATACCTGATCATCGCCGGCTGCCTGACCGATCAGTGCGTCGATTCGGCGGTGCGCGATGCCTGCGACCTCGGCTATCTGGTCACGGTGCCGACCGACGCCTGCGTCACCTTGTCGGCGGAACGGCACGAATGGTCGTTGCGCAACAACCGCGGCTATTGCCGGCAGCGCACCACCCAAGAAGTGCTCGATGAGATCGCACGGCTCACCGCCACCGATGGGATCAACCGGCAGCCGACCATTCGCGCCCGATGACGAGTGCCAACGGGTCGGGTGCCGGGTCGCTGCGCGAGCGCGACGCGCGGGTGATTGCCAACATCGGCCGCCTGCGCTTCTCACCGCTGTCGTTGGTCGGCGGCTGCGGCAATCATTTGATCGAGGAAGGGGGTCGGCGGCTGCTCGACTTGTCGGCCTCGTTCGGACCGGCAGCGCTCGGATACAGCCATCCGGCGATCACCCAAGCGGTGAGTCGCGCGTGCGCGAACATGGCGGGCGCGAGCCTGCTCGCCTACCCGAACGAGCCGGCGGTGGCGCTCGCGGAGGATCTGTTGCGGCTCACGCCCGGACGCGGCGAGCGGCGCGTTTGGTTCGGACATTCCGGTTCGGATGCCAATGACTGTGCAATGCGCGTCGTGCAAGCGGCGACTGGACGTTCGCGTTTCATTTCCTTCATCGGGTCCTATCACGGGAACCTCTCGGGATCGATGAGTATCAGCGGCCACACCGCGATGACCCACACGCTGCCGCGCGCAGGTTTGGTACTGCTCCCCTACCCGGATCCCTACCGCGCCACCTTCAGCGCGAACGAGGTACTGAGGCTCCTCGACTATCAGTTCGCGACCACCTGCCCGCCGGCTCAAGTCGCGGCGATATTCATCGAGCCCTTGATGGCCGACGGCGGACTCATCGTCCCGCCGCCGGGCTTTCTCGCGGCCATCCAGGAACGCTGCCGGCGGCATGGCATTCAGATCATCGTCGATGAGGTGAAAGTGGGTCTCGCGAGGAGCGGGAAAATGCACTGTTTCGAGCACGAAGGGCTGGAACCCGATCTCATCGTCTTCGGCAAGGGGTTGGGTGGCGGTCTGCCGCTCTCGGCGGTCATCGGACCGCGGCACATCATGGATCACGCGCCCGCTTTCGCGTTGCAGACAACCGCCGGAAACCCCGTGGCCGCCGCCGCGGGCCGCGCGGTGCTCGAGACCATTGCCGATGAGGGGTTGATCGATCGCGCCAATCGCGTCGGGGCAATATTGACGGCGGGTTTGCGCGCCTTGAGCGCGCGGCAGCCGATGATCGGCGAGGTGCGGGGGCGCGGTCTCGCCGTGGGGGTGGAGCTGGTGAGCGATGCCCAGTCGCGCGAACCGGTACGGGTCGGCACGACCGCGAAGGTGATCTACCGGGCGTATCAACTGGGCGCCGTGTTCTTCTACGTCGGCCTCAACGGCAATGTGCTGGAACTCACGCCGCCGCTCACCTTGAGCGAGGCCGAGGCCGAGGAAGGCATCGACATCATCGACCGGGCCATGACCGACGTGCACCGCGGACTCGTGTCGGATACGGACGTAGCGCCCTTCATGATGTGGTGAGCCCTGCACGCAATCCACTTGCGCATCGGCGAGACGATTTGGGTGGCGGCAGGTCATCGCCCGCCACCACCCCTTTTCAAAGCCAAACCATCAGCTTCGTTTCAGCGTCGCACTCAAAATTTATAATTGACCTGCACACCGACGGTGCGCGGCTGATTGGTCGAGTAGCGCACCGACCTGCGGAATGTTGAACTGGAAGCTCGTGTTGTTGGCCGTAATCAACGCGACCCTGTTGGTGAGATTGTCGCAAAACAGATCGGCCGTCCAGTCGCCCTGCCCGAGACCCACGCGCGCATTGACGAGACTGTAGGACGGCAGCTTGTATCCGAAGTAGTACGCCACGTCGTAGGATGAACCCACGAACGAATAGGCTGCGCGCGCGGTGACCTGATAGTCGCCCACGGTGGTGGCATAGCCCAGCGACAGGCTGGCCGTGTCCTTGACCACGTTCATGATCGGCACGGTGCATCTGCAGCCCGCCGTGCAGGGATGGGTCACACCGTCCGGGAAGGTGGCGACATTCGTCAGGAAGCTGGTGTACGAGGCGTTCGGGCTGGGTGATCTTCGCGTCCGTCCAAGCGCCGCTGAGCGCGGCGGTCCAATCCTCGGACAGCTTCGCATTGATCTCGAGCTCGGGTCCGAAGGAGCGGCCGTCGCCGGCATTGTTGTAGTACTGATAGCCGCAGGGCAGCGTAAGCACCTGCTGCATGCCGTTCCACTTGATGTAGTAGACGTCGCTGTTGATCGGTGAGCCAGTTGTCGAAGAGCTTCGCCTTCTCGCCGATCTCGTAGTTCCAGACGGAATCCGGCCCGAACTGCAGCGGCGCCCGGCTGGCAGAGCGGATACTCGTTCGGCGGCGGCAGGATCTGGTTGGCGCCGCCGGGACGGAAACCCTTGGACACCGTGGCATACAGCGGTCAAGTCGGGGCCGGGCTCGTACGACAGGTTGACTCGCGGATTTGCAGCCGCTGTTCGCGGCATGTGGTAATTTGCGAGTTCGCGGGCGGCGTCGAGTTGGGGCCGTCGAAGCCCCAGGAGTACTCATCCTGGTGGCTCTTGTAGTCGTACCAGCGCGCCCCCACGGCAAGCTTCCATTGCTCGGTGAACTTGTACGACCCGTCGGCAAATAGCGCGGTCTGTCTGACCCCGTAATCGTTCCAGGAGGTAAATAGGGAGCCGTCTGGGACTGCGGGGTCCACGACGGCAACCTGCGGATTGCTGCTGATCTCATTCCACACCGAATGCAGATTGCTGTAGAAGGCGCCCGCCACCCAGTGCCAGGGTCCCACATCGTGCGACGTCAGGCGGATTTCCTGGCTCAACTGGTGGGACGGATCTCGCTCTGCGTAGGGAATCGGCACGAGCGGCGTGCCTCCCGCATTCGACATAGTAAATATTCGCCGAGGCATCCTGGGTTTGGTATCCCAAACGGCCAAAGTACGAGGTCGCGCTCGTCAGGTCCGCAAAGCCCAGGTTGGCTTTCACGGTCAGGCCGAAGATGGAGATGTCGTCGCGCACGCCCTCTCTGATCGGAAATGCCTCGTAGTGCGCGGGATAGACGATTCCGGGCAGCTGGACGGTCGGGGTGCCGTCGAACAGGTCGTACCCTCCGAGGTGCAGGCTATTGGTCATTGCAAAGGCGAGAATGGAAAAATCGTCGCTCGGCTGATACTTGAGGCTGATGCGGCCGCCGTATAACGTCAGATCGTTGGCACGCTTGTAGACGTTCGTCACCGGCAGGGTTGTGGGGTCGGCAGTCAAGTGTGGGACCCCCAAGGTGATCGGAAACGGCTGCACGGTGATGTTATTGATCCAGCCGCTGCGATACGTGTCGCTCAAAACGAGGCGTACTGCCATCGTATCGCCGAGCGGAAAATTGAGCATCAAGTTGCCGCTGCCATTACCGGCGCCGCCTTCGGTGGTAGATGCGGTTCCTTGGACCGAGCCTTCGAACGTGTTGAGCTTCGGCTCGTTGGTCAGCACCCGGACCGTACCGCCCATCGATCCCGAACCGTAGAGGGTGCCCTGCGGCCCTCGCAGCACCTCGACGCGCTCGATGTCGTAGAGATTAGGATCGATCACCACCTTGCCGGACTGCGATACGGCCGGCGGCGACAAGGGAATTTCGTCGAGATAGAAGCCGACCGTCGGGGCCGCGCCGCCGTTCGAGGCGAGGCCGCGCGCCTCGTACTCGGTGAGGCCAGGTCCCGCGTAGCGCATGGACAGGCCAGGCACTTCCTTGATGATGTCCTGGACACGCGACAGGCCGGCCGCGGTCAGCTGATCGCCGCTCAGTGCCGAGATACTGATCGGCGTGCTCTGAATGGTCGAGGTATATCTTTCGGCGGTGACCGTGATCTCCTCGAGCCCCGCCTCCGTGGTGGCGGGTGAGGTGGCAGTGGCGCTGGTGGTGGCGGTCGTGGTCGCCTCGGTGGCTGAAGCGGTGGCCGCCTCGGTGGCTGAAGCGGACGTTGTCCAGCACGCTGCTGCAAGCAGTGCCCCGCACATGGAACACCACATGGGCGAGCGGCGCTTGCGGCAATCCACGGCACGAAGCTGGCTTGTTCGACGAGCTGGGCCGATTGGCGACTGAAGGCTGATTGATCCCATCATTTTCCCGTCCCTTTAGTTGTTATCGTAGCGGTGTAGCAAAAAACGTACCACCGCGCAAAATCCCCGGCCAGCATTCTACGCTGCCTGCAAAGCCTGGCAATCGCTAGCTGTTGCTCCCATACGACGACCGCCCCGCATCGGCGGAAGTACCCGGCCGCACCACCGCCGGGCATCGAAGCGTGCTCCTCTGCACCATTACAGCGCAAGCCCTCACGGCAGATAGGCGAGCAATTCCTCCCCGCTCATGACATGGCAATAAATCATGTTGATGATCTCCAGTTCCTGACGGTGCAGGGCGTCCGAGCCGGCAGCGCAGGCATCCTCCACCACGATGACCGAATAGCTTTCGTCCGCCAGCGTGCGCACGGTGGAGGACACGCACTGATCGGTGAAGATGCCGCAGCAGACGACTTGCGAGACGCCCAAATTATTCAGGATGAGGCGCAGATTGGTGCCGGTCAGGGCGCTGTCGGTGGTCTTGGTGAGGACGATCTCGTCCGATTGCGGAGCAATCTGGGGAATGATCTGCGATTCCCATTCGTCCTTGGGCAGCAGCAGATTATTCCAGCCGGGCAGCCTTTGGCTGAGTGATCGATCGCGTCCGTCGCGCGTTTGGCAGGCGATGCGGGCGAACAGCACCTCGTGTCGATCGCGCCGAAATCGATGCAGAAGTTCCTGGATGGCGGGAATCACCGTGCCATGCATGCGGTCGTGAAACGGCGTCCACGCCTCGTACTCGGCGCGTCCGGAGTCATCCAGACTCGCCGGATCGGGACGTTTCAAGTACACGTTCTGCACATCGATCACCAACAGCGCCAGCTTGCCCCGCTCCAGCGTCGGGTCGGCGGGTTCGGGTGCGCGCGCGTAATAGAAGGATCTGAAGCGGGTCTTCCAAGAATCGCGGCGGGGGGATGGCATGATCGGAACTTACCGCCGCAGGTTTGGGGAAGCAATGTCTTCACCGGCTCGAGCACGCACTTCCCGCAGCTGCGTCAGGGCGAGCATCCCCACCGCGAGCGCAGCGATGACGTAACAAGGCGGCGCGAAGGCGCTTCCGGTGGAGTCGATCAGTAGCTTCAAAACGAACTGCGTCGTACCGCCGAATAGCGCCACGCCAGTGGCATAGGTCATCGCGAAGACACCGGAGCGCACGGCGGGCCTCAGGGACTCGATGAGAAACGCCTGCATACAGACAATGGCGCTCATGTGAACGATCGACAGCGTGGCGGTCACCAGGAACAGCGACGCAGCCGTTGGCCACCGATTGATGAGCACGAAGGCGGGCAACATCAGCACCAGCAACAGCGTCAAGCTGAGCACCAGCACCCGCCGATGACCGAAGCGATCTCCGAGCCAACCCGCAGCATACGCGCAGGACAGGTACCCCGTTCCCTGAGCAATGGTCGCGACGAAGGCGAGCTGAGCGCCGAGTTTGAGGGTGTCCTGGGCGTAGGTCGCGAGGTAGGTCAGGGCATATCCGGCGATGGTAGCCGCGCCAACCACCAGCAGGCCCACGAAGAACACGCGCCAAGGCGATTGCCCGTCAGGTTCGCCGCGCTCCTGCGCCACCGCCCGTTCGAGTGTCTCCGGCAAGCGGTTGCGGATGAGCAAGCCGATCGGTACGACCAGTACGCCCAACAGGAGCGCCAGGCGCCAGCCGTAAGAATCGAGATCCGCGGGCGATAGCAGACGCGAAAGCGAATAGCCGATCAAGCCGGAGCACAGCACGGCGAGCCCCTGTCCCGTTCCGAGCATGGATACGTAGCGTGCGCGATGACGGCGCGGCGCCGCTTCCGCGGCGTACGCGGTGATCGGGCCCACCTCCCCGCCCAAAGCGAAACCCTGCAGCAGCCGAAAGCACAGCAGCAGAATGGGCGCGGCGATCCCCATGTACGCGTAGGAGGGAGTCAATGCCGTGCCCAGGATGGCCAAGCCCATCAGGCCGAAGGACCACATCATCGCAGGCTTGCGACCGCGCCGGTCGCCGTAGCGACCGATCACGATTGCGCCCAAGGGTCGCATGAAAAATCCTACGCCGAAGGTCGCCAGCGCGTACAGGAGTCCCCTGGCGGAAAACTGCGCGGAAACGATGCTGTGCCCGATCTGCACGGCGAAGAAGCTGAGGATCATGAAATCATAAAATTCCAGCGCGTTACCGAGGCTGATTGCCGCCATCCGTTTGAGCGGCACACCGCCGCTGTTCATCTCGTGCATCTGCCACCGCCTCTATCGAATTACGCGAGGATTAGGATACCCTGACGGGACAATCGACCATCACCCCTCAACCTGGAGCGGAGGCCGTTATGACGCGAATTGCATCCCTTCCCGTGGATCAATGGGACCAAGAGCTGCGCGACCTCGCGCAGGCGGACACCTTGCCCCCCGTTCAGCAGACGATGCTCGGCGTCTATGCCAATGCACCCCAGTTGGCGAAGCCCTTCCTCATCTTCAGCGGAGCCATGTCGCAAGGCTTCACGTTGCGGCGCCGTTTACTGGAATTGGTTCGGCTGCGAATTGCCTTTCACAATCAATGCCGCAGCTGCATGGCCGTTCGCTATGAGTCGGCTGTGCAGGACGGTCTGACCGAGGGCCTGGTGTGCTCGCTCGAAAAGCCCATGGAGGCGACGGATCTGACGGATGCGGAGAAGGCGGCCATTCATTATGCCGACCTGGCCGCGAGCAATCATTTCGCGATCAGCGACGAGACGTTCGCAAACCTTCGCAAGTACTACACGGAGAAGGAGATCGTCGAGCTTTGCATGCATGTCGCCTATTGCGTCGGCTTCGGCCGCATGGCTGCAGCCTACCGTATCATTGAGGAGCTGCCGGAAAGCTTCCAGGACACGACGAAGAAAATCACGCCATGGGCGTCGGATCACGCAGAGAGACTCGTCATCCGCGCCTGAGCGTGCGAGTCGTCGCCGCCACCCGATCTGGCTGCGACGTCGTTTCGGACTGCGACATCATTGCTTTGCCAGCTCGGCCCGCGCGCGTGAGCGAATGTATTGGCGAAGGGCTTCGATCTCGGGTTTGCCGAAGATGCCGAAGCGAGGCATGCCGCGTTCGATCAGCGTGCCGTCGTGGACCACCGACCAGAAGGCTTCGGGACTGAGTAGGATCGGGGACTCCCGCAGATCCGGTGCAGGGCCGCCGGCTCCGACCACATTACGGCCGTGGCAGGCGGCGCAGGCCATGTACATCGCCTTGCCCATCGCGATCTGCTTCGGGTCGAGCACTTCCGTCGGATTGTCCTGCGCGTTCACCTTCAGCGGTCGGCGGCTCGGAGGGCGGCAGTACCGCCTTGCCGTCGAGCGCGAACGTCAACAGCCGACGCGGCCCGGCGTACTTCCAACCCACGTTCATGATGTCGCTCAAGATCGCTGCCGACCCGCCGTAGCCGGCCAGAACCGCAACGTACTGCCTGCCATCCACCGAATACGTCATCGGCGAGGCGATGATGCCCATGCCGACACTCTGGTGCCACAACCGCGTGCCGGTACGGGCATCGTAGGCTGAGAACCAGCCGTCCGCCGTGCCTTGGAAGACGACGTTACCCGCCGTGGAAAGCGCGCCACCGTTCCACAGCGTGTCGAGCGGCACGCGCCAGCGCGCCTTCTGCGCTGACCGGGTCCCAGGCGAGCAGCGTGCCCTTGCCGTCGCCGGGATCGTGGCCGACACTCGCGACATTCAGGCCGAGGACATTGAAGTCATTGTCCTGCGGCTCGCCCCTGCGAAAGTCGGGTGGCCATCTGCATGGTCGGCACATAGACCAGTCCGGTCGCCGGACTGTAGGCCATGCGCATCCAGCTATGCAGGCCGGAATTGAAGGGATAGATGATGGACTCGCCCGTCTCGTAGCGGATGTTCGAATTCTCGACCGGGCGGCCGGTCGCGAGGTCGATATGGTCCGCCCAGCTCACTTTGCCCAACTTGCCGGCCGAGATCACCTTGCCGGTCTGGCGATCGAGCACATAGAAGAAGCCATTCTTGGGCGCCTGCATCAGCACCTTGCGATGTTTGCCGTCGATCGTGAGCGTCGCCAGCGTCATCTGCTGGGTGCAATCATAGTCCCAGCTGTCGCGAGGATTGATCTGGTAGTGCCAGACATACTTGCCGGTATCGGCGTCGAGCGCGACGATCGAGGCCGTGTAGAGATTGTCGCCGCCGCCGGGGCTGCGCGCCTCGGCATCGTAAGGCGAAGCATTGGCGGTACCGACATAGATGCGGTTGAGCTCGGCATCGAAGGTGATGCCGTCCCACGGCCCACCGCCGCCGCCCGTCTTCTTCCAGAACTCGACCGTTCCACGTTTTCGCAGCGGCCTCCATGGCCGGGTCACCCTTGTTCGCTTCGGGGCTTGCGGGCACGACATAGAACCGCCACACCTGCTTGCCGGTCTGCTGATCGTAGGCGGTGACATATCCACGCATACCGAAGTCGGCACCGGCCTGGCCGATGATCACCTTGCCGTTGAATATGCGCGGAGCACCGGTTATCGTCTGACCGCCTTTGGGATCGGTGGTCTCGACGCTCCAGATCGCGCGGCCGTGTCTTCGCATCCAGCGCGAATAGCCGGCCGTCAAGCGCGGCGGAAAAGATTTTGCCGTTGGCATATGCGGCACCGCGGTTGGCGCCGAAGCCGTAGTTCATCTTGGTGGGATTGTGCTCCCAAGTCTTCGGCTCGAACTTCCAGACCAGCTTGCCGCTGGCCGCATCGAGCGCATAGAGAGTAGCGTAGGAGCCGGTGAAATACAGCATGCCTGTCGCCTCAATCGGCGAGGCTTCCAGGCTCGCTTCACCCGGTAGGTCGAGGTACCAGGCTAATCCGAGCCGACCGGCGTTTGAGGCGTTGATTTGGTCGAGGCGACTGTAGCCCGTCTCATTGCCGTCACCGTTCACGGTGTGCCATTCCGCGTCGGCGACCGATCGCCGACGCCTCCCGAGCGGCCGCGGGTGCTGGGGAGCTCGAGAGCAGCTGGCAGGCGGCAACTACTGCGACGAAGGCCGACGCTTCGAACAGCAATCTATGTTTTCGCATCACGTTCTACTCCGTCAATTTTTTTTCCTCAGCCGCCATCCGGGGATCCGGCTCAATAGTGTCACGCTCTGCTCCCCGGTCAGCTTGGCCGAGCCGAAGATGCCCATCTTCACCTTGCCGGTGAGCCTGTCGCCTTCCACCGCGATGTCATATTTGAGCGTGATCTTCATCGGCTTTTCGACCTTGAGGTCGAACTTCAGACGGTTGCCCTCCACGATGCCGGTGAAGGCCTGCTGGCCCTTCGGGGCTGCTCAGGTAGCCGCTGAGCGATTGGCCGTCGGTTTCGAAATGGCCCTTCATTTCTTGCGGGCCCATTGGGCGTGGCGAGAACCATATTCCAGTCCCCATCGACAGGGGCCTTGGCGCGGCGCGGCAGCCTCCGGCGCCTGCGGAGCCGACCGGCGCTTCGCGCCAGCCGCCATTTCGCCGGCGGCCTTCGGCTTGGTGTGGTCAGCCGCGCCGGCAATGTCGCGCCCCTCGATGACGCTGAGGAGCTTGGCGGCGTCAGCGGCAGTTCCACAGGCACTTCGCCGAAGGGAGCCAGCGCGTCGGCAATGGCGTTGATCAGTGTCGGCGAGCCGATAATTGCGCCGCCTTCACCGACGCCGCGCATGCCGCCCACCGATTTCGACGGCGTATTGGCGTGGAGGAACTCGAAGTCCGGAATATCGGAAATTGCCGGCAGGAGGTAGTCCTTGTAGGTCGCCGCGGTCGGGTTACCGCGCGCGTCGAAGGCCATTTCCTCCAACAGCACCATGCCGATGGCCTGAGCAAGGCCGCCGGCGATCTGACCTTCGACCACCGTCGGGTTGATGGCCGTCCCGCAATCTTCCGAGGAAATCCAGCGCAGGATCTTCACGAAGCCGGTCTCGGCGTCGACGTCGACCACGCACGCATTGGCGGCGCTGGCGAGAGTCATCGGCGGTGGCTGGTAACGGTACTGCGCCTCGAGACCGGCCTCGAAACCGGGCGGCAGACGGTCGGGCTCGCCATAGGCGATCTCGGCGATCGAGCGCAGCGAGCGCGACTTTTCTGGTTCGCCCTCGACATGCACCATGCCGTCATCGATGCGGACCGCTTCGGGGCTGGCATTGAGCAGGTGACCGGCGAGTTGCTTCACCTTGGCTGCGAGGAGGTCTGAAGCCATGATGGCGGCGCCCCCCGCAATCACCCCTTGGCGGCTCCCTGCCGCGCCGGGAGAGAAGCCCCCGCGCGAACTGTCGCCCTCGAAAACGGTGACATCCTCGTACGCCACGCCGAGACGGTCGGCAATGATCTGCGCCATGGTCGTTGCAGTGCCGTGGCCCTGCGAATGCGTGCTCATCGTCGCGGTGATCTTGCCGGTCGGCTCGATGCGGACTTGCGCAAGCTCGCCGGTCATCGTGGTGATGCTGCCGGCGGAGCCCGTCGGTTCGATGTAGGCCGCAATCCCGAGTCCGAGATAGCGACCATCTTTGCGCGCGGCTTCCTGCTCTTTGCGAAAGGCGGCGACGTCGAAGTTCTCGAGGAGCTTCTCGAGGCATTCGGCAGGGGTGATGTCCTCGAGCGGAATTCCCATACAAGAGCTGGTGGGCTGATCCTTCAGCGTTACCAAATTGCGGCGGCGGATCTCGATCGGATCGATGCCGATGCGCCGAGCGGCCACATCCAGCGCGGTTTCGCGGATGAGCGATTCCATCGCCCACGGGCCGCGATAGGCGGCAAGGCCGACCGTGTTGGTGTACCAGCCGCGCGCCACGAACGCCATACGCCGGCATCTTGTAGGCCGCCCACAGGAACATTTGGACCGCGATATTGCAATCCGCCAGCTGCGGATAGGCGCCGTTGTTGCAGCTGTAGTCGCCGTGCGAAGCGATCAGCTTGCCGTCGGCGTCGAACGCCACCTGCAGCACCATTTCCGCCTCGCGCGCCTGGTTGGCGGCGATCAAGTTCTCGTAGCGATCCTCGATCCATTTCAGCGGCCGGCCGAACTTAAGCGCCGCGAGAATGACCGAGACCTCTTCCTTCCACGGGTGGTTCTTCAGGCCGAAACCTCCGCCGACATCCTTGGCGATCACACGGATCGCAGTCTGCGGCAGGCCGAGTGCAAGCGATGTCCAGCGCGCAACCAGGTGCGGACTCTGGCAAGTGATGTAGAGCGTCAGCTCCTCGGTGCCGTCGCGAATGGCGACGATCCCGCGCGTCTCCATCGGCGACTGCGAGATGCGCTGGTGCACGACTTTGTGGGTGATGAGGTGCGGCGCGCCCTTGAGCAGCGCGTCGAGACTCCTCGTCGATCTCCTCGTCGCCCATTTGCGCGGCGATGTTGCCTTCGGTACCGGGATGGACTGGCGGGCCGCGCCGCGCGTCGGCGATGGTGACGACCGGCTCCTCCTCCGCGTACTCGATCTCAACCAGCGCGGCCCCATCCTCGGCAATATGGCGGCTGTCAGCAATGACGAGTGCCACCGGTTCGCCGACATAGGCCACCCGCCCGTTGGCCAGCGGGGTTATCTCGACCTGGGGCGAGATGAAGAAAAAGCTCATCATGTCGACCTTGAAGCGGGCCAGGTCCTCCTGGGTGTAGATCGGCATGTACGCCGGGAACTTCGCGCGCCACCTCGGTTTTGATCGACAGGATATTGCCGCGCGCGATGGCGCTGCGTGCGAAGGCGACATGCAGCATGCCCGGCAGCGCAATGTCGTCGACGAACTGGCCGCGGCCGGTCAACAGGCGTGGGTCTTCCTTGCGGCGAACGCGCTGGCCGATGTAGCGCCCGGTGCCGATACCGCCCGCGTTCATGATTTTTCTCCCCTTTCGGCGCCGGCGAGTTTTTTCGCCGCGCGGCGGATGCCCTGATAGCCGGTACAGCGGCAGATGTGCCCGGAAAGTGCTGCCAGGAGCTCGGCCTCGCTCGGCTTGGCGTCGTCGTTCGTGAGCGCGGCGAGCGTCATTACCATGCCAGGCGTGCAGAAGCCGCATTGCAGCGCCTGCTCGTCGAGCAAGGCCTGCTGCACCCGGTGCAGCGTGCCGTCAGGCGCGGCGAGGCCTTCGGCGGTCGTCACCTGCGCGCCGTCCGCTTGCACCGCCAGCATGAGGCAGCTGCGCACGGCCTTGCCCTCGACAATCACCGTGCAGGCGCCGCAGACGCCATGTTCGCAGCCGACATGTACGCCCGTGTAGCCGGCATCGCCGCGCAGATAATCGGAAAGCGAAACACGCGCCTCGACGTCGCCGGCGTGGCGACGTCCGTTGATCGTCATTTCGATGTGGTGCTTGCTCACGCGATCTCTCCAATTTCGAGCGCCTCGCGCAGCGTGCGGGCAAATATGCGCGTACCGACGGTGCGACGGTATTCGGCGCTGGCGTGATGGTCGTCGAAGGGCGCGCTGTCGGCGACGGCGCGTTCCGCAACGGTCCGCGCATTCGATCCCGTCGAGCGCGTGGCCGAGAAGCATCTGTTCCGCAGCCTTCGCTCTGATGGGCGTCGGTCCCATGCCGAACCAGGCGAGCCCGGCTCGAGCGATCTTGCCACCTTCGATGGACAATGCGCCGACCATGCCGAGCAACGCAAAGTCCCCCGGGCGCTGCGCCACTTCGCGGAACAGGGTCCTGTGTCCCTTCGGCCAGTCGGGAAAAGATGATGCCGGTCACCAACTCATCCGCCTCCAGCGTGTTCATGTAGGGGCCGAGATAGAATTCGCCGGCCGGGATATGGCGTGTGCCGCGGGTCGAGCGCGCCTCGATCGTCGCGCCAGAGCGCCACAGCCGTTGCCGGTAGCTCCGCCGCAGGCTCGCCGAGCGCGATCGAGCCGCCGACCGTGCCGCGATTGCGCGTCTGGTGATGCCCGACGTGGCGCATCGCTTGCACCAGCACGGGAAGCTCGCGCGCCAGAGTCTCGCTGGTGATCACGTCGCATTGCCGCGTCATCGGCCCGATGCGCGTACCGCCATCGACGCGGCCGATGCCGGCAAGCGCTGCGATTTTGTTGATATCGACGATGATGAATGGCTGACTCATCCGCAAGTTGAGAAGCGGCATCAGCGTCTGTCCACCCGCCAGGACCGTCGCGCCGCCGCCGGCTTCTGCGAGGATGGAGCAGGCCTCATCGATGGTGGCCGGGGCTACATAGTCGAAGGGAGCGGGCTTCATTCCTTCGCTCCGTCGATCAACCGCCGCAGCAAGGCACTGTCGAGCACGAGCACGGGCGCAGCCGACCGCCGCCCGTATTCGAAGGCTGCGCCCGCCACCACGATCAAGAGCAAGCCAATGGCAACTCCGGCCCAATCGGAGCCGACAGCACCCTGGCCGCGGCCGATCAGAAAGCCGACCAACGCCGCGACGACGGTCGCCAGTATCCAGGCCATCGGGAAACCGCCCGAAATCGCCGGCAACGGAGCACGCGCCGAGGGCACGCCGATCGTGCGTGAGCGGCGATGCTGCGGTCTTTGCATGGGCAAGCTCTGCCGGTTGCGCCGTTGCGCCGACGATTTCGCCAAAGCGACCAAAAAACTTGCCGACCAGCTGCTTTGCCGTCGCGTCGATGATCGGGCCGCCAAGTTGCGCCATGCGTCCCCCGACCTGAGCTTCGACTTCATAGGAGATGAGCGTTCTGCCGCGGCATCCTCGCTCAGCCGCACTTTCGCGCTGCCCTTGACCGACCCGGAAATACCGCCGTTGCCTTCCAACATGAGGGTGTAGCCGTTCGGTGGATTGAGATCCGCCAGAGAAACCGCCCCCTTGAAGCGTGCCCCGATCGGGCCGACCTTCACTTCCACCGTCGCGGTGAAGCGGCCATCCGCCCCTTTTTCGAGGCTCTGGCAGCCGGGAATGCTTGCGCGCAGGATTTCGGGATCGTTCAGCGCTATCCAAACTCGCTGACGAGGGGCAGCAATGCGCTGCTCGCCGGTCATGTTCATATCGATCGACCCTCCCACATCGGATTCACCACGCGCAATGAATTGCCCTGAAGCAAGGCGTCAGCCGGCGCCTTCGTTCGCTGTTGTGGCGAGCTCCACCACAAGCGGATCCATCACCGCGACGATGTTCCCAACGGCGCCGTGCTTGATGAAAACGCGCAGCACTTCGAGACAGCAATTGCAGCGCCCGGGATGAGTTGGTTCATCATTTTATGGTTCATAATGTTTCATATCTTAGCGGGCGTAATTTGCCACTAATCCGATGTTTCAGCAAGGCGCCGAAACCTCGGCATCGCATCGCCATGCTACGCGAGCGATGCAATCATTTCGGCAACGCGATCTATCGGTGCTGGGCGCCGCGCGAGTTTTGCGAGGGGGAGGTCTCATCCGCCCGGTCGTACGCTGCTTTTCGGTGCCGGGCGTTTTGTAGAATGATGCGGCGCCGCCGATGATCGACGATTCCCCATTCTTTGATCTCCTCCAAGGATCGAAAGCAGCCCAGACAGGTGTGGTCATCGTCCAGACAGCAATTTCGTATGCACGGGGATTGAACGGCGTTGTCGATATCACTCATTGACGTAAAGCCTGTGGCGAGGCTCCGGATTTGATCACACAGGCGCAGCGGAATCCGGGCGGCACATCACAAGGACAGGGACTATCGCTCGTGGGCTCATGGACCCGGCTTGAATTTCTCCCAGACGCGGGTAATGGCGCTCGTCTGATCGGCCGAATCCGCCAACTGCACCGAGAGTTTCGGCAGCAATTCCGGCGTAGGGTAGATCCCGGCATCATTCTTGACCGACGCCAGCACCAGCGGCTGTGCCACGACGTTGGCGTTGGCGTAGCCTTTGAAGTTGGTGATTTCGGCGATGACTTCCGGCGTCATGATGAAGTTGATGAATGCATAGGCGCTGTCGGGATGCGGCGCATCCTTGGGGATGGCCAGCATATCGAACCAGAGAATCGTGCCTTCCTTCGGTATGCTGTACTTGATTTCGACGCCCTTATTGGCATCTTGCGCGCGGTCGCGCGCCTGCATCACGTCACCGTTGTAGCCCACTGCCACGCACAGCTCGCCGTTGGCCAGCGCCTCGATATACTCCGAGGAGCTGATATTGCGGATGTAGGGCCTGATTTTCAAAAGCACCGCTTCGCCTTGAGCCAAATCCTCCGGGCTTTGCGAGTTCGGATCCTTGCCCAGGTAACTGAAGACGGCGCGCATCATCTCCGCCGGAGAATTGAGTACGCTGATGCCGCATTTGGCGACTTTCGAAGCCACCTTGGGGTCGAACACCATGCGCCAGCTGTCGAGCGGCGCGTCGGGGAGCAACTCCTTGACCATTTTTTCGTTGTAGCCGATGCCGTTGGTGCCCCACATATAGATGACGCCGTGAGCATTGCCGGGATCGTGAATCGCGACCTTTGCCATGAGCTGCGGATCCATATTCTTGAGGTTCGACAGCTTTGACTTGTCGAGCGGCAGATACACGCCCGCCTTGATCTGGCTTTCGAAGTAGGATGCCGTGGGCATCACGATGTCGTAGCCGCCACTGCCCGCAAGCAGCTTCGTGTCCAATGTTTCATTGGTGTCGTAATAGGCAGCGTTTACCTTGATACCCGTCTGCTTCTCGAACCTCGACAGAGTTTTCGGCGCAAGATAATCGGACCAGATATAGAGGTTCAGTACCTTCCCGGGATTGGCGGCACTCCCCGAGGGAGCCGCCGATCCCGATTTGCCGCCACCGCAAGCGCTCAACAGCAGCCCGCAACCCACCGCCAGAATCGCCGTCCGACCTATGCTGAACATAAATCGCCTCCTCTCATTATTTTTGCGGGCGAACAGGTGTCACGACGAAATGTACGCGCTGCGATCAGGTCTCGTCCACGGCAATACCCCGATGGCCAGCCAAATGTTGCATCGCAAATGATCAGAACGCACCGGCTGGCCACCCCGCCGCGTCAGTGGGGAGAACGGATCTGAGCAGGCAGCTCGACTGCCGCCGCGGAATCGGTAAATATGAACGCCGCTTCGCGCACGACTCGCCCTGCCGGCATCGATGCGTCGCCGACCCACAATCTCTTCAGCGCCGCCGCCTTGTCGGCGCCGGTAACGAGCCACAAGCGGTGTCGTGCCGCGTTGAGCACTCTAAGGGCGAGTGTCATCCGGACCACCCCCTGGTTGGGAGCGCTGATTCCGACATCGCGGTCTTGCGTCGCAAGGAGCCAATCCCCCGCCGCCAGCGAGGCCGTATGGCCGTCAGCGCCAATCCCAAGCTGGACCACGTCAAGTACCGGCGGAGTTCCGCCGTATTCACTGAGCAGTCGGGCGTAATCCTCGGCGCCCGCTTCGAGATTGCTCCGCTCGACCGGCATCGCATGGAACTGCGGGGCGCGCAGCATCGCGGGCGCCACAAGCAGGTCGGCGATTTGGCGCGCATGGCGCCGTTCGTCGTTCTGCGCCACCACTCGCTCATCCACCTGAAACACCTGCAGGTCGTGCCAATGAACGTGCAGGCGGCGCAGGTCACGGAGCATCCGCCACACCGTGCGCCCGCCGCTGAGGGCAACGAGGCAGCGACCGCGCTGCGTGCACGCATGGCCAATCTCGGTGCGCAGCCAGTCGGCTGCACGCTCGGCAGCGATTTCAGGGGTCGGTAGCACATGGATGCGCATGCTGCAAAGAGTAAACGAAAGTTGCGGGTGCTAGATCGCCAATTTCCCCAAGGAGCGGTGCAGGCCCTCAGCTATCCGCCGACTCGAACATTAGAATTGCGATTGCCGCAGGGTACAATTTAGGAAACCGCACGCCTATTCGCCACAAAACATCCGAGGCTCGCCACATGTCTTTGACTCTTTACGCTCACCCGTTTGCCGCCTATTGCTGGAAAGTGTTGATCGCTCTATATGAGAACGGAACACCCTTCACCTATCGCGTGATCGAAGATGCGGCCGGATGGGCCGAGCTTGAGTCTCTGTGGCCGATCAAGAAGTTTCCTCTCCTGCGGGACGGTGAATCGTTGGTCGTCGAATCGAGCATCATCATTGAGCATCTGATGCTATATCACGCCGGCCCAACCAGATTGATACCGGAGAACATTGACGCGGCCCTCAAGGTACGCTTCATGGATCGGTTCTTCGACAACTATGTCATGACTCCGATGCAAACACTGGTATCGGACCGAATGCGGACCGAGGGCCAGCGCGATGCCCAAGGTGCGAGCGACGCAAGGAAGCTGCTCGATACCGCCTACCGATGGCTCGACCAACGGGTTGCGCAGCGAGCGTGGGGGGCGGGAAGTGACTTCACACTCGCCGACTGTGCCGCAGCGCCTGCACTTTTCTATGCGGACTGGGTACATCCCATCGGCGACCAATTTCCTACCGCCCGCGCCTATCGCGGTAGACTACTTGCTCGACCGTCGATTGCCCGCACGGTCGATGAGGCGCGGCCGTACCGCAAGTTGTTTCCGCGCGGCGCGCCGGACCGCGATTGACGAACAAATAGCACCAACATCTGCCGCGCCAAAATCAGCGGGCGCCATCGATCGGCGACCTCGAGGAGTACGACATGAGAGCATTGGTAGTTCTGTGCGGGATGCTCACCGCCGCGTTCGCCGGGGCGGCGGACGCTGCGGCTTCCGTCGTGGCGATCACGCATGTCACGGTCATCGACACGACGGGGGCACCGCCGAGGCCCGACATGACCGTGATCGTGAAGGATCAGCGCATCGTCGAGCTCGACAAGAGCGATGCCGTGCACGCCCCCGCCGGTGCGCGGCTCGTCGACGGCTCCGGCAAATATCTGATCCCCGGTCTCTGGGACATGCACGTCCACGAGGTGTTCGGGGATTGGATCCCGCGCAACGAAAAAGTGGTCCCGCCGCTTTTCGTCGCGAACGGCATCACGGGCGTGCGCGACATGGGGGGCGATCTCGACGTGCTCAAGGTGTGGCGCGCGGAAATCGCCGCCGGGCGGCTTCTCGGACCGCGGATGATCATCGCGGGCCCCATGCTCGATGGCCCCGTGCCGCGCTTTCCGAGCTCCGCGCCTGTGGCGAACGCCGCGGATGCGCGCCGGTGGGTCGATGAGCTCACACACGGGGGCGTCGACTTCATCAAGATCCAGTCACTCATCCCGCGCGATGGGTATTTTGCGGCGGCCGACGAAGCGAAGAAGCTCGGCATCGTCTTCGCCGGTCATGTGCCCGATGCGGTGCGCGCCTCGGAAGCCTCGAACGCGGGTCAGAAGAGCATCGAGCATTTCACCGGGATCTTCGAGGGGTGCTCGACGATCGAGGATCAGCTCATCAAGGGTCCGAAGAGTCTCGGCCGCAACGTCGCGACCTACGACCCCGCCCGAGCGAAGACCCTCATCGCGCTCATGGCGAAGAATCAAACCTGGCAAGTGCCGACGCTCGTCTGGGAGCGCGGTCAATGGCTCGTCGATGACATCGACCTCTCGCACGATCCGCTCATCAAGTATGCCCCCGCTGCCTGGAAGGACCATACCTGGCCCATGTTCGTGAAGGACATCCTCAAGGACATGGACACCGATCCCCTACCCGTGCGCAAGAAGTTCGTGCAGATGGAGCTCGATATGACGCTCGCCATGTTCCGCGCCGGCGTGCCGTTCCTCGCGGGCACCGACACGGCGGCGGGCGTGCACGTCTTCCCGGGATTCAGCCTGCACCAGGAGCTCGCCCTGTTCGTGCAGGCCGGCTTGACGCCCCTGCAGGCGCTGCAGACGGCGACCCTCAATCCGGCGAAGTTCATGCACCGTCTCGGCGACTTGGGAACGGTCGAGCGCGGCAAGCTCGCGGATCTCGTCCTGCTCGATGCCAACCCGCTCGAGGACATCGCCAACACGAAGAAAATCCGAGCGGTCGTGGTCGCGGGCCGTTATCTCGACCGCACCGAGCTCGATCGGATGCTGAAGGGCGTGGAGAAGGCGGCGGCCGAATCCTGCCGCGCCGGTCGCGCATGGAAGCGCGCAATGAGCCGGCGGCATCGCGGGCGGCGAGAGTCGCGCGACGGTGCTCGCAGCCACTCGTGGCGACTCGCGCTCGGCCTCGCCGGCGACGCCGTGGCCAAGCCCGTGACAGTCGCCGATCTGCTCGCCGGCTCACCCGCGAGCGACTGCGCGTGCCCGACCCCGAGGACACGCTGTACATGGATCTCGCGCGCGGGCGGGTCGTCATCGAGCTCGCCGCGCGCGTGGCGCCTCAGCACGTTGCCAACATCCGCGCACTTGCCCGCGCGCATTATTTCGATGGACTCGCGATCGTGCGCGTGCAGGACAACTACGTCGTGCAGTGGGACGATCCGGACCACCATCGCCCCGTTCCGGCCGCGGTGCGCGCTGCGGTGGAATTCACCGCCGTCGCCGGTGCCGATGCGCGCTTCGAGCCACTGGCGGATCGCGATGTCTATGCGTCGCAGGTCGGATTTCTCGACGGCTTTCCCGCCGCGCGCGATCCGCGCTCGCACATCGTATGGCTCGCGCATTGCTACGGGATGACGGGCGCCGGACGCGACGATCCGCCCGAGAGTGATGGCACCGAGATGTATGCGGTGATCGGCCATGCGCCGCGCCAGCTCGATCGCAACGTCGCACTCGTCGGACGCAGTGCTGAAGGGCGTGGAGCTCCTCTCCAGTCTGCCGCGCGGGAGCGGCGAGATGGGATTCTATGTTGCGTCGGAGCCCACGGTTCCCATCCGCTCGGTGCGCATCGCCGCCGACGTGCCGAAAGCGGAGCGCACGCCGCTCGAGGTGCTGCGCACGAATAGCGCCACTTTCCGTGCGGTGCTGGAGCAGCGGCGCCAGCGCCACGAGCCGTGGTTCAAATTCAGCCCCGACCACATCGACCTCTGCAACGTGCCGTTGCCGGTACGCGCGATCCCCCAGGCTGAGCCTCTGAGCCACGCAAGGGCCCGGAGTCCGCCGCCCGATCGAGGTCGCGGCGGCGGGCTTCGCGATTACTTGAACTTGTAGTTGAGGTCGATGCCCGTGGTGCGCGGCTGGCTCACCGCCACCCGGTTGAAGGTCGGGAGGTTGACGGCGTCCTGCGTGATGTTGTTGAGGAGTGCGCGCTTGTCGGTGACATTGTTGATGAACAGGACGGCGGACCAGCGCTCGCCCTTCAATCCGCCGCGGATGTTGGTGAGATCGTAGGAGGGCAGCGTGTTGGTGGCGAAGGTCTCGTCCGTGCGGCTGCCGACATAGGTCGACTCGGCGTGGGCCGTCAGGGCGACGATCACCCGTCAGGTCGTGATGGTAGGCGAGCGAGGCCGAGGCACTCCATTTCGGCACCTGCTGAATCGGCGTGCCCGGATTGAAGCCCGCATCGATGAGCGTCGACGCTCACCAGCGCGGCGTCCGAATAGGTGACGTTGGCCGAGGCCTCGAGATCGCGCACCACGATCGCACGCGCCTCGATCTCACCGCCCTTGACATGCGCATCGCCGACGTTCGCCGTATAGACGTAGCCACACGAGGAGAGTGCATTGACCTGCTGCACGCCCACCCAGCTCTCGAAGTAGCCCGAGGCGTTGATGCTGAAGCGACCGTCGGCCGAGCGCCACTTCTCACCGAGCTCGTAGCTCCACACGCTGTCGGAGCTGAATGAGATCGGTCCCTTGACGAACCCCTTGGAGCCGTACTCGGTCATCAGCTGGGCCTCGCAGGTAGAGCGGTCCCGAGGTCGGCACCGGGCCGGTGCCGCCGCCCGGGCGGAAGCCCTTCGCTGCCGTCGCTAAAGGAGCAGGTCCTTGTCGAACTGGTAGGAGAGCGACACCTTGGGGGTGACACCCTGGGCGTTCTCCGAGGTGGTGGTCACGACCTCACTGTGCCGTGAGCGCGCCGTACTGGTTGAGCCCGACGGGCGCATCGTAGTGATAGCGGCGCGCGCCCACCGTGATGGCGAAAGGCTCGGTGATGTTGTATGTCAGCTCGCCGAATACTGACTGCTGCAGGATCTTGAAGGGGCTGTAGTAGCTGAAGAGATTGTTCGAGCCGAACACCTCGGCGCCGGTCTGCGACGGGAAGATGATGTCCCAGCCCGATTGGAAATCCGAGTAGAAGTAGCCGAGCCAGCCACTTGAGACGCGTGTCTCCCACCGAAGCAACACGCAGCTCCTCGGTCGTCTGATGCGACTGGTTGTCCTCATCCGCGTACGCCGCACCGATGCCGCCGTTGCCCGGACCGTACCCTGAACATAGGCGGGCCCGAGACCGACTGTCCACGACTCCGAGGCGTCCTGAATGAGCGGCTCGTGCCGCGACCAGTAGGCAGTCGCCGAGCTGATCTCGAAGATATCTGTGCGATATTTGACGCTCAACGCCGTCGAGATGGATCTCGTCGCGATAGTTCTCGGCGATGTCGAACGGCTGGTAATGCGCGTCCGTCCCCGGGATGCTGTCGATGTAGGGCAGGCCGCCGGCGCGCAGCTTCTGATAGAAGTAGGACGGGGCGATGATGAGCCCGTCGATCGGCTTGAATATCGCGCTCACGCGCACCCCGGTCTTCTCGACATCGTTGACGTTCTGATACTCGGTCGCTATCGGAGCGGCGAGCACGTTGCCGCGGACCGTGTCGCCGTTGATCGGGAGCGGAAATCCGCCCGGCGCGATCACCACCCGGTCGATCCAGCCGGCATCGGAGGAATAGGAGCCAACGATGCGCAGTGCCGCGCGTCCGCCCCAGAAGGGCAGATTGAGCATGGCGTTCTCAGCGTGGTCAAAACCGCCGCGATCGGTATTGGCGAATTTCGCCTCGGCCGTGGACTCGAAGCGCCTCGGGGTTCGGCGCGTTCGGTATGACCCTGATGGTACCGCCCATGGAGCCCGAACCGTAGAGCGTGCCCTGCGGGCCGCGCAGCACCTCGACGCGATTGAGATCGTAGAGATCGGGTGAAATGACGATCTTGCCCTCGTTGGTCGCCGCCGGCGCGGTCATGGGTGTCTCGTCGAAATAGAACCCGACCGTCGGGGAGTTGCCGCCGTTGGAGGCGACGCCCCGCATCTCGAACTCCGTCATGCCGGGACCACTGGTGCGGATCGAGACCCCGGGGACGGACAGCATGAGGGAAGCCAAGTCCGTGAATCCGCGGTTCAAGATTTCCGCCCCCGAAACCGCCGTCAGGCTGATGGACGTCGTCTCGATGGTCGTCTCGCGCTTCTCCGCGGTGACGACGATCTCCTCGAGCTGTCCCGTGTCGGAACGCGATTGCTGAGCGATCGCGACGTTGGCGAGTATCCCCCCTAAAACCGCTAAGCAGCCGAAGCCCGCAATGCATTTTATTTTGTAGTTCATGAGACTCCCTTGAGCCTGGCTCCCCCGGCCGCTCGACAGTCGTCTACTGCGTCCGCGAGTCCTTGACTTGCAAGTCGCAGGCGCAACTGCCACCAATGACGGACTCAATAACTGTATCCCTTTTTTTATCCCGTGATAACAGCCAGCTACGTCAAGGAGAAAGCCAACTGTATCTTAGAACCCAAGTCTTTGATTTAATTGGTAGTCGGGGCGTCAAGCTCCATCCGGTGTTTATCGGCTGGCGATTGAATGGCATACACGTACGATTGTACGGAGTATCCATTGAGGAACGAGCGTTGGATTTTGCCCGCCCAGCCGCCAGACTGATCGCGAGTTGATCCTGTGAAAATCGCCGGTAGGCACTACCGCACTATCTGGCCCGCAGCCGGTGCTGTGCGTGTCATCGATCAGTCTCGCCTTCCGTTTGAGTTCTCGACGGTCGACCTCAATACTCTGGATGACGCCGCGCAAGCAATCCGGACCATGGTGGTTCGCGGCGCTCCGCTGATAGGGGCGACTGCCGCCTATGGTATGGCACTCGCCTTGCGGTCGAACGCGTCGGATGAACACCTCGACGAAGCGGCACAAATCCTGCGGGCCACGCGACCGACAGCCCAAAACCTGGCCTGGGCAGTGACGAGAATGCGAGGGGCGCTCGCCGGGGTAGCTCCGAAGGAGCGGACCGACGCAGCGTTTCGAGAAGCTGCTCTGATCTGTGAAGCCGACGTCGAGCAATGCCGTGCAATTGGTCTGCATGGTCTCGAGCTCATCCGCCGGTTCGCTGAGAGTGCGGCCGGTCGAGTCGTGAATATCCTGACCCACTGTAATGCCGGTTGGCTTGCCTGTGTCGATTGGGGCACGGCGCTTGCGCCGATCTACATGGCTCATGATGCTGGAATCCAGGTCCACGTATGGGTGGACGAGACCCGGCCACGTAACCAGGGCGCTGCGCTGACGGCATTCGAGCTCGCCGCGCACGGCGTGCCTCATACTGTGATTGCGGATAATCTCGGCGGCCATCTCATGCAACGGCACCAAGTCGATATGGTCATCGTGGGTAGTGATCGGACCACGGCGACAGGGGATGTTTGCAACAAGGTTGGCACGTATCTCAAAGCGCTTGCCGCCTCGGACAACGGTGTCCCCTTCTATGTGGCGCTGCCGCTCAGCACCATCGACTGGTCCTTGGATCAAGGCTGCGATATCCCCATCGAGGAGCGATCAGCACTGGAACTCACGCATATCACCGGCCGCACTTCCTGCGGCGTCATTGAGACTGTGAGAGTGGTGCCAGAAGGGAGCCCCGGCCTCAACTTGGCGTTCGACGTAACGCCTGCGAGGTTGGTGACGGCATTGATCACGGAGCGCGGCGCTTGCGCCGCAAGCCGCGCCGGGTTGCAGAGTCTTTTTCCGGATCGGACGAGCCCACAATGACCGATCCGGACGGCGCGATGACGGACAACAAGCTGCGCGAGGCGGTGATTGCTGGTTGTCGCGAGCTTGTGCAGCGCGGCTTGGCCTTCGGCACATCGGGCAATGTCAGCGTGCGCCGGGATGAGCGGTGTTTTTTCGTCACTCCGACCGGAATCCCGTACCACGCCCTCGCACCCGAGGATATTCCGCTGATGAATCTCGACGGGAACTGGTTCGGCCATCGCCGTCCGTCGAGTGAATGGCGGTTCCATCGCGACATATTCAAGTCCCGGGGTGAGGTCGCCGCCATAGTTCACACGCATTCACCGAAGGCGACGAGCCTCGCCTGCACCGGTCGAGGGATTCCTGCATTCCATTACATGGTCGCGGTGGCGGGTGGCCAAGACATCCGTTGCGCGCCTTATTTCACCTTCGGTACACAGGAGCTTTCCGACGCGGCGGTAGCTGCCTTGGAAGGTCGCAAGGCGTGTTTACTTGCAAATCACGGCGTCATCACGGTGGGCGCGGATCTTCCCGCCGCTATCGCGCTCGCTGAAGAGGTCGAAAATCTGGCTGCGCAATATTGTACGGCGCTGGCTCTTGGGAAAGTCCATATTCTCAATGAAACCGAGATGCGTCGAGTCATCGAGAAGTTTCGCAACTACGGCAAACAAGATGCGCCGGACTCCGGTCTCGTCTTTGGCGGTGCGGATCTTCCAAGCGCGCTCGTCAAGGGGAATCGATGATCTCGAACGAAGAAATACCCTCCAGGTATCGAATACTGGATCCCGAGAGCCTGATTGCGCTGCTCGCAGACCTCGAAAACGTGCGCGCACTTCTCGGCAACCGGACGGAAGATTGGCAAATACGCGAAGTGGGCGATGGAAATCTCAACGTCGTATTTATCGTGGAAGGACGGGACGGGTCGGTCTGCGTCAAGCAGGCTCTCCCATATGTTCGCGCCGCCGGGCCGTCATGGCCGCTGTCGCCCGAACGGGCATTCTTCGAGAATTCCTACTACATTGCCGTGGCTCCGTACGTGGGCGCGCTGATACCCAAGATCTACCATTACGACTCAGAGCTTTATTGCACTGTCATGGAGTGCTTATCGCCCCATATCATCTTAAGGCACGGCTTGATTGCGGGGCGCCGCTACGAGAATCTCGGCCGAGATATCGGTGAATATATCGCCCGCGCTTGCTTCTTCACGTCCGATTTCGCGCGACCGTTCGAACACAAATTGGACGGAATTGCGCAGTTCGCTGCAAATAAACCGCTGATTCGCATCACCGTAGACCTCGTTTTCGCGGATCCTTACTTCGATAGCGCGCGCAATCGTCATACCTCTCCACAGCTTGACGATCTGGTCTCGAATCTTCGCCGCGATGGGCGCCTCAAAGTTGCCGCAGCACGGTTCGGCCAGAAATTTCTCAGTGAAGCCCAGGCCCTCATTCACGGCGATCTCCATTCCGGCTCCGTGATGGTCACGGAAAATGACCGTCGCGTAATTGATCCGGAATTCGCTTTCTACGGTCCAATCGGATTCGACCTGGGCGCATTTTTCGGCAATCTATTGCTGAATTGGTACTCCCAGCCCGGGCACTCGACTCCGGAGGACGACCGGGTCGCTTATCAGCAATGGATTCTCCAGCAATCAAGGATCTTCTGGGAGACATTCCGTAGATCCTTCCTCGCGCTGTGGAACGAGGATGCAAAGGGAGATGCATTCCCAGCCGCCATGTTTTCCACTCCAGTGGACACCGCGGTGCTTCAGTCGGCGCGGCACGTCTTTCTGGACTCGCTGTTTGCCGACATGCTCGGCTTCGGCGCTTGCAAGATGATCCGCCGCATCCTGGGCTTCGCCCATGTCACCGACTTCGAACGCATCGAAGATGCCGCCCGGCGCGCCGATTGCGAAGCCGGCGCACTGGCCATGGCGCATCTGCTGTTGACGCACCCAGAGCAGTTCCATTCCGTTGATGACGTGATCGATGCGGTACCGCGCATGGTACGACGAGCAGGCGGAACCTAAAGGCCGGTGATCACAGATGCCGTCGAGTGGGCCGCCGGCTCGAGAAGCTAAATCGCCGTCGTCAGCGACCGAGGGATATTGTTATTCGCGTCCACAACCTTTGGCCGATGATGGCGGCAGCTTTCGAGCAGTCCAAGATACGCGCCATCATTTGCACGAGGAGGATCAAAGGATAGAGAACACTCGCGAGAATCGCCCCGGCAATCATGACGCATATCAACCCGACAAAGCCCAGCCACTCAGCGATGTTGCGGAGGCGGAACGTTGGCATTGCAGCTTCTCAAATTGCTTTCAGTCACTTTTTAGCCCTTGAAGCCCGGCTTGTCAGTGGGGATGCCAGGCTCCTTTGGCTGCGCGCTTCTTAAGGGCGGCTTACGCGCCCTCGCATGCAGCTTCTTGAACTTTATCAGCAGGTCATCGACCGCCTCCCGAAGCAAAACGCCCTTTTCGACGCCAGACTCCTCTGACAGTTCATCGAGGAGGATCGCGCGGTCCAGCTCCAAGTGCACGATCTCAGAGTGCCTCAACCTATTTTGTCTTTTAGCTACCATAAGCAAATCGGCTGCATTCTTGAGATGAATGATGATCCGGCGAGGCACGGCTGGTGGCAACGCGGCAATTGCAAAAGCACGGCGTTTGTCGCGGGTCGCAGTACATTAAGTCAAATGATGGGCCGCACCACGGAGCCTTTGCGGACGTGGTCCGGGTCGGCCACAGCAAGACGACAGGCTGGAATATCCGCTCTTGACAGGCCGATAGGTCCCTAGCCCGGCCTGATGTTGTGGTTCCCGTTGCGCCAGGAAACCCGGTTCTCGGACATGGTGCGCCGGGTCGGGTTGGAGCCGTGAGCATGGAATTAATTTCGATGGAACTGTCGGAATTCATGGCGGTCCCTCGTCTTATGTCTACCATCCCAAAGATTCGGGTCCGCACACCATAAGGAGACCTCTCATGCCAGCGATCACGCCATGCCTTTGGTTCGATGGGAAGGCCGAGGAGGCTGCGACGTTCTACACCTCGCTACTACCCGACAGTCGCATCGATAAAGTACATCGCGCGCCGGGCAACTATCCGTCGGGCAAGGCCGGCGATGTGCTGACCGTCGAATTTACTCTGATGGGGCGGCCTTTCGTCGGGCTCAATGGCGGGCCGCATTTCAAGTTCAACGAGGCCATCTCGTTTCAAATTCCGGTCGAGACGCAGGCTGAGATCGAGCGTCTGACCAATGCACTCTCGGCGGTTCCGGAGGCCGAGCAATGCGGCTGGGTTAAGGATCGCTACGGCCTGTCCTGGCAGATCGTGCCCCACAAGCTTCCGACCCTTCTCGATGACTCCAATTCGGCCCGCGCCAAGCGCGCCTTCGAGTCGATGATGCAGATGAAGCGGATCGACATCGCTGCTCTCGAACGGGCCGCCGACGGCCTGGTTTAGTCCGCCTACGCGTTGTCGCAGAGAGTTGTGAGCTACTCGCAGCAAATCAAGAACTACGCCCACTCTGCCCGCGAGTTCGGCCTGGTTCCGGCCGTTCTCAACAAGCTCCAGCGAATTAGGCTGAAGCACCTGCCGCCGAAGAGCACGGTGCTGATGCGCAGCAAGTATGCAAAATTTCCTCTGCGGTGCCGCGCGGAATCCAGCGACATTCGCGTTTTCGGCCAGATTTTTCACATGCGTGAATATCGCTGCCTTGATGCAATCGAGACAGCCGGTCTGATCATTGACTGTGGCGCCAACGTCGGATATTCCGCCGCGTACTTTCTGACACGATATCCGCATGCGACGCTGGTCGCCGTCGAGCCGGACCCACAGAACTTCCGGGTGCTGGAGGCCAACGTTCGGGCGTACGGCCTGCGTGCGACTTGCATCTGCTCAGGAGTCTGGTCACACCCCGCCGGACTGATCTTTGACCCCGATAGCCTCGGCCAGGGAAAGGAGTGGGGTAGGAGCGTTCGGGAGATTGTTGAGGGCGAGACGCCCGATGTTCACGCGATCGACATCGGGTCTATCCTCGAGCGGTCAGGCGAAGAGCGAATATCGATTCTGAAGATCGATATCGAGGGCTCCGAGGCCGCGGTATTCTCCAAAAACTACCAGACTTGGATCGACAGGGTCGACAACATCGTCATTGAGTTGCACGGCGCTCACTGCGAGGAAGTCTTCTATAGGGCAATATCCGGTCGAGGCTTTCAACTTTCTCATTGTGACGAGTTGACGGTTTGCTTGCGCGAGCGTGTCGTCACGTAGCGCTTGCATGAGCCCATGAACGGACGAAGCCCAGGTTTCGTCAGCTCGGGCTAGTCTAAGTCATTGTCCAGGCTGATAAAAAGGCTGAAAATTAAGCCGTATGGCTTCGGGGATCACTCCGTCCTCGCCCGACACTACGAAGCGCGTCTCGGCTTGGCTGCGATACTGGGCGTTGGGCCCGGGTTCGTTTAAAGTGCTTCGAGTATGAGCGACCTGACACAATTGCTCGACAAAGCGGTCGATGATCATCGAGACAGCAAGAGCGCGCTGTTTGCGAAGATGTACCAGGATCTGCGCCGTCTTGCTCATGCGCGCCTGAAGAGGTCTGCTCCCGTGGTATTACTCGATACCACCTCTCTCGTGCATGAGTCCTACTTGCGTTTCCTCGGTGCAGGGGATCTTCGGAGCCAGGATCGCGGCCGGTTTCTCGCGTATGCGGCGCGCGTGATGCGCTCTGTCGTGATCGACTTCGTGCGCGAGAGCCAGGCGAAGCGCCGCGGCGGCGAGGCGCCGCATGTCACGCTCAACACGGATGTAGTCGATTCCATCGCTGCCGGTGAATCCGAGGTGCTTAAGGTGAACGAGGCGCTCGACGCGCTCGGCAGGAGCGACGAGCGATTGGTGCGCATCGTGGAGATGAAGTACTTCGCGGGGTATACCGAGCAAGACATCGCAGCGTGTCTCGGCACCAGCGAGCGAACGCTGCGGCGCGAGTGGCAGCGGGCGCGTCTGCTGCTGTTTGCGGCATTGAAGTAAGCAGCCTAGAGACAACCCAAAAACGCGATTAGCGCTTGCTGTGTTGCCGGATCGAGCGCAGCGAATGCGTTGCTCGCGGCGCGACCCTGTCCGTCGTGAGCGAGGATGGCGGCGCTGAGCGATGTCGCCCGACCGTCGTGCAGGAACTTCGCGCGCTCGGATATTCGCCACAGTGGCATGGTGCGCCACTCATCACCCGCCGCTGATCCCTGTGGAATCATATCGGCGAGTGCCGGTCCCATGTGATGCAACAGCAAGTCCGAGTACAGATTGACCGGTTGCCGTGCACCGGGGCCGGGCAGAGTTGGCGTATGGCAACTCGCGCAGCCCGCCGACTGAAACACCGCGGCGCCCGGTGAAGCGGTGCAAGAAGCAGTAGGAACCGGCGGATTGATGCTATTGAGGAATTTGGCTGCAGCCTGCAGGATCAGTGCATCGACCTCCGGACTGTTACGGTTCGCCTCGCATGCGTGGATTTCATCGCGCCGCTGCAGTGGATTCGTCACACCGATTTCATTGCGGAACGCGTTACCCATGAACTCCACGACCGTCGGCACGTCGGCCTTCCAGCCGAACTTTCCCATGCGCCCATCCGGCATGAGGTTCGGCCGTCCGCGGACAGCTGCCGGCTCGAGCGCCTCATTCGCGAGCACATCGCCCAACGCGATGGTGTCGAGAAGCCCGTCGCCACGCAGGGTCATGGCGTTACGCAAGGACACGACACTGGCTTGGGGCGGAACACCCGGCGGCAGGTCGCACATCAATCCCAACTCGGCCACCGAGTGAGCCCGCGCTACGGGGCCGCCCTCGCCCGACAGGTCATCGAAAGAGCCGTCTGGACGGAAGCGTCCCACCAGCTGCTCGGATTGTCCGGGCAGCAAGCCCATACCTCCCGGGAACGGTGAGGCGTGACAACCCGCGCAGGCGGAGTCGTTAAACAGGGGGCCCAGGCCATCCTTGGGCGAAATAACCGCATTGAATACGAAGTTACCGAAGTCGGTCATGCTCGCTGCTTGACCACTGCTCTGCGCCTGCTGGAACAGGTCTGCGCTCGCCGGCCGCCCTCCAAAAGCCGGGATCGACAGCAGCACACCACCGCTTTGCGGTGTAGTAGCGGTGACATAGATAGTCTGACCGTCTGAGGAGACCGCGAGGCCGTTCACCCGAAAACCGGGCACCTCAGCGGCGATGCGGCGTCCGTCGCGTATTGCGCCGGTAAGGCTCATTCGCAGCACCGTATTGTTTCCCCGATTCAATACATACATGTCCGAGCCTCCCGCGAGCGTCGTGTTGCTCGCGAAGCTGCCCGATGAGACCTCGCGAGTGCTCGGTGCAACATCGATCGGCACATCGAATTCGTCGCGACGGATCTCCCGACTCGCGGCCGTGAACAGCGTGCCGTTATCGCTCAGATCCAATACGACGAGCCGATTCTTCTGCGGATCAGCGATGAAAAGATTGAGCGTCGGCATCCAGTTGAGAGCGAGGCCGGCACGGGCCACCACCTGCGCACGAGCCGATTCCGCCGTCATGCGGTCGACGGCTGCGAGCGGCGTCACCGTGCCTGCTGGCGCAAGTCCGTCGACCCCTTTTTGCACATTGATTTGCACGACGCTGCCATCCGCCTCGACCGCGGCGAACACCGCCCGTCCGGTGAGTTCGGGCGACTTGGAGATGACGGCCGTGCCGAGCGCTGCCGAAGTCAGCCCGTGGGTGGAGGCCGAGTTTCGATTCGTGAGATTGCCGGCAAAGACGCCGCCGGCGATCGGATCGGGTGCGCCCGCCAGCGGATATCCCTGAGGATCAAGGACGGTGATGGTGCCTTCCCCTGCCGGCCCATAGGGCGCGTTCGCGATCCAGGGTCGGCCATTGCCGTTATTGATGGAGATGCCGAGCGGCAGGCTCGCCGACGGCAATCCGGCCGTGAGCGCTTGGGGCTCGGTGACTGAATTCAAGAAGCTCGCGTTTTGTGCCGCATATACCTGCACGGCACCGCCGAGTGCCGAGACTTGGCCGCCGGCGATGGCGAATCCCGGCGGCACCGCGACCACGCCGCCGCTTACATCGATGGAGAGAATCGAGCCTTCCGGATCACCGCTACGCGCAAGTGGTGCGCCGAAGTTGGACGTGGATGCCACGAGCACACGTTTTGGATCGAGCACCTGGCCCGGCTGCGTGAACACCGTCAACGCCGCCTTGTCGTGGAGCGGGCTGCCGGTCAGGAAATCGCCCACCTCGGCCACCGCGCCCGCTCCGGGGATGCCGGTGGCGATGAGCCGCGCGTGTGCAACGTTCCAGCCGTCGCTCGAGTCCGGAGGCTCGTCCGAAGCGCTGGCCGAACCCACGAATCCCGCCGCGAGGACGGCCGAGACAGCGAAGGCGTGTGGCCACCCCGAGAACTTTTTGCACAGATCGCAAGCCATCTTGTCATCCATGATGCTTTCCTCGTTCTTGATTTAGATGCATGCAAATTTTCCACCACGTCGTAATAGACGAGATTTCGCTCGTACTCCGGCCACCGGCAAGCGTCATTTTCCTGTTAAATTTCAATTCTTCTGGGTCGGCCGGATTCCCTCCCTGATTCTGTCTAATCCGGATGGGCGCCCCGATGGCGGCTCGCCTGCGCGGGGATCTGGTTCTTCTGGACGAGGCGATCGATGTGAGTTTGCGCGGCGCGCCACTGGGTCCGGCATCACTCCAGGCGAACTCGCGTTTGCTGACGCAGACGGGCGCAGCTCGTGACTATCCCCGCGGCTCTACGATAGATGCGACCGGCAGATATATGCTTACATGACATCACACATGGTACTTCCTGCGCCAGATTGGGTGATCTTGAGTCGTCTTCTGGATATGGCGCTGTCGTTGCCGGAGGGCGAACGCATGTCGTGGGTCGCCGCTCTACCTCTCGACCAGGAACCCTTTAAGAAGGTTTTGCAAGAGCTTCTGTCACTTCGGCTCGAGACCAACTTCCTGGCCACATTGCCGGAATTGATTCAAGCGCGCTCGCGCGGAGTTTCGGGCAACTCGTCCGGTGACGTCATCGGATCTTACCGCCTGGAGCGCGAGTTAGGCGCAGGCGGAATGGCGTCCGTGTGGCTTGCCGAGCGTACGGACGGTTTGCTGCAGCGCAAAGTCGCCCTGAAGCTCCCACACATCGGCGCCGCGGTCGACGGCCTCGCAGAGCGCATGGCACGGGAGCGAGACATTCTGGCGGCGCTCGAGCACCCCAACATCGCCCGCCTCTATGACGCCGGCGTAGCATCCGACGGACGCCCCTACCTCGCACTGGAATACATCGAGGGCGAACCGCTCGACCGATACTGCGAGCGGCACTCCCTCGACATCGCTGCTCGCCTTGGTTTTGTGCTTCAGGTCGCATCCGCCGTCGCGTATGCGCACACACGCTTGATCGTGCATCGGGACCTGAAGCCCTCAAATATCCAGGTGGACTCGCAGGGCTGCGTGCACCTGCTCGACTTCGGCATCGCGAAGCTGCTCGATCCGAATGTCATCCAGACCCGCGTCACGCAGTTCACAGGCAGGGCACTCACCCCTCAGTACGCCTCACCCGAGCAAATTCGCGGTGAGTCCGTGACCACTGCATCGGATGTCTATTCATTGGGCGTGGTGCTCTACGAGCTGCTGACGGGCGCAAGCCCCTACGAGCGCGGCGAGAGTGCCAGCGCGCTGGGGCTGGCCCACGCCGTCCTCACGAAGGATCCCGTGCCGCCCAGCGAGGCAGTTGCATCGCCCGCTGCACGACGCAAACTGCGCGGCGACCTCGACACAATCGTTCTGAAAGCGCTGAAGAGAGACCCTGCCGAGCGGTACGCGACGGTGGCGGAGCTGGCCGATGACCTCGAGCGCTACCTGCATGGCGAGCCGGTGTGCGCCCGTCCGGACAGTCTGTGGTATCGAGCTAAGAAATTCGCTGGTCGCAACAAGCTCCCCGTCGGCTCTGCCGTGGCCGGTGTGCTGGCGCTTTCAGTCGGACTCGCCCTTGCCATTTTCCAGGCAGAGAGGGCGCACCGCGAGGCAGAACGCTTGGAAGCGGCGCAATCGCGGCTGCTCACGCAGACCGCAGCCGATCGACTGAGGGAGGCTGATGTCGCCGGCGCGCAAGCCATCATCCTGGAAGTGCTGGCCAGGGGCGGATCAGCACAAGCGGATGCGATCAGCGTGTTTCAAGAAGCTCGCGTGACCCCATCTGAGCTCGCCATTCTCACGGGCCATGGTGATTGGGTACGACATGCGACCTACTCGCAGGACGGTGCACGTATCGTCACTGCGTCGGAAGATGCGACTGCGCGGGTGTGGGACGCGCGCACCGGCACATCGCTAATCGTACTCCGAGGGCACCAAGGCAAGCTGTATTCGGCCGCATTTTCGCCCGACGGCAGCCACATCGTGACCGCCTCGGGTGACAAGACGGCACGTATCTGGGACGCGCGCACCGGCGATCCGCTCACGGTACTTGCCGGTCACGGCGACAGTGTTCATTCGGCCTCTTACTCGCCCGATGGCAAGCGCATCGTCACCGCCTCGGACGACAAGAGCGCGCGCGTGTGGGATGCGCAGAGCGGTTCTTTGTTGGCCGTGCTCGTGGGTCACCGCGATGGAGTCCGTTCCGCCGTATTTTCGCCCGATGGCACACAGATCGGCACAGCCTCGGCGGATAAAACGGCTCGGCTCTACGACGCGCACACGGGCCGTCAACTGGCGGTGCTCGGGGATCATGCGGATGCGGTGGAATGGATCGGCTACTCGCCGGATGGCAGCCGCATCATCACAGCCTCGGACGACAACACCGCACGGATTTGGAACGCGCGTCCCGGTACCCCGCTAGCCATCCTGGTCGGCCACGGTGCACGTATCTATTCGGCCGCCTATTCGCCGCACGGGCAGCGGATCGTCACCGCAGCCGATGACAACACCGCCCAAATCTGGAACGCCGCCAGTGGCGCTCCGCTGGCTCTGCTTGGTGGACAGGTGCTCGCCGACCACGGTGACAGCGTGTTCTCGGCAACCTACTCGCCGGACGGCAGCCGCATCGTGACCGCCTCGGATGACGGGACCGCTCATATATGGGATGCGAGTGTGGACACTGCGCTCACCGTGCTGGCGGGTCATGGCGATTTCGTACAGTCTGCCGCCTACTCCCCGGATGGCGCGCACATCGTCACGGCCTCGATCGACAAGACTGCCCGTATCTGGGATGCACGCACGGGAAGTCAACAGTCTGTGCTCGCGGGGCACGCCGATGTGGTTCAGAGCGCTGCCTACTCACCCGATGGCAGCCGTGTCGTCACCGCTTCTCTCGATCGCACCGCTCGCATCTGGGATGCACAGACCGGCGCTCTGCTCACGGTGCTGAGCGGGCACGACGGCCAGCTGTATTCCGGTGCCTACTCGCCCGACGGACAGCGCATCGTCACGGCGTCTGGCGACAAGACCGCACGTGTTTGGGACGCGCAAACTGGAAGGCAACTGCTGGTGCTGGCCGGTCATACGAAGGCAGTCCTGTATGCCGCCTACTCGCCGGACGGCCACCGAATCGCCACCGCATCGAGCGACAAGACTGCTCGAATCTGGGATGCGCGCACCGGCAGTCCGCTGACAGTGATCAGTGGCCACGCAGATGTCGTTCAGTGGATCGCCTACTCACCTGACGGCCGCCGCATCGTCACGGCGTCGGACGACCGAACCTCGAGAATCTGGGATGCGCGCACCGGCATGCCGCTTGCGACGTTGGTTGGCCACCGTGGCCGCGTATACACGGTTGCCTACTCTCCCGACGGCAACCACATTGTAACCGCTTCGGTCGACAAGACAGCCCGGATCTGGGACGCCCGGACCGGTGTTCAGCTCGCAGTGCTCGCGGGTCACAGCAGCGTAGTCGACACCGCCGCTTACTCGCCGGACGGCACCCGCATCGTCACGGCCTCGGACGATAAGACGGCACGAGTCTGGGACGCGCGTGTCCCAGCGGGGCTGGACGCGCAGATCCGGTGGTCGCAGGCTGCTCAGTTCAATCCGTTGACCGAAGAACAGCGAGCCCAGCTCGGACTCCCGGCCGGAACGGGAAGCGCAGTGTGGTCCACCGAAGCCTCCGCATGCGACCGGACCACCGCCGCTGTATATGACCCGGATCGGCGGGCGCCCGGTGTTGAACTGGCGAGCATTACCGCAGATGTCGCCACCTCCGCATGCTTGCGGGAACTCACCCGCAGCGGCGACATACCAAGGCTGCGATATGAGCTCGGACGTGCGCTGCTGGCGAAGCACGACGCGGAGGGCGCACGACGAGAGCTCGAGCACGCCGTCGCAGCCCAGTATCGCGCCGCACGCATCGAACTCGCCGATCTGCTTCTCGACGGTTCAGCAGGCCCAAGCGATACGGCTCGTGCAGTTGCACTCTACGAGGAAGCCTGGAACGGCGGTGTGACAATCGGTGCCTTCAAACTGGGTACTCTGTACGAGTCGGGCGTGCTGTCATCGTCGCGCGCGGATGGGAGGCAAGGCCGAGATCCTGGGAAAGCCTGGCGGTGGTACCAAAGGGGCGCCGATGCGGGTGAGCCCAATGCACTCGCGCGCTTCGCAGAACGTGAGGAGAGGGATGCTGCGACAGAGAACACCCGCGCGAAGCAGAACGCCCATTTGCTACGAGCATTTCGCTTCTATGCGCTCGCTGCCGAGCGAGCCCGACTGGAATCCTTTCCGGATAATTCATGGAGAGGCTGGCGCTATCGTCGTGCTTCACTCGCGCGCCTGCTTGCCGCTGAAGAGCTGATGCAAGAGGTCGCCGATGTCTTTGCCGTCGTGTCCAATGTGTCCGTTAAGGACCGCTGATGCCCGCTCTAGTGTGCCAGTTGGGCAGAAGCGTCACCGTGGCCGAGGCACTGATACTCTTTGGTGACAAGCCAGCCAGCGCATCCCAGCCCGCCAGGCTGACTGCAAGTTTGTTTAGTGCGGCCAAACGCTTCTGAGCCTGTGTATCCCCAACTGCCGCAGCGGCTTACGGCCAAGTCGAGCCCTTGTTGGTCGTTTGTTTGAGCCGCTTGCATCTGCTTATATTCATACGAAAGTTGTACGACGCCATCTGATCGGCTACCGCCTGTCGCTTGCCAATCTTTCGACACTGCGCAGCCGCCGAGCGCAAGACTCACAAGGGCGGCAGCAATTAGGAACCTCATTGCAGTTCCCTCTCTTTACGTGCCATAAATCTTTATCTGGAGGGCGGCTGCGGGCAATAGGACCATAGATGTAGAGGGATGTCCTTATCACCGCAGTACAAGGTGCAATCAGCGTAGCATCAGGCACTCTCCGACTCGCGCGTGCTCAGTTGGCGAGCAGCAGACATAACGCGTGCGATTACTTCACGTGGCGGCACGGCGCGACGGTGCCTGACGTGTTCATCTTGACATAAATCAAGTTTGTCGCGGTGAGGAGACGCCGATCACGGTGATTCCGGGCCTTCTTAGACACTATCTTCACAACACTCCAACCGTTGGTGAAAAAGACATTCATGGCTGCGTCGATAAAGTCGCCAATGACTGGAGAAATCTGGCATCTGACCATTGATGACTTGTTCGCGCCTCTGCCGGAATCCGTTCGTCTCGGCGGTCCGGGACCTTTCGTGATTAATCTCAGCACCTCGACCGCACCAATTGCCGTACCGGTAAAAGGTCTTCCCGATTGTGGACACACGCATGTGTATCAAGTGCAGCGGACTGAGGATCATCGCATGCGTTATCGCCTGCGTCTCGGTCCATTCGACAATGAGGACGAGGCGGATGCGGTCCTCAATAAGGTGCGAGACGTCTATCCCGGTGCCTTGACGGCAAGGGCAGACGCTGACGACTTGCGCGCGTTGGCTCCCATCCAGGCAAAGATTGATGCAAAGGCCAGAGCTGAAGCACAGGCCCGGGCGAAGGCACAAGCTCTTGCGGAAGCGCAAGCCCGAGCGGAAGCGCAAGCCCGGGCGGAGGCGCAAGCCAAGGCCGAAGCGCAGGCCAAAGCTGAAGCGCAGAGCCCAAGGCCGAAGCGCAGGCCAAGGCCGAAGCGCAGGCCAAAGCCGAAGCGCAGGCCCGAGCGAAGGCACAAGCTCTTGCGGAAGCGCAAGCCCGAGCGGAAGCGCAAGCTCGGGCGGAAGCGCAAGCCAAGGCCGAAGCGCAGGCCAAAGCTGAAGCGCAGGCCCGAGCGAAGGCACAAGCTCTTGCGGAAGCGCAGGCCCGAGCGCAAGCACAAGCTCGGGCGGAAGCGCAGGCCAAGGCCGAAGCACAGGCCAAGGCCGAAGCACAGGCCAAGGTTGAAGCACAGGCCCGAGCGAAGGCACAAGCTCTCGCGGAAGCGCGCCGAGCGGAAGCGCAAGCCCGGGCGGAAGCGCAAGCCAAGGCCGAAGCACAAGCCCGAGCGGAAGCACAGGCTCGGGCGGAAGCGCAAGCCCGGGCGGAAGCGCAAGCCAAGGCCGAAGCACAGGCCCGAGCGAAGGCACAAGCTCTCGCGGAAGCACAAGCCCGAGCGGAAGCACAGGCTCGGGTGGAAGCGCAGGCCATAGCGGATGCAAAAGCCAAGGCTGATGCGCGGCAATCGTCTTCGGAAGGGCGGACCAAGAAGTCGTCCGCTTTCCCGACACCGTCGGGTGTCACTCCACCGATCTTGTTGCTGTCAACAGTGGCCACCATGTCGCGACAACTCATGGCCGCAAGATCGGGCGCCCCTGCCGTACCCACCGCACTTTCACTGCCTGCGTCGGCGATCGCGCCGAGCGCTCCCGTCGCGCGTCCGGTTGAGGAACTCAGTACGCCATTGGGCGATCTTGAGAGCACGCAAACAGTTCGCGCGTTGACGTCGTCCGAGCTGGAAGATGACCACGCTTTGCGCTGGTACGTGATTCAACTGTCGCAGGCGGAAGACGCCTTTGACCCAGACACGGTGCCCAATCTCGACATTTTCAGCGTGTACCGGTTGTACTCGGTTGCGGGGATTGATCAAGGCCGAATTGTGCATTCACTGCGCCTGGGTTTCTTCAGCGAGGAAATCGCCGCAAGCGCCGTCGCGAGCTACCTAACCGACTATTATGAAAAGCCCACGATCAGCCGGGTGAGCGCCGCCGAGCGTCAGCGATTTGCCGACCAGCCCCTCGAGCCACGCAAAGACGTGGGCGCGACGGGCACGCACGCCGCAATAGAGATTACCGATGAGCGATTCGTACGCGCAAAGCGAAGTGCCACGCGGCCTATGGCTAAGTGAAATCACGCTCAGACTGCGTCTGCAGTTTAGGATACCTGGCTAAGTTCGCCCGTGGCGCTAGTGCTGCGAGATCTGATCTTCTTCGATTGTGCGGCGAGCGCAGCTCGTCGAATGAAGATCAAGTTTCAATGGAAATTGAACAAGCCCTTCACTTGCGAATGAATAGTCGATGCACTGACCTGCGAACGGTCGTAAACTCGAATACACATGCGATGTGTATGGAGATGTAATGAAGCAAATTCGCAGATCGAGTGCTGAGCGTACGAATATTGTTCTCGACTCGAAGCTCGTCGACCGGGTCAAGCGACTCGCCAAGGTAAAAACGACTCGTGACGCAGTCCATGTCGCACTCGAGCACTACGTACGTAGTCGCGATTACTCAGGCGTTCTTGCATTGCGCGGCACGGGCGGCGTTTCGGAGGGCTACGATCCAAAGGCAGCAAGCCCGTCGCGGTGACGTAGATGCTCGTCCACTCTTCGGTGTGGATCGCATAGGCGTCGGGCGCGATTATCATTGGCAACTCGCCAAGCGCCCGATCCCAACGAGTGAACCGATCAGGGCTATCTGCGCCTTGCAGAAACTTCCTGCAAGATCGGCGGCGCAAGCCAGACGGGCTAACTTACGCGGTGACAATCTGATAACGAGTTATACTCAAACTGCAAGATGCGTATATATAGAGACCACGACAAGCAACTGAGTGTGTTCCTTCGGCCCTCTTCGCTCCGATCGGGGATGATTGCTCACCGGTGTACGCAAAAAGGCGGCGCACAGGGACGCCCGAACCGTCCCCTACGGTACCTTTCCGCGCGCTGGTCAAGCCGGCCAAAGTGTCGCCCGCTTTCCGGCGTCATTTCTCATGCCACACCACGACTTTGCCCATGCGATTCCATGCCTCGTAGTGCTTGGCAAAAAGGTCTTCGATGCGATTGCGTTTGACCTTTAGCGTCGGCGTTATCAGATCATTGTCAACGGTCCACGCCTCGGTCATCACGACGAGGCAACCCAGTCGCTCGTGTGGATCGAGGGTTGCGTTGATTCCGTTCAAGTGCTCGGCGAGCGAGGTCTCGAGCTCAATGCGGCTGGCGGGGTCTGCAATCTTCTTGAGCGCGTTATCGTTGAGCATCATCAAACCGATCGGCTGCCCGAGGTTGGCCCCCGTCACGCAGCAGGCTTCCACCGCTGCATGCATCACGAGCTTGTCCTCGATGGGTGCCGGCGCGACGTACTTGCCCTTGCTGGTCTTGAATAAGTCCTTCACGCGGCCGGTGATCTTCAGGTTACCGGCGGCGTCGAGAACGCCCCTGTCGCCGGTGCGCAACCAGCCGTCATCAGCGAAGGCCAGCTTCGGTCAGCTCGGGTTGCTTATAGTAGCCGAGCATCGTCGCCGGGCTTTTCACCTGGATCTCAGCGTTGGATGGGTCCAGGCGACACTGCACGCCGTCGTAAGTCTGGCCCACCGTGCCGAATGCCTGCTTTTCCGGCACCGCCATGTGGCTAGCGGCGAGGTTCTCGGTCATGCCATAGCCTTCGCCGATGTTCAGACCGAGTTTGGAATACCAGCGCAGCAAGTTCCGGGGGCATTGGCGCCGCACCGCCAACGGCGAAGACGCACTGGTCGAGGCCGAGCGTGGTGAGGATCTTCCGGCTCACGATGCCCTTGACGATGGGCAGCCTCAATAGCCAATCGAGCTTGGCGGGCGGTATCCGCGCCAGCACGCCCTGCTGGAACTTGACCCATAGCCGCGGCACTGAGAAAAAGACTGTCGGTCGCGCGCGCTGCAGGTCCGCGGTAAAGGTCTGCAGGGTCTCTGCGAAATACACATGCATGCCGCTTTCCAACTGGCCGAATTCGATGAGCGCACGCTCGACCACGTGTGCCAGGGGCAGATACGAGAGCATGCGTGTGCTGCCATTCAACGGGACACGCTTGACCGCAGTCTGCACCGCCCAGGCAAACGCCGCGAAGCAGTGCATCACGCCCTTCGGTGTCCCCGTCGTTCCCGAGGTGTAGATGATCGTCGCGAGTTCGTCACCGCGACGCACTAGCTCCTCGCCTTTGAGCGGCGCGGTCTTGGCCGCGATGTCGTCCCATTGTGGGTAGCTCTTCTTCGCCTCTTCTGGTGCAAGCGGATGGCTGATGCACGGCAGACCAGGGGCACGCCCGGCTTCATGTACTCCCAACGGTCGAGTTTACCGACGAACAGCAGCTTGGATTCGCTGTGCTCCAGAATCTGGCGGATCGTATCCGGCGCTAGCGTCGGGTAGAGCGGTATCGAAACGCCGCCCGCGAGCCAGATGGCGAAGTCGCTCATCAGCCAGTGCGCGGTGTTCTTTGAGAAGATGGCGATGTGGTCGCCAGGCTGTAGGCCCAAGCTCTGCAGGTGCGCAGCCATGCGTCGCGACTGGTCGAGCACCTCGCCCCACGTATAGTCACGTACAACACCATCGCCCATTGGCTGGGTCAGTGCCACATGATTGGCCGCTGTCCTCTCCCAGTGGTATAGACGCTGGAGAGCCAGCCTGTCATCGGCAATGATGGTGTTCATACCCGCTCCTACGGCTGGGGCAACATTCAGAAGAGGTGCTGCCGTCGTCCTGTAAGCTAGGCCATTACGCTGCGTCTGCAATTCGTACTTACATATCGCTGTCTGTGGGAAACGCGTAGCGCAGCGTCTGAGTGCCGGGCGGCGAGCGCCGCCGCCTTGCGCATGATCAATCCCAAACCTTTCGCTTGAGCCGCTTTCTGCAATTGTCGCAGTTCCATGCGAACGCTGGCGGTATTGGTACCGGTGGCATGGATTTCGGCAAGCGCCAGTGACGCCTGCAGTTGCAAGCTAACGAGACCATGCTGGCCAGCCTCGGCGAGAACCTCCCTCGCCCCACGCTCGGCGCGGGAGAAGTCCTTTTCCGCTGCCCGCACGCGCGCATCGTCGAGCTGCCATACGAGCCGATTAGTCATGCTACCGCGATCGATGAGCGCCGCCGCGGCGTCGATCGCCGCGCGCGCCGGGGCGATTTGGCCTTGCAGCAGAAGTGCCCGTGCGAGGATTCCCTGCGTCCGAATCTCATCGCTGGCCTTCTTCTCTGTCTGAAATTCCGCAAGCGCCAGGTGCAGTAAGTTCACAGCATCCGGTGCTTGATTGATTTCGCACAGCAACTCGGCCATGGCAAGCTGGGTCTGCGCCAAGTCGCCCTTCACGCCGAGCGGCCTCTGCATGGCAAGTGCCTGTTCATAGAGTGCGCGGGCGGTTACCGTGTCTCCCTGCTCAGTCCTGATACGCCCGAGCGCGGCCAGCGTTTCGGCCTGGTAGACCTTTTCGTCGATGTCACGAAAGATCTTCAGCGCCTGATCGTATTGTCGCGTGGCTTCACCGAGATCGCCCTGATCAGCGAATACGTCGCCGATGTCGTTTAGATCGAGCGCCTCAAGCTCCGCGTTGCCGACGTCGCGCGCGCGCGCGAGCGAGTCCTGGTATTGCGCCATGGCTTCGCGCAGTCTTCCTTGTGCACGAAGAATTTCCCCCAGATTCCCCTCCTCGCCGCCCACACCCACTTGGTAGCCGATATCTCGATACACGACCAAAGAGCTCCGGTGAAAGGTTTCGGCTTGTCCCAACTGTCCTTGCGCTGCAGATACGACTCCCAGATTACCAAGTTCCCTCGCGATTCCTCGTTGGTCGCCGATGCGGCGCGCGATGGCCAGCGCCTCCTCATAGAGGGCGCGCGCAGATTCCAAGTCGCCCTGGTTCAGAGGCACTTCGGCCATCGTGTGCAGCACCCGCGCCGTACCGGCCCAATCGCCCGTTGCCTGATAAATCGCGCGAGCTTCCTCGCAAGCGGGAGCGGACCTGGCAGCATCTCCGACATTCGCCAGGGCGCGACATTGCTGCACACGTGCGGCGGCTACCAGGAGCTTGGCGCCCGTCAATCGGCCCTTGCGTGCGGCCGAAGTCGCCGCGCTCGCTTGCAGTGCATTGTCCGACATCAGGGAGGCCGCATTCACCGTGGCCAGGTCGACGCGAGGATCGAAGTCCGCTTCGCGGGGAAGTCTGCGGAGCTTCTCGAGCGTTGCCATTGCATCCTTCCCCTGGCCCGCCCCGGTCTGTGCTTTCACGAGCGCGAGCCCGTATTCTGGGTTGTCGGGGAAAAAATTGAACAAAGTCCGATACGCCTCGATCGCCTTCAGCCAGTCCTTGCTTGCTTCGTAGTAGCCACCTTCCACGAGTAGGTGATTCTCTCGACTAAGCTGGCGGCCGACGTCCAACGCGGTTTTTGCTTCCTCGCGACCCTTGGCGTCGTAGCCGAGTGTCAGCCATGCCTGGGCTAGCGCGGCGTGCGCCATGGGATACCCGGGATCGACGCTCACTGCCTGTGACAGCAGGTCCCGGGCCGCCAACGCGTCAAAAGCACGCAGCTTGGCCAATCCCTCCGAATAAAATCTCGCGGCATCGGGGTTGGATGGCAGCGAATTCTGAACGGTGGTGGATTCTGCGGGTAACACCGTCGGCAATCCGAGTCGATCGCGCAGGCGCGCCCCCGACCTCGACACGAGGTCGAGCAGTTGGCGCTCCGAGCCTTCCACCGAAACGCTGGCGAGAGTCTCGCCGCGCGCCGCATCCTGTAAGCGCAGATCGAGACGAATGTGGTCGGATGTCGCCGCGCCCAAATCAAGGTACGAACCCGATACAGTGAAGTCGCTGCCCAGACGTTGCCGTATCGCCCTGAGCGTATCGGAGGACAGCGTGTCAACGTCCGGCAATGCGAGCTCAATGCGCGCGCGCGCGATTGTCTCCCCCGGGAGCACGCGTATATTCCCACCGGCTGCGAGCTCGGTGCTCAGCATTTCCGATAGAGCTGTGGCCAGCCACGCGGTGTCTTCGCGGCCAGAGAGGTTCTTGAAGCCCAGTACGGCCACCGCCGGCCGTGACGGCACGCTATTTTCCACGGACCCAGAATGGGCTCGCAACGCTCGAAGTCGCTGTAACTCCCACGCCGCGACGACGCCGGCCACCGTGAGGGCGAACACGGCCACCATCAACGATTCGCGGTGTCGGCGAAGAAACTTCAGCGACCGATAGGCGACGGCCGTGCGCCGAGCAGTTACCGGCATCCCGGACCGGTACCGGCCGATGTCATCGGACAATTCGCGGGCGGAAAGATACCGGCGTTCCGGCTCCTTACACAGCGCCTTCATCGCGATTGCGTCCAAGTCGCCGCGCAACTCGCGAGCAAGTGCCGCCGGTCGCCGACCGCGCGCCGAGGCTGCGTCCAATGCCGCGACCGGCGCCGGCGAATCGCATTCGCCGGAATCGTTGCCTTCGCTTTGACCCGCAGCCACGCTGGGGCGCACGGGTTCGTCATTGCAGACCAGCTTCTCCAAGTCGAGCAGCGAGTCATTGTCGACGCGGTACGGATGACGGCCGCACAACAGCACATACAGCAGGACGCCCAGAGAGTAAATGTCCGTCGCGGCAGTCAGCGGTTGACCACGCACCTGCTCGGGACTTGCGTATTCCGGCGTCATCGCACGCATGCCGCTGAGCGTGACCAGCGTGGAAAGCGAGAAGCGCCGCGGATCGCGCAGCTTGGCGATCCCGAAATCCAGCAGTCGCGGCACGCCCTCGTTCGTGACCAAGATATTATTGGGTTTGAGATCGCGATGAATCACGCCATTGCGATGCGCGTAGTCCACGGCATCGCACAGCGTGCGGAAAATGCGCAATCTCTCCGTGATCGGAAGCGCGTGCTCGTCGCAATAGCGGTCGATCGGTACGCCTTCGACATAGTCCATGACGAGATAGGGCATGCCCTCATCCGTCGAACCACCGTCGAGTAGTCTTACGATATTCGGATGGTCCAGTTCCGCGAGTGTCTGACGCTCCATGCGAAAGCGCCGCAGGATGTCGGCGCCATCGCCGAGAAGCCTCAGAATTTTGATCGCCACGCGCTTCTGGTACTGCTGATCGGCACGTTCCGCAAGATAGACGACCGACGTCCCGCCACGGCCCGCCTCCCCCAGGACGCGGTAGTCCCCGACGCATTGACCGATCATGTTGAGGCCGAATGCAGGATGCCACAGCGCCGCGCCGGCATTCTCCAATAGGCTGTCCGCCCGATCGTGGCTCGCGAGCAGCGACTCGACTTCGGCGCGCAGCGCCTCATCGGCGCCGCAAATGTCGTGCACGAAGGCCTGCCGCGTCGCGGGATCACGCTCCAGGGCGAGTGTAAAAACCTCCTTGGTGCGAGCCCAATTCGCGGTCATTCAGCATTCTGCCCCGCGCAGTTCTCGCGCCAACCATGCTTTGGCCATATTCCATTCGCGTTTCACAGTCGAGGGAGAGACTCCGACAACTCCCGCCGTGTCTTCGATGCTCAAGCCTGAAAAAAAGCGCAGCTCCACAATCCGCGCCTGCTGTGAATCGCGTTCCGCGAGTGCGTTCAGCGCTTCATCGAGCGAGACCACGTCTGCCGCCCGCTGAACCATCGGAAGGATCTCATGATCGAGCGAGACACGGTCGGCTCCGCCGCCGCGCTTGGCCGCGTGCCGCGCCCGGCAATGATCGACCAAAATGCGTCGCATGAGCGGTGCCGCGACACCGAGAAACTGATTCCTATTGTCCCATTTGACTTCCCTCTGCTGAGCGAGACGCAAGTACGCCTCGTGCACGAGAGCCGTGGGCTGCAAGGTATGACCGGCGCGCTCGCGCCGCAGATAAAACGCCGCGAGGCGTCGAAGTTCGGCGTAAACCGATTCGATGGCCTCCTCCGGAATGGGCGACGACGCGTTAGGCATGAGGCTAAGCAGCTGTTATGTCAAGCGCCGGTTTGGGCCGGCGTTTTGAGGACTGACCTCAAACCGCGAATTTTATCCAGCGCACACCCAGGGAGCGATCAGGCCACCCCGATTCCCATATTAGGCTTCGCGGTAAGGGGTGTCCAACGGCGGACGTCGCATGCGGCGGCCCGCAAAGAGAATAAGCGCCATTCTTAAGCGGAGTGACGCCAGGTAGCACTCGGCAACTTAGCGGTTCAATCGACGCCCAGAGCCTACAACGTAGATCCCTGCTCCAGGTAGAGCTTCGCATACGCGGTGATGTCGAATTTCACCGCCTGGAACACATCCTGGCATCCCCAGTCGGCATGCTGGCCGTTCAAACATTCGCGGATAAACGCGGGCTCGAGCCAACTCGGGACCCGCTCAATCTTCAGCGACGTGATCTGCGGGTTGGAGAGTATTGCGATGGCCTGAAGCAAATTGGCCGCCGTGACGGTGGTGCTACCCGACTCACTGGAGTATTTCACGTCGGCGACCAGGGGTGATTCGATCACCATGGTACCGCTCGTTTGAAATTGCGGGAAGCCGCGGGTCTCCCGGTATTGCACGTTGAGCTGTAACTTGAGCGTCAGGTTCGGACAGATGACCTGCTGAATCGATGGACTGGAAAAATCGATGTGCTTGCCGTCATTGTTGATGTTCGGAGGAAGAAACTGTGTATCCCCATTTGCAATACCTGCTGCAGAAACCCGGCGTTGGCGAGCCTACAGGGATCGACTGTTTTATCTCTGACCACGCTCGGCGGGTTGATGTTGATGCCCACGGGCAGATTGAGGTTTTGCGACACAGTGGGCGCGTGCGCGGAATTCGCCGATGAACCTGCATCAGCGGTGCCGCCGGCCGCCACGCCGATGATCTGTCCGCCGGCGCTTTTCCCGTCCAATGAGACTTCAGAGGCTGCGAAGTTGGCGAAAACCGGCTGCCCCACGCGCAGCATACGCAGCGCGTTCAAATCGTGAAGCCTGAAGGTGAAAAGGCGCCCGGACGCAGCCTCCTTGGCGGTGATCACCCCACTGCGCGCATCGATCGCGGTCACCGAGCAACAAGGATTCGCATGCACGGGCAGGCTGATTGCAAGCAAGGTGAGGATGACAACGGCGAGCCGCTTCATGGGAATTCCTTGACGTTCAGGCTTAGAAATGAATCAGCTTATTGAGTGCATCCTTCGCCTTCTGTGCCGCATCGCCAACAGGATTGGGGATCGGGGGCGGAGTTTGAGCTCCGTTAGTTGGCGCGCCGCCGTTCTGGTTAGGCGGCGCGGTGCCCGTCGCGGCACCACCCACCATGTTGCCGAGCGAATTGCCGAATGAACTGCCAGAGGCGTTACCTGCGGAGAGATTCTGAAACCCGCTGTCGATCGCCTGCGTGGTACCGCTGATTTGCGCCGACAAGTTCTGTAGAGCGGCCAGCGCAGCTTGCGAATTAGGTGCCTGCTTCAAGGCCATGAACGACTGATTGATGGCCTGCGCCTTGGCGGCGAGATCGGCAAACATATTCAAGCCAACGAATAGCATGTTCAGATTACGAAACTCTCCGGAGAAACTCGGTACCTGCTGCCCCATCAGGCCCACGGAATTTTGTAGATCCGCCACTTGGGCGGCGCAACAGGATTGCACCGTGGCACTCGGCGGCACGCTGGAGTCCTGCGAGAAATTGGTACCCTGCGCGCTCGTGTCCTGCGAGAAGGAATTCGTCGTGGCCGGCGCCCCGGCCGCATCCTGCGTGAAGGTATTCGCTGACGAGAACGAGTTCGCCGAGGGCGCTGGGCTGCTCGCCGCGTTGCTCAGGCTTGCCGGCCCCGCCGCGGCGCTTGCATTGACCGCACTACCCCCCGCAACAACCGAGGCAGCCCCGGCGCTGCTCAGTTTCGCTTGCAGGGCCCCCACTTGATTTCTCATCTGGTCGAGGTGACCGCGAAGGGGGTCGCCATAGGTCGGCAACAGCGGGGCATCCACTATACCTTTCGCCGCGTACTCCACAGGGACCGTCCGGTAGTGATAGATCATGCCGTGGCCTCCCACGACGTAGGCACGGTCGCGGCGCGGCAAGCTAAACTCCTCAATGCTCGCGGGCAGTGCGAGATTCTGTGACACCCAGTGCAATCCGCCGTCCACCGTGAAGCTGCAGGTGTACGAGTAGCAACTCAATCCGACGCGCGGATCTGCGAATCGTGGATTACCGGGGAGGGTGCCGGTCGCCCCCTGCCAGGTGCGCCCGCCATCCGCCGAAAAAATGGCGCTGCCGCCCTTCAAACGCACGACGCCATGATTCTCGTCCTGGAAGACCACACCCGTCGCCGGGGCTAGTTCGGTCGAGGCAAAGATCACCCGCCACGTCGCACCGCCATCTTCCGTCTTCGCGACCAGAGTGAATCCGTCATTGAATGAACCTCCTACCCCGTAGCCGATCCGTGGAGTTGGAAAATTCAGGTCATTGATCATGCAGCCGACGTTGCGCGTCAAACCGTTGACTTGCAGCGAAGTCTCGCACTGAAAAACGTTCTTCCACGACCGGCCGCCATCGTGGGTCGCGGCAATGGTCGACCCAGTGTATGGGCCGAACGACTCGAAGCCGTCATTCGGCGAGATGAACGTGTACCTCCCAAAATCTCCCGGATAGGTACCGACCACCTGCCAGTTCGTTCCATCGGAGGTGCGCAGGAAATTGCCCCCCTGACGCGCCCATCCATGAGTCGCATCCAAAAAGTGCAGATCCTTGATCTCGGCTTCGCTCGACTTCGGATCGCCGAGTTGTAGATTCCAATGTTTCCCGCCATCGACGGTGTGCAGGAGCATGCCGCCCGCGCCCCTCCCGGAGACCCAACCGACTTGGTCATTCGCGAAATAAGCGCTATCAACCGTCACGTCGTCGGGGTAATTCATCGGCTCGAAGATGCCCTTGAACTTCTGAGCTGGCGCCGACGAGGCCGCGAGCGAGCGCTGGGCAAGGCACGTCACTGAGACCGAACAGATCAGCGACACGACACCGAGCAGCGCGCAAGTGCGCGCGATTGTTCGAACAGCCATGAGAACCTCCCTTTTTCAATCCAACATCTGACGCATAACGCGCAAAAGCCGTGATAAGTAGGTCAGGTGTCCGCGATAAATTTTCTCGCGGATGTGCAATGACTCTCCCCTTGAGGCCCGTCACGGTTCGATGGGATTGTCGGCAGGCGCACCCCGCATAAAAATAAACACCCCGGCGTGAACCATTTTGCCGAGTCTTTGCGCGTTATAGGCGTGCAAACAGCAATGGTCGGCGAGTGGCGTGTCGCAGGAACACTCTCGCTACTGCGGAAAGTAAGAAGCCGGAGGCCGGAAGACTATGAAACGACATTGCTCATTCGCGATTACCTATAGCGCAATGATCTCGAGCGCCAGATCTCGAACCAGCCGGATGGTTGCACTGCTCGTGACAGCCGCTCTCCTAGTAATCCCCGGGCTGGTGTCGGTGGCTCAAGGGCAGGCATGCTGCCAAGTGACCACGGTCTCCGGCAACCGCGTGTCCGCGAGAGACACGCAAAACGGCGCTGTGTTTCAGTTCACTCTCACCCAGCCGGTGCCGCTGCGCGTCGGCAGCACGATTTACGCCAACTTTTCCAAAAAGGAAGTGTCCTGCGATGGCAGATCGCTGTGTGGCGTCATCACATCGATATCTGCGAGCACTGCTGCTATCTCAGCTCCGGCGGCGAGCGGCGCACCGGCATCCGCAGGCGCCCCATCCGTCATCAGGAAGGAGAATCCCGCCGCCACCACCGCGCCGGCTACCACCGCGCCGGCTACGGCCGCACCCGCCAGCACCGCGCCGATGACTGGAACGGCTTCATCGCCGCCCAAGCTCTCCGCTGCGCCGTCCGTGGCGGCGTCGGGTGCCGCACCGAGCTTGAGCGGCGGTGTGAAGAACACTCCGGGTGGATTTCAAAAGTGCTGTACGCTAGTCGCCGTCCAAGGCGTCGTGGGCGGAAATGGGCCGGCCGAGTGGCCGGCAAAAAATAATCTCCTGGGCTGGAACTTTGATTTTCAGCCTGCTCAAGGTTTTCCGAACATGAAGGGCGTCGGGGTGGGTTCGCCTCTCTGGGTCAATTTCGCGACGAACCAGGTGTCCTGCGATGGGGTCACGGTATGCGGCCAGGTCGGCTTCGCCCAACCCCTGTATTACCAACAGGTTGTTTACCTCGACGTGTTGCCGGTGGGTGTCATCTATGTTCCGCCCGGGGATCCGAGCGCCACGAACAGCACCGCTTGTCCGCCGTATCAATCCTGCGTCCCGATCCAAAATTTCAATGTCGCGAACACCACCTCAACCACGTCCACCAAGGTTATCGCCTCGAGCGGCACTCCCGGCGGCTCGCCGGTTGTTCTTTCGCTGACATTTCTCGGCGGAAGTCCCGCCGCGAGCCCAACGACATCCGCTTCCGATTCCCAGAGCGTCATGGCTTCGGCGCAGCTGTCGACCCACGGGCCCGGAGGCTATCCAGGTGGGAACGATCGAATCATGTTTTACGCCAGTCCTGCTTTTGAAATTACGTACATCGGCGCTTGGGCTTATAACGGGGGTCACTACGTGGTGCCGGCCTCGGGGCAATCCATTGCGACGATCGCTCCTACGATAGCCACGAATTCATGGGTAATTTGCAGCCCCATGGTATTCGAACTGCAAAAGTATATTGCAGGCGACACCCAGCAGGCCGACACGCGGTGCCTGAACGGCGTCCACACGTCGGCGGCGCCATCGGCGGTCAACAGCACTGCCTTGACGGGGAGACAGGGGACGGCGCTGACTCCGGCCCAACGACTGCTTCAGCTTGATCCTTTCGTGCCTGGAAGTCTGCCCGTCGTCACGGCCGCGGCGCTTTCAGCTAATGCCGGTGCCCCGACGGCAGACCCCGGCGTGCTTTCCAACGGGCAACGCTTCCAGCTGCTGCCCTACGGTGCGGGCGATGCTCCGACGACAGGTTATTCCTGGAGTCTCTGTGCCGATAGTGCGATATACGGGTTCGGGAACAGTGTCGCCAAAATGATTACCACCTCGGCAACCGCTACGACCAACTTTTCCGGCGGTATCAGCCTGCTCATCAATCCGGTTGCGGTGGCCGGCGCAGCGTTGAAACTTGCCACGGGAGTCGAATTGCCGGTACCCGGCACGCCCGTGAGCGTGGGGGATGCCTGGACGATCACGACGACGGTAACCAATTCGACCACGCAGGCGACCCAATGGAATGTCTCAGGAAATTTCGGCGGCGGAACGGATACGTCGAATCCATGCAACGCCCAATCTTTTGTAACAACCATGTACTACGATTGGCTGAACCACACCGTGGCCTTCGCAAACGTCCTGGCGAGCGGTTCGGATGTTTCTGGCTCCCTATCGCTGGACACGGCGCTGCCGCCCGAGACACGCGTTGTCTTTACGCCGTTGGAAGGCGGTCATCCGATTGCCACGCTGGTGACCAAGGATGGAGAGATCCGTCTGAAGCTCCCTCCCGGTCGGTACAATTATAGAGTCTTGGACCGCGCTGGGAACGTCTACACCAAAACTCCCCCAATCATCACGGTGAAGCCAAATGAGCCGCTTCGATTCGCGCTGGCGAAACAGTGACTGCCCCGAGATATCGTGAATTCGATGCTCATTGCTGTGACGAACTTCAGCCAAACGGCGGTGTGGGTGTTCGGCATCCTCTTCGTCGTAGAATTCGTCGCATTGTGCGTGTACGTCTATCGCAGTGGCAACGCCGATGAGCAGGAAGGGCATGTTGTAATTGACGACGCGGCGATCTCCGGGATCGACCGAGTAATAGGAGGTGACGTGCTCGTGGGCCGTAAGTACCGGTCGAAGAAGAAGGTTTTCGCGAGTCGCTCCGCCTACGTCAGCGACATGGCGTTGGTCGACGGATCCGCAACAAAACGCCAGCGTCTCTGTGTACATGGCATCCAGCTTGCGTTTCTCCTTTTTTGGCTCACGTTAGCCTGTGGCGGACTCACGCTCCTCGACTCGGACCCGGCGTTTGCGCTGTCGGCCGTATTCATAATGAGTTGCGGATTGTTCTACGGCGTCACCGCAATCCGCAGGGGCCGTGCCAATACACTCCGCGGATTGGAACGAGGGCGGGCGTCGCGAAAGGCGCGGCAGATATGAGACGACCCCGCACTGCTCGCGGGCGCCACGGAGGCATTCTCGCTAACAAGAAAAAAGCTTACGCACCGCCGCGGATGACGCTCATCGCGGTCTGTCAGAGCGGGGAACAGTTTTTGCGGGCCACGGGCCATTCGATGAACGGCGAGGGCTGGAGCCCGAACAGCCCGGCTAAGGAAAAATTTTCGGCAGGGTGACCCACTTCGTTCAGCATTTGCGCGTTATGAGCTAGAACCGGTTGCTGCACACCCCGGAGGGAGGTTCACATGATGCGCTCGCTCGTTCTCGCCCTGCTTTGCATCGGCCCGCTCTTTGCTATTGCGGACACCCCTTTCGTGAATCCGGCGCAGATACCGCATCCTGCCCTCAAGTGCCCGCCTCTATCTCAGCCGGCCACTCCGCCGTGTCCAGCGGGTGCGGCTACCTGCCTGGTACAAACGCAGACCATACATCGGGCCGGCTGTCCCGATGTTACCCAGGTTATCCACACATCGATACCGGCGTCGTGCAAAGCCGGATACTTCGGGCCTGGGTGCAGCCCGTGTCCGAGTTTCTGCGTTGGCGCCAATGCCTGTGGCACTTGTAGCGACACCATAACCGGCAGTGGGCAATGCAAGTCCTTCAACAGCAATCCCTGCCCAGCCAAGTGATGTGCGCGTTGAAGAATCTCGCCGGCATCAGCGGCAGGATCAACTTCCTCTCGGCGGCTTCGGCTTAGCGTCATGCGGCTCTTTTCGAGCCAACGTTCCAAGCCCATCAATAGCTGCGTGCGCATATACCCAGAGTTAATGCGCTCTACAAGCAAACCGCTAACCGAGGCAGCGCGGGCTGATCATTGGCCGTAAAGTCTTCTCTCGGGATCGATATCGTCGCCAAGTAATTCGCTGGCGGCGTTTTTTCAACAACCAGGACGCGTGTCCCGTTGCACTGACCCGCAATTAAGTCATAAAACCAATAATACACATACGATGTGTACTGAGGTTACTGATGAAGCAAATCCGCAGACACAACATTGCGCGGAACGGGCGGCATTTCAGAGGGCTACGATCCGAAGGCAGCAAGCCCGTCGCGGTGATGCGGGGTGCTCGTCGACTCTTCGGTGTGGATCGCGCACTTACGCGGTGGCAATCTGATCGAAGTTCAGTTGCGCTCTGCAGCGCCGCGGTACGCCAAGCGATGGCACGCGAGAGAGTGACGACTCGAAACGGTGCCAGAAACTCGACAAGTGCCCGCGGATCAGTAAAGCCTTCCGCAAACTCGCCGAACGTTATGATGCTGATCGCCACTGTCTCGCGCCGACGTGCCGCCAACACACCGCGTGCGGGACCTATCTTTTGATGGACCAGCTCATCCTCGAACTCGACCAGGAAGCTGGTATCAAGCAGGAGCAGCGCGTGATCGGCGACGTCGCGGCCCCGCGCCTCGGCCTTCGAAGGCCTTCATGGCATCGAGCAGATCGCCGGCGGTCAGGGCGGGCCGTTCCGAAAGCACACGGCGGATGACGCGTGAAAAGGACTCCTTAGGATCCTTTCTTTCCCGTACCAGGAGCTCGTAAGCGTCAATTTCGATAGAGATCGTTTTCGTAGCCATGCACAGATCATGCATGGGCCGTGTATCAATTTCTAGGCCGCTTCCGTCTCCCCCATGTGAATCCTCTTCACCTTCACACGATGGGTCTTCTTCGCCTGGCTCAGATCGTAGGCAGACTGCATCGCCAGCCACGACTCCGCCGAGGTCCCGAGAGCCTCTTCCAAACGAAGCGACAGCTCCGGACTGATGCCGGCCTTTCCATTGACCACCCGCGAGATCGCAGCGCGCGTCATCTTCAGCTTCGCTGCAAACGCCGTGACACTGATGCCGCCATCAGCGCGCAACACCGTATCAGCAAGGATCTCACCGGGGTGCGGCGGGTTATGCATTGCGCTCATTATCGATTTCTCCTCAATGATAATCTTTGTAATCTACTAGAATCGCATCGCCGTTTTCGAAGGCATATGTGATCCGCCAATTTCCATTCACGGTCACCGACCAGCGCCCCGCCATTGCACCCTTGAGTGCATGCCAGCGCCAGCCGGAGAGATTCATATCGCTCGGCAGTTTGGCCGCATTCAGTGCGCCCAGCTGAAGCCGCAACTTCGCGGCATGGGCCGGCTGGATTCCGGCTTTCGACCCGGTTTTGAAGAACCGCTCAATCCCTGAGTGCCGAAACGTCCTTATCATTTTGTATAGTGTAACGCTACGCTATACGCCTGGCAAGATCACTTTAATGGTGGCGTTAGAGGCCGGTCCCCCAACAGGTCGTGGGAGGCGCGCGGGACGCATGCGGGCTCACGGCACGCATTACCTCTAAGGTCGATGTTACTTTTCGCGGTGGATCAACTCATGTGCATAGAAACTGCGCGCATGATTATCCTCAGTCGGAGATCCAGCACGGGAGGTGCGGAGGAATTGTGGCGCGACGGCGGTGCCGTTGGGTGCTAGGAAGTAGAGTGACGTCTGTCGTAGTTGGTAGCAGGGTGCTAACAATTTACTTATAAAACATTTTACAATCAACGACTTATGATGATTGGTAGCGGGGGATCGCTTTGTTGAACTTCTCAACGTGGAACTGCGCTAGTCCTTGCGCAGTTGGGCCCAGCATGCCCGCAAAATCGACCATCGATTGTGTTGCATGTGCGATTTTATTGTTGGCAAACCGACGGGTCGGATCGCGTCGAGATGAGTCCTCGAGCGAGCTCCGTCGCAAACTGCTAACCGACTTTCTGTAATTGCAGCATTTGACACGACGTACATCGCGGCGGATCCTTAGCCTCGGTATTAGGGGATTTTGATTTGAGCTCAATGGCTGCGGTTTGCTGCGCACGTTGAGCGTCGGCTGACTGAACCGGTATACCACTGGACAGTCCGCGTTTGAAAACAAAGTAAGTTTGGCAGGGAGCACACCCATGACCATTCATCGAACTCACTTCGAGACAACTTCTGGCGCAGCGACTATTATGTCCGGGCGAACCTGGCGTCTAGCTGCGTTGGGACCTTGGGCGCTCACGCTGCTGCTAATGGGGTCCGGTGCGGGCTCGGCTGACACCGCAGCTGTCGCGGGCAAGACCCGCGGGGGCAGCGGATCGAGTACTCCGGTGGCCACGCAACGATCGGGGCCCTCGACAACCCGCATAGGGCTGTCGAGCCTGCCGACGGCGGCGCAAGGTCTCATTTCCGCGGTGTTGGGGCGGCACGAATCGCGCTATTGGGTTGATACCAGCGCGGGCCGCGTCCACGCGGAGAATCCCCGACATGCCCTCGCGATCGACTTCACGCGGCATGGGATCGAAGTCAGCAGCCAGACAGTGCGCTGGGGGCTGGCATTGCGGGGGTATGGGCTAATTACACGGGGGTGAGCTATTCGACGGTTGTATGTGCTTTGGCCCCGATCGGCCGTTGGTCGGCGATGAGTTGCCGGATGCGCCGGCGAAATCTTAACGGTGCGGCGTCAATTGCGATGTCGATGGAGGGAGTTTGAGTCTCTCCGAAGCTTTGCTGTACAGCGTTCAAAATCTGCCGATCTTGCTCGAACGCGCCACGCACGCCATCGGCCATCAGGCGCGACATCTCCGGATCATCGGGAAGAACGTTACGCATCTGGAACCAAAAATATTGGGTATGTTCGGTATCCACCGGCGTCAGGAAGTTATACGAATCCATGATGAATGCGAATTCGTGTTGCTCGGCGTCGGGACCAGCTTCGCCGGCGGGAACGAATACGGCTCTGATCAACGCGTGACTGGGATAGCGCACTTCGTAGTGTTGTAATCGGTCGCACAGACCCTGGAATTTAACGAATGGGACGTAGAGCGGCGCAACCTCCGTCGAGCGCATCCACCGGGATGCGATGACCCCTGTCTCGTTCACTTTCACTTCGACCGGAGTTGATTCGCAGGCGGTATTACCGAAAGAGTCGGGATGAACCCAAGCGACATGAGAAGGATCCAGCAAATTATCGGTCATATACAGATAGCTGCAATTGACCGTCATGACATCGCCACGAGTCACGCCCCACGCCGGGTCGCCCCAGTGAGGAACCTCAAATATCTTCGACGCATCGGCTGAGGCAGGTTCGCCCATCCAAATCCAGAGCAGACCATACCGCGATACCAGCGGATAACTCCGAACTCGTGCTCCCTTCGGGATACGATCGGCACACGGAATTCGGATGCACTCCCCTGCTCCATTGTAAAGGAGCCCGTGGTATCCACATTCGATGTTATCCCCTCGGATCTGCCCCATCGACAACGGCAGTTTGCGGTGCACGCACGCGTCCTCGAGGGCAACCGCCATCCCGTCAGTCTGGCGATACAGTACAATTTTCTCGTTCAGAATTTTGACTGGCAACGGACGATTCGCCAAATCGCGGTCAATTGCGGCTACATACCATGCGTCTCGCAAGAACATCATCTGACCTCGTGTACGCGGTTGGATTGAATTTGCGCACTCGGAGCGGTTGCGCCGATCCGCTGCGCGATATATTGCACCAAGTCCCAGACGGTGCCTTCGACTGCATCGGGGCCCAACCGCCCTGGTACGTAGGATGGACTCCGCAGTCCTTTCTGAAGTCGCTCCAGTTGCATTCGATCCTCATCGCAGAACGTCTTGCAAAGGTTGACGTACTCTCTCACCACCGTCGACTCGGGGTCGGAGGGAACACCGGTCACGCCCCATCGGACGCTCAACGTGCCCGCCGTCAACGGACTTATACACATGTACAAAGTAAAGTGCGGACAAAACCCCACGACAAAACTCGGATAAATACAGTAAAAAACATCTGAACGCCGCTCTTGTTGCGTGAGATCTGCGTGGTATGGACCGCGTTCAGGGCATCCGGGAGGAAAATTCGCCCGATAGCCGGTAAACGCCGGCCCATTCGGAAGCTTTTCGCACAGCGAAGTCGGCGTGATGTGATGCAGCGTCTTCGCGTGCAGGAGGCTCAGGTGATACCCCTCCATGAAATTCTCTACCAGGCATTTCCAGTTCGTGTTCCATACTTCCTCCGTCTCAAACAGAAAATGGCGTTCCGCAGGGTGATAGTTGCGGATAAACGGCTCAATCTGGAGCAATTGTGGGCCGAGCGCGGGAGCGGCTCCGTCGAGGTTTACAAAGATATATCCCTGCCACACTTCGCTGGCGAAGGCTCGCAGGCGGCACTCCTTCTTACTGAAGTGGTCGCTTTCTTTCATCAGCGGAGCGGCAATAAGCCGCCCATCGAGGTCGTAGGTCCAACCATGATATCCGCACACAAATCGTGTCGCACGTGCCGCGCCTTGTGCAACAGGGCTACCACGATGCCGGCAAACGTTGGCAAGTACTCTGATGTGTGTCGGTGAGTCTCTGACGATCAAGAGTTGCTCATCGACAAGCTCCGTCGTGAAGTAATCGCCCACCGCCGGAATTGACCCCTCGTGACCGATACAAATCCATTCCTTCCGGAACAACACGTCGCGTTCAATCTCGAGATATTCAGCTGACGTATAGAACTCGGCCGAGAGGGCGCGTGCCTGGTCTATGGGTAGTTTCTGGAGCTCAGCGAGTTCGGCTCGTAGGTGAGACATTTTAGTATTCGCCGAGTGAGTTCTCGGAGTTGACAAAGCGTTCACTCCTCTAGTGCCATAAATAGACAGCTTTCGAGCAGCCCGATTTCTCGGACTGCCGACACAATCTTGCGCATGTTGAAAATAAGTTTGCCCAACTCGCCAATGTGCAATAGTGGCAGCCAAGTACTTCTGTTTGATTCACCAAGGCAGAAGCCTGGTTACATCCTCTACTCCATCGGACATCCGGACAATGTAGTGCAAAACAACGGGGATCGCAGCATGCCAGTGAGCACATTCGTGCGGAACGTATGTAATTCAAATTGAGCGACAGGATGCTGTCGTCCGCTGCCACGTCCTCCGCAAGCCCTATGGGAAGCCCGGAGAAGGGCGGAGATTGCAATTTCAACGCGCGTCCCATGCTTTGAACCGCCACCTTGGCGAGCGCCTGACGCAAGAGGTCCATCGACAACGCGGGCACCAACGCCAAGGTGTACGGTTGGTGACGAGCACCAATACCGCGCCGACCGAGGCCATCGTGTCGGTACCCGTCTGTCGACGGGTCGCGGTTTCGCCGAAGACACGGCAAATGGAGGGTAATGTCGAGCATCCTCGTGCCTCTGTTCAGCTTCGCTTGCCGACATGCATCTTGTACAATAATATTGCATCACATGCAATTACGGCACTTACGCCGGGACAGCCGCAGATCGCGGCCCGAGTCGAACGCCCGGTGAATGCCGCATAGTCGCTTATGCCGAGGAGCCGCCAAATGAACCATGGGCACGCCACGACGTTGGCCGTATCCGCGATACCTGTGATCGACATCGGCTCTCTTGAAAGCGATTCCTACGCCACGTATCGGGAAGTGGGCGACGCATTTCTGCACGCGGCGCAATCCATTGGCTTCTTCTACGTGCGCAATCACGGTGTCCCGGAGCAGCTGATCGAGGAAACATTTGCCCTCGCGCGCGAATTCTTCTCGCATGCGGAGGCGGACAAGGCACGAGTGCGCGTTAGCGACCGACATCGAGGCTTTCTCACCGTAGGCCAGTCGAAAATGCAGGGCAGCTCGATGGTCGATTTGAAGGAGAGCTTCATCTGGGGAAGAGAGTTCGAACTACCCTTGTTGCAGGAGTTCGCCGACAATCCAATGATCGGCCGCAACCAGTGGCCCGACTTCGTACCGCGCATGCCGACAGTTCTAAATCAATATTTCGAGGCATGCATAGCGCTCGGCAAGAGGCTCCTCAAGGTATTTGCCGTCGCACTGGAAGTGAATCCAGAGTATTTCACGGCGGCTTTTGAACATACGATTTCGCGCGGATCGATTCTCTATTACCCGCCGCAAACCCCGAACCGCGAGAGCCAATTCGGCGTTGCACCTCATACCGACTACGGCTGCCTGACCCTGCTCTATCAGGACGCGACAGGGGGACTGCAAGTGCTGGCCAAGGACGGGACATGGGTGGAGGCGGCTCCCATCGCGGGTACTTACGTGATCAACGTGGGCGATCTGCTCGCGCGCTGGACTAACAACCGGTTCCGCTCAACGCCCCATCGCGTCGTGAATAGCGCGGGTCGAGCCCGGCAATCGATCGCGGTCTTCGTCGATCCGGATTTCGACACACGGATTGCGCCCGTCGTCCGGGGCGATGAAACGCCCCACTATCCCGAGACCACCTGCGGGCAGTACATACTGGGTCGCTTCGACAAATCATTTGCCTACCGCAACGCGCGGACCTAGGTCATCCAATGTCAAAACCACCGCCCCTGCTTGCTGAACCCGTGCCGCTAGCGCACCCAGAGTGGCAATACGTCCGCAAACGCACGCTTGATGAGTACTCGGCGCCCGATTGGAAATTATGGCGCCCGCAGCGCAAGCAGTATTTCACCGAGCAGAGGGTGACGCAGATACTGCGCATGCTCGCGTGTCAGAAGGACGACCCCAGCTTTATCACGACCACCAACAATTTTTACCATTGCTTGCAAACGGCGACACGGATGTTGCAGGCCGGCTTATCGGATGAGGACGTGACGGTGGGCCTGCTGCACGACGTGGGGTTCATCGTTTGCAACGAAACCCATGGCGAATTCTCCGCTGCGCTGCTGCGACCCTACGTTTCGGAGCGAAATTACTGGATGCTGACGCGCCATGCTATCTTTCAGCAGCACCATTGCCACGATCTCCCCGGTAACGATCGCAACGCCCGGGATCGATGGCGAGGCCACCCTCACTTCGCGTGGACGGCCGAGTTCGTCGATAAATTCGATCAGTGCACGATTAGCTACGACGAGGAGATTCTGCCATTGGAGGCCTTCGAGCCCATCGTCCAGCGAGTGTTCTCGAGAGCCGCTGCAGAACCGAGCTATCCCTAGGGGAAACCCACGCATGAGCGCATGGATCAAGATGATTCCGGAGAGCGAGGCCACCGGCCGATTGAAGGAAATGTATGCCCGCGCCATGACACCGCACGGGACCGTCGATAACGTCATGAAGGTCCATTCGCTGCGGCCTCTGACGATGCAAGGGCACGTGGCCCTCTATCGGGCCGTCTTACACAACGATGAGCTGACTTTTCCGCTCTGGTTCCTTGAAGTGGTCGCCTCCTATACGAGTATATTGAACCGCTGCGCTTACAGCCTCAGTCATCACTTCGCGAATGTGCGACGACTGCTTCGAGATGAGCCGCGTGCCGAGCGCATTTACGGCGCTCTTCAGGCGCACGCACCGGAACGGGTGTTCGAGGGAAAGGAACTTGCTTTGCTTCGATACGCAGCAAAGCTCACGACGCAAGTCAGCGAGATGCAAGAGGAAGATGTCGTAGCGCTTCGGCGTGCCGGGTGCGATGACGGCGAGATCCTTGAGGTCAACCAGGTTATCGCATACTTTAACTATTCCAATCGCCTACTCAACGGCCTCGGGGTGACGACGCAGGGCGACGCGATCGGCTATTACAGCTGAATCGCACACTCACAAATGCGCGCTCGCAATGACTGCGAGCAGTTTGACGGGCGTTTGTTGCAGCTTTACCGGCCCGTGCGGTGCGCTCGCCTCCAAACAGAGCGAATCGCCGGGCGTCATCTCGTAGGTCCGGTCCGGCTGCACAATAACGAGTGATCCCGTCAGTACATACATGAATTCGATGCCCTCGTGCACGAGCATCTCGAACATCTCCTTGCTGTCGTTCATGACAATCAAGTAAGGCTCCAGCAATACCGGCGAGCGCGGCGAGTGTCCGAGAAGCTGATAGCTATGACCCGCGCCGCCCCCGCGCCGCTCCACGCTGAGGCCGCCGCCGGACTTAACGAATGACACATCGGTCTGCTTGCGCAAGTCACCGAGCAGATACGCTGCCGGTACTTTCAACGCGTTTGCCAGGGCGTTGATGGTGGCTAGCGAGGGCGACGCGTGGCCGTTCTCGATGCGCGACAGCATTGAGACCGAAACTTGTGCAGCCATCGCCAACTCGTGTAGGGACTGGTGCCGCGCGGTTCTCAGCTTGTGCACCGTGGCGCCGAGCAAACGTCCCAATACTGACGGTCGAGTCTTCATACGGGCGAAGATTCTAGGGGAAATCCCAGCCGAGAAGGCGCCGTCAGAATTTCCAGGTGAAATTCAACCCGGCCACTCGTGGCCGGATCACCGTGTCCGCTTTGATGAATTCATAGTAGCTACTGAACAAGATCGCGCGTGAGTCCGTCAGGTTGCGGCCGTAAGCTTGCACAGTCCACTGGTCCTTGCCGATGCCGACTGCGGCGTCATAAGTGGTGAATCCGGGCAGGTCGTAATTCTGAACGAGCCCCGTGGCCGAATAGGAATGAGCCTGGTGCTGTGCGCCGACCTGCAAGAACGCCTTGTAGGCGTCGACCGGGAATTCATAACGAGCGCGCAAATTGCCCTGAAACGGCGGCGACTGCGAGGTGGGGCTATTGATGGCGCCGTAAGGGTTGGGGATCGACGTGATTGGCTGCCCGGCGAATGGACCTTTCGTGGCGATCAGATAGGGCGAGTTGAGCTGATTGCTGCTGTTCCAGGCTGCTGCGCCGGTAACGGTCAGGCCATTCGTCACGCGCGCGACGGTTTGCAGTTCCACTCCGCGAATGCGGTACTTGGGACCGTTCGTCACAAAGGTGAGATTGCCAAGGCCCGCTTGCGGGTCGAAGAATTCTACCTGCACGTTCTTCCAGTCTTCCTGGTAGACCGCGCCATTGATTTGCGAGCCGGTGACGCAGCAGCCCCGTTTTCCAGCCGACTTCGTTGTTGGTCAACGAGTCCGGTGCGAAGGCTCGAGGAGTCGTATAAATGAAGCCACCCGCTACCGTGTAGTCGGAGCTGGTGCGATTGAACCCACCCGGCCGGTAGCCTTGCGAGAAGGTGTAATAGAGCAGGATATCGTCCGTAATCTTCCAGCTGAGGTTGGCGCGGCCCCTCGAGCCCGTGGCCGTGTCATGCAGGTCTTCTGCATAGAGGGCGCCCGAATTGCCAGTGCAGGGCGTCGTTGTTGTGGTGCCGACGTAGCACCCGACACTGTTCATCTTGACGCCCCGCTCCGTGTTGGTGAACTTGTAAAAGCGCGTGCCGAGGGTCGCCGTCAGGTTCCTCGGAATGATGTCGTAGTCGATCGAGGCAAATCCGGCTATCTGC
>CAWDGY010000009.1:0-39270 GCA_963801865.1 uncultured Gammaproteobacteria bacterium | reverse complement strand
GTTTGGCACGGGCGCGGCGTGCCTCTTTCGGATCGATGGCGAGCGGGCGATAGAGCTCGATGCGATCGCCCGCGTTGAGCAGCTGTTCGCGCCCGGCGGCCCTGCCGAAGATGCCGACGGCCGCATGCCTGAGATCGACGCCGGAGAAATCCGGATCCGCGGCGGCGAGGGCAAGCGCATCGCCGAGCCTTGCCGGCGACGGCAATCGAAAGGTCTTGACCACAGCCCGATCCGGCAGCGCGTAGGCCACCTCGACGAGAATCACCGGTGCATCGTGCGGCATCGAACTCCCGCTACGGCTTCGGGTAAATTTGCTGCGCCCGCACCACGAAGGCATCGACGATGCTGCTGCAAAGCGCTTCGAACACCGAATTCAAGGCGCTCGCCAGCAGCCGATTCTTGAACTCGAACTCGACTCGAAACTCTACGCGCGAGCCGCGATCGCCGATGGCCATGAATCGCCACAGGCCGCTCATGTGCCGGAACGGTCCCTCGATGAGCTGCATGATGATGTGCTCGTCCTTTCGCAGAGTATTGCGCGTCGTGAATTCCATGCGCACCAGCCCGCGCGCCACTTTGACGGCGGCGAGAATCTCGCTCTCGGACAGCACCTCGACGCCGGCCCCGACACACCATGGCAGGAATTCCGGATAGCGGGCCACATCGTTGACCAAATCGAACATTTGAGCGGGTGTATAAGCGACGATGGCGCTGCGTTCCACGACCTGCAAGATATCTTCTCCCGCGCGGCGCGTGCCGCCCCGCGCGAATTCTCGCACACCGAGGAATCGCGGGCGCCAGCGGCGGCGAATCGGTAGACTTCCGCCCCTGAATGAAGACTCCGGAAAAAGTGCCGCCGATCGCGGTCAATCGCAAAGCGCGCTTCGATTACTTCATCGAGGAGCGCTACGAGGCGGGCATCTCCCTCATGGGATGGGAGGTGAAGAGCATGCGCGCCGGCAAAGCGCAGATCGCCGAAGCGTACGTGTACCTGAAGGACGGCGAAGCGTATCTGTTCGGCGCGCACATCAACGCGCTCAATTCGGCCTCGACGCATGTCGATACCGATCCGACGCGCACCCGCAAGCTGCTGCTGAACCGCCGCCAGCTCGACCACCTGATCGGCGCGGTCGAGCGGCGCGGCTACACTCTCGTGCCGCTGCAGCTCTACTGGAAGGCGGGACGCGCGAAGCTCGAAATCGGCTTGGCCAAGGGTAAGAAGCAGCACGATAAGCGCGCGGCCGACAAGGACCGCGATTGGCAGCGCGACAAGGGCCGGATCATGAAGGCGAGCCGGCGCTAGCTTCCGGAGCCCCACGCGCTCGTTCCGCAGCGGCGGCTTGGTCCGGCACCGATTTGGATCCCCGGCGTGAAGCGCGTAGACTAATTGGGCTTGGGGCCGACCGGTTTCGACATGGGTTGCGAAACTTCAGGGGCGTACCGAGGTGCGAGTTACCTCGTAAAACTACTTGCAAACTTATAGTTGCCAACGAAGACAACTACGCTCTAGCTGCCTAATCGCAGCTGAACCCTGACCGGCCTGTGCTGATGCGAACGGTTCAGGGGTAGCGCTCATCAGCTAGCGGGACACACGGGTCCGGGGTGTGTCTTGCGAATCGCTACCGGGCTGGCTGCACGCTTTCCCTGCCCGTCGGGTCAGCGCGCGGCGAGAACAATAGACTGGGCTACGTACGTAGATCTTGCAGCGTAGGACTTATGGACGGGGGTTCGATTCCCCCCGGCTCCACCATTTGAATCGATCCGATAACATTCGAAAAGATCCGATGACTTCCAGTAAACCCGCATAAAACGCGGGTTTTTTTATGCTTTCGAGGTCCCGAGCGACGCAGCTTGCCGTTGACGGGGGCACCTTGGGGGGCAAGCTTGGGGGCAACTGATCGAATCCGCAGGGGAGTTGCCCCCAAAATGCCACTCACCGACAGCATCGCGCGAAACGCCAAACCCGCAGCCAAAACCGTCCGGATGTTCGACCGCGACGGCCTGTATCTCGAGGTTTCGCCCCGCGGCGGCAAGTGGTGGCGCCTCAAATATCGCTACGCGGGAAAGGAAAAGCGCGTCTCGCTGGGCGTCTACCCGGAAGTGAACTTGAAGAAGGCCCGCGCACGAACGATCGACGCACGCCAGCTGCTTGACGCCGGCGTCGATCCCAGCGAAAACCGCCGCGCCGCAAAAGCCGCCCGGATAGAAGGCGCGGCGAACAGCTTCGAGGTGATAACGCGCGAGTGGATCGACCAGCAGATGAAATCCTGGGTGAAGGGTCATGGCGAACGGATATTGACCCGGTTCGAACGCGACATATTTCCCTGGATCGGCGCTCGTCCGATTGCGGATTTGACGGCTCCGGAGCTGCTGACGACGGTCAGGCGCATCGAAAAACGCGGCGCATTGGAGACCGCGCACCGCGCACTCGGCAACTGCGGCCAGGTGTTCCGCTATGCGATCGCCACCGGCCGCGCCAAACGCGATCCCAGCTTCGATCTGCGCGGCGCCCTGCCCCCGGTTAGACCTACGCACTTTGCCGCCATAACCGATCCCAAGCGGGTGGGTGCGCTGCTACGCGCCATCGACGGTTATGAAGGCTCGTTGACGGTCCGCTGTGCGCTGCGCCTTGCGCCGCTGGTCTTCGTGCGCCCCGGCGAGCTGCGACACGCCGAGTGGACGGCAATGGATTTGGATGCCGCCGAATGGCGCTACACGGTCACCAAGACGAACACGCCGCACATCGTGCCGCTCGCATCGCAAGCGGTTGCGATCTTGCGCGAACTGAAGCCTCTCACCGGTCGCGGCCGATATGTCTTCTCCAGCGCCCGCAGCAGCCAGCGGCCGATGAGCGACAACGCCATCCTCGCTGCCATGCGTCGCATGGGAATCGCGAAGGACGAGATGAGCGGCCACGGATTTCGCGCCATGGCGCGAACGATCCTGGACGAGGTCTTAAGCTTCAGGCCGGATTTCATCGAGCACCAGCTCGCCCATGCGGTGCGCGATCCGAATGGACGCGCTTATAACCGGACGGCGCATTTGGCGGAGCGCCGGAAGATGATGCAAGCCTGGTCGGATTACTTGGACAAGCTCAAGAGCGGCGCCGACGTGATTCCGCTTTTCAAGGCAGGCTGATGGTGTTGTGCGCCGTATCCCAAATTCCAGAAACCCAGCGGGAATGCACCGTGGCATTCGGACAGCTGCGGCGTATCCTATTGGTGTGCCGAAAAACGAGGCTCTGAGTCATGGAAACGAAGTTGCAGCAATTGACCGTGGACGAGCGCATCAAGCTTGTCGAGGATCTCTGGGACAGCATTGCGGCTGACCAGGGCGCGCTTCCGATTACCGCCGATCAGAGAACGGAACTTGACCGCCGCCTCAATGCATACGCGGTTGACAAGAATCGTGGACGACCGGCGGCGGACGCCGTTCGCGACATTCGCCGCCAGTTGTGACCGTAGAGGTCCGGCTCCGTCCGGAAGCCGAACAGGACCTGACCGAGGCCGCCCGGTGGTATGAGGAGCAGCGGCCCGGGTTAGGACAAGAATTCCTCGATGAGGCTTTGGCGACTTTTTCGGCCATCGCCGAAAGACCACTCGCCAGCACTGCGGTTTACGGGTCATTGCGTCGCGCCCTCTTGCACCGATTTCCCTTTGGCGTCTTTTACTTCGTTGACGGCGACGGAGCGATCGTGATCGGCGTCCTCCATGGCAGCCGCCATCCGCGCCGGTGGAAGAGCCGGCTGTAGGCATCCAGCAATGTCAATTTGCGCCACGCTGGTTACAACGGCTGGTTGCAACGCGAGTCGCCAACCACTCTCGCACTTCACTCTCCAGCCATCCCACAGCCCGCTCGCCAAGCTTGATACGCTGCGGGAACCGTCCTTCCGCTTGCATCTGATAGATCATGGAGCGACCGAGCCCAGTGAGCTGGCAGACCTGCCTCAGTCTTAGTGCCCGTTCATTAGGATCGCGCAGGAGCTTTACTGGAGGCTCCAGATTGAACGCAAATTGATTTTTCGATTCGCTTTTCACGGCTGCAACCTTGAGTCGTGGTATCGAGAGCGAGATCTGCCCTCGTCAATATGCGCCGGCCAAGGCCATGCCACCAGTGAGCGATTGAGGTGAATTCCCCAACGAATACCAACTATTGCACTGTGTCGGGTCCTACCGAGTCCGCTCAAGGACCCTGGGGTGAGCGCGCTCGGCTCCATCCGGTTCGGCCTCGCGCCGCTCCTGCTTGATTCGGATGAATTGCGCCGCCAGTCGTTGCCGGTCAGTGAGGACAGGCGGCAGGTGCCATGCGAAATAACGGACGTCGCCTGCGAGGGTCTCCTCGCCTTGCTCGTCTAGCACCTCGGCGGCCTTCATCCAGCTTGATACCAGCGATTTGCGCGTCTCGAGCAGCCTTGCGCGCGCCGGGTCCTCGGTCGCCCCGGAGCGCGACAGCTCTGTCGCGATACCGAGCACACGTTCGCGTATCACGGCGGACTTGGTCTTACTGTAGAACTGCGCTTTGAAGATCCCTTCCCCATGGTTTCTCTTGTTTTTGCCTCGGATGGCCCGTGGCGTGGCGTTGGCCGCAATGCCCTGTTCGCGCATCAAGCGCGCGAAGTCCTCGCGCCAATCCCGTAAGAGCTGCTTGTCGATGTTGAGCCGCCGGCCGAGCTCGTTCTCGGCCTTCACGACCAGATGCACGTGCGGGTGCTGTTGATGGGTGTGCAGGACCATGGCGTAGCGGTGTTGCGCGAATCTCTGGCGGGCAAATTGCCGCGCGGCGGTGAGAACCTTGTCCGGGGGCGTCGGCCTCGGCATGGAAAGCACAATGTTGTGAACGAGCTTCGTCGGCCGTCGCGCCGGGCCGCCGTCCAACTGCTGCCGGTATTGTCCAGCGGTGAGCTCCAAGTGCCAGTCATCGATCAGTCGCTTGTGCTCTTCCCCGCGTCCAATATGCTCACCCTCGTCGGTCTCGATCTCCAAGGTTCCTCCGCGGCTGAGGTACGCAAAGTGAGCCGCAACCGCACCCCTCCTGGTGCCGCCGCCGGTCACTTTCACCATGACCTCCGGCGTATGCCTCACGGTGCGCGAGATTCGCTCGATCTGCGCGGGGCTGAATCGAGCGGGCATTTGCGGACCTGCGCGTCCGTAACTCACCACCTCGAAGAATCGCGGTCCATCACTCGGCAAGCGAACGAGCCGTTTAGCCAACGCGACTCTCCCAGGACACGAGCGCTGCCCGGGCGAATTCATGCATGCGCCGCTCCACGTCCGCTACGAGAGCCCGAGAACGGCCGAGGTCCTGCTGTAGGTCCCGGGGCATAACGCCCGCCTGCACCGCTTCCCGTGCGGTCCGCGCCAGGACTCGACCGAACCCAGCGAAGATCGACACGGCCGCCTTGAACGCCGCAAGCTCATGGGTGGCGAGCGGCGGGTTGGCGGCCACATGACCCCGGACCAGGGCGGCGATATAGGCCGAGTCCTTCATACGGCGCTCAGCCGCTCGCTGCCGGATTGCAAGCCGATCTCCCGGCCGCAGACGGATCGTGATCCGGTCTATGGCGGGACCACTCGATCTGTTTACAGGCAAGTCCGGTATGTCTGAATCAAGCAAGGCACGAATAGCAATGAGTGCCAGCGTCGACTCCGATATTTGTCGCCTGGCGGCAACCGCGGCGAACAGACGCTTCTCCTCTGGCGTCGGACGCGCCGTGATCGATGGGGCAGTCGATCTTGGGGCGCCGTCGTTCATTGCGCGCGAACCCGTGTTGCGGCAGATCGCGGACACTCGACGAAGGTCCTGGCCTGCATTAGCCAGCGGCCGCCGTGACCGTACAGCGTCTTGCGATGGGCTCACAGATGTCGTGTAACTACTGATGAGCGTAGCAATCGCCTCGACAACCGATCACGACGCTCGGAAGGTCCCCGGCTCGCAACATGGCGTATAGGCTGTTGCGCGACATGCCACCGAGACGCCCATCGCTCGATCAATACACGTGGATCCTCATGTCGCTTCCGGTTCACTCGCGCGGACGACTATGAACGGCAGGCTGGAATCGGGGAAGACCATGATTCGCACGAATTCGCCTACGAATGCTCCCCTGATTGGCTTCGTGGATAATCCGATTCAGTCGAGATCTATGTGGAATTCAACGTTATTCGACAGGAATGTTCTGGCGGGTTCCGGCCACGAGCCGTCAGTGGCCGGTCCGAAATGGTCGCCGCAAACGGCCGTTCGCGACTTGCGGTCGCCGGCCAGGGGAATGATCGCTCTCTATTTCGTCGGCTGCGGAATGTACTTGACGTTCACCTTGTCGATCGCGCCGTTGAACTTGAATGGCACTTTTTCGCGGTAGTCCAGTGAAACGGGCGAGCCCAAGGCGATGCCGATGTCGAGGCAGTCGTTTGCGGTGAAAAGCAGAGGAGCACTGACGGGGACTACTCCAGAAGCGAAGAGCTTGCCGTTAACGTTGATGGCGACCTTCAGTGGTCCAGCTGGCTTGGGCTCTGCATAAACCGTCTCAACCTCGATCTTCACCTTGCCGACCGGGAGCTTCTGCGTCGCGCGGATCTTGGTGCGCATGATAAGGAACAGGTTGTACTCGTAGCAGAGGATCCCGTCCTCGACGAACAAAGTGAGACCGCCGCTGTTTCCACCCAGCTTGTACAGCACCCCGTTGGCGTTGGCCGGAATCTGCGCCTCGATGGTGACGCGATTCGGCTTGTTGCCCAAAGCCGGGGCTGTGAATTCCGGCATGCGGGTGATGTCGCCGGTGAAATTCCATTCCGTATTGGGAGACCCCACACGCATCTCGGGATGCAGAAGCGGGACCCAGAGACCGCCGCCAATCGGGAGTGCTTTGTTCTTCGTTGCCTCAATCAGGAACAGCTCTTTCATCTGTGCGAGCTTCCCGGGCATCTGGGCGGCCAGGTCGTTCGCCTGACTCCAGTCTTTCGCCAAGTCGTAAAGCTCCCAGACGTCCTTATCTGGCGTCCACTCCCGGATCCCGGGAGGAATGCCGGTGACCCATGGCAGTCGCGGGCCGATCGCGCAGGCCATCCAGCCGTCGTAATAGATGGCGCGGCTGCCCATGACCTCGAAATACTGCGTGCGCAGGCGGCCCTCGGCCTTGGGGTCATCGAAGGTATAGGCGAAGCTCACGCCATCAATGGGGTCCTGAGGTACGCCGTTCACTTCTCGGGGCGGGTTGATGCCGACGACCTCGTAGATGGTGGGGACGATGTCATTGCAATGGTGAAATTGCGTGCGTGGCGTTGCGTCCGGCTTGATCTTCGCCGGCCAGCGGATCGCCATCGGATTGCGCGTGCCGCCGAAATGCGAGGCAAGGAGCTTCGTCCCCTGGTAGGGAGTGCTCCCTGCCCAGCCCCAGGCGCCGTGGTATTGGTTATCGGTAAGCGCCGTTCCGAGCACGTCCAGGCCGCCCAGGGCGTTGAGCGCCGCGATGTGTTGCTTCGTCGTGGTGGGTATGCCGTTCTGCGCCAGCAACTCGCTGATCGTACCGTCCTGGCCCTCCGCCGAAGAACCGTTGTCGCCCCAGACGTAGAAGATCAACGTATTCTCACCGTAACCGAGCGCCTCGACTTCGTCGATCAGCCGGCCGACCTGCGTGTCCACGTGCTCGGCAAAACCTGCGGCCACTTCCATCAGGCGGCGCTGGAAGGGCTTCTCATCCTCGGGGATGCTGTCCCAGGCCACCATGGTCGGGTGGCGCGGTGTGAGCTGAGCATCGGCGGGTATCCAGCCTTTCTCCTTGGCGCGGCGGAATACTCGCTCTCGGTAGGCGTCCCAGCCGTCGTCGAACTTCCCTTTATACTTATCCGCCCACTCCTTCATGACGTGATGCGGACCATGAATCGCGCCACTCGCCCAGTACATGTAGAAGGGCTTCTCGGCCTGAAACGCCTTGTGCCGGCGCAACCAGCCAATGGCATCGTCGGCCAGGTCTTCGCTTAAGTGATAGCCCTCCTCGGGTGAACGGGGTGGCAGGACGCTGGTGGTGTTGCGTACCAAATTCGGTTCGTACTGCGAGGCTTCGCCTGCGAGGAAGCCGTAGAAGTATTCGAACCCCATATTTGTGGGCCAGTTCTCGAATGGTCCCGCCGCGGTGGTTTCCATCGCCGGCGTGTTGTGCCACTTGCCGAAGGCGCAGGTGCTGTAGCCGTAATCCTTGAGGACCTCGGCGGCGAGCGCGCTGCTTTTCGGCATCGTCCCGGCGTAGCCGTCCCAGTCGTTGGCGAGTTCCGCGATCTGCCCGCTGGCGACGCGGTGGTGATTGCGCCCGGTGAGCATGGAGGCACGCGTCGGTGAGCACATGGCGGTGGTGTGGAACCGGTTGTAGGCGATACCCTCGCCAACGATGCGATCCATGGCGCGGGTTGTCACTTCGCCACCGAACGTCGTCGGCAGGCCAGGGCCGGCGTCGTCGATCAGCACGATGAGGATGTTCGGCGCATCTTCGGGAAGCCGCCTGGGCTCGACGCGCCGTTTGTAGACGGATTCCTGCATCGTGCGTCCCGCGGTGCTGGCCGATGGCGTGGGTGGAAAGGGAAGCGATGCTGCGGATGCGGCTCGATCTTTGGCCATCGTCAATCACCTCATCAGGATGGGACCGTCGTATAAGGTTTGACCAATGAAGCCTACCAAGCGCCGTGAGGTCGGGAACGGTGACCTAAATCCAATTGACTTCGCTTAATTGTTGACTGCCCGACACCGGACCGTCGCCAATGACGACAACGGGTCGAGAGTTCGCGTTCAGCGTACTGCCGCAGTCGGCCAACTCCGGACGGTTAGGCCCCTGAAATCACGGAGTCGAAGCAGACGTTCGTTCCGGCCAAGCAATCATCGCGAACCAGCCATCCTGGTAGATGCCCCGGTTGCCTGCCATCTCGAAGTATTGCGTGGTGTGCCGCGATTTCGCCTCGGGGTTATTCAAGGTGTCGAGCATGCTCACGCCCTCGAGGGGTTTCTGCTTGACGCCGTAGACGACCGCGGGCTCGGGTATACCCGCTGCCTCCAACACGGTCGGAGCAATATCAGTCATGTGCGTCCATTGCGTACGCAAGCCGCCCTTCTCCGCGATCCCCTTCGGCCAGTGGGCCACCATGGATTGGCAGACTCCGCCGTAGGAGGCGACCTGGTGGCCCCAACCAAAGGGCGTCGCGCCGGCGAAAGCCCAGCCATTGTTGTACAAAATATGGGATTTGGGACCGCCGATCTCGTCGAAGTGCTTCAGTGGAATATCCAGGGGCTCCGGTATCCCGTTGAACACGGACAACTCATTGAAGGCGCCGTTGAGGCCGCCTTGGAAGACCGAACCGTTGTCGCCGGTGATGTAGAGGATCAGCGTATTGTCCATTTCGCCCAGGGTCTCGATCTCGTCGAGAAACCGGCCGACCTCGTAGTCAGTCACTTCGGCAAATGCCGCGTAGATTTCCATGTACCTGGCAAAGACCTTCTTCTCGTCGGCCGTCAAGTCGTCCCATTCCTGAATTCCCGGCGGCTTGGACGCCAGATCGGTGCCCGGGGGCACGACCCCCAGCGCGATCTGTCTTGCCAATGTTTCCTTACGCACCTGGTCCCAGCCCTGATCGAACTTGCCCTTGTACCGGTCGCGCCAGGCCTCGGGAACCTGGAACGGGCCGTGGGTGCCAATCGCCGAGTAGTACACGAAAAATGGCTTTTGGGGGGCGAGCGAGCGCTGCGAACGCAGCCAGAGGATCGCCTTATCGGTGATGTCAGTACTCGCGTAGTAATCGGCATCGGGGTGCATATCCACCCGGGTCATGTTGTCGTAAATGACCGGATGGAACATGTCCGCTTCGCCGGACATAAAGCCGTAGAACTTCTCAAAACCACTATGCACCGGCCAACGATCGAAGGGGCCGACATCACTGAGTTCCCAGGGCGCGAACTCGTGACACTTGCCGAACATGGCGGTGCTATAGCCGTTGAGCCGTAAGATCTCGGGGAGATTCGTGACGCTGCGGGGGCGCACCGCGGTGTACCCCGGGAAGCCGCTGGCAATCTCCGAGATCACGCCGAAGTTTGCGCTATGGCTATTGCGACCCGTTAAACAGGCCACGCGACTGGGCGAACACAACGGGGGGACTTTGAAATTGTTGTAGCGCAGGCCGGTCTGGGCCAGTCGATCCAGCGTCGGCATCTGGATCGGCCCACCGAATGTCGATGCGTCACCGAAGCCCATGTTGTCGAGAAGGATGACAACCACGTTGGGCGCACCTTTCGGCGCCTTCACCTCGAACCGCGGCGGGGCCTTCGCCTTCCGCGCATCAAGCTCGGTGATTGGCGGATACTCGGGCTCTGGTATCGGCAGCACGCTACGGTCCAGAGATGCGGCTGTCGCGAGCTCGCTGCCTTGGGCCTCCGACTGCTTTGTCACTTTTTTTTCTGCCATTGATGTCCCTTAAAACGCTGAAAGAACAAGGTGGCGAGGAGCCGAGGAGTGGCTGGTCATCATGATGCCTGCCCGCAGCGACAATCATCTGCCGGGCCATCGAGCTTGCTACGAGAGCTAGTTGGACGTTAGTGGTATGGACGCTTGCCGCGTTGACGCAAACGTCCGCCATGCCTTTACCGAAACAATGCATCACCGACAGAGCAGTGTCGCGCCGCATTTGACTCCATGAAGCCGCCGGTCACCACTGTCAGGAACGGATCGAGAGCGCCAGTTCGCCGTTGATCGCAATGCCCGGCAGCGATCATATGGGGATGCAGAATGACTACGGGAAGACGTTCGCGAGGCAGCAACGGCTTCGCCAGGGCCTGCTCGGTCTGGTCACCGCAAACAGTCGGCGGTCTTCACGACGGTGTTTCGACCGTGTGGGGCAACTCCGGGGGCAACAGCAATGCTGAGATTTCGGATACCATATTGCTATCAATGGGTTCCGGGGATTTTTGGTTAGTCCCCGGCCCACCATTTGAATCGATCCGATAACATTCGAAAAGAGGTGGCGGCGAGTCGATTCGCGTGATATCGGCCAGAGATATGCACCGGAAGGAGCGAGTGATTTATGAACAAGCGTCTTAATCTTACTGTGTCATAAATATCATGGCATTATCTCTGGATCTTAGCAATCTGGTTGAGGTGTCATGGCTAATCTCGCTGAGTTTGAGCGGTACATGAATCATTTGTGCGAAGTTCTCGGACATGCCGATCGACGCGCCGGCTTCATCGACTACAGCCGCGGTCTGATGCTGCCGATCGAACGGAAGAGCGTCGAACCGCTGGCGGCGCACACCGATCCGTGGAACGTCGGCGCGAGCACCAGTCGCTGCATCACGTGGTGGCGCAGTCTGACTGGTCGGACACCGCCGTGTTGGGCGCGGTGCGCGAGTGGGTGAAGCCGGCGTTGAAGCTGGCGCAGGGTAGTTATTGGATTGTCGATGACACGGGGTTTCCGAAGAAAGGGAAGCATTCGGTGGGCGTCGCGCGCCAGTACTGCGGCCAATTGGGTAAACAAGAGAACTGCCAAGTTGCAGTGAGTTTGTCGCTGGCCTCGGCGCAAGGCAGCGTGCCGATCGCGTGGCGGCTGTATTTGCCGCAGGAGTGGGCGAGCGATCCAGAGCGTCGCAAGAAGGCGTACGTGCCAGCCGAGATCGAATTCGCGACCAAGCCACAAATTGCGCTCGAGCAGATTCGCGAGGCGAAGGCCGCGGGCGTGCCCGTCGGTGTCGTGCTGGCCGATGCGGGGTACGGCAACGACACGCACTTTCGCGAGAGCCTCGGGGAGATGGGATTGAAGTATTGTGTCGGTGTCCAGCCCGCGACTTCGGTGTGGACGGCAGAGCGCGCGCCCTTGCCGCCGAAGCCGCGACGCACCGGCAAAGGCCGCCCAGCCACGCGGTTGCATCGTGCCCGCGGCCACGAGCCGATCTCGGTACGGGATTTGGCTCACGGATTGTCCGCTCGCGCCTGGCGGCAGGTGAGCTGGCGCGAAGGCAGTAATGCGCGACGAGCCGCGCTTTGCCTCGATCAGAGTGCGCGCGGCGCATCGGGACTGGAAACGCAGCGAAGTACGTGAAGAGGAATGGCTCATGATCGAATGGCCCGAGAGCGAGCCCGAACCGGTGCACTATTGGCTGTGCAACTTGCCGGCGAGCATGGCGCTGCGCACGCGGGTCAACACGGCGATGATGCGCTGGCGCATCGAACGGGATTATCAGGAGCTCAAGCAGGAATTTGGACTCTCTCATTATGAAGGGCGCGGTTGGCGTGGCTTTCATCATCACGCGACCTTATGCATTGCGGCGTACGGCTTTCTCATGCGGCAGCGGCTCAAAGACAGCGGCACTAAAAAAAACTCCGCTCAACCAAAAGCGACTGGCTTACCCGAAGGTTACACGCCGCGCGGCAGCCGGAAGAGTACAGCGGCACGTACCGGACTCGATCGCCACGTTGCGGTATCTGCTCGCCCGCGGCATCACCAAAGAATTGGACCGATGCCCATGCTGCGCAGCGCTGAGATCCACTCATCATTTGTGACACAGTAAGATTAAGGCCGTCCCCAAATTTGCCGATGAGGCCGCAGAGAGAGCGTTCTGGGAAAAGAACGACTCGACGGCATATATGGATTGGAAGAAGGCTCAGCTTACTGTATTCCCAAATTTAAAGCCCTCCACTCAGACAATCTCTTTGCGGTTACCACAGCATCTTCTTGATTCTATCAAGTCGGCTGCGAACGCCCGCGATGTGCCCTATCAATCGTTGATCAAGGTGTGGCTGCAGGAGAAATTGCAGAGTTCTTGATTGACGTGCGCGTATCCGGAGGGATTCCCCAGGGCCTCCCGACATAACGTTGCTAATCGCGTCCAAAAACATCGGCCTGCACTTCGGGCCGCCGGTTTGCGGCCGGTGCACATCTGGGTACCAGACACGCGACGGACAGGTTTCGCGGCGAAATGTCGGCGCCAGTGCTTGGCCCTGCGAAAGGATGGAGCCGAAAGCAATACCCTGCAGTGGCTTCTGATACGGAAGGTTGGAAGCGAAGTGTGGCGACATAGTTACGATCGTGCTCCCAGAGTCGCGGTTGATCAGGTCCGCTGTGCCCTGCGCCTTGCGCCGCTTGTGTTCGTGCGCCCGGCTCGGTGGTATAAAGAGCAGCGGCCGGGGATGGGACAAGAATTCGTCGATCTGGCTATGTATCGTGCCGAAGCGCAGCTCGCCGAGAATGCGGGTCGAGCCAACCTGATTAAGCTGGTAGGGGTCGTTTCTTGAACGGCTCGCGATTCTGGCTTGGGCGGCTGACGGCAGCCTTCAGTGATCCAATTGACATTTTAACTCCCGTGTATAGACTTGTTTATACATTGGAGGATTCACATGTCTAAGAGTGCAACGCTAACCGTGCAGCAGTGGGGGAACAGCCTCGCTGTGCGGATTCCCGCGGCAGTGGCGCGATCGGCTCGTTTTAGAGTCGGGCAACCGGTCGAAGTATCGGCCCAGGACTCGAACGTTCTGGTCAAAGCGATTGGTGAGCCCAAGCTGAGTCTCGCGCAGAAGCTGGCTGCATTTGATCCGGCGCTGCATGGTGGCGAGGTCATGGCCACTCGCCCAATCGGAAATGAGGCGCTCTAGTGGCCGCCCGGAAATCATGGTGTCCAGACCGGCGCGACATGATCTGGATTGATTGCAATCCTCAAGTCGGCCGCGAGATGAAGGACGTACATCCCTTGGTGGTTCTGTCGCCGCGAGAGTTCAATGAGAGAACCGGGATAGTGATCGGTCTGCCGATGACCACGGCGTCGTATAACGAAACCAATCCTTTTGCGGTGAAAGTCATCGGCCCAAAGGGTGTGGCCAGTTATATCCTCAGCCATCAGCCCAAGTCATTCGATTGGCGAGCCAGAAATGCGAAAGCCCATCCTCTCAAGAGAGTTCCCGAGAGTTCGTACCTCCGCGCTTGCGAAAGCCTGAACCAGATCATTGAGATCGGCAGTTAGCCACCGCTGAGCTGCGGATTGGCGGCCGCATGACCCCGGATGCAAGAAGAATGGAAAATAAAGTGAGCGCGACACGGCGTGCCAATTGGCTGGTATTCATACCGAGCACTGATCGCAATTGATGAGGCAAGTGATTGCTATCCCTGAGGAGACCGGAAACGTGCCTCCGTTCGCCTAGTTGACCGCGACCATGATAGAAGATGGAGAAGCCAGCTTCAGGACTTCCTCGAGCAGCGTTTCGGTGGTACAAACGACAGGCGGTGCGAGTGATCCGCTAGAAGGGATTAGGAGCAGCTTTGGGGGCAACTGCAATCACCAAGGCGGGGCGACCATGACGAGAGTTGACGTTCCAGGCACCTCGCGGGCTCGCAGCGGCTCCCGTGGGATGCGCATCGTCGTGATACTGATGCTCCTCATCATCGGCGGCGCGGCCCTCTGGACCTGGCTCACGCTCGCGTGGGCGTACTCCGATGGCGAACGCGCGGGCGTGCTGCAGAAGTTTTCGCGCAGAGGATGGCTCTGCAAAACTCAAGAAGGCGAGCTGGCGCAGTACGTGGTCGCGGGCGTATCGCCACAGATTTGGTTGTTCAGCGTCCGCGATCGCGCCGTGGGCGAGCAGCTGCGCAAAGCGGTCGGTCAGCGTGTGCAATTGCATTACACCGAGCATCCGGGCGTCCCGACCGGGTGCTTCGCGGACACGCGCTATTTCGTCGATAGCGTGACGATTCAGGGTGATGCCCCCGGGGTGTATCCCTCGCCGGGAGCGGCCGCCACACCGTCCGCGCCCGCAGCCGCGCCCCAGGTCCCGAACCCGGGCGCGACGCCGAGCCCGACGTCCTCCAGCCCTTAATCCGAGCCTGCGGGCAAGCCGGTCCCCGAACCCTGTAAGAGGCTCCGCGAACTTTCGACCTGCTCGGCAATGCTGATCGCGGTGCGCAGCGCCAACAGGCCGTCCTCGCCGCTCACCGCCGGTGGCCGGCCGGTCGCTGCAGCGTCGAGGAACGCCTCGATCTCCGCTTTGAGCGCATCGCCCTGATCGTAGCTCGTCTCCTCGATGGCGACCTGCGGCATCCCATCCGCCGTGCTGCCCGCCGCCTTGCGGATCACGGTGAGAACCTTTTGATGCAAGTCGATGGATATGTACGCATCGTCCTGAAACAGCCGCAGTCGGCGCTCGGTTTTCAAACTGACGCGGCTCGCGGTGGCATTGGCGACGCAGCCGTTGGCAAAGCGCAAGCGCGCGTTGGCAATGTCGATTTCCTTGGAGAACACGCTGCTGCCGATGGCATCGACGCTCACCACCGGCGATCGCACGATGCTCAGAATCAGGTCGATGTCGTGGATCATGAGATCGAGCACCACATCCACCTCGGTGCCGCGGTGTTTGAAGGGAGCCAGTCGCGCCGATTCGATGAACCGCGGCACCGTGAGAATCGGCTGCACCGCTTGAACCGCGGCATTGAATCGCTCCAGATGGCCGACCTGCAGGATGCGATTTGCCCGGCGCGCCGCCTCGATGAGACCTTCGCCCTCCGCGACCGTGACGGTCATCGGCTTCTCGAGCAGCACGTGAGTCCCGGCCTCGAGAAAATGCTTCGCGATGGGGTAGTGCAGCGGGGTCGGTGTGACGATGCTCACCGCATCGACGCGCCCCAGCAACTCGCGGTAGTCCTCGTGCGCGGGAATTCCAAACTCCGCCGCGGCCGCCGCCCGTGCGCTGGCCGACGGGTCGGCGACGCCGACCAGCTCGGAGTTGGCCAACGATGCATATTTCTGTGCATGGAATCGGCCCAGGTAGCCGACGCCCACCACGCCGGTGCGCATTAAGGAGGAGACCCGCGCCGCCACTTGCTGCGTGCGCGGTAATCCTGGCGCAATTGCAGCGTCGCGCCGCCGACGATGGCGAGCGCCGCGCCGGCGAACAGCAGCAATCCCCGCAACACGGTCCAATACCCCGCCGCCAGCGACCAGAACGTCATGCCGATGACCAAAATCGTGCCGATGCCGATGAAGAGCCAGGGCTTTGCGTCGTACAGCGTCTGCGGTGTCCAGGAGCGCATGCTCTTAGTCTACAGCCGGGCGTGCCAGGATGCGTTTCGTTACAATGACGCAGTATGCGTTTTTCGAAAATTTCCAGCCGGCTCGGACTCACCAGCCGGTGGTCTCGGGAGCTGTGGATGACCGGGATCGCCCTGCTCATCGGCTTTGCGCTGATGCCGATGCTCATCTTTTTCGCAGGTTCCTCGCTCCTGGGCCGCTACGAGGGCGCCAGCGTGCAACGCATCTATGAATCCGTCTATCGCGGTCTTGAAGCGGGTTCGGTGGCCTCGTGGATCGTGCTCCTGGGGCCTTATGGCCTCTACTTGATATTCAAGGGGTTGCGTAGCTGGTGGCGGCTCAGCGCGAATCTGGCCTGAGCCACTCGGCGGCCTTTCGCCCCGCAGGTAGGACAAACCCTTAAAAATCGCCTTAAGTTACCTCGAGCGCGGACGCTACCCTCAATAGTGGAATCAATCCCTATTGTCAGTTCGGAGTGCTGCGCGTGAATCCGCAGATCGAAGCCCACCTTCGCTCGTTAGTGACCTTTCCCTCCCCCCCGGGAGTCGCCACCCACATCATCGAGCTCGCGCGCGATCCGGACATCGAGATGGGCAAAGTCGCGAAGGCATTGAGCCTGGATTCGGCACTCGCGACCAAAATCCTGCGCATTGCCAACTCCCCGCTCTACGCGCAGCGGCGCAAGAGCGAGAACCTGCGCCAGGCGCTGGTGGTTCTCGGCTTGAACGCCACGCTCACTCTCGCGTTGAGTTTTTCCTTGGTGAAATCGCTGCGTACCGGGAAGGTCAACGGTATCAATTATCCGCTCTACTGGCGCCGTGCGCTCATCGCCGCGACCGCTGCCCGCGCGCTTGCAGACGCAATGCACCAATCGATGGCCGAAGAAATCTTCCTCGCCGCCCTGCTGCAAGACGTCGGCATTCTGGCGCTCGATAAAGCCGTGCCCGACCTGTACCGCGGCACGGAATCGCTGCAGCGCGATCACGCCGCTCTCGCCGCGCACGAAAAAAAGCGTTTGCAGGTCGACCATGCGGAAATTGGCGGCTGGCTGATGCGCACCTGGAACCTGCCCGAAAGGCTGCACCGCGCGATCGAGCACAGCCATCGAGTCGATCTCAGCACCACCGGCGAGCCCGCGCAGATCTTCGAACGCTGCGTCGCGCTGTCGGGCCCGGTGGCCGACCTGTTCCTTCTAGACCCCCAGGACCGCCGCTTCGCCGAGACCGCGCTGTGCGTTGAGCGCAGCCTCGGAATGGATAAGACGGCCTTCGGGCAGGTGCTCGGAACGGTCGGCGCGATGCTGCCGGAGACCGAAGCGATATTCGAGACCAATCTGTTGACGGAGCAGCATCCCGAGCTGATTCTCGAGCAAGCCCGCGAAGCGTTGATGCTGCGCAGCCTGCATGCGCTGCGCGAGATCAATACTTTGCGCGCGGTCGCCGAGATCTCCAATTCCCGTGCCCTGGAGCTCGAAGAGGAAACTCGCCGCGATGCCATGACGGGCGTTTACAACCGCTCTTACCTCGATCAGTTTCTCGCGCGCGAGTTCGAGCATTCGACGCGCCACAAATGGCCCCTGAGCGTCGCGTTCGCGGATCTCGACAATTTCAAGAGCATCAACGACAAGTTCGGCCACCAGGCCGGCGACCGCATCCTGCAGGCGACGGCGCGCATCCTGCGCGGCAACACCCGGGAAACCGACCTGATCGCGCGCTACGGCGGCGAGGAGTTCGTGGTCGTACTGCCCGCTACGGACGCCGAGACCGCACGCAGCATTTGCGAGCGCATCGTCACGGCGTTTCAGAACACCCCTCACGTCATCGGTTCGGATCATACGAAGGTGACGATCTCGATCGGCTGCGCCACGCACGGGACGCAAACCTCCTTTCCCAACGTCGCCGAATTCGTCAAGGCCGCCGACCAGGCGCTCTACACCGCGAAACTGCGCGGGCGAAACCGCACCGTGCCCTTCGACCGGCAGCTCCCGGGCGTACTCGCAACCTCGATCGCACGGAGCGCACCGCGCACCTGAATTTCGCGACGACGAAGGAATTTCGGGCCGTGAATGACACACGCCGAGATTAAGTCGCATGCGGACATTGACGCGCGTCACAATTCCGAACTTTTGCAAATGCTCCTCTGTCGCAATTTGGGAACATCTGTTCCGAGCTGAACAAAATTTTCACGCCGGCGGCACCGGCGTGACGCAGCCGATGGAAATTACACGGCGAGCCGGACAGGGGGAAGAGCGATGGCGCAAAGCGACGAATCGGCGACCAATGGGGACTCCCGCTTCACATTCGGCGTGCGCGAGCTCGAGGGGGCGCAGAGCACACCGCGCGTGACGCTCGAAATCGCGCCGCTCAGGGCGCTCGACGAATCACGCGGCTTCGATCCATACAACACCTCCGGCACGCTCAACCGCAAAAACCACTGGTCGCGAAGGCGCTGAGCAGGATCTATTCGACCGCGGCATCGCGATCGCGGCCGTGCGCCGCGCTGAATTCGCTCGAGGGATACCACCGCGGGAATCGATGCGTGCGCGCCACGCGGTCGCCGACGGCGTAGTAAAGCGCCAAATCATCGACGGCGCCGCGCACGTCCCAATCCTCGCGATACTTGTCCCCCGCCTGGCGGTAGCGGTGCGCCATATAATCGTCAATCTGCGCCTCGCCCCATTTGGGCCCGCGCGCCGAATCGTCGAGGCCCGCGGTCGCGTACAGCGCCGGCACGCCATGTCGCGCGAAGTTGTATTGATCCGAGCGAAAGTACAGGCCCTGCTCGGGATGCGGCTCGGGACGCAACTCGCGGCCCTGCAAGAGCGCCGCACCGCGCACGTACTCCTCGAGTTCGGAGTTGCCGGCGCCGAACACCACCACATCGCGAGTGCGCCCGCCGATGTGCAAACCGTCCAGATTGAACACGGCGGCCGTGCGGCTCAGCGGTAGCACCGGGTTTTCGACATAATACTGAGAGCCGAGCAGCCCCGACTCCTCCGCCGTGAACGCGATGAAGGCGATCGATCGGTCGGGCGGCGGCTGGGTCCGGGAGAAGGATTGCGCGAGCATCAGCAGCCCCGCCACCCCGGTGGCGTCATCGACAGCACCATTCAGAACAGCGCCGCCTGCATCGCGACCCAGGCCGTCCCAGTGAGCGGTGTAGATCAGGTATTCGTGCTTGCGCTGCGCGCCCGGCAGCACGGCGATCAAGTTGGCGGAGTTGAAACGACGAATGGAATTGTGCAGCTGCGCGTCGACCTTGAGGCTCATGGGGCTCGCTCGGAAACCGTGGTGGGCGGCCGCGGTCGATTGTGCCTCATAATCCAGCCCTGCCAGGGCGAATAGCGAGTGCGCGGCATCGGCGCTGATCCAGCCTTCGATCGAGGCACGGGCGGTATTGTCGCTCGAGGCGAGTTCGAGCTGCGGACCGCTCCAGGTGTTCTCGACCGCGCTCCAGCCGTAGCCCGATGCCGCGGCGTCGTGGATCAACAGAACACCGGCCGCGCCCTGCCGAGCGGCTTCCTCGACCTTGTAGGTCCAGCGGCCATAGCCGCTCATCGCGGCGCCCTTGAACAGCGCTGGATCCTTGCTGCGATAACCCGGGTCGCCCGCGAGGACGAGCACCGTCTTGCCGCGCACGTCGAGCTGCGCGTAGTCGTTCCATTGATACTCGGGCGCCACGATGCCGTAGCCGACGAAGACGAGCTCACTTCCCGCGAGCTGCACCGCGGGAAGCTCGCGCTTCGTCCAGATGAGCATGTCTTTGCGGTAAGGAATCGCCTGCGAGCCGGCGCGGCCTGCCACCGTCAGGGTCGCGTCATCGGCCGCGAGAATTTCCACCAGCGGCACCTGTTGAACATAACTGTCCCCGTTACCGGGCTTGAGTTTCAATTTGCGAAATTGCGCCGTCAGGAAGGCAACCGTCTTCTCTTCGCCGGGGGTGCCGGGCCTACGCCCCGCGAAATCGTCCGCGGCCAGCACGCGGACGGCGTCCCGAAAGCCGGTCTCATCGATGTCCGTGGACGGCGGCGGGCCCTTGTGGGTCGCGCAAGCGCTCAACCATACCGCCAGGCAGCCTGTCGGGACCGCGCGGAGTCTCCAAATGCAACGGATAATGAGGGTCCTCCCGCCGCGCTCAGGAACGGCGCGGCCAGTACATCAGGACGACGAGGCAGAGGCAGGCGAGCAGTGCGGCGTGCGCCCAGCCCCGCCAGGGGCGGGCTTTCGCCTGGCCGAGGAAACTACCGGCGCTCGCCGTGGTCAAAAGCGCGAATGCCGCCAGGCTCATCAGCAGCCGGGGCAGTTCGCGCGACAGATCCGGGTGTCGGCCGGCCAGGACGCAGAAAACGATCAGGACGGCTGCCAGGCCGAAGGTGATCGAAGCGGCCGAGCCCAACACGATACCGATCAAAACCGTGAACGGACGCATATCTTCAGGCTCGTATACACTTGGCTTGAGGCATCGGCTCGTCTAGCCTTGGGTGATCGCGGGGCAATTCGGGCACGCAGTTTACAGGAGAACGGGTACGGTGATGACAAAGCAACGCGGGCCTTGGGCCAAGCGCTCACGCTGGGTTACGGCGATTGCGGTGTGCGCGAGCGCCGTCGGCGCAGCGGCATTGCTCGGCGCGGCCATGACCACCCCCGCACCCGCACCGGCCGCGAGCGCCTCGCTTGCGCCCACGGAACAGGAAAACTACGTGGCGCGGCGCGTCAGCGACATCGTCGCGCGCGAACACTATCGGCGCGCGCCGCTCGATGATCGCCTCTCTAGCCTCATCCTCGATCGCTATCTCGACGCCATCGACGGCGGTAGGAGCTACTTCTTCGCGAGCGACATCGCCGAGTTCGAACGCTATCGATATCAACTCGACGATGCCATCAAGGCCGGGGACGTCGAGCCGGCGTTCGTGATCTTCCGCCGGTTTCAACAGCGCAGCCGCGAGCGGATGAACTATGCGCTCGAACTGCTCGCGAAGAAGCCTGACTTCGACGTCGACGAGTCCTTCAACTTCGATCGCGAAAAGGAACCCTGGCCGGCGAACGCAGCCGAGATGAACGAGTTGTGGCGCAAACGCGTGAAGAACGACGCGCTGTCCCTGATCACGGCCGGCAAGCAGTGGCCGGAGGCCGCGGATATCTTGCGCAAGCGCTACGAGCATGTGGCGAAGCGGATGGATCAAAGCAAGCCGGATGATGTTTTCGAAGCATTCATGAACGCTTTCGTGCTGTCTCTCGATCCGCATTCGAATTACTTCTCGGCGCGCAACTCCGAGGAATACAACATTCAAATGAGTTTGAGTTACGAGGGCATCGGAGCCTCGCTGCAATTGACCGACGACTACGTCACCGTGATCGACGTGATTGCGGGCGGCCCCGCCGCGATCAGCGGCAAGCTCGCCGCGAACGACCGCATCACCGCGGTCGGCGAGGGCAAGAGCGGCGAACTCACCGACGTGATCGGCTGGCGCCTCGACGATGTGGTGCAAAAGATCCGCGGTCCGGGCGGCACCCTGGTGCGGCTGCAATTGCTTCCCGCAGGCGCGGCGCCGGGCTCGGCTCAGAAGATCGTCGAATTCACCCGCAACCGCGTGTCGCTCGAGGCGCAGGCCGCGCACAAGACGATGCGCACCGTGCAGCGCAACGGCCGCGACGTCAAAGTCGGCATCATCACCGTGCCGAGCTTCTATCAGGATTACGACGCAAGCCGCGCCGGCGCCAAGGACTATCGCAGCACCACGCGCGACGTGCAGCGCCTGATCGGCGAGTTGCGCAAGGAGGGATCCGAGGTTCTGATCATGGATTTGCGCGCCAACGGCGGGGGCTATCTGCCCGAGGCCGAGTCGCTCACCGGTCTGTTCATCGATCGCGGTCCGGTCGTTCAATTGCGCGACACCACCGGTCGAATCGAGGTCGACGACGACCCGGATCCGGCGATTTTCTACTCCGGCCCGCTGATCGTGCTGGTGGATCGGTTCAGTGCCTCGGCCTCTGAGATTTTCGCCGGCGCCATCCAGGATTATGGCCGCGGTCTCATCATCGGCCAGCAAACCTACGGCAAGGGAACGGTGCAGAACGCCCATCCGCTCAACTACACCATTTTCGGCCGCAAGCCGGAACTGGGTCAGCTCAACGTGACCATCGGCAAGTACTATCGGATCACCGGCGAGAGCACCCAGGATCGGGGCGTCACGCCGGATATCATGCTGCCCTCTCTCATCGACGCCAATGAGGTCGGCGAAAGCACCCGCGATCGCGCTCTGCCTTGGGATCACATTGAACCCGCGAGCTTCAAGGTCGAAGGCGATTTGAAGCCCATCGCCGTCATCGCTGCAAAAGCTCCACGACGAGCGCACCAACAACAGCGCCGACTTCCGCTATCTGCACGACGACATCGCCGCGCTCGAGGCGATGCGCAATCAGAAGACCCTGTCGCTGAATCTGAAGACCCGCGAAGCCGAGCGCAAACGCCAGGAATCAGAGCGCCTGGCGCGCGAGAACGCCTGGCGCGCCGCGCACGAGGTGCCTGCGGTGAAGTCCTTGGAGGAAATCAAGGACGATGCGGCCGCGGGCATCATATTGGACGAGACCTCGCAAATCGCGGCGGATCTCGCGGTGATGTCGGTGCGCAAGGCCGGCCCGACGCAGGCGCGGCGCACCGAGCTTCATTAGCCGGAACCGGATCGCAGAGCTGCTAGCGCAGCAGCAGGGTGTAGAGATCCCAATAATCTTCCGCGAGCACGTTCCAGCTCGCGGGCGTCGCCGGCCGCCCCGCCTTCGCCGCGTCGGCGTCCGCGGCGGCGGCCGCGAGCGAATCGGCGGTCGGCACGGTATCGGCTTCATTGCGGTATTCGCACGTGGCGCGAAGCCTCTCGAGCTTGGCTTTGATGCCGGCGGTGCTCTGCTTCTGATTGGCAACCGCGATCTGCGCCTTCGCCACCCGCTGCATGTAACCCTCGCAATCCGCGCGCGTTCCGAAGCTCATCTCATGAACGCGCCGCGCCATCGCCTCCTTCGCGCGCGCGGCGAGGCCGAAAGCATCGACGTGCTCGCACAGGATCTCGGCATAGCTGATGATGGCCAGATTGATATTTCGCCGCGCCGCCAATGAGATTCCGGGAAATTCCGCGATCGCCTCGTTGTTGATGGCGCTGCGCTCGGCATGCAGCTCGCCGACGGCCCCATCGGCGACGACCACGTTCTGCCGCAGAGAGTCGAGCGACTTCTGGCGCCGGCGGCGCTTGAAGTAGTGCCACAGCGCCGTCAAGCCGCTGCAGCTCGTGTTGCGCATTGTTCAAGTGCTGCCGCTGCAGATCCGCATCGTCCGCCGCCGCTTGCAGCCGCTGATCGACGTCGGCGAGCCGCGCGCTCTTGGCCGCGTCGCAGTCGGACTTGTGCTTCGCCGCCTCGCGCTGCTCCTGCTGGCGCGTGAGCTCGGTGGCGAAAGCCGGAGAGTTGCTGATGGCAGGTTTTCCATAAGCCGCGCAGCTGGAAGAACACCAGCGCGCCGAACCCGGTGCGCGGATCGGCGAGCAGATCGCCGAGCGCATCCAACTGCTCCTGCACGCGGATGGTCGCGCCCTCCTGCTGCTTCAGGCGGTCGCGCAGCAGGTGAAACTCGTCCTTGAGATCGGCATAGGCCTTTTTGAGGCCCGCGCGATTCTGGAAGAGCTGCATGAGCCGCTCTTCGTCGGGGCTCACGCTGCCCCCTTCACCTTTTAGAAAACTCAGCTTATCGATCAATGTCCCGCCTCGACTTAAGTGAACTCGCGGGACACCGAAGGGGATCTACCCGCTAGAAGTGGTGCCCCCGCTCGGCACAGTACTCCAGCCATTTATTTAACATCATGTTTCGCGTCCAGCGCTGATCCAGTTCACGCTTGAGTCCGGACTGCAGTTTGGCAAGCTCGCGATGGCGCTGGAAGCCGCGAAAGCTGCGAACCTCGGCAAGACGCGCATCGTGATACACGCACACTTCCAGATCGGGATCGCGTATGCATTGCGCCTCGCAGGTGAATTCATATGTGAGGCGAAACACACTTGTGTAGCGGGACAGCTCGAGCGGTGTGAGATGGAGATCACAGTCCGAGCCGACGGTCGAGACACGGCGATGTATCGATCGAGCGCAGATCCCGTACCAGCCAGCCGAGGCGCACGAAATTGCTTTCGTAGAGCGTCATCAGACTGACGAAGCTGCCGGGCTGCGCCCGCCACGATGTCTGACACCATTGATCCGCAATCATGCCCCGACTATACCATGCAGCTGCGTCGTTGTCAGGGACGCAGTCGACGCTCGATGCCGGTGCGGTCGAGAATTCTGCTCGATATTTCTTCGATGGAGCATTCGGTGGCGTCGATGAGCGGAATGCCGTGGCGCTCGAACAAGGACTCCGCCGCCCGTACTTCGAATGCAACCTGGCGCGGCGAGGAGTAGCGGCTGTCGGGGCGCCGTTCGTTGCGTATCTGCTGCAGCCGGTCGGGCTTGATCGTCAAACCGAAGAGCTTACGCGAATATTGCTCCAGACCGCGCGGCAGTTTTCTCGACTCCAGGTCATCTTCCGTCAAGGGATAGTTGGCGGCGAAAATCCCGTATTGCATCGCTAAATACAGGCATGTCGGGGTCTTGCCCGAGCGCGACACGCCGATCAGGATGACGTCGGCGCGCTCGTAGTCGCGTACGATCGAGCCGTCGTCGTTGGCGAGCGCGAAATTGGTCGCATCGATGCGCATCGCGTAGGAGTGAGTGTCCGCATTGCGATGCGTCCGGCTCATTAAATGGGAGGATTGCGTCTTGAGTTCGCTCTCGAGCGGTGCTAGGAATGGGTCGAAGAAGTCCAGAAAAAATCCCGTGCTGCCGCGAACGACGTTGCGCACGTCCTCCTGCACCAAGGTGCTGAAGACGATCGGTCGAACGCCTTCATGTTTGGCGACGAGATCGATCTTGCGCACCGCCTCTATTGCCTTGTCAACGGTGGAGATAAATGGCACAGTCACCTGCCGAAATTCGATACCGTCGAACTGTGTCATAAGGCTGTGGCCCATCGTCTCGGCAGTGATGCCCGTCTGGTCGGAAACAAAAAACACGGTTCGTTTGAGCACGGTAGTTTCCATGTGTCGGCGCGTCATGGAAGTGTTTCACTTAAACAATCATCGGACAAGCACGAGTTATGAAGCCCTACATCATTCCGTTTGAGAAGCTGAAGAACAAGGACGTGGAACTGGTGGGCGGCAAGAACGCCTCGATCGGCGAGATGATCTCCAGTCTCAGCGCTCTGGGCGTATCGGTGCCGGGGGGATTTGCGACCACTTCCCACGCCTATCGCGATTTTCTGGCGCAGGCCGGACTCGATGAGCGCATTCGCGAAGCCCTCGGCTCGCTCGACGTCGACGACGTGGAGAGGCTTGCGGTGGTCGGCAAGCAGATTCGCGGCTGGATGCTCGACACGCCTTTTCCCGCCAGGCTCCAGGAGGAGGTGCTCGAGGCGTACCGCAAGATGGGCGAAGGTCCCGAATTCGCCGTGGCGGTGCGCTCATCGGCAACCGCCGAGGATTTGCCCGAGGCGTCCTTCGCCGGCCAGCAGGAAACCTTCTTGAACGTTCGCGGCGAAGAGCATTTGCTCGCCTGCATGCACGAGGTGTATGCCTCGCTGTTCAACGATCGCGCGATCGCCTACCGAGTCCACAGCAACTTCGACCACAATGCGGTGGCTCTCTCGGTCGGCGTCCAGCACATGGTGCGCAGCGACCTGGGCGCGGCAGGCGTCATGTTCACCCTCGACACCGACTCGGGCTTCCGCGAGGTCGTCTTCATCACCTGCAGCATACGGTCTCGGCGAGACCGTGGTGCAAGGGGCGGTGAATCCGGACGAATTCTACGTCTACAAACCGGCGCTGCGAGCCGGTCGACGCTGCATCCTGCGCAAGAATCTCGGGCAGAAGGCGATCAAGATGACCTACGGCGAGCCCGGCACGCAGGAGCGCGTGCGCACCGTCGATGTGGCCGTGGAGGATCGGCAGCGCTTCTCGCTCGATGAGGCGGACGTCGTCTCCCTGGCGAAACAGGCGCTCATCATCGAGGATCACTACGGCACGCCGATGGACATCGAATGGGGCAAGGACGGCGACAACCGGCAAGCTCTATATCTTGCAGGCGCGGCCCGAGACGGTGCAAAGCCGCGCCGGACGGTCCATTCAGCGCTTCACGCTCAAGGCCCGCTCGACCTTGCTGGTGAGCGGACGCAGCATCGGCCAGCGCATCGGCGCCGGCCATGCCCGCGTCATCCGCGACGTGAAGGAGATGTCGCGCGTGCGCGCGGGCGACGTGCTGGTCGCCGACATGACCGATCCGGACTGGGAGCCGGTCATGAAGCGCGCCTCCGCCATCGTCACCAATCGCGGCGGGCGCACCTGCCATGCGGCCATCATTGCGCGCGAGCTCGGCATCCCGGCGGTGGTCGGCTGCGTCACCGCCACCAGCGCCATCCGCGAAAATCAAGCCGTCACCGTCTCCTGCGCGGAGGGCGACACCGGTCATGTCTACGACGGGATGCTGGAATACGACCAACGCAGCATCGAGCTCGATTCGCTGCCCGAGATCCCGGTCAAGATCATGATGAACATCGGCAACCCCGATCGGGCCTTCGATTTCGCCGGCATACCGCACCGCGGCGTCGGCCTCGCGCGCCTGGAGTTCATCATCAATCGCATGATCGGCGTGCATCCGCGCGCGCTGCTGGAATTCGACAAGCAAAGTCCCGAACTGAAGGAGACCATCACTCAGCAGATCGCGGGCTATCCGGATCCGGTGAGCTTCTACGTCGACAAACTGGCCGAAGGCATCGCACAAATTGCCGCCGCGTTCGCGCCGCAGCCGGTGATCGTGCGCCTGTCGGATTTCAAATCGAACGAGTACGCGAACTTGATCGGCGGCAAGAACTACGAGCCGCACGAAGAGAATCCGATGCTCGGCTTTCGCGGTGCGGCGCGCTACATCGACAAGGTCTTCCGCCCGTGCTTCGAACTCGAATGCCGCGCCCTGAAGCGCGTGCGCGATGAGATGGGACTCACCAACGTGCAGCTCATGGTGCCGTTCGTGCGCACGCTGCTCGAGGCGAAGACGGTCACGCAGCTGCTTGCCGACAACGGCCTGAAGCGCGGCGACAACGGCCTGCAGCACATCATGATGTGCGAATTGCCCACCAACGCGGTGCTCGCGGACCGGTATCTCGACTATTTCGACGGCATGTCGATCGGTTCGAACGACATGACGCAACTCGCGCTCGGGCTCGACCGCGATTCGGGGGTGGTGGCGAAGCTCTTCGATGAGCGCGACGATGCCGTCAAGGCGCTGATGGCGATGTCCATCAAAGCGTGCAAGGCGCGGGGCAAATACGTGGGCATTTGCGGGCAGGGGCCGTCCGACCATCCGGAGCTCGCGCGCTGGCTGGTCGAGCAGGGGATCGACAGCCTGTCCCTGAATCCGGACACGGTGGTGGAGACCTGGATGTTCCTGGCAGGCGACCGCCCCGCCTGACTCCTCTCGCGTATCCTCTTCTGAACGGTCGCAGTCAGCCGCTTAGAACGGTCGCAACAGCCGCTCGCGGTAGAACTGCAGCTCGCGTATCGACTCGCGCACGTCGTCCAGCGCGAGATGGGTGGAGTTTTTCTGAAACGCCTGGGCGACCTGGGGCGCCCAGCGCTGCGCCAGTTCCTTGAGCGTGCTGACGTCGAGATTGCGATAGTGGAAGAAACGCTCCAGAGCCGGCATGTGGCGCGCGAGGAAGCGCCGATCCTGGCAGATGCTGTTGCCGCACATGGGCGAACGGCCACGCTCCGCCCAGGACATCGAGAAACGCCAGCGTTTCACGCTCGGCCGCGGCGGCATCGGTGCGGCTCGCCAGCACCCGCGCCGTCAAACCGGAGCCGCCGTGCTGCTTGCGGTTCCAGTCGTCCATGGCCGCAAGCACCTCTTCGCTTTGATGCACGGCGATGACGGGACCTTCGGCGAGCACACGCAGGTGCTTGTCGGTTACGATCGTGGCAATTTCAATGATGAGATCCGTGGCCGGCTGCAAGCCGGTCATCTCAAGATCGATCCAAATGAGGTTCTCGGGAGATTTCACGACGTGGCTTCGGCCAAACAGAATCCCATGGTAGCAGAGCGACGCAATTGAAAGACACGCACGGCAGCGGCGTGGTGCTCGCGAGCTACGGACGCGGCGTGCTGGTGCAGACCGGGGATATCGCCCTGCATTGCGCCCTCAAAGGACGCAAGCAAAGGGTGGTGTGCGGCGACCGGATCAGCTGGGCGTTCGCGCCCCGCGCCGATGGACCCTCCGTGGAATCGATCGAACCGCGCCGCAACCTGATCGAGCGGATCGACGCGCGGGGGCGCGCCGAGCCGGTTGCCGCGAACATCGACCGCCTCGCCATCGTGGTGGCCCCGGAGCCCGCTCCGGACTGGTTCCTGGTCGATCGCTACTGGGCGGGCGCGCATCTGAAGGACATCGCGACCGTGCTGATCGTCAATAAATCGGACCTCGGCACCGCCGCCCTCGAGGCCGAATTGGCGACGTATCGCGCCTTGGGCCTTCCCTGCCGGGAAGTGGCGTGTCAAACCGGCAGCCGGCATCGCCGGCCTGTACCGAGGCGCTGGCAGGCGGCGTGACACTGTTCGTCGGGCAGTCGGGCGTCGGCAAGTCCTCCATCATCAACGCGCTTGCGCCGGCGGCGGCGGCGCAGACGGCCGAGCTCACGCGCGACGCGGAGGGCCGCCACACAACGACCACGGCCCGCTGGTACCGCTTGGGAAGTGGGCGGCAGCTCGGCCATCGTCGATGCCCCGGGTGTGCGCGACTTCGCACCTCCGGCGAGCATCGTGCGCGCCGCCGAGCACGGCTTCGTCGAGATCTACGAACTCGGCGTGAACTGCCGCTTCAAGGATTGCCGGCACATGGAAGAGCCCGGCTGCGCGGTGCGCGACGCCGTGCTGACGGGGCGCATCGCCGCGCGCCGTTACGAAAGCTACCGCAGGCTCTGCGCGTTTGTACGAAAAGCTCGCGCTCGAGTGAAGCTGGGCGCTTGGCGTTCAGGACACCGTCGTACGGCCCGCCAGCGCATGCGCCAGCGTGCCGCCGTCGACGTATTCGAGTTCCCCGCCCACCGGCACGCCATGGGCGATGCGCGAGGCCTTGAGGCCCAAACGCAGCGCCAGATCGCCCAGGTAATGCGCGGTGGCCTCGCCTTCCACGGTCGGATTGGTGGCGAGAATCACTTCCCTCACTTCGCCGTCGCCGAGCAGCCGCTCGAATTCGTCCAATCCGAGCTCGGCGGGCCCGATGCCGTCGAGCGGCGAGAGATGGCCCATCAGCACGAAGTAGCGGCCCCGAAAGCCGCCCGACTGCTCGATGGCGACCACGTCGGCGGGCGATTCGACCACGCACAGCTGCGCGACGTCGCGCTGACTCGAGGCGCAAATCGCGCACAGTTCGCTCTCCGTGAGCATGCGGCAGCGCTTGCAGTGTCCGACCTGCAGGAGCGCTTCGGCGAGCGCTTGACTGAGCACGCGTCCGCCGTCGCGATCGCGCTCGAGCAGGTAGAACGCCATGCGCTGCGCGGACTTCGGGCCCACCCCGGGCAGGCAGCGCAGAGCGTCGATCAATCGCGCGAGGGTGGGGGTATATTTCATCGAGCGATCAAAACGGCAGTTTCATGCCGGGCGGAAGATTCATTCCGGACATCAATCCCGCATATTTTTCCTGGCTCCGCGCCGCAACTTTGCGTACCGCATCGTTGACGGCCGCGACCAGCAGATCCTCGAGCAAGCCCAGATCCTCGCCGGCGAGTTTCGGCTCGATCGTCACTTTTTTCGCTTCGTGGCGCCCGTTCAGCACGACTTTCACCATGCCGGCGCCCGACTCGCCGGTCACCTCGAGATCCGCAAGCTCCGCTTGAGCTTTCTGCATCGTCTCCTGCATCTGCTGAGCTTGGCGCATCAGATTGCCCAGTCCGCCTTTCATCATGATTGCTCTCCTAACATGCTAATTCGCAGGCTTCACCGAAGCGGCATCCACCTCGGCACCGAACCGCTCCCGCAAGCCTTTCACCGCGGGATCCTCTTCGAACGCCGCCGCGGCGCGCTGCGCGCGATCCTGCTCCGCCATGGCGCGCTGACGCGCCGGCGTGGCGAGCGACGCGTCGGCAACTTCGAAGATCACGCGGATGTCGCGCCCGAGATACTTGCCCAACCCCTGCAGCGAGCTTCTCCTCGATGGCGCGCGAGCGCCGCGCGTCCACCGACCGATCGAGCCGCAACGTGAGCACGCCATTTTCGAATGAAGCAGGCACGCAGTTCAACGCGAACTGGCGCGCCATGCCGCTCAACTGTGCGGCGGCGACGACGTCGGGCCACGAATCTTCGCTGATCGCAAGCGGCGCTGCCGCGAGCGGTGCAAGTGGCGCCGGCGCCGTGACCGCGCCCACCGCCGCGCTCGGCGCTCACCGGCGCGATCGGCGTGACCGGTGCGATCGGCGTGATCTGTGCGAGCGCGCGATCGGCCGGTGCCAGCTCGCGCCGGCGCGCGCGATGAGGAGGCGGCGGGCGCCCGCGGCAGGTCGCCGCCCGCATTCGCGGCCGCAGCGGTCTCGGGACGAAATGCGAGCATCCGCAGCAACGTCATCTCGAAACCAAGCCGCGGATCCGGCGCCATGGCCAGATCGCGCCGACCCCCGAGCGCGATCTGGTAGTAGAGCTGCACATCTTCGGCCGACATCGCCTGACCGAGGCGGGTCAGGGTTTGCGCGTCGAATTCCTCCTCGTGCTGCACCGCATCGGGCACGATCTGGGCGATCGCGATGCGCTGGAGGAACGCCGCCAACTCGACCAGCGCCCGATCATAATCGGGCGCATCGCGATCGAGTTCCTGCACTTGCGCGAGCAATCCCGGGCCGTCGCCGCGCGACAATGCCTCGACGATCCGCGCCACGTGGCCGCGGTCGATGGTGCCCAGCATCGCGCGCGTGTTCGCCTCGGTGAGCGCAGCGCCGCCGAAAGCGATCAACTGATCCAGCAAGCTCAATGCATCGCGCAGACTTCCCTCGGCGGCCCGCGCCAGCAGGCTCAGCGCCGCCGGCTCGAACGGCAGATTCTCGGCCGCCGCAATGAAGTTCAAGCGCTCGCCGATCAGTTTCGCCGACAGCCGCTTCAAGTTGAACTGCAGGCAGCGCGAGAGCACGGTGACCGGCAGTTTCTGCGGGTCGGTGGTCGCGAGCAGGAATTTGACGTGCGGCGGCGGCTCCTCGAGAGTCTTCAGCAGCGCGTTGAAAGAGTGAGTCGACAGCATGTGCACTTCGTCGATGAGGTACACCTTGTAGCGGCCGCGAGTCGGCGCGTACTGCACGTTGTCGAGCAATTCGCGGGTGTCATCGACTTTGGTGCGGGATGCGGCGTCCACTTCGATGAGATCGATGAAGCGGCCCTCGTCGACTTCCCGGCACGCCGCGCAGATGCCGCAGGGATTCGCGCTGACCCCCGTTTCGCAGTTGAGCGATTTTGCAAGAATGCGTGCGACCGTCGTCTTGCCGACGCCGCGGGTGCCGGAAAACAGGAAGGCATGGTGGATCTTGCCGCTGTCGAGCGCGTTGCTCAGCGCACGCAGCACATGCTCTTGTCCGACCATCTCGGAAAAACGCTTCGGGCGCCATTTGCGCGCTAGTACGATGTAGCTCATTGCACTTAAGTGTAGCCGTTACCCGCGACCCGTGTGAGAAGGAGGCGGCCCGCGCCAGCTTAGACTTCGGCGCCCGACTTAAAGTCCTACCGCTGCTCCCTTCCGGGCCTGACGGGGTTCGTGACCAGTCGTCGCGAAGATGCAAACGCGAGCCGCCATAGAACGTTGAGGTGGTGGCTGGCGGAGAGGGAGGGATTCGAACCCTCGAACACCTTTTGGGATGTTACTCACTTTCCAGGCGAGCGCCTTCGACCACTCGGCCACCTCTCCACTCGAAATCCAATCCTCGAAACTCAAAAACCGACGCTTTGGCGGGCCCGCAAGGGTACCGGAGGCGGCCCGCGCGATCAAATTTGGGGTGAAATACCCCGCGGGCGGATACCGGCTTCCTAGCCGCTGGCTGCCTTGTTGGGCGGCGCGGGCTTATAGCGCGGTGGCGCATCGAGACAGGCGTCGTGCGGTCCGGGGGGTGGTGGAGCGAGATCGACCGTCGGAATGACGAGCGCCCCCTGCGTATTTGGCGTATCCAATCCCGCCGGCACCTTCAGCGGCGCGAGCTGTACCGCGCGCTGATATTCCTGAGGCCGATGACAATCCGCCACTCTGGAGAACATGTGACAGGCACTCAGCAGCGTCGCCGCGGCAATCATCGGTACCGCTCGCTCAATCCTCATGTGTCTCAATCTTCATGCTGCCTCGATCCTCACGCTGCCCGCTCCTCATGTTCAATTCCCGCCGCCCGCATTGCTCGCACGACGGTATCGTGATGCGCGGGCGACAATTCGACCAATGGTAAGCGTATTGCGTTCCCAATGAGACCCATTCTCGCAACCGCCCACTTCACCGGAATCGGATTGGCCTCGACGAACAGATCCCGGTGCAGGAGCTGAAGGTCGGCGTCCAAGACCCGCGCTGCCGCCAAATCGCCGTCGAGCGCCGCCTCGCATGCCTCGTGCATGCGCCGCGGCGCGACGTTCGCCGTCACAGAGATGACTCCGCGGGCGCCAACGCCCATCCACTCGATGGCGGTCGCATCGTCGCCCGACAACACCGCAAATTCATCCGGGCACGACGTCAGCAACTCACGCGCGCGGATCAGCGATGCGCTGGCGTCCTTGACTGCCACGATCTGCGGATGCCTCGCGAGGCGGGCAATGGTGCCCGGCAACAAGTCCACCGCAGTCCGGCTCGGAACATTGTACAGAATCACCGGGACCTGCGACGCATCGGCCGCCGCCATGAAATGCCGGTATAGACCCTCCTGAGGCGGCTTATTGTAGTAGGGCGCCACCAGCATGACGGCATCCGCCCCGAGCCGGGAGAGAATCTGTGTCCGTGCTACGGTGCTCGATGTCGAGTGAGTTCCGGCACCGACGACGACTTTGAGCTTGCCGCTGCAGCGTGCGACCGCGCGGCGGCTCAGTTCCTCGATTTCGTCGAGCGTGAGCGCAGGAGATTCGCCGGTCGTGCCTGCAACCACGACGCCGTCAGTACCCTCGCGCACGTGAAAATCGAGCAGCCGGTCCCAGGCCGGCCAGTCCAGGCCGCCGTCGGCGGTCATGGGGGTGACGATAGCGACCAGGCTCCCGCGAAACATCTTGGAGACTCCCAGGGAAATAATCGCTACCTTAAGTGGCGGACATGCACCGTGGCAAGCGCCCATCCGGTAGAATTTGCACCGATGAAACAACATATCGTGATTTGCGCGGTCGGCGGAGACCGCGTCGGCATGGTCCACGAACTTTCCAAAGCGGTTGCCGATTGTGGCGGCAGCATCAGCGAGAGCCGTATGACCTCGCTGGGCAACGAGTTTGCCATGCTGCTGCTGGTGAACGGCAACTGGCACACGCTCGCGAAACTCGAGGGCGAGTTCAAGAAGCTGGCCGATGCCACGGGCATGAACATCCAGCTGCGGCGCACCGAGGAGCGTGCCGCGCGCAACGACATGCTGCCCTACTCCATCGACGTCGTATGCCTCGACCAGACCGGCATCGTCGCGGGTCTTTCGGGCTTTTTCGCACAGCGGGGCGTGGACATTGCCGAGTTGTCCACGCGCTCCTACGCAGCCGCACACACCGGGGCGCCGATGTTTTCGGTGCAAATGATCGTGAACGTTCCGAGCCGCCTTCACATCGGCGTACTGCGCGAAGAGTTCATGGATTTTTGCGATCATTTGAACCTGGACGCCATTTTCGAACCCGTCAAAAGCTGAGCCGCAAACGATGAGCCCGAGCACATGAGCAAGATAGCAGTGGGTAAGAAAGCCCCGCCCTTCACTTTGGAGGGCACCGACGGTACGTGGTCGTTGAGCGACGCCCAAGGCGTGAACGTGGTCCTCTACTTCTACCCACGCGACAACACGCCCGGCTGCACCCAGGAAGGCGAAGCGTTTGCCGGTGCGTATGCGCAATTCAAGAAATCGAAGACCCGGATCTTCGGCATTTCACCGGACAGCGTACAGTCGCACGAAAAATTCAAGCAGAAGATGGGTTTTCCGTTCGAGCTGTTGAGCGATCCCGATCGGAAAGTGTGCACGCTGTACGACGTGATTCAAGAAAAGAGCATGTACGGGAAGAAGTACATGGGAGTGGAACGAAGCACCTTTTTGATCGACGCCTCCGGGCTGCTCCGCCAGGAATGGCGCAAGGTGAAAGTGAACGGACATGCCGAGGCAGTTCTGGCGGCGGTGAAGGCGCTGTGACCGGCAATTTGCGGCCAGCGGCAGCCGCGGTTGCCCGGGGACGCCAAGCCAAGGAGGACCGGCAGCGGCGCATTTTCGTGCTCGACACGAATGTGCTCATGCACGATCCCACGGCGATCTTTCGCTTCGAAGAGCACGATGTCTATATTCCGATGACGGTGCTCGAGGAGTTGGATGCGGGGAAGAAGGGCCTGTCCGAGTCGGCCCGCAATGTGCGTCAAGTCAGCCGATTCCTCGATGAGTTGATGCGCAATGCGACCAAGAAGCAGATCGATCGCGGCATCGCACTGCCCACCGCGGCACCGATCAACCACGGCAAACGGCCGCCTGGCGGCCGCCTGTTCTTCCAAACCCAATTGTTCGAATCGGTGTTGCCCGCGAGTCTGCCCGGGCACGGCGCCGACAACGCCATCCTCGCCGACACCCTGGCACTGCAGCAAAAGTTTCCCACCGCCCGCGTGACGCTGGTGTCGAAGGACATCAATTTGCGCATCAAGGCGGCGATCGTCGGCGTGCAGGCGGAGGATTATTCGAGCGACAAGACCATCGAAGATGCGGACCTGCTCATCAGCGGTGTGCAGCGCTTGCCACCCAATTTTTGGGAGAAGCACGGCAAGGGCATGGAGTCCTGGCAGCAGCAGACCCGCACGTTCTATCGGGTGCGCGGACCGCTGGTGAGCGAGTGGCAGACCAATCAATTCGTCTATGACCCGGGGGACAACGGCGTCGAGGCGATCGTGCGCAAGATCGAGGGCGAATCGGCCATTCTCGAACTCACGATCGATTACCGCACCGAGCGCAACAATGTGTGGGGCGTGAGTTCGCGCAATCGGGAACAGAATCTCGCCCTGAACCTGCTGATGGATCCTGAAATCGACTTCGTCACGGTCTTGGGTCCGGCCGGCACCGGGAAGACCCTGCTGACTCTCGCGGCCGGTCTCGCGCAGACCCTGGACCACAACCGGTTCAGCGAAATCATCATGACGCGAGTCACCATTCCGCTCGGCGAGGACATCGGATTTCTTCCCGGCACCGAAGAGGAGAAGATGGAGCCGTGGATGGGCGCTCTGATGGACAACCTGGAGGTGTTGACGCAGAGCCAGTCGGGCGGGACCTGGGGACGCGGCGCCACCACCGAGATGCTCCGACACCGGATCAAGATCCGGTCCTTGAACTTCATGCGGGGGCGCACGTTCCTCAACCGCTTCATCATCATCGACGAGGCGCAGAATCTCACGCCCAAGCAGATGAAGGCACTGGTCACCCGGGCGGGCACGGGTACCAAGATGGTCTGTCTCGGCAACATCGCGCAAATTGACACGCCCTACCTCACCGAGACCACCACCGGCCTGACTTATGTCGTCAACCGGTTCCATGGATGGACGTATTCGGGCCACATCACGCTTCATGCGCGGCGAACGGTCGCGTCTGGCAGACTATGCCTCCGAAGTCCTGTGAAACACCCGCCGGGAGCCTGCCTGGGTAATCAGACAGGCTCGCGGCACGCAGCTTTGGATCTGCGAACTTTGCGGGCGCGCACGCACTCCAAGGTTGTTTACGGGAGGCTGAATGAGGATCCGGAAATCCCTGCTCGCCTATGCTGCCGCGGTTGCCATTGGCACCCAGCGTCAGCGTCGACTTGGGCGACGGGATTGAGCGCCACGGGGAGCAGGATCTGCCGGATTTGGGAAGCCCGGCGACCGCGGCGGTATCCCTCGACGAGGAATACCAGGTGGGCTCCGATGTGGGCGCGCCAGATGCGCGCACAGGGCGTGGTGCTCGAAGATCCCGAGGTCAGCGATTACATTCAGGAGATCGGCCATAGCCTCTCGAGCCATGCCGAGGAGGGGCAACACAAATTCAATTATTTCGTGGTTCGCGATCCGGTGATCAACGCATTTGCAATGCCGGGGGGCTTCATCGCGATCAACAGCGGCCTGTTCATGGCGACGCGCAACCAAAATGAGCTTGCCGGCGTCATGGCGCACGAGACTGCGCACGTGACTCAGCGGCATTTGGTGCGAGGCATGATCGACCAGACGCATGCGGGACTGGTCTCGACCGCTGCGATGTTGGCCGCAATTCTGCTGGGTGCAACGGCGGGCCGCGGTATCCCGCGCCATGGAGGGGCATCCTGGCAGGCCAGAGCGCCGCCATTCAGCATCAAATCAACTACACGCGGACCCAGAATTTGAGGCCGACCGTATCGGCATCGGTACGATGGCGGCCGCCGGTTACGATCCGTTCGGCATGGCGACCTTTTTCGAAGAGCTCAATCGCAATTCGCCGAGCCCTGACGGGTCAAGGCGATGAATTCCTGATCGATCACCCTTTGTCGGCCGACGCGTGGCCGAGGGACGCAATCGCGCGGAACAGATCGGACGGATCTATCACATGGATTCGTTGAGCTACCAATTGATGCGCGAGCGTCTCCGCTCCCTGGTCGGAAACCCGCAAACTCGCGCGCGACTATTACGCCAATCTCCTCGAAGAACGGCGGCGGCCTCGAGCATCGAGGAACGCTACGGCAAGGCCGTCGCCGACATCAATGCGCAAGAATCCGGCGGCGGCAATCCCGACCTTCAGGAGCTTGCTCCACGAGTTTCCGAAGGTGACCCAATTCTACGGCGCGCTTGGGCCAGGCCTATCTGGCCAATGGCCAGTTCAAAGAATCGCAGGCCGTGCTCGAGCAAGCGTCCTCCCTTATTCCACGCAACGTCCCGATCACGATTCGCCTTGCGGATACGCTGATGCACGCCGGCGACAACAAGCGGGCTCAGCTGATCCTGGATGACCTGTTCAATCAGGTCGAACCGACCCCCAATCAAGCCAACTCATCGCAAAGGCGGCGAACGCCGCGGGGAACGTTGCCGACTCGTACTATTACATGGCGGACTATTATCTGATGAACGGCGATCTGTTGACGGCCTCGAACCAGCTGCAGCTCGCCCTGGGGCTTCCGGATCTGAACCCCATTCAACGTGCCCGCATCAGTGCGATGCTCGAAGAAGTGCGTGCGGCCATACCCAAAAATCGTAAGAATACGGTTGCCGACGACGGCGGGAACCGCCGCCATTGATCGGTCAGGTAGCTGAACGCGGAGGCAACGGCCGGCGCCGCACTGACGTTCCTTTGTCAGATTTTGAGGGAGCGAAACAACAACATGTGGAAGGAAGGGTACGTGCGTGCAGCTCGTTATCATCATTGCGATCTGCCTCTTGGCGGCTGCGTCACCTTACCGCCGAACAGCCGCGCTCGCCCCAGGACCCGTGGGAGTAATCAGAATCGCGGAGTCTACAAATTCAACGACGCGCTCGATCGGGCGATCGCAAAACCCGTCGCACGTGCCTATGTACGCATAGTGCCCCATCCCGTTCGGACGGGAGTCAGCAATTTCTTCGCGAATCTGAACACACCGACGGTCATGATCAACGATGCGCTCCAAGGGAAATTTCAAGGCCGCAGCGAATGATCTGGGACGCTTCTTGCTCAATACCACGATCGGCTTAGGTGGTCTGCTCGATCCGGCGACCCCGGCTGGACTCGACAGAACGATGATGATTTCGGCCAGACTCTCGGCCACTACGGCCTGCACGCCGGGCCGTTCATGGAACTGCCCCTGCTCGGACCCTCCGTCCTGCGCGATGTGCCGGCCAAGGTGGTCGATACCTATACGAATCCGCAGCAGTACATCCACGACCCCTACGTCAAATACGGCCTCTACCTGCCCTACCTCATCGACAAGCGGGCTCCCTGCTGCCTCTCGATGACACTCTCCGCACGTCTACGACCCATACGCCTTCATTCGCGACGCGTATCTGGCGAATCGCGCATATCGGATAACCGGAAAAGTGGCCGAGGGAGCCGCTGGACGATCCCGGATGCGGATATGCCCGACACGGTCCCGGCATCGCCCGCGCCGCCGAGCATCCCCTGAGTCATCGGCATCGCCTGATGCGGCAACCCCGCCCGGGGAAAAGCCCGACACGCAGCCACCAACCCCGCCCCCGCATTAGCGGAGGACGACTTCAATCCTGGGATCAACTCGTCCGACCTCGCTCAAGCGCGCGAGTTGATGCAGTTGCGAGGGCACATTCTCATACTGCACGGTGCGGCGAGCATTCCTTGCCACCTCTGCCACTCGATCAACAAGGCAAGGCCGGAACTGTCGCTGTCGTGACCCCCGCCAGGTCGATTACCTCGGCCCGCCCTCTCGATCGCATCCTTGCCGGCGGGGAGCAGAGCTCTCACGGTCGGAAACTCCAGCGATCCCACGACGCGCGAGTGCCCATCCCCTCCCGGCTTGCCACCCCCGAGGTCGAACTCGGCCCTCTCCGTCCCCTTCTCTTTCACTTGCTGCTGCCCTGCACTGCCCCATTGGCTCGAACGATGCCTTCTTTTTCCAAGCGGTCGCATCACCTCATCGAGTCCCTTCTGCTGGATTTCCGAGGCGAAATCGGTCCGGAAGCTCTTGACGTACGAAATCCCGTCGATCACCACGTCCCAGGCCTTCCAGCCCTCGGTGAGTCTTTCGCAGGCTGAAATTGACCGGTACCTTTTCGCCGTTCGACTTCTTCACCTCGGTGCGTACGGTTGCCCTTATCGTCTCTCCGGGATCGCCCTCATAGGGCAACACCACGAATCGATCAGCGGTGAAGTTCAACAGCGCCGTACCATAGTTTCGCAGCAGCGAGTGATAAAACGCGTCGACGAAACGCTTGCGTTGCTCCGGTGTCGCCGTTCGCCAGGTCTGACCCAACACGAGTCGCGCGGCATATTCACTGTCGAAATTCGGCAGCAATACGTT
>CAWDGY010000008.1:0-145782 GCA_963801865.1 uncultured Gammaproteobacteria bacterium | reverse complement strand
GACGTCCACGAATGTATCTGGAGGATTCCGGACGTCGGAGAGACGGTAATACTGCGTCTAAGACCCTGCGCTCAGAAGTTTCCACACGATCAGCCGAGCGTCGATAAGCCTGCATGCCGCACTGATGGCAGCGCCAATGGAATCCGAATCCACTCGCACGACCCGATGACGCTCGGGACTGGGTCTTGAAGTTCACCCATGTGGCGCCTTATTCCGCAGTCTCGCAACGCCTCAAAGGGCGTCGTCTTATTGTTTGGACAATACAGGGGTCGCGAGTTCGCGAAACAATTTACACTTCCACGATCAATCGTGGATCAAATGCTCCGTTGGGAGCAAGCGGCAAGCACCCGCGAGGATTACACACAATTCGTGTGCCGTTCACAACCACATCGATGGACTCGTGCGTATGCCCGTGAATCCAAAGTGATACTGGCGGTCTGACGAGACGGTCTAAGTCACTTGCGAAGAACGGATTGGATTTATCGCACTCAAACTTTGGATGGATCGAAGCGCGATGCGGCAGGAAATGCGTTACGACGACCGTAGGCCCCGGGAAGTTATCTTTTAGTTGGCGTTCCAACCAAATCACTTGCCCGATATGAATCTTCCGCGACTGCTCAGCCCGTAGTTGCTCGCCATCGGCGTACAGGATCTCCTGGTAATCGACCATATTCGACTCCGCGTCTGCCATCGCCCGGTGGATTTCAGAAGGCGCCAAACCGTACAGTGAAAAATCAGTCCATAGAGTCGCGCCCAGAAAGCGCACGCCCCTCAATACCACTCCGTCGGCGTCCAGCAAATGAATGCTAGCTTGCCGGACTTCGGCACGAAGCTTGTCGATCACTTCGTCCAACTGGCCACCAAAAAACTCGTGGTTACCCGGGACGTAAATCACCGGTAGTGACCCAAAATGGCGACGTGCCCACTGAAGGCCGCAGCTGCCGTTGTGAATGTCACCTGCCAAAATAATCACATCGGCCACCGCCTCCGGCGGCGTCCAGTCGCACGCTTCTAAGTGAAGATCAGATAGCACTCGAAGTTTCACGGTTTCCTAGCGGAGTCGGACATAGTCGACGCAATCTCGAAACGACCACAAAGGGCATTGAACGGAGGTTGTCGAGGACCCGACACGAGAATTCACCCCTACTCCCCGATAGCCCGTGCGCTTTCCCATGTCATAACGCGCCGCACCGAGCCGCCACGAGAGATGAGGTATTGGTCCCCGCGCCAATGCACCCGACGTGTCACGAAGCCCCAAGCCCAGAGACCCAAGCTCAGAGAGTCGCGGGCGGGCAAGACCAAAAGCTGAGTCACGGGAGATGCGGGGCTGCGCGTCCTTAAATGCAGCATGACTCGGGCAAGGGCGGTTATGGCCAACATTACCAACGTCGGGCGAGAGCCGCCGGCAATCAGCGCACCGATTGCGGCCACTGGTATCCCGAAGGTGACAAAGGAAAATCCGTAGCCTAAAGGTCGTAGCGCACGAATTGTGCGCAGCCACCTGAGTTCACGACGAATCAGTGCTGAAGCGCTGACCTCCGTCACGCTCGTCTCGACCACGACCTCGGAGAGCACGGTGCGCAAGCCCAACCGACGCGTCAATTCGCCTAATCGATAATCGTCGGCTAGTTCATTTGCAATCGCCGCAAAGCCGCCGATCCGCGCGAGTACTTCACGTCTAATCGCGATGGTGGCACCGAATGCAAAGGAGCGCGAGCCGGTCATGGCGGCAACACGCACCGAGGGGATAAACCAGTCATTGATGAATAACGCCCCCAGTAGCGACCAAAAGCCTCGCCGCGGGCGCCCTCGATACGGGCATGTGACGATGCCAACTTCAAAGTTAACAAGGGCCCGGCCACGTTGTGCAGATAATCGCGATTCACGCGAATATCGCTATCAGAAATCACCAGCACGTCGTGGCGTGCGAGCCGCATCATATTGATAAGATTGCTCACCTTACGGCTATTGCCGTGTAGCCGGCGATCGATCGCGATGTTCAAGTCCGCTTGCGGAAATTCGCACTGCAACCTCTCTACGATCGCAATCGCGGGATCGCGGCGATCCGACACGCCGAATACCACTTGAAATACCGGGTACGCTTGGTCGCAAAAGGAGCGCAGCGATTCGTAAGTTTCAGGCTCCGCCCCACACAACGGCTTTAGGATCGTCACGGGTGGCGTGCTTCGCAGGATGGACTCGGAGCCTCGCACCGGGCCCTTACGGCGCGCCACGCGATGAGGGCATAGACCATAGCGGCGGCGGCAAGCGCAGACCCAAAGGAGCTGAGCCACGGTTGAATGAAGTGCATATGGCTCCTCAGAGAAGAATTTCCGATCACAGCATCCGCTGCAGACAGGCGCTCGCCCGACTTTGCATTGCAAAGTACACGGGTCGGGCCATGAACGCAAGTATTTGGAAATCCAGGGCGGTACGGAGGCCCGCGGGCGACCAGGCACCGCTCGCGGGCGCCAGCGATCGTAGGTCAGGTTCGATACTTACTCAGAGGCTGAGGCTTCAGCATCGCATCGGGCGCCAGTTCTCCGCACGTGGGCGTAACGTCGCATTGCTGCCGCGGTTCCGGCATCGCGGCAGCTTGCAGCAGCGCCACGTCCGCCGCGGCCTAGCTCGGCGCGCGCAGACGCGGCGCATAGCGCGCTCACACCGTCCATCAGCCGCAGCAGCCCTGCTTGCACAGTGACGTGGGTATGCGCGCCAGTTTGCAATACGAGCGTGCTCCTAGACATGTCGTCGGTGAGCGACAGGTCACGTCTTGCGAACGCTCCTAGGCTCTTACGTCGATTCCGCTGCTGCCGTCGCGGTCGCCGTCGGTATCGGCTGCAGGCTTGATCGCAGCTGGCGCCGGCTTGGCGACCGGTTGCGCCTGAGCCGCGGGGGCCTTGTTTGCGGTCGCGGCCGGTTGCAAGTTCGCGGCTACAGGGGAAACACTGGAAATAGTCATGATGCGCATTCCTCTGTCGATAACTACTGTTAAACGCGCGGCCTATCGCGGCTTTGCACTACAAAGTGACGGCCAAGTGCGATGAAACTTTAGTGGGTGACAAGCGGCCCCATCAGCGCGGCCACATGCGCCGCAGTATTCCGTCGTGAACCACCAATTGGTGCCACAAGGCGGCGAGAGTGTGCATGCCCGCGAGCGCGAAAAGTCCATAGGCGAGATACCCGTGGAGATCCTCGGTGGGTTCGAATATCGCCGGGTTTTTTTTGATCCCAAAGTTGAGGTCAAAGAGACCGAAATGAAAAACGCGGCCATGGTAAATGAAGGTCACGAAACCGACGATTGGGATGACGAACATCAACGCATAGAGCGTCAGGTGCATCGGGTTTGAAAAGCGGCGAGAGAACGCATCGATATCCTTCGGCAGCTTAGGAGGGATATGGCGAAGACGATAGCCAAACCGTGCGAGGAGCACCAGCCACAACAAAATCCCGATGAGCGCGTGGACGTTGATCCAAAAGGCCTGGGTTTGCTTCGGCCAGCTATCGTGCAGGAGACCCAAGATACCAACAATGACGACGAGCACAAACATGGCCCAATGAAATGCGATCGCCACGAAACGATAGCGCGCCACAGCTTGCAGCGGAAAGGAGGATCCTAAAGGATTAGTGGCCATTATTTGACTGCTCCTGTGGGGTACGGCCGCGCTAGAACCGCTTGGAAAATCCAACTGAAAGACCTCCCGGCAGGATCTGAACCGAAATGGGTATTGCACGCGTGGTACTCCAATACCCTACCCCCGTGCCCAGCGCCCACCCGGCGATGACGTCCGTCTGCCAGTGCGCCTGGCTCTTCAATCGCGCGACAGCGTCATACACCGGGAGCGCTTCGAGCACGAACACCCAGGGATGCTCGCGCCAGTAATCGACGATGAACGGAGTCACGAAGCTAGCCTGCAGCGTCACCTCGCCACTCGGGAAACTCTGATGACCGGATCCCTGGAACCAAAGATTCGGATTGTTGCCCTGTTCCGGGCGCGCCCGGCTGAAAGCATACTTCAGCCCAAGCGCTCCGAGTCCGGAGATCACCGAGGAATCGACCGACTGCCAGAAGGTGTGGCCGAGCGGATCGTCATTGCCGAACCACAGGCTTCCGGCGATCTCCACTGCCACTACGCCGTACTCAAGCCCGGTCTGGTAATGGCGCGCCCAGATGCCGCTTTGATCGAGGGGCAGCTCGTGATCGAAGCCCGCATACGCTGGTGACATTCTCAACACGAAGAGCAGCGACACACAAATTGGGACGCGGTAGATCGTCACGCTGGGGTCGATTTTATCTACTTTGCATTGCAAAGCTAGTGGTGGCGCGCAATTATCCGATGCTGTATCCTGATAATCGCACCTACTTGGGCGGCGGTCGATCACCTGTTCAATGCATCAATCAGATGAGCAAAGACTTGCATTTTATTAGCTATATGCATTTACTTTGTGTTGCCAAGTGCCTACGTACACAGGCCTTGATATCACTTGTACGACCTTGCTGATCCGGTTTCCGGCAGAGGAGTCGCGACCGCGAGATCTACGGCATTTTTTGCTCCCGTACACCCGATTGTGATTCGATTGGGTCGGCTCGGTGATATGGTATTGCTGAGCCCTCTTTTGAACCTTCTGCATCGCCGATATCACATGCCCTGCTGGCTGATCGGGGCGGGTCCCTGGTCCTTCCAGCTCTATCGTGAGCACCCCGATGTTGCGAGGGTATGGTCGTTCGCCGGTCGGCATACACCACTTTTGCTTGGCCCGACTTGGTGGCGAGTCCTCCGGGCGTTGCGCTGTAGCGGACGCTCGCCGATTTATGTCTGCGAGACTGCAACAACCCGTCAATTGGAGAGAATCAAATGGCTCCTTGCACTCGCTGGCGTCGGTCATGAGCGCTGCGTGTTTTTGCAAGATGAGAATTGGGCGGACGGCAACGAGCACCGCGTCGACTGTCTTTTGCGATTTGGTAGACGAAGTCCTTCGTCCCTGGAGGCCGCCGACTACTCATCGCCGGATGTCCCCTCGGCCCCACGAATCCATGTTCTCGATGAGGAACGGCTCGAATGCGCCGCCTGGATCAGATCGCGAGGCTGGTCCGGGCGCCCGATCGTGCTCATACAGCCTGGAAACCGGCAAAGTATGCGACGCCGCCACTGGCGAGCAGAGCGCATCGATGACAGAGCATGGTCGCTCTCGAAATGGGCCCAGTTGCTTAGCCTCATTCGCATATGCTCACCCAAAGCGCAAATTCTGCTCTGTGGATCTAGGTGGGAGTTGGGATTGTTGCAGCGAATTCGCCGCGAGTCGGGATTTCACGATGTCGTTGCGCCGCACTTACCTCTGCGCCGGCTGTTCCCACTGTGTGAGGTCGCACACAGCATGATATCGGTGGATACTGGACCGGCCCATGTTGCAGCCGCCGTGGGTTCCCCCCTCGTGGTGCTATTCGGAAACAGTTCGCCGAATCATTGGCTCCCCCGCAGTTTCTGCGGATCCCCGGTGATCGGTTTGGGGGGAGCTCCAGGTTTTCGCCACGTCAATGAGATTTCGGTGCACTCAGTCTTCGAGGCCTGGAGATCGCTGCCTTCCGGTCCTATCAAGCAGACCGCATTCACTGAGCCGCTGAGCGCCGCCGCCGATGCTCGTTCTGAACCTTCCAGGGAGCGACAACTCAGGGCTTCGCCTTCGGCCCGATCGAGGAGTTAAGCCTTCATATTGATGCCGCTTAGCGCCGGCGAGCGCCGCGAGAGCCCTTAGCACCTCGCAGCGCTCGCGAGCAACTTGGTTCGGTGGTGGGTCATGCGTCATAGAATCCCTCGACGGGGCTTTCACGGTATCCGCTTGCTACAGGATACTAAATTAGCGAGCCGCACCCAGTCTCTGACGGCATCGCCTGGATTAGAGAACGATTCGGTCGCCGGCCTTGAATTCGTCCGGTTGCGCTCAGCGCTATTTTGCGTGGAGTCGGGGACTTGCGAGACGGCGCAGCAGCGTACGGCGAAGTGCGAGCGGCCACCAGTCGTAGAGCAGCACTTCCACCGGTCGCCACATTGCGACCCACCCAAGGATGAGCAAGCCCTCGCCGATAACCGGCCGATCCGTTGGCAACGATCTGAAGACCAGCGCACGCCTCAGCGCCAAGCAAGCGATGAGGAACATGCCATCCCGATCGCGAGGCTCACTGCACCGTAGCGAAGAAGCCGCAGGATGTCTGCACGCGCCTGACGCTCGCGATACGTGAAGTAGTGGTGCATCGCGTCCGATAACGATTTCGCGGAATCACTCTCCGCCTGCCGACCGCAAGTGCACGATAAGACGCAGCGGCCGACGCAAGCCGGCTTCGCGGCAGGCCTCGACCAGGTACGCTTCTGCGTCTTCGTCGAGATCCTTCTCACGAAACGGCGCGGGATCTAGAGTGTGAAACAACTGACGCACTTCACGGACCCGGATCTCTATGAGGGTGTCGTCGCCCTCGCGCCGGTATGCAGATACGGAGGAATCAGATCTCACCGTGACCTTCTTCGACGGAATGTTCTGCTCATTGGTGTGCCTCCCCACCGGTCGCTGTTTGCGGGGTTGCAGGAAACCACCTAGATTTGAGAGCTTCCAAAGCTATCAAGCTCACGGCACCGACCGCCGCGCAGACGGCCAGGTCATCCCAGTGCAGTCGTCCAAAATGAAACAGCGATTGCGCAGGCTTCCAATAGACTGCGATTCCGAGTAGTAGAGACACACCGCCGAGGAGCATCCACAACGCGCGATTGGGTTGCAGAATGGCGCGAACGAAAGACGACTCGAACGACCGGTTCACCAGTATCAACCCCATATTGATGAGTACCAGCGACGTGAACACGAGAGCACGAAGGTCGGGTTCCGGCATTCCCATTCGCGCCGCGCTGACCAGAACAGCCGCGAGAATCCCGAGCGCGAAGAGTCCCTGCAGTAGCGCCCACACGATTCGCCTTGGCAACAGGAGCGGGCTCGTGGGATCGCGCGGCGGACGGCGCATAACATTTGCCTCCTCTCCCTCGGCCTCGAATACCATGGAACAGGCCGGATCGATGATCATCTCGAGGAAAGCGATGTGAATGGGGGTAAGGATCAGCGGTAAACCGAGCAGCAGCGGCAGAAGCGCAAGCCCGGCGATTGGGATATGCACGGCGACGATGTATTCGATAGCTTTGCGCAAGTTATCGTAGATCCGCCTTCCGAGGCGAATGGTTTTGACGATGGAACCGAAGTCATCGTCGAGCAACACGATGGCCGAGGCCTCGCGTGCAACGTCCGTGCCTCGCCCACCCATGGCGATGCCGATATGTGCGGCCTTGATTGCGGGCGCATCATTTACGCCATCGCCGGTCATGGCGACGATTTCACCGTTCGCCTTGAGGCTTTGTACGATTCGAAGCTTTTGACTTGGCCGGATGCGCGCAAATATCGATGTGTTCTTAACGCGCGCTGCCAGGTTCTGGTCGGTCATGGCCTCGATTTCGTCACCGGAGAGGACCTGTGTCGCATCCAATCCCGCTTGATGTCCGATGGCGCGCGCAGTGGCGGGATAGTCGCCGGTAATCATCACCACTCGAATTCCCGCGGACCGGCATTCCCTCACGGCAGACGGGACGTTCGACCGTAGCGGATCGGCAAAGCCGATCAGACCGATATAGTCGAATTCGAAGCCGCGCAGAGAATCCGGCAACGATTCGACTTGAGTGCTCTCAATGACGGATGACCGTGCGACTCCCAGAACACGGACTCCGCGGGCAGCAAGGATATCCACCTGGCTGCGAATTCCTACCAACCGCTCGGGTGGTAATCGGCAGAGTTCGCTGATGGCTTCTAACGCGCCTTTGGCATACGCGCGAGTCTCCCCGTCGGGTTCCCGCACGACGACGTTGGCCACTGCGAACAGATCGGGGCGCAATCCATAGGCACGAATGAGTGAGCGATTCATCACAACCGCCATACCCGAACCGTGGTGCGCCGAGGCGATTGCATGCACTGCGACATCCATCGGGTCGGTCGGTTCCTTCGCGCTGGCCAAGAATGCACTTACCAATACGTCTTTCATGGCCTGGGACATCGACTCCACCAGGGTCGCTTTCCCAGCTTTCGGTGGTGCCGCTGATGGAAACGACAGTCATCCGATTTTCGGTGAGGGTTCCCGTCTTGTCGGTGCACAGAACTGTGGTCGCACCCAAGGTCTCGATCGCCGATGCTCGGCGCGTCAACACGCGGGCCTGCGAAATACGCCACGCACCCATCGCCATGAAAACGGTCATAACCAGCGGAAATTCCTCCGGCAGCAGCGACATCCCGAGCGCAATGCCGCCGAGCGTCGCTTGCAACCATGAACCGCGCAGCAGGCCGAACAAGAGAACCACTAGTCCTCCCGCCAAGGCACCGACAATGGCGAAATCGCGGATCAGCCAACTCATCTGGCGTTGGAGGTGAGGTTGCTCGGTCTCGATGGTACGAAGATCTTTCCCTATCTTGCCCATTTCACTGCGGGCGCCAGTGGCGTGCACCCGCGCTTGGGCCGTGCCGCGCACGACCAGCGTGCCGGCGAACACATAAGGAGAATCTTCACCGCCGGCGATGGCTCGAGCGACATCCGATCGGGCACCGACAGCGGATACGAGTTTACGCACCGGAACGGACTCGCCGGTCAACAGTGACTCATCCAGCATAAGGTCGTGCGATGTCAACAGGGTCGCATCGGCCGCCACTCGATCGCCCTCGGCGACCACGATGACGTCGCCGCAAACGACTTCCCGTCCAGGAATGAGTGTCCTCTTGCCGTCTCGGATCACGAGCGCCCGCGGACTTGCAAGGTTACGCAGTGCTTCCAGTACCCTTTCGCTTCGGTTTTCTTGAACGATCGTGATCGATACCGAGAGAGAGGCGAAGATCAGCAGGAGAATCGCCTCCATGCGATCACCCAACAGGAAATAAACAACGCCGCCGGCAATCAAGAGCGCGAACATCGGTTGACGCATGACTTCGAACAAGATTCGAAGTACGCCGCGCCGTTCCGCGGCCGGCAACTCGTTGTAGCCGTCGGATTTGAGGACCGCCGCCGCTTCAAGACTGCTGAGGCCGATAATCGGTGACTGACTCATTGTTGCTCATCCAGCGCCGAGACGCTCAGACGCCGAGTGGCGGGCGCCCGCGGGCACCTCAGGTGATATGCAACGAGAACCGCCCGCTAGGTCGCCAGCACCTGTTCGGCGACCCCGACCAGTACTCCCGCAGCATTGTTTCGAGTCGCCTCATCGGACATGGCAAGCTTTACATCGCTGACCTCTATTCTTAATCGAACCTCGCTGCTGGTTAACTCGATTGCGCTCGTCGGGTAGTGGGCGCCGGTCGCAATGGCATCGCTGATTCCTTGAATATCCGGCGTAAACGGCCGGCTGGCACTTGAACCGGATTGCCCCATGCCACAGGATGCCTCCAACACCGTCAGTGCCGCTGCGACCAGTCGCCGTCGAACGAGATAATCGGCCACCTTATTGACTCCACAAGCGCTGACGTACGACTCATAGTGCCTGCCGATATTGGACTTAAGCATCAGGGTATGTACGTATGTAACGGACCATATCGCAGTGCTCAAGGAACGACGGTGACCGGCACCCGCGCCAGATGAATCACTTTTGTTGTGATGGAGCCGAGCAGCAATCCTTTCAGATTTCCCAGCCCGCGCGTGCCCATCACGATCTCCTCACAATGTCTCCGTGATGCGAACTTGATGATGGTATCCGCCGTCTGACCGATTCGAACAACGATCTCTGCGTGCATACGGTTCTTCGCCAATAGCTCACGGGATCTTCCCAAGGCCTCTTTGCTCTTCGAATCGTGATATTCCGCGATCATTGTTCGTGTCACGAACAAGCTGCGGGGAAGTGGTGCCTGCACATTAAGCGGGCACATTCGCAGCCGCCTGTTCTTCTTCACGCGCTTGATGACAAATGCAAGGGCGCGCAGTGAGTTAGCGGATCCATCGATGGGCACGAGCAACTTCTGTGCAGCCGACATGAGGTACTCACTCTCGGATGCCTAGTTCAGTACTGCTATCGCATCGCGCGGAGACAATGAAATGAGGGCTTATACGTATGTGGACCGCACTTGCCAGTCTACGTATTTCGGCTGACAAGACTCAAAATCATCGAGCAACTGCACGTCCGAGGATATCGTTCATGTCGAGTCTCGATGCTTTGGGCCCCACCTGGAGGTTTGACCTTAGGCGATTCGCGCTCGTTATTCTGATCCTGTTCGTCGGATTCGCCTGTCTTGCCATTCTGCGCCCCTTTCTGGCGTCGATCGCATGGGCTGCGCGATCCTCGCATATGGCAGCTGGCCGTTGTATCGGCTGATCCATCGGCCGTTCGGTCGCTTTCAAAACTCAGCCGCGTTTTGCATGACGGTTTTGCTAACGTGCGCGGTAATTCTACCCATCCTCTGGCTCTCAATTCTGCTGTCGAGCGAGCTGATCTACACCTATCGAGCATTAGCGGCATATCTCGCCGAGAAGCCCATGGTGCTTCCGGATTTTATCCGCGGCATTCCTTGGCTCGGCGAGCAGGCACAACAACTCATCGACCAATTGTCCGGTGGACCCGCCGCCTTCGGTAGGCAAGCAGCAGGTTGGATCCAGACATGGGCCAGTGAGATCACTGGATTGATCGGCGGCGTGGGCCGAGGCGTCGGTAAGCTGCTGATCGTGATGCTCACGCTCTTCTTCTTTTACCGGGATGGTGAGTATATTCGCCGCCAATGCCGACTGGTCGTGACGAAGCTGTTCGACGATCGTCTCGATACTTACGTGAACACCGCCGGGCAATGACGCGCGCCGTGCTTTATGGTTTTTTGATTACTGCCTTCGCTCAAGGTCTCATCGCGGGCATTGGATATGCAATTCTCGGGCTTCACGGATCGGTGCTTTTAGGCGCCATGACAGGCATACTCTCCGTCGTTCCGCTCTTGGGTACCGCACTCGTTTGGGGTCCCCTCGGCGCCTACTTGTTGATCACCGGGCATATCTGGAAGGGCATCATTCTCCTGATGTGGGGCCTGTTGCTCATACATCCAACCGACAACGTGTTGCGCCCGCTACTGATCAGCAACGCCACCCATGTTCCATTCATCATCGTCATGTTCGGCGTCATTGGCGGTGTAGCAGCCTCGGGACTCGTCGGCGTTTTCGTCGGGCCGATCGTGTTGGCGCTTGGACTCGCGATTTGGCGCAGTTGGGCCTCAGGTGACGAGACCACGAACGCGCTTGCGGTTGAGGGGGGAGGAGAATGACCATTAGTTCCAATGCGATACCGGGCGCGTCGTTTGCCGCTCGCTGCTTCAAAGTCAGTCGAGTCATTCACTGGATTACGGTCGCGCTGGTGTGCGGGCTGCTGCTGACAGCGTTGTTTGGCGGTATCGATCCGCATGGAGCCGGTAATACCGCCTTTCTGTGGCATAGCTCGATGGGGATTGTCCTCTATCTGCTATCGATATCGAGGGTGCTATTGTGGGTCATCTATCGACCGAAGGCACCATCGGTCGATGCGGCGGTGACATACGAGGCAGCGCATCGCGGATTGCAAATTGCATTTTATGCATTGCTCATCGCACTGCCGATATCAGGCTGGTTTCTCGCCTCCGAAGAAGGCACCTCCGCACACCTGCTCGGAATACCCGCGCTGCCACAATGGTACTTTCAGGAGGCGGCTCAGCAATCGACTGCCGTCGAGTCGCCGGTCCCAGCGAAGCAACCCAGAGTGACACATCCCTGGTCGTTAACTTGATCCGAATTCATGCGGCGCTGGCCGCAGCATTATTCCTAGTTGTCGTCTTGCATATTTTCACAGTGATTCGAGCGCGCGCCTATTCAATCAAGTTGTAAATTCGAGCATGAGGTCATCGAGATGGAGATCAAAGTCCTGGGATCAGGGTGCAGCAAGTGCCGCGTCACGATCGGCATGATCGAACGTGTTGCACGAGACTTAGGTGTCGCGGTTGAGATTACCAAGGTCCAGAGCCCCGAAGAAATCCAGCGGCGTGGCATCCGCTCGACGCCCGCCGTGATTATCGACGACAAGATCGTGCACAGCGGCGGCCTGCCATCGCATGACAAAATACAGGGATGGCTGCAGCCCAACTCTATGGGGTTTCTGAACCAACCGACACGACATCTGTTCTTCACAGGCAAAGGCGGCGTTGGAAAAACGTCGCTGTCGAGCGCAGCAGCCCTGACGCTGGCGGACTCAGGCAAGAAAGTCCTATTGGTCAGCACCGACGCGGCGTCGAACCTGGATGAAATACTGGGGATCGAACTTCGCAACACACCCACGCCGGTACCAGGCGCTCCCGGTCTGTCGGTTCTGAATATCGATCCTGACACGGCTGCCGAGTCTTATCGACAGCGTGTCCTGGCGCAGATGGGCCTCGGTGCCAGCGAAACAGAACTCTCGACCGTTCGCGAACAATTGTCCGGAGCTTGCACCACGGAAATCGCATCCTTCGACGAGTTCGCCGCGCTCTTGTCCGACGGTGCCGAACACTACGATCACATTGTCTTCGACACGGCACCGACGGGGCACACCTTGCGCCTGCTGAGCCTGCCCAAGGCATGGAGTGGATTTCTGGATGGCAACGATCGCGGCGCCTCCTGCCTGGGGCCGCATTCGGGACTGAAGATGCAGGAGGTGCGCTTCAAGGCCGCGCTTGACGCCTTGAGCGATCCGAAACAAACGACCGTGATTCTGGTCACTCGGCCCGACAAGGGCGCGATGGCCGAGGCGGCGCGCACTGCGGAAGAGTTGCATGCGCTGGGCTTGAGCAACCAGCGCCTCGCGATCAACGGGGTGTTTCACGCGAGTGAGCGCACAGACGCGGTGGCCTGCGCGATCGAGGCCTTGGGGCAGCAAGCGCTGGCTGAGATGCCCCCATCTTTGAGCGCATTGCCGCAGGATCGGGTGCCGCTACGCGCCTTCGACACGGTCGGCTTGCCTGCCTTGCGCGCGCTGCTTGCCGCGGGGGTGGACGCCATCGCACCTGGCAACGCTGTGGCCGTCGAACCTATCGAGCACCTCCCGAGCCTGGACGCGTTGGCCGACGAACTGGCCGGCGCCAGCCATGGGCTGATCATGGTGATGGGTAAGGGGGGCGTCGGCAAAACGACGGTAGCAGCCGCGCTGGCTCTGGGCCTGATCCAGCGCGGTAAGACCGTGCATCTGAGCACCACCGATCCGGCAGCGCACCTTGCGGGGACGCTGGACGGTGAGGTACCGGGTTTGCGTGTAGACCGCATCGACCCCAAAGTCGAGACGCAGCGCTACGTTGACAAGATCATGGCGGCCAAATCACCAGGTCTTGACGCCCAGGAACAAGCCCTATTGCTGGAAGACCTGCGCTCGCCGTGTACCGAGGAAGTCGCGGTGTTTCACGCGTTCGCACGCATCGTCAGCGAGGGGCGCAGCGCCTTCGTCGTACTGGACACCGCACCCACTGGGCACTCACTGCTTTTGATGGATGCGACAGGCGCCTACCACCGGCAAACGAAGCGGGGGTTCGAACGCCACGGCGCCGCGCACATCGTCACGCCTCTGATGAGACTGCAGGACGCTGCGTACACGAAGATCATTCTGGTGACCTTGCCGGAAGTGACCCCTGTTTCGCAGGCCGCGGCCCTGCAGGACGACCTCCGCCGCGCCAGCATCGAACCCTATGCTTGGGTGCTCAACAAGAGCGTTCTGGCGGCCGGCACACGCGACCACTTGCTGGCGGCGCGACTGGCCGGTGAGCGCAAACAGATGGAACGCTTGTCTGACGGGCTGGCCAAGCGCGTCTTCACTCTTCCTTGGTTGACTGTCCCGCCAATAGGATTCGTTGAGCTGTCGAAGCTGGTGGGTGGAAGATTGCACCCGGAGACCACGAATGGCTAGGGCGAACTTTGTCACCGTTCGCTGATGGGCCGAACCGAGCCGCACGTGCAGACGTTCGGAGCGTCCGACGCATGTTGACCCCTTGCCGCCGATGAGCGGCAGTACATGGACGGCTGACGTGCCAAGGGACTGTCGTACCACCGAGATCGGTGGCGAGGCTTGCCCAGGGGAAATGTTCGGGCAGGTCCTGTCGAACAGATTGTTGGATGCACGTGACACGTGCCCGATGCACGGATTCAGCAGTCGCCTCCAGATCCTAAGTACCTACACTTATTCGTCTTCATGATTTGCATACTTGCGCAATTGCGCAATGATAGATAACCTAAAATACATTGACCACCCAATCGCTACATGATGCATCTTGACGCCCTTGACGAATCTGCGGAACGCGCTGCGGAGTTCCTGAGAACCGTTGCGCACCCGGGGCGTCTGCGTATTGTCTGTGCGCTGATGGAAGGCGAGCTTTCAGCGAGCCAATTGGCCCGGCAAGCGCGCTTGCCGGCGCCGGCCCTATCGCAACAAGCGGCCATTCTCCATGCGGAAGGGTTGATCGGGCGACGACGCGAGGGGCGGTCCGTGCTGTACCGACTGCGCGCTCCCGAAGTGAAATCCCTGGCGAAGCTGCTGTATCGATTGTTCTGTAAACCACCCTCGCTGCCTGCGCGGCGTGGTGGTCGACAAAAAGGAGTGCCCCGATGACGAAGCACGTAACCCCGATCGAGAATCTGGATCCCGCGGAAATTGCACTGCTCCTGCACGCCGGCAAATTGCTGCTGATCGATGTTCGGGAGCCCGAGGAGTACGCGTCAGAGAGGATTCCTGGCGCGCTTCTCTATCCTCTCTCGTCATTCGACGCCGCGACACTACCCGACGATGGCCCGCGACGGGTGGTGTTTCACTGTGGAAGTGGTAAGCGCTCGCTCGCCGCGGCGGAGCGGCGTCTCGCGGCCGGTCAGCCTCACGCCGCTCACATGAGCGGCGGCATCGCAGCCTGGAAAGTCGCAGGCCTGCCGGTGATTGCGCCCGGCCGGTCCGGCTGATCAGACAGAGCCAGATAACTCAGTTTTAGCAATGGAATCTTCATGAAAGCCTACCCACACACCTACAGCGTCAGCGCGCAGGGTTCCGCCATCGGCGCGGTGCCGGTGGTTTCGCAGGGATTACCGGCTATTGAGACGGCACCGCCGCCGGAATTCGATGGACCTGGCGGCGTCTGGTCACCCGAGACCCTGCTCGTGGCCGCCATTGCCAATTGCTTCATCCTGACATTCCGCGGCGTATCCCGCGCAGCTCGCTTCGCTTGGGAAAAGCTTGAGGCCCGGGTCGACGGCACGCTTGAACGAATTTCTGGCGTCACGCAATTCACCCGGTACACGACCCGCGCGACGCTAACTGTGAAGTCAGGTACCGATCCTGCCAAGGCGCGGGAGCTTCTGGAGCGGGCAGAAAAGGTGTGTTTGGTTGCGAATTCGCTGCGCGGGGAGCGGATACTCGAGGTTCAGCTGCTCGAGGCATCAGAAGTGGCGCAATCACATCAATGATTCCGACGTGCTCTCCACCGGCACAGTGCCATCGTTTTCTTGACACTAGTGTTTCGATAACCCATTGAGCCGAAGTAACCTATGTGCCCGAAAGCACACAGTGACACGACTCCAGCGCTCAGGATTTGCAGCGCGAGCGCGCTGATAGAGCTGGTGACGCCTCGCGGATGCCGACGTTCTGGCCGGCGAATACGATGCTCAAATTGATCTTGCGGCGCCCCGTGCAGATACGCCCGCAGGTGGTCACGGTGACGGTGCGGTCGTGGAAGGTGTGCGCCAAAACAAACAAATTGCTCGCTATTGTCGACGTAATTTTAGTGAGAGGCTCCCCTATATTCGAAGCGAAGGCTCGATTGCAATTCCGATGCGCATCGCGAGCCGCGTCAGCTCTGCGACTGAGTGCACTCCAATTTTGGACATTACGCGCTCGCGATGGACCTTCACCGTCTTCTCCACAATGCCCATCTGCCATGCGATATGCTTGTTGATCCGACCACGGATGACGTGGTCCATTACCACTCGCTCGCGAGGTGTCAGCGCGTCAACACGCCGCTGGATTTCCTCGAGCGCCGCACGTTCGCCGCGCTGCTTTTTATCGCTTCTAAGGGCCTGATCGACCGCCGCCAACAGTCGGATGTCGTCGATTGGTTTCGTTATAAAGTCTAACGCCCCTTGTTTCATCGCCAGCACGCTATCCTGGATGTCAGCCGTCCCTGTCAAGAAGATGATCGGACGAGCGGTAGGCGATTCGACCAGCAAGCGCTGCAATTCAAGTCCGCTCAAACCAGGCATGCAAATATCCAGTAGCAAGCAGCCCGGCGTCGTAGCGTTCTGTTCCTCCAGAAAGCTCTCCGCTGATTCGAAAGAGCGTACTTGGTAGTGCGCTGCTTCCAAGAGACACGAGAGCGCCATTCGAATCCCATCGTCATCGTCAACGATGAATATCGTGTTCATCTCACGATTCATTATCGTTCTCACCTCTATCTTATCGTTGTGCTGCTCATGCTAAAAGGCATGGCGAGTGAGAGGCATTAGGGGGAACTACCTAATGTTGCGACGAACTCCGAAGTCGACGGGCGAAGACCAGCGACGATACGACTCGGGCCCACCCGTCAGGCATACGCGAAAATTCGGCGAAATACCCGGAAATACCTAATATTGCAGAACTATCGATGCGCAAACTCTACGATTTTCCGAGGGATTTATCGCGCAACTCCGAGTGGTGCCGTTCGCAGCGCGGGAATATCTTAATGAGGACAGCAAAGTAGGCAGGAGAATTCAATGAAAACGAAACTTATGGGCCTCGCGGCGGCAACGATCGCCGCTGCCTTAGCGAGCGGTATAGCCGTTGCACAGAATCTCCAAGAGATCACGGTCCAAGGCACGCGAGTTCTCGATGTAAAGGACGCGGGGCGCTCAAACACAGGGATCCCGCTTCGCGACGTATCGCTCAGTTACGGCGTCAATATTGCGGACCTCGACCTTGCGACGCAGTACGGCCCTATGGCTCTCGAAAAGCGCGTTAAAGACGCAGCGATGGCGGCTTGCGAGGAGCTCGGCCAGAAATACCCGCAATCGACGCCGAACACCGATGCGTGCGCCAGAGCGGCAGCCGACAAGGCGATGGTTAGGGCGCATCAGTTAGTTGCCAAGGCGCGCGAGAAGCTGCCGCACGGCGACGCCGAGTAACGCAGAGGGCTGGTTGCGGCCTTTGGGTCCGTTCCCACCCAGTGGGTTCGAGTTGGAACAGCCCGACCGTTCGGGTCAAGGGATTCGCTTATCGACTCTCCGCGGCTAGTACCTCGGCACCGTGATTATGACCGGTTCAAGCGGCAGCGGGGATTGCATGGGTTTGTGAGTTGATCTGCGGGTAGGCGTGGCGCATTTTCTTGCGCGCCTTCTCGCAGTCGAACATCCATTGGATTTTTTCCTTGCTTGCATTGCGGCGTCGCTCCCAGGTGGCGATCTCGGATTCCAACTCCGAGCGCTGCTCGATGCGCCGATCCAAGCACATCGTGCGGAGAACCCCGATCTCGATTTCCACCATGTTCAGCCAACTGGCGTGCTTCGGGGTGTAGTGGAACTCGAGCTTGCTCATAATCCGTCGAGCCTCGTGCGGCGCGAAGCTGTTGTATAGCGAGGCCGCCGAGTGCGTGGACAGATTATCCAGGATGACTCGGATCTTCTGTGCCCGCGGATAGTGCTGATCCGCCAGGTCGCGCATACAGGCGGCAAAATCTTGCCCGGTGCGCTGATCCGTCACCTTCACATGCCGCCACGGCCGATGGGCATCGACCATCACAAACAGATTCGCCGTGCCGTTACGCCGGTACTCGCTATCGTAACGCTGGGCTTGCCCCGGCAGCGCGGCGACCGGATCCCGGACCTCGCCGATCAGCTGCACCGGGCTTTCGTCAAAGCTCACCACCGGGTGGTTCGGCGCAGGCCTCTTGGCGTATAAATCCAGCACATCCTCCATTCGCGCGACATACTCCGCGTCCACCTTCGCAATGCACCACATCTTGCGCTGCCAGGGTTTCAAGGCATTCTCATGCAGACGTCGCCGGAGCGTCTCGCGCGACAGGCCCGCGTGCTCAGTCAGCTCAACCATGCGTCCAGCCAGCAATTTCAGCGTCCAGCGCGCACACCCCGCAGGGGCCTTCGAACACGCCGTGGCCACCAGCAGCACTTCCTCGTTCTTTGATAGCTTGCGCGCGTTCCCGGGCCGCGCCTCCTCGCTCAAGGCGCCCTCCAGATTGCCTTCCACAAAACACCGTCGCGTTCGATACACCGTCGATACGCCAACCCCCAAGGCGCCGGCGATCGCTTCCTCGCCTTGACCCACGTCCGAGGCCAGCAAAATCTGCGCCCGCTTCAGGCGCCGCACTGCTTGCTCCCCACCGCTCAGCATCCCCTGCAACTCCTGCCGTTCCGACTCGCTCAATTCCACCCGATACCTTACATTCACTGCTCGGCTCCTTTGCCGAAATACCTGCAGTGAACCAATTTGCATGCCTGGATCGCCTCTCGCAAAGCCGCCCTTTACCGTCCAAGGGCAGTACCTGGCTTTCCTCTACGCCTACACTCAACTCAATCGCAGGCCGCCGGCAGAGCGCGATTTCCAGGAATATTTCCAAGTTACTGCACCCTCGGTGCATCAAATGATCCTCACCCTGCAACGTCTCGGATTCATTCGTCGTACCCCGGGCACGGCTCGCAGCATCGTGCTGCTTCTTCCCCCAGAATCCCTGCCCATCCTGCGTTGATATCGTAACCAGTCAAAATCTTGACTTCCTACCAGTCAAAATCGTATGGCGGCAGAAACACCAGCCGCAGATCTCGAGCGTGGCGGCGCAAAAATGGCGCCAAGAGGATCGCGTGATGATAGCGAGCGTTGTCCAGTACCAGCATCATGCGCCGTCCGGGTGTCTGCTGGCGCAGCAGACGATGGAGAAAGCTCTGGAACGTGGCGGCATTGAAAATCGCGCACATCATGCGAACGAACTGACCACTGTGCAAGCTGACGGCGCCAAAGCAGGCGACGGACTTGCGGGTCGGCGCGTGCTGCAAGATGGGGTCCTTGATTTCGGGCGGTACCCACATGCGGCAGCGCGAACCGTGCTGTTGGAAGTGACATTCATCCAGACTCCACAGTTCGACGTCGGCGCGGCGAGCCAGGCGACGGAGTTTTTTTTACTGCCGCGACTTTCAGCGGATCCGATTGAGCGACTTGGGGGCGCGGCTTGCGCAACCGAAAGCCCAGTTGTCGAAACAGTCGCTGACATTGCCGCACTCCCAGGTCCACCCCGTAGCGGCGACGCAAATGTTCCGACAAGACCGGACCGTCCCACAGGGTGGCCGCCAAATCAAAGTCTCGCGGGGTCTTACGTAAATCCCCCTGCAGGCGCCGCCAGTCCTTCGCATCCAGTGTCCGCGGTCGTCCCGCTCGCTCGCCTTCCCGAAGAGCGTCTAGGCCGCCCTGCTCGAAGCGGTTCACCCAGCGTTGCACGGTCGTGCCGTTCTCGCCGAACAGCTCCGCGACTTCTCGGCAGGATTGCCCTGCCGTTACCAACAGCAATCCATGCAGTCGGTGATCGTAGCGCGACTCCTCGCTACGTCCGATCTCCTGCTGGATCGCTATTCGCATCACCTCAGCATCCTCGATCTGCAGCTTGCGCATCGCCTTTCTCCCAGAGAAAAGAACGACGCAATCATATCATTATGCTGCATTATTTATGTCGCCATGTTTAGTGTGAGCAAACCTCTCTATCGCGTCCTTGTCAGTGTGCGTGAGCGCTCGATAAGCAGCCTCCGCTCCGTTTTGGCAGGCGGCATTTGTGCCAGAAATGAATCGACACTCCGCCCTAAGCCGAGGTCCCCATCGGCCTTGAGGCGAGCGCTGGCAGCGCGCCACCCGTCAATCACTTCTTCGCGAGTCTTCTGTAGCTTGATCTCGCCCTCCGCCAATTCGAGCGAGCCCGCAGACCCCTCGCGGAAGATCCGCTGCGCTTTATCTTGGACGTAGGTCGAGCCCGCGCGCTGCGCGGCTCGATACGCGCCGTCGGATCGATGGATCTTTGTCTCACCGCGCACCGCGCGCTCCGTGGCATTCGCCGCAACTCCCAATTCTCGAAGGTTCGAGGCGAACTGCTGACGCCAGGCACGTAAGGTCGCCTTCTTGATATTTAACCTCAGACCCTGTTCGCTGACCGCCTTCACAACGACGTGGATATGCGGATGGTCGTCATCCGTATGCAGAACCATGGCGTAGCGGTGCTTCAATTGCCATTCATTCACGGCGAGCTTCCGGACTGCCTGAAGGACCTTATCCCGGTCGCTCCCAGGCGGCATCGAGAAGATGATGTTGTGCACGAGCTTGGGGGGCTTGCGACCACGGATCGAGCGTTCCGTCAGACGCTCGTGCGCCTCGATGTCCAGATTCCAGTCGTCGGCGAGCTGACGCTGAAATCCTTTGCCATCGAGACGCTCTCCGGTATCGGCCTCAAGCCCGAGCTTCCCCTCACGCCCGATGTAGTTCATGTGCCGCTCGACGCCTGAGACGGTTCGAGCCCCTCCCGACACTTTCACCATGACCTCGGGAACCCGCCGTACCGTTCGCGCAATGAGATCCCTCTGGGCCGGGGTGAACGATTTGCCACCCCGACCATAGGAAACGATATCAAGAATCGGCTTGGCCTCTAAGATCAACGACTCGCTTTGTCATGACCGGTCCGCCAACTGGTAAGGTTCGCGCTGATGAATCCCTTGATATGAATGCGTAGACCTTCGAGCACTCGAAGTAGTGCGTACAGATCCGCGGTACTCGGACCGCTGGTCCGCTGGCCTTGATTGAGAGCTCGGGCAGTCTGATTTAAGTTCCGACCGATGGCACTGATCTCGGCGACGCTGCACTTAAGGGCGACGAGTTCAGCGGTAGGAATCGGCGTTAAGGTGCGCAAGTGCGAGCGGACGAGGAGCGAAACGTACGTGCCCGTCGGCATGGCCCGCGCTGTTGCGCGCTCGCGTAATAGCAATAAATCGTCTGGTCGCAGACGAACCGAGACCTTACCGCTCGCGGCTACAGGCTCGACCTGTTCGATTGCCTCTGGTTTGGCAACGACCACTGTCACCAGCGCCGCCTCCACCAAACGCTTTAACCGTACCGACTCAGACTGCTGCTGTTGACGAGCAACCGCGGCGAAGCGCTGCTTCATGTCGACGGTGACGCGAGCGGAAATGAGTGCAGTGGCGGCCATCGACGGAAATTGTCATACGAGTGACGCCGCTTGGCTATCCTGCACGAGATCGAATCCGCCTATGATTGCATCAAACGCAACGAAGATTTTTTTGGACCCGGGGCTGCAGCCAGAGAGAAGGTGACTGGCAGAGGAGAGAAGACGCGACGTGTCCACATCGAACGATAGCGAATCTCTGAAACTTTTGACAGGTACTCTATCTTTTCCGCCGCACCCTCCATTTCGAACAGGACCTCGAATACTCCCCCACTTTAGCTCCCTGCACCTGTTTCAAGGACGCCGTCAATGTCGGAAACTACCACAATGCGTCCCCTGAGAGTCTGGTCGCAAAAGACTCAATGCGTCCTGTTATCCGTGGTTTTCTATCCGATTCATAAGCCGAAACCGGATTGTTGATCAGCCGAATCCGAACCCTCACCCCTGACGTGCAGACTCCAACAGTTCCCGAAGCCGTGCTTGGATGACCGGTTCGATCTCGTGTGGCCCCGGATTCCCAGGGTTCATTCCAATCGGGAACGCCTAGATGACGGGGAAACGAGGTTCCGTTTTGCTCTCGGCCATCGCTCGAGTAGATCGATCGCTACCGGCCTTTACGTTAAGGATCAGGAAGTCCCACGACTGGTTCGTGACGCGGGATCGCAGGCAGGTGTCTGGGCGCTCGCCTCACAGGATGCCATTACCGATAACAGCGTCACCGTGAAATCGGGTCCGCACGCACAGAAGGCGGCGGGGTTGAGTGGGCATTTTTTCATGAGTGAGCGGCCGAGCATCGTGCCGGCGGTCGTAGGCCAGCGATCAAGGGCGCTCCCATGGGTAACGGGACGCAGAGTCAAGCCAGCTTAGGTGGCCTCAACGAGGGATCTTATCAGCACCGCGCTGGTCCCAATCCCTGCCTTATCTTGAGATAACCCGAGGCGCGACCGCCGCAATTTCCCAACTTCCGGGACCCGCAAACAGACAAGCCATCTTGTTCTGCATTCGTAGGCAAACTCGCTCGGTATACCTACTAGCCAGATTCTTGCAGCCAGCGCATGGTGCGAGCGGACGATCATGAACATCAGTCCCCTTGATCAGGACTCCTCTTGAGGTAACACTCCCATGCCCAAACTCAAGGACCCCAACGTCTGGTTTCAGAACGCTCGACGGGTCACCGACGACCCAGCCGCGTCCGATTGGCTGCAGGATGCTCTTCTCGAAGCCATCAATCGCGATCCCGCCGAGGTCGCTGGGGATGCGGAGGTCCTCTGCAGAATTCTTAAACTGCGAGCCGCTGCGGTGCAGAAAGGGTCGGAACGGAGCACGACACGCAGTTCGCCGCGGACGCCGGCATCGGCGAGGGTTGAGTCATAACGGTCATCTCGTCCATGAACTACCAGTCGACCAGGGATTTGTGCGAGCGGTTCCGTTGCTCAAGTCGGACGTTGTTCCGGCGAATGAAGCGAGACGTGAATCCGCTACCGCCCCCTGCATTCGACATTCTGGATCCTGCAACCTCTGGGACTCGGATGAGATCGCCGCGTGGGAAGCGCGAGAGCGCGCCCTGACACGCTGCATCCCGGAAGCACGGGCAAATCCATCGGCTTTCACAAGCACGTCGGGCAATCCTGTCGCGTAACCTCCCAGCTCCGACTACTACCTTTGATCGCTCCCGAAACCCTACGAGCCGCTTTCATGCCTCAACTTCACGCCGCGGCCTTTGCTGGAAGTTCATAGCTCAGGAGACTGACATCCGCAGGGGCCGCTCCGGGGTGCAGATGGTCGGTCCTTCGAGAGGGAGCGGGGACGTCTATTCCCGGGAGTTCCAGGTGTCGCCGCACATCGAAACGCCGGCGCGTTGGCCCGAGTTCAATTCGACTCTCCGCAAGCAATTTGGCCAGGTGTGTCCAATAGCCGCTGTAGGCTTGCTTCAGCTCCTCATAATAGTCGTGGTTATCGTAGACACGCGACTCACCGGGAAGAATGTGGCCCAAAGCGATCTCAGCCACATGCCACTGAGCAAGTCGGGACAGGTTCGTGCGCGCGGTCTTACGCAAGTCGTGCATAGACCAGTGAGGCATCTCATACCCCTCGTAACGCCGAAGGTATTGCATGATGTTGTACGGAAAAGGCACGGCAAACGAATGTTTGATGGCCTCCTTTGCACCGGGCACCGCAGGGAATAGGTACGGCGAGTCACCACTGAGTTTCATTGCAAGCCGAATCAGATTTTCCGTGACCGGCAAGATCGGTCGAACAAGGAGCTTGCTGGTCAGTTTTCCGATCTTGTGATTTTCGGGCGGAACGATCCAGCGCATTGCGACGAAATCGAAATGAGACTTCCGGGATAACCGCAATTCGCCGCATCGGTTTCCATAGATCAAGCACAGAAGCATAAAGATCCTATTTTTTAGCGCCATTCGCGACCGATCGATCGCGCGCAGCACGCGCTTAATTTCATCGTCAGTGAGCGTGCGTACCTCTCTCGCCTTCTCGATCTGCAAATCCTCGGATGCAGTGATTTCCCCCAATGGATTGACCGAAATGACTTGACGCTTTCTGCACCATTTGAGGAACTGTTTGGTATTGGTGAGGATCCGATCAGCGATCCCAGGAACATCTTCCGCGATCGCTTCGAGCAGCTTCAGCCACATTTGCAAGGTGATGTCCTGCACGGGTATCCCGCCAAAGGTTGGAAATACGTAGATTTCGAACGAGCGCAGGATGTCCTGATGACCCTTTTTCTTCTTGATGCAGTACGTCGTGTGCCACTGACGAAAAAGGGCCTCCAGCGACTCCGCGGTGACAATGGCAACGACCTCCGTTCGTCGCACGATTCGTGGGTCGTAGCCCTGCTCGAGCTTGCTTCGAAGTCGTAGGGTTTCCTCTCGCGCCTGTTTCAAGGACATGAGCGGATACGAGCCCAAATCGACGCGTTTCTCCCCCCTCACTGCCGTTGTAATAGTAACGAAGCTGGAAAGTGATCTTGCCCTTGGGCGAAACCCGCGCGCCGAGCCCATCTCGGTCCGCTCGGACCAGCGGTTTGGCGCGCGGTCTCTTCAAATTGGCTTTCAGCCACGTCTCGGTGATTGCCACGCTCCGCACTCCAACATGTACAAAATTTCCGAAATCCCCAAAAAACCAAAAATACACAGAACTTTGCACATGTTTTTGTACATGTTTTGCGCGTCTCAGCCTGTCATTCGATGACTGGGCTTGTCACAGGGGTCCTCAGCATTCGCCGTAAATTATAGGGTTTTTCTAATTTTTTGTCGCGCGCTGCCGTGGCTTGTCGGCGAGGGGATTGGCGGGGTGCGAAATGATGGCAAATGTGCGTCGGCGCGCAATCTCGCGCGCGAGTTCCGGATTGACGGCGCTCATTGTTTGGCGTCGGCGATCAGAATTCGACGCAATACCGCGGCATCCTCGCGCCCGACGGTGGCCTGGTAGTAGCCGCGGCGCACGCCGACCTGCTCGAAACCGAGCGAATGGTAGAGCCGCGCCGCCGCGATATTCGACGGCCGCACCTCCAGGAATGCCTCGTACATACCCGCCGTGCGTGCCCGATCCAAAAGGTACAGGAGAATCTTGCGAGCGAGTCCGCGGCAGCGGTATTCATCTCGGATGCACACGTTGAGAATGTGCGCCTCGCCGGCACCCACCGACATGATGCCGTAGCCCGCCAATTCCCCGCCCACATCGACGACGCGGCACACGTATCCGACCCGCAGGCAGTCGCGAAATATCCCTTCGCTCCAGGGAAACTGATAAGCGGCACGTTCGATCGCCACGATCACGGGAACATCGAGTTCGTGCATCGGGCGAATGTCGACCTGCGGCAAATCGAGTTGTTGCTTAACGCTCGACACGTGCACACACCTCGCGCGCGAATTTCAAGTCCTCCCACGCCTTGCGCTTGTCCGTCGGCGTTCGCAGCAGATAGGCCGGGTGATACGTCACGATCAGCGGCACGCGCGAGGCGCCAAACGAATGCACCTGCCGGCGCAGGCGCCCCAACGGCGTATCGGTGCGCAGCAGGTTTTGCGCGGCAATGCGGCCGACGGCGAGCATGATGCGCGGCCTCAACAGGGCGATTTGCCGTTCGAGAAAGGGCAAACACTCGGCAGTTTCGTTCGCGGCCGGATCTCGATTGTGCGGGGGCCGACATTTCAGCACATTGGCGATATAGACCTCCGAACGGGCCAAACCGATGGCCCGCAGCATGGAGTTGAGCAGCTGTCCGGCGCGGCCCACGAAGGGCTCGCCCTGCCGGTCTTCCTCCATCCCGGGCGCTTCACCGACGATGAGCCATTCGGCCTGCTGGTTGCCGACGCCGAACACGGTTTGGGTGCGCGTCGCGCTCAACCCGCATCGGGTGCAGGCCGCGACCCGCGCGCGCAACTGATCCCAATCGAATCCCGCCTCGCGCAGGACCGCCGTCCTCTCGGCGCCGGCGGCGCTGACGGTCGCGGCCGACCTGGTGGCGGCCGGGCCCGGCCGAGCCGTTCGCAGCGCCCAGGACTCCAGGCCCATCGCCGCGAGATATTCCTGTCGCGCAGCGCTATTCATTGATGGGTCGGGGCGGCGCGCGAACGCCGGCGTAGTTTGCGGTAAATCCATACGGTCGGCGCCGACAGGGCATAACTTCCGAAAATCAGCAGCAAGGTAATGGCAGGGTATAGGGCAATGAAGACGAAGGCGAGCGGTACGAAGATGATTTGCGTGAAGCGGACGCGGGCTCCGGCGTCCACCTGCTTGAAGCTGTTGAAGGCGAAACGGCTGATCATCAGCGCCCCCGCGACGGCGGTGACCAGGAACGCCAGGATGAGTCCCGGCAGGCCGATGTTGACCCGATCGCTGGCGAGCCAGATCAGCGCGGCCACGATGGCCGCCGCCGACGGGCTCGGCAGCCCTTCGAAGTAATGCTTGTCCTGGGTCGCGGCGCGCGAGTTGAATCGGGCGAGCCGCAGCGCCGCGGACGCGGCGTAGAAGAAGCAGACCAGCCACCCGAGCCTGCGCCACAGCGGGCCGTACTCGGCGATCCGCACCACGCCCCACTGATAGGTGACGATGGCCGGGGCAACCCCGAAGGACACCATATCGGACAGGCTGTCGTATTCCTTTCCGAACGCGCTTTCAGTGTGAGTCCAGCGCGCGACGCGTCCGTCCAGGCCGTCGAACAGCATGGCGACGAACACCGCCACGCCGGCATGCTCGAACTTCAAGTCGATGGCCGCCACCACTGCATAAAAGCCCGCGAACAGCGCTCCGGTGGTGAGCAGGTTCGGCAGCCAAAACACGCCTCGCGGCCGCGCTTGTGGTTCTTCGGCTTCACTCATGAGCCGCCATGATACCAGGGGGCCTGATGTAAGATACGCGGCCATGCGCCTATCCCAATACCCCATTGCCACCCTCAAGGAAGTACCCGCCGAGGCGGAGGTCATCAGTCACAAGCTCATGCTGCGCTCCGGCATGATTCGCCGCTTGGCCGCCGGCCTTTACTCGTGGTTGCCGATCGGTCTGCGCACGCTGCACAAAGTCGAACGCATCGTCCGCGAGGAGATGGATCGGGCCGGCGCGTTGGAAGTGTGCATGCCGACGGTGCAGCCCGCCGAGCTGTGGAAGGAATCGGGGCGCTGGAGCAAGTACGGACCGGAGTTGCTGCGTTTCAAAGATCGTCACGATCGCGAATTCGCCTACGGACCGACGCACGAGGAGGTCATCACCGACATCGCGCGGCGGGAGCTGCGCAGCTACAAGCAACTGCCGGTCAATTTCTACCAGATTCAGTCGAAGTTCCGCGATGAGATCCGCCCGCGCTTCGGTGTGATGCGCGCCCGTGAGTTCCTCATGAAGGACGCCTACTCGTTTCACGTCGATGAGCCGAGCCTCGCGCAGGGCTACCGGGTCATGTTCGATGCGTATACGCGCATTTTCACGCGGATGGGTCTCAAGTTCCGCGCCGTGCAGGCGGACGGCGGCAACATCGGCGGCAGCGTGTCCCAGGAATTTCACGTTCTCGCCGACTCGGGGGAGGATGCCATTGCATTCTCGGACGGCGATGACTATGCGGCGAACGTCGAGACCGCGGCGGGCGCTGCGCCTTCATCGCTGCGCCCGCCTGCGACACAGCTTCTGGCCAAGGTCTCGACGCCGAATGCCCGCACCATCGCGGAACTGGCGAGCTTTCTCGGAGTGCCCGCCGCTCGCTGCGTCAAGACTCTGTTGGTGGACGGCAGCGACGGCGACGTGGTGGCATTCATTCTGCGCGGCGACCACGAGCTCAATGCCGTCAAGGCGCAAAAAATGCCCGGCGTGGCCAATCCGCTGCGCATGGCGAGCGCGGAGCGGGTCCGCCAGGCCACCGGGTGGGACTTCGGCTCGATCGGCCCCATCGGGTTTGCCGGCAAGGCCTATGTCGATCATTGCGCGGCGCACCTTGCGGATTTCGTTTGCGGCGCCAACGAAATGGACATGCACTTCACCGGTGTGAACTGGGGCCGCGACCTGCCCGAGCCGCATTCCTGCGACATTCGCATGGTGCAGGCGGGCGATCCGAGCCCGAGCGGGCGGGGCACGCTGCAAATCGCGCGCGGCATCGAGGTCGGCCACATCTTCCAGCTGGGGCGGCTCTACAGCGAAGCGATGCACGCCACGGTGCTGGACGAGCAGGGCAAGGAGCTCGCCATGTACATGGGCTGCTACGGCATCGGGGTCACTCGCGTGGTCGCAGCGGCGATCGAACAGAACCACGATGCCAATGGCATTCTCTGGCCTGAGCCGATCGCTCCGTTTCGCGTGGTGCTGGTGCCGATCAACTATCAGAAGTCCGAGCGCGTGCAGCAGGTGGCCGACCGACTTTACGAGGAATTCATTGCCGCCGGCATCGATGTGCTGCTCGATGACCGGGATGCCCGCCCCGGTGTCAAGTTCGCGGATTCCGAGCTCATCGGCATTCCGCACCGTATCGTCATCGGCGATCGGGCTTTGAGCTCCGGGAATCTCGAATATCGTCACCGCCGCGAGACCGAATCGACAGAAATTCCCATGGCTGATGCCGTAGCCTATATTCGCGATAAGTCAAACCCCTGAGGAGTTGCGCGTGCGGCGCTCGCTTCGCGAATACTTCACCCTCGCCGTCGCTGCGCTCGCCGTGCTGTGCGCATTGCAGGGCTCCGCGCACGCAGACCAGCAGCGCGACCCGGAATTGAAGGACCTGCTGCAAAAGATCATCGGCAATCGTGACTGCTTCGTCGACAAATATGAGTCCGAGGTCTGGTACAAGACCATGGAGCCGCGATTGCAGGCATTCGTCGCTTCGCACGAGGAGCGCATCAACATCCTCGATCACGTGTACTGCGAAGCCAAGCGCGACCCGACTTTGGAGCTGCCCCCCGATCTGGTGCTTGCCCTGATCGAGGTGGAGAGTCGGTTCGATCCGTGGGCCGTATCGCCGGCCGGTGCCGTCGGCCTGATGCAGGTCATGCCGTTCTGGCCGCGCGAGTTGGGGGTGCAAAACCAGTTGGTGCGCATCGCTCCCAACATCCGCATGGGCTGCGAGATCCTGCGCTATTACCTGCGCGCCGAAAACCGCAATTGGTCGCGCGCGCTCGCCCGCTACAACGGCAGCGTGGGCCGCAACACCTATCCCGCGCTCGTGATGCAGCGCTGGCAGCGCGGCTGGCGCTTTTGACCCGCAGCTCGGAGCCCAGGCCGGCTATAAAATCTCGAATCCGTCCGAAGCGCGCCCATCGTCAGGCTCGAGCTCGAACACGCTCTCGACGCGCGCCATCGGCGGCCCGCGCTGCAGCCACTCTCGAAGCCCCTCCACCGCGGCGCCCGTGCCGTGGGCCACGACTTCCACGGATCCATCCGCCAGATTTCGGGCGAAACCGCGAATTGCACGCCGCTCGGCTTCGAGGCGGGTGCTGTGCCTGAAGTACACGCCCTGAACCTTGCCGGTAATTCGGAAGCGGCGGCTCACTCGTTCCAACGGAGCTCCCGGGCTCGAGGCCAACCACCGCCGCCCAATCTCCGATCGAGGTTAGTGGGGCACCGGTGCATCGGCATGCGCGTTCTCGGCACGCTGAGCCTCTTGAAGAGCCGCTGCGGCATGGCGCTTGGCCTGCTGTGCCGCCAAGCGAGCCCGTACGTACTCCTGTGCTTCGAGATGACGCTCGGCGCGCACGATCGCCGCTTGCGCGGCATACAGATCAGGTGAGGTTGCCTCGGTTGCACCGGCCACTCGGGCGGCGGCAATCGCCTGCCGCGCATCGCTCATCTCCTGTACGGGCGGACCGCTTGCGCAGCCCATGAGGCAGGCGACTCCCAAAAATACTGCAATGAGGCGCAACATGACGGTCACGGACACTAACAACAGCCGGCAGGGCCGTCAAACCAGCGCCGTTATACAATATGCGGTTGGATGTCGATAATTCCGTTGCGCCGGCGCAGCACGCGAAGCGTATCGAGGATGTTTCTCCGCAGGACATGCCGATGAATGAAATATTGGTTTTGTATTATTCACGCCAAGGAAGCACGGCCGCCCTGGCGCGCCAGGTATGCCGCGGTGTCGAATCGATTGCCGGCATGCAGGCCAGACTACGCACCGTGCCCTCGCTCACGACCACCACCGAGCGCGTCGAGCCGGCGATTCCCAATGATGGCCCGCCGTATGCCACCCACGAGGACCTCGCGGCCTGCAGCGGCCTGATTCTCGGCAGCCCGACCCGCTTCGGCAACATGGCGGCTCCCTTGAAATTCTTCTTGGACGGCACGAGCGCGCTGTGGCTCAGCGGAGCGCTGTCCGGCAAACCCGCGGCCGTTTTTACCTCCACTCAGACCTTGCACGGCGGACAGGAATCGACGTTGCTGTCGATGATGCTGCCCCTGCTCCATCACGGCATGTATCTGGTCGGCCTGCCCTACACGGAAGCGGGCCTCACCGATACCCGCAGCGGCGGCACCCCCTATGGCGCGAGCCACGTCGCGACCGTGAGCGGCCACGGAGAATTGTCCGAGATCGAGCGGGACCTCGCGCTCGCCCTCGGAGCGCGGGTGAGCGCACTGGCCTCGCGGCTTCTGAGGTGTCCTTGAGCGCCGAGGGCAAGGCGCGCGCACTGACGCTTGGGCTGTGGGCCGCGGTCGCCCTGAGCCTGTTGTCCTGGATCGCCGTCGGCTATCCCTGGCCGATTTGCGTGCTGGCCGTCGCGCCGCTGCTCGCCCCGCTGCACGGTCTCTGGCGCGGCCGGCGCTACACCTATGCCTGGGCGACCCTGTTCGCCATTCCGTATCTCATATTTGCTTTGACCGAGCTGTTGGTGAACCCGGCCGCACGCTGGGTGGCCGCCGGCAGCCTCCTCCTGGTCTTCGGCTGGTTCTGCACTATGGTTTTTTTCCTGCGTGCGTCTCGAGCGCGGCGCGAATGAAAGGAATGGTGAGCCGTCGCTGCGCAGCCAGCGAAGCCTCGTCCAACTGATCGAGGATCTCGAAGAGGGAGCGCAGATCGCGCGGCATGCGCTTCAGCAGATACTCGACCGTTTCCTCCGGCAGCTGCAGGCCGCGCTGCGCGGCGCGCAGCTTCAGCGCCTCGGCACGCCCGCGCTCGTCGAGCTCGCGCACTTGGTAAACCACGCAGGCCGCGGCCCGCGAACGCCAATCCTCGAGCCGCCAGCTGATCTGGCGCGGCGCGGCGCGTGAGGCAAAAATCACCCGCGACTGCAGTTCGGCCGCTTCGTTGAACATGCGGAAGAGCGACTGCTCCCACACCACATCTCCCGCCACCGCCTCGACATCGTCCACGCACAGCACGCGGCAGCGTTCGAACCCTGCCATCGCCGCCGGCGGCAGCGCCAACGACCGGTCCAACGGAAAGTACGCTGCCGTTTCGGGCGGTCGCAGGTCGCCCGCCGCCGCACACACGGCCTGCAGCAGGTGAGTCTTGCCGCTGCCGCTGCTTCCCCACAGCCAGATCGGGTCGCGGCCCTCCTGACGCAGGGCCGACAACACCTCGAGATTCGCTCCCGCGGAGAAATTGGCGAAGACGGCGTCGCTGCGCAGCCGGACTCCGAGCGCAAGCTGCTTCACGTGACTTTCGATCCGCGGCCGCGGATCCTCGCGTGGCGGGCTTTGGCCTCGGCGATGGCCTCTCCCCCGTAGCGCAGCACGTAATCGATACCGCTGATCACGACCGTCACGAACATCAAGGCGCCGAGCAGCACGACCATCCATGCGTCCGGAAATTCGAACTCCAACCTGCCGATGACGGCAAGGATGAATGCGGCCTGGCACGCCGTATTGAGTTTACTGATGGTCGATGGGCTCGCCTCGACGGGACCGATATAAACCCGATACGCGATCGCACCGAGGACGATGATGACGTCGCGCGCCACCGCTGCCGCCATCAACCAGAGCGGTACGAGTCGAACGGCCGCCAGCGTCACGAAAACCGTCGCCAGCAACAGCTTGTCGGCCGCCGGATCGAGCACCGCACCGAGACGGGTCTGCCAGCCGAAGCGCTTGGCGAGAAAGCCGTCGGCCGCGTCGGACACCGCTGCCGCGCCGAACAGCGCCAAGGTGGCGATGTACCGATGATGCATCAGGGTGAACGCAATCGGTATCGCCAGCAGGATCCTGATTGAACTGACGACGTTCGGAACTTGGCGCAGCCACCGATCCACGTCGCATTACCGGCGCAATTGGAAGCGAGGGACCCCGCCATCGCCGGCGGCGATCGGCTGCAACCGGCCGTTCAGGGCGAGCACGTGCTGCAAAGCCTCTGCACCGCCGCGCGTCGCCAGCCGGAACCGCACGGTGTCGCCGCTGAAGCCCTCCACCCCCACGTGACTGACGTACGCCAGCGACTCGAGATAAGCCTGCAGGCGCGCATAGTCGCGCAGGTCGCTGACACCGGCGACTTCGATGTCGACCGGCGCCGAGCTGCCGCTGACGGCAAAGAGACCCGCATAACTGTCGGCGGCGCGATTGATCCCGTCTGCAGCGGCGCCCGAAAACTCCCCGCTTCGATCCTGAAACAGGAAGCTCCAGCGAATTCCGGCGGCCTGACTCGAATTGGTGGCGCGGCCGATGAGGACGCCTTCAGCCCCCAGACGATGTGCGAGGTCCACGAGCGAGGCCGTCGAGGCGCTGCTCAGGCTGGAGTAGTCCAGGTGGTTTCGCTGCAGGTCGGAGGCGCTCGGCCACTGCAGCGGCACGCCGCGTACGGCAGCGGCTCCGTCGACGGCCGACTTGAGCTCGGAGGTGTCCTCGGCCGTGACCACGGTGCCGGATTGGCCGCTCGACGCCACGGTCAACCAAACGTACGTGGTCGGCCGTTCGTGGCCCCAGAGAGGCTGGCCGTTCTGCGTGAGCCACCGTTCGATGGCGGAGCCGTCGAACGCGACCCAAAGTTGATTGTCGGGGGCGGTCCGGTACTGCTGCACATAGCGGCGCGCATTGTTGATCAACGGCGCGAGCGCCGGATCTTCATCGGCGGTGCGGCGTCCCGTGACTTTCACCAGAACGATTTTCATCGCTTCCTGGAAGGCCGCCGACTGGGCCGCCTCCGATCGGTCGGCAACGGGAGCCGTGGCCTGGTAAAGTTCGGCGCGGGTCAGCGCACGGCTTGCGTCGGCCCAGCACAGGGACGCGGCGCTCAAGCACAAAAACACACCAAGACGCAAATATCGGACGCAAATGTCGCTGTAACGCTGTGCCATGTGTAATCACGTAAGCCCTTCAGTTCGCTGATGTAAAATACCACAGCTTGCCGGCCGGCCGTGTCGGCCCAATCCGACATGAAGGAATCGAATGACTGAGCGTGCACCCGTCACCTATCGCGAAGCCGGCGTCGACATCGACGCCGGCGATGAGCTGGTTGAGCGAATCAAACCGGCAGTCAGGCGCTCGATGCGTCCCGAGGTATTGGGTGGCATCGGCGGTTTCGGCGCGCTCGTGGAGGTACCGCTCGACCGTTATCGCAAACCCGTCCTGGTGTCGGGGACTGACGGGGTGGGCACCAAGCTGCGGCTCGCCATCGATAGCGGCCGGCACGATACGGTGGGCATCGATCTCGTGGCGATGTGCGTGAACGACGTCGTCGTGCAGGGTGCGGAACCGCTGTATTTTCTCGATTACTTTGCGACCGGAAAACTCGACGTCGACGTCGGGCAGCGGGTCATCGCGGGTATCGTCGAGGGCTGCGTACAGGCGGGCTGCGCTCTGGTGGGTGGGGAAACGGCCGAAATGCCCGGCATGTACCAAGGCGAGGATTACGATCTCGCCGGATTTTGCGTCGGCATCGTGGAAAAGGAGCGCATCATCGATGGCTCGAAGACCGCGGCGGGCGACGTGATCCTCGGACTGCCCTCGTCCGGACCGCATTCCAACGGCTTCTCCTTGATCCGGAAGATCCTGCAGCTCAGCGCAGTCGACGTCGATAGCAACGTGGGAGGCACCGCGCTCATCGACCGGCTGATGGCGCCGACGCGCATCTATGTCAAACCGCTGCTCGCGTTGCTGAGCCAGGTGACGGTGCACGGACTTTCCCACATCACGGGTGGCGGACTGCTCGAGAACATTCCGCGTGTGATCCCGGAGGGCCTGGAAGTCGTTCTGCAACGCGATTCGTGGCCGCGCGATCCGGTGTTCGAATGGCTGCAGTCGCAGGGCCGAATCCCCGATTTGGAGATGTACCGGGTATTCAACTGCGGCATTGGCATGACGGTTCAGGTCGCAGCACGCGATGCGGACCGAGCGGTCGCAGCGCTGCGCGATGCCGGTCAGCCCGCACTGCGGATCGGCGAGGTGCGCAGCGGCGGACGCGGTGTCGTCATTGCCTGAGAGCGCACCTCACCGCAAATCGATCGTCGTGCTCATCTCGGGCCGCGGCAGCAACATGCGTGCGCTCGTGGAGCGTAGCCGCGAGGCGGCCATGGGGTACGAAGTGGCCGCGGTTCTGTCCGACCAACCCGCCGCGCCCGGCTTGAGTCTTGCGCGCGATCTCGGCATCCCCGCGCAGGCGATCGCGCCGCCTGCCGGCATTCCGCGCGCCGATGCCGATCGCGCGCTGGCCGCCGCCATCGATTCGTACGCACCCTCGCTCATCGCGCTTGCCGGCTACATGCGGATTTTGTCCGCGCCCTTCGTCGCGCACTATGCGGGACGAATCCTCAATGTTCACCCCTCGCTGTTGCCGAAGTTTCCGGGCCTGCACACGCATCGGCGGGCCCTCGAAGCGCACGAGTCGCAGCACGGCGCGACCGTGCATTTCGTGACCGAACGACTCGATGCGGGACCCGCCATCATTCAGGCGCGGGTCAAGGTCGAACCGCACGATGACGAAGAGAGTTTGGCGGCACGCGTGCAGGCGCAGGAGCACCGCATCTACCCGCTGGCGGTTCGCTGGTATTGCGAGGGCCGGCTCCGTTATGCGCAAGAGCAGGCGTGGCTCGATGGTCGCGCACTCCCCGCCCCCGTGCAGTACGGTGAGAACGGGGCGGCCGGGACCCGATGAGGCGGCTACGAACGCTGTGCGCCGCTTGCGTGGCCCTGTCGCCCGGATTTGCAGCCGCCCAAGCTGCCGAGGTGCCGCAAGATGCCGGTATCGCGCCCTTTTCCGCGCATTACGTGGCGGAATGGAAGGGCATCACCGTGGGGAGCAGCGATCTGCAGTTGCAGCGAGACGGCCCGGATCGCTACCTTTATAAATGGACGATCAGCGCGCGGGGCATCTTTCGCATCGTGTATTCGAGCGACTTGACGCAGAAAAGCTGGTTCAGCGTGGTCGCGGACCACGTGCGCCCCGAACGCTACCTCGCCGAAGAAGGCGCATCGAGCGTCAGCCTGGCCTTCGATTGGGACGCGGGGCACGCGCGGGGTACCTCGGAAAACAAACCGGTGGATCTGCAGCTCAAGGAGGGAGCGCAAGATCTGATGTCGATTCAAATCGAAGTGATGCTGGACTTGAAAAACGGCAACCTGCCCGCTCTGTTCCACATCGTGGACAAGGATCAGTTGAAGGACTTCATCTACTCGCGCGAAGGTACCGCGACGATCCGGACCGCGCTCGGGCAGCTCGACACCGTCATCGTCTCCAGCCGGCGCACTGGCAACGACCGCATCTTGCGCATGTGGTTCGCGCCGTCGCTCGGTTTCGTGCCGGTGCAGGCCGAACGCTCACGCGACGGCAAGATCGAATTTGCCATGCGTATCAAGAGCGTGAAGCGCTAGCCCCGATTCCAGGATCTGCGCTTCAGGTTTTCGGTAATGTGACGCCGCGCTGGCCCTGGTATTTTCCGCCACGATCCCGGTAGGACGTCTCGCAGACTTCGTCGGATTCGAAGAACAGCATTTGCGCCACACCCTCGTTGGCATAGATCTTCGCCGGCAGCGGCGTCGTGTTCGAAAACTCGAGCGTCACGTGCCCTTCCCACTCGGGCTCGAGCGGCGTTACGTTGACGATGATGCCGCACCTTGCGTATGTCGAATTGTGGACGATGAAATCGTTGGCGACAAAATTGTGCAGCGTCGGCACGGTGATGTCGAAGACTTCCTCGACCCCTGCGGGCTCGATCCGATCGACCTCATCCCATACCGGTCCATCGACGAGCGGATTCACGTAGGGATCACCCGTCATAAGCGCAACCCTCACCGCAGCCGACGTCGACATGGATTGGTTCGGTGAGGTGTGGATGTCGAGCGAGCTCAAGCTCAGGCCGCCAACCCGCACCGCGGCGCCTGCGAGCGCCCAGGCCTCCTTGGGCAGCGTATCGAAGTTGCTCTTGCACTTCGGTCGCGCGGCGATCATCGGAAGCACCGTCTCCTCCAGCAGGCGCTGTTTAACCGAGCCGGGCGAAAAGCCGACTCTCTGCGCAAAACGCACGATCTGATCCTTGTCCGTGATCTGTATCCTGCACGCCTGAGTCCCGATCGCGGTGGTCTTTTCACGGATCAGCGAGAAGATGCCGAATCGCAGCAGAAGGTGGTGTACATCCTCGATGAGCCGCCGTGAACTCGAGTAGTACTCGAGGAAGAGGCTCCGATCGGAGTGATAAATGCTGCCGTCCCCACTGAAGAGCGCCTGTAAAAACAGTCGAACCGCGGGCTCTGGCGCGGTAAAGACGATCTGCGGCACGAACTTGCACGCCGCGCGGACGTTGAGCCCGAGAGCTTGCAGCCAGCCGTGGGCGCGATTTCGCTCCGCGATTCCCCCTCGTCCCTTTCGATTGACCAGCCGATAGCCGTAGCGACCCTTGTAAGTGATCTCTCCCAGACCGGAGGCCGCCATCGCGGACTCGAGCAGAGCGAGCATTGCCGGATCCGCTGTCGTGTAGGTCGGGCTGTGACCGGGCGTGTCGCACTGCCCTTCCGAGATCATCAAGCCCAGCAGAGTCGCTTCCCATTCGGGGATCGGCGTCTTCCCGAACAAGGGAATCTCGCGGGCGACTGCAATACGATCGCCGGGCCGCAAATCGCTCAAGGGAACCCACCGATTGAGCATTCGAAACGGGTGATTGGCCGTCGCCCGAACACGCAATCCCGTGCGCGTGCGCAGCTCGAAGATCTCTCGCTTGCCCTGCGGTATGAAGGCCGCCACCTTCGCCGGTTTCAAGCGCCAGCCGTCCCAGGCCATCGTGCGCTTGCCCCACTGCATCTGCGTGATCGGCACATAGGCGCCGGTATCGGCGTCGACGACGCGGGTATCACCGGTAACGCATTTCCCCAGACAAATCGTTAAAACCGTGCGCGGAATCCGGAAGAACTCCACCGTGCTCGCGAGAGCGAACGAGTTGGGCGGAATGATGCACACCGGTCCTTTGAAGTCGACGAAGGATTTCTCGTCGAAGCTCTTTGGATCGACGATGGTGGAGTTGATGTTGGTGAAGATCTTGAACTCATCCGCGCAGCGCACGTCGTAGCCGTAGCTCGAAGTCCCGTAGGACACGATTTTGTGGCCGTCCGAGACACGAACTTGCTCCGGCGAGAACGGGTCGATCATGCCGTGCTTGCGGGCCATCCGCCGGATCCACCGATCGCTCTTGATGCTCAAGTCTTTTCAACCGTGATCTTGGGAAACATTCGGGTGTAATCCTTGTTCAAGGTCGACAGGCGTGCGGCAGCGCGCCGCGCCATCTGCATGTAGGCGCGTGCGCGGCCGCTGCCGGGTTCGGAGACCACGGTCGGGGACCCACCGTCGGCATCCTCGCGGATGCGAATATCGAGCGGCAATTCACCCAATAGCTGCACGCCGTATTGCTGGGCCATGCGCGCCCCCCCGCCGCTGCCAAATACGTGTTCGACGTGACCGCAGTTGCTGCAGACGTGGACGCTCATGTTCTCGACCACGCCGAGCACTCGCACCTCCACCTTTTCGAACATCTTGAGACCCTTACGCGCATCGAGCAGGGCAATGTCCTGGGGCGTGGTCACGATGATGGCCCCGCTCACCGGGACGCGCTGCGCGAGGGTAAGCTGAATGTCGCCGGTGCCGGGCGGCATGTCGACGACCAAATAATCCAGCTCACCCCAATTGGTATCTCCCAAGAGCTGGGTCAGCGCCTGGGTCACCATCGGCCCTCGCCACGCCATGGGCTGTTCGGAATCGATCATGAAGCCGATCGACATGACCTCCACCCCGTGCACCCGCAAGGGCGTGATGTGCTTACCATCGCTGCTTTGCGGTTTGAGGCCGACGAGCCCCATCATTTGCGGCTGACTGGGCCCATAGATATCGGCATCCAATAGGCCCACGCGCGCACCTTGCGCCGCCCAGGCGAGAGCCAGATTCGCGGCCGTGGTCGACTTGCCCACCCCCCCCTTACCCGAGGCCACCGCAATGACGTTTTTGACGTTGGCAAGCGGTTTGAGCGTGCGCTGCACTGCATGAGCGGTAATATGCGCTTTGAGGGTGAGATTCACGCGGGCACCGCTCAGAACGGGCTCCAGATAGCTTTGCAACGCCGGCTGCAGCTCGGCAGCGTAGTCCGCACACGGGAACCCGAACTTCAGCTCGATATTCGCCACGCCGTCCTGCAGCGAAAGGGCTTCGATCGCCTGCGCCTGGCGCAGGGTTTGAGCCAGATAGGGGTCCGTATAAGTACTTAATTTCGCGCGGACGGCATTGGCCGTGTCGTCGGATGAAGTCATATAAGCTCCTATTCTACCGCAGGCAGATAAGCGCGTACGGTATGGCATAATTCAGAATTGAGAAGCAAACCCGCGGTGAGCGTCGCAAATGGAGTGAGAATGGACGCTCTCATAGGCTGCGCAACGCAAGGCACCGAAGCACCGAATGAGTCTTTTTGCCAACTACCGCGCGGACCGGCTCATCGCCGAAGTCCGATCGAGCGGCAACCCAGGCAGCCCTCTGGCGCAGAAGGCGCTCGAGAAACTGATTGCCCTCGGACCAAGCGCCATTGAACCCATTGTCGATGCGCTGACGACGGCGGAGAAGCGCGAGACCCTGGCCTACGTGGAGGCGCTGTCGCGCCTGATCGACTCAAAGACGCTGCCGCATCTTCTCAAAACCATGACGGAGGTCAATGGTCGGGCCCTGTCGGGCATCGCTTGGGCCCTATCCTCGAGCCGCAACTATCCGCCGAGCGCACTCCTCGACGCGCTCGGCAAGGAAGGCATGCCGAAACAGACGATTCTCGACGTGATCGCCGCTCAGAAGACCCGCTTCACGGTGCGCGACCTGCTCAATGCGGCGTATTCCCAAGATGCCGCGGAGCGCTCCGGGCTCTTCAAAATCATCGGTGAAATCGCCGAGGAATCCTCGGTCGATGACTTGATTGCGAGAATCGAGGGCAAGGACCCTCTGGCGAGGCTGCATATCATCCAGGTGCTCGCGCGCTTCAACATGCCCAAGGTGAAGGAAGCGGTGCAAAAGCAGCTCAAGGACAACAACAAACTGATCCGCTCCGCGGCGGTTTCGGCGTTGACCCGCATGGACGGGCCGTTCGACATGGCGCTGATCTGCGGCATGCTGCGCGATCCGGAGATCGACGTGCAAAATAAAGCCGTCGATCTCGTGGTACATGCCAATCATCCCGAAACGGTCAAGTACCTGGTCGATGTGCTCAAGGATGAGAACGAGTACTCCCGCCGCGCCGCGGTCGAGGTATTGAACGTGGTCGGAACCTCCAAGTCGGTCAAGTACCTGCTGGAGGTCATTGCAGACAGCGATTGGTGGGTGCGGACCCGAGCGGCCGATGCGCTCGGCAAGATCGGGGGACCGCGTGTCGTCGACGCCGTTCTAGCGCTCATCAAGGACGAGAACCAAGACATCCGCCGCGCGGCCATTGAGATTCTCAACCAGACCAAGGATGAGCGCGCCGTCGCTCAGCTGATCGAGGCAACCAAGGATCCGGACTGGTGGGTGAGCGAGCGCGCCGTCGATGCGCTTGCGGAAATCGGCAGCGCCAAAGCCCTGCCCCGCTTCATCGAAATGCTGGCCGGCGAAGTGAAATCCTTGCCGACGGTGATCCGCGGCATCGGCAAGCTCGGCGACCAGAAGAGCATCGAGTACTTGCTGCCCATGCTGCAGCGGCCCGAGAGCGAGATCAAAGTCGAGGCCATTGCGGCGCTTGCGAGGCTGGCCGACGAGCGGCGCGCCGAGACGATCAAGGTCAGGCTGCAAGCCATACCGGCCGGCGGCGAGGGAACGATCAGCCAAGCGGTTGCCCGGGCCATGCAAGAGCTCGACGACCGCTTCTCGACGCAACAAATTGCCGCCAATCAGCGCGCCGTGCAGATGCAGGAGCCGGCGAAGACGCTGCTCATCGACAATCAGGAGTTGGCGAGCGTCATGCGCCAAAACGAGGCGCAAGCGGCGAAACTGGACATCAACACGTTGAAGACGGGCGATGTCATCGAAGGGCGCTACAAATTCATCGAAAAGATCGGCAAGGGCGCCTTCGGCACCGTGCTGCTGATGGAAGATACCGTCGTCGAAGAGCGCCTGATCTTGAAGTTCTTGAACCCCAACGTGTCCTCCGACGAGGAGATGATGAAGCGGTTCGTGCACGAGTTGCGCTACAGCCGCAAGATCACGCACAAGAACGTCATCCGCATCTACGATTTCCTCTACATCCGCGGTAACTACGCGATCTCGATGGAGTATTTCCCATCGCACACGCTCGGCGGGGAAATCGTCAACGAAAAGCCGGTCGACCTCAAGCGCGCGGTCAAGTTCGGAATCGACATCGCGACGGGCATGGCGGTGGCACACCAAGCCGGGATCGTGCATCGCGATCTGAAGCCCGCGAACGTCTTGATCGACAACGATGGGCTGCTCAAGATCGTCGATTTCGGCGTGGCGGCGGCCCAGACCCAGGGCGACACGCAATTGACCAAGACCGGCTATGTCATCGGCTCGCCGAAATACATGGCGCCCGAACAGATTCTCGGCAAGAAAGTCGACGAGCGCGCGGACATCTACAGCCTCGGCGTCATTCTGTATGAAATGTTCAGCGGCATTCCGCCCTACTCGCGCGGCGATCACATGTCCGTGATGTATCAGCACGTGCAAGGGAAAGCCCGCCCGCCCATCGAGATCAACAAGGCGATGCCGGTCGAGCTGAGCAACCTGGTCATGAAGTGCATGGCCCTCGATAAGGCCAAGCGGGCGCAATCGATGGACGAGCTGCGTCTGGCGCTCGAGAAGTTCCTCTAAGAACCCCGCGAACCCGGGCAAAGGCCCCTCTGACCGGCTGTCGGACGCCCTGGCCTAGACGCAGCTCACGTTTATGAGCGTCCGCGACCCCAAATACTCGAAAATCCAAGTGCTTACGGGTAGCCTTCCACGTTATGGCAAGAATCGATGCGTTCCTTAAGCTCGGCGTCGCACAAGGTTGCTCGGATCTTCACCTTGCGGTGGGCGTCCCGCCGATGCTGCGCATGCACGGGGATCTCACGCCGATCAAGTTTCGCGACCTGGGGGAGGCGGAACTCGAGAGCTACGTTACCGAGGTATTGACCCAGTCGCAGCTGAAGCACCTGCGCGCGGGAAACGACCTCGATTTCTCCTATGTGTCGGCGGACGGCGGCCGGTTTCGCGTCAACGTGTATCGCAAGGAGACGGGCATGGGCGCGGCCTTTCGCTCCATTCCCACGCAGATGCCGAGCATGGAACAGCTCTCGCTGCCTCCCATCGTGCGCAAGCTCTGCGATTACCATCAGGGAATGATTTTGGTCACCGGGTCGACCGGGACCGGCAAGACCACCACTCTCGCATCGATGATCGATCATCTGAATTCGACGCGCGCGCTCAACATCATCAGCTTGGAGGACCCGATCGAATTCGTTCACCGCAGCAAGTCGAGCCAGGTCATCCAACGCGAATTGGGGACGCATGTCCCATCGTTCGCGGAGGGCGTGCGCGCGGCGATGCGCGAGGATCCGGACGTGATTCTGGTCGGCGAATTGCGCGATGCCGAGACGATTTCCATGGCCATGACCGCCGCGGAAACCGGTCACCTGGTGCTCGGCACCCTGCATACCACCAGCGCCACCAAGACCATCGACCGCATCATCGATGCGTTGCCGACCGAAGAGCGCGAACAGACCAAGACCTTTCTGGCGTCGAGCTTGATCGCGGTCATCACGCAGGTCTTGCTCAAGACACCCGATCTGCGTGCAAGGCGGGCGGTTTGCGAGATCATGGTGCTCACCAAGGCAATCGGCAAGCTGATCATGACCGATCAGTCGCACCAGATCCCGAGTCAGATACAGATGGGCAAGGAACACGGCATGCAATTGATGGATCAGGCGCTGCTCGCCGCCATCAATGCCAAGGAAGTCGATCCGGACCAGGCCTATTCGTACGCGAGCGACAAGCGCCAATTCCAGCGGTTCGTGACCGACATGGCCGTCGCGCCGCCCGCGGCCGAGCCCGCAAGCACCACGTGACCTGATTCATGCCGGCAATCGACGCCTTGTTGAATCAAGTCTTGGAGCGCGACGGCTCGGACCTGCACTTCCTCGCCGGCGACCCGCCGCGTGTGCGCCAATATGGGGAACTGAAGGCTCTGAGCCCCGAGCCGCTCGCCGCAGACAAGGTCAAGACGATGCTGTACGAGATCATGCCGAAGCTGTCGGTCGAGCGCTTCGAAGCGAAGGACGGGACGGACTTCGCCTACAGCATTCCGAACGTTGCGCGCTTTCGCGTCAACGTCATGCGCCAACTGAATGGCATGGGCGCCGTATTTCGCGCCATCCCGTCCAAGGCACGCACGGCGGCTGAGCTCAACCTGCCCGAAGCGGTGCGCAACCTCTGCAATATCAACAACGGTCTGATCCTGGTGACGGGCAAGACGGGGTCCGGCAAGTCCACCACGCTGGCGGCCCTGATCGATGAGATCAACTCGCGCGAAAAAGGTCACATACTCACGATCGAGGATCCGATCGAGTTCGTGCATCTGCGCAAGAACTGCCTGATCAGCCAGCGCGAGATCGGCGTGCACGCCGCCTCCTTCTCGTCGGCGCTGCTCTCGGCGTTGCGCGAAGATCCGGATGTGATTCTAGTGGGCGAACTTCGCGACCTCGAGACCATGAGCATCGCGGTGACCGCGGCCGAGATGGGAATTCTCGTCATGGGCACGCTGCACACCAATGGAGCCGCGGCCACGGTCGATCGCCTGGTCAACGCCTTCCCCGCCGACAAACAGCCCCATGTGCGCACCATGCTCTCGACCAGTCTGCGCGGGGTGGTGTCGCAGCAGTTGATTCCCAAAGCCGACAAGAAGGGGCGGGTCGCCGCACTCGAGATTCTGATCAATACGCCGGCGATCTCGAATCTGATTCGTCAGGGCAAGATGGATCAATTGGAAAACGGCATGCAAACCGGCACCGCCTCCGGCATGCGCCTGATGGATGCGGCCATCCAGTCGCTGTTGGATCAGCGAGTGATCACCGGCAAGGAAGCCTTCAAGAAATCGATCAACAAAGCCCGATTCGAGCAGTTTCGCGACGCCTCGTAGCGCAAAAGCTGCCGCCGTCGCGCTAAACTGGCGCGATGGCGCGCAAACTCTTCATCACCACGGCCTTGCCCTATGCCAACGGCCCGCTCCACATCGGGCACATCATGGAGTACATCCAGGCCGACATCTGGGTCCGCTTCCAGCGGATGCTCGGCAACGCCGTGCACTTCGTCTGCGCGGACGACGCGCACGGCGCGCCGATCATGCTGAAGGCGGAGGCCGAGCACATCTCGCCCCAGGAACTGGTTGCACGAGTCGTCGCGGACCGGCCGAGATACCTCGAGGGCTTTCATATCGGCTTCGATCATTGGTACACCACGGACTCGCCCGAGAATACGGCGCTTTCGCAGGATATCTACCGCCGGCTGAAAGCGGCGGGCCTCATCTACATCAAGGCGGTCGAGCAATTCTACGATCCCGTGAAGGGCATGTTCCTGGCGGACCGCTACATCAAGGGCGAGTGCCCCAACTGTCACGCGAAAGACCAGTACGCCGATGCGTGCGAGGTGTGCAGCATCGTCAACTCGCCCACCGACCTGATCGATCCGCACTCGACGCTGTCCGGCGCGAAGCCGCTGGTGAAAGCGTCGGATCATCATTTCTTCAGGCTGTCGGATCCCAGGTGCGTCGAATTTCTCACCGCATGGCTCGACACGCCGGGACGGCTCCAGCCGCAGGTGGTCAACAAGGCCCGCGAGTGGCTCTCCGGATCGGGCGAGGAGACGCTCAGCGACTGGGACATTTCCCGCGACGCACCTTACTTCGGGATTCCGATCCCGGACGCGCCCGGCAAGTTCTTCTACGTGTGGCTCGACGCGCCGGTCGGCTATCTCGCGGCACTCAAGCACTACTTCGATACCGGCAAAGCCGCTGTTCGCGGCGAGTCGCGCACGTTCGAGCAGTTTCTCGAAGCGAGCGACACCGAGCAGCTGCATTTCATCGGCAAGGACATCATCTACTTCCACACGCTGTTCTGGCCCGCCATGCTGAAGTTCGCGGGCCCGCCATATAAGGTGCCCGATCACGTATACGCCCACGGTTTCATCACGGTGTCCGGGGAGAAGATGTCCAAGTCCCGCGGGACCGGCATCAGCCCGTTGCGCTATCTCGAGATCGGGATGAACCCGGAGTGGTTGCGCTATTACATCGGTGCGAAGCTCAATGCGAACATCGAGGATCTGGATTTCAACCGCGACGACTTCAGTGCGCGCGTGAACAGCGATCTGATCGGCAAATACGTCAACATCGCGAGCCGGGCCGCGAGCTTCATCACCAGGCATTTTGGCGGCGAGCTCGCGTACGGCGGCGACGCGGTCCCGTTCGCGGACCATGCCCGCGGGCTCGCATCGGTGGTCGCGGAGCACTACGAGACACGCGAGCTCGGCAAAGCGATGCGCGAGATCATGGCCCACGCGGATCGACTGAACAAGGACTTCGATGCGCACCAGCCCTGGGTTCTCGCGAAGGATCCGGAGAAGCGCGCAGAACTTCAGGCCGTATGCTCGCGGGCGTTGGCGGGTTTCAAGCTGCTGAGCGTCCTGATTGCGCCCGTGCTGCCCGAGCTCGCCGCGCGCGTCGCACGCGAACTCTTCGGGCTCGATCGGCCCTTCGCGTGGAGCGATGCGGGTATCCCGCCCGCCCGGACCAACGCCTACCAGCACCTGATGACTCGCGTCGAGCCCGGGCAGCTCGATGCGCTGTTCGAGACGGACAACGAGGCGCCGCCCGTGAGGACACCGGTGGGGACCCGCAAAGCGGGTAAACCGGCATCGGCATTGCCGGCACCGCAACCTGCCAACGATGGCGCGACGGCCGCTGCGCATCCGCTCGAAGGCGGGCCGCTCTCCATCGATGAGTTCCTGCGCGTTGACCTTCGGGTCGCGAAGGTGCTCGAAGCCGATTTCATCGCAGGCGCCGACAAGCTCCTGAGATTGCGCCTCGATGTGGGCGATCTCGGTGAGCGCGAGGTCTTTGCCGGCATTCGCGCCGCCTACGATCCGGCCTCGCTGGTAGGCCGCCTGATCGTCATCGTCGCGAACCTGGAGCCGCGGAAAATGCGCTTCGGGACATCCGCGGGCATGATGTTGGCGGCAGGCCCGGGCGGCGCGGAGATTTTCATTTTGTCGCCGGACTCCGGCGCCCTTCCCGGCATGCGTGTCAAGTAATCGCCATGCAATCGCCTGCCTCATCCAGCGATGTTGCACGCATCGACGCGTTGCTGCCGCAGACGCAATGCACCCGCTGCGGCTATCCCGGATGCCGTCCCTATGCCGCCGCCATTGCCGGCGGCGAGGCACAGATCAACCAATGCCCGCCGGGCGGCAGCGCCACGATTCACGCGCTCGCCGCGTTGCTGGGTCGAGATTTCCTGCCTTTGAATCCTGCGAACGGCGCCGAAGCGCCGCCGCGCATCGCGTGGGTCGACGAATCACGCTGCATCGGCTGCGCTCGGTGTCTGCCGCCCTGTCCGGTCGACGCGATTGTCGGCGCCCCGAAATACCTGCATACGGTGCTCATTGACCGCTGCACCGGGTGCGAGCTGTGCCTCGCCCCCTGCCCCGTCGATTGCATCGAGATGCGTCCCGGGCCGGCACCCGCGGCGGGTCAAGCAGAGACCAACCGCGAACGCTATGACGCCCACGTGCTGCGCCTCGAGCGGCGGGCGCAGGAGCGACAGCGCGAGCTCGATGCCAAGAAGGCCGCGGCACTGAGCCGCGCGCCGATCGCTTCTTGAGCGGCGCAACATGAACCCCGAGAAGCGCCGTGCGATCTTTGAACGGCTCCGCAAGGAGAATCCCGCACCGAAAACCGAATTGGTCTACAGCTCCCCCTTCGAGTTGCTGGTCGCGGTGATTCTCTCCGCTCAAGCCACCGACAAGAGCGTGAACAAGGCCACCGCGCAGCTTTTTCGGGTCGCGAACACGCCGGCGGCGATTGCCGCGCTCGGAGTGGCGGGTCTCACGCCATTCATCAAATCGATCGGTCTTTTCAACAGCAAGGCGAAGAACATCATTGCCGCCTGCCGAACATTGCTCGCCGAGCACGAGGGCCAAGTCCCGAACAGCCGCGAGGCCCTCGAGCGTCTTCCGGGGGTGGGGCGCAAAACAGCGAACGTCGTAATGAATGTGGCCTTCGGCGCGGCCACCATGCCCGTCGATACGCACATTTTCCGCGTCGCCAACCGCACGGGTCTCGCGCGCGGCACCACCGTGCGCGCGGTAGAGGACAAGCTGCTGAAATTCGTGCCGCCCGAATATCTGGGCAATGCGCATCATTGGCTGATCCTGCACGGCCGCTACGTGTGCACGGCACGCCGTCCCGCCTGCCCGCGCTGCAAGATCGCGGATCTATGCGAGTATCGGCACAAGACGAAGGCCCTGCCGCCATGACAGATGCAGATCCTTCGACGGCCGTCGGCGGCTACACGCGGGAGGAGTTACGCCGAAGCTACGCCGACGCGTGGCGCAAGCATCGCGCGCGCACGCCGCTCACGCCGCTCGAGGCGATGATCGTCGAGGTGATTGGACGACATCCGGAGTATCAAACGCTCATCGAGGATCCACAGGGCGCCCTCGCCTTCGAGTCTGCCGCGGCACTCCCCGCAGAGAATCCGTTTTTACATATGGGGCTGCATCTCGCCGTCCGCGAGCAAGTCGCGATCGATCGGCCGCCCGGCGTTCGCGAATTGCAGCGCTCCCTGGAAGCGCGCCTCGGCGACCTGCACGGCGCCGAGCATGCTCTCATGGAGGCGCTGGCCGAAACCCTCTGGGAGGCGCAGCGCAGCGGTAAATCGCCCGATGAAGCGCACTACTTGGAGCTGTCGCGACGGCGCCTGGCGGCAGCCCGCGCTCGATGAGGCATCAAGGTTAAGGAACTTTCATCCGCGCGTCATCGGCCGCGCGCCCGGCGGGCGCTATTCTCGGCGGTAACTTTCGAGGGTGTCCCATGCGCTCCGTGCTTCCGGCGATCGCCGTGTTCCTGATCCTGTTGTCGATTGCTGCGAATTTGGTGATGGGTTCGAACGGCCCTCAGGCGAGTCCGCCGGCGAACGTTCCCGCTTCGCCCGCGACGGCGCCCGCTGCCGACGGGGATGCGGCCGCCAAACATGCGAAGCGCACCGCCTGCATCAAAACCGCCAAGACGAAAAAGCTCGTGGGTGCGCAAAAGACCGCGTTCATCAAGGAGTGCATGGCAGCGCCCTGAGCGGCGCGTCGGCTTCGGCGCCGGCCGTGGCAGCTTATCGCTTCGGCACGTAAAGATCGGTGAGCGTGCCCTCGAATGCCTCCGCGGCGAACGCCACGGTCTCCGAAAGGGTCGGGTGCGCGTGAACGGTCAGGCCGATATCGGCGGCATCCGCCCCCATCTCGATGGCGAGGCCTACTTCCGCAATCAAGTCGCCCGCGTTGGTGCCGACGATGCCGCCTCCGATGAGGCGATGCGTTTTCGGGTCGAACAGCAGCTTCGTGAAACCCTCGTCCCGATTGATGGCAAGCGAGCGGCCGCTGGCCGCCCATGGAAACGTTCCTTTGCCGAACTCGACGCCGCGTGCCTTGGCCTCGGTTTCGGTCACGCCGACCCAAGCGATTTCGGGATCGGTATATGCCACGGAGGGAATGCAGCGCGCGTCGAACGCGGCTTTGTGACCCGCGGCGACTTCCGCCGCCACCTTGGCCTCATGAGTCGCCTTGTGCGCGAGCATCGGGGCGCCCGCGATATCGCCGATCGCGAATATATGCGATACGTTGGTACGCATCTGCTTGTCGACCGCGATGATGCCGCGCTCGTCGACGGCGACGCCGGCCGCGGCCGCATCGATGGCGTTGCCGTTGGCGCTTCGTCCCACGGCGACGAGTACTCGATCGAAATCCTGAGGTTCCGGCGCATCGGGTCCCTCGAATGTGGCGCGCAACGCGTCCGGGCGTGCCTCGAGCCTCGATACGCGCGTTTTGAGCAAAATGCGCTGGTAGCGTTTGTCGATTCGCTTTTGCAGCGGCCGCACCAAGTCGCGATCCGTACCCGGCATCAAGCCATCGCTCAATTCGACCACCGTCACCGCCGCGCCGAGGGCGTCGTACACGCAGGCCATCTCGAGGCCGATGATACCGCCGCCGATGACCAGCAGACGCTTGCAGTCGAGCGGCAATTCCAACGCACCGGTCGAGTCGATGATGCGCGGATCGTCCGGAAACCCGGGCAAGCGCACCGATTCGGATCCGGCCGCGATGATGCACTGCTTGAAGTCGACGCGCCGCGCACCCTCGGGCGTTTGCACTTCCAGCGAATAGGGGCCGACGAATTTGGCTGCGCCGCGCAGTACGTCGACCTTGCGCTGCTTCGCGAGCGAGGTCAGTCCATTGGTCAATTTGGCGACGACCCGATTCTTCCACGCGCGCAACCCGTCGCGGTCGATTTGCGGCGGCGCGAACACGATGCCGCAACCCTTCATGTCGGCCGCATCCTCGATCACCTTCGCCGCGTGCAACAGCGCCTTGGAAGGGATGCAGCCGACGTTCAAGCACACTCCCCCGAGTACCGGCCAGCGTTCGATCAGCGTCACCTTGAGACCGAGATCCGCGGCGCGAAACGCCGCCGTGTAGCCGCCCGGGCCTGCGCCGAGCACGACCACCTCGAGCGCCCCGGGCGGCGCCGCGGCGGCGGCAGACCCCGCCGTTCGAGGGCTTGGGGCGGGCGGCGCGGCGGCGGCCGGCAGCTCTGCGCCCGATTCTCGAGCGGCTGGTGCAGTCGCGGGCGGCGGCGACACCGCGGCGGGCGACACCGCGGCGGGCGCTCTTGCAGTCTCGTCGGAAGCGGTGACGGTGGCGATCAAGGTACCGGCGGCGACCTCCTGGCCTTTGCGGACCTCGATCGAGGCGACCACGCCGCTGACCGGCGAGGGTACGTCCATCGAGGCCTTCTCGGTCTCGAGCGTAATCAGCGCATCATCGATGTCGATCTTTGCGCCCACGGCGACCAGCACATCGACCACCGTCACGCCCTTGGCGTCGCCAAGGTCCGGGACCCGTACTTCGAGGATGCTCAAAATAACGCCTTTACGTCGCTCAGTGTGTTGCTCAGGAAAACGATGAAGCGTGCGGCTTCGGCCCCGTCGATCACACGGTGATCGTAGGACAGGGACAGCGGCAACATGAGCCGCGGCACGAACTCGCCCTTGATGAAAACCGGCTTCTGGCTCGATCGCGAGACGCCGAGAATCGCAACCTCCGGCGCATTGATGATGGGCGTGAACGCGGTGCCGCCGATGCCGCCCAGGCTCGAGATCGTGAACGAGCCGCCCTGCATCTCCGGCGCAGTGAGCTTGCCGGCACGCGCCTTGTCCGACAAAGCCGCGAGCGAGCGGGCGAGTTCGAACAGATTGCTGCGATCCGCGTCATGAATGACCGGCACCATGAGCCCGTTCGGCGTATCGGCGGCGAAGCCGATGTGGAAATACTTCTTGAATATCAAATTGCCGCCCGACGCATCGAGAGATGCGTTGAAGCGCGGAAACTCCTTCAATGCCACGATGCAGGCGCGAATGATGAACGCGAGGGGTGTCAATCGCACGCCCTCCTGCGTTGCCTTGCCCTTCAACGCCACTCGTGCGATTTCCAAATCGGTGATATCGGCATCTTCGTGCTGCGTGACGTGCGGAATGTTGAGCCAACTCGCCTGCAGGCGCGCGCCGGAGATCCGCTGGATGCGCGACAGCGGTTTGACCTCGACGGCGCCGAATTTCGCAAAATCGACTTCCGGTACTTTGGGCAGCGCGGACACGGGCGCCGCCGGCGCTCGCACCGGCGCCGAGAGGATGGCTTTCACGTGCGCCTTCACGTCCTCCTGGGTGATACGCCCCTTCGGACCGGTGTCCTTGACCTTGCCGAGATCCGCACCCAGCTCGCGCGCAAACTTGCGCACCGACGGGCTCGCGTACGCTTTGGCAAACGAAGCTTCGTCGACCTTCGCCGGGACGGGCGGCCCTTTTGGCGTCGCGGTTGTCTCCGGCGTCGCGGGAACACTCGCGGGTGCAGCCGGCGCGGCCACTGTCGGGGCTCGGGCCGGGGCCGGCGGCGGAGCTGCCGCCGCGGCGGGCGCGGGCGTCCGATCCGCGGCCGGAGGCGTGGCGGCGGCGGGAGTAGCAGCAGGCGGCGCGGCGGCGGGCGCGGCGGCATTCGTCTCGGGTTCGGCCGCTGCGTCGAGCAGCAATATCAGCGAACCTTCGGAAACCTTGTCGCCCGCTTTCACCGAGACCTCGGCGATGCGCCCGGCGGTCGGCGCCGGCACGTCCATCGCCGCCTTCTCGGTCTCGATGGTGATCAGGGGCGTTTCCTTCTCGATCTGTTGGCCGGGTTTGACCAGCACATCGACGACGCTCACATCCTTGAAGCCGCCGATGTCGGGGACCAATACCTTGAGAGGAGCTGCCACGACGCGCGCCTAGACGGAGAGCGGATTGGGTTTTTCGGGATCGATGCCAAAGGCCTCCATCGCCCGAGTCACCGTATGCATATCGAACTTGCCCTCATCCGCGAGCGCTTTGAGCGCAGCGATGACGACGTAATGGCGATCCACTTCGAAGAAACGGCGCAGCTCGGCACGCGAGTCGCTGCGTCCAAAACCATCCGTACCGAGCACGGAATAATGGCCTGGAATCCACTGCCGTATCTGGTCCGGCACGGTCTTCATGTAGTCGGTGGCCGCGACGAACGGGCCCTCCCGTTCTCCGAGCGCCTGCTGAACGTAGGCTTGTTTCGCAGGCCCCATGGGATGTAATAGATTCCAGCGCTCGACCTCCAGTGCGTTCTTGCGCAATTCGCTGAAGCTCGTCACGGCGTACACGTCGGCCGGCACCCCGTACTCGTGCTCGAGTAAGTCCGCCGCGGCGAGTACCTCGCGCAATATCGTCCCCGATCCGAACAGCGTCACTCGCACCTTGCCGCGGCCGCCGATCTGCAGCAGGTACATGCCGCTCAAGATGCCCTGCGCGACTCCCGACGGCATCGCGGGATGCACGTAATTCTCGTTCATGCACGTGATGTAGTAGAAGATGCTTTCCTGCTCCTGGTACATGCGGCGCATGCCGTCCTGGACGATCACGGCAAGTTCGTAAGCGTAGGCGGGATCGTAGGCCACGCAGTTCGGCACCGTGGTGGCGACCAACTGGCTGTGGCCGTCTTGATGCTGCAATCCCTCGCCCGCGAGCGTCGTGCGACCGGCAGTGCCGCCGATCAGGAAACCGCGCGCCTGACTGTCGCCCGCCGCCCAAATGAAGTCCCCGACGCGCTGAAAACCGAACATCGAATAGTAAATGTAGAATGGCACCATGCTGACGCCATGATTGGAGTAGGCGGTCGCCGCGGCGAGCCACGAGCACAGACTGCCCGCCTCGTTGATTCCCTCCTCGAGAATCTGGCCTTGTTTGTCCTCGCGGTAGAACATGAGCTGGTCGGCATCCTGCGGGGTGTACAGCTGACCCACCGAGGAATAAATGCCGACTTGCCGAAACATGCCCTCCATGCCGAAGGTGCGCGCCTCGTCCGGCACGATCGGCACGATGTGCCTGCCGACGTTCTTGTCCTTGACCAGGATGGTGAGGATGCGCACCAGCGCCATGGTGGTGGAAATCTCGCGATCGTTCGTGCCCTCCAAAAGCGCGCTGAACGCTTCGAGCGGCGGCACGATCAGCGGCGGCGCCGATGAATTGCGCGCCGGCAAATAGCCGCCGAGATCGGCTCGGCGCTGCTGCAGGTATTTCATCTCTTCGCTTTCGGGCACCGGCTTGCGAAAGGTCAATCCGGCGATCTCCTCATCGGAAATCTGGATGTTGAAGCGGTCGCGAACCGCTTTGAGCGCCTCGTCGCCGAGCTTTTTTTGCTGGTGGGCGACGTTGAGTCCCTCGGCGGCCTTGCCGAGGCCGAAACCCTTGACCGTCTTCGCGAGTATCACGGTCGGTGAGCCCTTGTTCGCTACCGCAGAACTGTAAGCAGCAAAGACTTTCTGCGGATCATGTCCGCCGCGATTGAGCCGCCATATTTCCTCATCGGACATATTGGCGACCATTTCCTTCAGCTCCGGATACTTGCCGAAGAAATGCTCGCGGGTGTAGGCGCCGCCCTTCGATTTGAAATTCTGATACTCGCCGTCCACGCACTCTTCCATCAGGCGCTTGAGCAGCCCTTTGTGATCGCGCTCGAGCAGCGGGTCCCAGCGCGAACCCCACAGAACTTTGATGACATTCCACCCGGCGCCGAGAAAAGCCGCCTCGAGCTCCTGGATGATCTTGCCGTTGCCGCGCACCGGACCGTCGAGACGCTGCAGGTTGCAATTGATCACGAAGATCAGATTGTCGAGCTTCTCGCGCACGGGCATGGTCAAGGCACCCATCGACTCCGGCTCGTCCATCTCGCCGTCGCCGAGAAAGGCCCAGACCTTGCGGTCGGAGGCCGGGACGATGCCGCGATGCTCGAGATAGCGCACGAACCGTGCCTGGAATATCGCCATCATCGGACCCAGGCCCATCGACACCGTGGGGAATTGCCAGAAATCCGGCATGAGCCACGGATGTGGATAGGACGACAGGCCATCGCCGCGCACTTCCTGGCGAAAGCGCATCAGCTGACCTTCGTCCAGCCGCCCTTCGAGGTAGGCCCGCGCGTATATGCCGGGGCTCGAATGTCCCTGGATGAAAATCATGTCCCCCGGGTGGTCGGCGCTGCGGGCGCGCCAGAAGTGATTGAATCCGACCTCATAGAGCGTCGCAGCGGATGCGTAGGTTGCGATGTGGCCGCCGTACTCGGAGCTGGCGCGATTGGCTTGCACGACCATGGCGAGCGCATTCCAGCGAATGTAGGCTTCGTTGCGCCGCTCGAGCGAACGGTCGCCCGGATAGTCCGGCTCCTGCGCCTTGGAGATGGTATTGAGATAGGCGGTATTCGGTTTGAAGGGCAAATAGGCGCCGGAACGGCGCGTGAAGTCGACCAACTTCTCGAGCAGAAAATGCGCGCGCTCGGGGCCCTGCGCACGCATGACCGACTCGATGGATTCGAGCCACTCCTGAGTTTCCGTGGGGTCGATGTCTTCGTACGGGGATCGTTGCGTCATAAAGAACCCTGGGGCTACAGGCACGTGCACATGCACACGCCGACGTGTCCTGTTAAGATGTCAGGCACGTTACAGCGCCCCTGCGCGAACTGCCACTACGGAGTTTAGCGGCACTATCTTCGGGGTTTGGTTTTTCTCGGTCAAGCAGAGCGCCGGCGAAAAGCCAGCAGATCAATGATATGCCGATTCGTTTGCCCTTCAGCTCGCTGCTAGTACCCGTGCGCCAAATCGGCGCGCGGCTCTCGGCATCCAAGCTCGCTCGCTATTCGGCCGCCATCGTGTTCCTGCCGTTGAAGCCGGCCGCCGCCGATTGGGCGGCGCTGCCGTACGGCAACGTGCTGCGGGCGGTGTTCGCGCGCCGGGTGCGCAAAGCCGGCGATAGTTTTCTTCTCCGGGTGGGAGCGCAGGCCGAGACCGCGCTGCTCGTCGCCTGCCTGCCCGCGCAGGCAAGCACCTTCGAGCGGCTGCAGGCAGCCGGCAAGCTCGCGCGCAGCCTGATCGAGTGCGAGCCGCAGTCGCTGCTGCTGTGGCAGCAAGGCTGCGACCCCGATGCAGCCGCGGCAGCGTTGGTCGCCGCCGTTGCCGCGCTCGAAGCGGCGGTGTTTCGCTTCGCCACCTTCAAGAGCAAACCGAAACCGCGCCGGCGCCTCGCGCGCATCGATATTGCCGCGGGCGGCAAGCTCCGGGACCTCGATCTCGCGCTCGCGACGGCCGCCGGAAACAATATCGCCCGCTGGCTCACTGCGTTGCCGCCGAACACGTTGGACGCTGCCGTCTACCGACGCCTGACCAAGGATTTCGCGCAATCTCTCGGCTTGAGGTATCGATTCTACGGAGAAAAGGATTTGCGGCGCCTCGGAGCGGGCGCATTCCTCGCCGTCGCACGCGCCAATCCCGCGCACGATGCGGGCATAGTGCACCTGTCGTACCGGCCGCGCGGTGCGGCCGCACCGGCGGTGAGCCTCGTCGGCAAGGGTGTGTGTTTCGACACCGGCGGTACGAACCTCAAGACGCACAAGAGCATGCTCGACATGCACACCGACATGCAGGGCAGCGCGGTGGCCCTCGGCAGCCTCTACGCCCTGCATTTGCTGCGTTCGCCATTGGCGGTGGACTGCTGGTTGGCCATCACCGAAAATCTCACCGGCGCGCTTGCCTACAAGCCGCAGGACGTGGTGCGCGCCGCCAACGGCACGACGATCCAGGTGATCCACACCGATGCAGAAGGACGCATGATATTGGCGGATGCACTGAGCCTCGCCGCGCGCGGCAGGCCGCGCGCGATCATCGACTACGCCACGCTCACGGGCGCCTGCGTGCATGCGCTCACGGAACGCTACAGCGGAGCGTTCACGAACCGGCCGGCGGCGCGCGAGCTCATCGAGGCGGCGGGCGCCGGCAGCGGCGAACGGGTATGGTGTTTCCCGATGGATGCGGACTACGACACGGATCTTGAAAGCAGCGTCGCCGATGTGCTGCAGTGTTCGCCCGAGGCCAAAGGCGATCACATTCTGGCGGCTCGCTTTCTTAACCGCTTCGTGCCCGAGACGATTCCGTGGCTGCACTTGGACCTTGCCGCCGGCTCGCGCCACGGCGGCCTCGCCCACATCCCCACCGAAATCACCGGGTTCGGGGTGCGCTTCACGCTCGATTTGCTGCGCCGTGGTTGGCCCGCTGCGGCGGCGGCCCGATGAAAGGCGAATTGGCGCCACGCTTGACGATTCAGCGGCCCGACGACTGGCACGTACACCTGCGCGACGGAGAAGCGCTCGCGGCCGTGGTGAAATTTACGGCGGCGCGTTTCGGGCGCGCCATCGTCATGCCGAATCTCAAGCCGCCCGTCACGACCGTGGCGCTCGCCGCGGCCTATCGGGAGCGCATCCTCGCCGCACTGCCCGCGGACACGCGCTTCACCCCGTTGATGACCTTGTATCTGACCGACTCCACCGCGCCGCAGGAGATCGATCGGGCTTGCGCCAGCGGCTTCGTGCACGGGATCAAATTCTACCCTGCCGGGGCGACCACGCATTCGGACGCGGGAGTCACGGACATCCGCAAGACTTTCGCCGTATTGACGCGCATGGAAGAGCTCGGTATGCCGCTCCTGGTGCACGGCGAGACGACGCGCGCGGACGTCGACGTCTTCGATCGGGAAGAGGTGTTCATCGATACGGTGCTCGCGCCCCTGCTGGCGCGCTTCGTCAAGCTAAAAGTCGTTTTCGAGCACATTACGACGGCCCGTGCCGCGGAGTTCGTCGCCGGCGCACGCGAGGGCGTCGCTGCGACGATCACGCCGCAGCATCTGCTGCACAATCGCAACGCCATTTTTTCAGGCGGCATCAAGCCGCACTTCTATTGCCTGCCGATACTCAAGCGCGAGCAGGATCGGCGCGCGCTCGTGGCGGCCGCGACCAGCGGCAATCCGCGCTTCTTTCTCGGCACCGATAGCGCCCCGCACGAGCGATCGACCAAGGAGAATGCCTGCGGCTGCGCCGGTATGTTCACCGCCCATGCGGCGCTCGAGCTGTATGCCGAGGCGTTCGAGCGGGCCGGCCACTTGAATCGCCTGCAGTCGTTTGCCAGCCATTTTGGCGCGGATTTCTACGAATTGCCGCGTCACGATGACCTCCTCACCATCATCAAGGAGCCTTGGGTGCCCCCAGAGTCCTACCCTTTCGCCGGCGGCGCGTTGGTGCCGTATCGCAGCGGCGAGGCAATCGCCTGGCGGCTTGACCCGATGGGGGGCGAGTGACGCTCCCACCCATCACCTTTGCGACACGCTTTCGCGGTTTCCTGCCGGTCGTGATCGACGTGGAAACCGGTGGATTCAATTCGCAGACCGACGCCTTGCTCGAGATTGCGGCCGTGCTGATCGAAATGCGCAGCGACGGCTCCTTGACGCGCGGCGAAACGCATCGTTATCACGTGACGCCGTTTCCGGGCTCCAACATGGAACCCGCCTCGCTCGCCGTGACCGGCATCGATCCACACCATCCGCTACGGCCCGCCATCGCAGAGGAGGATGCGCTGCAGCGGATCTTTCGCGAGGTGCGCAACGCCGTGCGCGCGGCTGACTGCACCCGTGCGGTTCTCGTCGGGCACAACGCCTTCTTCGACTTGAATTTCTTGAACGCCGCGGTCGCGCGCACGCAGATCAAACGCAACCCGTTCCATCCCTTCTCGAGCTTCGACACCGCCACCTTGGGAGGCGTCGCCTTCGGCCAGACGGTGCTGATGCGCGCGACGCTCGCCGCGGGGCTCGAATGGGATACCGGATCGGCACATTCGGCCGCCTATGATGCCGAGCGAACGGCGGACCTGTTCTGCACGATCTGCAATCAGTTCCAGGGCGTGTTCGAAGCGAGCCGCCGGCGGCTGGCCGCGATGGGCCCGCTCGAAGTGGAATCCGAAGCGCCGGAACCCGAGACGCCCGAATCTCAAGCGCCGGGTTCCTAGAGGCAGGCCGCCCTCAGGCGGTTACCGCGCCCGCTTCGGCCAGCAGCTGCTTCAGCTCGCCGCTCTTGTACATCTCGATGGTGATGTCGCAGCCTCCGACCAGCTCGCCATTGACATAGAGCTGGGGGAAGGTGGGCCAATTCGAATAGGACTTCAGCGCGTCACGCACTTCCGGGTCTTCAAAAATATTCACGTGCGCGAACTTGGCCTTGCAGGCGCGCAAGGCCCCCACGGTTTGAGCCGAGAATCCGCACTGCGGAAAATCGGGAGTGCCCTTCATGTACAACACCACCGGGGCGGCGGAGAGCTGACTCTTGATCCGTTCAATTGCATTCATGGTCGACACATCTCCAATTGCTTCACTTGGGTTTCGCGGCGCGCCGTGCGGCGCGCTCCCCTAACAGCCGTAACACGGCCCACTGTTCGGCGCTGCTCATGCTGCGCCAGCCGGCGATTTCTTCGATTGTACGATAACAGCCGATGCAGTATCCGTGTGCGTCCAGCGCGCAGATATTGATACAGGGCGATTCGGGCGGCATTTCCGGCATCGTTTGCAGTATTGGGGCTCATTGCCTATTCTTCCAGCCTCCCGCCCGCGGGGTGCGTGGAGCGGCCCCTCGTTGTCATGAGCTAAGCGCATGGAATCGCTGGAAAAACCCATGAGCTCCCAGGTACCGGTGCCAGGCGACTTAGCCCAGCAGGTCGATCGTGCGCTCGAGGAGGATATCGGGCGAGGCGATTTGACGGCCGCGCTCATTCCCTCGCGTGCCACGGCACGGGCATCGGTCATCACGCGCGAAAGCGCCATTCTGTGCGGCAGCCCGTACGTCGACGCGGTGTTCGCGCGCCTCGACCCCGGCGTGCGCATCGACTGGCAGGCCGCCGAGGGCGCTGCCGTTGCACCGAACCAGGTCTTGTTCAGGATCGCCGGGCCGGCTCGTGCGCTCTTGACCGGCGAGCGCACTGCGCTCAATTTTCTGCAGCTGCTCTCGGGCACGGCCACCGCGGCACACGCCTATGCGCAGCGGCTCGAGGGGACGCCCTGCCGTGTGCTCGACACCCGCAAGACCATCCCCGGGCTGCGCTCGGCACAAAAATACGCGGTGCGCGTCGGCGGGGGTCAAAATCATCGCATCGGCCTGTTTGATGGAATTCTGATCAAGGAAAATCACATCATGGCCGCCGGCTCGATCGCCCAGGCGGTGGCAGCCGCCAAAGCGACCGGCAGGAGCGTCCCCATCGAGGTCGAAGTGGAGAACCTCGATGAGTTGCAGCAAGCCATCGCCGCAGGCGCGGACATCGCGATGCTCGATGATTTCTCGCTGCCGGCCATGTCCGATGCGGTGCTTCTCAACCGTCGGGCACTCCGACCGCTCAAGCTCGAGGCCTCGGGCGGCGTGACGCTCGAAACCATACGTCGGATCGCGGAGACCGGCGTCGACTCTATCTCCGTGGGCAGCATCACCAAGCACCTGCGCGCGGTCGACCTGTCGATGCGCTTCGAATGGCCCTCGCTGAGGGGATAATCGCTGCATGTACAATAACAGCCTTGACAATCACTGCTTAGGCAATATAATAACGTCCAAGGTATCGCCATGAGTCCCGACAACCCGATTTACGACGCCAAGACCTATCAGCCCGCCAAATGCGCTGGGCAGCTGATGTATCGGGTGCGCTCGGCCTACATGAACGCCCTCGACCAGGCGCTCGCCCACGAGCCGGACCTGGTGGCACTCGAAGTCAGTGCCGCCCAGTATGTGATCTTGAACGTGCTTGCCCAGCGCGGCGTCGATTCGGCGGCGCAATTGTGCAAGGACATCTCGTATGACGGCGGCGCCATGACCCGGATGGTCGATCGGCTCGAGGCGAAAGGTCTCATCAGTCGGCGGCGCTGCCCGGACGATCGCCGGCTGGTGAAGCTGGAATTGACCGAAGCGGGGCTCGCGGCGATCCCGAAGCTGCGGGAATGCTCGGTGCGGGTGTTGAACCACTTCATGCGTGGCTTCACTCAAGCCGAGGCGCGCCAACTCGAGGGGTTTCTGACCCGCATGCTGCAAAACGCCTGAATTTTTTTGATTATTTAGCTGCCTAGGCATTGGCAGCTAAAGCAGTGTTTTACGAGGAAAATGTATGAACATCGCCCACATGCTGATCCGGCGCGCCCGCCTGGCGATGCAGGAGTTCGGGCCCTACTTGGCACTTGCGCTGCTGCCCGGCGGCAGTCTCATTGCCTTGGCCGTATGGCTATACCGACATCGCCCGCTCACGACGCTGCGCTCATGACCCCGCGCAGCGCGTTCAACCTGCGAGGGCGGTTCAACCTGCGCATGCAGTTCGCGGGCTGGTCGCTGGCGATCTTGGCAACCGGATGCGCGAGCACGCACGGACTCAAGCCCGCCGCGACGCTGCAGAGTGCCGACAGACTGGCCGCCGAGAAGACGCTCGCCGACGCGCCGCTGCGCGAGGGCGCCTGGCCCGCCCGAGACTGGTGGACGGCGCTCCGCGACCCGCAGCTCGATGCACTTATTCGCGAGGCTTTGCGCGACAGTCCGACGCTCAAAGTCGCCGCGGCTCGCACCCGGGCGGCGCTCGCCGAAGCCGGTGTGAGCGAGGCCGCCCGTGCTCCGCAGGCGAGCCTGTCTGCGGACGCCGCACGCACACGGCTCTCGGAGAATGGCTTCTTCCCGCCGCCCTTCGCCGGCACCACCACCACGATCAGCAACCTGCAGGCCTCGCTCAGCTGGGAACTGGACTTCTGGGGCAAGCGGCGCGCCGCCTACCAGAGCGCCCTCGGACTTGCGCGCGCAAGCGCGGTGGACGCCGAGGCTGCGCGCCTCGCGCTCTCCACCAGCATTGCGCACGCCTACATCGAGCTGCAGCACGCTTATTTATTGCTCGATGTCGCCAAGTCCACGCTCGAGCAGCGCGAGCGCATCACCTCGCTCACGCGCGATCGGAACGCGGCGGGCCTGGATTCGAGACTCGAAGTCAAACAGACCGAGGAGGCCCTGCCGGCTACGCGCGAGCAAATCATCCAGCTCGAGGAGACCATCGAGCTCGCACGCCATCAACTCGCGGCGCTGCTCGGCGCGGGGCCTGATCGCGGCGCTGCGATCGCGCGACCGGCTGCAACGGCGATGACGGAGCCGTCGCTGCCGAGCCGCTTGCCGTCGGACCTGCTCGGCCGCCGCCCGGACTTGATCGCGCAGCGCCTGCGCGCGGCCGCCGCCGCGGACGCGATCAAGATGCGTCAAGCGGATTTCTACCCGAACGTGGATCTCGTGGCATTCGCCGGTTTCCAGCGGCTGGGCCCGGGCGCCCTGATCAGCGCCGGGGAGCGCCAACTCGGGGTCGCTCCCGCGTTGAGCCTGCCGCTGTTCGATGCCGGCCGGCGCCGCGCACAGCTCGCGGGCGCCGATGCCGCCTACGATGAGGCGGTCGAGCAGTACAACCAGACGCTCGCGGATGCGTTGCGCGATGTCGCAGACCAATTGAGTTCTTTGCGCAGCGTTGCGGCGCAGCGCGCCGAGCAAGAGCAGGCGCTCGCCACCGCCCGAGACGCCTACGACCTCGCCGTGCTTCGCTACCGCGAAGGGGTCGGCAATTACCTGCAAGTGCTCTCCACGGAAGATCAGCTGCTCACTCAACAGCGTCTCGCTGCGGATCTGCGCGCGCGCAGCCTCGACCTGTCGGTCGCTCTGACCGGTGCGCTCGGCGGCGGCTTCGAAGCCGCGAGCGGTGCGCTGGCCTACACACGGTAATTTCGGAGATCCCCCATGAACACTCCCACCCCATCCGAGACGACTGCCGCCGGCCGCACACGCCGCCGCTGGCTCAGCCTCGGTCTCGGCAGTTTCGTGCTTGGCGCTCTCGCCTTCGGCGCCTACTGGACGCATACGCTGCGGTACCGCCAATCGACGGACGATGCCTATGTGAGCGGCAACGTCGTGCAGATCACGCCGCAAATTTCCGGCACCGTGGTCGGCATCGGCGTAGACGACACGCAGTTCGTGCCGGTCGGAGCACCGCTGGTGGTTCTCGATCAGGCCGACGCCAGGGTGGCGCTCGACGAGGCGGAAGCCGGGCTCGCCAAGACCGTGCGTGAAGTGCGCACCTTGTATGCCACCTCCTCGCAGCTGCAAGCGATGGTGGACCTGCGCCGCTCGGATCTGTCGATGGCCGAGCAGGATCTCGCGCGGCGCGAGCGGCTCGGCAGCTCCGGCGCGATTTCAAGCGAGGAGCTGCAGCACGCCCGCGATACCGCACGCAGCGCCGCCGCCGCGTTGCTTTCCGCCGAGGAGCAGCTGCGGGCCGGCCGCGCGCGCACCGAGGGCACGGACATCGAGGAGCATCCCGACGTACGCAACGCCGCCGCCCAAGTGCGCGGCGCCTATCTGACTTACTCGCGCACGATCCTGCCCGCACCGCTCGCCGGCTTCGTCGCCAAGCGTAACGTGCAGCTCGGTCAGCGCGTGAGCCCGGGCCTCGCGCTGATGGCCATCGTGCCGCTCGATGAGGTGTGGGTCGATGCCAACTTCAAGGAGCCCCAACTCGCCTCAATGCGTGTCGGCCAACCGGTGAAGTTGTCCGCCGATTTGTACGGACGCAGCGTGATTTATCACGGCACCGTGGCCGGTTTCGGCGCCGGCACGGGCTCGGTGTTTTCGCTGCTGCCGGCGCAGAACGCCACGGGCAACTGGATCAAGATCATTCAGCGCGTGCCGGTGCGCATTGCGCTCGACGCCCGCGAGTTGGCGGCCAATCCGCTGCAGATCGGCTTGTCGATGCGTGCCGAGGTCGATACGCACGATCGCCACGGTCCGCGCTTGCCGCGCCTCGCCCGCAGCGACGCCGGTTATGCGACGCAAGTGTTTGACTCCAACGACTTGCTCGCCGAGGAGCGCGTGCGCTCGATCATTCTCGCCAACGAATCGGCCACCGCGCCGGCCGCGCCGCGCGCGCGGGCGGCGCGTACCGAAACGCCCTCCACAGCTGCCAACACCGCGCACCTGCAGGGCATGCGCAGCCCGTCGAAGTAGCGGTCATGAGCGCCGATGATATGAGTGTCGAGGACACCGGCAAGGGCGTTCCAGCCGAGCCCGCACCGCTTCGCGGTGTACCGTTGGCGGTGGGTGCGATCGCTCTGTCGCTCGCGACATTCATGAATGTCCTCGACACCTCGATTGCCAACGTGTCGATTCCCGCCATCGCCGGCGACCTCGGTGTCTCGCCGGATCAGGGCACATGGGTGATCACCTCCTTCGGCGTGGCCAACGCGATTTCGTTGCCGCTGACCGGCTGGTTGACGCGCCGTTTCGGACAGGTGCGGCTGTTCACCTGGTCGATCGCACTGTTCGTCGCCGCCTCCTTCCTGTGTGCGCTCGCGCCCACGATCGGACTGCTCATTTGCTTTCGCGTGCTGCAGGGCGCCGTGGCCGGGCCGATGATCCCGTTGTCCCAGTCGCTTCTGATCTCGAGCTACCCGAAGGCGAAATCCGGCACCGCCCTGTCGGTTTGGGCGATCACCACGATGGTGGCGCCGGTGGTCGGGCCTCTGCTCGGCGGATGGATCACCGACAATATCTCCTGGCCCTGGATCTTCTACATCAATGTGCCGGTGGGTCTCGGCGCCGGGCTCGCGACGTGGGTCATCTATCGCAGGCGCGAAACGCCGACCGTGAAGGTGCCGATCGACAAGGTGGGGTTGGCGCTGCTCGTCATTTGGGTGGGGTCGCTGCAGGTCCTGCTCGACCGGGGTAAGGACCTCGACTGGTTCGAGTCCGGTCAGATCGTGACCCTCGCCATCGTGACGGCCATCGGATTGTTCGCCTTTTTGGTTTGGGAACTCACCGAACGGCATCCGATCGTCGATCTGAGTCTGTTCCGCAACCGCAATTTCTGGACCGCCACTCTCGCCATGGCGCTTGCCTACGGAACCTTCTTCGGCAACGCCGTGCTGCTGCCTTTGTGGCTGCAGCAGTACATGGGCTACACCGCCACCCTGGCGGGCATGGTGCTCGCACCCGTCGGCCTGCTCGCGATTCTGCTGACGCCCGTAGTCGGTCGAGCGATGCGGCGAACCGATCCGCGTCTGATCTCGACGGTGGCGTTCCTGGTATTCGCGCTCATCCTCGGCATGCGCGCGCACTTCAACACCGATACGCCGTTCGGCACGCTGCTGGTGCCCACGCTCATTCAGGGCGTGGCCATGGCTTGCTTCTTCGTGCCGCTCGTCACGCTCTCCCTGTCGGGGCTTGCCGCCGAGCGGATTCCGGCGGCCTCGGGACTTTTCAATTTCGCGCGCATCACGGCAGGCTCGTTCGGCACCTCCATCGTGACCACGCTGTGGGATCGGCGCGCGACGCTGCATCACGCCCGCTTGATCGAGCACCTGACGCCGGGCGATCCCGTTGCCGCCCAGAGCCTGGCCAATCTGCAGGCCGGCGGCCTGGGCTCCGAGCAGGGAATTCCGCTGCTCAATCGGATGGTGGACACCCAGGCGTTCATGCTCTCCGCCAACGACATCTTCCTCGCCTCCGCGGTGCTGTTTGTGTTGTTGGTCGGCGTGATCTGGCTCGCGCGGCCGGCGCGCGCGAGTGCCGCCCTGGGGTCAGTCACGGCCGCCCACTGAGGTTCGGGACGCCGCGGGATACGGCTGGCCGCCCATGAGTCCCTTCCACAAGGTGCGGTTATAGTCGTCCGCATCGACTCGATCTTCGGCGGAAAAGTCCATATGGGCGGTTCGTGCGGCCCAATAGGCGACGCCATGCGTCGGACGTCGCAGTGCGCCGGCGACTTTCGTTCCGCTCGGGATGGGGAGCGTGACGCCGGGGGATTTCAATAAACTCGAAACCTCCGCCGTGTAGTCCCAATCCGGTTTTTCCAGGTCGAACACATCGGCCATCGGGCTCTGCGTGGCGTCGAAGAGGCTGAGATGATCGATGCCGAGCACGTCCGTGATGGTGCGCAGCATATTGATCGTCGTGAAGCGGCGGCTGACGACGGCTCCGTGTTTGACGTACGGACCGACCACGAAGGCGGTGCTGCGGTGTGCGTCGATGTGATCGGGACCGTCTTGCGCGTCATCTTCGACGATGAAGATCAAGGTATCCTTGGCGTAAGAACTGTGCGCGACCGCCTCGACGAGCATGCCCACGGCGAAATCATTGTCGGCCACCTGCAGCTCGGGCGTATTCACGCCGGCGATCGCCCGCGAATAGGAACCCGTGTGATCCGCCATCAAGCGCACCAACGATAGCGCCGGCAAGCTTCCGTTCTTCTCGAATTGATGAAATTCGCGCGCCCACTCTCGTTCACGGAAAGTGTCCGGAAACGCCGTATCGAAGCCGCGGAAAAATCCGTCGGTTCGGGTCACGAGCTCGGGATTGGCTGCGTAGGCTACGGTCAAATTCTTGGACGCCGGGTCGGTTTCCAGTGGAATATAGAACTGCGCGCGCGATGGCGACGCCAGCAACTCGGGGCCGTAACGCATCACATCGATCATGAAACCGTAGTTGCGCACGGAGAGTCCCGCGCGAATGGCGGCATTCCACAGATACCCCTGCTGCATTTCCCCGTCCGGTCCGTCGGGCGCAGCAACGTTATTGGTGCCTGGAAGCTCGTCGGGATCGAGCTTGCCGGAGGATCGGTTCGCCGACAAAGGGTTGGCGGCGAGCCGCTCCGCTCCGGCAAGTCCGACATTGACGTTGCTGTTCGTGCTTTCCCAGTCGTAGGACCCGCCGCGGTTCGCATAGGTGACCGGGACCATTTTCGCTCCCGCATCGGACTCGCGCGCCGACATGCTCCACGGCCAGCCGTTGCCACTCACATTGCCGGGATCATAGAAACTGTCCAACAGGACGAACTGGTTGGCGAGATTGTGTTGATTCGGCGTCGTCGTGAAAGGGAATTCCGCGAGGTGCGGGTCGCTCTTGCCGCGCCCGATATCGCCGAGCACCTGATCGTAGGTGCGGTTTTCCTTGATGATGTAGATCACGTGTTTGATTCTTGCGTGCAACGCCTCCATGACCTGCGAGTCGCGATTGGCGCTTTCAAAGCGATTGTTGGCGGCCACTTGCCGAGTCAACCTCGGCAGCACCTCTGCGCGCGGCAGGGGAAGACTGAGCAGCCCTCCCTTGCTCAAATCGAGGATATATTCGTTCGCTGCGAAACGAACGGGCGTGCGTCTGACCGGGCAGGGTACGGTCTGATAGCCCAGGCAATTGCCGCCATTCGGACCGGGAACGCTTTGGGTGTTGACGATATAGAGAACCTCGCCCGGCCCGACGACCAGATCCGACGGATACCAACCGGTTGGAATCAATCCGCGCACCTGCCGCGCCGCATCGTCATTGTCGATGACCGCCACTGAGTTCGTGCCGCGATTGGTCACGAACAGCGTTTTCTCGTCTGCGGCGAGCGCCATCGCATTCGGGGAAGCGCCGCGATAGCGCTTGGCCAGCCGCAGCATCCCCGGCGGGGCCACGGTCTGAATCTCATCGATCACGACGCGCCGCTGAGTGTCGATGACCGCAACCACGTCGGCATTGTCGAGGGCGACGAATAGCCGGCTCGCATCGCGATTGAGGATCATGCGGTTGGGGTTGCCGCTGACGGGGACGCGGGCGACCACGGCTTGGGATCCCAGATCGACGACGACGATCTCGCGGTCCCGCTCGCTGGAGACGAAGGCGGTCTCCTTGCCCTCGATGCAGATGGCGACGGGAAACTCGCCGCCCGCCGTGCCGGATTGGCTTCGATCGATTACGCCCGGACGCAGGTCGATCTCCTTGACGACCTTGGCCGAGATCAAATCGACGACCGTCACGGAGGCGTTGTAGCGATTCGCGACGACGGCGCGCGAGCCATCGGGGGTGACGGCGACGCCTTGCGCCATCGGCTTCTGGTCGATACCGATGCCGGAGGTGTGGCCGAGCCTGATGGGTGACGATCCGTTCTCCCGCCAGCGTGACCCCACCCGGTCGAAGAGATGCAATGTATCGTCGACGCCGCCCGACACCACGAAGCGGTCTCCCGACGGCACGAAGGCAATGCCGACGTAGGTGTTGGGTACCTGCAATACCTGCCTGCCCCGGGCGACTCCCGCGGCTACATCGAAGACGAATACGTACTCCCGGGAGTCGCCCGGAATCAGATGGCCGCGCCGGTCCCGGCGGCGGTTGTAGCCGCTCGTGAGAACGAGCAAGGTCTTGCGATCCGGGCTCAACGCCTCACTGATGCTTTGCCCGGCGACGAACCGCGGCGCATCCGCGAGATGCGGGTTGAGCGTCGTAAATCTCGATCCCGGCGCCGCCGTCGGGGTGAGCACCTGTCCGGTGGGCAGCAGTTGCTCGGCAAGCGGTTCCGCCGCGGCGGCGCTGTGAGCCCACGGGAGCAGCAGGGCGCCCAGGAGTAGAGACTTCGCGACGTCGACGGTGATCACGCGCTGCAAAACTACCATATGCCGCAAGCTAATCACGCAATGTGTATTCGATGTGACGGACCCGCCGTTCGACCGCGCCGTATGCGAGCCGATCTTCCGATGATTTGACAGCGACCGCCCCGAGGAATATCGTCGCCGTACGAAACGATAGTAAAACCACAATTACTCTACGATTCTCATGGACAAGACGGTTCTAAAATCGCGCCACGGAACCTTCTGCATCATCGCAGCGCTCGGCTTGACGGCGGCCTTGGGCGGATGCGGCAAGCCGGAGGTGAAACCCACCGGCACCGTGCTCGTTTCAATGGCGGACAACAGCTATTCGCCCGCCATCGTCAGGATCCCCGCCGGCGGATCGATCGTGTTCATGAACGTCGGACGCAACGACCACAATGTCATCGCGGTCGACAAATCCTGGTCGAGCGAGAAAACCTTCGGCAACATCAAGATGCGTCCGGACGACATGACCGAGATCGTGATCGGCAAGGAAGGGGTGTATCCCTTCTATTGCAGCTTTCATGCGACGCCGGACGGCAAGACGGGAATGATCGGCGTCGTGGTCGTCGGCAACATCCAATATACGCCGCCCTCGGGCACGCGCGGCGTCCTCCCGACCGTCGAGATACCCACGGGCGTCACCCGCCGCGTACCGCAAGAGTACCCGACCATTCAGAACGGGGTGGATGCGGCAAATCCCGGCGACCTCGTGCTCATCGACCAGGGAGAATACAACGAGGCCGTCTTCGTCACGACACCGAGCATCACCTTGCGCGGCGTGGATCGGAACGCGGTCATTCTCGACGGCAAGTTCGAACTCGCCACCGGCATCATGATCGGCGGCAACGGAGTGGCGGTCGAGAACATGACCGCGCGAAACTTCACGCTCAATGGATTCTTCTGGACCGGTGTCCAGGGGTTTCGCGGCTCGTACCTGACCGCCTACAACAACGGCGACTATGGAATCTATGCGTTCGGCTCCAGCGACGGGCTGTTCGAACACTCCCTTGCGAGCGGATCTCCCGACTCGGCGTTCTACGTCGGCCAATGCGCGCCCTGCCGGGTGGTGTTGAACGATGTCATCGGCAACTACAGCGGGCTCGGCTATTCCGGCACGAATTCCAGCGGCGACATGTATATCCTGAATTCGCGCTTCGAGCACAACCGCAGCGGGATCAGCACGACGACGTTCGACATCGAGCTCAACCCGCCGGGCCGCGATACGACCATCATGGGAAACGTGGTGAGCGATAGCGGTTTCGACAACGAGGCCGCCGGCTTCTATGCGACCGAGACGCTGGCCGGTCAGGGCATTGCGCTCGTCGGGACGCACAACAATCGGGTGGAGCACAACCTCGTCGTGCGCAGCCGCAATAATGGGATTCTGATCGTGCCGCTTCTGGACCGCCACTATTGGCCCTCGACCGGCCACGTGGTGCGCAGCAACGTCATCCAGGGATCCGGACGCGCAGATCTTGCGGCCGGCGGCTTGGGCACCATGCACAATTGTTTCTCCAGCAACAGCTATCGAACTTCCATACCGTGGGGACTCGAGACATTGAACGGATGCCGGGCCGCTCGCATCCCGGTGGCATCCGACCTCTCGACATCGATGACCTTCTTCGGCTCCATCGCGCAGATCCGCCTGGGCCGCTTCACACTGAGCGATTACCGCACGCGGCCGGTGCCGCCGCCGCAAGCGAGCATCCCCGGCGGTGCGAATGCTCCCGTGCGCCCGGCGGTCCACGTGTTCGAAGCAGCACGGCTCGACCTCGAATCGATCAAGACACCCGCCGAGCACTCGACGAGCGCGGACCGCATCGTCGCGCGCAAGGAGAATTGAGATGCCCTCGCTGTTCTCACTGGCCGGTCCCACGACCATTTTTCAGGTCTGGTTCGTGGTCTACCTCTACCTGTTGCCGTTTCTTCTGTACGCCACGTGGGCATCGCTTGCCATGATGGACCTGAACGAGCGCGCCGACACGGCGAAGTGGGGATGGGGGGCATTCGTCCTCCTGGTGCCGCTGCTGGGCGGCGCGTGGTACTTGCTGAGCAGCGCACGCACGCTCACCCGAGCGTCGCGGCTCGCCATCGTGGTCACCGGACTTTGCGTCTGGCTGCTGCCTCTGGCGGTCGGCATTTGGCTTGCCGGCGGCCCGCTCGGACCCAAAGCATTGAGTTGATCCTGGAGGTATCGATGAACGTCACATTGCCGGGTAACTTGCAAATGCTCCTCGGGCTGTATGCCTTTCTGCTGCCGTTGCTTCTCTACGCGGTGTGGACCACGCTCGCGCTCTGGGACCTTGGTCGGCGCGGCGACGCGACGGCGGTGAGGGCGTGGATCTGGGCATTTCTGATATTCGCCCTCCCCTTCATCGGCGCCCTTGGCTATCTGTTCCTGAGCGGTTCGCATCTCGCCCCGCGCATCAAGTTCATCGCGTTGGGCGGCGGCGCCGCGTATGCACTCGTGTTGGTGCTGGGAGTCGCCTTGGGCGGAATCAGCTGACGATGGCTATTCGCCGGCGCGACTTGTTTGGACTCGGGGGTCTGGGCGGCGCATTGGGCTTCCTCGGCGGCTGGGCGTGGCCGGCCGTTAAGCGGCGCACGGGCGCGAATGACACCCGCACGGCATCGCTGCCGCTCCTCGATGTCGATTGCGCAGCCGATACCTCGGGCGCCGGCATGGGCGCCGCTTATTCGGCGAAGTTCACGCCGCCCGGCTATCTCGCGGCTGGAAGTCGTGACGAATTACACACACCGCCGCCCTGGTCGCCGCCGCAGAGCGGCGTGCGCACGTTCGATTTGTCGGTGATCGAAACGACGCTCGAGGTTGCCGACGGCCAGAACATCACGGCATGGGCGTACGGCGGAACGGTGCCGGGCCCCATCGTGCGCGCAACGGTCGGAGAGCGCGTGAAGGTCGCGCTCGGGAACCGCGCCAATTCCGCCCACAGCGTGCATTTTCATGGCGCGCACGATGTGTCGCAGGACGGACTCGGCCGCGTCGCGAAAGGCGAGGATCACTCCTACGAATTCGAGGCTGGGCCTGCCGGACTGCACCCTTACCATTGCCACGTACCGCCCTACGCGCGGCACGTCGCCAAAGGCATGTACGGCGCCATGATCGTGGATCCGCTCGTGCCCCGTCCCACCGCACACGAATTTCTTCTGTGTCTATGCGGTTTCGACGTCGACGGCGACGGGCACAATGAGGTTTATGCCTGGAACGGCATGGCGGGATACTACGAGCGTTTTCCGCTCAAAGTGCCGGTGGGCGAGCTGGTTCGAATCTATCTGATGAACATGGTCGAGCCCGACCCCATTGCATCGTTTCATTTGCACGCCCAGACCTTCGACCTCTTTCGGTCCGGTACGTCGGTCTCCGCCCATGAACACACCGACATCGTCAGCCTCGGGCCGGCGGAACGCGCGATTCTCGAGTTTCGTCTGCCGCGTCGCGGCCGATACATGTTTCATCCCCATCAGAGTCGGATGGCCGAGCGCGGTGCCATGGGTTGGATCGTCGCCATATGAGGCCGGGCATGAGGCCAATGGCGTGCGCTCGGATGCTGGCAGCCGTGGTCGTCTTGAACCTCGCGGCTTCAGTTTGCGGAGCGAGCGACTCCCGCATGATCGACCAGTTCGGACACCCTCTCGATGCGCACGAACTGGCGGGGCGCTGGCTGCTGGTGTACTTCGGTTACACGAACTGTCCCGAAGTGTGCCCCGCGGCGTTGAGGAAAATGTCGGTGGTCCTCGACCGTCTCGGGGCCGCCGCCGATCCCATCCTGCCCCTCTTCGTGAGCCTGGACCCGCGTGATTCGCCGGCGCAGCTGCGCGATTTCGCGAGCCGGTTCCATCCGCGCCTGCGCGCCTTGTCCGGAAGCCCTGAGGCCGTCGCGGATGCCGCTCAAACCTTCGGCGTGCCGTGGCAGCGCAGGGATTCGACGGATTACATCGATCACGGCATGCTCATGTATCTCGCGAATCCGGACGGCCGCATCGTCGAGACGTTCCATCCGCAGCAGTCCGTCTCCGAGCTCGCCGGTCAAATTCAAAGTCGTCTGACCGAAAAGATGCGACGTTGACCGGGCGCCGTAACGCGCAAAAGCAAATGCGGCGCAGCGCCATGTTGGCGGCGGCAGCGCGATTATTCGAAAAGCATGGGTACGCGCGTACCACCTTCGAGCAGATCGCCGCGGAAGCCGGGGTCGGAGTCGCCACGGTGTACAAGTACTTCGATTCCAAGCAGGGAATCGTCCACGCGCTGCTGCGCCCGGAGTTGACCAACATGCTTGCCCGTGCGCAACGCCTCATCGACGGTCCCCTCGTCGATCCGGCCGAGTCGATGGTCGCGTTGCTCGCCGCCTACCGCGATCTGGGGGGACACGATTGGGCGAGCCGGGAACTGCTGCAACTCACGGTATTTCCGGGAGTTGGGAACGAGGGGCTGTTGAAGGAACTGGTGCTCGAGGCCGAATCCGAGGCACAGGCGCAGATCCGCCGCCTCTTGGAGAAATACCGAAACGCCGGGCAACTCGATCATCGACTGCCGTTGGGGGACGCAACGGCAGTCATCTTCGCGTTGTTGAATCAGCATTTCGGGATGTATCTGGCCGATTCGAGCATCACCTTCACGCAAATGTTCCGCCGGCTCGCCCGCCGCGTGCGCCTCGTGTTTACCGACTGGCGTGGCTAGGGCCGCGCACGACGCCGAAACGACATCCTTTCATGCCGCGGCCAGCCGCCCGTCGCGATAGTCCGCGAGCGCCTGCTCGATTTCCTCGCGCGTGTTCATCACGAACGGTCCGTACTGCACCACCGGCTCCCGTATCGGTTTGGCGGCGAGGAGCAGAAAGCGTACGCCATCCGCGCCGGCCTGCACCTGCACGCGGTCGCCATCGGACAGCACGCCCGCGGCACGATGCGGCAGTGGTTTGGCGGAACCGGCGGGTCCGATCTGCGCGCTGCCTTCGTAGGCATAGAGGAAGGCATTGTGCCCCGCTGCGATCGGTGCGCTGAACTCGGCGCCCGCCGGCAAGACAACATCCAGGTACAGCGGATCGGTGCTGAGCTTCGGGCCTCCGCCATTGATCGGGCCCCGGCCATTGATCGGGCCACTGTAGGAATCGCCGTTCAGCTCGAGCGTACCGGCAATGATCTTCGCCTCGCCACGCTGCGGCAGGTTCACGAGCGGGATCTCGGCCGCCGGAATGTCGCGATAACTCGCCGGCTTCATCTTCTCCTGCGACGGCAGGTTGAGCCACAGCTGGAAGCCGCGCAATCGGCCTTCGCTCTGTTGGGGCATTTCAGAGTGAATGATGCCGCGCGCGGCCGTCATCCACTGCACGCCGCCCGGGCCGAGATCGCCGCGATTTCCGAGATGGTCCTCATGGCGCATATGGCCGTCGAGCATATAGGTGACGGTTTCGAAGCCTCGATGCGGATGGGACGGAAAGCCGGCGATGTAGTCGTCCGGGTTGTCGGAATAGAACTCATCGAGCATGAGGAACGGATCCACGTGCAGCCCCCGTTGACTGCCGAGGCTGCGACGCAACTTGACGCCGGCGCCATCGGAGGTCGGCATCGATTGAATAACATGAACTAATGAGCGGGTAGTCATTGAAGCATTCTCCTCGGATTGGCTCAGGCGGCGAGACGTGCGATCTCGGCCACGGCCCTCGCGAGACCCGCCTCTTTGCTTTGCGGGCTGACGGCGAGACCTTCAGCGTAGACGAATTCGACATCGGTCATGCCGAGAAAGTGCAAAAAGTCGCGCACGTAGCCGGTCTGCGTATCCATCGGCGTGCCGGCATAGAGACCGCCGCGCGCGGCGAACACGAACACTCTCTTGCCGGTAAGCAAACCCTCGGGGCCCTTCTCGGTGTACTTGAAGGTGACGCCGGCGCGAGCGATGTGATCGAAATAGGCCTTGAGCTGCGATGGTACGCCGAAGTTGTACATCGGCAGACCCAGGACGATCACGTCGGCCTGCTGCAGTTCGGCGATGAGCGCGTCGGAATAGGCAACGACCGCGTGCTGCGCGTGGCTGCGCTCTTCCTGTTTGGTGATGAAGGCGCCGAAGCGATCGGCATCCAGATGCGGCACCGCCTCCCCTGCGGCGACGTCGCGCACCACGATCTTGGTGTGCGGATGCTTTTCCAGGAAAGCCGCGACGAACTGGTTGGCCAACTGGCTCGACTGGCCGTTGCTGTTGTTGATGCTGGCGTGGAGTTGCAGCAGGGTGGTCATGGCACTTCTCCTCAAAATCGTTTGGTGGAACAGTGGGTGTTAGTTAACTATTGATTGGATAGATAAAAAAGAGCAAAATATAGGGTATACCTATCTAATAATTGGATATAAGGCACTGATGGCAGCCCCTCGGGTTTCGTTGGAGTTATGGCGTGCCCTGCAAGCCGTGGTTGACGCAGGAGGGTATGCCCAAGCAGCGGAAATGCTGCACAAGAGCCAGTCGGCGGTTACCTACGCCGTGCAAAAGATCGAATCGCTGCTCAGGGTGAAGGTATTCGAGGTGGTCGGCCGAAAGGCGCATCTCACGCCGACGGGCGAAGTTCTGTACCGGCGCGCGAAGGCACTCCTCGATGAAGCCGGCGCACTCGAGAGTGCCGCCGGCAGCCTTGCGGCGGGTTGGGAACCGGAGCTGCGGCTTGCGGTGGAGATCATCTTCCCTACGTGGCTGCTGCTGCAGTGCTTTGCGCGCTTCGCCGACGAGCGGCCCCAGACGCGCATCGAGCTGTATGAGACCGTGCTCAGCGGTACCGAGGAGACGCTGCTGCAGCGGAAAGTCGATCTCGCCATCTGCTCGCAGGTGCCTCCCGGGTTTACCGGCGATCCGTTGATGCGGCTGCGATTCGTCGCAGCCGCACATCCCCAGCATGCGCTGCACCAGCTCGGGCGCGAACTCACTCTGCAGGATCTAAGAAAGCACCGCCATCTGGTCATCCGCGATACCGGCAGCCAGCGTCGCAGCGGCAGCTGGCTCGGCGCGGAGCAAAGTTGGACCGTGAGCCACAAGGCCACATCGATCCATGCTGCGGTGATGGGACTCGGCTTCGCTTGGTATGCCGAAGACACGATTCGAGGCGAAATTGCCGGCGGCCTGCTCAAGCCATTGCCGCTGCGCGAAGGCGGCGAGCGCTGGGGCGAGCTCTATTTGGTGTTCGCCGATCGCGACTACGCGGGCCCGGGAACCCTGCGTTTGGCCGAGCTCATCCGCGAGCACGTGGCGGAGCAGTGCCGCAATGCCTCTAAGATACCCGCTGTCGCGGTCGAGTAAATTGACACTCATAAGGAGTTGAACCATGCCGAAACACATCGACGTGAGAACAGTTCCGGTCGTCACCGGGTCCGGGTATCCGTCGCCGTTCGACGTACCGTGTGCGGCCCGCGCACGGCAGCGATTGGGCGATGCCGCCGGTCTCACGGATTTCGGAGTCAACCTGCTTCGCTTGCCGCCGGGCAGTTGGTCCAGTCAGCGGCACTGGCACTCGGCGGAAGATGAGTTCGTGTACGTTCTCGAAGGAGAGTTGGTGCTGGTCACGGACGGCGGCGAGGAAGTATTGCACGCGGGCGATTGCGCGGGCTTCAAGGCGGGCGTCCGCGATGGACATCATTTGCAAAACCGCTCGCACCGAGATGCCGTGCTGCTGGAAGTGGGATCGCGGAAGGTCGCCGACGATGAAGGGGATTATCCGGACATTGATATGCGCTTCCTCAAGGGGGATGCGGGGTTTGCAAAGAGAGACGGGACGCCCTACCCCAAACGCTAGCGAATTGCGTGTCCGAACGGCGAGAGGCCCGTCCCGTGCAGCGCGCGTAGGCGCCGGGCGACGTAGTCGAACCAGATGTTCATGCATCCGAAACCATCGTCGATCGTCTCTTCACAGAGCGACGAGTAGGTCGGAGCGCCCGTTGGAATGTCGGCCTCCGATTCCCCGTCCCGGCTGCGAAATCGCGCGCCGAATTTCTCGGCGATGTGTTGTATGCGGTGATTGTGGCCAAAGCAGGTGATATGGAGGCCGCGCACGGATCGATTCTGCGCCACCACGAGCACGCGGCGGAGCAGCTCGGTCGCGATGCCGTGGTGCTGCCATGCGGTTTCGACCGTAATCGCCACCTCGCAGAGGATCGGATGGCGACGATCCGGAATGTTCATCTCGGCGCAACCGCGCAGCACGCCCGCGTCGAAGATTCCGATGACGACGATGCGAAACCAGTCGAGCTCTTCGCAGTACTCCTGAACGGCCTCATCGCTCATCGCGCCCATGAAGCGCAGCGACCGCTCTTCGCCACCGAGGCGGGCCAGGTGACCGCCGAGCGCGGCGGCTTCGTGGGAGAAAAGCTTTCGATAGTTGCTCACCGACCGATGGTCCGCCGGACCACGGGATCCGACAAGCGAACTAATCGTGGGCAGTGGATAGTTTATTTCACCCGGCCGGTTCAGCTCAGGGAATGGTCACCATCACGCGGTTGCAGTGCGAACCGCCATAAGCCGCACGCAATTGATCGAGCCCCGATCTCAAGAATTGACGGACCGCGCCAACGGTCTTCGCCTCGTCGCCTTTCGTGACCTCGAAGTCGGCCGCCCAAACCACCGAGCTCTCGTGCTCGGCATCGCTTTCGATTCTGAATTCCCCCACGTAATTTCCGACGGGAAGCGGCGTCGATTCCATCTTATAGCGGTAGCGGTGTTGTTCGGGTTCCACGTCCACCAAGCGCTCGACATGCGTGCTGCCATCGCGCCCGTGCGCCGTGCGCACCGCCCCGAGCTCCTCGCGCTGAACGTCGACCTTCTCGAGCATCGGGTGCCAGACGCCGACTGCGCCGAATCCGCCGATGTTTTCCCACAGCAAGTCCGGGTCCATCGGAATGCTCACCTTTTCGGTAACTCGGGCCATAAATCCCTCCGCCGCGCGGCCACAAAGTCGGTTCGACATAATGACACCTGGGGAGTTCACCCGGCAACGGAGTTCGCGGGGAAATGTTTTGATGTTCGGTGTAGGAGAAACGCCGACACCTGACCGCGTGGCGGCCGGCGGCTACGCTCAGGCGCTATTCGCGGCCTTGAGTACGCGCTGCGGCTGGGACACGCCGTAGCCCTGCGCGTAGTCGACGCCGAGGCTGCGCAGCATGTTGATGATCTCGAGGTTCTCGGCGAATTCGGCGATCGTTTGCTTGCCGGTCAGATGCCCGATCTCGTTGATCGAGCGCACCATCTCGCGGTCGATCGGATCGTGCAGGATCTCTTTGACGAAGCTGCCGTCGATTTTCAGGTAATCGACCGGAAAGTGCTTCAAGTAGCCGAACGAGGAGAGTCCCGTGCCGAAGTCGTCCAGCGCAAACTTGCAGCCCAATTCCTTCAACGCCTGGATGAAGCGGTTGGCCTGCGAGAAGCTCGCTATCGCCGCGGTCTCCGTGATCTCGAAGCAGATTTTGGTCGCGTCCAGGCCGCTACGGTGGAACTGATCGATCACGTACGGCAGGAACTTGTCATCGCCGAGGCTCTGACCGGACAGATTGATCGAGCACATGGCGAGCTTCTCGCGCTCGTCCGCCTCGGAGACGAGCCAGCGAAAGGCGTTCTCGATGACCCAGCGATCGATGCTCGGCGTGATGCCGTAGCGCTCGGCCGCGGTGATGAAATTATCCGGCGCGACGATCTTGCCCGTCTCGTCGCGCATGCGCAGCAGCAGCTCGTAATGCGCGCCGTTCTCCACTTGCTGGAGCGGCAGGATCGTCTGCCGGAACAGCTCGAATCGGCCTTCCTCGAGCGCGTTGTTGATGCGTGCCGCCCACTGCATTTCGCGGCGCCGGCGCATCAGATCGATGTCGTTTTCCTCGAAGCTGTGCACGCGGTTGCGTCCGGCTTCCTTGGCCGCCTGACAGGCGCTGTCGGCGGCGCTCAGAACCGAGGCGACGTCGGCATTGTCGGCCGAAATCGGCACCACACCGATGCTCGCGCCCAGGCGAAACGTGCGCTCTTCCCAGGTGAACTTGAAATTGCGCACCGCTTCGCGCAGTGACTCCGCCGTGCGCATCGCCTCGTCGAGTGAGCAGCTCTCGAGCAAAATCCCAAACTCATCGCCGCCGAGCCGCGCCAGGGTATCGCGCCACCGAACCTTCGATTTCAGCAGCGCGCCCACCTGCCCGAGCAGGGCGTCGCCGGCGCTGTGGCCGCAGGTATCGTTGACGATCTTGAACTGATCGAGGTCGAGGCAGCACAGCGCATAGGATGTCTCGCGCGCCTTCGCGCTCTTGAGCGCCCGTTCCATGCGATTCTCGAACTCGCGGCGATTGACCAGACCGGTGAGCACGTCGTGACTGGCGTGGTAGCTCAGGCGGCGATTCAGCTCGCGCGCCTCGCTGACATCGTGGAATACGAGTACGCCGCCCGAGACCGCGCCGCTGCCGTCGCGAATCGGCGAGGCAGTGCTTTCGACATAGATTTCATTGCCGTCGCGCCGGATGAGCAGCATGGGGCGCACCGATTTGATCGAGCGGGTGCGGCGGATCGCCACCGCCAGAGGATTTTCGAGCGGCTCGCAGGTCTCCTCGTGAAATGCGCGGAAGATCTCCTCGATCGCGCGCCCCTGGCTGTCCTCGAGGCGCCACCCCGTCAGGGATTCCGCCACCGGATTCAAGTAGTCGATCACGCCCTTGGCGTCGGTGGTGATGACACCGTCGCCGATGCTCTGCAGCGTGATCTGCGCGCTTTCCTTTTCCCGGAACAGCGCCTCTTCGTAGAGCTTGCGTTCGGTGATGTCGAGCTCCACACCCACCAGGCGCAGCAAGCGGCCTTTCTCATCCACCCGCGCCTTGGCCCGGCTGATCACCCAGCGCCACTCGCCCGACGCATGGCGCATCCGGTGCAGACTCTCGAAGATCGGCGTCTTGCCCGCCACGTGATCGCGAATGGCGGCCTGAACCCGCGACATGTCGTCCGAATGCACGAGTGTCCGCCAATCCGGCGCCTGCTCTACGTGCTCTTCGTCGTAGCCGAGCATCGCCTTCCAGCGCGGCGACAGATACACGCGGTTGTTGAGCGTGTCGAAATCCCATAGGCCGTCGTTCGCGCTGTAGAGTGCCAGCTCATTGCGCTCCTCCAGATCGCGCAAATGCGCCTGGATCTCGATGCGCTCGAGTCCGGTCGCGAGGCTGCTGCCAACCAGCTTCATGAGCAGGTGCAGCTGCACCTCCCAATTGTCGCGCGGGCGCGCACCGGCGATGCCGAGAACCCCCGCCGGACGGCCCTCGATGACGTAGCCGATCATCAAAATCGATCCGATCCCCAGGTCGGCCCACACCGCCGCATCTTCGGCCTGATCGGGCCGGGGATTGGCCGTATCTCGAAATTCCGTTACGCGCAGCGGCGCGAGTCGCGAGCGTAGCCAGGGCAGCACGTCGAAGTTTTGGCCGCGCAGCTGCTCGGGGTTTCCCGTCGCCAACAATCCGCGCGCCACCTGGACATCGGCGAAGGTCGATGTCTCCGTGTCGAAACTCATGTGAAAGGCGGTATCGGTGCGCGTCGCATCGCGCAGCAATTCCAAATTCGCGTAAATGCAGTCTGCGGCGGTAGCCGCCGTCATCGTTTGGAAATCCACCGCGATTTTGGTGCAGATGACATCGAGCCCCACCGCGGGGCGAATCCCGCGCCTGGGCCAGGTTTGCGGAGAGAGGACATCCGATGCGGTGAGGTCGGGGTGTCGGGGATCGTTGGGAGCTATCGCCATGCGCCTTCGAGGGTCCCCGGATTATGAATACGGTTGTCCATCAACAGTTTGCCACTCGATTGGAGCCTAAATTCGAATGCGTCACACAGTTCTTAAGTTCGCCTGGTGTGGAACATACATCCGGATTCTCGCACATGTTGTAAGGAATACAAGCTAAGCAGTTGTATTCCTAGGGCTTGACGCTTAAAGCCGCAAAACGGCCCTGGCTTGGGCGTACAACCCCATCAAATTCCGCTCCATCTCCTGCTGTAGCCGGACGAGCCCCGCGGCATCGAGCCCTTTCGCGACATACACCGGCTCGCCCACCACGATCGCGATGCGCGCGCCTGGGACGGGAATGACGAAACGGTCCCATTTGATTTTCCAGGCGTGCGAGGCGGCGTACGCCATGGGAATGATGGGCCGCTGCGATAGCTGCGAGAGCAAGATCGCCCCCGGTTTGAACTTCCACGGCGGTCCGCGCGGACCGTCCGGCGTGATCGCCGGAGAGATGCCCTCGTGCGCGAGCGCCTGATAATAGTCGCGCAAGGCGCGCGCTCCGGTATAAGACGATGACCCACGGATCACTTCCCCGCCGGCACGTCGAACGAGCATGGCGCCGAGTTCTCCGTCCACCGACGGGCTGATCAAGAACCCCAACTTGACGCCGGCATCCCGCATGTCGAGCAGCTGCTTCACGCAGAAGATTTGGTGCTGATGCCAGTACACCGGGATGAAGGAAGGGGCCCGGGCGAGCGCCGCCGAAATGTGCTCAGTACCCACCACCCGCACCACCCGGCACCACCTCCACACCAGGCGCAGTAACCCGAGACCCGGGGGCACCAGCATCTTGTAGAGGGAAAGACGGCTGCGAGTCAGGCGCCGGCTCGACCGTGTTTGTTGCTCGTAGAGGGTATTACGAAGGCCGCCGTCGGGTTTTTTTTCCACAGGACTCATTGTCGCGCGCCGCGCAAGCCTACGCAAAGCGGTCACGCACAGCGTGTGCGGCCTGCAGGCCAGTCCAGCTACGCTACAATGCGCCGATGCAAACAGTGGCCCTTCCCCCAGGCCCTGCCGAGGGCTTCGACCTCGGCGGGAGCGAAGAATCATTGGCCCGGCTGCGCGAGTATTTTTCGCGCTTCGGCGACGTCTACCGCGTTTTCGCTCCCGGCCGCGGCGTGTTTAATTACGTCATCAACCATCCCGACGACATCAAACACGTGCTGTTGTCGAATCACCGCAATTACACGAAGGGCGAAGGCATGGATCGGGTCAAGATCCTCCTGGGCAACGGGATCATGACCAGCGAGGGCGACTTTTGGCGGCGGCAGCGCCGCATGATGCAGCCTTGCTTTCATCGGCGAGTCATCGATCGCTTCAGCGGCTTGATCCATGAGGTCAACGAGCGGTTCGCCGAGCGCTGGGCCACGCAGGCCGCACGGGGCGGGGCGGTGAACATCACGGACGATGTCAGCGAGCTCACGCTGCAGATCGTGCTGCGCTCGATATTCGGCAGTGATCTGGAGCGTCTCGAACGCCAATTGGGGGCAAATCCGTTCGAAGTCGTCGCCAAGGAACAGAATCGGGATCTGAAGTTCGCATTTCGCTTTCGTTCGCTCACCAAGCTCGTGGCGGAGCTGATCGAACGCCGCCGTCGCGAACCCGAGGAGCGGTTCGATTTCCTGAGCATGCTGATGGCGGCGCGCGACCGGGACAACAGCACCGCGATGAGCGACAAGGAGATGATCGACGAGGTCTTGACGTTGATCGTCGCCGGCCATGAGACCACCGCCGCGGCGCTCACCTGGTGCTGGTACCTCATCGCCCAGCATCCGGAAACGACGGCGCAGCTCGAGGCCGAAGCGGACCGGACGACGCGGGACACCCTGAGTCTCGACGCCGCCGAATCGCTCGCATTCACCCACCAAGTGCTGCAGGAGGCGCTGCGCCTCTATCCGCCCGGTTGGCTGTTCACGCGCCGCACCGTGGAGGCCGACGAGCTTGGGGGCTTTGCCGTGCCGGCGCGCACGGATGTGTTCATCAGTCCCTACACCTTGCACCGCCACCCCGCGTTCTGGAGCGAGGCCGAGGAATTCCGGCCCGAGCGCTTCGCCGGGGTGGACGCCAAGGAGCGGCACCGCTTCGCCTACATTCCCTTTTCCGTCGGCCCGCGCCACTGCATCGGGGAGAACATGGCCATGTTCGAAATGCTGGTGCACGTGAATCGCATGGTGCGCCGCTTTCGTTTGACCCGCCTCGGCGACGAACCGATCGAGCTCGAGGCGCAAATCAACCTGCGACCGCGCTCCAATCTCATGATGCAAGTGACCGAAAGATGACGCAAACGACCCTGCTCGACATTCTCGAGAACAACCGCGATGTGGATCGCGCCGTGACCTACGTCGAAGGCGAGAACGCCGAGCGGCGCGTGAAATACGGCGACGTATTTTCGCGAGCCGTCGGCATCCTGCACCACCTGCAAGCCATCGGCGCGCAGCGCGGCGACAAGCTGATCATCTTCCTCAGCAACAACGAGCAGTTCCTCGACGGCTTCTGGGCCGCCGTGTGCGGCGGCATCGTGCCGGTACCGCTGGCCGTCGGCATCAGCGACGAGCACCGGCACAAGCTGCTGCGCGTGGCGCGCAAGCTCGGCAAGCCGCTGCTGTACACGGATGCAAAGAGCCTGGAGCGCCTTCAGGTCCTGGCGGAACAGGTCGGAGAGACGGCGCTGTTCACCGAGCTCAAGGCACGCTCCTTCCTGGTCGAATCGATCACCGACATCTCGCGGGCGGGGAAGCTGCATCGCCCGAGCGCGGAGGATCTCGCCTTCATCCAATTCTCCTCCGGCTCGACCAGCGAACCGAAGGGCGTCATGCTCACTCACGGCAACTTGCTCGCGAACATCACGGGTGCCACGGCCGTCGGCAAGTACAGCGATCAGGACGTGACCTTGAGCTGGATGCCGCTCACCCACGACATGGGTCTGATCGGCTTCTATCTGGTGCAATTCGCCAATCGCGCGCACGTCAACTTGATGCCGACAGACCTCTTCGTGCGGCGTCCGCTGCTGTGGTTGCAGCTGGCATCGAACAAGCGCGTGACTCTCACCTGTTCGCCGAATTTCGGCTATCGCCATTTTCTCAAGGTGTTGGGCAATCGCCGGCTGGAGAATGTCGACCTGTCGTCCATCCGCTCGATTTACAACGGCGCCGAGCCGATCTCGGTGCAGCTGTGCAATGAGTTCATGCAGGCCCTCGCCTACACCGGACTGGCGCATCGCGCGATGTATCCGGTGTATGGGCTCGCGGAAGCCTGTCTCGCCGTCACGTTCCCTGAACTCGGCGCCGACTACCGCTGGATTCGCGCCAACCGGCACAAGCTCGGGATCGGAGCCACCATCGAGGTGAACCCCGCCGATCCGCGCGATGCCATCGAATTGATGTGCGTCGGACGAGTCGTTCCGAACACGGAATTGCGCATCGCGGATGAGCAGCGCGCCGCCGTTCCGGAGGAGCAGGTGGGACACATTTTGATCCGCGGCCCGAGCGTCACCCGCGGCTATTTCGGCGATCCCGAGGCGACCGCCCTCGCCATCGGCGCCGACGGCTGGGTCGATACCGGCGATGTCGGTGTCCTGCATGAGGGTGATCTGTACATCACCGGCCGCAGCAAGGAAATCATCTTCATCAACGGCCAGAATTACTACCCTTACGACCTCGAGAACATCGCCCAGCGTGCGCCGGGCCTGGATCTGAACAAAGTCGTGGCCGCCGGCATCGCCAAGCCGGGCGCCGCGGGCGAAGAGCTGGTGGTGTTCGTCCTGCATCGCGGCAGCACCGAGGAGTTTCTGCCCATCGCCGCCGCCGTCAGCCGCCTCATCAATGAGCACACCGGACTCGAGGTGGCGCAGGTCATCCCGGTGAAACGGATACCGAAGACCACGAGCGGCAAAGTTCAGAGGCATCTGTTGGAGGTCGCGCACATCGAGGGCGAATTCGACGCCGAATTGGCCGCGCTGCAGAAGCTGCGCGAGTCGCATGCCGGAGCTCACGTCACCGGTTCGGAGCTCGAAGCCCAGCTTCAGTCGATCTGTGAAAACGCGTTGCCGGGAAAGCGGATCGAGGTGAACGACAACCTATTCGAGATCGGGGCCAGTTCGCTCAAGCTGATCGAGATTCACGAGAACATCGACCGCGAGTTCCCGGGTCTCATCGATCTCACGGAGCTTTTCGATCACCCGACCATCGCGGATCTGGCGAAGCACTTGGAAGCAAAGCTGAAGCAATCGGCGCTCCAGCCGCCGGGCGTCAAGCCGGCAGCGACGTAGACAGGCCGTTCAGTCGGCACCATACAAGGGCTTCTTCAACCGCCAGCGCCGGTACGACCACAGCCAATCGGCTGGGGACTTGAGCACGTCGAGCTCGCAGGCCCGCGCATAGCGCTCGGTGATGGCGTTCGCAGGCAGCGTTTCGCGGCCGTCCCATAACTGCCGCAGTTCGACCTCGTAATGGCCGCGACGCACCCGCCGCATCACCAGATACATGATGGGCAATCGGGTGCCTCGCGCGATCTGTTCGGCGCCGACGTAGAAGGCGGTGTCCTGACCGAGGAACTGCGTCCAGTAGCGCTTGTCGGTCGACACGGGCGCCTGGTCCGCATTCATGGCGACTGCACGTACGACGCCGCGGCGGCGCAGGAAATCGGCGAGCAGCTCCTTGGCCGGCACCAGCCGCGCTCCGAAGCGTGAGCGGATCTTGAGCATCAAGCGCTCCGCCCAGGCATCGTGCAAGGGCTTGTAGGCCGCATCGAGAGGATACCCAAGCTGCAGCGCGACCCCTTGCAGAAGCCATTCCCAGTTGCACAGGTGCGAAGTCACGAACATGACCGATTGGCCGGCGTTCAGGTAGCCGCGGGCGAGCGGCAAGTTGAGAATGTTGACTCTCGCGCTCATCGCCTCAGGGCTCAGCGATGCAGATTTCAGCACCTCCATCATGACGTCGCAGAAATTCTTCAGGAAGCGCCGATGGATGGCCGCGCGCTCGGCCTCGGACGTGGCCGGAAACACCTTGAGCAGCTGCTCACGGATCACGAGATGCCGATGACGCACGACGTAATAGGCGAGAAAGTATAGAAAACTCGAGAACGCGTACAGCGCCCGCATCGGCAGCCGCGATAGGAATTGGACCATGGGCGCAGTTTACGTCATTGCCCTCACACGATGTCAGCCGCATCCTACGGCCGATGAGGCGCTTGCCGATTAATCCCGACGATTTTTCTGTGTAGGCTGAATCGATGGTACCGACAAGGGTTTCGTGCGTGTACGCGGCGTCACACGCGCCAATCGGCTGACCGACTGTGGGTTCCGCTACCGGAGGGGACGACGTCGAAGCTCAACGAGCGCACTTCGAGGTGGCACTCGCGAACATCGTCGACGCCGTCATCACCACCGATGCACGCGGCCGCATCACCTATTTGAACCGCATCGCCGAATCGCTGTCCGGATGGACGATGAGCGATGCGGCCGGCCGCCCGCTGAAACGCGTCTTTTCGATCATTCACGACGACGATGCCGGGACACCGATCGAAAATCCCATCGAGTCTCTGCGCCACCCCGCCAACAGATCGCATCCGACGAATCATGCGGCCGTATTGAACGCGCGTTCCGGCCGGGTGGCCATCGAATACAGCGCAGTGCCGCTGCGCGACCGCCGCGAGCACTTCACCGGCGCGGTCATCGTATTTCGAGACATCAGCAGCCGGCGCGCCGTGGAGCGCGCGCTGCAAACCAGCGAAGAGTCGCGGGCAGAGAACGCCGAGGCGTTGTTCGAGGAAAAGGAGCGCGCCCAAGTCACGCTCAACTCGATCGGCGATGCCGTCATCAGCAGCAACTTTCGCGGACACGTCACGTATTTGAACGTGGTGGCCGAGAAGATGACGGGATGGACACAGGCGCAGGCCGCCGGGTGCGTGCTGGACGATGTGTTTCAGCTCGTCGACGCGGCGGCTCGCGAGAAGGTCCACAGTCCGTCGACGCGAGCCATCATCGAGGATAAGACCCTCGGCCTGGAAACCGACTGCGTGCTCATCCGGCGCGACGGCGTGGAACTCGCCGTGGAAGCCTCCGCGGCGCCGATCCACGATCGCCAGGGCGGCGTCATAGGAGCGGTGATGGTGGCGCACGATGTAACCGCGGCGCGGGAGCTCTCGCACAAGCTGGCGCGGCTGGCGTTGCACGACAGCCTCACCGATGTGCCCAATCGCACCCTGTTGAGCGATCGGCTCGAGCAGGCCATCATGCGGGCACAGCGCAGCGGCAGCTCGGTCGCGCTGCTGTTCATCGACTTGGATCGCTTCAAGCACATCAATGACTCCCTCGGCCACGCGATCGGCGATGAGTTGCTGCGCTCCGTTGCACGCAGACTCCTCGCCTGCGTACGCAGTTCCGACACGGTAAGCCGGCAAGGCGGCGACGAATTTTTGATTCTGCTCGCCGATGTGGTCCATGCGCACGATGCCGCCGTTTGCGCGGACAAGATCATCCAGGCTTTGGAGGCGCCGCATCGAATCGGCGAGCACGAGTTGCGCCTCACGGCGAGCATCGGCATCGCGACCTATCCCGATGACGCCGCGGACGCGGAGACGCTGCTGAAGAATGCGGATTTCGCCATGTATCAGGCGAAATACAGCGGCCGCAACAACTATCAGTTCTTCAAGCCGGAAATGAACGCCAACGCGATCGAGCGTCAAGCGGTCGAAACGGATTTGCGCAGTGCCATCGACCGGCAGGAGTTTCTCCTGAATTACCAGCCCAAGGTCAACCTCGCGACCGGGGCCATATCGGGGGTCGAAGCGTTGATTCGCTGGCAGCGCCCGCAGCGCGGTCTGGTTCAACCCGCGCAATTCATTCCGATTGCCGAGGAGTCGGGTCTCATTTTGCGCATCGGGCGTTGGGTGCTGGAGGAGGCTTGCCGTCAAGCGCGCGCGTGGATGGATGCCGGGCTCGCGCCGATCGTCGTCGCGATCAACATTTCCGCCGTGGAGCTGCGGGCCAAGGATTTCCTGGACGGCGTGCGCGACATCCTGCGCAGATCGCGCCTCGAGCCACGTTTTCTCGAAATAGAATTGACCGAGACCTTCATGCTTCAGGACTGGAAGTCCACCGCGGATATTCTGCGCGCCCTGAAAGCCATCGGCGTGAAGATCGCGCTCGATGATTTCGGCACCGGGTACTCGAGCTTGAGCTTCATGAAGCTCTTTCCGATCGATACGCTGAAAATCGATCAATCGTTCGTGCGCGATATGACCTCGGACTCCGACGATGCAAGCATCGTCAGCGCAGTGATCAACATGGGGCGCAGCCTCAACATGAGCGTCGTCGCCGAAGGGATCCAGACGCGCGAGCAGCTCGCCTTTCTGCAAGCCCATCATTGCCCCGAAGGACAGGGGTTCTATTTCGCCCGCCCGGTGCTCGCACCGCAATTGGCCTCATTGCTCAGCATCGGCGGGACAAAGCCCGCATTCGTGGACTCGCGCCTGCTCGACGCAAAAGCGAAGTACCGCTAGCTGCTCGAGCGCGCGCTGCGCTCAAGCGCTAGCTGGCGCTCGACCGTGCCGCGCTCAACCAAGCGCGCCGCGCTGCCGCCGCAGCGCATACTTAACAATGTGTAAGCGTTTGTGTGCTAAAAACCACGGCTGCGCTCATCGCACGCGGCCCGTCCGACGCTCCCCGTCGATAGTGTGATGCAATTAACGCCGCCGCCGCGGCGCGCAGCATAGCTTTTGATCTCTTCGAACTCCCGTCGAGGCGGGCGACTGAGGTTAGGGATATGCAGCTGCTCCATCGTTCACTGCTCCTCGGTGCTTGCTCGCTGTTGCTGCTATCCGCGTGCAAAATGGATTCTCCGTGGGGCAGCAGCGGCGTGGGATCCGATTACGGCACGAATCCGGTCGCGTCCGGCACCGGAGGAACCGGCGGGGGCGGCGGCGGCACGACCAAGGGCGGCGTCGGCGGCGAAGGCAGCATCACGGGTGCCCAAGATTCGGTGGTCGCCACACCCTCCGTACCCGCCGTATCGGTCGTAACCGGCGCGAGCCAGACGATCGGCATCACCTTCACGTCGAGCGACGGACTCGCGATCTCGGGTTTCGGAATCTCGGGCAGTTTGTCTCTTCCGGCGGGCTGGAGCGGCCCGGGAAGCTTCACCTGTGCCTTGGTGAGTTCCGGCAGCAGCTGCGTCCTCAACCTCACGTACGCTCCGACGGCGGTGGACAGCGGTACGCTCACGCTGAACTACATCTTCGTCGACAACGCGAACATTCCACGAGCACCCGGCGGGTCCGTAACCGTCGCCTACGCGGCAACTCCGCACAACAATGTCATCGGCTCAACCTCGCCGGCGGGGCAAATCAACGCCATCGTCGGTGCGGGCTCGCAATCGATCAGTGTGAATTTCACGACCGATGATGAGAATGCCGCGACCGGCCTGTCGCTGACCACGACCCTCGCCGCGTTGCCGGCGGGCTGGAGCAGCACGGCCACGAGCCTAACGTGCGCCATCGTGAGCACCGGCAACGGCTGTCAACTGCCCTTGAGTTATGCGCCGACCGCCTCGGGGCGCGGCACGCTGACGTTGAACTATAGCTACACGGACGATTCGGGCGCCGTCAAGACGGGGGCGGTGAACATCGGCTACGCCGCGACCTCCGCGAACACCATCGTCGCCACCGCTTCGCCGACCGGTCAGATCAATGCGATTGAAAAGGCCGGCGGACAGGCGGTCGCCGTGACCTTCACCACCGACGACGGCAAGCCGGCGTCCGGGTTGGCGCTGCTATCTGATTTGTCGGTGCTGCCCGCGGGCTGGAGCAGCACGGCGAGCCGCTTCTCGTGCGCCAGCGTCAGCACCGGCAACGGCTGTTTACTGCCCTTGACCTACGCGCCGACGGCGCTCACCGGCGGCACGCTCACGCTGCGCTACGCCTACACCGACTCGGCCGGAGCCTCCCAGACCGGATTGCTGAATCTCCCCTACGCCGCGACGACGAACGACAACGTCGTCGCGACGGCGGCACCGTCCGGCCAGATCAATGCGGTGGTCGGCATGGGCAGCCAGACGGTGTCCATCACGTTCACGACCGACGATGGCCGGCCGGCCACTGCATTGCAGCTGACCAGCAGCCTCGCCACCTTGCCTGCCGGCTGGAGCAGTACCGGCAGCACGTTTGGCTGTGCCGGCCTCAGCTCCGGCAGCGGCTGCCAGCTCGTATTGACGTACGCTCCCCCGGCGGCGGCGGCCGGCACGCTGAGCTTGGGCTATGCGTACAAGAATAACGCGGGTGAGTCCAAGACCGGTTCAATCAACATCCCCTACCGCGCGACGACCAACGACAACGTGGTCGGCACGGCAAGTCAGAACCCGCTTCTCGTCGTGAGCGGCACGAGCACGGGCGTCACGGTGACGTTCACGACCGACGACGGCAATCTCGCGAGCGGTCTGTCGATAACCTCGGGATTAGCCACCCTCCCCACGGGCTGGAGCAGCACGGCGACCACGTTCAGCTGCGCGAGCGTGAGCGTCGGCAGCGGTTGTCAGCTCTCCCTCACCTACGCGCCCATCGCCGCCGGCACCGGGACGCTGATGCTGGGGTTCAGCTATACGAACAATGCGGGAATCGTGAAGACCGGCACCGTATCGGTGCCCTACACGGCGACTTAGGAACTCTCCGCGACCTGGCCGCACATCAGCCTGGCGGGACGTGGCGCGACCTGGCCGGAACACTCCGTCCAAGGTATTACGGGTATTTTTTATCGACCACGTCGCGTACGAGGTGCGTGTCGTAGACCAGCACGATCGAGGCGATGTGCCCGGTCTGCGGATCGAAATTGAACACGTCCGCGCATTCGAACGCGACCTGGGAGCCGTCCTTCAGCCGCCAATCGTAGAGGTAGTAGGCGACGGCCCGCATGTGTCCTTCCGCGCTGACGAGCACATCGTGCACGGTGAGTTCGCTGGCACCCGAGGCCGAGGTCACCTTGCTCACGTAGTCGCGTATCGGAATCTTCCCCAGGAACGGTGACTTCACCCAACCATCGGCGGTGAACAAGGCCGCCGCTTTATCGACGTCGCCCGCTTCCAGAGCCTTGAGATACTTGCGGACTGCTTGCTGCATAGACCCCCCGGTACCCGTGCCCTTTTGGGTATCATAGACTCAAGGCGGCGGCCATTGCCAATGGCGGCCGGAGCGGCTGAGCCGCGCCCTCCGCGACTTCATTTGACGCCGGCTGCGCCCGCCTTGCACACCACCTCATCTTGGGATCCGGTGCCCCCCGAGCAGCCGATGGCGCCGATCAGCTTTCCGCCGACGATCAGCGGGATTCCGCCGCGCGAGGCAATTACACCGTCGAGCGTGAGGGCGTAGTAGTTTTGCTTCAGCTGAACGCTGTCCTCGAAAACCCGCGTTTCGCGGCGGAAACGCGCCGCGGCGCGAGCCTTGTGCTGGGAGATCTCGATGGAGGCGAGTTGCGCGCCATCCATGCGCTCGAACGCGACCAAGTTGCCACCCGCATCGACCACCGCGACATTGAGTTTCCAGTTGTGCTTCTTCGCTTCGGCAAGGGCCGCTGCGATCGCGCCCTCGGCTCGCTCGAGTGAGATCGGCGCGCCGTACGGGACATCGAAGGGCATGCTGTCGGGGACGGCATCGAGCGGGTTGACGGGTTGCGGGGTTTGGGCTTGGACCTTACCCGCCGCACCGGCGCACAACCCGGTCACGGCGAGTAACAGGGGCAGAGTGTGCATATGCATCGCATTTCCTCTCCGGGTGCAAAACGGGCACGATGTGCGCTCCCGCGCCCACCGTCAACTTGTTGGTCCCGCGGGCTTGGTTGTATTCTCGACCTACCCCCCTGATACCGAGGAAGCCGCCATGCCCGCGCAAGTCATCCCCGAATCCCACGTCGATCTCTTCAAGAAAAAGGCGTTCGCCAACCTGGCGACACTGATGCCGAATGGTCAGCCTCAGGTCACCCCCGTATGGGTCGACTACGACGGACGCCACGTGCTGATCAATACCGCGGAGGGCCGCCAGAAGGACAAGAATCTGCAACGCGACCGGCGCGTCGCGCTTTCCATTCTGGACCCCGACAACCCGTACAAGTACCTGGAGGTGCGCGGTCAGGCCGTCGAGCGCACTCACACCGGCGCGGACCAGCACATCGACGCCATGGCAAAAAAATACCTGGGAAAGGAGAAGTATCCGTTCCGTCAAGCGAACGAGGTGAGGGTGATCTACCGCATTCAGCCGGAACACGTCACGTCGATGGCTTGAGCTTGCTTGCCGCAGGGTTCGCGGTAACCCGCCGGTGCAGCCCAGGAGCCCGGCGCCCCAGCGGTATTGCCAGCCGATTCCGTAAGTGCGGATGTTCGTTCCCGTGCGGTTTGCAGCATTGGGATGCGCAGAACTTGTCCGTGGTCGCCTCGGTCTACCCGCACGCCTAAACTCATTGCTTATCTGAAAACGCTTCGCTAGATTCGAGAGGTGGGCCCATCATCGATGGAGTAGTTGGTCATGCTTCGCGCAGATATACGGTTATTTTTGCTGCTGATTGCAGGCGCAGCGGCCGCGGGATGCACGCACACCAACGTCCGCACGGACTTCGACCCCTCGGCCGACTTCACCCGATACCACACGTACTATTGGGCCGGCGGCAAGGATGTCACCGGTCAGGGCAGTCTCGAAAATTCCCTGATCGACAAACGCATCAAGGGCATCATCGGCGCACAACTCGCAGCCAAAGGACTCAGCGAGGTATCGGAGGACGCGAAGCCCGACCTCGTCGTGCTGTACTGGGTCGGAACCAAGGACAAGATCTCGGTGCAGACGGCGCCCTCATCGGGCATGCCACAACGGGTGGTCTGGGGCCGATACGATCCCTATTGGAATGGGCGATGGGGACGCACCTATGATGAGGTTGAGGTACGCAACTACAAGGAAGGTACCTTGATCGTCGACCTCATCGATACGAGCAGCAAACAGCTGGCATGGCGCGCCTATCTGGTGCAAACGCTGGACAAAAATCCGCAGACGACGGCCAAGCGTGCCGAGGCCAATGCCGCGGCTGCATTTGCCCAATACCCGCCGTCCCTGAACTCGCCCTGAAACGCGTTCCGCTAGAGTCACTGCGCGGGCTTGTCGGCGCTCCCGGGCACGGCCGCTTCGGCGGCTTTGAATCCGATCTTCGAATGGGTGCCGTCGCAGAAGGGCTTCTTCGTCGAGGCACCGCAGCGGCACAGGTAGAAGGGCCGCTTCGCAATGGCATAGGCGGCCCCGTTCCAATCAACGAGCGAAACATCGGCTCCGTCCACCTGGAGCGGGCCGTTGTGGGTGATTTTTATCGTGGTCATATGGTGTTCTCGGGTGGCATATCGCGCACAAATTAGCACGCTTTCGCGATGCAAGCACCGCGCAGAGCGCATACGAACTCACAGCTGCTGCCGGTGCAGGAACAGCCGCCGGCTACGCCGATAGAGCGGATAGCTCGCAACCAGGATCGCCAGCGCGATCAAGCTGTTGCGCGGATCGCTGAGCGCAACGCCGACGATGAACACGAGCCCGATCAGAATGGCGATGCCCGTGGTCCAGGGATAGCCCCAGGCCCGATAGGGCCGCGGCGTATCCGGTTCGCGGATTCTCAACACGATGAGTGAGATGAACATCACCAGATAGTTCACTGCCAACAAGAAGGCGATCACGCCCAATACTGCGCCGAACGTACCGGACACGAGGAATGCGGCCGTAGCGATGCTGCTCAGCAGCAGCGCCACGGTCGGAGTACCGCCCTCATTGACCCGGGTGGCTTGATGCGCGAACAGGCCGTCGCGCGCCATCGCGAGCAAGACGCGCGCGGTCATGAGCACTCCCGCGTTGATGGTCCCGAGCACCGAGACAATCACGATGACGCGGATGATCTGATCGCCGTGAGCACCGAAAAGCACCTGCGCGGCCACCCCGCCGACGAACGGCTCATTCGCCATTCGAGCCATCGGCACGACCCACAGAAACGCCGCGTTCAACAGCAGGTACATGATGATGATCACCACGAGGCCGCGAAATATCGCGCGCGGGATCTCGCGCCCAGGATCATGCACTTCTTCGCCGAAGAAGATCGGCACGTAATAGCTGTCGTAGGCGAAAACCACGCCTTGCATCGCGAGGATCAAGGCGGAGATCAACGCGACGCCACTGGGCGTACCGTAGACCGTCGCGCTGGAAGCAGTCGGGGAATGCGGTATCGCGAACGCAGCCACGATCACCGCGCCGAGCGCAAGCGTCTTTGCCGCAGTCATGATGATCTGTATCCGGCCGCCCTGGCGCACGCTGCGCCAATTCAGCGCGGTCAGCACCACCAGCGTCGCGAAGGCGACCTCAATCGCACGGCCGGCAAGCGCCGGCACGAGGACGTAGGCGTATTCGCCGACCAGAAGCAGAAGAGCCGCGTCGGCGGCGCAATCGAGTGCCCACTGCGTATAGCCGACAAAAAAGCCGGCATAGTCACCGAGCGCCCGCCGCGCGAACGGATAGGGGCCACCGCTCAGCGGGATCATCGCGCCGAGTTCCGCGAATACGGTGGCGCCGAGCAGCGCATTGACGGCACCAAATATCCACACCGTCATGTACAGCCATGGATTGGGCAACAACGCGGCGATCTTGCCCGGCGCATAGAGGATACCGCCGCCCATGGTCGTGCCAATGGCAACGGCGAGCGCAAACGCCGTACCCAACACACGCAGCAGGCTGCCGCGGGATGTGACCTTGCCCGCTTCGAGGAGAGTCGCGTCGATGAGGATCCCGGTCTGTTATCTGCTGCGTGGGATGATAGCCGTTCTATGTAGCGACCGCGAACTCGTTCAAAGACCCCGCCGGCTGCGATTCATCAAGCCGGCCGCTTGAGGGCTCTCCGGCGCACCGAACAGAGTTCTTCAGGAAGCACGGCCAAAACTCAGCACGCGAAGGCTCGACAGAGCGATGCCGGCGAGAGCCGGCATGAAGCTCGGCCTGAGCAGATCGGCATCGAAGTGTCCCATGCGTCGGTTATTCTCGGCATAGCAGTCCGCGAGAAACTTCCGAAACGTGAAATCCTGGAGAAATAGGTTGGCTTGCGTTGCTGAAAAATCGCGACCATCGCCGAGTTCCCGTCCTCGGCGAACCACCCCGAGCATGCGCCGGAGGGCCCGGTAGTAGAAGCGCAGAGAGGTCAGCGCTCGACGCAATGCCGCCCCCTGCCCCTGTCGAGCCGCATGCCAAGCCATCCAATTGACGAAAAAGACGATATGGCGGGTCTCCTCATACATCAGCGTCTCGAAAATCGACAACATGCTCTCCGGTAGAAATGCCGACTGCCTCGCGAGCTTAAACGCCCCGAATCCGAGAAATGAGTCGAGACATTCGCCGAATCCGAAATCCTTGAATGCCAATTCGACATCGCCTGCAATCGGCTCGAGCGGCAGCTCCGTGACGACGATCTGGTAACGTCGCACCATTTCGCGCAACAAGTCCGCATGGCGCGTCTCCTCGCGCCCCTGCAGGTCGATGGCGCTGCGTACGAGGGGCTCGTCGACCGTCTCCGCGAATGCCCTGACGATCAACCCGGCACGGCGCTCCGTATGCAAGACTTCCTGCCAAAAGGGCACGCTGCTCAGCCGCGCAAGATCCGCGTCGGACAACGTCGGCCAGGGCAGAGTAGCCGGATCGTAGTCGGTATAGCTATCGATGAATTGTCGACAGAACAGTTCGCGATGGGCGTCGGAGCCCACGCGGATCGCAGTCGATTCCCTCATGCGATTGGTCTCATGAATGCGCTCCTTGCGGCTAAAAGGCGATCACCTTGCCCGATCATCGACGAATCAGTGTGCGTGTCAAGGTAGATCGCGAAGCGCAGGACCTCCTTGGCTTTGTAAAAATTCACACACCACGTCTTGTGCGGGAAAGATCGTTTTGAGGCGAGTTTTTCCGTAGGATAGCGGACGAGCGCGACTACCTATAAGAATCGGCGTCAATGGGGGAAACGTATGACAAATCCAAGCGTATTTGTGCGCCAGGTTGTGTCTCTGGCGTTGGCGATGTTCTGTGCGGTCGGGGGCGGCGTGAGCCGCGCCCAAGAGGCGACCAGCACTCCTGGATTGGCGGAAATCATCGTGACGGCGCAGAAGCGCTCGCAGAACATCCAGGACGTGCCGATCTCCGTAATCGCCCTTTCTGCGCAACAACTGCAGGATTCCGGGGTCACCGACATCAAGAACCTGACGGTGTTGACCCCCGGTCTCACGGTGACGTCGACCACGAACGAGAATTCCACCACGGCGCGTATCCGCGGCGTCGGTACCGTCGGCGACAACCCCGGATTGGAATCCTCGGTCGGCATCGTGATCGACGGGGTATATCGTCCCCGCAACGGCGTCGGTTTCGGCAACTTAGGGGAAATCGAACAGATCGAAGTGCTGGAAGGGCCCCAAGGGGAGCTGTTCGGCAAGAATAACGACGCCGGGGTCATCAACATCACCACCAAGCGGCCCTCGATGACGTTCGGCGCCATGGCAGAGATCACCGGCGGCAATTTCAACGAGCGCGAAGTCTCCGCATCGGTCACCGGGCCGATTGGCTCCATAGCAGCCGCTCGCCTGTACGCTGAGTATGAAAAACGGGACGGCTGGTTGAACATCGATACCGGGCAGGGTCCCAACACGAACGACCGCGCCAACGATCGCAACGCCTACACCCTGCGCGGGCAGTATCTGATCAAACCCACCGATGATGTCGACATCCTGCTCATCGGCGATTTTTCGAAACGCAATGAGGCGTGCTGCGCGGCGGCCGCAACGGTTCTTGGGCCGTTCGCCCCTATTACGAACGCGCTCGCGTCGATTCCGGCACTGGGGGGACAAGTCGGTGCCATCGGCATTGCGTCGTCCGGCAATCGCTTCTACCAAGGGTATTCAAACCAGCCCTGGGTGCAGCAAATTCGCGACTTCGGATTCTCAGGACAGATCGACTGGAATCTGGGCTTCGCAACAGTCACCTCGATCACCGCCTGGCGCGACAACACCATCGTGTCCGGCCAAGATACCGACTATACGGCGATCGATATTTTGTATGAGCCCGCTACGCAGGGCAACGCGACCGACTTCAAGCAATTCAGCGAAGAGTTGCGATTGGCCGGCAAACAAGGCCCGCTCAACTGGCTGGTGGGCGGGTTCTTCGCGAACGAAATCCTCACGCCCAACATGACCCTCTGGGCCGGCAAATCCTTCGATCTATATCTGGGCGGATTGTCCTCAGCATCGGTCGGCCCACCGAATTTCCTCTTGATCCCCGAATTTAGCGGAAAACCACCGGGCGGCACGTTCGTACCGGGCGTGGCCGGATACAGCGATTATTTTCGTCAGACCTCGAAGAGCTACGCGTTCTTTACCAACGAGACCTACACGCTTAGCAGCGCCTTCGATGTTACCGGCGGTTTTCGGTACACTCATGAAAAGAAGGACGCGACGTCGCACTACGTCGATACCGACGGCGGCGCCGGCTGCGGGTCGCTGCTCACGTCCCCCGGAGTCGGAGCACTGAATCCGGCGAGTCCCGAATACCAATTCCTCCTTGGCTACGGGTGCTCGGTCGTCTTCAATCCGTTTTTCGCAAAGCTCAACGATAGCCAATCGCTGAGCGAGAACAACGTGTCGGGCACGATCAAACTGGCCTATCACTTGAATGACCAGGTCATGACGTACATCTCCTTTGCCGATGGCTACAAGGCGGGCGGATTCAACCTTGCCCGCGTGACGAATCCAGCGGCGGCGAATCCTCTCGCACCCGTGCTCAACACGTCGTTCCCCGAGGAAACCGTCGATTCCTATGAACTCGGGGTCAAGACCACGCTCGCGGACAGGACCGTGCGCGTGAATGCGGCGGTGTTCGATCAAAAATACAAGGATTTCCAGCTGAACACCTACACCGGCATCCTGTTCGTCGTGAGTTCGGTTCCTCGAGTGGAATCCAAAGGCGTCGAAATCGATACGGACTGGGTGACTCCGCTCAATGGGTTGAGCTTTTCGGGAGGCGTGACCTATGCGCTCACCGACATTACCGAGTTCGGCAATTCACTGTACCTGTTCGCGCCGAATCAGGCCGACCCGACGCTACCCCGACTGAACAACCGCCTTTCCTTTGCGCCGCTCTGGTCGGGGGCGGTGTCGGCCACCTACCGGGTGCCGCTCCCGAACTCACTGGCGTTGCGTACCAGCGTCAGCGAGAAGTACAACTCGGCCTACAACACCGGATCCGATCTCGATCCAAGAAAGATTCAGGGGGCCTATGGGTTGCTGAATGCGCGAATCGGCATCGGCGCAGCGGATGACAGATGGGCGGTCGAGGCGTGGGGGGCAAACCTCGCGGATAAATTCTATTACCAGGTTGCATTCGATGCGCCGTTTCAATATGACCAAATCGATGCGTTTCTGGGCGCTCCTCGCACATTCGGTCTCACCGCTCGCATGAAGTTTTGATGATTTCCATCGCGCGTTGTGCATCGGCGATGGAATTTCGTTCGAATCGGTTCGTTTAGGGCCGCTTCGGTGGTGGCACCGATCGGGTGAGCGCCACCAGGTCGCGCAGTGCCAAATCGAATTGCCCGGGGTGATTCAGCCGGGGCCACTGCGCTTGCAGCAGGCTCCGTGCTTGTGCAATCTCCCCCATCCCCACCTGTGCTGCCGCGGTGACGGTCGTGAGATAGGCGAGATCATCCTGCGAATCAGGCCGATGTGCTCCCAGCAGCTCGGTACCGAACTTCACGATCTGCGGGGCGTCCCGATGCGAGACTGCCGCAAGTAGATCCGCCCACATTTTGTGCTCACCCGTCACATCCCGATAACAGGCGCTCGACATGACCTTGTTCCAGATGCCATCAAGCTCGGCCGAAGTCAGATACGCCGCCGTTTCATCGCTGATGTTACGTACCGCACTTTTCCAGGCGGTTTGAGTTGCCTCGGCAGCGCACCCATTGCGATTCGTGTCAATTCGCCACAGGTTTGCCGCACTGAGAGGATCCAAATCGTCGAGACTTTCACTCGACACGGCGCGGCGAATGTCCAGCGCCCGCCGCACCAGACGATCGCGAAATAGCGCGCTGTTGGCCGCGGGTTCGACCGTCGCAAACCGCGGTGCCTCACCGTCGAGCAATTCGAGGAAGGGCATCGGCAATACGGTGAGGGCGGGAAGTCCGATCGCGGTCTCACGCATGTAGCGCAGGCGCGGAGCATTGAGATCCACATAGGGAAAGAAATCCGAATTCGGCGGAACCATCATCGTCTGAAGCAACGGACCAATCGTCAGGTTATCGCCGATCTTTCGCCGCCGGATGTCGGCGACCGATTGCACGCCGACGCGCGCGAGCTCAGCGCGCAGTTGCGGCGATTCAAGCAGGCGATCATCCGGAATCGGCAGCACCGTACCGCGAGTGGCAACGATCAGAATATCGACATCGTCCGTATTGTAGAGCGCGTACGCACCGAAGTGCGGCGCCAGCGCTTTCATGACCGACGCGACGACTCCCACGTTCGTCTCATAAACCTGCATCCACTGCACGAAGTACCCATCGGCAGAGAGATAGCGGGAGATACGGGCGTAAAACTCGTCCGAGAACAGGCTTGCGACTCCGCTCACCCAGGGATTGGACGGTTCCGAGATGATCAGGTCATACGGCTCGCGCGTGCTTGCAAAGAAGGTCTTTGCATCCTCGTAAACAATGTGGCTGCGCGGATCCTCGAAGACGTCCCGGATACGAGGACCAAAACCCCTGCGCGCAGCCTCCACCATCAGCGGCTCGATCTCGATCGAGTCAAGCCGCTTCACGAGCGGGGTGCCCAGAAGCGTATGAGTCGTGAGCCCCGATCCGAATCCGATGTTCGCGACGCGCGCCGGGTGCGAAAGCATGCTGAGCGGAATCGCTGCGGCAAGCACCATGGTGCTCTCATCGATCGTCGCTTCCCCCGGGCCCATTTGGATGCTCGCATCCGGCTTGCCATTGGTGGCAATCGTCACCGTGCCTGCCAACTCCACCAGACTGATCGTGGCAGTCTTGCCGTCGCGCAGATAGGCGACGCTCGCGCCGTCCGGCAGCGCGGCGGATCCGGTACGGTACACACCGGACGCCATCTTCACGGGATCCAAATTCACGACGAATACGACGAGTCCGTACACAGCCACCGCCCCGGCCATTGCCATGGCTGAGGCTCGCGACGGGAAACGACGGCCGGCAGGAAGGCGCGACAGGCCCAACCCCAAGTGAATTGCGGCACCTGCGAGAATGACGCCCTTGATCCCAACGAGTGGTATGAGCACGTGGATCGAGAGCAGCACGCCGACGATGGCGCCAAGCGTGTTTGCCGAATAGATCGTGCCGATAGCCCGCTCGCCGATGCCGCGACGCATGAGTTCGCGCGTCAGCAGGGGCAGGGTCATTCCCGCGCAAAACGTCGCCGGAATCATGATCAACGCAGCGATCAGTTGGCTGATGACGTTGAACGCGGCATAGCCGGCGGCGGTACGGGGTGAGACGCCCAAGAACCACGCCATGAAATCAAAGGTCAGGTTGTAAGCGGGTAAGGTCAGAGCGGCCAAGGCACCCGTCACAACCATGATTTGGGCCACGTAAGCCGCTGGATCGCGGATTCGCTCGATGCCCCGCCGTACATACAATCCGCCGAATGCCAGACCGAAGATGAACGCGCTGAGCATCAGCTCGAACGAATGCGTCGAGCTGCCGAGGACCAGGCTCAGCATGCGGATCCAGCCCAATTCGTACATGAATGACGCCGTGCCGGTCAGCAATGCCGCGACCGTGAACCATCCGGTCAACCGGTCTTGCCCCGGAGACGGTGCGGAGGCGGACAGAATCGCGGCCGGGGGCTCGGTGCGCCCGCGAACGATCGCCCAGATCGCCAAAGCCATGACGATGTTCAGCAGCCCGGCGGTGCGGATGGTTCCTGGAAGGCCGACGGCGCTAATCAGCACGAATCCACTGACCAGAACCCCGATCGCTGCGCCCAGGCTGTTCGTGAAATAGAGGGTGGCGAGGGTCTTGCCCGGCTGATCGGGCCAGCGGCGAATGAGAGCGCCGCTGATCAACGGAAAGGTCATGCCCAGCAGCACGGACTGCGGAAGGATGAGAAGAGCGGCCAGGGACCATTTGTAGACTTGAATCGAGAACGCGCCGGAAAGCGCGGGTATTACCGAGGCAAATGAGAAATTGACGGCGGCGACGAACGTTTCATGAAAGAAGAGGCCCAGTATCCCGATCAGCCCCTCGACCAGAACGTAGGCCCAAAGGAGCTGGCGGATGCGCAAGGAGTAGTGCGCAACCGCCCAGGATCCAAGCGCCATCCCTCCCATGAAGATGGCGAGCACCAGAGTCTGGGCGTACGCGGCATGCCCGAGGAAGAGTTTGAGGTAGTGCGACCAGATGGACTCGTAAATCAGTCCTGTGAATCCGGAGACGACGAATACCGTGAGCAGAAAACGCCGTCGCACAGATTCGATCGTCTGCATTGTTGACCTGCAGTCCTATCCGGTGGTGGCGTTTCCAGATACAAGGGTAACACTTGATGCGACGATCTTCGCCTTCCGTAATCCGGCGATCACGCTCGAAGCCGGCAAGGAGCGGTCCTGTCTTGACGGCTTACGGCCCGGGACTGGATGCGATCTCTCGCGCTTGTGCAATGAGCGGATGCGTGGGATCAAGATTCGCCACGAGGTGGGTCAATGCCTCCTGGGCGGTTCCCGAGGCGGCTTTGCGACCGGCTGCCGCTTCGGCGCGTGCGCGGAGCACGAGTGCCTCGCCGATCCATGACGAAGAGTTGGGATCGATTGCGCCGGTCCGCGCGAGTTCGAGCGCCGCTTGCGCGTGCTGTGCGGCTTCGACGTAACGCTGCGTTGCCAACAAGGCCGAGCTTCGCAGCGCTTCCAACTCGCGTGCATCGGGGTTGGTCCTCTGGCGGCGCGACGCGATCAACGCCCCGGCACGCTCGAGCGATTTCAAAGCCTCATCGGGTCGGTGTCGGGCCATGTCGAGCCGTGCGCTCACCAACAGCAGGCGGACGACCTCGATCCCCTTCTCGTTCACGGCGAGCCGGTGCTCTTCATCCGGCAGGAGCTGAGCCCAGCGGATCTCCGCCGTGGCAAGGTCCGCGCGCGCAAGGGCGGCGATCACGGCCGACGCGCGCAAGAGCGCCGCCTGATACGTGATGCCACCCTGCTCCGCTCTGGTCGCCGCCTCGAGGATGGCGGGCTCCGCCTGTTGAGGTTCGCCCCTGTCGAGGCGAGACAGGGCCCAGCAGCTCTCGCTGCTGATACCCATATCGGCATAGCCTGCATCGTGTCGCAGCTTGGTGGTGCCGGCATCAATGTACGCAACCGCTCTGCCCGGCTGCCCCCCATTGCGCAGGGCGGAGCACACGCCGTTGACATAGGCGAGGTAAGCATCCGGTGTCCGCACGCCCCATCTCGCTCCCCAGTGCCACGTTGCGGCGGCCGACCTCCCACGCCTCACGGTACTGCCCTGCGATCAGCAGCGCGCGCGCGAGATCATTCGAGGTGGCGAGATAGCGGGACGATCCATGCATTCCCGCTCGATCGAGATCCGCAATGGTCGTGCGCAGGCCGTCGACGGCGCGTGCGAATTCGCCTTCCTCCTGCGCGACGAAGGCTTCGGCGGTAGAGCACTCCGCCTCAATGCCCGGAGGTACCGGATCCAGCCGGCGCATTTGCGCAAGGCCCTGCGCGAGCTGAGCGCGCGCCGCCGTGAAATCGCGGGCGATGGCGAGATCTTCCGTGCGAATGCAGGCGAGTTGTCCCAAAATATCCGCATCGTCGAAGCGGTGTCCGATGTTCCCCGCCTCTACGGCGACGTCGGCCGCGGTCCGAAAATCACCAATATCGATATAGCGGCCTGACACGTCGATCAGGAGCCGTGCCGCCAGAAGCGGGTCGTTGCGAAATCGAGCTGCGAGAAATTGGCGCGCACGATCGAGGCGCTGACTCTCCGCGGCGGGGGAGAGCCTGCTCGATTTATCGTCCAAAATGTATTGCGTGAGATCGGCTTGTGCATTTGCCCGCTTCGCCTCTTCGAGTGCGCGGTCGCGCTGGGCACGCGCCGACTGCATCTGACTGAGAGCGAATGCGCTCGTGGCGATGAGACCGATGGCGACGAGCAGGCCTGAAACGACGCTGCCTCGGTTACGACGCACGAATTTCGCTACCCGATAGGGCACCGTGTCGGGCCGGGCGCTGATCGGCTCGTGGGAAAGGAAGCGCCGCAGGTCCTCCGCGAAAGCCCCGACGGACGCGTAACGCTCGGCGGGGTCCTTTTTGAGCGCCTTGCCAAGAATGGTGTCGAGGTCACCTTCGAGCGCGCGGCGCCTCGAGATTGGCGCGCTCGCGACCGTCGAGGCACGGGGCGCTTCCTCCTTGAGGACGGCATGGATCAGCTCGGGCGTAGAGCGCGCGCCGCGGGCCGACCGGATGTGTACCGGTCAGAAGCACGTAGAGCACGAGGCCGAGCGCGTACACGTCGGTTGCCGTGGTAACGGGCCGGCCCAAAAGCTGCTCCGGCGCCGCATACTGTGGAGTCAATGCCTGTTCGCTCGTTTGCGTGAGTGCGGCGCCGCCGTCCTGAGTGAGCAGCTTTGCGACTCCAAAGTCGAGTAGTTTGACGATCCCTTCGCGGGTGACGAAGACGTTGGCCGGCTTCAAGTCGCGATGAATGACGAGATGGCTGTGCGCGTGGCCAACCGCGGCAAGGACGCCCTGGAACAGCGCGACCCGCGCCTCGAGGCCAAGTGCCCGACGGTCGCAGTACGAGTCGATCGGCTCGCCCTCGACGTACTCGAGCACGAGGTAGGGTTGCGAATCGTCGATGACTCCGGCATCGATGAGGCGAGCGATATTGGGATGATCCAGCCTGCCGAGCATTCGTCCTTCGCTGCGGAATCGTTCCTCTCCGGCCCGACCGAGCCAGTAGGGATGGACGAACTTGATCGCGACCGTACCCTCGAATCGTCCGTCGGCTCGGCGCGCCCGCCATACGCTGCCCATGCCGCCCCGACCGATCTCGGATTCGATGACGTAGGGGCCGACAGGGCGTCCGATGAGGGTCGCTGCGGTGATCTGGGCGCTCGGAAATGGAGAGTCGGAGAGGAACTCGGCATATCCCTGGCGGTCGCGCCCTGCAAGCGACCGCTCAATCTCTGCGGCGATGTCCGGGTGCGTGGATGCGAGCGCGGCAAGCCATGGCGCACGTTCCGACTCCGGCAACTCAAGGGCGTGGTCGAGGTTATCGCTGAACGAACGCCATTGCTCCTCCGATAAATCCTGCATCGGGCTCCTCGTGGACGTTCCCATGGTTTAAATCGGAAATTCAACTGAAAACACGTCATTCGCCGCTACGGCGGCGCTAACTCTCGTTCAATCCTCTGAAGAGAATCAGGCGAGCCTTCTCCCAGTCGCGGATGACGGTGCGCACCGAGGTCCCCCGCTGCGCGGCGATCTCTTCAAATGTGAAGCCGCAGAAATACTTGAGGTCCACCACCCCGGCAAGGCGCGGATCGCGGATCGCAAGCTCATCGAGTGCGTCCGACAACCGCGCCAGGTCGGTTGCATTCTCTGCCGATTCCTCGACCTCCGTGGGTAGTTGGGTGATGTGATAAGCCCCGCCGCGCTTGAGCGCGCACCGCTCACGCACGAGATCGATGATGAGGCCACGCATCACTCGCGCTGCATATCCCATGAATCTTTCCCGATCGGGGAAATGTGCCCCGCGATCGGACATTCCGATGTACGCTTCATGGAGCAGCGTCGTCGGGCTGACGAATTGAGCTTCGCTGCGCCGCAATTGATGCTCCGCCAGCCGCCTGAGATCGCTGTACAGCGAGGCGAACAGCTGCCGATTCTTGGCGACATCGGTCGCATCGGGCACCTGGTCCGCGATTACCGGCAGCTCAATCCCCATGTACGCACTCCACGCAGTCGCTTCAGCATGCCGAATCGAGAACGACGCCGCAACCCGCAGCCGCGACCGGGGCACCCGCAATATGTCACATCCGACGCATCGCCGCAGTGCGGCAACCCTCGCCGCTTCCATGTCAGTTTTGGGCGGCCGATTCCGATTTCTTGCGCAGGGACCCGAACAGCCATTCGAGAATAACTTCCATGAATCACACTGCGTCTCTCATTCGGCACCTGAAAACGCGATTCCGGCCAATCCCTCCCCACGCACCGGCGGCAATCGTCGCGCTCGCAATGGCGGGTGCCGCGGTCTGCGGCGAAGCTCGCGCGGACCTGCCCGACGCAGCGCCGCAGGGCCTACAGCTCTTCTTCGATCGCACCGGCATCATCGGAACCCTGGACGTCAATGGGCCGGTCAACGAACAGGGCGCGTTCTTTCAAAGCCTCGGAACGAACGGTCGCACGTGCGCGACCTGCCACGTTGCAAGCCAAGCCATGAGCCTGAGCACGAGTGGAATCCAGCTTCGATTTTCGCAAACCAGGGGCAAGGACCCGTTGTTTGCCGCGGTTGACGGTGCAAACTGCCCGAACGCCCGCACCGGCAATGCTGCGGACCATAGTTTACTTTTGGGGCATGGGCTGATCCGTATCTTCCTCCCGCTCCCGGTGAATGCGCAGTTCACCGTATCGGTGGTGCACGACCCCTATGGATGCGCGCTGCTGCCGGGCCTCAATGGCAGCCAGCCTGTCATCTCCGTGTACCGGCGGCCACTGCCGACGACCAATCTCAATTTCCTGAGCACCATCATGTTCGACGGCCGCGAAACGCACGCGCCGCTCAACAACGGCCATACCTTCCTTGCAAACCTGAACACGGATCTCATCCAGCAGGCACTCGATGCGATCAGCATTCACGCGCAGGCGGCCCAGCCTCCACAAGCGGGCCAGCTCGCGGACATCGTACGATTCGAGCTGGGCTTGTTTAGCGCGCAGGTCTATGACGCGGGCGCGGGGGCGCTCAATGCGCACGGCGCGTATGGAGGACCCGTTAATGTTGCCGGCGAGCTGTATTACCCGGGAATCAACGACTCCTTGGGCGCGGACCCAGACGGTGCGGCCTTCAACCCGACATCCATGACGATGTTTGCCGCGTGGTCGAATCTGAGCGATGACGAGGGGAACGGAGCGCGCCTGGACGCGCAGCGACAGAAGATCGCAGCCGGCGCAGCGCTCTTCAATAGCGCGCCGGTGCAGATCTCCAACGTCCGAGGCTTGAATGACAATGCCACGCTCGGCGATCCCCCTACGTTTACGGGCACTTGCACCACGTGCCACGACACCCCGAACATCGGAAACCACTCGTTTCCGCTGCCGCTCGATATCGGTACCGCGCACTCGGTGCTGCCGGGCGTCGAGTCTGATCCGAACATCGCTGCGGGGCTTGCGGAGCTTTCGATGCCAGACCTCCCGGTCTATCTCATCAGCGGCTGCTCGAATCCTTTCCAACCGGGAGAGCCGGAATCGTTCTACACGACCGACCTCGGCAAGGCGCTCATCTCCGGGCTGTGCAGCGACTTCAACCGCGGCAAAGGCCCGATTCTGCGTGGACTTGCAGCCCGCGCTCCGTATTTCCATAACGGCGCCGCCGCCAACTTGCATGAGCTCGTGAATTTCTACAATCAGCGGTTTCAGATGAATTTGACGGAGGAGCAAAAAGAGGATCTGGTCGCATTCCTCAATGCACTCTGACCGACGCCGTGCCGCTGAGAACTGCTCCCCACCTCCACGTGGCAGTAGATTTCCCTGTGTAGGATTCGGTGATACGCATCCCCTCGGAGCGCCGGGATGCGACATATCGCACCGCCAGGAATTCCGCCTCAAAACATCGGTAGATGACCTCCATCACGCCGTGCCGTCACCGGGCGCGAGCACAATGTCATACTGGGCGCTGCACTGCAGACTGGATGTTACCGGGTATGCGGCATTTTCGAAAAATCGCACTGGCCGCTGTCATCGGGTGGTCGGCCGCGGCGGGGGCCTCCGCCGAGCAAACTCTGGTCGACCGGATCGAGATGCTCGACTGGTCCGATCCCGAGCGTGCGGCCGAAATTGCCGACACCGGATCGACAGCCGCTGAAAATCGAGCTTCCGAGGTCCAAATGCTCGAAGTGCGCGGCATGGTGTATGTCGACGTGCGCCGGGATTCGGACGTCGATGCAACGATCACCCGTCTGCAGACGCTTGCCCGGGAGGGCGATGAGTCCGCCGCCCTGGCAGTGCACTATGTTAGGGCGTACTCACTCTATCAGCATGACCAATATGCAGCCGCGAGCGCCGAGCTCAACGGCGTCGAGATCGACTCGATCGCCACGCACGCCGAGCGCTATCGCTTCTCGATTCTGCGCGGCAACACCCTGCGTACGCTCGGTCAGGCCGAGGCTGCGTTGCCGTTTCTGGAGAGTGGTTTGGATATCGCGCACGAGATGCACGATGATCGACGCGTCCTGCACGCCATGTTGTGGTTGGCTCGCATCTACACGAATACCGGCAATTTGGAGAGCGCGTCCGCTCAGTTGGAGACCGCTCGACGCCTGGCAATGATGCTCGGCGACGAGACGGCGCTCGTCGAAATCGAAGTTTGCGTCTCTGCCATCGCTGATCAGCGAGGGGATCGGGTCGCGGAGCGCCGTGCCAGCGTCGCTGCGCTCGAGCACGCCAGGCGCGCGGGAAGCAATAAATGGCTGGCGCATGCGCTCCTCAATCTGGGTGATTCGTACCTCAAGACCCGCGACTTCGCTGAATCGCTCAAGTACTCCAAACTGGCGCTACCGCTCGTCTTGAAACGGCGTGAAAGTGGTGACGAGACGATCGTCTTATTCAACGAAGGCCTCGCCTACATCGGCCTCGGCAATATAAAGCCGGGAGAAAAATTGGCGGAGAGCGCCATAGGCGAAGCCGTTGCCGGCAACAACCTGCTGGACGCCCAGGAACTCCTGCGCGAATACGCCGATGCCCTCGAGCACGCCGGGTATTTGATGATGGCCATTCAGGTCTATCATCGGTATGACGAGGTCAGCGAGAAGACCATGACGAACACCCGTCAGCGCGCCTTTCTCGAGCTGTCGGCAAGATTCGAGGACGAACGCAAGGCGCGCGAGCTCGAACTCTTGCGGCGCGACAATGAGCTCAACGCGGCGGAGATGCACGCGCAGCATTTGCGGCAGCAACTCATTCTGGCCGGGGCATTGTTCGTGACGTGCATTTGCGGCGCGCTCTTTTGGGCATTCAGCCGCGTGAGGAAGGCCAACGATCGTCTGCGCTTCAACAGCGAACGTGACGCGCTGACGGGACTTCGCAATCGTCGCTATTTCAATGAACATGTACTGAGCGTCGAAGGTGCACGCCCGGTTGGAGGTTGCGTCCTGCTGGCGGATCTCGATCATTTCAAGCGAATCAACGACACGTTGGGACACCAGGCGGGAGATGCGGTGCTGGCAACGGTCAGTCATCGGCTCTCTGCGGCGCTGCGCGAAAGCGATAAGCTGGTGCGTTGGGGTGGTGAGGAATTCCTCGCCATTCTCGATCCGATCACGCCTCAGCAGGCCGACCAGACCGTCGCAAGGCTTCTGAACGCCATGCGCCGCGACCCTGTGCTGTGGAGAGGGCAGACCATTCAATGCACCATTTCCATCGGATACGCGTGCTTTCCAATGGCCGGATCCGAAACGCAGATTTCATTGGATAGCGCCATTGGCCTGGTCGATAAAGCCCTGTACGAAGCCAAGCGACGTGGCCGCGATCGAGCCTGTTTGATCAGCGCCGTGACCGCCCGCGATGCACGGGAGCTGACCGTGATCAACACCGAATTTGAAACGGCGGCCGCCGATCGCAGGATTCAGCTGGTCGAGATGGGCGCTGCCGCGTAATAGCCTGCTCGGGGGCGGCATTTGCATTTCTCTCCAACAGGTCAGTTCCGTGAGCGGAATCTAATATGGACACCGAAGACAATCCGGGTTCTGCCGTGCAATCTCCTTACGCAGGCCGGCAGGCACAGCTGTTCCCCAAGCTGACGGCGGCGCAAATTTCCCGGCTCGAGTCGCACGCCAGCAAGCTCACGACGCGCGCGGGGCAGGTGCTGGCGGAGCCCGGCGAGCGCCGCCCGATGTATGTGGTTCTATCGGGCAGCATAGAAGTCATGCAGGTCGGGATGGCCGGCGAAGTACATGTGGCGCTGCACGTGCCTGGGAGCTTCAGCGGAGAGATGAGCACGTTGCGCGGCATCGGCGGTGTCGTCCGTATGCGCGTCCGCGAAGCGGGCCAAGTCTTGGTAATCGATGAGCCTCAACTGCGCACCATCATCCAGACCGACCCGCAGCTCGGCGAGCTGTTCATGCGTGCATTCATTTTGCGCCGTGTTCTTCTCATCGAGTCGCAGCGTGGGGACGTCGTTTTGCTCGGCTCCATGCACTCCGCGGGCACCCTGCGGCTGCAGCAGTTTCTCACCCGCAATGCCTTTCCTTACGTCAATCTCGACCTCGACAGCGATTCTTCCGTCCGCGAATTGCTCGAGCGCTTTCACGTGAAAGTGGAAGACTTACCCGTGGTGCTCTGCCGGGGCGCGGTCGTCCTCAAGAATCCCAGTAACGAGGAAGTTGCCGCCTGTCTGGGCATGAATCAGCAGATCGACGACGACCGGATTCGGGACGTCATCGTGGTGGGCGCCGGGCCGGCCGGATTGGCGGCGGCCGTCTACGCCGCCTCCGAGGGGCTCGACGTGCTGGTCCTTGAAACGGGTACGCCCGGCGGTCAGGCCGGTTCAAGCTCGAAGATCGAAAACTATCTGGGATTTCCGACCGGGATTTCGGGGCTTGCATTGGCATCGCGCGCGCTCATCCAAGCGCAAAAATTCGGAGCGGAAATCAGGACTGCGTACTCCGCGCTCAAGCTACGATGCGATCGGCGTCCCTACGCCATCGAGCTCGCGCACGGCGAGCTCGTACCCGCACACTCCGTAATCGTCGCCACCGGGGCCGAGTACCGTCAACTCGCCCTGCCCAATGAGTCGCGATTTCTCGGTATGGGGATCTATTATGCAGCGACTTCGACCGAAGCGCGGCGTTGCGGAGACCGCGAAGTCATCGTGGTCGGAGGCGGCAACTCCGCAGGTCAAGCCGCGGTATTTCTCGCCGGCAGTTGTCGGCATGTGCATCTGCTGGTTCGCTCGAAGGGCTTGGCAGATAGCATGTCGCAGTACCTCATTCGCCGTATCGCAGAAGCAGTGAACATCACCCTGCACGTGAACACGGAGATCACATCGCTGGAGGGCGACGAGCAACTCGCGCGGGTCACGTGGAAGAGTGCGCAGCTCGAGCCTGAAACCCACGCCATTGGGCACGTGTTCCTGATGACCGGCGCGGTACCCTCGACGAATTGGCTCAGGGGTTGCATCGCACTCAACGAGAAGGGGTTCGTGCGCACAGGGGCCGATCTCGGAGCTCGTGATCTACTGCCTGACAAGTGGGCGGGCGCCCGTCAACCCGAATTCTTTGAGACCAATGTTCCCGGGATTTTTGCCGTGGGCGACGTTCGCTACGGTAGCGTCAAGCGGGTTGCCGCTGCGGTCGGGGAAGGATCTGCTTGCATCCAGCAGGTTCATCGCGCTCTTCATGCGTGATCAATCTGGCGCAACTGGTGGAACGTGCCCTGAGGCTCTTTCAGCAGGTCGCCGTTCCGTTTAGGTCGAGCCGGGACCCCAATTTGCGTGCGACGGCCGCCTGCGATATCTTTCAGCATTGAAACTACCAAGGTGCTAATGATGCGCGATGACGGGTGCCGTGGACGACGCTCCGGATGAGCGCACCCACCTCTTCTTGCGGACGCCGGGAAGCTCCGCACGGATCTTGTCGAACTGAATTGAGGGCCTTTACGTCGCGGGTAATTCCGTGGCTCGTCTGGAAACCGGCGCAGCCATGCAGAGCGGGATCTCGAATGCGCGCGGCATGACCCACGGCCATCTTGCCGGCCTCCACGCTGCCGGAAATCCGAGCAATTTGTTGCAACGGGAAATCGAGCGATTGGGGCTTTGAGGCAGTTTTACGTGATCGAAGCCGAGCAAACGATCTCGATCAATTCCGCCATTGAAAACGTCTGGAGATACGTCAACGACATTCAGAAATGGGCGAGCCTCATGCCCGGGTGCCGGGCCTGCACAGTCATAAACCCCGATGATTCCCGCTGGACCCTCAAGGTCGGCGTAGGCGGCCTCGTACGGACGGTCAACGTCCTGGTTCACGTGGATCAGTGGGATGAGCCGGAGCAGGTGAAGTTTTCCTACAAACTCGAAGGCGATCCCGTTGTGGGTGGCGGCTCCTATGTTGCCCTGCGAAAGACAGACCGTGAGACCGAAGTCACGTTGAAGCTGCGCGTTCAAGGAAGCGGGCCGATGTCCCCATTGTGGGAGGCCATGAGCAAGCCGCTCTTGCCGCAATTGGCGAAGTCTTTTGCCGGACAGCTCAAGGCCGAGATCGAGAAAGCCGCTGCCGCTCACGGCTTCGACGCATCCGAGCGTGACCAGCTTTCGGTGCTTGGAGCCGTCGGCAACGGGCTGCGTCACCTGTGGCGGGCGATATTCGGACCCGTTTGACCATAGAAAGCAGGAGAAATGACATGAGCGAGCAGAACAAGCAAACTGCCGTCAGATTCATCGAAGCCTTCAGCAGGGCCGATGTTGAGGGGGCGAAGGCGTGCCTGGCTCCGGACGCGGTGACGATAGCGAAGGGCTTCGGTAAGCTTTCCGGCGCCCGGTCCTATCAGCTTATCCTCGCCACCACCGGCGCGTTCAAGGAGGTCATCCCGAGCGGCCTGCGGCCTTGCTTCCTGTCCGTGACGGGCGAAGGAGATCGGGTGGCCGTCGAATTCGAGGGCGACGCCACGCTCGCGAACGGCGAGCGCTATTGCAATCAGTACTGCATGGTATTTACATTTCACGACGATAAGATCAAGCAGGTCAACGAATATTTCTGCACTATCCTGGCCGATGAGAAGATCGGTCCGCTCCTTTCGGGCGTGGAGGGGCAGAGGAAGAAAGCGGCAGGATTAGGCTGTGACTGAAATCCGCGGGAAAGCCGCGGTCGTATCAGGATCGAACGATGAAGATCGGCGTCATCTACCCTCAAACTGAGCTGCACGGCGACCCCGAGGCGGTGCGCCGAATCGGACTGGCCGCCGAAGAGCTGGGCTACGATCATCTTCTCACCTACGACCATGTGCTCGGTGCAACCCATGACCGTGAGCCGAAGCTTACGGGCCCCTACACCGACCAACACCCTTTTCACGACCCCTTCGTCATGTTTGCGTATCTCGCAGGAATGACGAAGCGCATCGAGCTCGTACCCGGCATTCTCATTCTGCCCCAGCGTCAAACCGTGCTGGTTGCCCGGCAAGCAGCTGATCTGGATCTGCTATCGCATGAGCGATTGAGACTTGGCGTCGGAATCGGCTGGAACTATGTCGAGTACGACGCGCTGGGTCAGGACTTTCATAGTCGCGGCAAGCGGGTTGGCGAGCAGATCACCCTATTGCGCCGTCTCTGGTCGGAACCACTGGTCGATTTTAAAGGGACCTTCGACCGCATCGACCGGGCGGCGCTGAACCCGCGGCCGCGGCGCACGATCCCTATCTGGTTCGGAGGGTTTGCGGACGTGGCGATCCGCCGGGCCGCGGCGCTCGGTGACGGCTTTATCTTCGTGGACGGGGCCGGAAATGCGTTCGAACTCATCTCGCGCTTGCGGCAATTCTTGAAGGAGGCCGGGCGCACGGAAACCGGCTTCGGTCTGCAGTGCAATATGATTCGGGCGAAAACCCCCCAGGCTGTGGTCGAGACGGCCTCGCGCTGGCGCGACATCGGAGGGACTCACGTTTCTGTGGCCACGATGGGCCAGAACTTCAAGACGATCGATCAACACATCGATTATATGAAATTGGTAGCCGATGCCGTTCGAAGTGCCGGGTTGTAGCCCGGATTGGCGGAAGCAGTAATCCTGCGAGTGGGTTAACCCTCCCAACCGCCCCCGAGCGCCCGGATCAGGTCGACGCTGGCGCGCAACTGCAGGGTATCGAGATTGAGCGCCTGCAGCTGCGTCTGCAGGAGGGCTGTCTGCGAGGTGACGACGGTGAGATAGTCGGTCGCACCTTGCTTGTAGAGCGCCAGCGACAGATCCAGCGTACGCTGGGCGGCGTCGAGCGCGGCCTTCTCTTCTACAGCGGCGTCGTGGTAATGGTTGAGCGTGGCGAGGCTGTCTTCGACCTGTTGAAATGCACTCACGACAGTGCTGCGGTAATTCGCGGCGGAGGCGTCGAACCCCGCGCGCGCCTGGGCGACCTGGGCCCGGCGCAAGCCGCCGTCGAAGACGCTGAGCAGGGCGTTGGGTCCAATCGCCCAGAACGAACTCGGTGCGCTCAGCCAGTTCGAGAGGGCTCTGCTCTCGAAGCCGCCCTGACCGCCGAGCGTCAGCGTCGGAAAATAAGCCGCGCGTGCGACCCCGATGTTGGCATTCGCCGCAATCATACGCCGCTGTGCGCCCGCAATATCCGGCCGACGTTCGAGCAAGGTGGAGGGGACGCCAGTGGGAATCTGCGGAAGCTTGATGGCTACGATCTCGGACTTGATCGAGAATGTCGAGGCCGACACGCCAAGGAGCGCCGCAATGGCGTGTTCCATCAACGCTCGCTGAGCGAGAGTCTGCGCCGCCTGGGAGCGTGCGGCATCGAGCTGAGTCTGCGCCTGCGCGACGTCGAGGCCGGGTGCGATGCCAGCGTCATGGCGCTGCGCGGTGAGGCTGAGCGCGCGCGCATAGGTTTGCACCGTCTCATCGAGGATCGCGCTGTCGCGGTCGAGGCTTCGCAGCTGAATGTAATCGTCGACTAGCTGTGCAATCAGCGACAGGCGCGCATTCTCAAGATCCGCTGCGGACGCCGCGGCATTGGCTTCGCCCGCGGCGACCTCGTTGCGAATCTGGCCCCAAAGATCGAGCTCGTAGCTGACGGCGCCGCCGAACGAGTTGTCATTGTAGTAGGTCGGCGTCGTCGGCCCCCTCAGCGGCGCATTGATCGATTCGCGATTGCGTCCGACGCCGGCGCTCAGACCCAAGGTGGGAAAGAGCCCGGCGCGCGCTTGATCAGCGAGCGCCCTGGCCTGCGCGTAATTGGCCAACGAGACGGCGAGGGTCGGGTTCCCTGCGATCAGCCTTTTCTCGAGTCCATCGAGCTCCCCGCTGTCGTAAAGCGCCCACCAGCTGTCGCGCGGCAGACGGTCGGCGGGCTGGGCTTGGGTCCAGGGTCCCATTTCCTTATAGACAGCCGCCGTGGGAATGGTTGGGGTCTTCAGGGGCGGCGCCAGCGAGCAGGCGCCGAGCAGCAGCGCGAGCGCTGTCCCAGACCAGGGGACGACCTTAGCCCCGTTCATTTGGATGCTTCGGCTGGCCATCCGCTGCGACCGGCGCCGATCGGCCGAGGCGTACCAATGCGCCATTACCGACTCCGTCGGGTGGGTTTTCGATCACCCGATCGTTCGGCGAGAGGCCCGAGGCGAGTTCGACGATCGTACCCAGATCGCGTTCGATCGACACGGGTTTCAGCAGGACGCGGTTGTCCGAGTCCACGGTCGCGATGGAAAGCCCCTTGGCATCGAAAATGACCGCGCTTGACGGCACGCTGAGCACATGGGCAGCGGCGGGAATCTGCAAATGAATGCTGGCGTAGTCACCAGGCATCAGCTCTCCGGCGCCATTGTCGACGATGATCTGCATCAAGGTCGTGCCGGAGCTCGGGTTGACCGCCTGAGCCGAAGCCTCCACCGCGCCGCTGAAGGTTCGGTCGGGATGTTCGGGCACGCGGATCGTAGCCTGAGTACCCGGCGGCACGCTGGGCACGTAATTCTGCGGCACGTTGACATAGACGCGCAGCTGCCTCGTGTCGGAAACCACGAAGAGTTCCGCCCCACCGGCGGCCCCCACATTGATGAGCGCACCGATGTCGGTTTCGCGCGCGGTGACAATACCGTCGAATGGCGCCATCAGGCGCTTGAAGCCTTCCTCGGCAACCAGTCGGTCGACGTTCGCCTGTGCTGCCTTGACCTGCGCGATACTCGCGTTCCAGGTGAACGTGCGCTGATCGACGTCTTGCTTGGCGACGGCGTCGGTGCCGGCGAGCGACTGCCAGCGCTGTGCGCCGATCTGGGCGAGCTTGGCATTCGCCTGAGCGACGCTGAGGTCCGCGCGCGCCTGCATCAACTGCTGGTCGAGATCGGGCGTATCGATCTCGGCGAGCACCTCGCCGGCCTTCACCTTGCTGCCGATATCATGATTCCAGCTCTTGAGGTACCCGGGAACGCGCGCGTAGATAGGCGCGCGGATGTAGGCCTCCAGGCGTCCCGGCAGGTCGAGGCCCGCGTGATTGTCCACGCTGGTCGGCGTGACGATCGCCACGACCGGCACGGCTTGCGCCTCGGTCAAATCGTGCAGGCGCGAGTCTTGCGCCGTGCGCGAGCCCAAGCCGTAGGCAACTACGGCGATGGCGAGGAGCACGAATGCGCCGCCGATACGGCGCAAGCGGTGCTGACCTGGGAGGTCGGGTTTGCGATCAGGCTGTGGCATTGGCTTCTCTTCGATGGGCTTGCGGTGCCGACTTGGGGCCGCGGTGGCGGTGAATGATGCTGAACATCACGGGGACGAAGAACAGTGTCGAGATGGTAGCGAAGGCGAGGCCTCCGATCACCGCGCGACCGAGCGGCGCATTCTGCTCGCCGCCCTCGCCGAGGCCGAGCGCCATCGGCAGCATGCCGATTACCATCGCGAGCGCCGTCATCATCACCGGCCGCAGGCGCACGAAACCGGCTTCCAGCGCGGCTTGCGTCGCATCACCGATCTCCTTGAGCTTCTCGCGTGCGAAACTGATCACCAGCACGCTGTTGGCGGTCGCGACACCCATGCACATGATCGCGCCCGTGAGCGCTGGCACCGAAAGCGTCGTGTGCGTCGCAAACAGCATCCAGACGATGCCGGCGAGTGCCGCCGGGAGCGCGGTGATGATGACGAAGGGGTCGCTCCAGGACTGGAAGTTGATCACGATCAGGAAATAAATGAGTACGATCGCGCCCAGGAGGCCGAACAGCAAGCCCGAGTAGGCACTGTTCATGGTCGCCGTCTGACCTACCAGGGCGACGATCGAGCCCTTTGGCTTGTGCTTGTCGTTCCTCGCCATGATTTTCTCGATGTCACTCGAGACCGCGCCGAGATCGCGCCCTTGGGTTGTCGCATAGATATCCACCATCGGGGAGATGTCGTACTGCGAGACGACGGCGTCGCTGTGGGTACGGCGAATGTCGGCGATGCCGCCGAGCACCGTGGTGGGCGCGCCGCTTGCGTTGATCGGCACATTCCGGAGAGCCGGGAGCGTGTCAATTTGGTATTGCGGCGTCTGCAGCGCAATCGGATAGGTGACGCCGTTCTTCTCGTTGAGCCAGTAGGTGGGCGCCACCTGGCTCGAGCTCGCGAGGTTGACGACCAGGCTGTCGGTCACATCGGCCGCGGTCACGCCGGCGTATCTGGCCCGCGTGCGGTCCATATTGACCTCGATCGTCGGGAGCGCGGCCGATTGATGGATGCGCGCATCTGCTACTCCGGGGACATGACGGATTTGCGCCAGGAGCTTGTTGGCGTAGTCGAAATCCGCACTCAGATCGTTGCCGCGAACTTGAAGATCGACCGGTGCGGGCGCGCCGAAATTGAGGATTTGGCTGACGATATCGGCTGGCAGAAAGGAGAAGGTCATACCCGGGAAGCGGCGCGGCAGCTCAGTGCGCAGGCGATTGACGTAATCTGCGGTCGGTGCGTGCCCCTGCTTGAGCGAGATCTGAATGTCCCCATCCGACTCACCGATCGTTCCGGTATTGTTGTAGATCGTATTGATCGACGAAAGATAGGTGCCGATGTTGTCGACGACCGCCACCACCTCGGTCGGCGGGATCACCTCGCGGATCGCCTTCTCCACATCGGCAAAGCGCGCGGCGGTTTCCTCGATACGCATGCCGACCGGCGCCCGCACGTGCAGCAGCATCTGACCGCCGTCAACCTGTGGAAAGAAATTGCGGCCGAGAAATGGAACCAGCAGGAACGAGACGCCAATGAAGCCGAGAAAAGCCCCGATGAATAGCCTGCGATGCTCGATGGCAAGCGCCAAGAGGCCACGATACGCGGCGCGCAGCCGCGCAAAATAACCCTCGAAGGCACGCTGTAAGCGCACCAGCGGATTCTTCGACGGCGCCGGCTCGATGACGTTATCGTGCCCATCAACGGCCGCGACGTGCATGTGAAGCAGATATTTGGCCAGCGTCGGCACCAGGGTTCGCGACAGCAGGAACGAGAAGACCATGGCAAACATCACGCTCTCCGCCATCGGCACGAACAAGAAGCGTGCCACGCCGCTCAGGAAGAACATCGGAATGAACACGATGCAGATGCAGAGCAATGATACAAAAGCCGGAACGACGATCTGCGAGGCACCGGCGATGATCGCCGCCTCCACCTCCTTACCCTGTTCGAGATGATAGTTGATGCTCTCGATCGTCACCGTCGCCTCGTCGACGAGTATCCCGACGGCGAGCGCGAGCCCCCCCAACGTCATGATGTTAAGCGTCTCGCCGAACGCCCAAAGCGTGCCGATGGCGCCCAGGATCGACAGTGGTATCGAGGTGGTCACGATCAAGGTCGAGCGCGCGCTGCCGAGGAACAGCAGGATCATCAGGCTCGTCAGCGCCGCCGCAATCACCCCCTCGCGGATGACCCCCTGGATCGAAGCACGCACGAAGATCGACTGATCGCCGATCGGTTTGATGTCGAGCGCATCGGGTAGCGAGGGTTTGATGACTTGAAGCATCTTCTTGATGCCGCTGACGATATCGAGCGTCGAGGTCGCGCCGTTCTTGAACACGCTCAAGAGCACCGAGCGGTTGCCGTCGACGTGCACGATATTGGTCTGCACCGCACTGCCGTTGTGCACCTGTGCGACGTCGTGCATGTACACCATTGCGCCGCCCACACTCTTGATGGGCAGGTCGCCGAGCTCAGGGATTTTCGACGGCGCGCTGTTGAGGTTCACCGTGTATTCGTAGTCGCCGATCTTTTCCGAGCCAACGGGGGTGATGAGGTTCTGTGCGGCGAGCGCGTTGGCGACGTCGAGGCCGGTCAAACCGCGCGACTCGAGCGCTGCGGTGTCGAGGTCGAACATCACCTGCGGCGTCTTGCCGCCGAACGGATAGGGAATGCCCGCGCCCTGCACCGTGACCAGCCGCGGCCGCACGAAGTTCAGTCCGAGGTCGGCGAGGTTTTGCTCGGTCAATCCCTTGCCCGACAGAGCGAGCTGGATGATGGGCACCGTCGAGGCACTGTAGTTGATGATGAGCGGCGGAGTCGTACCTACGGGCATCTGCTTGAGCAGGCTCTGCGAAATCGCAGTGACCTGGGCGTTTGCGGTGGCGATATTGACCGTCGGATGAAAAAAGATCTTCACGATGCCGAAGGTGTTATAGGAATTCGCCTCGAAGTGCTCGATGTCGTTGACCGTCGTGGTCAGTGCGCGCTCAAACGGGGTGATGATTCGCCCTGCCATCTGGTCGGGCGGCAGGCCTTGGTATTGAAAGGCCACGCCGATGATCGGGATATTGATGCTCGGAAAGATGTCGACCGGCATGCGCAGCGCAGCAAGCGTGCCCATGAGAAGAATGAGCAGGGCCGCGACGATGAACGTGTAGGGGCGGCTTAAGGCGATACGGACGATTGCGAGCATGACGATTCTTGACTGAGGAAACTATCGGGCTGACGAGGTCAACGTCGGCCGGACGCTGCTGGAACCGACGCCTGCGTCTTGAGCGGCCAGCCCGCCGATGGCAGACCAATCGAGGTGCTCCCCGCCCTGGGCAAGCAGGCGCATGAAGCGGTCATGGAGCAAGCTCCCCAGCGGCATCGGCACGCCCAGGTTTTCGGCCGCGGCCAGCGCGAGACGGATGTCCTTGTACCCGAGCGGCGCGGCGAACGCTGCCGGCTCAAACTTGCCCTGGGCGATGAGGGCACCGTAGGTCTTGTACGCCGGTGCGTCGAACACCGTAGAGGTGAGAAGCTCGATGTACGCGCGGCGGTCGATGCCGGCCTTGCCTATGAGCGCGACGGCCTCGCCGAGAGCCTCGATGGCGGAGGCCATCAGGAAATTGCCGCTGAGCTTGACAAGATTCGCAGCCCAGGGCTCGGTCCCTATCGCAACTGTTTTCTGCCCCATCGCATGGAACAGCGGCTGGCATGTGCCAACCGTCGCCGGATCGCCGGCGACGACGATGAAGAGCTTGCCAGCCGCGGCCATATCCGGCCGCCCGAACACCGGCGCGGCGACATAGCGTTGTCCCGCTAGCGCGTGAGACTGTTCCAAGCGCTTCGAGAGCGTCACGCTGATTGTGCTCATCGAGAGGTGGATGGCGTTTTTGGGAAGATGCGCGATGAGACCGACGGGACCCAAGACCATGTCGGATGCCGCGTCATCATCGGCAAGCATCGTGATCACTACCTCGGCTTGGCACGCTTCGGAAAGATTGGCGGCCTCGTGCGCACCGAGCGCCACGAGCGAGCCGGCTCTTCCGGGGCTGCGGTTGAATACGCTGACATTGTGTCCGGCCTTCACGAGGTTGACCGCCATGTTGGCGCCCATGTGGCCGAGTCCGATGAATCCGAGTTTCATGAGGTCATCTCCGTGGGTTTGAGGTGACTTTGCAGTCATTCGACGCGCTGCAGTGGAGCCATGAATTCGGGGCCGACAGGGTCGGTGATCGCCGCGTTCACGATGCCCTCGATGAGCTTGCGGTTCTCCGCATTGAGCGACCAGCCTGCAACGTCGAGCGCTGCTTCCACCTGATTCGGGTGGCGGGCGCCCCAGAGTGCGACGCTGATGTCCTGGTCGAGCATCCAGCGCACCGCGAGGTGGATCACGCGCCGGTTGAAGCGCCGCTGGGCGAGCTCATCGAGCCGCCGCACGGCGTCGAGGTACTGGGCAAAACGTGGCGGCTGGAACTTTGGGTCGATGCGCCGTAAATCGTCGCCCTCGAACTTCGAGTCTGGCCGCATACGCCCGCTCAACAACCCGCGGCAGAGCGCGCCGTAGCCGAGCGTCACGATATCGTTGGCCCTGCAGTAGGGCAGTATTTCCGCCTCGATGGCGCGCTCGAAGAGATTGTAGGGACTCTGTAGCACGTGCAGCGGCGCCACTTGGCGGAAGCGCTGCATCTCGGCTACGGAAAAGTTACTCACGCCGATGGCACGGATCTTCCCTTGCTCATAGAGCCGTCGCATGGCCTCAGCGGTTTCCTCCACCGGCACCAGGGGGTCGGGCCAATGAACCTGATAGATATCGATGTAATCGGTGCGCAGGCGTCGCAGGGATTCCTCGATTTCCTGCATGATTCGAGCACGCGTCGCGTTCCGATAGACCTTGCCGTCGTGCCATTCAAGCCCCACCTTGGTGGCAATGACGGTCTGAGTGCGCACACCCTCGAGCGCGCAGCCGACGATTTCCTCGGACACTCCGAAGCCGTACACCGGTGCGGTATCGATGAGGTTGATGCCCTGATTCAGAGCGGCGTGAATGGTGGCAACCGATTCCCGTTGGTCGGTTCCTCCCCACATCCAGCCGCCCATGGCCCACGTCCCAAGCGCCACGCGGGAGACTTTGAGCCGGGTGTTGGGAATCTCCACGAATTCAGTTTCGACGATCGGCATGCGGGGCTGCGTTGACGGCGACATGAAAGCTCTCCTGGTCGGGCGAATAACTACTGGTTGTCGGATCTCCGGATACAGGCTGGGCGCGACGGATGTCTTGCGTATTGCAGAAATCACCGCATCGGTTACGGGTGAAACAGCCCGCCATGCAATTCGATTTCGCTGGAACGGCGGTATTTCGCTGGAAGGAGGGACGATTGTCTGGATTTCAATCGTAACGAACAGTCGAACCGAGGTCGCACGTCGACGCCGTGCGTTCAGTAAACCACCTCGACGGGAGAGCTGAACATGTAGCCCGCACCGCGCTCCGTGACGATGAACTCGGGCTGCGAGGGATCTTGTTCTATTTTACGTCGCAACCGCAGCACCTGGATGTCGATCGCACGATCGTAAACTTCGTTGTCGTACACGCGGCTCGCTTCCAGAAGCTGATCGCGCGTGAGGATACGCGCCGGAGCGGCGAGCAATGCCGCGAGCAGATTGAATTCGCCATTCGTCAACGCAATGTTGTTGCCGTTGCTTCGTTTGAGGCGTCGCGTGCGTAGGTTGAGCTCGAACTCGCCGAACCGGTACGCGCGAATCTCCCGCTTTCGCGCCGGTACCGGCGATGCGCTCTTCGTCCGCCGGAGCACGGTTCTTATGCGCGCCAAGAGTTCCCGGGGACTGAAGGGTTTGGTCAAATAGTCATCGGCGCCGAGTTCCAGACCCATGACTCGGTCCGCTTCGTCCCGTACCCCTGTGAGCATGACGATCGGGATGGCGGATTGATCACGCAGCGAGCGGGCGATCGCCATCCCATCTTCGCCTGCGAGGCGCAAATCAAGAATGACGAGATCGACCGCCTCGTCGCTCAGAATCCGCGCCATCTCCTCGCCGGTGGAGGCGACGCTCACGCGCAGTCCGTTCTCGGCGAGATACTCCTGCAATAAGGCACGGATCTGCGGGTCGTCGTCTATGACCAGTATGTGCGGCTGCATGGTCTCCGGCATGATGGCAACCTCCAAGTTCAGCGAGCCGTTCCAAGTGCTCGCGCAAGCGATTCGGCAAGATCGCGGCGATGCAGCGGCTTGCGCAGCACCTCATTTATGCCGATGTCAGCGGCGCGGTTCGTGAGCTGGGTACCGCCGTAGCCGCTCATCAGGATGATCGGAATTCCGGGCCGCAGGCGCCGAATCTCGTGCGCAAGCTCGGTGCCGGCGAGATCCGGCATCGCTTCGTCAGTGATCACGGCGTCGAACCGGTGGGGCGTGGCCCGAAAGGCCTCCAGCGCCGCGCCGCTCGAGTCGAAGCCTACCGGCTCATAGCCGAGCTGGGCGGTTATTTCCTCTGCGAGGGCGACCAACGGGCGCTCGTCATCGACAATCATCACAGTCTCTCCGTTTCCATGAGGGAGCACTCCGGCGGCCTCGGCGGCCGGCACCGCGGTTTCACCCGTAACCGGTAACCAGATCTCGAACCTCGTGCCTTCGCCCGTTCGGCTGACGATGTCGATTGCGCCGCCAAGGTCGCTGACGATGCCGTCAACCAGCGATAGTCCAAGGCCGGTGCCCCGCCCGACACCCTTCGTGGTAAAAAAGGGATCGAAGATCCGCTCGAGAACCGCAGGCGGAATGCCGACGCCGGTGTCGCTGACGGTGAGCCGTACATAGCGTCCCGGGGCGAGAGAACCGCGCGACAGCGACCGGTGCTCGCTCACCTCAACGCGTTCCAGGATCACGCGGAGCACGCCGCCGCGCTCCATGGCCTGAATGGCGTTGGTGCACAGATTCATCGCGACCTGGTGCAGATACGTTGCGTCTCCGATCACCGCCGAATCGCCTGCCTCGATCCTGCTCTCCAGGCGTATTCCCGGAGGGAGCGATGCCGCGAGCAGTTCCAGCGTCTCTTCAACGACGAATTGAACATTCACGGGCGCGCGGTCGCCAAGCCCACTTCGACTGAATCCGAGAATGCGTTCGACCAGCATCTGCGCCCGCTCGGCCGCGTGCATGACGTTGTCGAGATAGCGGCGCAATGGGCTGCCTTCTTCGGAATTCTGCTGCGCCATCTCGCCGTACCCCAGGATCGCCCCGAGTATGTTGTTGAAATCATGGGCTATACCGCCCGCCAGCGTGCCGATGGCTTCCAACTTCTGGGACTGTCTCAGCTGCGCTTCCAGCTGCTCCTTCTCGATCTGTGCCTGTCTCTGCGCGGTCACATCGCTGGACGAACCCACGAACCTGACCGGCTTGCCTGCCGAGTCGCGCAAACAGCGGCCGCGAGCTTGCACCCAACGCCACCCCCGGTCGGTCTGGCGCACGCGATATTCGCACTCATAGCGTGCGGTGCGCCCCTCGAAGTGGTCCTTGAGCGCCGCCTCGAAGCGCAGCGTGTCGTCGGGATGAATGATGATCTGCGCCAGCCAGTCGCCGCGCGTCTTGATCGCCGTATCGTCGCTCTGACCGTATAGCGCTCTCATCTTGGACGACAGGAATAGCCGATCGGTCGGGACGTCCCAGTCCCAGTGTCCCTCGTTCGCTCCTTCCATGGCGAGAGCGTATCGCTCCTCGCTCTCACGCAGCGCTCGCTCGCCGACTGCGACTCGCCGTATCTGTCGCAGCAGAGCTATCATGATGAACACTCCGAGCAACGTCAGGATCAGCGTGCGGACGCCTACCCGGATCGTCTCGTCGCGCCACGGCCGCAGCGCCACGGCTTCCTCGCGCGTCACCGCGATCTTCAGCGGAGCATTCCTAACGGCGGCAACCGCGATGAAGTCCGACTTGCCGTCGATCGGATTCACGAGCCGGGCTGCGGGTATCATCGGTGTGGTGACAAATATAGGAAACTTCTGTCCGACTGATTCCGGACTGGAGGGATTGCGCGCGAGCAGCGTCCCATCGACGCGCACCAGCTGAATCGCACTGCCCGCACCGAGGTTGACCGCACGATAGTACTCCTTGAGATCGTCGAGATTGACGACCGCAGTGACAACGCCCGCGAATTTCCCGCTTTCGTCGTCGAGACGCCGCGACAACACGACGGCGGCAAGTCCCTCGGAACGGCTTACGAGGGGCTCGCTCATGAAGAGTCCCTTGGCGGTACCGTCCCGCTGAGAGATGAAATAAGAGCGGTCGGAAACATTGTGGCCCGGCGGAGTAGTTCCAAGCGAGCCATAGCGCTGGTTGCCCTGGGCATCGACGATCATGACTTGACGCACCTGGTGCACACCGGCCGTGCGATTCGCAAGGACGGCGCTGAGTCGCTCCGGCGGAATCTGGCGGCTATCGATCCGATACCATTGCGCGGTATCGAGCAGCAGAAGATCGACGGCTTGCAATGCCCATGCGGTTTGCTCCGCAAGTGCGTTCGCGATGTTGGTGATTTCGCGATTGGTCGCCGTGAGAGAATGACGATGCGAGCGCCATGCGTCATACGCGGACGAGCCGACGAATGCCAGAATGACGAGAACGCCGAGCACCATCACGCCGAATCGCAAGCGCTTGAATCGGATCGATCCGGTATCGCCTGAGACCAAGCCGGTTACCGAGGACATTGAGCTACGCCGCATGCACTAGACCGGGGCGCCTATCATACCGCGTATGGCATTCAGCAGATCGGCGCGGATGAGTGGTTTCGCGATGACCTGTTGCACGCCGAGGGTCTGCGCTGTTGTGCCGGCAGCGCACAGACCGGAACGAAACTGGCCGGAGATCGCGATGATCGGTGTATTCGGATGAGCTGCTTGAATATCTCTCACCCACCGGGCGCCCGCGTGTTTGGGCATGTAGACGTTGACGATCAGGAGATCCGTGGGGAGATCCAGATTCGGATCGCGCGCGTTGCCAATGCGGACGCGATAACCCGCCTCGCCCAGCCACTCCTGCAACAAAGCGCGTGTGAGGTAGTCTTCCTCGTATACCACGATGTTCAATCTGTTCTGATCCTGCAGCTGCTCGGCCTGACGGATTGCAAAGGGCGCTCCCCGCTGTGCAACGCCATGTTGCACCCACCGCCTGGCGCGGTTATGTCAGGGCGAAATGCGGGCGTTACAGCTGAAACATCTGCAGCGGACCCATCGTGCGCTACCCGGATTCGAACACCGATCGCGGACGTGCGTTACTGTGACGCTCTTAACGGCCGGCAAGACTGACATCGGATTAACATAACCTGGACATTGGCCAATCGGGTGGCGCCCAATGACTCCGATTTCCGTGCTGCATCCCTGCACTCTAGAATCCTCCGCGCACGCTAACCCCCATGGCTGATACCAAGCATCTGCTGATCAACGTGATTCTGTACGGTTTGCTGCCGCTGTGGGGCATCGCAGGCTTCATCGATTGGGCATGCCACCGCGCGACGCACGTCGAGCGTACGTCCGGGCTCAAAGAGTCGCTCATTCACTCTCTCATGGGATTGCAACTCGGTATCCCGATTCTGTTGTGCCTCATATTCGAGGTCAACGTATTGATCTTCTTCATTTGCGCGCTGATGTGGGTGCTGCACGAAATCGTAGCGCATTGGGATGTGCACTATGCCTCGCCTCTACGCAGAATCTCGATCTGGGAGGTGCACGTCCACAACTACATGGCCACGGTTCCTCTGTACCTATTCATGCTCATCGTGGTCATCAATTGGGATGTCGCCGTGAAAGCTGTCACCTTCCAGTGGAGCGGGCAATTCACGCTGAATCGACTCATATCACCCCCCGGCAGCGCCGCGTATCTCCCGGAATACATGGTATTCATGACAGTGCTGTGCGTCTTCCCATATCTGGAAGAGAACATTCGCTGCCTGCGCTATGCCAGGTCAGCCAGGATCGTGAATCCGGTGCGAGCTGGGCATCCGTGAACGCTTATTTGACAAGCACCGGGGCGTTCCTTCCGGGGCCGCCGATCGATAACACCGAGATTGAGAACTATCTGGGCCTCGTCGAAGGCAGGCCCAGCCGCCTAAAGGCGCGCATACTGAAAGCCAATGGCATTCGGACACGCCATTATGCAATCGACAGAGCGCAGCGAACTACGCACTCTAATGTGGAGATGGCGGTCAGCGCCGCGAAGCAGTGTATGGATGATTCGCCGGTCCCGGCGAAATCTGTCGGAATGCTGAGCTGCGCGACCACGCAGGGGGACATGGTGGTCCCGGGCTTCGGCTCTATGGTGCAGGCCGGACTCGGCGTACCGGCGGTCGAACTACTGACCACCCATGGGATCTGTTCCAGCACCGTCATGGCAATAAAGGCGGCGGTGAACGCGTTGCGGCTCGGCGAACATCGCAGCGCCCTGGTCGTCGCGAGCGAATTGGCTTCTCGGCTTTTGAAGAGTACGCGCTACGAAGCGGCCGGTGGCCTGGCGGCAATGGACTTCAACTCCGAATTCCTGCGATGGATGTTGTCCGACGGCGCGGGCGCGTGTCTGCTGGAAGGTGCGCCGCGTGGGCGATGCCTGCGAATCGACTGGATTCGCTCCTTCTCCCATGCTGATGCGTTTCCAGTTTGCATGGGGATCGGAACCCCGACGGATGCCCAAGACGTCCGCACCTGGCAGGACTTCCCAACCTATGCGCAGGCGGAGGCGGCCGGGGCGCTACTCATCAGGCAGGACGTGAGGCTGCTCGAACAGATGGTCAAGCTGGGGGTCGACGGGGCGCTGCGTCTAATCCAGGAGGGAGTACTGGTTAATCAGAATATCGATCACTTTCTTTGTCACTATTCGTCGCATCATTTTCGCGGCAAAATCGCCGATCTATTGGTCATGAGTGGCGCGAGCATTCCCGAAGATCGATGGTTTACCAACCTCTACACCCGAGGCAATACCGGCGCGGCGTCGATACTCATCATGCTCGATGAATTTCTGCGCGACGACCGCGCGGCCGCGGGTGACAAGATCCTGTGCATGGTTCCGGAGAGCGGGCGGTTCAATACGGCATATATGCACTTCACTGTCGTGGGAGATTGAGGTGCAGACAAGCGAAATGAAACGGCCGGCTGCGCTATCGGAATTGGGCCAAGCCACGCTGCGGCGTCTGGTGCGCGCGTGGTTCGAATTCGAGCGTCGTCTTGCCATCGTGCCCATTGTCCGTCGGCTCGACCTCGGCACTTTTACCCGCGAGGACTATCAACGCCTGCTGCTCAATCTCCGCCCGCAGGTGGTTGAGGGGTCGCGATGGATCAGCCGCTGCGCTTCAAGTTTTGATCGCGAGCACACAGACATTCGTTCAGTAGTCCTTCGTCACGCCCATGACGAGCACCGCGACTATGAGATTCTGGAAACCGACTACGTGGCAACCGGCGGCAACCTCAAGACGATCCGGGAACAACCCAGAAACATCGGCTCTGAAGCGCTCAACGCGTTCCTAATGTACCGGGCTGGAGAGGCGAATCCCGTGGGACTTTTGGGCGCCATGTGGATCATCGAGGGATTGGGTGAAAAGATGGCTGGGAATTGGGCGGATCGCGTCGAGGAGTTAACCGGCGTCGATGGGAGCTGCACGCGATTTCTTCGTTATCATGCCGACAACGATGATTCGCATATGGATAAGCTGTACGGATTGATCGACAGGGTCTGCACCCACCAGGGCGCCGCGGACGACGTGGTGCTTACGGCGCGCATAGTCGGACGCTTGTATGCCATGCAGCTCGAGGAGATTGACGTTGAGCCTTGAATTTTACCGTAGCCGCAGCCCCTATTTGCAGGCAGTCGCAATCGACAACTCGATCCCGATCGACCCCGTAGCGGTCGATCTATGGCTGCGAGATGTCGACAATCCACTCCGCTGGTTCATGCGGCCACTCCTACAATTCTTCTTTGCAATTCTTCTGCATATCACCTGGGCGCTGAAACGCCTGCCGCTACCGCAGTTTCGAGCTCCTGGACTGCTACAGCGCATGATTTGCTGGTTTTGCCGGAACGCGGTGAGTCCCGAGGCGAATCTGCTCATTCTTAGACACTTCGCAACGGAATCCAACATACTGAATTTTCTGCGCGACAATTCCGGCGCCGACACCGTGCCCGCCTTGCATCTGTACCCGCAGAAGATCGACGACATGCTCGAACATACTTTTGTGCGGCACGATCAAGAGCTATTCCGGGTGTTGCGCGATATCGGTCGATGGGATGAAACGCAGTGGCCAAAGCCCGCCCGCGAGTTCAAGTGGGCGAACTGGCGGCCGCTGACAGTGAGTCTTAAGTCCGTGCCGCGACGAGCCACGCAGCTACTGGATTTCGAGACTTCTCACTCGTTATTCATGTGCCTGTTTTGCCTGCTGCTGACGGCCGAAGAATACCGGGACTCTATCAATGGCTTCAATCTCGATCAGTCAATCGCGATTCGGATCGGGAAGATGATCGGCGATTCGAGCGTTGTGGAGTTCGCTTACAACAAGCATCCTCTTTACCTGGTTGGTCCCTGGAATCTCTCCCAGAGATTCTTGATGCACGGATTCTTCACGGAATACCTGCATGGAAGACTAGAGAAATTGCACAACGCTGATGACCGGGCGCACGCCGCCTGAGTCAGCGCTGCCCGACGCGTATCCGATGGACGACCGAACGCGGGGCGGCCTCATGCGAGCGCCGCCCCTCGCTTTGTCCTGCTCAGACGCGTCGCCGGATTAAGCGGCTTTCCCGGCGGCCAGTGCCTGGACATCGGAAGTTTTCAGTGCCTTGCCGCCGATCGCCCAGTCACCACTTTCGAACTCATTGACGCGAACCCAGGTGACGCCGCGCATATTCTCGCCTTCGACCTCGATCATCGCTGCAGTAACCTTTGCGATGAGGTCCTGCTTCTGCTTGGGGGTGAAAACGTCCTTAATCACATCGATCGTAACGAGGGGCATGTCGTTTCTCCTTCAGACTTGAATACTGTGGCCGGAACCGGATGATTGAAGTAGAGCACGCCCCCGATGCCCATGCCTGAAGGCTACATGGAGAAAGCATGGAGATTTCTGGGAGATTGCCCGGCGGTGCTCTATCCTGACTCCCATGATTTATCGATTCGGACCGTTCGAGCTGGATACGGCCAAAGTGGAGCTTCGTTCGGGCGGCGAGGTCTGCCCTGTCGAGCCGCAGGTGTTCGCATTGCTCGCGTTGTTGGTAGACAACCGTGAGCGCCTGGTATCCAAGGACGAGATCATCGAGAAGGTGTGGGATGGGCGCGTCGTCTCTGAGGCGGCGGTGGCCAGCCGGATCAAGTCGGCGCGCAAGGTTCTCGGCGATGATGGCAAGACCCAGCAATTCATCAAGACGATCCATCGTCAGGGCTTCCGCTTCGTAGCGGACGCGAAGGTCGCGCGGGCTGGAGTCGCAGACCAAGGAGGTGGGAAGCCGGCCGTTAAGTCGGCCGAGCATACTTCCCGGCCGTCCATCGCGGTGCTGCCTTTCCGCCCCATCGGAGCCGCGGGATTATATGCGGCTATCGCAGACGCCCTGCCTCACGAACTGATCACCGAGCTGTCCCGCCTGCGATGGCTGTTCGTCACCGCACGCGGGTCCTCGTTCCGCCTGCGCGGATCGGACGCCGACATAGGCGAGATCGGGCGCCTTCTGAACGTAACCTATTGCCTGTCTGGCACGGTGGAGATTGCGGGCGGTAGCCTTGCTGTGACGGTCGATCTAGTCGATACGCGGGACGGCGGTGTAGTCTGGGCGGAACACTTCGCGGGCTTGATCGACGATGTGCATCGGATTCGCGAGGACATCCGCTTAAGGATCCTCGCGGCCCTGGAGATTCAGATTCCGCTCCACGAAGCTGCACTGGCACGCCTCACGGTGACCGAAAATCTCGATGCCTGGTCATCCTATCACCTCGGCCTCCAGCACATGTACCGCTTCAACCGCCACGACAATGCTGTAGCTACCGCTCTGTTTCATCAAGCGGTTACCAGGGACCCTGGCTTCGCGCGTGCCCATGCCGGTCTCTCCTTCGTCCACTTCCAAACGGCTTTCATGCACTACTCCGACGATCTCGCCGCTGAGATCGCCCTGGCGCGGCGATTCGCGGAGCGCGGACTCGAACTCGACCCTATTGATCCCTTCGTGAATTTCACGATGGGTCGATCCTTTTGGCTCAAGGGTGACCTGGAAAGCAGTGAAGCGTGGCTCGAACGCGCAACCTCGATCAGCCCGAACTATGCGCAAGGAATCTACGCTCGCGCCTGGACCGAATCCTTAGCCGGACGGGGCCTTGAGGGCCGCAGGCATGTCGATATAGCAATGCGCCTTAGCCCTCTCGATCCGCTGTATTACGCGATGCTAGCAACCCGGGCCTTCACCCACATGGTCATGGGAGAGGACGCTGAGGCGGCGGACTGGGCCGAGCGAGCTGCGCGCTCACCGGGTGCCCATGTACTAATCGCGCTGATCGCAGTCGCCGCTCACGCTCTGGCCCGCGACGAGATCCGTGCAGGGTCGTGGGCGGCTAATGTACGTTCGCGCAACCCCGCGCTCACGCGGGCCGACTTCTTCCGCGCGTTTCCCATGCAGTCGGAGGCAATTAGGGCCCGAGTTAGTAGCGCCCTGGCGCGCCATGGTTTTTGAGATTTCGGAACCCTAACCCCGATTGCGGGCGCGTAGGTTGCCAGCGGAATACTGGGGGACGAAGACGAAGCCAGATGTCGAGGTGCCAGACGCTCCTTTCACCAACGCTTTGGCAAAGCTTCATTGACACTCGGGTCAACCTTCATGCGGCCACGGGGCCGTTTCACTACCTTGTGAATCGTGTCCACCAAGTTCGATTCACCTCTCAATATTAAGGAGACCCCCATAAAGACCGTGAATGAAACACACTCCAAATCAATTGCTTACGTCATTGCCGCCGCCGTCATTGCTACGTGCACGCGATCGCAGCAGCCGTGAGTGACATCAATAAGCCGGCTGTCACTACACTGCGCAACGAGAGCGCTCGTCACGGCGCCAAGAGCTAACGGGTTACCACGCCGCCGCCGGCCATCCTGCCGGCAGCATGTTTTTTGGTGGCTATTCACCCGGGTCCGCGTGTGAGCCGTGGATGAATGGTTCGACCACTCACTGACATAGGACAGTGTAAGCTTGAGCTTGTGGTGTTGCGGCCCAGGCTGATCCGATGAAATACAGCGTTGGCGATTTGACGATAGAAACTGGGCGCCAGCTCGTTATTCGCGCCACCGAATCGATCGCGCTTCCCAAATTATCGTACGATCTTTTGCTGATTTTGGTGCGAGCCGCGCCCAATTTGGTTTCTCTGGATGAATTGATGCGGCTGGTGTGGCCGGGAATCATTGTGAGTCCCGAGACGGTCATTCAGCGCGTCAAATTGCTGCGCGACGCGCTGGACGATGATCCGCGTGTGCCTCGTTATATTGGGGCTCTGCGCGGTCGGGGATACCAGATCGTTGCCGCGGTCAAGGAAATTGGCGATGACCCAGCCGCAACCTCACCTGCGATAAATTCGGCGAAGTCGGTGGCTGTCCTACCTTTTCTTGACATGAGCGAGAAGAAGGATCAGGAGTACTTCGCCGACGGCATCACCGAAGACATCATCACGGACCTTAGCAAAGTCTCAGCGCTTGCGGTGATATCGCGCAACAGTTCCTTTTCGTACAAGGGCAGAGCCCTCGACATCCGGACGGTCGCACGCGACCTCCAGGTCACTCACATCCTGGAAGGGAGCGTGCGAAAGGCCGGAGGCCGGGTGCGCATCACGGCCCAGTTGGTCGACGGTTCGAGCAACGGCCACGTCTGGGCCGAGCGGTACGACCGCGACCTGAACGATATCTTCGCCGTCCAGGATGAGATTTCCGAATCGATTGTGATGGCCCTGAAGCTCACGCTCCTTCCCGGCGAGAGGAGGGCCATACAGCAGCGCGGTACCGAGAATATCGAGGCTTACAATCTCTACCTGATGGCGCGGCAACTCTATGTCACGGGCCATGAAGGCGATGCGCGGAGGGCCGAGGGGATCGTCCGGCTGTGCGGTCGTGCTACCGAAATCGATTCCGGCTATGCACGCGCATGGACACTCTTAGCCCTCGGGCAGAATATCCTGCGCTTTCTCTACGGTCGAAGATTCGACGATGGATTGGCGGCTGCGGAACGGGCACTCGCGCTGGACGCCACGCTGGCCGAGGCCCACGCCGTCAAAGCCAGAATCTACTCCGAAGACGGGCGATTTGATGCGGCGTCCGCCGAAATCGATGCCGCCTTGCGGCTGGACCCAGAGTCTTACGAGGTCAATCGATCCGCTGCGTATTTGCGATATAGACAGCACCGGCCGGGTGATGCAGTTCGCTATTTCGAAAAGGCGCTGACCCTGATGGAGACGGACGTTAACTCGGCTTCGATGTTGATTTCTTGCTACGCGGCCGTAGGCGATTCACACGCCGTCGCGCGCGTCGCCAAAATTGCGCTCTCCCGGGCCGAAAGGACCTTGATGCAGGATCCGAACAATGCTGCGGCGGTTGGCTACGGCGCTAATGCACTAGCAGCGCAGGGAGAGTTCAAACGGTTCAAAGAATGGATGAAACGCGCACTGCTAATTGATCCCGACAACATAAAGTCGCGCTACAACTTCGCTTGCACGCTGACGCTACAGTTGAAGGAGACTGACGCTGCACTCGAGATGCTCGGACCGGTATTCGAAGAGATGGCTATCGGCCTGCTGAATCACGCAAAGGCCGACCCCGACCTCGATCCCCTCCGCGGGGATCCCCGATTCAAGGCCTTGGTTGTGGCCGCCGAGGCGCGCCTCGCGCAATAACTTTCGGCCTGTGGCTCAACGATCACGCCGGGTCGAGATTCAAGGCTTTTTCGTAGTAGTCGCCGAGCTATCCCGGTCGCCGCCATATGCTTCCACCAGTTGTCGGCGCGCATGGATCGAGGACGGGTAGGCCGTAGCGTTCAGTCGAAGAACTTTAATTGCTTCCTTCGGGTGCCCATCTGAGAGAAGTCTGGTCCCAAGCTCATCCAGTTGCCCCTCCCGGAAGTCGTAGAGGCCGGGGTGCCGCTTCTTGAGCGTTTGATATTCTCGCAGAGCAGTGGCGATCCCCTCCTGCTGATAGGTGAAATACAGGGTTCTCGCGAGGGATCTCTTGAGAGTGATTGGTGCCGGTTGTAGACCTAGAGCAACGTCGAGTGCCGCGTAGGTAATAGGCCCGTTTATGGGGCCGGCATCGATCCAGTCGCAATTGGCCATCCAGATCACTGCAATTTTCCGGTCCGGCAACATCGCCAGGTCCGTGATGAATCCGAGATCACCACCACTATGGGTGACCAGGACTAGGCGGCACCTCCGTGCACTTACGACGGGGACACGGACCTTATCAATCAATATGTTGCGCGCGCCGAACGCGGTTTGCGTCGGGGAAAAACGTGAAACGCTGCTTGTGTTGGTACAAAAGTGGCTACAGATATGATGCATTTCCTCGCGCTCATATTGATCAATTGCCACGTTAGTGTACACTTCTGGTGTACACTGTGGAGTCAATCCCGATGAAACATGTCGGCATCAAGCAGGCCCGGCAGGAGCTTCCCGATCTAATCGATCGAGCCGAGGCTGGCGAGGAAATCATGATCACCCGCCAAGGCAAGCCGGTCGCGAAACTCGTCGCAGCGCCCAAAACCGCCAAGGCTCTGCCTTCGCTGACGCAGTTCCGAAAGGAGATCGGCCGAACCGGCACCCCTGCCGTAAAGCTGCTGCGCGAAGAACGCAATGCCCGATGAAACGGCCTATGTTGACACGAGTGTCCTTGGTGCCTACTACTGTCCCGAATCCTTGAGTGCAGCGGCCGAAGCCGCGTTACGGCAAATCAAGGGCCCAGTCATCAGTCTCCTAAGTGAGGTTGAATTTTGCTCGCTGCTGTCGAGAAAACGGCGGCTCAAAGAACTGACCGAACGTCAGATGGGCGCCGTTCTCGACCTCTTCGGCACCCATGTCGCGGAGGGTTTTTACCGCCGAGTGGCCTTGACCAGCGAACATTTCCTCACTGCTCGCAAGCTAGTCGCCTCTGCGCAGAGCTCATTGCGCACCCTGGATGGTCTGCATCTGGCCGTAGCACTCGCCGAGAACCTGCCGCTAGTAACAGCTGATCAAGATCTCGCGAAGGCGGCGAAGCGTCATAAGAGCGCGGTGCTCCTCGTCAAGTGAGCATCGGCAGTTGCCCTCCTCACCTTATCTCCTGCGCATGGCCCCATCCGGAGCCCACGAGGCACCAAGTATGTTCATCACGAGCCTTCCGGCCATGATCGCGGTGATGCCGTTCGCGCTGTCGTAGCTCGGCGCAACCTCGACCACGTCCATGCCGACCACGCGGTGCGCGCGAGCGATGCGCCGCAGGACAGGGGCGATCTCGCGGTAAAGTATGCCGCCCGGCGAGGGAGCCATGACCCCCGGCATATCAGCGGGGTCCATGCCGTCCGCATCAATCGTGATGTACACGGCACTGCCCTTCGGGATCGTCGCCAGCACCGGCTCCCAGCCTTTCTCGTGCAACACTTCGGCCGGAAACACGTGCGAGCCGTAGGCGCGCGCGGCCTCGACCTCGGTGCGCCGCGCACTGCCCGTCTGGCGCATCCCGACCTGCGTCATGCCGGTGATCTGCGGTTTCCTGCTCGCCCAGCGCAGTGGGCTCGAATAGCCGCGGGGCACGCCGCCAACTTCCTCGCGCCAGTCGAGATGCGCATCGACATGAAACACGTGGACCGCCTCGCCGACGGCGTCCAGCGCATCGAGGACGGGGATCGTCACGCCATGATCACCGCCGAGCGCGAAAATCTGCGCCCCTTGTCTCCATAGGTGGCGGACGCGGGCACTGATTGCAGCCGAGTAGTCGTCGTAACAACCGCCGGTCCAGGCAACGTTTCCCATGTCGATGCAGCGCGGCAGCAGCGCGCCAAGCGCAGTGTCGAGATCGAAGTCCCACTGGTCCCGGCCGTAGGAAATCTGTTCAGAACGGAGGCGGATCGCATCCGGTGCGCGCGCCTGGTCGTTCGGCTGCGGATCGTGAGCGTAGGGCTCGCTGTGCTGGATGCCGATGAGCGCTACGTCCGCCGACCACTCGGCGGGATCGGTGGCCACCGGCCAGTCGAGAAAGCGGCGCACCGGCGCCGCGGTCGGGAGTAATCCATTCATACCTGCACCTCTTGCGATTGCACACTGGGGCGCGCGACGTCGACCCAAAACCACAGCGCCGCCGCGCCGAACGATGCCGCCCCCCCAAGCGCGAAGATCGCCTGCCATTGATGATGCGCCGATAGTGCCGCAATCGCAGGGGTCGCCACAACGCCGCCTAAGTTCCCGCCGGTGTTGAGCACGGCGGTAGCGGCCATCGAATCGGCGGGTGCCAGGCGCATGGTCGCCGACCAGTACGGCCCCTCAATGAGTTCGCACCAACCGAAGGAGAGGCACAGCGCCGCGACGGCGAGGGTGGTCGTGCCGGCGACGCCGGTTAGCCACAGGAATAGTCCCGCGCACGGCAGAGCGATGAGGGGCAGGATACGCATACCCCAACGGGCGCCGATACGCAGAATCAACGAGTCGCTCAACTGCCCGCCGGCGGCGCTCGACACGGCCGCGGCTAGAAACGGCAGGCTCGCGAGCCAGCCGCTCTCGAGCACCGTGACGCCCCGCTCCTGGCGAAGGTACAGGAACGACCAGAAGGTCACCAGATAAAAGACGTAGTTCATCAACAGGTAGGAGGCGGTGATGAGGAGCACCTGGTGATCGACGAGCACGTGCATGATGCGCGCAAGACTCACGCGCTCTTCCGCCGCTCCGGCGTCTTCGGCCAAAGCCGCGAGCTCCGCGGCGCCTACGGCCGGATGCTCCGCGGGCCGGTCGCGGGCATCATATTGCCACCACGCCAGCAGCAGCACCGAGGGTATGCAGACGGCCGCGAGGGCTTGTCGCCAACCGAAATGCAGCACGAGCGCGCTCACGATCGGCGGGGTAATCGCGCTGCCGAGCCAGGCCCCGGTGATCAGGAATCCCTGCGCGAATCCCCAGTTGCGCACCGGAAACCAGTTCTTTATCGCGCCGGTGGCCACGGGGAACAGCCCCCCTTGAGCCGCGCCAAGCAGCAGGCGCGCCGCGATCAGGATCGCGAGCACCGCCGCCACACTCGCCAGCCGCGGCGCGATCGCGGTAGCCAACGTTGCGAGCAGCGAGGCCGCGCCCATCCAGGTTAGGGTGCGGCGCGGGCCCCAGTACTCGCCGAGCACAGCGCCCGGAATCTGAAACACCGTATAGCCGACGAGAAACACCGTGAGCAGCCAGCCCAGGGCCACCTGGCCGAGGCCGAGCTCGCGCATCATCGGCTCCGCCGCGATTGCGATGCCCGTGCGCTGCATGTAGCCGAAGATCGAGAAGCCGAATAGGCAGCCTAAGATCGACCAGCGTACGGGGAAGCGCCGTCTGCGTAGCATCCGGCTAGACTATACCCTAGCCATGGTGCGCATCCTTGGCTTCCTTCCGAGCGTAGGCACTGTTAACCCGCCCGTCCAACGTGCCGATAGTCCATCTTCAAACTGCCGAGGCTCAAGCTGTCCGTCTGCTGCTCGGGTGCGTCGTAGACCTCATAATGCGTCAAGATCGCCGGTGTCGTGGGGTGAGTCGGATTCTCATTCACGTCGACGGTAGGAGGGCCGCCCTGCTGGACCAGTACTGCGTCTGGTCGCCGTGACCACGATCTGCTGAAGCGCAGGCTGATCGTCCGCGGTCCCGAGCTGTTCGCTTGCAGGCGCCGGCTGTGCGCCCGCAGTTCCATCCGCGGCGAGCGCCTCGTCGGCAGGCGCGAACACGAGCGCGGGCGCCGCGGCGATGAGCGAAAGAGCGGAACATTGAAGCGCCTTGATGAGCTTCATCGGTTGACTCCCAGCCCTTGCACTCAAACCTCCCGCAGCGTGGCGTCCAGTGCCTCGTGCGTGATGTCGAACATGGTGTCGATCTGTTCGGTGGTGATCACCAGAGGTGGCAGACCGCCCCAACCACCGCGTCCGAGGCCGAATCCCCATGCGGCATAATTGCCTGCAACGATGTATGAGACCCCGAGGCCGGTCAGCAGGACCTTGCCGAGGACACCGGCACGCAGCCCGGACTGCACGCCCACCTCCGCTTCTTTCTCAGAGGCCGCCAACACAGCCTCGATTCAATCGCCCCGGACAGCACCCCATCTGGTTGTACACCTTATTTGCCACAAAACCCGGGGTCTCCCTCCGTGCGAGCATATCTGCACTAAACCCGAGCCAGCAAGACCGTCTACCACGGGCCCGGTAGGAGGTGGAGCATTGGGCCATAAACCCTTCGCGTATCCATCATGCTCATTATGATGGAAAGTATGAAGTCGCAAAACCCTACAATTTATGGTGCCGCAACCCGGATTCGAACTGGGGACCCACGCATTACGAATGCGTTGCTCTACCAACTGAGCTATTGCGGCAAATAATCAAAAAGGGCGGGCATTCTAACCCGCTGAGCTGTCCGACGAAAGGCTACCGACGCGTTTCGCCACTTCGCGCAGCGTCTTCGGCAGCGCAAATATGACGTGTTCTTCCCGGCCCTTGAGCTCCTCCGCCACCTCGCCGCCCCATTCGCGAAGTTGGGCAATGACGCCTTGGACCAGGATTTCGGGGGCGGAGGCGCCGGCGGTCACGCCGATGGTCTTGGCCCCGTCGAACCACTCGCGGCGCAGGTGCTGCGGTCCGTCGACCAGATAGCCTGGAATGCCGGCTTTATCGGCCATTTCACGCAACCGATTCGAATTCGAACTCGACTGGGAGCCCACCACCACCAATCGATCGCAGCGCCCGATCAGATCCTTGACCGCGTCCTGACGATTCTGGGTCGCATAGCAGATGTCCTCCTTGACCGGTGCCTTGAGCCCGGGGAACCGGTTGCGCAGCGCCTCGACGATGGAGGCCGTGTCGTCCACCGACAGCGTCGTCTGCGTGACGAACGCCAAATGATCGGCATCGCGCACCTTGACGCGCGCCACATCCTCGACCGTTTCGATCAGATAAATGCTGCCACCGTACGAGGTATCGAACTGGCCGATCGTGCCCTCGACCTCCGGATGACCCTCGTGACCAATGAGAAATACCTCCCGCGCTTCGCGCGCGTAGCGCGTCACTTCCATATGGACCTTGGTCACCAACGGACAGGTGGCATCAAACACCTTGAGCGAGCGGTGCGTCGCCTCCATCTGAATCGCCCGCGAGACACCGTGGGCGCTGAAGATCACGGTCGCTCCGTCGGGCACTTCGCTCAACTCCTCGACGAATACTGCGCCAATGGTTCGCAGGCGATCCACCACGTATTTGTTGTGGACCACCTCGTGGCGCACGTAGATCGGCGCCCCGAACAAATCGATGGCGCGCTCCACGATATCGATGGCGCGGTCGACGCCGGCACAAAAACCGCGGGGATTGGCTAACAAGATCTGCATCGATGCTATGCCTTCGTGGTGCTATGTTTGGATTCGAGCAGCGCATCGAGCAACAAAAGCGCCGCGCCGACGGTGATCGCCGAATCTGCCACATTGAATGCGGGAAAATACGCGCGATCCCAATGAAAGTGAATGAAATCGATCACATGCCCGAGTCGAATACGGTCGATCACGTTGCCGAGCGCGCCGCCCAATACCAATGCCAAGCCGGCCGCGAGCAAACCGTGCGTGCCGCGCGGCAGCCGACACAGCCACGTGATGATCGCAATGCTCACCACCACTGCCAGTACGATGAAAAACCATCGCTGCCAGCCCGATGCCGATGCCAGGAAGCTGAAGGCCGCGCCGACATTGTGCATGCGGGTAATGTCGAGAACCGGCAGCACCTTGGTGAACTCGAACTCGCCGAAATGCTGCGTGATATAGCTCTTGGTGAGCTGATCCGCAAGTACGATGGCCGCCGAGAGCAACAGCCAAGCGGCAGCCCGGCCCCGCTTTTCCACAACACTCATGCGAACTTGCGCTCCTCGCCGGGCCCTTCGATGTTGACGACGCAGCGGGCGCAAAGTTCCGGGTGTCGCGGATCGCTGCCGACATCGCTGCGCAAATTCCAGCACCGCACGCACTTCGGCTGGGAGCTCGGTTTGACCTCGATCCACACGCCTTCGGCGTGGGTTGGCACGGCGGCCTCGGGCGGCGTCTCGACCTCGATGACCCGCGCCTGGCTGGTGATCAGCAAAAAGCGCAATTCGTCGTGCAATCCCCCGAAGCGAGGCGCCTGGGCGGCGGTGACGAACACCGACACCTCGGCCTCGAGCGGAGCGCCGATCGTGCCCGACGATCGCAAGCGTTCCAGTTCGCGGGCCACATCGGCCTTGAGCGCGATGAACGCCGGCCAATCGATTGCCGAGGCTCGCTCCGCGCCGGCGGGAAACTCGTGCCACGTGTTCAGTAGCACGGATTCATTGCGCTCACCGGGCAGAAAGCTCCACGCTTCTTCGGCGGTGAAACTTAAGATCGGGGCGAGCCAGCGCACCATGGCATCGGCGACGTGGTACATCCCGGTTTGCGCAGAGCGCCGCGGCAGGCTGTTGCTCCCGGTCGTGTACAAGCGATCCTTGAGGATGTCCAGATAGAAGGCTCCCAATTCGACCACGCAGAAATTATGGACCTTCTGGTAGATGTCGTGGAATTCATAGTTGCGAAAGGCCGTCACCACGTCATTCTGCAGCGTAAATGCCTTGCGGATGGCCCACTGATCGATCGCCACGAGGTCGGACCAGGGAACGGCGTGGCTTAGGGGGTCAAATCCATGCATGTTGCTGAGCAAGAAGCGCAGCGTGTTGCGCATGCGGCGATAGGAATCGGCCATGCGCCTCAATATTTCGTCCGATACGCTCATTTCGTTGGCGTAGTCGGTCGCGGCAATCCACAAGCGCACCACATCGGCACCCAGGGTGCTCGTGAGTTTCTGCGGTACGAGTGTGTTGCCGACCGACTTGGACATCTTGCGGCCCTTCTCGTCCACGGTAAATCCGTGCGTCAGCACGGCGCGATACGGGGCGCGGCCGTGCATGGCGACCGAGGTCAGCAGAGAGCTGTGAAACCAGCCGCGGTGCTGGTCGGACCCTTCGAGGTACAAATCGGAGGGCGCGGTGATTTCGGGCCTGAGCCGCGAGAGACAGTGATGAACCACCCCGGAATCGAACCACACATCCATGACGTCGGTGGTTTTCTCGTATTGCGCCGCGTCGGGACCCAATAGCTCCGCTGCGTCCAAATCGAACCAGGCATCGATCCCGTCGCGCTCCACCCGCTGGGCAACCTCTTCGATGAGGGCCGCCGTATTCGGGTGCAGTTCGCCCGAGTCCTTATCGACGAACAATGGAATCGGAACGCCCCAGGTGCGCTGCCGTGAGACGCACCAATCCGGTCGCACCGCGATCATGCTGGTGATGCGCTGTTCGCCCCACGCCGGCATCCAGTCGACATGCGAAATTGCCTCGAGCGCGCCTTTGCGCAGTCCGGCCTGATCCATGCTGATGAACCATTGCGGCGTCGCGCGAAAAATCACCGGCGTCTTGTGCCGCCAGCAATGCGGATACGAATGATGATAAGGCTCGCCCTTGAGCAGGCGGCCATGCGAACCGAGGACCTCGATCACGTGCGCATTCGCATCGAAGACTTGTTCACCGGCGAATAACGGCGTCGAGGGTAAGAAGCGCCCATCGCCACCCACCGGATTTTCGATCTCCAAGTTGTAGCGGCGCCCGATCACATAATCGTCGAGACCATGCCCCGGGGCGGTGTGAACGGCGCCTGTGCCTGCATCCAGGGTTACGTGCTCGCCCAAGACGACGGGCACGCGACGATCGTAGAGCGGATGCTGCAATTGCAAATGCTCGAGCGCGGCACCCTTGACTTCGGCGATGACGGTCCAGTCGGACACTCCGAGCGTATGCATGATGGGCTTGATGAGCTCATTCGCGAGGAGTAGCCGCTCGCGGCCGTCTCCCAAGTCGAACTCCACGAGCGCGTAATCGAACTGCGGGTGGACCGCGACCGCGCGGTTCGCGGGCAGCGTCCAGGGGGTCGTCGTCCAGATGGCCACCGAGGTCGGCACGTCCTCGATCAGGGCATTCTGGTCGGTGATTGCGAGCACGAATCGCTGCGCGAGATCGGCGCGATCGGCCACCTCGAAGCGCACGTAGACGCTCGGGGAGGTCCTGTCCTCGTACTCGACCTCCGCTTCGGCGAGCGCCGAACGGCAATTCAAGCACCAATGCACCGGCTTGTAGCCCTTGTACACGTGCCCGTTCTTGATGATGGTGGCGAAGGCGCGCAGCTGCTCGGCTTCGTAGCGCGGCATCATCGTCAAGTACGGATGCTCCCAATCGCCCAAGACCCCCAGGCGTTTGAAGTCCTTGCGCTGCGCATCGACCTGCTTGTCAGCATACTCGCGGCACGCCGCGCGAAACGCTTTGGCATCGATCTTCTGACCGACGCGTCCATGTGTTTTTTCCACCTGCATCTCGATCGGCAGCCCATGGCAATCCCAACCGGGAACATACGGGGCATCGTACCCATCGAGGGTGCGTGCCTTGACGATGATGTCCTTCAAGATCTTGTTGACCGCGTGCCCCAGATGAATCGCGCCGTTGGCGTAGGGTGGGCCGTCCGTCAAAATGAACGCCGGGCGGCCCTTGGCGGTTGCACGAATCTTTTCGTACAGCCCGATCCGTTCCCAGTCGGCCAACATCTTGGGCTCGCGGTTCGCAAGGTCCGCCTTCATGGGAAAGCCCGTGTTCGGCAAGTTAAGCGTATTTTTGTAGTCAGCCACGATCCACCTTCGCCAAAACGTCGCGCGCTTGGGCCGCATCGACTTTCATTTGCACCATCATTGCATCCAACGACTCGAACTTGAGCTCCTCGCGCAACTTCGCGACGAATTCAACTTCGATCAGGCGCCCATACAGATCGCCCGAAAAGTCGAACAGATGAACCTCGAGGAGTGGCTCGTTACCGTTCACGGTCGGCCGCGTGCCGAGGCTCGCCACACCCTCGAGCGCTCGGGCCTCGATGCCATGCACCCGGACGGCCAAAACGCCCCACATGGGCGACTTGCGCCGCATGAGGCGTAAATTCGCGGTGGGAAAACCCAATGTTCGCCCGAGCTCCGTGCCATGGGCGACGCGTCCCGTCATGCGATAGGGCCGGCCGAGGAGGCGAGCCGCCCCGGCATAATCCGACCGCTCCAAGCGCTCGCGCACGGCGGTACTACTGACGCGCACGCCGTCGAGGATGAACGGCTCCATCTGCTCGACTCCGAAGCCGTACTCGCGGCCGGCGGCGCGCAGGCTATCGATGGTTCCGCAGGCATTGCTGCCGTAGCGAAAGTCATCACCCACCACCAAATGCTTTGCCCCGAGTCCCGCGACGATCAGTTCATCGACAAATGATTGCGGGGTCATCGCGCGTATGTGCTCATCGAATCGCAGCGTCACCAAGCGATCGACGCCGAGGGCTTCGAGCGCGGCGAACTTCTCGCGCCACCGTGTCAGGCGGGGAGGTGCGCCGTCCGGATCGATGAACTCCTTGGAACTCGGTTCGAATACCAGCACCGTCGCTGCAGTGCCCAATTCAGCCGCGCGCCGTTTCACGGCGCCGATCATCTGCTGATGGCCCAAATGCACGCCGTCATAATTGCCCACGGTGAGTACGCAGCCACGACCGGCTTTGGGGATGTTTTGCAGACCGCGGACTAGTTCCATGGCGAAAGCATACGATTATACTCAAGTCGCCTCGCCCAGACCGCCGCATTGACAAGCGGAGAGCCGGACCGGAGAATGTGCGGCTCTTTTGGGGAGCTGTTTGGGTTCCTCACCCCAGTAGGAGTCTCTCGCTTGGCGAATACGAAATCTGCGGAAAAAGCAGCCCGACAGTCGACGGCGCATCGCGCCCGCAACGACGCCCTGACCTCGCAGCTACGGAGCGCGATCCGCAAGGCCACCCTGGCGCTCAAGGCCGGCAAGCAGGACGATGCCGCCGCCGCCCTCGCTGGTGCGACGCCCATCATCGACAGCATGGTCAACAAGGGCATCATTCACCGCAACAAGGCCGCACGGCACAAGAGTCGTCTGACCAAGCAGGTTCGGGCGCTCACAAAATAGGTCACGCGGGCTCGGGCCTCAAGCCTCAGCCCGGGTGTCTTGGGCGACTCGGGGGTTCGCCTCGAGGTAGCGCATCACTGCTTGTTTGAGTTCATCGGTGCCCTCTCCCGTCGCGCCGGAAATCAGCAACACCGGGCCCTTCCATCGCAGTCGCCGCACGATTTCCTTGGCGCGCCGCGCGGTCTCCTTGGGCTCGAGCAGATCGATCTTGTTGATCACCAGCCAGCGCTCCTTGGCGGCGAGGTCGGCTGCGAATTTCTTGAGTTCACCGACAATGGTGCGCGCCCCGGCGACGGGGTCTTCGGCCGGATCCGGCGGCGCGATGTCGATGAGATGCAGGAGCAGGCGCGTGCGCTGCAAATGCTTCAAGAAGCGAATGCCGAGACCGGCCCCGTCGGCGGCACCCTCGATGAGGCCCGGGATATCCGCCATGACGAAGCTTCGGCCGGGTCCCGCGGTCACCACGCCCAAGTTGGGATGCAAGGTTGTGAATGGGTAGTCGGCGACCTTCGGCCGGGCGGCCGAAACCGCGCGGATCAACGTCGATTTGCCGGCATTCGGGAGACCGAGCAGCCCCACATCCGCAATGAGCTTCAGTTCCAGTGCGAGTTCGCGCTTTTCGCCCGGCAATCCCAAGCCGGCCTTGCGGGGCGTGCGGTTGGTGCTCGACTTGAAGCGCGTGTTGCCCCATCCCCCTTTGCCGCCCTTGGCCACCAACAAGGTTTGGCCTTCCACGGTCAAGTCGCCCAATTGTTCGCCGGTATCGATATCGGACACCACGGTGCCGACCGGGACGGGGACGTAGACATCATCGCCCCCGTGACCGGTGCAATCGTTGCCGCTGCCGCCCTCGCCGTTCTGGCCTCTATAAGTGCGGGAAATGCGAAAGTCCGCCAACGTATTCATGCCCTCGACCGCTTTGAGGTAGACGCTCCCCCCAGCCCCCCATCGCCGCCATCGGGACCCCCGAAGGGCACGAATTTCTCGCGCCTAAAGCTGACGCAGCCGCGCCCGCCGTTGCCGGCCTGCACCTTCAGTTTGGCTTCGTCGATGAATTTCACGGAGAGATTCCAAAAAAACTAAAAAGGGGAACAGGTAACGACCTGCCCCCCTTTGTCATCGACCGGCGAGCCTTCTGGCTCGCGTGTGCGGTGCGCTTATTTAGCGATGACGTTCACGTAGGTGTGCCTGTCCGGTCCCTTGACGCGGAACTCGACGACACCGTGAGCAGTCGCAAACAAGGTGTGATCGGTGCCGATACCGACATTCACGCCGGGGCGGTAGACCGTCCCGCGCTGGCGAATCAGGATGTTGCCGGCGAGCACATCTTCGCCGCCGAATTTCTTGACGCCGAGGCGTTTGGAGTGTGAATCGCGGCCGTTTCGAGTACTGCCGCCGGCTTTTTTGTGGGCCATTTCAAAATCTCCTGCGAAATCTAGGCAACGATCTGCGTGATTTTCACATCGGTATACGGCTGCCGATGGGTCTTCTCGCGCTTGTAGTGCTTACGGCGGCGAAATTTCACAATGCGCACCTTGTCGCCCTTACCGTGGCTTTCCACCGTCGCGACCACTTTCGCCGTGCCAACATACGGTGCGCCTATCGTCACCGAGGAGCCGGCGCCCACGAGCAACACCTGCTTGAATTCGACGCTGGCGCCCTGGTCTGCGTCGAGCTTCTCGATCCGCACCACGGCACCTTCTTGGACGCGGTACTGTTTACCGCCCGTGGCGATCACGGCATACATGTTTGAACTCCAGCTGGACGGACCTTTAGGGCCCGCAAAAGAGCCGTGAATTGTACGGCGGGGAGCCTATAAGGTCAAATTGCCACCACCCCACTGGGAGGGGTCGGCCGGTACGGGAATTGTGCACCCCGTAGGCCAGAGCGCCCGTAGGAATGCCGTACCGCCGCGCTCTTGGGCCGCGTTATTGGCCTCGCTCGCGCCCGCCCGGCGAACGGAGAGCGTGGCGGGAGCCACCCCGGCCGGGCAATTTCTTATGTACCATGGCGTATTCGCTTGAGCCCTCCATGACACTAGAACAGATTCGCGCGTTGGTGACCGCTGATTTCCGGGCCGTCGATCGGGTCGTAAAGCACCGTTTGCACAGCCAAGTCGCCCTCGTCGACCAGGTGGCCACCTACATCATTTATGCCGGGGGTAAGCGTTTGCGCCCGCTCCTGGTACTACTCGCCGCGCGCGCCAGCGGACACAAGGGTGAGCAGCATATCGATGCCGCCGCCATCATCGAGTTCATTCACACCGCGACCTTGCTGCACGATGACGTCGTAGACGGCTCATCGCTGCGGCGCGGACGCGAGACGGCCAACGAGGTCTTTGGCAATGCGACGAGTGTCCTAGTCGGGGACTTCCTCTACTCGCGCGCCTTCCAAATGATGGTGGCCCTCAACCGCATGTCGATCATGAACATCGTAGCCGATGCCACGAATGCGATCGCCGAGGGCGAAGTGCTGCAGCTCATGAATGCGCATGACGCGAACACCAGTGAGGAGCGCTATATCGACGTCATTCGCCGCAAGACCGCGCGATTGTTCCAGGCCGGCGCACAAATCGGCGCCGTGCTCGGCGATGCCTCCCCCCTCATCGAGGATTCCCTGGCTCGATACGGCAAACACATCGGCACCGCCTTCCAACTGGTCGACGATGCACTCGACTACCAGGCCGACGAAGCCAGCCTCGGGAAACACCTTGGGGATGACCTGGCGGAAGGAAAACCCACGCTCCCGCTGATTTACGCAATGCAGCATGGTGATGCCGGCCAACGCGAGATGATTCGCGAGGCCATCGAAAAGGGCGGTCTGGTCCAATTGGCGGAAATCACTCGCGCCGTTGCAAGCCTCGGGGGGCTTGCGTACACTGCGCGCCTCGCTCAAAGCGAGGTAGATCAGGCGCTTGCTGCGCTGGCCCCCCTTCCCGAGACCATTTTCAAAGAAGGTTTGAGCGAACTGGCCAAGTTCGCTGTGGCGCGCAAGAACTGAATCTGCGCTGATTCGGGGTGTAGCTCAGCCTGGTAGAGCACTACGTTCGGGACGTAGGAGTCGCAGGTTCAAATCCTGTCACCCCGACCAATTAAATCAATGGGTTACGACGATTCAGACGCACCCGGCAAGCGCACCATAAATTCCTGGGGAGCAACACCGGGACACAAAATATTTCTTACTTGAGAGCTCCGGCAGGTGGTTGTAGCGTGCCTACTGCCAAGGATGGCGAGCGCTCCTTGCCCCTTGAGTCGCGCGGCCATTGCCGCGGCTGCGCGCGCCTGACGGTAGCGCGTACTATTACCGCAACACGGTACCGCGCTCGGTCGGAGCCGACAGAGGAGTTGAAGATGGAAATGAACGACATGGTGATCATCAGCGTCGATGATCATATTTGCGAACCGCCGACATGTTCGACAAGCACCTTCGGGCGCGCGCTCGCGAGCGCGCCGAAGTACAGTATCGATCGCAACGGCAATAACTATTGGGAATATCAAGGCCAAGCAGCGCCTTGATCGGCTTGAACGCCGTCGTGGGACGTCCGTTCGAGGAATACGGCATGGAGCCGAGCGCTTCGAGCAGTTGCGCAAGGGCTGCTACGATGTGCACGCCCGCATCGACGACATGGACGTCAACGGCATCGCCGCCTCGCTGAGTTTCGGCAACTCGATCGGCTTCGACGGCCAGACCTTCCACTGGCGCCGGACAAGAAGCTCGCGCTGCGGCACCTGCAGGCGTGGAACGACTGGCAATCGACGAATGGTGCACGGCTTATCCGGCCGCTTCATCCCGATGGGCATCCTGCCGACCTGGGACATGGACGCGACGGCCGCGGAGATTCACCGCATGGCGACCAAGGCTTCCGCGCCATTTCGATCAACGAGAACCCGACGGTGCAAAGGCTGCCCAGCATCCACAACGACTATTGGGCCCGTTCTTGAAGGCATCGACGACACCGGTCGCGACTGCACTGCATATCGGCAGCGGCAATCCCGCGCCGCATCCTCGATGGAATCGCCATCGAAGCGTGGATCACCACGATGCCGCTGTCGGTCGCTCAGGGCCGGCGGACTGGCTGCAGCTCAAGGCGCTGCTCACTATCCCGAGCTGCGCATCGCACTCTCCGAAGGAAGCATCGGCTGGGTGCCTACTTGATGGAGCGCTGCGATTTCTCCAACTGGCGCCACAAGGCCTGGACCGAACTCGGCCTGTCAGCGACATGAAGCCAAGCGAGACCATCGAAGCGCCACTTCATCATCTGCTTCATTGACGACCCCTATGGGCCTGCAGAATCTGCAGGATATCGGCGAGGACATGGTGGCTTACGAGTGGACTATCCGCACTCGGATGCGCTTATGGCCCGAAGCGCCCGAGCATCTCTGGTCGAACGGTCAACATCTGACGGACGCGCAGATCGACAAGATTACCCACCAATGCGATCCGCCACTTTCGCTTCGATGAGCCGTTCAAGCATTCAAGCGCGAGGAACTCACCGTCGGCGCCCTGCGCGCCCAGGCGAAAGCCAAGGGCGTGGACACCACGCCGAAGTCCTCGGGTTGGCATCCGTCCCACGAACGATCAGCGTCCCGTGACCTCGGGCGACATCATCGCCATGTCCAAGCAATACGCCGACGCGCGCTCCGCTGCAGATTGAGGAGATGAGCACGTCCTCGTCCCTTCGTCTACCGCTACCGTTCAGTCATCGCCCCGACCTGCCAATCGCAGTGGTGATCGGTGCCGGCGGTCTGAGCATGGCTATTGCACAGCGGGTGGGCCAGAACCATCGCATCGTGCTGGTCAGCATCTCTGCCGCTGAACTGGAGGTGGGTCAGGCGAGGCTTCATGAACTAGGCGTCACAAGCACGACGTTTACGTGCGACATCACGCAGTCGGCGTCGGTCGATCAACTGGGAGCGTTCATATCGGGTCTGGGCGACATTGCTTCGCTTGCCCATGTGGCGGCATTGTCGCCGGCTGCGGGCGACTGGCGGGCCATCTTGTCAGTGACCTGATTGGCGCCGCTTTGGTGGAACGGCAGATGCATCCCCGCATGAGCGGCCACAAGGGTGCCGCAGTTCTTATCTCATCACTCGCTGCCCACGGACCCGAGCCGGACCCTCGAGGCGCTCGCCGCCCTGGATGACCCCCTGGCACCGGACCTGCTGGCGAAGATCGAGCAGCTTGAGAAAGCCGTCACCGCAGGCTGGGCCTACAGTTTGTCCAAGCTTGCTCTCAATCGGCTGGTCCGGCGGCGCGCCGCTGCCTGGGGTGAGCGTGGTGCCCGTATCGTGTCGATATCACCGGGATTGATCGATACGCCGATGGGAGCGCTGGAAGATCAGCGCTCCAGTACCGATGCGAAGGCGCGGCTGCGTAGCCGACGACCGCTGAAGCGCGACGGAAGCATGGCCGACATCGCCGACGCGGTAGAGTTCCTGATATCGGCACGCGCAAGCTACATCACCGGCACGGATCTGCTCGTCGATGGTGGACTCGCTTCCGGCAAATAGTGTCCTTTACTAACTGATTGTGTACTGATGCGGCGTGAAGGATCCAAAGCATAGAATGTGCAACGTGCCTGTCATGACTATCGGCGCTGTCGCATTGCATCGCGTCGAAGAGCTGCGCATCCCGAATAGGATTTCCTATTTCACATCGGACGCGGAATTGCTGGCCGCAAACCGGCATTGGCTGGCGCCGCATTTCCTCGACGAGAATGACTGTTTCGATCTTGTCTTCCAGAGCTGGATTTTCGAGATCGACGGGCGTGCGGTGTTGGTTGATCCCTGCACGGGCAACGGCCGCCCGAATCCTGTCCATTTCTTCGACAACCTCGACGTTCCTTCATCGAGCGGTTGCATGCAACAGGCTTTCGCTGTCAGGACATAGACTTCGTAGTGTGTACCCACCTGCATCACGATCACTGCGGCTGGAATACGCAG
>CAWDGY010000007.1:0-390149 GCA_963801865.1 uncultured Gammaproteobacteria bacterium | reverse complement strand
AGCGAATGCGCTTTACGGCGAAGTCGTGTACGCGGCCGCAGGGCTCAGTGGGTCACCACATACGGCGCTGCCGAGGCGGGATTGTCGAGCGGAGGAGCCGCTGTGGAGCTCGGCGGGGCGATCCAGTGGATGTGATTCATGAGCGCCATCGGCAGGTTCGCCGCGCCGGGATAGACTGTCGCACTGTTGCCCAGAGCGGACTGAAATTTGATCTGCGTGGGGAAGTCCCCTTGTTGATCCATGTTGTACCAGCCATAGACTTGCAAGGCGTGGCAGATTGGCAGCATCGCGGTGGTCACGCCAAGCGCCTGGAGCTGCGCATCGGTCAAGCTCGGATCGAGCTGCAGGCGAGCTCCCTCGGGTAGGTATTGATTCCCGTTATTACCCCCGTCCGAAGTCGTCGCCGGATAAATAGACGAACTTGAGTCGAAACTCCACGGCCAAGCACCTGCCAGGGCATGGGGAATAACGCCGGCCGCCCATTCACTCGGTCGGATCATGCCTCCGGCATAGGAGGCACCAGCCGCGGAGCCAGCCGAGAGTGTGGAGCCAAACGGGGCATTGTCCCACCATCCGGGGCCGTTGATCTGAAATACCGCCCCAGTAATGATCGAAATCGGGGTGTTCCCGGAGGCTGTGTTGGGATATAAGTTATAGAACACGTGCTGATCTTCGCTATAGATCACAACGGCACGATCCGTATCGCCGTTATTAGCGAAGTAAGTGAGTGCATTTTGAACGGCGGTCAGGACTGAGCCGGTCAAGGGAATCTCAGGAAACGTCCAACTACCTGACCCTGCATAACTAAACGTGTAGCTAATGGTCGCTGTTCCCGCCGGAGCGTCGATGATCGCTGCGGTGTAGGTATCCTTTGTCGTATTGAAAGCATTGTTGATACTGCCACCGTAGGCCATGTAGGCGCTCATCACGGCGGCAGAGTTGGCTGTGGGGAGTTAAACGCGCCTGCCGGAATCGGTGTGTTCCACACGGAGTTGGGCGCAAACCATTGGCCGTTGAAGCTGACCGTGCTTGCCGCGGACGCACCGTGACCGTTGCATTGCTCACGGCAGAGCCCCCGGCCCCGCTGCAGGTCAGTGTGTAGGTGGTCGTCGCGGTCAGCGCCCCGGTGCTCTTGGAGCCGCTGGTGGCTTCACTGCCCGTCCAACCACCTGAGGCGCTGCAGGAAGTCGCATTCGTCGAAGACCAGGTCAGCGTCGAACTGCCACTGCTTGAAACATTGCCCGGACTGGCACTGAGAGAAACAGTGGGAGCCGTTGTGACGACGGCGATGTTGAATGGCGGTAGTGCGGCGGTTTGCGAACCGTTCGACACGCTGACGACGATGTTCGGGTCCATCGGCGCGCTACCCGCGGCTGGTGTGCCGGCAAGTGCCCCGTTCGATGAATTGAATTGCGCCCAAGCCGGCTTGTTGGATACGGCGTGGGTCAGTTGAGAACCGGCGGGCGCCACGACCGTCGGGGTGAAACTGTAATACTGGCCCACCGCAGCCGTGGTCGGCGGCGTTTTCAAGATCTGCAGCGGTTGCGCACTGGCGGTGGCGCCGCCCCTGAATTGCCGAGGGTAAAGCTCTCACCAGACCAGTTGATCGATTCGCCGGTCAGATTTGCAGAATATGCGTTCCCGTCGCCATCCAAGCCGCCGTTGGTCGCCGGGAACATTGCCGGAAATGCCGACCACGTTATCAGCCGATGCAAGATTGACGTGGATCGGTGTCGAGCCGCCGACTGACGTCGCTCTGACGCCGGCGGCAAGCACAACCACATTACGATTGTTCGGCAAAGCGACGCTTTTGACAGTCTTGGTGCTCGTCAACCGCAAAGGAATAGCCATACAGGTAGATGGGTCCCATGCCGGTCGCGCCAGACGGTCCGATCCGGTACTCCATTTTCGACACCTGCGACTCTCCCCCGAAATTCCGAGGTGAGTACCAATCACTTACGCTTTGCCTAAAGCCGTGCTGGTACCATCCGTATACATCACGACGAACGGTTGATTAGCTTGCTGAACCGTTAACGGCTGCCGCCAACAGGTTCACCGCGGACTCATGTCCCGCCGGGTAGCGCAATGGTCTTACTACTCACGGCGTCGAGCGTCTCTGCAGCCCCGAGCGCGAACGTAACAACGCCCCAGGTGACTGATGTCCCGAGCAAGCTTGCAGAGTATGCGTAGCCATGGGCATCAAAGCCGCCGTTGGGCACTGGCGAACCATAGTTGGCGATTCCCACGACATCATCGACGTTGCGAGATTGACGTGGTCAGTGCTGTACTTCCGACTGAGCCCGTACTCACATCGACACTCAGCACAACCACATTCCGATTGTGCGGCAAGGTGAGACTCTTGGCAGTTTTGGAGCTATTGATCGCAAATGAATAGCCGTACAAGTAGAACGGACCATTGGCGGTTGCCCCGACGCTGTAACGCGGTAGGCCATTCTCGACACCTGCGCCTCGCCCGCATAATTCTGTGGAGTATACCAATCGCTTAAACTTTGCCTAAAGCTTGACATCGTCCATCGGTGTAGGTCACGAACGAAGGTTTGATTGGGTTGATTTCCGTTGAAGCTGGTGGCCAAGAAACTCACTGTCGAGTAATTGCCGGCTGGCAATGCGATGGTCGTATTGCTCACTGCGTCTGTCGCGCCCGCAGCGGCAGCGGGAGAATAATTCATTGATGAAAGGGCGATCATCAATGACGTGATCGCAAGACTAATCCTCGGCATTTCGCCCCCTAAGCGAATTGATTTGTTGCACGAGGATCACTCGCGCGCCGTATGGTCAAGGACCAGAGCCGCGATTTAAGCGGCCGTCAGCACTCGAATGCAATTGTCGCGACGTGCAGACAGTCGATAATTCCAACGGGGATGATCGACGTTAGATGCCATATTGGTCTTTTGGTACGAGAGGTAGACTCGTCGGGATTGATATGTTGGAGACATTTGTCGGGGCTGCAGAGTCGGGGGAACAATCAGGAACTTGCATATAAATCCGGAAAGTCCTACATTTGGTAATGGAGTTTGGATCATGCGGAAGACAAGCGCCGTTCTCGCGATGAGTTTGATCCTCGTTGAGGCCTAGAAATCGAAAATCAGATGTTCGCGGTCGGGCGAGGGAGCAGCTTTCAATCGAACGTATAAATTTTACAGTGCAGGTAACTCTGGGGTGTCGGGGTTTTCTGCTCTCTGCCGTGCCACCGAGCGTGGCGTGGTCCGAACCTTTCGATGTTCCATTAGTATTCGGTTGTGGTCTGTCAATAGGCTATGAAGGCGGACCCGTAGAGCACGTTCAAGCAGTTGCGCTTGATACCTAATCGCAGACCGAAATGCTAGTAGAACGCGATCTGTTGCGCGTGCTCGATCATGCAACACTGGTAATGCGCTGCGGATATCACTCAAATCCCCTTGATTTCGTCTTCTCGCTTCGAGGCTGCGCGGGCGCGCGTTGAACCTTTGTTCAAGAACTGCTCTGATTGCCTAATACCTTGCATAGGCGCAAAGAAACAATGTGGCGCTATATCCTCGCGGCCGAAAGTGCAGGCCGTGTCGGCGCGTCGCGACAATTGCGGTGCGCGATGAAGGTCGCTTAAATCACCTCAATCACGTGACCCGCGTACGTATGCATGCGGCGACACGCAGTGTGAATTAAAACCTTGTTTGGAGGGGCCGATGGCACGAATCAAGTTCGCGCTTGCTGCATTGCTGATCGTCCAGTTGTCAACAACTTTTTGTCCGGCTTCTGCTGCCGCGGCGTCGATGACGATTTCGGGCACGCCGCCGACAACTACGGAAGTGGGTCTGCAGTATTACTTCATGCCCGTCGTCAAGAATGCGAACAAGCAGAAACTTGAATTCAACTACATCAACAAACCCGCCTGGTCGAATGGCTATCAAAGCACCGGATTGTCATGGGAACGCCGACAACACCGGGTGTCTATGCGAACATTCAGATCGGGGCCTGGGATGGCGAGCACTACGCCGTGTTGCCGCCGTTCACGATTACCGTGAGGGGTGCCGGAACGCCGCCACCGACGGTGGGAACGCTGCAGATTTCAGGAGCGCCGGCAACCACGGTGATGGTTGGGCAGTTCTATAGCTTCAGGCCCACTGTGGTCGCGTCGCCCGGTTCATCGTTGATCTACAAAGTGGCTAACAAGCCCTCTTGGGCACAGTTCAGCACGGCGACGGGAACCCTGACTGGAACGCCCGCGGCTGGGAATGTGGCGACGGATCCCAATATCGTCATCAGCGTGTCGAACGGGGCGAAGAGCGCTGCCTTATCGGCATTCAATATTGCCGTCGAGCCGACTGTCGCCCCAGGGACCGCGAATCTGAGTTGGTCCAAACCGGCACAAAACACCAATGGATCGCCTCTCACCGATCTGGCGGGCTTCATCGTTCGCTACGGAAAGAGTGCCGCGGCGTTGACTTCCCAGATTTCGGTCGGTTCGCCCAATGCAACCAATGTGGAGATCGGAAATCTTGCGGCCGGTAGTTGGTTCTTCGAGGTGGCGGCTGTCAACGCTGCGAACGTCGTAGGGCAATTCTCGGCCCTCGTCGGCAAGGTGATTCCATGATGTCGGGAGTGACTAATCCAATCGACGCAAAAGCCGCAAAACGGGTTGCGGCCCGCTAATAGGCGTTTCGATCCCGCAGGATGCAGAGCGTGGTTCTTGCGATGATTCGCACGTCCAGCCACAAGGACCAATTCTTGAGGTAGTCGAGGTCGTATTGCACCCGCAGATGCATTTTCTCGACTGAGGACGTTTCGCCGCGAAGGCCGTTGACCTGTGCCCATCCGGTGATTCCAGGCCGTACTTTGTGGCGAATCATATAGCCGCTGATCAACTTTCGATACGCCTCATTGTGAGCGACGGCGTGCGGTCGGGGGCCGACGAAACTCATCTTTCCTTCGAGCACGTTGAGAATTTGCGGCAATTCGTCCAACGACATGCGGCGCAGGATCGAGCCTAATGGCGTGACGCGACGGTCCTGCTTGGTCGCCTGCGCGACGACGGATCCATCCTCGCAGACCGTCATCGTGCGAAACTTGTAAACCAGGATCTCCTCGCCGTTCAGACCGTAGCGCCGCTGCTTGAAGAGAATCGGACCCGGAGACGAGAATTTGATCGCCAGCGCGATGGCGAGAAGCACCGGCCAGGTCAACAGCAGCGCCACCGTTGCAAAGGCGAGATCGAATAAATGCTTCCAGACACCGCTCATCCCTTGCAGGGGAGAGTCGCAAATCGAGAATGCCGGCATACCGTTGATCTCGACGCAGCGTGCCTGTACGAGGTCAAAGGCAAAGATATTCGGTACGAAATAGATCGACGCCGTGGTGTCCCGCAATTCCGTCAGCAGTTCCTCCATGCGCGGCGCGGTGGAGATCGGCATGGCGAGATAGACCTGGGTGATGGCATTGCTGCGAACGAAATCCGCAAAATCGCGCGCCGAGCAATTGCCGGTGACTGGATTCTGGCCAACCTCCGTCAACCGATCCGAACTTCGGTAATCGAAGAATCCGCAGAACTTGCCGCCGGCCTGGGTTTGATCGATGCGCCGCGCGAGCTCGAGCCCGACGTCGTTGGCGCCGATGATGATGTAGCGTTGCGCCATTGCGCGTTCGGAGGCGATCCACTTGGCGAGCGGCATGCTCATACACTCAGCGAGCAACATCGCAAACGGCGTCGCGATGAACCAGCTGACAATGATGATTCTTGGAAATGATGGCGTGAGTTTGAACGACACCGACAGGAACATCAGGATGGCGACGACGCAGCACCACTCGAGCAACTTCTTCGAAGCCGCCTTGTACACCCGTGCGGTGTCCGTATTGCTGCGCAAGTCGAGCGGACTGAATACCTGCCCGCAGATGAGAAACGCGACGAGTCCGAGGGCGTAGAATTCACGTGAGAACGCTTGGTGGCCGGCGCGCATGCACAGCGCGAGTGTGAATACGGCCAACGCCGGGAGGATGCTCTGTTTGGCGAGCGTGAGGTGAGCGGGTTCGAGACTTCCGAAGCGGACGCTTTTGGCTTGAACGGAACCGTTGCCGAGAAGTGCGGACGCCCGGCGATTGAACTCCGGCACTCGCGCAACAAATCCGAATCGGTCTTCTTGCAAGCTTCCCGTGCTTGCGGGGGCTTCGGGCATCCGAGCACTCCTTACTTAGTTTTTGCGAGTATACGCCCGAAATTGTGTAAGCAAGATGTATGGCCGCAACTGCCGCCGCATTATGTTAATCGCGATTTCTGTCATCGGTTGCCGGCATGCCACATCAATGCGCGGGGTACCGAATGTGTTGCCTCATATATGAGCGCGGGGAGGAGGACGGCTGCGCTCCAGTAGTGCAGTGGCGGTAGGTCTCGAGCCAAGGGATAGCGGACGAATGTCCGATCCTTGGTGCAGTGCAACTTTCACTGACGGCCATAATACATTGATTAAATTAGAGATTATCGCGTACGGAACAAGCGCTATTTTTGAGATTCTGTTGCGTAAAGGCAAATGCTGCTCACGATGACGATGCGAATGGCGCGACCCGTGCGCAACGCTCGAGCGCAAGTTCCCGCGCCGTGCGCTTTTTTGGAAAAGGCAAAAAAATAAATCCCTTTTTTGGACGGTTCGCGTCCGCGCAAGTCCATAACCGTTGTCGGCACCCCGTCTTGGTTGCGCGCGGGTCACGCGTTTTTCGGCATAGGCGCAACAAATCACCGTGGTCTCCCCGCATCGGCGCTCGCTAGATTGCGCTCCATCGCAATCATGGCTTGGAGATCAGAATGGCACGAATCAAGCTCGTCATCGCTTCGGCGGTGATCTCTCTGTTGTCGATTGACTGTGCCGCAGCTGCCGCTGCGGGAACGATGAATGCGCTGAGCAGTGCAACGGTCGGGCTGCCCGCCGGCAATTATTCCACGCTGCGGCTGCTCGCAACCGCGGTCAACGGTCGTCAACTCGATCAGCCCTTCGTCGTGACGTACACGGATGGGACCACGTCGAGCTTTACGCAAAGCTTGAGCGATTGGTACGCGCCGCAGAATTTCGCGGGCGAGTCTCAAGTGTCGAAAATGGCCTATCGCGTGACCGCTGCTGGAGCGGCCGAGACGGGTCCGTACTATTTGTATGGCTATTCATTTGCGATCGATGGCGCCAAGACGACCAAGAGTCTCACTCTCCCGCACAACCGCAATGTGGTGGTGCTGGGCGTCGACGTCGTTGCGGCGCCGGTCGGGAGAACGACACCCCTCAGTATCGATCTCTCGACCTTCAGAAATGTGATCGGCATTGCCGGCTCCGGTGAGCGGGTGACCGACGGGGGTTTGGATGCCGATGGCTACGCCTACAGTGCGACCTTGATCGGAACCTCGATACCGTGGGCGGGTGTTCCGTTCAAGCTCGGGCCTGCGGAAGCCGTCGATGCGGTGAGCAGCAAAACCATCGCGCTGCCGGCCGGACACGTCTCGACGGTGAGTCTGCTCGCCACGGCCGTCAACGGTCATCAGGTCAATCAACCCTTCCTCGTGACGTACACGGATGGAACCAGCACGAGCTTTAGGCAAAGCTTGAGTGACTGGTGCTCGCCGCAGAATTTTGTGGGAGAAGCGCAGGTGTCGACCATGGCCTATCGGATCGGACCGTCCGGCGCGATTAACATCGGACCTGTCTTCCTCTACGGCTACTCCTTTGCGACTGACGGCGCCAGGATCGTCAAAAGCATTACGCTGCCGAACAATCGCAATGTGGTGGTGCTCGCCGTGAATGCCGGTCTCACGCCGGACAAGGAGTCCGCCGCCGATCGCCGTCGATCTTGCATCGGCAGAGGACGTCGTGGGCATTGCCGACGATGGTTCGTCAGTGACCGGCGGAGGCTTGGATGGCGAAGGGAACGCATATTCCGCACATTTGACCGGTGCATCGATCGATTGGGCCGGGGCGACGTTTACGCTCGGCGCGCCGCCGGACCCCGTACCTGCAGGCATCGCGAGCGTGAGCTGGACCCAACCGACTCACAACACCGACGGATCGCCCTTGACGGACCTGGCAGGATTCATCGTCCGCTATGGAATGGATCCCGCGGCATTGAGTTCGCTGATTTCCGTCGGCTCCGCGACTGCGACCGGCGCGCAGATCGAGAATTTGGATCCGGGGCGTTGGTATTTCGAGGTTGCGGCCATCACCACGGCGGACGTCGTCGGCCTATATTCGCCTACGCTCTCGGAAACGATTGAGTGAGCTCTCCGTCGCTGCCGCGCGCGTTCGATCACCGGTGGATGGCATCTGTATCTCAATGACGTTCGGAAGTTTCCGCAGATCCCGGAGTGCGACCCATACCCGGATGATGCGCGAAAGGTACACCGCAATTGCTGCACCAAGGAGAATCCAAACGATCGCTGCGACATTCATGGAATTAGATTCACCGGGATCAGGGCGAAAATTTCCCTTCGACCGGTCGCGCCGGGTGACGTCCGTTCGCTCGGGGTGAACCGCCAGCGGCGATCCATGACATAACGCTCCGGCGCAGGCAGGAAATCGTCGAAAAGGTAGCAGAACCCCACCACCGGGGTATGATCGTCCGGGGGAGAACCTGCCGCAGAACTAGAAAAGTTTGTAGGTCTGGATGACTGAACAACTCAAACTCCGAATTCTCGAGATCGCGAACAGTGGCACCATCGGTTCATCGGAGATGGGACCGATCTCGACGACGATCTGTACTCTGGCGAACGGCTTTGACCGTCTCGGGCATTCGGTGACCGTTTGTGACACGACGGCCTTGGGACCGAGATGCAACCTGAATCCTCGCATTCGCGTCGTCACCGTGCCGCTCGAGAAGAAATGGCCACGGCTGTTCGATCATTTGCCGGCGAAGGTACAAGAGATCCACGCCTGGCTGAGCGTGGCGATCTTTCTATGGTTCCTCCATCGTCGGGTCAAACTCAGCGCATTCGATGTAGTGCATGTTCACGATTATCGGTTTGCGTGCCTGCTCGCTTTGCTTGCGCCAAACCGCTTCTACTACACCTCGCACGATTCGGTCTGGGCCCTCATGCGGGACCAGGGCGAGAAATGGTCCGCTCGCGGACGCTGGGAGGCGTTGCTCGAGAGGTTCGCGATACGCAAGTCCCGTGCGACGATTGCCTTGGGGGACTACTTGGCCCGCCAGGCACCCGACGGACGGCTCGAGACGATCCCGCATGGAATCGACCCGCAGAACTGGCAGCCGCTCGATCGGGAAACCGCGCGTGCGGCGTTGGGGATTTCCTCCGCGGAATTCATCGTGGTGTTCGTTGGCCGAATTCACCCGCAAAAGGGCGTGGACGTGCTGATCGAGGCCATACGCCACATCGCATCGGACCTGCCTCGATTGCGGGTAGTAGTGATTGGTTCGCCGGGGGGCCATTACGGCGCCGAGAGGCGCCCCTCGGCCTACGCGAGGGAGGTCATGGGACGTGCGCAGGGTGCACCGGTCGAGTTTGTGGGATTTCTCAGCAACCAGTCCGAGCGGCTTCGGCAGTATCTCTCGGCCTGCGATGTGGTCGCGATTCCCTCGCGCCATGAGCCCTTCGGCTATGTAGCCCTCGAGGCGCTCGCGATGTCGGTGCCGGTCATCGCTTCACGCACTGGCGGGTTGGCGCAGACCGTGAGCGGCGATGTCGGACTGCTGGTGCCGCCCGGTGATGTCGCGGCGCTCGCGGCCGCCATTCGCACGCTGTGCGCGGATCCGGCGCGACTGCGTCGATTGCGTGAGCGGTGCCGCGCGCGTGTCGTCGAGAGCTATGGCCGCGATGAATCCGTTCGGCGGCATCTGGCGCTGTTCACGAGGATCTCGCACGCGGCCGATGTTGGGATGGCTCGAGCTCGGAGCTCCTCATGTCCCACCGATTGATCACTCTGGGCCTGGATGGTCTCGACTGGAATCTCATGAATCTTTGGGCGGCCGAGGGGCGGCTGCCGGTGATGCGCGACCTGCTGAGCAGCTCTCAGGCATTGATTCTGGGCGAGTCGAATCGCCCATTGCCGGGCTCGATCTGGACCGACATCGCCGCAGGGTGTTCAGCCGCCGTCCACGGATTTCAGCACGAGGAGCAGCTGCGTGTGGGCTCCTACCAAATCGAGCGCGTCGATGCGAGTCGGGTGGCCGCTGCCCCCTTCTACAAGACGCTGAGCGATGCGGGCGTCCGCTGCGCAGTGATCGATTTCCCGGTCGACCATCCCATCGAGGGATTCAACGGCATTCAAGTCGTCGACTGGGCCACCGAGTTCAAGCTATGGCGCTTCGAGACACGCCCAAAAGGCCTCGCCGCGGAACTCGAGTCGCACTATGGTCGCCACCCGCTGACTCATTACCCCGGCACGGATCCCGATCTGCCCGGCCTGCTCGCCCTCAAGCACAAGCTCGCGCGGGGAATCGACATTAAACGGCGGTTCGCCCTTGACCTCATCCAGAAGCAGCAACACGAATTCATTTTTTTCGGATTTGGCGAACTGCACAAGGCGGGACACTTCTTTTGGCGATTCCACGACCGCCAGCACCCGCAGTTCACGGAAGCCGAGCCGGAACTCGTGGATTCGCTGCGAGCGCTCTATGAGGAGATGGATCGCGCGCTCGCCTCGGTGCTCGAGCGGATCGATTCCGACGATGACCTCATCGTCGTTACCGACCGCGGAATGTACGCCGATCACCGCGGCGATCATCTGGTCGATGCGATCTTGCTGAAGCTCGGCTTGGCTGCGCAGCGGTCATCGGCGAGTGCGACCGCCGCTCCGAGGCCCCCACGTGCGCGACTCTTTTCCGCCCGCCCGATAATCAACTTCTATCGCTGGGTGGGACGCCGATTGCTGTCCGATCGGGTGCGAGAGGCCCTGTTGCCCCTGTACCGCAGAACCATCGGGGCGGCTCCCCCCTGGGACTGGACGGGCACGCGCGTATTTCGGCTACCCAGCGTCGGTAATAGCTATCTGCGCGTCAATCTCGCGGGTCGCGAGCCCGCGGGAATCATCGCGCCCGGCGCACCGTATGACGAGTTGCTCTCGCATATCGCGGCGCAGTTTCGTGCCCTCGTCAACCCTGCAACCGGCGAACCCGCAGTGGAGGATGTCTATTTCCCTGCAAGCCGGTTTTGCGGGCCCAAGGCGACGGAGCTGCCGGATGTGGCAATCGTGTGGAATTCGCGTAGTCCGATCGACGCGGTGATATCGGAGTCGATCGGCACCATCGCCGGTCGGCAGGAGCAGGAACGCTCCGGCAATCACCGGCCGGAGGGCTTTGCCCTCTTTCGCGGTCCCTCCTTTGCAATGGGCAACGGGGTGCACCGGGGCGATGCCCGGCAACTCGCGCCAATGATCTTGAGGCGCTTTGGCATCGAGGCTCCACGCCACTACGAAATGGTTGCGCCGGAAGCAATCGCTCGATCTCAGGCTCATGGCCGCGGCGCCGACCGGGTGCAAGGGCACTCAGCCCCGGTGGCCAATCCGCTGGCTGAGGTTTAGGGGATCGCCTTCGACACCGTGGCCGAGGTGCCGCCACGGTTCCCGGTGGCGGTGAGGGCGGCAACACTGAAGTAGTAGGTCGACCCGGAACTCAAATGAGCGATGGTGTAGGTCGTTGCCGCGGGATCGCGGACCTGGATGCTCTCGTTCAGGTTGTCCGGGTTCGTTCCATAGTAAATGGCGTAACCCGCCAGATCGGTGATCTTTGAACCGTCGGAGTTCTGTGTCGGGGCGATCCATGACACCGTGGCAACCCCATTCCCCGCCCGAGTGCCTGGCGCTTGATGACATCCGTGGAGGCCGAATAGAACTGCTGCGGCGAGAATCGTCCCGCATTTACCCGCGGTCGGTGGGAGGCGCTTCATGATGACGTCACGCAGTTGACGTAGCGAAGGGGCCACCCGCCGATTATACGCGATTTGCCGTACCGGGAGCCCGGAGTCCCCGCCGGCACGCGCTCGCCCTTAAGGCGCCAAATCGATCGCCAGCACCACCACGTTGCGATTATTCGGCAAGGTGATGCTCTTGACGGTCTTGGCGCTGTTGAGGGCAAAGGAGTAGCCGTACAGGTAGACCGGCCCGGTGCTGGTGGCTCCGGAGGGAGCGATGCGGTAGGCCATCTTGAGGGCCTGCGATTCACCCGCATAGTTTTTCGGGGTGAACCAATCGCTGACGCTCTGCGTGAAGCTCGAGGTGGTGCCGTCGGTGTAGGTGACGAGGAAGATTTGATTGGCCTGACTGCCGTTGACCGCGGCGGCGAGGACGTTCGCCGTCGACACAGTCGCCGCGGGCAGCGCGATGGTCACGCTGGTCACGGCATCGGAGGTCTGCGCCGCCCCGAACGTGAAGGTCGCGCCATTCCAGCTGAGCGAAGTGCCGAGCAAGGCAGCGGAGTAGGCGTAGCTTTCGGTATCCAAGCCGCCGTTGGGAACGGGCGATCCGAGTTGGCAATGCCGAGCACATTATCCACGGCGGTGAGATTGACGCTGATGGTCGTACCCGGCGAGCTGATGGTGTAGGTGCCGCTGGTGACGGCGCTGTTGTTATAGCCGCTCGCCATCGCGATCGCTTCGACGGTGGTGGTGGAGCTGATCTGCAGCGGCGTGCCCGGACTGTAGAGCGAAGAACTCGTGCTCGGGGTGGTGCCGTTGGTGGTGTAGTAGATCAGCGCGCCCGGCGTCGTATCGGCGAGCGTGACCGACTGGGCCGAGGTATAAGTCGCCGGGGAGGGGCTCATCGTCGGTGCGGCCGCGGGGGAGGGGCCCGCCGCAGCCGGGACTACGTCGATGGCCAGCACCACCACGTTGCGATTGTTCGGCAAGGTGATGCTCTTGACTGTCTTGGCGCTGTTGATGCGCGAAGGAGTAGCCATACAGGTAGAAGGTCCGATTGTCGGTGGCTCCGGATGGAGGTGAGCCGGTAAGGCATGGTCAGGGCCTTCGATTCGCCCGCATAGTTCTGCGGGGTGAACCAATCGCTCAGGCTTTGCGTGAAGCTCGAGGTGGTGCCATCGGTATAGGTGACGATGAAGGTTTGGTTGGCTTGATTGCCGTTGACGGCGGTCGCCAAGAAGTTCACGGTGGAGTCATTCCCGGCAGGCAGCGCAATGGTCGTGCTGCTCACCGCGTCAGAGGATCCCGCCGCCCCGAGCGTGAAGGTTGAGCCGTTCCAGCTGAGCGAAGTGCCGAGCAAGGTTGCGGAGTAGGCGTTCGCATCGCCATCCAGGCCCCCGTTGGGGACCGGCGAACCATTGGTGACGATGCCGGTGATGTTATCGACGCTCGAGAGATTGACGCTGATCGGGGCGGTGCCCTGCGAGGTAATCGTGTAGGTGCCGCTGCTCACGGCGCTATTGCCATAGCCGCTCGCGACCGCGATCGCTTCGATGGTGGTCGTGGAACTCACCTGTAGCGGCGTGCCCGGGGAGAACTTTGCAGAACTCGTCGTCGGCGTGGTGCCGTTGGTCGTGTAGTAGATCACCGCACCTGGCGTCGTATCGGAGAGCGTGACCGACTGGGTCGAGGTGTAGCTCCCAGGGGACGGGCTCAAGGTCGGGCTCGCGGCGGGCGGTGGACCCGCTGTGGCCGGAGTGAGATCGACAGCCAGCAGTACCACACTGCGATTGTTCGGCAGGTGAGGCTTTTGACGGTCTTGGCGCTGTTGATGCGCGAAGGAGTAGCCATACAGGTACAAGGGCCCGCTGCTGGTGGCTCCGGAGGGCGCGAGCCGGTAGGCCATTGTCATGGCCTGCGATTCGCCCGCATAGTTCTGCGGGGTGAACCAATCGCTCACGCTCTGCGTGAAGCTCGAGGTGGTGCCATCGGTGTAGGTGACGAGGAAGGTTTGATTGGGCTGATTACCGTTGACCGCGGTGGCCAGGAGATTCAGCGTGGAGTCATTCCCCGCGGGCAGCGCAATGGTCGTGCTGCTCACGGCATCGGCGCTTTGCGCAGCGCCCAGCGTGAAGGTCGAGCCATTCCAGCTGAGCGAGGTGCCGAGCAAGCTCGCGGAGTAGGCGTAGCCTGAGCCATCCAAACCGCCGTTGGGGACCGGCGGAGCCGGTATTGGCGATGCCGACGATGTTATCGACGGCCGAGAGACTCACGCTGATCGGCGTGCCCCCGGCAAGTAATGGTGTAGGTGCCGCTGGTGACGGCGCTGTTGCCGTAGCCGCTCGCGACCGCGATCGCCTCGATGGTGGTGGTGGAGCTCACCTGTAGCGGTGTGCCTGGAGTATACTTTGCGGAGCTCGTCGTCGGGATGGTGCCGTTGGTGGTGTAGTAAATCACCGCGCCGGGCGTGCTATCGGAGAGCGTGACCGATTGGGCGGAGCTGTAGCTGCCAGGGAGCGGGCTCAACGTCGGGCTGGCCGCGGGAGGCTGCACGGCAAGCAATCCATACGCGCTCACCGCGCTTTGCGTGGCCACGTACACTTTGCCGTTGGCGATGATGGGCTTTTCAAACTTCACCGCGGTGCCCGGAGAGTCGCGGTTGTTCGCGGCTTGGCTGCTGGTGTAGAGCAAATTCGCAAGATTGGTCGCATCGTAGGCGTACAGCCCCAAACAATTGCCGCCGCCGCCGTCGGAACACGTCGAATCATCCGCACTGCCGTCCAACGCCCAGAGAATGGCGTTCGAATTGCCGTTGGAGGAAATGGCGGGAGTGGGTGCGGAGAACGCGAAAATCTGGGCGCTCTTCGAGGTCGGCGAGGTCGAGATCAAGCCGCTATTGTTGGCATTGAACGAATACGCCTTGATGTGATCGTTGGCGCCGGTCCAGTACAGATTGCCATTCCAGTAGGCGGGCGATCCCCAAATGCCGGGGCTCGCACCCATGATCTCCTGCACGATTTGCGGATCGCTGTTGGTAGCAGGCCGGCGTCAAGTTGACGCAATACTTGCCCAGGTTATTGGTATTGAGCAGATAGATCGTTCCCTGCTTGCCCTGCTGGGCGAGCAACTGCTGGCCGGAGGGGAGGGTGGGCAACAAAACCAGTCCGCCCGACCGCGACGTCCACGTCGTCCGGATCAAGGCTGCCCTGGTTGTACGGGGTGAAGTAATCGAGCACCGGGAAAGTGTTGTTCGCCGGAGGCCCGAGCTTCACGATGCTGTCGCCGTAATCGCTGGTTCCGTTCCACGAGCCGTTGCCGGTGGCGAAGTAGATGTTGCCGTTCGCATCGCTCGCGGGACCCCCGCCGCTCATCCAAACGCCATTTCGCGCCATCGTTCGGCGAGGTATTGAACGCAGCCTCCTGGGCGAGAGTGCTCGCGTTGTAGGACATGACCCAGCCGTGCCAGGGGCCGTGGTCGCAATGCGAACCCCAGCCGATCACGACGTGGCCGTTTTCCAGTAACAGTGCTGCGCGCTGATTCTCCTGCTTCGGGTTGAAAGTCACCGAGCCGCCGCTCGAGTCGTACCGGTGCCCGGCACCGTCGCCTGGATGCTGACGGGACCATTTAATTTCTCGGCCAACGTTGTCACGTCGAGCGCATGCAAATACTGAACGATGCTGCCGCTGACTTTTGATTTCGCAACGACGTAAAGCGTACCCGCGACCGGGTCGATGACCGGGGTTCCGGTGATTCCGACTTCCGGAACGAGGTCGCTGCAACCGAGATCCGTCGAGCTGTTCACGGTGGTGCCGCCCGTCGGGATCAAGCTCACTTTCACGTACACCGTTCCGATATCCGCATCGATGGCGTACACGCTGTCATGCTCGGTGACGACGTAGAGCACGTTGTGCGTCCCGCCGGCGATGCTCACCGCCGATAGATACAGCGGCTGTGCATACACCGCGCCATCGACGGTGACGGAAAATAACTTGCCGAATTGCGTGCTGTTGACGTTCGAGGGAGTGAGGATGGTCTCCTGCGTGTTCTGTCCGGTTCGCGACGCATCGTTGTGATAGGTCGTGACGTTGACCTGTGCATAGAGTTGGCCCGAGAGCGACGCACAAGAGCAGTGCCGACAAACCTTGAATCCCACGAATCCCCAAATTCATCTTCTTTTTCCCTTCATTCCCTGTTGGAATTGAACCCCATTGCGGACAACATACAACGAAAAAGAAGGCAAAGCGATGCTCGACCAGTGGGGCGCTTCGCATTTCGAGGTGTTATGTCAGGTGAGGTCATGGAGTCGATGGGGCATGGCGATCCCGTCATCGAGACACGGGCTCTGTCCAAGCGTTATCGTCGCTTCGCAGCTCTGCACGAACTCGACCTGCAGGTCCCTCGCGGTGCCGTGTTCGCACTCTTGGGAGCGAATGGCGCCGGCAAGACGACGCTCATCAAGCTCCTGCTTAATCTGATATCGCCGACGGCCGGCAGCGCGGCGATCTTGGGCGTCGACTCGCGCGCCATCGGTCCCCGAGTTCTGGCTCGTGTCGGCTATGTGTCGGAGAACCAGGCGTTGCCGCTGCGGCTGCGGGTCGATCAGTTCTTCTCGTACCTACGGCCCTGCTATGCCGCGTGGGACAGAAATGTCGAGGAGGAGCTGCGGAGCCAATTCGGCTTGCCGCCAAGGCGCAAGATCGGCGAATTGTCGCACGGTATGCGCATGAAAATGGCCCTGGCCTGCGCGCTGCCGTTTCGCCCGGCCGTGTTGATCCTCGATGAACCGCTGAGCGGGCTCGACCCATTGGCCCGCGACGAAGTCATCGGCGGATTCATGCGCCACGCGGGTGAGTCGACCCTATTGATCTCCTCGCACGAGCTCGATGAAGTCGAGCGCTTCGCAACGCACGTGGGCTTCTTGCACGAGGGCCGGCTGCTGTTTCAAGGATCCGTGGGCGCGCTCGAGGAGCACGCCCGATCACTGGTCGAGATTGCAGGCGGCAGGGGAGCCGCACGTCCTTCACTGCGCGACATGTTCGTCGCCATGCTTCGAGCCGCCAAGCAATCCTCCAACGATTCTGTCGTGCAATGATCGGACATATTCTGAGGAAGGATTGGAACCTGCTGTGGCCGCTGGTCGCGGTGGTCGCGGCCATTCAGGTCGGCTATGAGTGGGCGACCTTCAGCACCGGTCTCTTCGGAGAGAATCCGGCTGCGGAGGCGTTGCTGCGCCTGCTGAGCCCGGCATGGTTCATCGGAATTGCGGCGCTCACGGCCGCCGTCATTCACCAGGATCCGATCCCGGGTGTGGACCAGGACTGGCTGATCCGTCCCCTGAACCGGACGCAGTTGCTGCTGGCGAAGATCCTGTTTCTCCTGCTGACCATCACCGTACCGATGTTTCTGTTGAATTTCGCGGACGCGTTGGCGATGCGGATCCCCATCGGTCCATCGCTCCGCGCCGTCCTGTCGAAGGAACTGTTCATCTTTGCGTGTTTCATCGTTCCCGTGGCCGCCCTGTCCGCAACCACACGGAACATGACGGAGCTCATTATTCTCGGAGCGGGCCTCGTGTTGATTTTCGCGTCGAGCCTGAGCCTGAGTGCTTTTTTCTTCGGGGCTGATTGGTGCCCGACCTGCCACACCGGCATGGCCTGGCTGCAGCACTTCGGCCAGCACATCGGCATCCTGGTGGGTGCAGGCGTCATACTCTTCCTGCAGTACTATCGGCGGCAATCCGGCGTCGCGCGCGCACTGGCGGCGATGGGCGCGGTGTGCCTGGTGCTGATCCAGCTTCCATGGTCGGTCGCCTTCGACATCGAACGATGGCTGACGCAACCGAATGGAGATGCAGCGGCCATTGCGCTCGAGCTCGGCGGCGAATCGCCGAGTTTGGACCCATCGGGCGCCGCCAGCGGCCCGAGGTCCGCGCAAACCGCGCAATTGCTCCTGCATGGTCGCATCGACCAAGCCTTCGCCGACTTGCACCGCCGGGCTCGTGGGGGAGAGGCGGCGGTGAGGGTCGATCTACCGGTGCGCATCAGCGGCGTAGCTGCCGAGGAAGTGTTGCTGGCGGATCGATCGCAAACTCAACTCTCGGACGAGGACGGCCGCGTGCTCTACCGCGGCACGAACACGGGTGCGTCGGCGGCATTGACCATGGTGGAGGGCGGCGAACCGCTGTCTTCGGGGTTGGCCTATCAGTCGATCGAACTTCCGAGCACCCTATACCGACGGGCGGCTGCCTCGACCTTGCGGCTACGGATCGTGGATACGTTGACGCTCGCGCGGGTGCGCGCCGAACATCGGATTGCCGCCCTCGACGGTGAATTGCGATCGGACGACACGGGTGTTTGCGCTGCGCGGGTGGAGCGCAACACGCTTGCCGTGCACTGCAAATCGATCGTGCAGGCGCCGTTTTGCTATAGCGGCACGGTGGTTGGGTCCGATGGGCGTCATGGCCCGGAAGTATTCCAATGCGTTCCCGACTACCGCCGCCACTGGCCGGCCCTCATCGATGTGCTCAATTTTTACGGAATTGATCTGCCCTGGCACGAGGACGGCACGGCTCATGATGCGACAACACTCGCGGGGTCGTACGTCGTACTGAAGATCTATGGGGAACTCGCCCACTTTCAGCGCTCGCTCACCGTGGGGGATCTTCCAGTCGAGGGATCGCGGGAGCGGGAGCGCGATCGACCGTAGCGCGAAGGTGGGTTAGAGCGAACCGTTCAGGGCTTCCATCGTTCCAGCCAGCCCTGCGCCATCAGCACCGTCCACAGCTGAATGGACCAGTTCTCGAGTCCCGCCTGATGCTGGCGCCAGCGGCGCTCGATCACCGTCGGCTCGAATATCCCTTCGCGGCGCAGGCGCGCCGGTTCGAGCAAATGCTCCGCCCACTCCTTGAGCTCGCCCCGCAGCCAATGCGCGAGGGGAAGCGAGAAGCCGCCTTTCGGGCGATCGAACATCTCCACCGGCATGTAGCGGGCGAGCACCTGGCGCAGCAGCCATTTGCCCCGGCCGTCGCGGCAGTGCACCTCGAGCGGCGTGTCCCACGCAACGTCGGCGACGTGCGGATCGAGGAGCGGAACGCGGGTCTCGAGACTGACATACATGGCCGCGCGGTCGACCTTCACGAGGATGTCATCGGGCAGGTATTGGCGCGTGTCCATGAGCATCATGTGCTCCATGGCGCCCACACCGCTCGGGTGGCTGTCGAAGTTGCTCATCACGGTCTGCGGCTCGCGCGAGCCCAAGACCACATCTTCGGGGCAATGCCAGAAGGATGAGTAAGTGCGGTACAAATGCTGGAAGTTCTTGGCGAAGAGCTGCGGCGAGCGCTCCTTGATTCGATCGGCGAGATGCCATTCGAGGCCCCAGGGGCCGACCAACGCCGGCGCGGAAAGCACCTCGATCCACGGCAGCGGCAAGGTGTCGATGGCGCCTCTCATGATGGCCCGCATGGCTGCGGGCAGCCGCTGCACCCGACGCCAGTACGCGAGGGTCTTGGTGTAGTGCTCGTAGCCGCCGAAGAGCTCATCGCCGCCGTCTCCGGACAAGGAGACCGTGACCGCTTGCCGGGCGAGCCGGCTGACGAGATAGGTGGGAATCTGCGAGGAATCCGCAAACGGCTCGTCATAAATGTCGGCGAGCTTGGGAATGACCGCGAGCGCGTCCTGCGCCGATATCATGAGTTCCGTGTGCTCGGTGCCGAGATGGGACGCGACCCGCCGGGCGAAAGGCGCCTCGTCGTACTTCTGCTCCGAAAAGCCGATCGAGAACGTACGGACGGGCCGTCGACTGGCCTGCTGCATGAGGGAGACGATCAGCGAGGAATCGATCCCGCCGGACAGGAACGCCCCGATCGGCACGTCCGCCACCATTTGCAGATTGACCGCCTCGGCGAGCACCCCATTCAGCCGCTCGACGGTCTCCGCATCGCTCACGGCGCGCGTTCGCGCGCTCGCCCGCGATACGGGTCGAACGGACCAATAGGACTTCTCTTCGATCGCAAACGCCTCGCGGCGCACCTGGATACGCACATAGGAGCCGGGGAGCACCTTGCGGACCCCGGCGTAGATGCTATGGGGTGCAGGAATGTAGTAATGGCGCAGCATCAATGCCAGCGCATCGCGATTGAGCTGCGCGTTCCAGGCGGAATGGGCGCGAAGTGCCTTGAGCTCCGAACCGAAGAGCATGGCGCCGCCAAATTGGCCGAAGTGCAGCGGCTTCTCGCCGAATCGATCGCGGGCGAGAGTCAGCGAGCGCTCCTCCCGATCCCACAGCGCGAATGCGAACATCCCGCGCGCGCGCTGCAGGGCGGTCTCGATGCCCCAGCACTCGATGGCTTCGAGCAGCACTTCGGTGTCTGAAGCGCTGCGAAATGGACGACCCGCGCGCTCGAGGTCCGAGCGCAGCGCCCGATAGTTATAGATCTCGCCGTTGAAGCTGATCACCATCCGGCCGCTGGTCGATTGCATCGGCTGCGCCCCGAGCGGTGAGAGGTCGATGATGGCGAGGCGGCGGTGAGCGAGCCCGATGCCCGCCGCCGCATCCTGCCAGATGCCTTCGCCGTCGGGCCCGCGATGCGCGATGGTGTGTGCCATGCGGCGCAGGTTCTCGGTTGCCTGATCGCCCGCCAAAGGCCCGAGGCCGAAGAATCCTGCTATGCCGCACACGGCTCAGCCTCCATGCAGTGCGCGGACTGGAGATGGGCAGCAGCGCACCGGCCCGATGCACGGAACAGCTTGATTCAATCTGACTCTCGCGTCTTGGTTCGATTCACGGTCGGATGATGCGATCGCAGTGCGAATGCTACCACCTGGCGAGAGCGGATCGGAATCGACAAGCGCAAATTCCGAGGTTGGACCTTTAACTTAACGATTTTCTGTTGGCGATCCGCATCGGGCGCGGGCTCGAACTACCCGTGTGGCCGAACGCACTATGCTATTGTTTTTCAAGAGCGCCGGCATCACCAAGGGCATGTTTGATGGTTCTATATTCTCCGCAACAAGCGCGGCGTTCGCTATTTCATACGATTCGCTTTCGGGCCATCTCGCAGGTGGCCACCGTCTTGAGCTACATCGTGCTCGTGCGCGGCATGCAGGAGCACGCGTTCGGCATCTACAATTTGTTCTATTCCTTCATTCCGGTCATCACGACGCTGGCTTCCTTCGGCCTCGAGCAGACCCTGCGGCGATTTCAGCCGGAATATCTGCGCACGGACAAGCCGCGGGCGAGCGCGTGGCTGGTGAGGTTTGTCGCCGGCGCGCGCTTCGCCTCCACGGTGGCGATGATTGGCATCATTCTGCTCGGCTGGAATCTGATCGCAAAACGCTTCGAGTTGGTCGGCTATCGCGCGGATTTTGCCATCTTCGGCGTGCTCATCATTCTCTTTCTGCAATCGACGATTCTGCAGCTCGCCCTGGCCTCTCACATGATGCATCAGTACAGCGTTGGCTCGGTCGCGGCCATGTCGGTCGGCAAGCTGCTCGCGTATGGCGCGATCACCCTCTTCGGCACTCTGACGCTTGCGCGCGGCGATCCTTTCCGATATCGGCGCCTATGCTCTGGGGTATCTGTTGCTCTCGATCGCCTATCGGCGGCTCAAGGGCAAGGACGAGCAGGCGAGGGGCTTTCACCTGGACGCAGCCGAGCGCAAGCGTCTGAGGCGCTACGCCGTCTACAATCATTTCAACGATGCCAGCTCACTGCTCGTCTATGGCCAGACCGATAACTTCTTCATCGGCGCCATGCTCTCGCCGGTGGCCGTGGCGGCCTACGCGTTCTATGGGAAGTTGACCGAAATGATCAACAATCTCATCCCGCAAAAGCTCTTCGACAACGTCATCCAGCCGATGTTCTTCGCGGTCCCTCCGGCCGAAGCCGACACGCGCCTGTCGCGCTATTTTACCCTGCTCATCGATCTGAATCTGGCGCTGCAGCTGCCCGCCATCGCTCTCACCATCGTCTACCACCGCGAGCTCGTCCAGGTGTTCTTTGCCGGCAAGTATCTGCAGTATTCGAACCTCTTCCCCCTGGTATTGGCGCTGTCGATCGTGCCGAGCCAGCATGTCGGTGCCGATCTCCCTCGTGGCGCAGTACCACGAGCGCGCCGGCTTGATGCTGGCGAGTGAATTGTTCGGCCTCTATCAGGTCGGAGCCATGCTCGTCCTCGTCCCTGCGCTGGGATTGTATGGGGCGGCGCTGTCCACCGGCAGCTTTCATGCCCTGCGGAACTTCTGGATCTGGTGGCAACTTCGACGCCAGGTGCAATGGCGTAACCTCAAGGGAATGCTGTCGATGGGTTTGCTGGTGTGGGGGAGCGTGGTCTTCGGCCTGCAGTCTCCTGCGCATGGCGCTGCCGCAGTTGCCGGCGCTCGTGCAGTTGGTGATCGGCGCTCGTGATCTGCGGCCTCGGCGTACTGGTATTCTGACGGAGTCCGGGAATCTCGCGATCGGATCGTGAGATCCTGGCAAATCTCATGCACGGTCGCGAGGCGCGCTTTCTGCGCTGGCTCGGTCTGGCACCCCCGAGCCAGGCCTCGACGTAAGCCCCCGGCTGGTCGGTTTTACATAACTTCGAAACGCCGGAAAGTGTCGCTTCCCGCCGACGATTGCCCTCGTTTCGGGGAAACCCCCATTATTGGCCCATTATTGGTAAGTGTTCTTGGTTCCACGCGGGATTCAAACATGCTAATGGTCAATTCCCAGTACAACGTTGCGCGTCCCGATTCGTTGCCGATCAAGGTGGCAGGCCATCAGCGGCGGAAAATGTTTGCGGCGTTCATGAACGCCAGCGGGATCGCACCCGACGACAGCGTCGTGGATGTGGGGGTCACCAGTGACCGCAGTTACGACCATTCGAACTATTTCGAAGCCTGGTACCCACACAAGTCGCGCATCACGGCAGTGGGATTGGATGATGCATCGTTCCTCGAGCAGGAATACCCCGGAGTCAAATTCTTAAGAGCGGACGGCAGATCTCTGCCCTGCGAGAGCGGTTCGTTCGATTTTGCACACTCCAGCGCGGTCCTCGAACATGTCGGGAGCCGCGACATGCAGGTTCGATTTCTCCGTGAGCTCTGGCGGGTGGCGCGCAAGGGCATCTTCGTCACCACGCCCAATCGCTGGTTTCCGATTGAAGTGCATACCTTGCTGCCGTTCTTGCACTGGCTGCCGGCGCCACTGCATCGCAAGGCGCTGATCGGACTTCGCCGGGAATTCTTTGCCGCGGAGGAGAATCTGAATCTCCTCTCCCCGGGGAGTCTCGCGGCGGCGGCGCGAGCTGCGGGCATCGAGCGATTCCGGATCACCTCGGTTGCGATGCTCGGCTGGCCGACGAATCTGCTGCTGATTGCCGGCAAGCCGTAACCGCCCTCGGCAGGGTTCGCCGCGTCAATCGCGACGCAGCATTCGCCGGGTTCGGACCACGGACCCTTCGGAGGCCGGATCCCGATTCTGCTTTGCCAGACAAAGAGATCTGCTAGGCTTGCGCGCATGCCTGCCCGCCTCCTCGGCAAAGTTCGTAGCAAACTCCGGCTTCGGGCGCTGGTGCGTCAAAAGATTCTTGGCCACTCGACGCAGCAGGTCTTTGCCCGCATGTACGAACATAACAGCTGGGCGAACGCGGAGTCCGCGTCCGGTAACGGCTCCGACCTTACGCAAACGATCGTCGTTCGGAAGGAGCTCAGTGACCTCATCACCGAGCTCGGTATTCGCACGCTCCTCGATGCGCCCTGTGGAGATTTCTATTGGATGAAAGAGGTCGATCGCCACGGCTGCCGCTACCTGGGTGCGGATATCGTGCCGCAAATGATCACGCTCAACGAGCGCAACTATGGCAATGACACGACGTCCTTCAGCGTGCTGGATATCACCCAGGATGAGTTGCCGCAGGTCGATCTGATCCTGTGCCGCGACTGTCTGGTGCATCTTCCCTTGGAGGCGGGGGTCAAGATTTTGCAGGCATTCGCTCGAAGCGGTTCGACGTATCTCTTGAGCACCACCTATCCGGGGCTCGTGAAGAAGAACCGGCCTTTGTACATCACCGGCAATTGGCGTCCCCTCGATTTGGAGCGCGCTCCGTTCGTCCTGCGCGAACCGCTGCGGGTGATCAACGAGGGGTGTACCGAGGCAGAGGACTATCCCGAAAAGAGTCTCGGTCTCTGGCGGCTCAACCGGACCGGCGTCACGGCGATTGGCTGAGCGCTTCGGGCGCCACCCGGCGGGAGGAGGCGGCGATGGAATCCAGAGTGCTGGTCATTGCCGGCGGGCTGGCCGCGGCTCTCCTTGGCGCCTGCGGCGGCGGCATCGGCGGGGCCCTCTCCGGCAGTAATCCCGTCATGAAAGCGGCCGCCATCGAGGCCCAAGCCGCGACGGCGCCGGCAAGTGTGGATCTCTCGGCCTCCGCCAACGTGGTTGCCCTCGTCAACACGGGCTCGCCCGTTTCCGGTGGCGGTGTGGATGGGTCGGGGAACGCGTACTCGGAGACCTTGACGGGTCCCTCGATCAGCTGGGACGGCGCGACCTTTGCACTCGGGGCCCCCGGCACCGCGAATGCGGTGAGCAACATCACGCTCGGACTCCCCGCGGGCAACTACTCGAAGGTGGATCTGCTCGCCACGGGCGTGAACGGCAATCAGGCGGGTCAGGTTTTCCTCGTGAACTACACCGATGGAAGCAGCACGAGAATCGTGCAGAGCTTGAGCGATTGGCGCACACCGCAGAGCTATGCGGGCGAGTCGACAGTGCTCTCCATGGCATATCGGGTCAAGAAGAGCGGAGCGACCGATCCGGGGCCTTACTACTTCTACGGCTACTCGCTCGCGATCGACGGCACGAAGACGGTGCGCAGCATCACCCTGCCGGCCAACCGCAGTGTCGTGGTGCTCGCCGTCAATCTGTTTCCCGCGGGCGCCGCGCCGGTGAGTGCGGATCTCGCGGCAGCCGCCACCGTGCATGCGCTCGTCAACACGGGCTCCCCTGTCTCCGGTGGCGGCATCGATGGCTCGGGGAACGCGTACTCGGAGACGCTCGACGGGGCCCTCGATCAACTGGGGCGGTGCGGCATTTGCGCTCGGAGCCCCCGGCATCGCCAATGCCGTGAGTAATGCCCTCGTCGCGCTGCCGGCGGGCAATTACTCCAAGATCGAGTGGCTCGCCACCGGCGTGAATGGCAATCAGGCGAATCAGGTCTTCCTCGTGAACTACACCGATGGTAGCAGCACGCGGATCGTGCAGAGCTTGAGCGATTGGCGCACACCGCAGAACTATGCGGGCGAGTCCCAGGTGTTGAGCATGGCGTACCGCGTCACGATGAGCGGAGCGACCAACGCGGGGCCTTATTATCTCTACGGCTACTCCTCGACCATCGACGGTACGAAGACCGTACAGAGCATGACGCTACCCGCGAACCGCAGCGTGGTGATTCTCGCGGTCGACCTATTTCCCGCAGGTCCCGCGCTGCCGATGGCCGCGAGTCCCACGATGAGCCCGCCGCCCGGAAGCTACGGCACGGCACAGACGGTCGCGCTCTCCGACACCACACCGGGTGCGATGATCCATTACACCACCGACGGAACACCGCCGACGACGGCCTCTGCGCTCTACAGCGCGCCCTTGTCCGTGAGCTCAACGACCACCATCGAGGCGATGGCGGCCGCCAGCGGCTACTCCAACAGTGCCGTGGTCTCAGGCACCTACACCATCACCGGCACGGCGCCACCGGTGAGCGTGAACTTGTCGACCTCCGCCAACGTGCACGGCTTGGTAAACAACGGCTCGCCGGTGTCCGGCGGCGGCGTGGATGGATCGGGTCATGCGTATTCGCACACCCTCACGGGACCCTCGATCAGCTGGGGCGGTACGACGTTTACCCTGGGAGCCGCCGGCACCGCGAACGCGGTGAGCAATGTCACCGTGGCGCTGCCGCCCGGCTTGTATTCGAGCCTCAAGCTGATCGGCGCCGCCGTGAACGGCAACCAGGCGAATCAAACCTTCACCGTGAACTACACGGATGGAAGCAGCGCGCGGATCGTACAGAGCATGAGCGATTGGCGCACGCCGCAGCAGTATGCGGGCGAATCGACGGCCTTGAAGATGGCCTACCGGCTCACGGCGAGCGGCGCGACCGACGCCGGCCCTTACTACCTGTACGGCTACGTGCTTGCGCTCGACGCGACGAAAATGCTCAAGAGCGTGACCCTGCCGGCGAATCGCAATGTCGTGGTGCTCGCCATGACGCTGATCCCGGCGACCTCCGCGAGTTCGTGCGATCCGCTCTCGTTCGGCGCGGTCGGGGATGGCACGACCGACAACACCGCCGCAATTCAGAATGCCGTCAATGCCTGTGCAGCGCAGGGCGGGGGGACCGTGGAGCTGCGCGTGGTCGGCAACCAAGCCCGCTATCTCACGGCGCCCATTACGCTGTTGAGCCATGTCCATCTACAGGTCGACCAGGGCGTGACCTTGCAGGGAACGAATGACCATAGCCGTTACGTTCCGGCATTTATCAATTGGGCGTACGAGCCCAACGAGGCACTGGTCTCGGCGGCGGGTGCAACCGACGTGGGGATCATCGGCGCCGGGATCATCGATGGCGCCGGCGGCCAACTGCAGCCGAACGGTAACCCGAGTTGGTGGGCGCTCCAAGAGGCGAGCAACGCGGCCAAGTCGGCGCGTCCTTTCCTGGTCGAATTCTACCAATGTGACCATGTCACGGTCAGCGGCCCCTTGACGCTGCAGAACTCGCCGTTCTGGACCCTGGTGCTTCGTCTCAGTGACACCATCACCGTGTCCGGTGTGACGATCAGCGCGCCTGCGGACCATGCGCCAAATACCGATGGAGTCAATGTCGTCGGATCGACCAACGTCGTGCTCACCAATCTCAACGTCGGCGTCGGTGATGACGACATCGCGTTCAAGTCGGGGCTACCGATTGATACGACTGACCCGCGCGAGGTTGCCCTGCCGCCGCAAAAGGCGACCTCGAACGTCCAGCTGAGTAACAGCAATGTCGGGAACGGGTTCGGCGCCCTCGGGACAGGGTACGGTATCGTGTTCGGTAGCGAGGCGCACGCCGGAATCAATAACGTCAGCATCCAGAACGTGCACTACAAATGGACGGCCACCGGTATCTGGTTCAAGACCGCGGTCGCGCGCGGCGGCGGCAATATCCACGACATCACGGCCGACGGTCTCGTGATGGACGGCGTGACGTTCCCGCTCAATATGACCGATTCTTATCCGGGTTACGGAAGCTCCGGGAGCAAGGCTCAACCGGTCACAGCGGACACCCCCTACGTTCACGACATCACGATTCAGAATGTGACCGCAACGGGTTCGACCCAGAATAGCAGCATCGTGGGTCTACCGGAGTCCTGCATTAGGAATGTCACGTTGAACAACGTGAGCATTCAGACGAAGGGAGCCGGGATTCTCCTCAGACACATGACGGGCACTTTTACCAACGTGATCAGTACACCGGCCACGGCGCCCAACGTCCCCTTCCAGGTGCAGGAGAACGTCACCGTCGCGACAGCCGGCAGCACGCCTGCCATTACCAACACGGGGCCCGCTGACGGGGCAGGTCGCGTGCAGCGCGCAGGTGCCGCCGCCCTGAGCGCGAACTCAATGAAGGTGGCCCTTTGCCAGGTCGCTGCTTAGCGAAGCAATGCCGAGACGACGACGTTGATCGCGCCGCCGCCGAAGATCAACCACGCGAACAGCGATGCCGCCAGCGCCAGCGGCTTGATGCCCGCCGACCGAATCGCGGATACATGCGTCGTGACCCCGAGCGCTGCCATGGCCATGGCCAAAATGACGGTATCGAGGGTGATCGCGGTGCCGACCACGGCCTTGGGGAGCAGGTTCAAGGAGTTGAAGGCCGCCACCGCGACGAAGCCAAGCGCGAACCAGGGGATGACGATGCGGCCCGGCTGCCGCGCATCGCCCGGTGCGGGGGTCTCCGGTGCGTCGGCGGTGCGTGACAAATAGGTCGAGAGGATGGCGAGAAATGGAGCGAGCATCATCACCCGCACCATCTTGGTGATGACCGCGGTATCGGCGGCGGCGTCGCTAACCGACCTTCCGGCGGCAACCACCTGGGCGACTTCATGAATCGTGGAGCCCGCGTAAATGCCGTAGGAGGAGGGCGACATCGCCAGCACGCGGTATCCGTTGAGCACATGATAGAGCGCGGGGTAGAGAAAGATCGCGAGCGTGCCGAAGACCACCACGGTCGAGACCGCCACGGTGACCTGCTCGGCGCGACCGCGCACCACGGGCTCGGTCGCCATCACGGCCGCGGCGCCGCAGATCGAGCTCCCGGCGCCGATGAGCATCGCCGTCCTGCGATCGAGTCCGAAGAGCCGCGTGCCCATCCACCAGGAGAGGACGAAGGTGCTGCTCAAGACGAGAGAATCGATGGTCACCCCGATGATGCCGACCCGTCCAATGTCCTGAAACGTCAGTCGCAGGCCGTACAGGATGATCCCGAGCCGCAGCAGCGTCTGTTTCGAGAAGGTGACGCCGCTTGCGCCGCGCGAGGCAATGTGGGGATAGAGCGTGTTGCCGACCAGCATGCCGAGCACGATGGCGAGGGTGAGCGCACTGATACCCGTGGATAGAAACCAGCCCATGCTCCCGAGCGCCATCGCCACGGCCGCCAGGGCGCCGACGAGCAATATTCCGGGGAGGCGATCCGCGGCGTCCCGCCATGGGGCCGGTCGGGAAGTGATCGGGGTGGCGATAGCCGGATTCGTCAGCGGTCGCATCGGGCGGTAACTCCGAGTTCAGTCACGGCGCCAGTGTGGCGCAGAATGATATACCCGTAAAACAGATTGTATTGCTATAATCTAGCTATTGGATAGGTTAATCCGTATGCGGCTTACATTGCGCCAGCTTCAGATCTTTCACGCCATTGCGCAGAGCGGCAGCACCACGGCGGCCGCCGAGAACGTCGCCCTGTCCCAATCGGCGACCAGCGCCGCGCTCAACGAATTGGAGCGCATCTTGGGAACCCGGCTTTTCGACCGGGTCGGCAAGCGTTTGATCTTGAACGATACCGGCAGAGCTCTCCTGCCGACGGCGCTCGGCGTGCTGGACGGGGCGAAGAGCATCGAAACGACCTTGAGCTCCGGGGAGCATGCGCTGCCCGTCGAGCTGCATTTGTATGCGAGCACCACGATCGGCAACTACGTCCTGCCGCGGATCCTGGCGCGTTTTCGCGAGGAGGTTCCGGTTGCCGGAGTGCAATTGCGCATCGGCAATACGCTCGATGTCATCAACGCGGTACAGGACTTCGCCGCCGATCTCGGATTGATCGAGGGTCCGTGTCATGCACCCGGGGTGCACGTCCATGCGTTGTGGGAGGATGAGCTTCTCATCGTCGCGGCGCCTGCACATCCGCTCGCGAAGATCGCCGATCGCGCACCGCTCACCGTCGAACAATTGAGTCAGGCGCAATGGTTGATGCGCGAGCCGGGCTCCGGGACGCGCGAGGCGGTGGAGCATGCGCTGCTGCCCCATCTACAGCACATGCGATCGTCCATGACCTTGGGGAGCTCGGAGGCGATCAAGTATTCCGCGGTGGAAGGTCTCGGGGTTGCCTGCCTGCCCCGCTGCATCGTGCAGGACCTGGTGACGGCCAGGCGGCTGACCAATCTCGCCACGCGATTACCGCGCTTAACGCGCCGCTTCGCGCTCATTTATCCTGAAACGAAGGTGCTGTCGGCCTCGCTGCGCAGGTTCGTCACGCACTGCGAACGCTACGACGGCACGGAATTTTCGCTGACATTGGCGCCTGAGAGTGCGGCTTGAACTGCCCGGCGCGGGCTTGTATTGCGCGGCGCAGGACGTAAAATCACAGCCGGTGGTCGAATTCAGGAGAAGAACAATGTCTGAATTGACTCGACGCCAATTCTTGAAGGTCACCGGTTACTCCCTGGTGGGTTCAAGTCTGGCGATGATGGGATTCTCACCCGAAGCGGCGCTCGCAGAGGTGCGTGAGTACAAGCTCAGCCGGGCGACCGAGACCCGCAATACCTGCCCCTATTGCTCGGTCGCCTGCGGCGTTCTGATGTACGGCCTGGGGGATGGCGCAAAGAATGCTACTCCCAGCATCTTTCACATCGAGGGAGATCCCGATCACCCGGTCAATCGCGGCACCTTGTGCCCGAAGGGTGCGGGCCTCATCGATTTCATCCACAGCAAGAGCCGGTTGAAGTTTCCCGAATACCGCGCACCGGGATCCGATCGGTGGCAGCGGATCTCCTGGGATGACGCGCTCGATCGCATTGCCAAGCTGATGAAGCAGGATCGCGATGCCAACTTCGTCGCCAAGACGCCCGAAGGCCTGACCGTGAATCGCTGGGTGACCACGGGGATGTTGGCCGCCTCGGCCTCGACGAACGAAGTCGGCTACCTGACTGCCAAGGTTGCGCGCTCATTCGGGATGCTGGCATTCGATAATCAGGCGCGTGTGTGACACGGCCCGACGGTGGCAGGTCTTGCCCCGACGTTTGGCCGTGGAGCGATGACGAATCACTGGGTCGACATCAAGAATGCCGACCTCGTCCTCATCATGGGTGGCAATGCCGCCGAAGCCCACCCGTGCGGATTCAAATGGGTGACCGAGGCCAAGGCGCATAACAAGGCCAAGCTCATCGTCGTCGATCCGCGCTTCACACGCTCGGCATCGGTCGCCGATTATTACGCGCCGATCAGGCCCGGCACCGACATCACCTTCCTCGGCGGCCTGATCAATTACCTGCTGACGAACGACAAGATTCAGCGCGACTACGTCGTCAATTACACCGACCTGTCCTTCATCGTGAAGCAGGAGTTCGCATTCACCGAGGGCCTGTATTCGGGGTACGACGCCGACAAGCATACCTATGACAGGTCGAGCTGGGAGTACGAGATCGGCGCGGACGGCTACGCCAAGGTCGATCCGACGCTCGCGCATCCGCGCTGCGTCTACAATCTCCTCAAGCAGCATTACGCCCGCTACGTGCCGGAGATGGTGGAGCGGGTCTGCGGCACGCCCAAAGAGCGGGTGCTGCACATCTGGGAGATGATTGCCTCGACCGCGACGCCAACGCGTGCCATGACCATCATGTATGCGCTGGGATGGACGCAGCACTCGATCGGCTCGCAGATGATCCGCACCGGCGCGATGGTGCAGCTCCTGCTCGGCAACATCGGCGTGGCCGGCGGCGGCATGAATGCCCTGCGCGGACACTCGAACATCCAGGGGCTCACCGATTTGGGTCTCTTGTCGAACCAGTTGCCCGGCTACATCCAGCTCCCAAGCGACAACGAACAGGAGTACGGCAAGTTCATGGCGGCGCGCGCGTTGAAGCCGCTGCGGCCCAATCAGCTGAGCTACTGGCAGAACACGCCGAAATTCTTCGTGAGTTTGATGAAGGCGTGGTGGGGGGATGCGGCGACCGCGCAGAACAATTGGGCGTACGACTATCTGCCGAAGCTCGACAAGCTCTACGACATGCTGCAGGTCTATGAGCTCATGCACCAGGGCAAGATGAACGGCTATCTCGCGCAGGGCTTCAACCCGCTCGCCGCTGCGCCCAATAAGGCGAAGCTGACGGCGGGGTTCTCGAAGCTCAAATTTCTCATCGTCATGGACCCCTTGGCGACGGAAACCTCGGAGTTCTGGCGCAACTACGGCGAGCTCAACGACGTCGATTCGAGCAAGATTCAGACCGAGGTGTTTCGCCTGCCGACCACCTGCTTTGCCGAGGAAAACGGTACCTTGGTGAGCTCGGCGCGCTGGCTGCAGTGGCATTGGAAAGGGGCCGAGGGGCCCGGCGAGGCGCGCAGCGACCTCGAGATCATGGCGGGGATTTTCACACGCATGCGCGCGATGTACGCGAAAGACGGCGGCGCGTACCCCGATCCCATTCTCAACTTGACCTGGAAATACACCCAGGTCGAGAGCCCGAATCCGGAGGAGCTCGCCAAGGAGTACACGGGCAACGCGCTGAAAGACCTCGCGGATCCGAAAGATCCGACCAAGATCACGCGCAAGGCGGGCGAGCAGCTCGCGGGCTTTGCCGAACTGCGCGATGACGGCAGCACCCAATCGGGGTGCTGGATTTTCTGCGGGGCGTGGGGCCCGACCGGGAATCTCATGGCGCGGCGTGACAACTCGGATCCGACCGGGATCGGGCAGACGCTCAACTGGGCCTGGTCCTGGCCCGCCAACCGACGGGTTCTCTATAACCGCGCGAGCTGCGATCTCGCCGGCAAACCCAACGATCCGACGCGCAAGCTCATCAGCTGGAACGGTAGCGCCTGGGGCGGCGCGGATGTGCCGGATTTCAAGGTTGATGAGAATCCCGCGGGAGGCATGGGGCCTTTCATCATGAATCCCGAGGGCGTGGCGCGTTTCTTCGCGCGCGCGAACATGGCCGAGGGGCCGTTCCCCGAGCACTACGAGCCGTTCGAGACGCCGCTCGGCTACAACCCCTTGAATCCCCATCAGGCGCAGGCGACGAATAATCCGGCGGCGCGCGTGTTCCCCGATGATCGCGAGGCGTTGGGCAAGGTGGCGCAATTCCCGCACGTTGCCACCACCTATCGCCTCACCGAGCATTTTCATTTTTGGACCACGCACGCGCGTTTGAACGCGATCATCCAGCCGGAGAAGTTCGTCGAGATCGGCGAGGCGCTCGCGAAGGAGCTCGGCATCGTCACCGGCGAGCGCGTCAAAGTCAGCTCGAACCGCGGCTTCATCAAAGCGGTCGCGATGGTGACCAAGCGCATCCGGCCCCTCAAGGTCGACGGCAAGGCCCTGCATGTCGTCGGCGTACCGTTGCATTGGGGTTTCATGGGCGTTGCGGTGCCTGGATTTCTCACCAACACGCTCACCCCGTCGGTCGGCGATGCGAATTCGCAGACGCCGGAATTCAAGGCGTTCCTGGTGAAGGTCGAGAAGGCGTAGGAGAGATACGATGGCATTGCAATCGCTCGACATCATCCGCCGCTCGGCGACCACGCTGCCCGAGCCCGAGGTGCGCGGCGCGTACACCGGGCAGGTGGCGAAACTCATCGACACGACCAAGTGCATCGGCTGCAAGGCCTGCCAGGTGGCCTGTATGGAATGGAACGACCTGCGCGATGAGGTCGGCACGTGCACCGGGCATTACGAGAACCCCCACGATTTGAGCGAGGACTCGTGGACCCTGATGCGCTACATGGAATACGAGAACCCGAAGGGCGACCTCGAGTGGCTGATCCGCAAGGACGGCTGCATGCACTGCGAGGACCCCGGCTGTCTCAAGGCCTGCCCGTCGCCCGGCGCCATCGTGCAATACGCGAACGGCATCGTCGATTTCCACGAGGAGAATTGCATCGGCTGCGGTTATTGCGTCACCGGGTGTCCCTTCAACATCCCGCGCATCTCGAAGAAGGACAAAAAAGCCTACAAATGCACGCTCTGTTCCGACCGGGTTGCCGTGGGTCTCGAGCCCGCCTGCGTCAAGAGCTGCCCGACCGGGGCGATCGTGTTCGGCAGCAAGGAGGATATGAAGCAGCATGCCGCGGAACGTATCGAGGATTTGAAATCGCGCGGGTTCGATCAAGCGGGGTTGTACGATCCGGCCGGCGTCGGGGGAACCCACGTGATGTACGTGCTGCACCATGCCGATCAACCGACGCTCTACAACGGCTTGCCGGAGAATCCGAGGATCAGTCCCGCGGTGAGATTGTGGAAGGGTGCGGCGAAGCCCCTCGCGCTCTTCGCCATGTTCGCGACGGCGGCCATCGGCTTCCTGCATTACATCGGCATCGGACCGAATGAGACCGAGGAGTCCGATGAAGAGGCCGCGCGCCGCGAGCTGGAGAAGAGGCCATGAATACGCGCAAGACCGATGTCATCCTGCGATACACCGCGGGTACGCGCATCAATCACTGGATCGTCGCGGCGAGCTTCCTGTTGCTGGCCTTGTCGGGGCTCGCGCTCTTTCACCCGGCGCTCTTTTGGTTGACCAATCTGTTCGGCGGCGGCCCCTGGACGCGGATCTTGCATCCCTTCATCGGGGTGTTCATGGTCGCGGCGTTCGCCCTCCTGGGCGCGGGCCTGTGGCGCGATAATTACCTCGAGCAGCGCGACTGGATCTGGCTCAAGAAAATCCGGGACGAGATCACCGATCACGAGGAGAATCTCCCCGAGGTGGGGCGTTACAATGGCGGCCAGAAGCTCTTGTTCTTCACCATCGTCGCCTGCCTCATCGGCCTCCTGCTCACCGGCGTCGTGATTTGGCGCAGCTATTTCTCGGCGTTCTTTTCCATCCGCGTGCTCCGTTATGCCTCGCTGCTGCACGCCGTGTGCGGATTCGTGCTGATCTGCGCCATCATCGTTCACATCTACGCCGGCATCTGGGTCAAGGGATCGATTCGTGCGATGACCCGCGGCTGGGTGACCCCGGGCTGGGCGTGGAAGCACCATCGCGCCTGGTTCCGTGAGATCACCAAGGGCGTACCGCAGAAGTAGCCTGCGGGGCTGCAGAAATAGCCTGCGGGGCTGCTGAAAGCGCTGGACGTTTCCGCTGGTTGCGGCGAGGATGGTTTCACTCTCCTCGAGGTTGGCCCGCCATGGCGCAACGCATTCTCGAACCCGGACAAATCGAATCCCTCGCCGCGGCATCGATTCCCCGAATCCGACTGCCCGAGCGCGCGTTGGTGTTTGCAAGGCGTGCGGCGAGACTACGCGAGCTCGCAGGACCCTCGGCGCTCGGCGATTACCTCAAGTTTCTCGCGGCGCTCGTCGATGCGCAGCATGCCGCGCTCGCGACTCTCACCGCGGCGGCGCCCGGGAAGGCGCACATCGAACGGTCGCGCGAGCACGCCATGCCGCCCCTCCACCCCTCGACCTGGCCGCGACCGCCCGAATGGCGTGAAACGCTCGAGTCCCTGTGCGCGGCACTCGCCGCACCGGCGGATTTCCCTCCGGGGGTTGGCGCCGGCATCGCGACGATTCGCGGGGCGGCATCCGCGTGGATCGAGACGCAAGCGACCTCGATCCTCGAAGCGCAGAGCGAGGCGATCGAGGCGCAGATCGCGCCGATCATCATGGCGGCGCTGCAGGTGCACTGGGTCGCGCTTGCAGGTCAGTTCGCCGCCGAGGAGGTCAAGGCCCTCGATGTCCCGGGGGTGTGCCCCCTGTGCGGCACGCTGCCGGTGGCGAGCATCGTGTATGCGCACGCACCGTTCCAGGGCTACCGGTACCTGCACTGCGCCTTGTGCGCGACCGAGTGGCATATGGTGCGCGTGCAGTGCACTCAGTGCGGCGCCTCCGGCAAAAGCATCGGCTATCACTCGCTCGAAAGCACTGCGGGCGCCAATCCTAGCGAGGAGGGCGGAGCCGCGGTGCGCGCGGAGACCTGCGAGCAATGCCGCGGCTACCGAAAGATCCTCTACCGGGAGAAGGATCCGGGCCTCGAGCCGGTGGCCGACGATGTGGCGAGCCTCGCGCTCGATTTGCTGCTCGGCGATGAGGGTTATCATCGCGCCAACAGCAATCCACTGCTGTGGCTGCGGAACGCCACCTGAGCGTTCGATCGATGATCGTCGGTACCGCGGGACACATCGATCACGGCAAAACCAGCGTGGTGCGCGCGCTGACCGGTGTCGATACCGACCGCCTCAAGGAGGAGAAGGCGCGCGGCATTTCGATCGAGCTCGGGTATGCGTACACGGCGCTCCCGAGCGGCGAGGTCCTCGGATTCGTCGATGTGCCGGGTCACGAGCGCCTGGTGCACACGATGGTGGCCGGCGTGGGCGGAATCGACTATGCGCTGCTCGTCATTGCAGCCGACGATGGCATCATGCCGCAGACGCGCGAACATCTCGCCATCCTGGAGCTTCTCGGCATCACGCGCGGCGCCATCGCCCTGACCAAGGTCGACCGGGTGGACGATGCGCGGATCCGCGACGTGAAGGCGCAGATCGCGGCGCTGCTCGCACCCACGGCGCTTGCGCATATACCGGTGTTTCCCCTCGCCGCCACGGTGCCCGATGACGGCGGAATCGCTGCGTTGCGCGCGCATTTGCATGCGGTGGCGGCGACCTGGCCGAAGCGGCCCGAGGACGGCTTGTTTCGACTCGCGATCGATCGCGTCTTTACCGTGCCAGGATGGGGGACGGTGGCGACGGGCACCGCGCGGGCAGGGCGGGTGCAGGTCGGCGACCTGGTGGCGGTGATGCCGGCGGGCACGCCCGTGCGGGTGCGCAGCATCCATGCGCAACATCGCGACACCGGGGTCGGAGCGGCGGGCGAGCGTTGCGCCTTGAATCTCGCAGGCATTGAAAAGACGGCGCTCGCGCGCGGCGATTGGCTCGCCGATCCGCGCGCGTTGGCTCCGACCACCCGGATCGACGTGCGCTTGCGCCGCCTCGCCGTCGGCGCTGCGCTGACGGACCGCGCGGCGCTGCACATTCATCTCGGTACTGCGCATCAGGTTGCGCGGGTGATTCTGCTCGAGGCGCACGAGCTCGAACCCGGCGGCAGCGCGCGCGTGCAACTCGTGTTCGATGCGCCGATCTGTGCATCGCCAGGGGATCCGTTCATTGCGCGCGATGCGCAGGCGCTGCGCACCATCGGCGGCGGGACCGTGATCGATCCTTACGCGCCGGCGCGGCGGCGTCGACGCGGCGAGCGCCTTGCGGTTCTCGATGCCACGGAGAGTCTGCTGGCCGGGGAGGGGATCGAACCCCTGCTGCGGCAGTTGCCGCAGGGCCTCGAGATGCGCGAACTCGCGCGTCTGTGCGGGCGCCCGCCGGAAGGGATTTCGATGCCGACCGGCGTGCGGCTGATCGAAGCCGGCGGCGAACGCTTCGCCATGCTCGAATCGCATTGGCGCGCCTTGTGCGAGCGTGCGTTGGGAACGCTGCGGACATTTCACGCACAGCAACCCGACGAGCCCGGCATCGATCGCGCGCGCCTGCGGCGCATGACCATGCCGAACCTCGGCGATGCGCTATGGCGGGTCGCGATCGACGAGCTCCTCGAGGGGCACGCGCTTCGGCGCACCGGTCACTGGCTGCATCTGCCGGAGCATCGCATCGTTCTCGGCGATCGCGAGCGGGAACTCGCGCAGAAGTTGTTCTGCGCAATTGCCGCCGGCCGATTCGATCCGCCCTGGGTCCGCGATCTCGCCGCCCGCGTGCGCTCCCCCGAAGAGGAGGTGAGAGGACTGCTGCGCAAGTGCGTGGCGCAGGGCGAGGTGTATCAGATCGTGCGCGATCTTTTTTATCACCGCGACTGCGTGCGCGAGCTTCGGCGCGTGCTCGAGGAGCTCGCGAATCGACACGGGGCGCTGCACGCGGCCCACTATCGCGATGCCATCGGCGTCGGACGCAAGCGCGCGATTCAGATTTTGGAGTTCTTCGACCGTGTTGGCTATACTCGGCGCACGCGCGATGCGCGGGTGCTGCGTGTCGACAGCAGTTGGCACGATGAGGGCTGAAACAGAACAATAACGGGTGTAATCGCTTCGGAAGGCACGCGCATCCGGTGGTGCGGCCGGACTTCAAACCCGGTGGGGGACGTCAACCGTTTCCCGGTAGGTTCGACTCCTGCTACCTTCCGCCACCCAACCAGAGCCGCAACATGAAGCTCACGGCGGCCAATGCCGCGACGCTCGCCGACCAGATGAGGAGCATCCACGATACCCTTTTCCACCACGGTGAGGCCGGCCTCATCAGTGATACCCGTGGGTGCCCACTTTGCCGCGAAATACCCAGTAGGCCCACGATGTATAGGCAATGATCACCGGCAGGATGATCGCTGCGCCGATCAGCAAGAACCCCTGGCTTTGCGCCGGCGCCGCCGCATCCCACAGGGTGATCTCGGGCGGCACCAGATACGGATACACGCTGATGCCGAGGCCGATGAAGTTGAGCAGGAACAGCGTGAGCGCCATGAGGAAGGGCAGCCGCTCGCCGCCGCGCCTCACGCTGCGGACCAGGATCACGGCGGTGATGATCACCAGGAGCGGAACCTGGGCGGTAAAGAGAACGTTCGGCATCGAGAACCAGCGGCGCCAGTAATCGTAGTGCAAATAGGGGGTGGCGGCGCTGACGGCGGCCATCGCGAGCAGCGTCGCTATGGCGAGCTTGAATGCCAGACGCCGCGCGTGGGCCTGGCCCGCGCCCTCGGTTTTCCAGATGAGCCAGGTCGAGCCCAAGAGGGCATAGCCGAGCATGAGCGAAGCGCCGGTCAAGAGCGTGAAGGGGGTCAACCAGTCGAGCCAGCCGCCGGCATAGCTCTGGTTGACGACCTTGATCCCCTGCAGGATCGCTCCCAGGATGATTCCCTGCGCGAGCGCCGCAATCGAGGATCCCACCGTGAAGGCGGTATCCCAGTAGCGTTGATGGCCCGGATCGCGCCAGCGAAATTCAAAGGCGACGCCGCGAAAAACGAGACCCAGGAGCATCGCGATCATGGGCGGATAGGTCGCCGGCAGGATAATGGAATAGGCGAGAGGGAACGTGGCGAGCAGCACGCCGCCGCCGAACACGAGCCAGGTCTCATTGCCGTCCCACACGGGCGCCACCGAATTCATGGCCTGGTCGCGCTCGGCTCCCACGGCAAGCGTCGGAAAGAGGATGCCGATACCGAGATCGAAGCCATCCATCACGACATAGGCGAAGATCGCGAGCGCGATCATGAGGACCCAAATGAGACTGAGGTCGGCGCTGGTGCTCATGGCCGCCCTTCCGGTTGCGCGGCGACCGGGTCGATCGCGGATGCGGAGGCAATGCCAGGTGCATGCTGCGGCGGGTCGGGCTCGTGCGCGGACGGCAGCTGGCCCATCATCCGGATCAGATACGCGGCGCCGATGCCGAAGACCATGAAATACACCACGGCGAATACGGCGAGCGAGGTGGCGACCGCGGGGGCTGCGAGCGGCGAGAGCGAGTCCGCGGTGAGCAACTTTCCATACACGGTGTAGGGCTGGCGCCCCACCTCGGTGGTGACCCAACCGGCGATGACGGCAACGAAGCCGGCAGGGCTCAAGAGAAGCGCCGCCCGATGCAGCGCGCGCCACTCGTAGAGCCGTCGGCGCGCCCGCGCGAGCAGGCTCCAGAGTCCGAGCGTGAGCATCGCGAGTCCCAGGCCGACCATGATGCGAAATGACCAGAACACGATGGCCACCGGCGGCCAGCGATCAGTCGGATAATCCTTCAGACCCGGCAGCGCTTTGTTCGGATCGTGCTCCAGGATCAAGGAGCCGAGTTTGGGGATGGCGAGGCGGTCATGGACGACCTGCTCCTTGCTGCTCGGCAACCCAAAGAGAACCAACGGGGCGCCGTTTGGACTCGGGTCGAAATCTCCCTCCATCGCAAGCACCTTGACCGGCTGATGTTCGAGTGTGTTGAGTCCTTGCTGGTCTCCAGCGAGGATCTGCAGCGGCGCCACCAGGGCCGCCATCCACATCGCCATCGAAAACATCACCCGGGCGTGCGGGTTGGTCCGATCTTTCAGCAAATGCCATGCGCCCACGCCGCCGACCGTGAGCGCCGTGGTGAGATACGAGGCGATGACCGTGTGGATGAGCCGGTACGGAAAGCTCGGATTGAAGAAGATCGTCCACCAGGAGCCTGCCGGAATGAACTGGCCTTTCTCGTTGATGGCAAACCCCACGGGGGTCTGCATCCAGCTGTTGGCGCTGATGATCCAGGTCGCCGAGACGAGCGTACCCAGGGCGACCATGCAGGTTGCAAAGAAGTGCAGACCCTTGCCGACCCGCGTCATCCCGAACAACATGACGCCCAAAAATCCCGCTTCCAGGAAAAACGCCGTCAGCACTTCGTAGGCCATCAGCGGCCCGATGATCGGCCCGGCCTTGTTCGAGTAGACCGACCAGTTGGTGCCGAACTGATAGGACATGACGATGCCGGAGACCACGCCCATGCCGAAGACGACGGCGAAGAGTTTCAACCAGTACTTGAACAGATCGAGATAGAGCGCGTCGCCGCTCTTCAACCACAGTGCCTCGAGCACCATCAGGTAGCTCGCGAGCCCGATGGAGAACGCCGGAAAGACGAAGTGGAACGACATCGTGAACGCAAATTGCGCACGTGCCAGGTGCAACGCATCAAACGGCATCACTTCAGTTTCCCTCTTTGCGGCGCACCCCTCGCCACCCTGTCGCGGAAACCTGACGTTTTGACGTCACGGCGCCCACGGTGTTATGTAACCAAGGTTTGTTCGTCTTCGGCCGCCGGAGTATTGTCATCGACGGTGCGCCGGGATAACAACTGCGGTTTTACGCAGGGTAACGCGCGTGCGGGTGCCGGAACAACATTCATCGAGGGTCTCGATGTCGATCGGGCATTACTGCCGGCGAGCCGCACTGCTGTTCGCACAGTTGGTGCTGTCGCTCTCGGCCGAAGCGACGAATGCCCCCTATCCTCCAAGCACAGCAATCACATCGGCGAGTTGGGACTTGTCCACGGTGGGTCCCCTGCGCGAGGCTCCAGGGAGTGATCTCTGGCCTGTCACGTGGGGAGCGGACGGGAACCTGTACAGCGCGTGGGGGGACGGAGGCGGCTTTGCGGGAACCAATAGCGTCGGTCGGGTGAGTCTCGGCTTCGCGCGCATCACCGGCACGCCCGCGGCCGGAAATCCAACGAGCTATACCGGGACGAACGTGTGGGGTGCTGCGCCCACCTATGCGGAGAATCCCGCGAACTTCGGCGGCAAGATCGACGAGCTGATCTCCATCGGGGGAGTGCTCTATGCCCAGGGTGGGCTGTGGACCGCCGCCAACTGCAACTGCACCGATCCGACGCAGCTGCCGAACGAAGGTCCGCTACGCACCTTCGTCTGGTCGGCAGACTTGGGTGCCACCTGGCAGATCGCGCCTTGGTCCACGGCGTTGCCCCAGGGGAGCTTTCTGCAGTTCGGCGAGAACTATCAGGGCGCCTGGGATCCAGCGCACGTGTATCTGTACTATCAAGGTGATCTGAACGCAGACCCCGCGGACAACTATCTGCAGCGCGCGCTCGCCAGCAACCTCACGGAAGATCCGGGAACGGCGGGGCATTACGAGTATTTTGCCGGCACGGACTCCACGGGAGCTGCCTTATGGACGTCAGTAGTGGCGAATGCTGTTCCCGTTTTCCAAGATACCAATGTGACCGCTGGTACCTATTCGGAGCTCGCGGTGATCTACGACGCGCCGATCGGGCGGTTTTTGCTGATTGACTTTCACGGCGACAACACCGGCCAGATAGGGTTGTTCGAGGCACCGACTCCATGGGGTCCGTGGGCCACGGTTGATTACGAGGACGACTGGGGTGGGTTCAACGAAACCGCTGGCGTGGGGAACGGCATGCAATTCCCCACCAAATGGATCAGCGGTGACGGGATGACGCTCTGGGCCGTCTTTTCCGGCCGAGGCACCTTCGACTCGTTCAACGTCGCCGCGATCACTCTGACCATCAGTGGTTCCCTCCCGCTGATTCAGGCACCGGCTGTGGGCAGTGTCTTGGTTCCGGGCGCGACGGTCACCGTAACGGGGACGGGTGATGCTCTCTCGTGGTCCGTTGCCTATGTGGGCGGCGCAGCCATTGCGACGGGGACCGGCGTCCCGGGAACATTTATCGTGCCTGCCGATGCCCAGACCAATCAGCTGATTCGTGTCACGCTGTCAAACTCCGTGGGTCAGGTCTATCGCGATTTCGCCGTGGGCTCCGGCACGATGAGCGTCGTCGATACGCCGAACCTCGCGCCTCTCTCGGGCAGCTTCTCGTCTCCGCAATCGGTGACGATCAGTGATACGACACCGGGGGCAACGATCTACTACACGACCGATGGCTCAACCCCTACCACCTTTTCGGCCCTTTACTCCGCCCCGATCGCCGTCAACAGCACGGAAACGATCAACGCAATCGCCACCGCGTTGGGGTACAACGCCAGCGCGATGGCATCGGCCACCTACACCATCGCCATTCCCACCGCCGCCACGCCGACGTTCTCGCCCGGGGCGGGGACATTCAGCAATGCACAAGCGGTGACGATCACGGAGGCGACACCCGGCGCCACCGTCTACTACACCTCGGATGGCTCAACTCCCACCACCGCCTCGACGGCGTACTCCGCGCCGATCAACGTGAGCGTTACCGAGACGCTCAAGGCCATGGCGGTAGTGAGTGGCTATACCAATAGCGCCGTGGCCAGTGGTACTTACACGATCACCTCGCAGGGCACGACGCCGATCAGCGTGAATCTCGCCGCGGTCGATAACGTCACCGGCATTGACGCCGACGGTTCGCCGGTCCCGCACGGCGGCCTGGACGGCGATTCGACCGCCTATTCCGCAACCTTGCTCGGCAGCTCGCTCAGTTGGAACGGCTCGGCCTTTTCGTTCGGCTCCGCGGGTAGCTCCGATGCGGTGACGAGCACCACCATTGTGCTGCCGGCGGGGAATGACTCTGTCTTGAACCTCCTGGCCACCGCCGTCAACGGCAATCAGGCCCGCCAAACCTTCATCGTCACCTATACCGATGGAACCACATCGAGCTACACGCAAAGCATCAGCGATTGGTTCACGCCGCAGAACTATCCGGGCGAATCGAAGGCCGTGGTCATGCCCTACCGGCTCACCGCCACGGGCGCCGCCGATCACCGAACCTTTTACTTGTATGGGTATTCCTTCGCGATCAACGGCAGCAAGACCATCCAGAGCATCACCTTGCCGAAAAATCGCAACGTGGTGGTGCTTGCGATTGACGTTTCGCCGGCGGTGGCGGGGCCCCCTCCGGCGGCAACCCCGACGATGAGTCCGTCACCCGGGACCTACACCTCAGCCCAGTCGGTCACGCTCTTGGATAGCACGCCGGGCGCAGTGATCTACTACACGACCAATGGTACGACGCCGACGGTGAGCTCTGCCCAGTACAACCCCGGCACCCCGGTGCCGATCAACTCGACGACGACACTGCAGGCGATCGCGGTGGCGAGCGGCTATAACAATAGCGCCGTGGCGAGTGGTACTTACACGATCAGCGTGCAGGGCACGACGCCGATCAGCGTGAATCTCGCCGCCGCCGATAACGTCACCGGCATTATCGCCGACGGTTCGCCGGTCCCGAACGGCGGCTTGGACGGTGATTCGACCGCCTATTCCGCAACCTTGCTCGGCGGCTCGCTCAATTGGAACGGCTCGGCCTTTTCGTTCGGCTCTGCGGGGAGCTCCGACGCGGTGACGAGCACCACCATTGTGCTGCCGGCGGGGAATGACTCTGTTTTGAACCTCTTGGCCACCGCCGTCAACGGCAATCAGGCCCGCCAAACCTTCATCGTCACCTATACCGATGGAACCACATCGAGCTACACGCAGAGCATCAGCGATTGGTTCACGCCGCAGAACTATGCGGGCGAATCGAAGGCCGTGATCATGCCCTACCGGCTCACCGCCACGGGCGCCACCGACCACAGAACCTTTTACTTGTATGGATACTCCTTCGCGATCAACGGCGCCAAGACCATTCAGAGCATCACCTTGCCGAAAAATCGCAACGTGGTGGTGCTTGCGATTGACGTATCGCCGGCGGTGGCGGGGCCCCCTCCGGCGGCGACTCCGACGATGAGTCCGTCACCCGGGACCTACACTTCAGCCCAGTCGGTCACGCTCCTGGATAGCACGCCGGGCGCAGTGGTTTACTACACGACCAATGGTACGACGCCGACGGCGAGCTCTGCCCAGTACAGCCCCGGCACCCCGGTGCCGATCAGCTCGACGACGACACTCCAGGCGATCGCCGTGGCGAGCGGCTATAACAACAGCGCCGTGGCGAGTGGTACTTACACGATCAGTGCACAGGGTGCGGGACCGATCGCGGTCAACCTCTCCTCCGTCAGTAATGTGATCGGCATTGCCAACACCGGATCACCGGTGCCGAGCGGCGGTTTGGACAGCGAAGGATATGCCTACGCGAGCGCCTTGCTCGGCACCTCGCCGAGTTGGAATGGCTCGACGTTCACGCTCGGCGCGTCGGAGATCCCCGATGCGGTGAGCGGCAAACTCATCGCGCTGCCCGCGGGCAATGATTCGGTATTGGATCTATTGGCGACTGCCGTCAACGGCAATCAGGCCCGCCAAACCTTCATCGTCACGTATACCGATGGAACCACATCGAGCTACACGCAAAGCATCAGCGACTGGTTCACGCCGCAGAACTATGCGGGGGAATCGCAGGCCTTGAAAATGGCCACTCGCATCGCGCCATCCGGAGCCTCAAACAATGGGCCGGTCTACGTGTACGGTTACTCCTTTGCCATCAATAACGCCAAGACCATCCAGAGCATCACCTTGCCGAAAAATCGCAACGTGGTCGTGCTCTCGATCGATTTGCTGCCTTAGAGTTCTTATGCGGGTCACATCGCAGGGTAAGCGTTCGCGCAAGGGCAGTGGGTCGGGCACACTCGCCGCAGCGAGCATCGGTTACGCGGGGCCGGCGGCGTAACGCTTCACGGTGACTCTAAGAGATGGCCCGCTGGGACCGGACCTGCGGATAGGCACGGGAGGGTTCATTGCAACTCCGATGCGGATGACGAGCTGTGTCAAATCTGCAACTGATTGCGCATCCATTTTGAACATGGCGCGCGCGCGATGAGTCTTCACCGTCTTCTCGCCAATGCCAATCTGCCACGCGATTCGTTTGTTGGGCCAACCACGCACGACGTACTCCGTCACCAGTCGCTCGCGGGGCGTTAGTGTGTCAAAACACCGTTGGATCTTCTCGACAGCCTCACGTTCGGAGCGCTGCTCGCGATCGCGTCGAAGCGCCTGCTCGACCGCCGCGAAGAGTCGTTCGTCGTCGATTGGTTTCGTCAGAAAGTCGATCGCCCCTTGCTTCATTGCCAGCACGCTGTGCCGAACGTCAACCGTCGCACTCAAGAAAATGATTGAACGAGCGTCAGGCGAGCCAATCAACAGCCGCTGCAGTTCAATCCCGCTCATGCCAGGCATGCGGACATCCAGTAGCAGACAACCCGGCGTCGTGCGGTCCTGGTCCTTTAGAAAGCACTCCGCTGATTCGAACGAGCGTACTTGGTAGCCGGCGGCCTCCAGGAGATGCGAAAGCGCCATTCGAGTGCCGTGGTCATCGTCCACGATGAATATCGTGCCCATCGCACCATTCATTGGCATTCCACCCCCGGCGAATCTGTTCTCGGCGTCAATGCTAACGGCACCGCGAGTGAAGGGGCATTGGGGGAAATACTTAAAACGCCGTGGGGATACCTGAAGTCGGATTTGAACAAGTCGACTGTCCGTTTCGACCAAGTGCTCGGTTGGACTACCCGAAGCCTTTTGCCTACAATATTACAAGCCGGGCAGCGCAAGCTGGTTGAGCAAGCAATCAAGAAGAACCGGTGCTGGTGTCGCTGCCAGTGCTAGTCGAGTCGGAACGGGTCCTGCGTAGTCGCTATGGATTCAATCGCGAGGCGCTACTGATACTCTGATGGACAAGTGCTGGCACCGGTGAACTCACTCGCTTTCGCCTCTATCGTTTGGGCGTGCTCCTTCGGGGCAGCCATCATCGGAATGGTCCTCCACGTTAAATTGCCAGACGATCATCTGGACGCGGATTCCAAGGACGTCGTAAAACTCGTGATGGGGCTGATCGCCACCATCGCGGCGTTGGTGCTCGGATTGCTCATCGCATCTGCGAATACGTCCTATGACCGACAGAGCGGGGAGCTAAAGGCGCTCGCGGCCAACATCGTCTTGCTGGATCGGACATTGGAAATGTACGGACCGGACGCGAAGGAGGCGCGTGACGACTTGCGCTCCGCTGTCGAGCAGACACATGACCTGATATGGTCGCCACAAGGCGCGCGGCCTGAGAACCTCAACTCCGAAGCGACACAAAGAACCGTGTCCGCCAGCATGAAGCAGCTGCAGCGCCTCTCGCCAAAGACCGACATGGAACGGATGATGCAAAGCAGCGCCATCCAAGAGTCCGAGAGTATCGGGCGATCACGTCTGATCATGTTCGAGGAGAGCAGTGGCTCGATCTCACGTCCCTTTCTGACGGTATTGGTCTTCTGGATCGCTGTGCTGTTTCTCGGCTTCGGCCTGTTCGCGCGGTTTAATGCGACCGTCATGGCGGCGTTGTTCGTGGGCGCTGTCTCAGTCGCGGGCGCGATCTTCCTTATACTGGAGTTAAACCAGCCCTACCGCGGTCTCATGCAAATTTCCGATGAACCCTTGCGCACCGCGATCGCCCAAATTGACCGGTAGTCCTGCATTTATCGCGCAGCTGCGCTTTGAATGAGCTTTTAAGACGCGTTCGGAAGGATCGGGATGAGAATTGCCCCTCGACCTAGGTCCAATGTCCTGGGCGTGTCGCGGCTGGTACGTTACTCGGAAAGGGCCGAGTAGGCCGAAGCCGCCGTGGTTATGATGCGCGCAAAATACCAAGGCAAAAAGCATGCTGTTCATCATATTGCCCTCTGTCCTTTCCGGGTAGCGTTGCCGCAGGCGCACATCCCCGCTCACTCTCACCACTTACCGAGTTAAGCAAATGAACAGCGACTTTGACCATCCAATGCTGATTGGCTGTATCTCATTCTTCGTTCTATGGCTAGCAGCGTGGGTCGGATGGTCCGTACTCAGAACGCGGCGAGCCATGGACGAAGGGGCGCGGGAGGATTACGGCCTGATTGTGAGTTCCACCTTGACCCTGCTCGCTCTTCTCATTGGATTCAGTTTTTCGATGGCCACCACGCGCTACGATCTGCGCAAGAATTATGAGGAGGCAGAGGCCAACGCCATCGGCACCGAATATGTTCGCGCCGGCGTGCTGCCGCCCGCCGACGCAAAAATCGTGCGCTCGTTACTCGGCGACTACCTTGATCAGCGTATTGCGTTCTACAGAAGCCGCGACGCACAGCAACTTCGCCAGATCAACAGCCGTACCGCACAACTGCAGAACGATCTGTGGTCGGCGGTCCAGGCACCTGCCACTGCGCAGCCCACTCCCGTCCTCGCCCTGACCCTCGCGGGGATGAACGACGTGTTGAACTCTCAAGGGTATACACAGGCAGCGTGGTGGAATCGGATCCCACAGGCGGCGTGGGCGCTGATGGCGATACTCGCCATCTGCTGCAATCTGTTGGTTGGATATGGGGCGCGAACCACCAGTAGGCCTGGCTTGCTCCTGATTCTGCCGCTGATTGTGTCCCTCGCATTCTTGCTGGTGGCGGACATCGACAGCCCACGTCTCGGCTTCATTCACGTAACTCCACAAAACCTTCTGAGTCTGTCCGCCTCGCTGCCCGCGCATTAGTCGTCTTCCTGAACACGTGGTCCTGTGAAATGGCCGCGCTCGTGCAGCTCAAGCTCTCCGTCTACTACCTGAACGCCCAGGTCGCCCAATGCCGGGCGAATATGGGGAAGTGCTAGCGGCCGCGATCAGCGCTCTCACGGTCGAGCGATATCTGCAACAAGGGATTCTCCTGATTCCACTTCGCCCTGGTGTGTGTGCGAATACGGTCTCCATGGAGGAACCGTAATGCCTTACTCGCTTTTCTGCACCGACTCAGCGACCCCACCGGAAAAGGCGCCTGGCGCATGTCGGGTGGTGCCCGTAGATTCGGATTCCCTGGGCGTAGCCATCAATGCGGCATGCAGGCTCATCGACGCCGGGGTGACTGTGTGGAAACTACTGGGAGCAACCGGCTTCAGGATGGAACGCAGCGATATCGAAATCGAGCGCTTGCGACGCCAGGGAGCTAAGGTTTAGAGACCCGCTCAGCGTGCGCCATCGGCACCCGACCCCAAGACGGAGTAATAGGCGTCGCGTCGCTCATCGTCGTGGGGCGCAACCCGGTGTACCATTGGTTTCAGTGGGCTCTCAATAGCGTGCCTGATGTTGCGCGCGACCTCTGCGAGTTCGCGGTCCCGGCCATCAGGTAACTCGCGAGCATGCTTTTGTGTCATCGCTCACCCCTTGCGTTTCGTGACGTAGAGCATGATTTAACGTATTGAACGCCGGCCGTGTGTGACCCGGGTCTCAACTCTGGCCGCGATAAAGCGGCACCGGACTTTTTCGTTTCATCGGGGACGGCGGCTGTGGCGACGAAAAGGCCGACAAAAGTCTGAAAGGCTCGTACAAGAGCAGATGCTGGCGCTGCTCGAATGGGCGTCCAATCGCCCTAAGTCCTGGCACCCCATTGGCACGCTGCCCGAAAACGTGAAGGCGGCCGAACTGCCGGCCAGGCGTGGCGTGATCGAGATCCGCAAGGCGGAGAACCAGTATCGCCTCAAGCCGGTGCGCTAAAGCTAGACATGGCGAAGCCTGATGCGCCCGACCCGGAAAATCCCCGCAGCACCACGGCGCTCGACGGATAGTCGCATGCCAGCCGCAGAATCAGTCCGAGAGCAAGCCGTAAAAGTAGCGGTACTGGCTCAGCAGATAACCGAGCCCAGAGGCCGCTGCGCCACCCAACACAATTACCGCGATAATTTCCCAATTCATGGTCCTTCCCCCGTTACGCTGGATTTACACAGTAACGCTCCCACTAGCGTTACGTCGGTGCGCTACCCTACGCAACCGACTGTAAGTTGCCCGCCAACGTCGCGAAATGGGGACGGGAAGCGAAAAAAAACCTGTGAGCGAAGAGGCGAACGGTAAGATTGAAACGAATAGCACGGCTATTCGTGCGAAGACAGTCTGCACATGGGGTTAGCGAGCCTCAAGAGCCGTTTTTCCGGGCTGCGATGAGTGGGATTTGCTTTGTCAATTAGCGAGTTCGTGCGTGTGATGTTCGATGGAGCACGCTGGAGATGACCGGAGAGAATCGATGACTAATCACGACGAGGATTCGTTTCTCCCGAAGCTGAAGCCGCCGCGAAGCACAAGGTCTGCCTCGCCGCGCTTCATCTCGCGGGTCATCAAGGCGGCCTCGCAGTCAGGGCCTGTGGCGCGAGGTCAAGTGTCGCCGGGGAGGGCACGCGAGGGTGGCAAATTGGGTCGGGGATTCGTGCAAGCTCGGTTGGCCCGTTACCGCAGGGGCGCCACCTCGCGCCGCGTGACCGTCAAGATGCGATTGGTTGTTCTCGCCCGAGCCGGCCGGCGGTCAACCGCAACCCATCTCAAGTACCTGGAACGGGAAGGGGTGACGCCGGACGGCAAGCGAGGCCACGCCTACGGTCAGATTTACATGAGGTTGACCTCAAGGAGTTCGAACGCCGCGGGCAGGGCGACCGGCATCAGTTCCGGTTCATCGTCTCAGCCGAAGACGGAGGGAGCTAAGGATCTCAAATCCTACACGCGGGATCTGACGGCGCAGATGGAGCAGGACTTGGGTACCCGGCTCGAGTGGGTCGCCGTCGATCATTGGGATACCGGGCATCCCCATAGCCACGTCGTCCTTCGGGGGTAAGGCCCAGAACGGCAAGGACCTCATCATTGCGCGCGAGTACATCATCCACGGTATGCGGGCCCGCGCGAGTGAACTTGCGACGGAATGGCTTGGGCCCAGGACGAGCGAGAAATCGAGGCATCCTTGACCCGGGAGGTGACCCAGGAGCGCTGGACCAGTATCGATGCCACCATTCGACAGGAGTTGACGGAAGGCCTCATCGATGTGAGCAGCGCGACGGGTGATGCACGACTCACCGAGCGGGCGGCCATCATCGGCCGGTTGAATCATTTGTCGACCATGGGGCTTGCGGAGAGGACTCAACCGGGGGTCTGGCGAGTTTCGGCCGATGCGCCGAGATCCTTCGCGCGATGGGTGAGCGGGGCGACATCGTGCGCACTCTGCAGCGAGCGATCGGAGGCCGGCACCAGGCACATGGAAGGCCAAGAAACGGAGGCGGCGGAGCATCTGCACAAAACGACCGAATACTTGCGGCGCTAAGTGGGTTTGTGCAGGCCTATCACAAACGCCGAGCTTTGTGATCTAAGACCATAACTGTCGCGCCTCCACCACAGATACTGCAAATTGCTCAGTATTCTGTTAGCGTTACGAAATCCGACTGAGGTAAACGTCGATTTCAATTCGAATGAGACAGGTGTTCAAGGCCCTAGGCCTCTTGCTGTTGCTGATGGTGGCACAGCAAGGTGCCGTGGTTCATGAACTCAGCCATGTCTCCGGGGCGAACCACCTCGATCTGCGAGTGCAGTCGGATGGGGCTGCAGATAAGACCTGCGCTTTGTGCCCGGCTTTTGCGCAAGTCGTCACCCCGACTTTTAGTCATTCCTTTCATATCCCACTCCTCGTTCGCCTCGCTCTGGAACGCGTATCAGAGCCGCAATATGCGGCGATCGACGCCGCAGTCCCTCGCCCCCGCAGCCGCGGACCCCCCTCCCTAAGCTGAATCTTTGCCTTGCGAAGTGAACTGCCCGAGCAATCGGCAGCGGTTCGCATTCATTCAGCTTTTGCGGAGTAATTCTGATGTCTAGACTTTCAAGTGCGCCCGCAGCGTCTTGTGCTGCTGCGGCGCTCATTTTCATCGCTACAAGTTCCTCGGTATTCGCCGATGCAGCTGATTCGACGGCAGCAACCACAGATGCATCGGCTTCATCGAAGGCCTCGACTCCGGCGCAGCTCCAGGAAATTCAGGTCACTGCGCAGCGTTTGAATGAGGCTCGCACCAGCATCGAGACCCAGACCGGCGCATCGACCTATACGATCGATAACGAGGCGATCAAAGCGATGCCCGGCGGTGATAACAACCCGCTCAACCAGATCCTGCTCCAGGCCCCGGACGTCGTCCAGGACTCCTTCGGACAGATCCACGTGCGTGCCGATCACAACGACCTGCAATATCGGTTGAACGGCATCATCCTGCCCGAGGGCATCAGCGTTTTCAGCCAGACGTTGAGTCCATGGCTGATTTCTTCGTTGAAACTGATCACGGGCGCGCTGCCGGCGGAGTACGGCCTGCGAACCGCCGGCATCATCGACTTGAGCACCAACAGCGGCCTGCTCACGCCTGGCGGAGAAGTGTCCGTTTATGGCGGCAGCCATTCGACCTATCAGCCGGCCGCCGAATACGGCGGCAGCGACGGCAAATACACCTACTATGTAACCGGCAGCTACAAGCAGGACAATCTCGGTATCGAATCGCCCGACGGCAGTTCCAATCCGCTCCATGATCACACGACCCAGGTTCAGGGCTTTGGCTATTTCGAGAACATCATCGATACCAACGATCGCCTGTCGCTGATCATGGGGATCTCGGACGAAGAGTTCCAAATTCCAAATTTTCCGGGTCTGCAGCCCCCGCTGGGTCTCGACGTGAACGGTCAAACTGCGTTTCTGAGCAATGATTTGAATGAGTCTCAGCATGAGCTCGCGGAGTACGCGATCGTCAGCTGGCAGCATGCCGAGGGCGCGTTCAACTGGCAAACCTCGCTATCCGTTCGCTACACGAGCCTGCATTTCGCGCCGGATTGGGTCGGCGATTTGCTCTACAACGGCATCGCTCAGGATGCGTTCAAGAGTGATACGGCGGTGGGGTGGCAAACGGATGGCTCGTACCAGTTCGGTAAGGCCCATACCGTGCGCGCCGGCCTCTATTATCAGCACGACAGCTCCAAAAGCGATACGAGCTCGCAGGTACTGCCCATCGATGCAACCGGCATGCAGACCAGCAATGTGCCCCTATCTGTCATCGACAACGGTACACAGGTGCAGCAGATTCAGAGCGTCTATCTGCAGGACGAGTGGAAGGTACTATCACCTCTCACCCTCAACTACGGTCTGCGCTACGATCATTACAGCGCGTATTCCAGCGGCGGTCAGCTCAGTCCGCGCGTCAACTTCGTATGGGAATTCCCAACCGACACCACTCTGCACGGCGGCTACTCGCGGTATTACACTCCACCGCCGTTCGAGCTGATCGGCTCGGAGACCTTCACGAAATTCGCCGGCACGACCGCCGTGCCGCCGGGCACGGTGACGCAAGACACGGCGCCGATTGCCGAGCGCGCCAATTACTACGACCTGGGCGTGCAGCAGAAGCTATTGGATAAAACTCTGACCCTCGGCGTCGACAGCTTCTACGAGCAGGCGCAGCACTTGATCGACGAGGGGCAGTTCGGCGCGCCGATCATTCTCACGCCATTCAATTACCGCTACGGCTTGATCGGAGGTGTGGAGTTCACTGCCAACTATACGATCAACAATTTCTCCGCCTACCTCAATAGTGCGTGGCAGGCCGCTCATGGCAAGGGCGTGGAGTCCGCGCAGTTCAACTTCGATCAGCCATCTCTCGACTATATTGCCAGCAACTACATCCATCTCGATCACGAGGGACGAGTGTCCGCCTCAGGTGGCGTGTCCTATCTGTGGTTAGGAACTCGCTTCAGCGTCGATGCGCTGTTCGGGAGCGGATTGCGCCAGGATCTCACGCTTCCCGACGGCAGCACCATCCCGAATGGCGATCACACGCCGAGCTATACGCAGATCAACTTGGGCTTGACCCATGGCTTTGAAATCGCCGGCTCCGGTCCGCTGACGGTGCGCCTCGCGGTCATCAACGTGGCCGACAAGGTCTATCAAATCAGGAGCAGTTCCGGCGTGGGCGTATTTGCGTCGCAGTACGGACAGCGGCGCGGGTTCTTCGGTGGACTTTCGTGGCGGTTCTGACTCGTTAATCGAGGAATGAGCCCCAGGGGCCGCCCGAGCCGGCGGTCCCCTGGCCCTCGCGAATCCCAGAAGGACCCCTGCTCGACGGAGACGCCTTATGCACCGGCGGAACTGCTTATTCGTCTTCCTTGGTTTGCTGTCGCTTCAAATCGGGTGGGCGGCTCACGCCGAGTCCGGCCCTCCCGCGGCAGCGAGCATGGATCGACAGCTCGCCCTACCGTCAGGCGTCACCCTGACGGTCCCCCGATTTTGGTCTGTGCATCGCGCACAGTCGATTCTTGTGCTGCAACCGCCAGAAACTGACACCCATATTGTCATCGTGGATGCTGGAACCGAAGCGGACATACTCGATGCGGCCGTGAAGGCCTGGTCGGTGTATCGGTCCGGCACTGTGCGCCGAGTAACACTTGCAACGCCGCGCGCGCCGCGCAATGGTTGGGATGAGGAAGTGCGCCTGGAGTACGAGAATTCTCCAAGCGAACATGTAGATGTTGTCGCGATTGCCTTTCGCCATGCCGCGCGCTGGACGGTGCCCATCCAAGACGGCACAGATGCCACCGTGGATAAGCGTGAAGCGGCCATCGATCTTATCTTCCAAAGCCTTCGTCCCGCCGGCTTTCGGCGCGAATCCTTCGCCGGACGCAGAGCTCATCCCCTCAATGTTGAAGGAATCGCCGCCCTCACTTCGTTTGTCCAAACGTCGATGGAGGAGCTGGGTGTTGCAGGGGCCGCTCTCGCCTTCCTCGACCACGGCAAGGTGGTGTTTGAAGGGGGTATCGGACTACGCGAGCTGGGTATGCCGCTGCCGGTCAATGCTCATACCTCTTTTATGATCGCCTCGAACACCAAGGCAATGACTACGCTACTGATCGCCAAGCTCGTCGATCAAGGCAAGCTCACCTGGGATGAACCGGTGATTCGGGTCTTTCCCTCCTTTCGCCTCGGCAATGAGGCCATCACGCGACAGGTGCTGATGCGACATCTCGTTTGCGCATGCACCGGGATGCCGCGAAAGGACCTGGAGTGGATCCTAAATACCGGACCCAACACCCCCGTCTCATCGACGTTCAGCCAACTGGCTGCAACTGCACCCACGAGTGGCTTCGGCGAAGTTTTTCAGTACAACAATCTGATGGCTGCCGCGGCTGGGTATATCGCTGGACATATTCTTTACCCGGACCGTGAGCTCGGCGCCGCTTACGATACGGCTATGCAGGATGAGATATTTGATCCTCTGGAGATGCACGAGACCACGCTTGATATGGATCGCGCGCTCGCCGGTAACCATGCGAGCCCGCACGGCGATGACATCGACGGAAAGCCACGCGCGGTCAGTAACGCGATCAATACCGCGATTAAGCCGTACCGAGCGACCGGTGGGATATGGTCGTCCGCCCACGATCTCATCAAGTACGTGCGGCTGGAGCTCGCGCAAGGCGTATTGCCCGACGGTACGCGGCTCGTGAGCGCGAAAAATCTGCTCATCCGCCGCGCACCGAACGTCTCGGTCGGGGAAGATCGCTCCTACGGATTGGGCCTTATCACGGATAGAAGTTGGGGCATTCCCATCATCCATCATGGCGGTGCACTCGCAGGATTCCAGAGTGATTTCGTGATTGTGCCGGACGCCTCAGTTGGCGCGGTGCTTTTGACGAACGCGGACGACGGGGAATATCTCCTTCGTCCGTTCATACGTCGACTATTGGAAGTATTGTACGACGGCAGACCCGAGGCGACAGTCGATGTGTCAGCCGCAGCTTCCCGCAATCAGGAGGAAATCGCCGCCGCTCGCGGCGGCCTCAGGTTCCCGGTTCCGCCGGCGATCGCGGCCACTCTCGCAGCCCACTATACGAGCCCCGAGCTGGGCGAAATCACCGTGCGCCACGACGGCGACGACGTGATTTTGGACTTTGGAACCTGGGATACTCGCGTGGCCTCACGTCACAATGACGACGGTTCGACCTCATTCATCACTCTGGATCCTAAGTACGACGCGCTCGAGTTCGTCGTTGTCGAGCGCTCGCGCACGCCTGCCCTAGTTCTCAGTGATGGCCAACACGAGTACGTTTACGTCGCGTCGCACTAAGTCGCAGTAATAAGTCTTTCTCATAAATGCCGTTCACGGGGGTTTCTGGCTTCGGCTGCCCGCTAGGCAAAGTAGTGATACAGCGCCTTATGTTTGGTTCGACCTGCCGCCACTCACCAGGGATGGGTCTGAAATCCGGCCTAGCTGCGGCGTAGCGATTCAGACGGCGGCGGATTTATCAGGAGAAACTTCTAGGGTTACGTGCGATAGAACTTTGTAGCGCGCCAATTGTTCTCGGTAATAATCTGCCGACCGATCACCGCTTGTTGCCACACATACTATCGCCGCGAGATGCCCGGGTCCGACGCGCCAGAGATGCAAATCTGTCAATCGGTCTCCTTCGCGCTCAACGGTCGCCCGAAGCTTAGCGGCGAGGTCGCGGTCGGGATTGAAGTCTAGCAGGATCGCGCCCGTGTCACGCACCAGCCCATAAGACCAACTTGCAATTACAATCGCACCCGCAATACCGGCGAGGGGGTCCATCCACAGCCAGCCAAAGCCTCTCGCGAGCAACAACCCAATGATGACGAGAACGGACACTGCGGCGTCCGCCGCCACGTGGATGATCGCTGCGCGCATGTTGTTGTCACGATGGGCTCCCGCGTGGCCCTCATGATGTTCCTCGAAATCGGTCCGCGCTCTCTCCCCGCTATCGAAATGCACCCAGGCCGTGAACGCATGCGGTTCGGGGATGGTCTCGATCGACTCGAGGTAATCGCCCTGCCGGTGGAGCGAGAATATCTGCTGCGCGCCGCCGGGTCGTATCGTCTTAATACTGGCCGCCTGCTTCGACAGATCCGCTCCCGATTGACTGCGAATCCTGAATCGCGGCGGCAGGCCGTTTTCATAGATGCTGAGTGCCCAGTCACCGTCGGCGGTCGAGATGAGGTGCTCATCGATCTCATCATGGTCAGCGCCATGTCCGTGGCTATGACCATGATGGTGTCCGCCGCCACTCAGCAGCCACGCGCTCGCGATGTTTACGGCGAGACCGAGGCAGGCGATGGGAATCGCCTCGACAAAATGAATGGAGACCGGATGAAAAATACGGGTAATCGACTCGTAGCCGATCAGCATCGCAATCATAGCCAATACGATGGCGCTGCTGAATCCGGCCAGGTCGCCAAGTTTGCCTGTCCCGAAGGTAAAGCGCTCGTCGTGCGCATGGCGGCGTGAATAGCTGTATGCAAGAGCTGCAAGTAACAATGCTCCGGCATGGGTGCTCATGTGCAAGCCGTCGGCAACCAAGGCGATGGAGCCGAAGAGCAAGCCACCAATGATCTCCACGGCCATCATGGCGCCGCACAAAGCAATGACGGCCCAAGTTCTACGCTCGCTGCGCTCGTGATCGGCCGCCAGGAAGACGTGGTTGTGGCTAGAACTATCGCTGCCAATAACGGTGTCGCTCATGGATGGCCACTATCTGAGATAGGAATGAACAACCTCGACCAACTGATCGGTGGCGCTCGGCTTCAGCGCGTCTCGCTTGCGATCGGCATCCACCAGGTGGGTTCGGACGTGGTCCTCGACTACCTCAGCCATTAGACCCGAGACCGATCCTCGTACTCCAGCGATTAGGTGCATCACGGTCTCGCAGCCGGACTCGGCCTCGAGCGCGCGCTCGATAGCCTCGACCTGGCCGCGAATGCGGCGTACGCGAGCCAGCAGCTTCCTCTTGGCAAGGATGGTGTGCGACATCCGAAGATCCTATCATATTTAGGGATAGGTGGGTACCCTATCGTATCACTGCTACGAGTACCGGGAGGCACGAGGTGTGCTGGAACGGCGCGAACGCGAGCTTGCCGCTTGCCGAGCTGCGTCGAGGACTGATTTCGCAGCCCATGGCGTGAACCCTACTCTTGTTTGAACCGAGCCTTGGGGTGTCTGAATGGTTCGCGCGCGAAGCGCCTTTACGGTGGCCACCTTGTCCAATATGGCAGGGTGCCGATGGTGTTGAGTAATCGTGGTGTAGTGCTCGCGTGCGAGTAGGATATCGATTGCCGCGGTAGCGATGAACTCGATGGCCTGCTGGACGAGCGGAACCGCGATGATGTCGGGCGTCGAGCTGTGCGTTTGTTGTTTGCGCGCTTGCAATGCGCCCGCGCCGCGCAATGCGGCTCTCGGGTCGATGGCCAGCCCATCGCCGAGGTCGGCACGGTACCGATATAAGTACCGTAGTTCGCGCGCATAGAGATCGAGCGTGGCACGCTGTGCCGCCCGTGAGTCGCTGACCGACACGCTACGGCGTTCTGCCACTGGCAGGCAATGACGCACTGTGGCATCGTTAATCCGAAAGGACTATGCGGCAACCTCTACTTCATTCCGGACGACGCGACTTATTCACCAGGCTGCTGCTGGTCGCCCTGCTGTTTCGTGCCTATGTGCCCGTCGGCTTCATGCCGGCCAGCGGCGCGCCGTTTCGGCTGGAACTCTGTCCCGCGTTCGGGATGTCCGTCCCTACACACCATCTGCACCACCACGATTCGCAGCAGCATGCGGATATTCAAAATTGTCCCTTCGGCAGTGCGCCCGCTCAAGGACCGGTTTCCGACCTGCTAGCTTTTGATGCCCCCGTACCAATACCGTTCCTCGAGGCCTTTGCCTCCGAACCCAACCGGCTGGTGACTCGACCGCTACGGTCGCATCAACCTCGCGGACCTCCCTCTCTCGCCTAATTCCTATTGACCGACGAAGTGCGCGTGGAAGCGATGAATTCCACGCGTGCGCGTCGAACCATTCGGATTTCATTGGGGAGAGTGTCATGTCAACTGCCTACGGGGGCCTTCGACGGGCTCGTTTGCGCTTCGTGGCGTCATTGTGCGTCCCGAGTGCTGTGTTTTTACTTGGTATCCTCATTCGGCCGACGGCGGTTTACGCTGCCGACGTCGGAAGTGTCCGAGGCGTCGTGCATGACGCAAAACATCTGCCGATCGCGCAGGCTCAGGTCATGCTCAAGTCCGCAACCTCCGAGTGGTCGCAGACCGCGACTACGGATTCTCGGGGCGAGTTCGCCTTCATCTCGGTCCCGATCGGCGATTATGTCTTGACCGTCAGGCAGCCCGATTTTGAAACGAGGTCGCAGATCGTTATCGTCACTTCGGGCTTCTCGCCCGTCGCCCACGTGCAACTCGCCAAAGGGGCCTCACTTCCCGCCGTCACCGTGACCGCCACCACGGACACGGCCGTGCCCGTCACGGCCACTCCGACGACGGTCGTCAGCCGCGAAGACATCGAGCGTACCCCTGGAGCCGAGCAGACGAACAATCTCGCAATGATCACCGATTTCGTTCCGGGAGCCTATGTCGTCCACGACCAGTTGCATGTTCGCGGCGGCCATCAGACTACCTGGGCCGTGGACGGTGTCGAGATTCCAAACACCAACATCGCGAGCAACTTAGGGCCGCAGATCGATCCCAAGGACATCGATTATCTCGAGATCCAGCGGGGCAGCTACGCGGCAGATCTGGGAGATCGCACCTATGGCGTGTTCAACGTCGTGCCGCGCACCGGCTTCGAACGCGACAATCAAGGCGAGCTGATCGCGAGCGGCGGCAATTTCGGGCAAACCAACGACTATGTGAGCATCGGCAGCCACGACGAGCGATTCGCCTACTATGCGAGCCTCAACGGCAATAGAAGCGATCTAGGGATTCAAACGCCGGTTGCGCAGATCATTCACGACGCGCAGTACGGCTACGGCGGCTTCAGCACCCTGATTTTCAATGCCACCGCCGGACGACCAATTTCGGTTCGTCTTCTCCGCACGGCACGATAACTACGATATCCCGAACGCCCCTGGGCAGCTTGCCGACGATGTTCAGCGCGAGACCGACGTCTTTGCCATTCTGTCCTGGGTGCGAAAACTGAGCACTGATGCCGCACTGACCACGTCATTTTTCTATCACCAAAACCAAGCGAATCTCGATGGCGCGCCGAACGATTTTCCCATCAGCACCACCGATCAGCGCACCTCAACCTATGTCGGAGGTCAGGAGACGTTGCGGTGGCACGTGACTCGGAACGATATCCAGGTCGGCGCCATCGGGTGGGGCCAGCGCGACCACGAAGCGTTCGACCTGCTCTTCAACGATGGCAGCAATGCACCCGTCAACCAGAGTTTGCGCCCGACCGGCTCGCTGGTTGCCGCGTACATCCAGGACACATTCAAGCCGACCGACTGGCTTCAATTTGCAGTCGGCGTGCGGCAAACGCATTTCGATGGGTCGATCACCGAAAATGCCACGAGTCCCCGGATCGGCACCGCCGTGCGGCTTCCCGGGCTGAACTGGATCCTGCGCGGATTTTGGGGGAAGTACTACCAGGCGCCTCCGCTGACGACCTTGAGCGGGCCCCTGCTCGAGTATGCGCAGAACAGCAATTTGGGCTTCCTGCCGCTGCGGGGCGAGCGCGACGAGGAATATCAAGTCGGCGTGACGATTCCCGTCCAGGGGTGGGTGATCGATGCCGATCACTTCCACACGAGGGCGAAGAATTTCTTCGATCACAACAACATCGGCAACTCGAACGCGTTTTTGCCCCTGACGATCGACGGCGCGTTGATTCAGGGCAACGAGCTCACCATTCGATCCCCCAAGTTCTGGAGTGTCGGTCAAGCCCACCTGACCTATTCGAATCAGACGGCCGATGGCTATGGCGCGATCAACGGAGGGCTCACCGATTTCAGTCCTCCCGCGGGCTTCTTCGCGCTCGATCATGACCAGCGCAATACGGCGAATGTCGGGCTCAACGCGAACCTGCCGCGCCAATCGTTTGCCTCCGCCGACGTCTCCGTCGGCTCGGGGTTCTCCAACGGCAGCGGAACACCCCCGAGTCATTTGCCAGGCCACGCCGAGTTGAACTTGAGCGCGGGCAAAGCGTGGGGACAGAGCTTTTCCGCGTCGTTGACCGTACTGAACGTAACGAACCGGCACCTGCTGATCGACAACAGCCTGACCTTCGGCGGGTTTCACTGGAATGACCCACGGCAGATCTATGCCCAGGTCAATTACAAATTCGGCTACTAGATTCACACTGTCCGAGGTGCGAGCCGCGTTCGGGCTGACTTGGCCGCTGTTCGTCTATGTCAATTGCGCCGCGAGTCTATGTAGAAATCGCCGACGGTGTGGCCGTTGCGCGATACGCGCCTCTCAAACAGGAACTCGTCTCGCTGGTCCAGCGCCGATCGAACTTCACGCCCGCATTACATTTCGTCCGCGCGGGCTCAATCGCATCCGAACATAGACCCAACGCCTGTATCGGGCGTATGCCGGCGCTGTCCCGCCGGTGCTCGACACACCTAATTAGTTGAACACACTACGGGAGTGATTCATGTCTATCGACACAAAGATGATCGGAAGCGTGCTGTGGACGACCATCGACCGCGAGAGATCGCTGGGCGCGTTGGACATCCCGCACCTCGAGTCCCTGGTCGAGGCGCTTCGGCGCGCAAACAACGACCACACCGTTCGCGCCGTCGTCCTCACCGGCAAGGGCCGCGCGTTCAGCGTCGGCGCCGACATCAAAGCCATGGATGTCATGACGGACACGGAATTTGCAAAAGCGGCGGAGCTGTATCAGACCATGTGCCGCAAAGCACGCGGCGCCGATAAGCCCGTGATTGCTGCGATCAACGGCTTGGCTCTTGACGGCGGCCTAGAAGTCGCGCTCGTGGCGGATATTCGTATTGCCGCACGTTCAGCCAAACTCGGGCTACCCGATGCGGAACTCGGCTTTAGTCCGACGGGCGGTCTCACCTACCTGCTAAATCACATCGTTGGGGCGGGTTGGGCCATGCATCTTGCAATGACAGCGCCGATGCTCTCGGCGGAAGAATCCTTGCGAATCGGTCTCGTGACCGGTGTGGTCGAGGATCAAGACCTCGATAAGCATGTGCTGGCGCTAGCATAGCGCCTTGCCGCCTATCCGCCGACCGGCATGAAGAATATCAAGCGCTCATTCAACATGGCACTCGAATCGAGCCTCTCGGCTACGCTCACGCTCGAAGCGGAGTACGACGCTGCCTGCTACCGTTCGCCCGAGACGCGTCAAGCACTGCGGGATTTCATTGAATCCCGCAAAAAGCGATGAGGACACGGTAATTTAATTCTTACCGCTCAAGGTGTCGGCAACAATCTTCGCGGGAAGAGGGAAGAACTTCGCTTCGACGACAGCTTCCTGGCCTTCGTGAGATAAAACGTATTTGATGAACTCGCCAGTTAGCTTATCCAGTGGTTGGTCTGGTTGCTGATTGACGTAGATATACAGAAAGCGAGTCAATGGATAACTCCCGCCAAGGGCATTGTCGTAGGTCGGCTCGACGAAATGGCCCGCGTTTTCTCCCAGAGGAACCGTACGAACCTGTGAGGTCCTCCAGCCAACTCCGCTATACCCAATGCCAGACCGATCATTGGCAACACCCTCCACGACATACAACGAAGTGTCCTCACGAACGGTCGTCTTATAGTCACCGTTCTGCAGGACATGCTCCCGGAAATATTCATGTGTTCCAGATACGTTATCACGACCATAGAGGGTGATTGCGTTGTTGGCCCAATCTCCCGAGAGACCGACGGATCCCCACGTTTCAAGCGATGGCCCTCCCCGCTTGAGCGTGCTCGAGAATATTCCATCGAGCTGCTGTAAGGTCAGGCCGCGAATGGGGTTTTTCTTGTTCACATAAATAGCGAGGGCGTCGAGGGCTACCCGATACAAAGTAGGCTTGTAGCCGATATTTATTCACGAATGCTGCCACCTCATCGTCTGTCATGGATCGACTCATGGGCGCGAGTTGAGATTTACCATCGATCAAAGCGGGTGGAGCCGTCGCGGAACCCTTCTGTTCGAGTTGAATGGTGACGTCGGGATAGATCGTCTTAAAACCTCTCGAACACAACACCATGACGTCCGCCAAAGTGTCTGAGCCGACGGACACCAAGTGGCCGCTTAAATGGTCCACCTTTGTGTAATGAGGGATGGCGGAATCGACCGGGAAAGGGCGCCATATGAAGTACCAGGCCAGCCAGCAAGCAATTAACATCAGGCCCACGGCAGTCAATAGGATGCGGGGATTCAGAGAAAAATCGATATCGGTGCGGGGTGGCGGCGCGTCGGGCGGTGTGGTGGGAGGGATGCTCATTGGGATTACCCTGGTTTGTTGGCTTGGTTTGGAGGGCGTTGACTACTCGGCTTATATTTGAGGAGCTTCAGATTGATCGCTGGTTTACCCGCTTCGACAACTCTTCTGCGTTTTCACGGCGTTCGCTATATCGATCGACGAGATAGGGCGCCACGTCGCGAGTTAACAGGGTGAACTTCACGAGCTCCTCCATGACATCGACCACCCGCTCGTAAAATGCCGAGGGCTTCATTCGCCCGGCGTCGTCGAATTCAAGGAAGGCCTTGGCGACGGAGGATTGATTCGGGATGGTGATCATGCGCATCCACCGTCCGAGGATGCGCAGCTGATTCACCGCATTGAAAGATTGAGAGCCGCCGGAGACTTCCATTACCGCCAGCGTTTTACCTTGAGTGGGTCGCACGGCGCCGATGCTCAAAGGAATCCAATCAATTTGGGCCTTCATGATTCCGGTCATCGCGCCATGGCGCTCGGGTGAGCACCAAACCATTCCTTCCGACCACGCCGCGAGATCGCGTAACTCCTTGACCTTGGGGTGACTTTCGGGGTGGCCATCAGGGAGGGGCAGGCCTCCAGGGTTGAAGATACGAGTTTCGGCGCCGAGCGCATTCAGCAGCCGCTGTGCTTCTAAGGTCAGCAGCCTGCTATACGAACGCTCGCGCAATGAGCCGTAAAGCAGCAAGATGCGCGGCGCGTGCGTTGAGCTTCCGACCGCCTTGAAGTCCGCGGCAGTGGGTTTCGCAAAGAGGGCCGGCGCGACATTGGGAAGATCAAGAAGTTTGGACACGCTGTCCCTTAGCATCAATAACCTGCTCGCCATCTTCTTTGGTGAAAGGGCCGCGCTGGGGGAGGGGCAGGATATCGAGCACCGCTTCGGAGGGCCTGCAGAGCTTCACTCCCCAGGGAGTTACCACGATCGGCCGATTGATCAAAATGGGGTGGGCGAGCATCTGGTCGATCAGTTCTGCATCCGTCCAGTGATCGGCACCGAGTCCCAGTTCCTCATAAGGGGTGCCCTTTTGCCGGAGCAACTCGCGTGGACGAATGCCCATACGTTGAATTAGTGACTCAAGTGTCGCCCGATCCGGCGGGGTCTTCAGGTATTCGATAACCGTTGGTTCGACACCGGCGTTTCGAATGAGCGCCAACGTGTTGCGGGACGTTCCGCACGCCGGGTTGTGATAAATCGTGACGTCTGTCATGGCTTGACCGTCGCGGGTATTCCGGCGTGCTCGTACCAGCCTTTGGATCGATTGACGATATTCACGACTAGGAGCATGACCGGCACCTCGATCAGCACTCCGACCACCGTGGCGAGAGCGGCACCGGAGTGAAAACCAAACAGACTGATCGCAGCGGCCACCGCAAGCTCAAAAAAATTCGAGGCGCCGATCAGGGCCGAGGGACACGCGATATTGTGCTTTTCGCCGAGGGAACGGTTCAGCCAGTAGGCCAACCCAGAGTTGAACAACACCTGCAAAAGAATTGGCACCGCCAGCAGCACAATCACCCGCGGCTGTTGCAGGATCTCCTCGCCCTGGAAGGCGAAGAGCAGTACGAGGGTAGTGAGCAGTGCGCCAATCGACCAGGGACCGATGCGATGCATGGCTGCCTCAAACGCAGCATCCCCGCGTTTGAGCAGCAATCTGCGCCAAATTTGCGCGAGCGCAACCGGGATGACGATATAGAGCACCACCGAGGTCAATAAGGTGCCCCAGGGCACGGTAATCGCGGAAATCCCGAGCAATAGACCGACCAGCGGCGCGAATGCCAGCACCATGATGCTGTCGTTGAGAGCCACTTGCGACAAGGTGAAGAGCGGATCTCCGTTGGTGAGGCGACTCCAAACGAAGACCATCGCCGTGCAGGGCGCCGCGGCCAACAGAATCAAACCGGCGATGTAACTATCGAGTTGGTCAGCCGGCAAGAGCGGCGCAAACAAATGCCGAATGAAGATCCATCCGAGAAGCGCCATGGAGAAAGGCTTGACTAACCAGTTCACAAACAGCGTCACGCCGATACCCTTCATGTGCCGGCGCACTTCGCCCAAGGCGCCAAAGTCCACCTTGACCAGCATCGGGATGATCATGACCCAGATCAGGATGCCGACCGGCAGGTTGACCTGTGCGACTGACAGACCACCGATGACCTGAAACACGCCGGGCAGGAATTGCCCCAGCGCAATCCCGATGACGATACAGAGAAATACCCAGACGGTGAGATACCGTTCGAAAATACTCATCCTTGGGACCCCTCGGGCGGCGTTTTGCCAATCGCGTCCAACCGCTCCTTGAGTCGCATCCGATCGACGGAGGCTAGAGGGAGGCTTAAGAATAATTTGATGCGAGTCTCGATCGACCGGAACGCTTCGCGAAACGCCAAGCTTTTCTGAGTATCCGATCCTTCTACCGCGGCCGGATCCGGGATTCCCCAGTGGGCCGTCATCGGTTGGCCGGCCAGTGCGGGCACGCCTCGCCGGCGGCGTTGTGACAGACCGTGAATACGAAGTCGAGGTGGGGGCTAGTAGGCGTCGCGAATTCATCCCAGTTTTTGCTATGCAGGCCGTCGGTCGGATAATCCAATTGCTTTAGTAATGCGAGCGCGAGCGGATGCACTTGACCCTTCGGGTGACTGCCGGCACTGAATCCGCGAAACCTGCCCTTGCCCAGTTTATTGATGATGGATTCGGCAAGAATGCTGCGCGCGGAATTTCCCGTACACAAAAACAGAACGTCGTAGACACGTTCAGCCATTGGGCACTTCCGCGCCTGAAGACGGTAGCGATTTGGTCATGCAGACGGCGGATACCGGGCACAATGAGCGGAACTCGGCACTCCTCTTGACTTCCTCTGGGACAGACGCGCGTTCGACGACTCGGTAGCCCTGTCGTTTAAAGAACGGCTCCGCCGTCTCGGTCAGAAGCACGAGTGCTTCCACTCCTTCAGCACGGGCTTCGTGCTCCACCGCGTTGAGGAGCGCCGATCCCAATCTCTGCTGTCGGTGCGAACGCGCGACGACCAGCGAGCGAAGTAGTCCTACCGCGCCAAATGGTTCGAGCCCGACAGCGCCGATCACTTGTTTCTCGTCTTCGGCAACCCAAAAACGCAATCCCGCCGCAGTATCGAGATCCTCGACCACCAGTGCGGCATCGACCAACAGTTTCCGCACCGCAAAAAGATCCGCGCTGGTGGAGAGGCGTACGAGCGTTGCGCTTGTGCTCACGAACAGCAGCTGGTTGCGTGGAACCGTTTCATGCGCGTTGCCTCTTGGTAATTGAGACCTCGGCGGTCGTTGGGGTACATTCAGCACTGCAATCCCGGTCGGCGAGGACGCAGCAGTTCTCGGTGAGAAATCCGATCAGCTGATTCATATGCGAAAAATTTGCGCGATAGTAAAGGAATCGGCCGTCGCGCCGAACATCGAGAAGTCCCGCTCGCTGCAGCTCTTTCAAGTGAAACGACAGCGTCGGCGGAGCCACGCTTAATTTCTCCCCGATTTGTGTCGGTGTGTAACCCTCGGGACCTCGTTTTACGAGCATCCGGAATATCGCCAGCCGCGACTCTTGCGCTAGGGCCGCTAGGCTTTCAATGACGTCTTTAGATTTCATATTTTGAAATATATAGAAATGATGGATGAATGTAAATATAATGTAGCGGCCAACGAGCTTCAGCACGTAAGTGGCGATGAGCCCTGCGGAATAAAATTATAGGCCTACGACGCTACATCCATGGATCTCCATCAGGCGTACTGTCTAAATTTTTTGGCACTGACCAAACCTTGGGGGCGCGGATGGCTCGCAATTGCGGCGGCTTGGGCGCTTTCGGTGTTGGGAATCACACTAACCGTCTCGGCTGCGTGGCTGGTCGCTGAGCAGCTGGCGATAGGTCCGGCGCCCGTCGATCTGCAAGAATTAGCCTGGTTCGAGTTCTGGCTTACGATTATTGTGGGTGTGGTAAACGATATCCATTTTTTCCGACTTTTTCTTGGTGCCGGTGCGGCGGGGCGGTCTGCAGCATTGTTGACACGCGAGTCCGGTCGGGCGCTATTCGCCCTAGCGGCGTTGCTCGGACCGGCGGCCATCGTGCTCACCATCATCGCAATGAACCCGCGGTAGTCGTGGTAATGAATCCCGCCCTTTTGTGGATCACGCCGGAGTTCAAACAGCGGCGACGCGACGCGCGTTGGCCGTCACAAAACTGCCATCTAATTGCAATATAGTGAGGCTGACGCAAAAAACTGGTAAGCCCAGCGCTCGCCGCGGCGCGCAATCCCACGTGGCGAGTTCGCAAGCGACGCAGCTAGTTGTCATCATGGTGTGTCATTCTCACCAATCGATATTCTATTTGCCTCTTTTATTGGAGACCTTATGAGTTCTACAACAAAAATCCCGCAACCCGTTTGCGTTCTGTCAACGTTAGCGATGGCGCTCGTCGTATTGGGTGGAGCGCTGTCATCCGCACGCGCGTCTGAGGCCACCGGAGCCGGTTCGACGTTCGTCTATCCAATCCTGTCAAAGTGGGCTGAAGCTTATCGGCAGAAGACGGATCTGCAGATCAACTACCAGTCGATTGGCTCGGGCGGCGGGATTGCTCAAATCAAAAAGAAGACGGTCGACTTTGGTGCCTCGGACATGCCGCTCAAGCCCGAGGAGCTGGAGGCAGCGGGCCTCACTCAGTTTCCGATCGTCATCGGTGGAGATGTGCCGGTTGTCAATCTGCAGGGGATACAACCCGGGCAGCTGAAATTCACCGGAGCTTTGATTGCGAACATTTTCATGGGCAAGATCACCAAGTGGAATGATCCGGCCATTGTCGCGCTGAACAAGGGCTTGAAACTCCCCAATCAGGCGATCTCCGTGGTGCATCGCTCGGATGGCTCGGGAACGACGTTCATCTGGACCAACTACCTATCGAAAGTGAGCCCCGACTGGAAGACAAGTGTCGGCGAAGGTACCGCAGTGTCCTGGCCTGTGGGCGTAGGCGGCAAGGGAAATGAGGGTGTGGCCCAATACGTGAAATCCCTGGACGGTTCGATTGGCTATGTCGAGTACGCGTACGCCATACAAAATAAAATGACGGACGCAATGGTACAGAATCAAGCGTCCGATTTTGTGAAGGCCGGTACCCAAAGCTTTCAGGCCGCCGCTGCGAGCGCGGATTGGAGTAAAGCGCCGTCGTTTTATTTGATCCTGACGGACCAATCCGGCAAAGGAGCTTGGCCGATAACGGGTTCTGTGTTTGTCTTGATGTACAAGACTCAGGAAAAGCCAGAGGTGGCAAAGGCAATTCTGAAATTCTTCGACTGGGTGTACTCGGCTGACGGGGACAAGCTCGCTGCCAGTCTTGACTACGTGTCTCTGCCACCCTCCGTCGTGAAGCAGATCGAGGCTGCGTGGAAGTCTCAGATTAAGGATGCGAGCGGCAAACCCCTTCTCTGACCTTTGGATGCCCATCCAAATCGCTGAGTGCGGCGTGCGCGGCGCGGTGGGTTGGTGTTATCGGCCGCGGCGTCGACAGGGAAGGTCGACGCCGCAGGGATGCCGAGCTTGACGTTCCTCTCCCTTGGTGAAGAAATACCGTATGTGAGGTAGTTGCACGCGCCACTGCCGGCAAAGGGACACGGAAACATGAGTTCAAGGGCCTGCCTGCTCTTGGTCGCGCTCAGTCAAGCGGCCGTTGCGCAGGTGCCGGAATTAGGGCGATACCAAGACTTCGCTTACTCGGCCGAGGCGGTGCAATCCCAGACGCAAGTTGCCTACGGCGAGCTGCTGACTGAGCTACGTGACAAGCGTCGGCTCGATGATGAGCCCGATCTCAACGGACGCGTGCAACGGATCTCCGTCGGACTTATCGAGAAGGCGATCGCGGAGAAGCCGGCCGCAGCTGCTTGGCTTTGGGAAGTGCATACGACGAGCGATCCAAATCAAGCCGCCTCGAGCTCGGCCGGAGGCAAGCTTCTATTTGGTACGGCCTACATTAGGCGCCTTGATTTGGACGATGGGGAGCTCGCGACTCTGATCGCACACGAAGTGGCCCATGCGGTGGCCGAACACCAACGCGAAGAGCTTTCGATGGTTTATTACCTGAATTCGGGATCCCTTGCCATCTCGGTAGCGACAGCGATGGCGCGATTCGACGGCGACTTGTCCTTACAGATCAGGCTCGGCACGCTTCTAAGGATCCAAGAAAGCGAAGCGGATCAGCTCGGCATGATAATCGCCCACAACGCTGGCTGGCCGGCCTCAAGCATGGTCAGCTTTTATCGAAAAATCGCCTCGACCGATGCTCCGACGATGCTGAGCTGGGCCTATCCACCGGCCACCTCACGGCTGAATATGGCGCAAATTCTCGCCATTATTTTCAGCGCTCAGCAGAAATAACCTCCGCTCGGTTCCATCGTAAGCCTCGGTGTAACGCTACCGTAATAATTTAGTCATAGCCTTCAAAATATTCCATTGTTATGGAATAGTAGAAGCGACTAATTCTTACAAGCATTGTTGGCGTTCGGAGCATCGCCTCGTTGCCCTGCGGATCGATGACCGCGGCTCAGCTCAGGGCGGCGACAGACCTTGGAGTCAAGAGCTGAGGATTGAAATATAAACCTTGCCTAAGAGCCGTCCGGACTCTCGACTGAGGAATAAACACATGATTACACCCGTATTGCGTTGGTACCCCTTCCTTCTCGCGCTGGCTGTTGCCGGTACGCTCGCCGCGTGCAAAAGCGAAAAGGGTCCTGCCTCCTTGTCGGGCAGAGTCACGGTCGACGGGTCGGCGACGGTTTTCCCCCTCTCTCAGGCGATGGCTGAGGCGTTTCATCAATCGAACCCGGCGGTACAATTCGCAGTCGAATTCTCCGGTACCGGCGGCGGATTCAAAAAGTTTTGCGCTGGACAGATTGATATCGCCGGTGCTTCGCGCCCGATCAAGTCGGACGAGAGCGAACAATGTAAGGGCCAGCACATCGAATACATCGAGGTGCCCGTCGCATTCGACAGCCTCTCGGTGGTGGTCAACGCCAAGAATACGTTCGTCGAATGCCTCACGGTCAAAGAGCTGAAAGCGATGTGGGAGCCTGCGGCGGAGGGCAAGATTAGCCAGTGGAATCAGATCCGAGCGAGCTTTCCGGCGCAGCCGCTGGTGCTATTCGGTCCAGGAAAAGCTTCCGGAACATTTGACTATTTCTCTTTGGCGATCGTAGGCACCGAGACCAGTAGCCGCGGCGACTACACGAAGAGTGAAGATGACACGGTAATCGAGCGTGGAGTTGCGGCTGAGCCGAATGCCCTGGGCTACTTCGGCTATGCTTACTTCCAAGCTAACAGAGAGCAGCTGAAGCTCGTCGCTGTCGACAACGGTCACGGCTGCGTAACACCAAACTCGCAAACCGTCGCGGATGGGACGTACCAACCGCTGACGCGACCGCTGTTCGTCTATGTCAACCTAGCGGCGGCCGCGCGCCCGGAGGTCAAGGCTTTCACACGATTCTACCTGGCGCCCGAGAGCACCAAATACGTGACAAAGGTCGGCTACGTCCCGCTGCCGGCTGCTGCCCTGGTTACGCAGGTTCTCGATTCGAGAAGGGCGTCACTGGCTCGGCCCTCGGGGGCCACGGTTCAGTGACCGGGGTTGCGCTGAATATGTTCGATGAGGATGAGAAAGAGAGGGAGCGCATCAAATCGCAGCTCGTACAGTAGCGAGCACGAGCGATCAACGGCCGTCGAAGTCTTTGAGGGACGGTCGGGAGCGCGTGGCTTATTCGCGGGTGGTCAATATGGCACGGTGTCCGTAGTTCGATAATGATCGAAATACTACTTGACAATCATCGCAGTTATCACCGAAGATATTTCGATGAAACTCGAATTAGCAGCTAGCCAACTCGAAGCTCTTGGCAGTCCGGTCCGCTTGAAGATTTACCGGGCGCTCGTCCGCGCCGGGGACGACGGACTACCGTGCGGCACGCTCCAGGCAAAGGTGGGCGTCGCCGCTTCGACTCTTTCGCATCATATTCGACATCTCAGGCAGACCGGCCTGATCTCCCAGGAGCGTCAAGCGACGACACTCATCTGTCGGGCGAACTATCCGGCAATGACCGTCCTGGTAGGCTATTTGGTGGACGAATGCTGCATGGATGCGACTTGCGGCGCACGGATCAAAGCTGCCTGAGGCACTTTTCTTGGCGTGGTATTTCGATATATGTAGAAATACGGGTGGAGGATACGATGAGCACAGTCCAGGAGTTTCCCGTCGCAATCATCGGTGCGGGTCCGATCGGTTTGGCCGCCGCCGCCAATCTGGCCGAGCGCGGTGTTCCGTTCCGCGTCTACGAGGCTGGCGAAGCGGTCGGCGCCAACATCCGCGATTGGAGCCACGTTCGTATTTTCACGCCCTGGGAGCAAAGCGTCGATCCCGTATCCCGTAGGCTGTTGGAGGCCTCAGGCTGGACACTGCCGGAGGCCGCTGCGTTGCCGACCGGCGGCGATCTTTGCGAGCGCTATCTGGCGCCGTTGGCCGCCCTACCGGGGCTGGCAGAAAATATCGAGACCGATGCGCGGGTCGTCGCTATCACGCGGCGCGGCATCGACAAGGTGGCGAGCAAAGGTCGAGCCGAGCGGCCTTTTGCGCTCAAGATCACCGATCGCGTCGGTCGGGAGTGCGTGGCTTATTCGCGGGCGGTGATCGATGCCTCGGGGACTTGGCACAACCCCAACCCGCTGGGTGGGTCCGGTATCGAAGCCGAAGGGGAAGCGGCGGTACGTGCGCATCTCGCCTACGGCATGCCGGAGGTGCTTGGCAAGGAACGCTCCCGTTATGAAGGCAAACGGGTCTCGGTCGTCGGCGCAGGCTATTCAGCGATCAACGTATTGCTCGATCTGGTGCGGCTGCATGGGGGAGGCGAGCTCACCTGGGTAGTGCGCGGCCGTAACATGGCGCGGGTCTACGGCGGCGGCGATGCCGACGAATTGGCCGCTCGCGGCAAACTCGGCCAGCATTTGCGCTCCCTCGTCGAAGGCGGCGGGATCAAGCTCGTGATCGGATTCTCGACAGCGGCTGTCGCCGAGACTCAAGATGGCCTGGTGCTCACGAGCGAAACCGATCACGGGGTCGTGAGCCTATCGGCGGTCGATGAGATCATCGTCGCTACAGGGCAGCGACCCGACCTTGCAATGACCCGCGAACTGCGCCTCGAGCTCGATCCCTGGCTGGAAAGCACTAAGGCGCTCGGTCCCATGATCGATCCGAACATTCATTCCTGCGGCTCCGTCGACCCGCATGGGCATCGAGAGACTTCACATCCGGAACCAGGCTTCTACACGATCGGTGTCAAGAGCTACGGCCGTGCGGCAACCTTCCTGCTCCTGACGGGATACGAGCAGGCGCGCTCCGTCGCGGCCGCGCTCGCCGGCGACTTGGCAGCGGCGGACGATGTTCACCTCGTTCTGCCCGACACCGGAATTTGCGTAACCGATTTCGAAGAAGCCGATTGCTGCGGCGGTCCGGCACTGACCAAGGCGGACGCCTGTTGTGTAGCCGATGCGGTGGCCAAGGATGCCGGAGAGAAAGGTTGCGGGTGCGGAGTCGCGGCTTGACCTCGGAGGAGGCCGGAACGCAGCCTCCTCAGGCCCGTTTAGTCGTTCCGGCACTTGGAATCACGCAGATCCTCGCCTGGGGCTCCTCGTACTACCTCCCAGCGGTGCTGGCGAAGCCGATAGCGGAAGATACCGGCTGGCCGCTGGCCTGGGTCATTGCGGGCCTATCGCTCGGCCTGCTGATCTCCGGGCTGATCTCTCCCTTGGTCGGCCGACGCATCCATGATCTCGGCGGCAGACCCGTACTGATTGCGAGCGCTCTGCTGTTGGCCACAGGGTTCATGGTCCTTGCGTTGGCGCCAAACCTGCCGGTATTCATTGGCGGCTGGGCAGTCATGGGTCTCGGGATGGGCGCCGGGCTTTACGATGCCGCCTTCTCGACGCTGGGGCGCATTTATGGACTCGCCGCCCGGCAACACATCACGACGCTGACTCTGTTCGGCGGCTTTGCCAGCACGGCCTGTTGGCCGTTATCGGCATTTTTCCTCTCAGAACTTGGCTGGCGCGGCGCCTGCGGCGCCTATGCCGCCATCCAGATTCTCGTTGCGCTGCCGATCTATCTGATCGCGCTCAGGGGCCCCGTTCCGCCGCTACCGCCCGCTCCCAAGCCGAACAAGTCAAATCCATCGGCGCATGCGGATACCACGAGGCACCGAGCGCTGTTTCTGCTGCTTGCAGGCTGTATCACGATCTCGTCCATGCTTTCTACCGTGATCTCGGTTCACCTGCTGACTTTGCTCCAATCGCGCGGGCTGTCTCTTGCCACCGCGGTGGCGCTGGGTACGCTGGTCGGGCCCTCGCAGGTTGGCGCGCGCTTCATTGAGATGCTGGTCAGTCGCTATCACCACCCGATCTGGACCAAGATCGCATCGGTCTCTCTTGTCGCCATCGGTCTGCTGCTGCTCTGGATGAAGATCCCATTCATTCCGATTTGCTTAGTCCTTTACGGGGCAGGGATCGGCTTGGAATCGATCGCTCGTGCGACCCTGCCGCTTTCTTTGTTCGGCGCCGCGAATTACGCGCCGATCATGGGACGTTTGGCGCGACCCAGCCTGATCGCCCAGGCGGCCACTCCCTCGATCGGCGCGCTTCTCATCCAAGGTCTGGGCACGGAGGGGATGCTGGGAGCTGTCACGCTCCTTGCCTCGCTCAACATGGGACTGGTAGGCGTGCTGTTCTTGCGGGTCGGAGCTGCACGGAGGCAGACGGCCGAACTGCCCTTAGCCTAGAGCGATCTTGCGCGCGCTCATGGAGCTTGTCTGCGGCGCTCCTCCGAGCAGCGACATCGTTGATCTCAATCGATGATCGCACCGCCTCGAGTGACATCAGCAGTCATCGACGTCCAACAATGTCCATTGATGATCTTGAGTATCTCGCGTTTCACACCAGCGCATGAGGCACACAAGCCAACTGAAACGCGCGTTGCACGATGAACCTTCAGTTGTACACGCCGCGAAAAATTGCTCGCGGAATTTCACATGAATTTCACAGAGAGATCGCGAAAATCCACTAAGTCCTTGATTTATGGTGGGCGGTACAGGGATTGAACCTGTGACCCCTGCCGTGTGAAGGCGTTTATAGTATCTACAATTGGCTATGACTGTCTATCGATGTCAACTAACCCCTTGAAATGCCGAGAATCATGTAAATAGCTGTCTACTACGGTCTATGGTAACCTTACCGTATGGATACCGTACTGCCGAAGACTCGCACCCGCTCCGGCCCCCACAACCTGAGCTTGGCCAAGGTCCGAAACGCTCTAGAACCGCGTAAGGAGCCCTATTGGGGGCCGCCAATTTCGCAGGGGCATCATCTAGGATTGCGGCGGATCGACTTGCGGCGGGCCTCTTGGATAGCCCGGCGACGTCCTGAGGGCGGGATACAGGAATACCACTCCCTCGGTTGGCTCGCGCCCGATTTTGGATATGACGAGGCGGTGCGTAGGGCGGCGGAATGGTTCAAGGAAAAGGACCAGGGCGTTACCACTTCCGAGGTTAAGACCGTCGCGGATGCTTGCCACTATTACGTGACGTTCCAGCGGGACACTAAGAAACGGGCGGACACTGCCCACGATGCCGAAAAGCGATTCGAGCGGACGATATATGACGACGCGCTCGGCAAGGTGCTGCTCAAGAACCTTCGCAAGCAGCACATTGAGACTTGGCTCGATGGCCAGACGCTATCCCCCGCGTCGCTGGCCCGCACATACACCGCCGTCAAAGCGGCGCTCAATTTGACCGTGAAAAAGGAAAAGGCGAGCGAGTCGATTAGAAAAAGTTGGGCGGGCCACGAGCTGCCCGAGATTCCTGACAACCGGCGAAAGCTGTTCCTCGATATTAAACAGCGGCGCCGGCTGCTTAAGGCTGCCAAGGGCGCCGTGCGCAATCTAATCGAGGCCGCGATACTCACGGGCGCGCGAGCCGGCGAGCTCGTGAATGCGACCCGTGCCCAATTCGAGGCGCGTACCCATACGCTCACGCTCAACGGCAAGACCGGGACCCGCGATATAACACTGTCCGGGGCTGCAATGGTGCTGTTCAAGAAACTAGCAGAGGGCAAAGAGCCCACCGACTTACTGTTGACCCGCGACGATGGCAAACAATGGGCACATAGCGATTGGGACGAATTAGTCAGGGACGCCGCGACCGCTGCGAAACTGGCGTCCGGCACATGCCTTTATACGCTACGTCATTCTTGGATAACGACGGCGCTATCAAGCGGCATGTCCACACTTGAGGTTGCTCGGCTCTGCGGCACGTCGTTGCTAATGATCGAAAAAAATTACGGTCATCTCGTCAGCAAGGAAACTCGCAAGCGGCTCGACAAGGTCGCGATGCTATGAGCGACAAGAAACCCGACCCATTTGTCGATGCAATCATAGCGGCGGCGCTGGCCCCGCCTGCGTCGTTGCCACCCTCGGCGCACTCTCAGAATGAATTTCAGTTCCCTATCTTCCAGCGGAGACGTTGGAGTAGAAAGCCGCGAGCATCACGATTTCGCTACCTGTCAGTTGGCGGGCAACGCTGCGCATTTGCTCGCTGATGTCGTTGCGCCGACTGCCTACTGCAAGTGCCTGCAGCTGTTGTTCGAGATAGGCGCGCTGCTGGCCCTGTAGTCCCGGCGCACCGAACGTGAGGCCGATCGGCCCATGACACGCCGCGCAGGGCGCGAGGTTGCGCAGTGGGTTGCCCACCTCGATCAGGTGCTGCGCAGCCGTATCGGCGGAATCCCGGCTACTAGCGGTCGAAGCGTAGGGATTCGGCAGCGAAGCAAAGTGCGCCGCAAGATCGAGCATATCCTGCTGCGACAAGTGCGCAACGTACACGCCCATCACCTCCGCGTTACGCTTCCCGCTCTTGAAGTCTTCGAGCTGCTTGTAGATCGCCGCCACGCTTTGACCGACGAGATTCGGGAATATCGCGTCAGCGCTGATCCCGTTCGCGCCGTGGCAGTTATTGCAGCTCGTCGCGCGCTCGGCGCCGCGAATGGCGTTGCCCTGCGTGAGCCGCAGTCGCGTCGCTACCGTCCACGCAACGTTCGAAGCCGATGGCCCTGCCACGGGCACGGAAGCTTGCGCCCTGCCATTCGGCAAACCGACTGCACGACAAAATGTCCCCCAGAAATCCACTGCTCCCGACCCTTTCTGAATCGAAGGCAACCAAATAAAGCCTACGACGACCGCGACGAGAAAAAGGACGATCGTGGTGCCAATCCAGACTGCGAACCGGGGATCCGTCGAACCTTGTCGATCATTCTTGGTCATGGCGCCTGAACGGCGTAGGCGGGCACGCCGGTGTGCTCAAGGAACAGGAACTGCGCCAGCGGGTAGCCATAGTTCGCAATGGTCAAAGCCAACACCAGCAATACCCAAACCCGAAAGCCGTTCAAGGAGGGAGGCAGCAGACGAGGTGGATGCACCGCGAGAGAAAACCTGAGGGGCGAATTGGCGACTGCCGCTCCCCGGTGCGACGCAAGCAATACGCCAACCAACAGCAGCGCTGAGAATACCAAAACGAAGCCACCAAACGCCGATATGCTAACCCAGATCGCTTGAGGCGCCACCGCGGGATCGGTGTAATCGTAGTAGGCCATTCGACGGGGCTGTCCCATGATGCCGACCAGATGCCATGGTAGAGTGACGATGAGCATGCCGACGAACCAGGTCCACAACTGTAAACGCACGAGCTTCGGCGCAGCGAGGGGCCGGCCCGTCAATCGCGGCCACAGTTCGTAGGCGATCGCGAAATACATGATCACAATCGCACCCCCAAAGATCAGGTGGAAGTGGCCCGTCACCCATTGTGTGTTGTGGACCGTCGAGTTCAATGCGTAGCTCATGTTGATTAGTCCGCCCGCACCGCCCAGGCCCAGCATGAGCAAAGCAAACGCGGAAGCCAGCACAAGCGGGCGGTCCCACGGCAATGCGGCGATCCAGCCCAGCACGCCGCGGCCGCCGCGCAAGCGCCCGGCGATCTCGAGCGAGGCGGAAATCGTGAAAACGGTAAGCAGTGTTGGCACGGCGACCATACCGGTAAACACCGTATGGAGAAACTTGAAGCCGGCGCCGATCTGCGGATCGGCAAATAGATGATGAAGACCGATCGGCATCGAGAAGATCAGCAATTGCAGGAACGCGATGCGACCCAGCCTGTCGCTGTACAGCCGTCCGCCGGCAGCCTGCGGCAGCAGTACGTAGAATGCGATGTAAGAGGGTATCAGCCAGAAATACACGATTGCGTGCAGGGTCCATGAAAAGAGCACACGGGCGAGGCCGGGATCGATCGTGGCGGTCCAGCCGAAGGCATTTGGCAGGATCAGGAACACGATCTCTGCTCCAACTCCCAGAGAGGTCCAAGCCCAGAGCAGCGCGCCCGCCGTGATGGCAAACATAGCCAGCGGCACCGGCAAGCCCGGATGGTCGCGCTTCCAGCGCCCGAAATGCGAAACCATCAACGCGACCCATATCCAGGAACCAATAACTGCGATGAGCACGCCGATGTAGTAGTAGGGGCTTCCCGATAGCGGCGGATAAAATGTGTAGAGGACCGTCGCGTGGCCGGTGGCGACGGTGGCGATTGCCATCGCGGCTCCTGCAATGACCAGCCAGAACGCAGTCCAAGCGAGCCTAACGCCGTGCATCGGTCGCCCAAGCGATACCGCGCAGACGGCGTATCCGAAGCCCATCGCAACCAACGTGGGAAATACATACGCGAGCGTGGTGCCGTGCGCGGTGACGGCACGATAATACAGTTCCGGGTCTACCCATCGGTGCAGAGGGCTGCGCACCAGCATTTGCCAGGCGCCGAGCGGAATCGCCACAATGAAGGCGGCGAAGGCCGCCCAGAAATGGGCGAGGACGAGACGGTTACTGCCGTACACAGGACGCCCTCAACTGGCGACCATAAGCGCGGGCATATTCCACGCGATCGAGTACTTTGACTCGCGCCCACATGCCTTGGTGTCCCACGCTGCAATACTCATGGCACGGCATCAGATGATCGCCGGGTTTGTCAAAGCGTGTGCTCACGACGGCGATGAATCCTGGCACCACCATGCTGTTGACGTTGGTGTCCGCAATGAGAAATCCATGCAGCACGTCAGGACTCGTCGCGCGAAACACCACTTTCGTATTGGCGGGCACCACGATGCATTGCGGGACAAACGAATATTGCTGTGCGATGAGCCGCACGATGACTGATCCGTCGGGCTGTACCGCCGTACCCAAGTTGGATTCCATGAACTCACCGGCAAGTTGGAGGCGGCTCGCATCAATGGTTTCTACATTCGATGGGGGTTGTGCGGCCCAGTGCACGCCGGTGTAGATGATCACGGCAAACACAAACGCGATAATGCCCGCCACGACATAAGCCCACCGGTGTTCGGAGCGCTCCACCTCATTAACGGGGGGCACGGTGCGACTCCTAACCCACCGCGCCGCGCGGGAGGAATACGCAGACAAAGAATGCGACCCAGATTGCAAGCACCACGGCCACCGCCAGCCCGGCCAGCGCCACAGCACCCCACGGGCCCGCAGCGACAAGTTTCTCTACCTCATCCTGACTGCCATTGAATGCGACGTTTTCCGGCTGAAACGCAGACGACACGTGATCCTTTACTTCCTCATCGGCCACCGGCGAGGTGCTCATTCTGCTACCCCACCTTTACTAAGCCCAATGCGGCCAGCACCTTGGCGGGCCTGAACGGTACCGAGCGCAGCCGCGCTCCGGTTGCATCGAACACTGCGTTTGCGATCGCTGAAGGCACCACTGAAGTCGTCGGCTCACCCGCGCCCCACGGCACCTCGGCGGGCCGATCGATCAAATCGATGAGCACGTCGGGTACATCGGGAAATGTCAGGATCGGGTAGCTTCCCCAGTTGAGGCTCGTCACCGCACTTCGACTGAACGTGAGTTCCTCTACCAGGGTGCGGCTGACGGCTTGCACCACGTTTCCTTCGATCTGATTGCGCAGCCCATCGGGATTGATGATTTGGCCGCAGTCGTGTACGACGAAGACGCGATCCACATTGACCGTGCCCGTGTTGCGATCGACGCTCACGTCAGCGACCACGCCCACGTAGGTGCGTACGAGCTCGTACTTCGCGTAGGACACACCCCGCCCGCGTGCGAGCGGGCCGGTGTCGCGCGGGCGTGCGCCACGCGGCTGCCACTTCGCGAACTGCCGCAGGCGCTCGAGCAGTTCGAGACCGCGGCCATCGGTCAAGTGGCGGATCCGAATCTCAAATGGATCGGTGGACGTCGCTGCGGCGATCTCGTCGAGAAAGCTCTCGTTACCAAAGGTGTTCTGCATGCGGCCGGGGGCGCGTATCCAGGCTGCCGGTAACGGCGTATCGAGGAGCCAATGCGCGGTCAACCTGCTGTGCGTCAACGCATAGGGGATGCCCAAGCCGGGATTGGAGAGGTTAGCGTTCGGTGGTCCGAACTTCGGCAGCTTGGCGAGCATGGCCGCGAGTAGCGTCGCACCGGAGCGCCTCATCGGCCGTTCGGGCAGAAATATGTCCGATTCCCACGCGGCGATTCGGTTTTGGTCATCGATGCGCGCGCGGTAGTCGAGCAGGGTCGGCGGACCCTTGGGATCCCATCCGTGCTCGTCCGCTCGCATCCACTGCAGCCGCACTGGTTGACCGATCTCCTTCGCTATGAGCGCCGCTTCGGACGAGCAGTCATCAGAACCGTTGCGGCCGTAGCAGCCGGCGCCCTCGAGATAAATGCAGCGCACGCGCTGCGCATCGATTTGCAGCATGGTGGCCAACTGCTGGCGCAGGAGGTGACTCGCCTGTGACGGGGTCCAGACCGTGAGCGCGCCCTCCTTGAAATCGGCTACCGCGCAGGACGGACCGATCGATCCATGCGTATTCAGGGGATAATCGTAGGTCGCCTGCAGCGTCCGGCCGTTACCCTTCAAAGCTTCACCGGTGTCGCCCATGCTCTGCAGCACTTCATCGCGGTCAATCTTAGCGCCGCGCACGTATTCGAAGAGCTTCGACTGCTCCGGCAGACCATCCCAGGCGGACCAGGTCGCAACGATCGTGGTCGCCGCCCGGATGGCGGCCCATTCGTTGGTCGCCACCACGGCCAGGAATTCGCCCTGGCGCACCGTTCGCACATAACCGGGGAGCTTGCGGCAGGCCTCGTCGTTCCAGGCTTCGAGCCGCGCCCCGGCGGCCGCCGGGTGGACCATGCGCGCATGCAACATGCCGGGCAACTTGAAATCGTGCACGAAAGTAAAAGTGCCAAAGATCTTGGCGGGAATGTCGAGCCGCGGCACCGGGGTACCGACGATAGTGTAATCCCGCGAGTCCTTCAGAGGGGCCGCGGGGTCCACCTTGACGGTGAACTTTCGGCCGGCAACAAGCTGCGTGTAGGACAGGCCCTCGCCGCCCGACTTCGGCGTAATCAAGCCGTCGTGGACCGCGAGCTGGTCTCTCGCAATACCGAGCTTCCTCGCCGCCTGATCGAGTAGTGTCTGGCGGGCGGTTGCCGCCGCGCGGCGGATCTGCATACCGCCGTTCTGGATCGAGAGGCTGGCGTAGGTCGGTCCCTGGTTCGGCGTGAGCAGGGTATCGCCCTGAATCGTGGTCACACGACTGAAGGGTACCGACAGTTCTTCTGCGGCGATCTGACTGAGCGCGGTAAGCACCCCGGTGCCGAGCTCCACTTTTCCGGAGTAGAGCGTCACCAGGCCCTTGGCGTCGATCGCGATGAAACCACCGACCTCGGTGGGGGAGACGCTTTTGTCCGTCGGTCCCGCGCCGTCAGCCCAAGTGGGGCGCGGTGCGAACGCGAACGTCACGACGAGCGCGCCACCGCGTTGCAGGAATACCCGGCGTGAAAGTTCCGTGTCAGGCACCCGCGCTCCCCGGCACAGCCATCTGCTCGGCAGCACGCATCACGGCGCGCAGGATACGGACGTGCGTACCGCATTTGCACAGATTGGCCGCCAACGTTTGTCGGACTTGCTCCTCGGTCGGGCGCTTGGTGGTCGCGAGGAGCGCAGCCGCCTGCATGATCATGCCGTTGATGCAGTAGCCACACTGAGCTGCTTGTTCATCGATGAATGCCCGCTGCAGCGGATGCGGCTTTTCAGCCGTGCCGAGGCCTTCCAAGGTCACGATTTCGGCGCCGGCTACGGCCGAGATCGGCATGACGCAGGAGCGCAGTGGCTCGCCGTAGTAATGCACCGTGCAGGCGCCGCATTGCCCCAAGCCGCAGCCAAAATGAAACCCGTGCAAGCCAAGCTGGTCGCGCAAGGCGTACAGCAAAGGCATATTGGGATCGTCAGTGTGCAAGACGCACGGCTTACCGTTGACGGTCAGCTTGATGGCGGTGGTCACAATACTACCTCGGCGTGCGCTCGAGTTAACCAATTTCCTAACACTAGCTTTTCGCGACGTGCCATATACCACCAAAATAGCCATTCCCAGCCACGTCACCTGGCTTCATGTCTTTGGCAAATGTATAAAGAGGCTTTCCCTTGTAGGCCCACTGCTTCGAACCGTCATCGCGGGTGATGACCGACCAGTTAGCAGGCGCCTTCGTCCCTTCCTTTGCCAACAGGGGCGGCCAAAGCACGGCGCACTTGTCGTTGCACACGGATTTGTCAGCCATGTCTTTGTCGAGCGTGTAGAGGGTCATTCCGCGCGCATCTGTGAGTACTTCTCCCGCGGTGGTGGACCTGATCGTTATGCCGTCGGGTAACGCCGGAATTCGTTTTCTGGGCAATCGCTGAGACTGAAAAGCACAGCGCAAGTATTCCGAGTTTGAGATATGCCTGCCTCACCATCTGATCTCTCCTCAAGCAGTTTGATTGATGCACAATTTCAACGTCGATATTGGCAAATCAGCGCCACGTGTAGTAAAGAATAAAGCGCACCTCGTCCTCGTGTTGGTTGCTTGGTCCGGCCTGCGAAACGTGCCCATAACGAGCAAGTAACCTGAGTCCTTTCAGGGCGGCACTCTGTGCAATCCACTGCAGATTGGCGTCGTATTCGTCCTGTGCGTACTGGTTAACAACGCTCGGGGTCGAACCATGCACCCACAGTCCGTACACGCTCAGGCCCGTCGCTCTTGGGAAGTTGCAGGCGGCGCGCAGCATCGTAGCATTTTCGCCGGCTCGATCGAAGTTCTCGATCTGCACTCCGGTATAACCAGGATAGCCGCCCCAAGGATTGCGCATGCTGGTGCCGCTGCCGTCGTTGACTGTGCCGACGGCGGTGACGGTGCGCGCCACCGTGAGCAGTGTCGGGCCGATCGCAAGCTCGGTCTTCAATCCATATTGATCGCCGGAAAACGATTTGCCGGTGAGTAGGTTCGCGCCTGTGCTGCGCTGGTCTGTGTACTGGGCGTTGAGCAACAAGCGCATGCGGTCGGCTAGCGGGATGGCGTACTTGATTTCGGTGTAGGCGATATTGATGATGTCGGCGCTGTAGTATTCGGTCGCGCCGATCGAGAGCTGGCCGGTCGTGAAGTTTGCGCCGGTGACGTAGACGCCGCGGTCCACGCCGCCAGGTGCGCCTGCGGCGGTGGCCATGGACTCAAACACCTCGGACGTGCGTTCTTTGATTTTGTCGACGTAGGCCGCGCCGAAATTGACCTTGCTGTCATCCGTGCTGCCGATTACTCCCTGTACGCCGTAAACCAGGAAGGTATACGGGGTCATGATCGCGTCCTGAGTGTTGATAAACGGCGTGTTGAATCCTCTATGGCCAACGGTAGCCAGGATCTCGTCGGTGAGTTTGAATTCGCCGTACAGCTCGCCGATCACCGTGTAAGGTTTCTGATCGGGTCCGAGCAGGGGCGTGCCACTCTTATTGTATGGCGCATTGACTCGCTGCGAGGTATAAGCGGTTGCGCCGACGGCAATGAGATCGTAGAAGTAGCCGGTCTTTAGGCCTGCCAAACCGCCATATGTCCAGGCCTCGCTTTGGGTGTGGTCCATTTGATCGCGGTCTAGATAGTAAGTGCGGAACTGCACGGCGAAGCTGGTGTCGCGCACCCCGACCAGACTCGATTCATGAAGCAAACCTGCGATCGGTCGGTGCTCGAAACTATCCGACATCTGTGTGTGGCCTTGCTCCGTTGAGTTCGGCGTCTCAGCGTCGTCGCTGTCGACGCCGGCTGCCGCGTCGCCGGGCAACGCGGAGCCAGCAGGCCCTCCACCGATTGATGTTTGCGTTGTGGCCAGCCCCGGACCAGATGTCGGCAAATCCAGTGCGCGCGCTGGCATTGCGGCCATTGCCATCAGCCATACCGCCCGGGATAAAGCAATGATTGACGGCGAGGTCCACGCATTACGAACCGTGTACAAGAGCGACATGTCCGCTCCTCGACGTTAAACCTGCGAGCGAGTGCGTCATCGCCATGATGCCTTCCATGATCGATTGATGCTGATCCACATCCGCTCGTCAGCCGGTGTTCCCTCGCGAGGCTCCCACCCGTAGATCTTGAACGGAAAGTCGTACCCCGCCGCCTCAGTCACGGGCGGTTCCGATTGCAAACCGACAGCGCTTGGCAACACCGACGATGCCGGGTTGAGCGACGTTCTCGGCACGCTTGCAAGAGCAGGCGCCGCGGCGACCAAACCCGTGCTCAGAATGAAGGTGCGGCGGTTCATGTTCATGCGATTGCTCCTTCGGATTGCAACACGGCCAAGGACGACAATCGGAAGGCGGTTGTCGCTCCCCAGCGGCTTCGGGCGGTAGCGAGAATTTCGGATGCAGCATGCGCTTTGTCAGCGGCTGTTGCGGTTGCGTACGCCTGCTCGAATGCGCGCAGCGTAGGGCGGTTGGCAAGGTTCAGTCGCGCGAGCTCGAAGGCGCGTGCGGGATTACCACCGCTGCCGGCGTAGAACTCCGCGCCATGGTCCGCAAACGCGAGCAGATGCCCGTCCAGAAGGGCCTCGAAGCCCGTTCGCGCCGCCTGCAGTTGCGCCTCGGCTTCGGCGAATCTCCCGGTTGCATTCATCACATCGGCGAGACGCCAAGAGACTTCCGGATCGCCGCAATTCACCACCGGGAGGAGCAGCGACTGCGCTTCCTCGCAGCGGCCGAAACTGGAATAGATTTCTGCCAGATGCACACGCGCTTTGACATAGCACGGCACATAGTCGATCGCCTTGCGATACCACTTCGCAGCGCGACTCAGTACAGGCTCGGGAATGAGTTCTCCCCACAGGGTGCCAAGCTGAAAGCAGACCCATGCGACAGCGAATGGGGACACATCCCGGTAGACCTGCAGCGCTCGCCGGTAAGTGCGATCGGCCGAGCTGAATTCGCGCAGATCGCCAAACAGCGAACCGAGCGGCACCAAATTCTCCAGGCGCTCCGACTCGGCTGAGATCCGGCGTCGTTTCTCCAGTACCGAATCGAGGTGCGTTCCACATGCTTGATCGATGGAGAGCGACAGGCGGCTGATCGTTTCCGATGGCGCCCCGAGTGACTCGGCTTTGGCAACCTGGTCTCGCGCTTCGGCGAAGCGATGGGTCATCGACGCAAATTGCGCCTGGACAAGTGCGACGCGAGACGATTCGGCATCGGCACAACTGAATTGATTCACCAGAGTCTCGAGGCGGCCGAACGCATCCAGGTCACCGAGATACTGCGCCGCCTGCTGCTCCTGCTCGACGATGTGTTCGGCGACGCCGACCCGCTGCGGATCGCGCCAGAAGCGGTTCCACGATGCCTGCAGCGCACTTTTCAGATTGATAACGGCGATCTCGCCGTTGGTGGCCGGCGCGAGCTCGATCACGTCATCCGCTGCCTCTGTCAGGTCCGTTAGAAGTGCCATGCTGCACTACCTCTGGGGGTTGACGCGTCGCTCACTTCGTTCAGCCGAAGCGCTTCTTGAGGCTTTCGAGACCCACCTTGAACAGCGTGGTGTCAATCAGTTTGATGATGGTGTTAGGTTGGCCGTCCGGCAAATACAGTGAGCTCCACTCGACCGTGCTGCCGGCGCCCTTCGGCGTCACGCTCAACTTTCCCGTGTAGTTGGACACTGGAAGGCCGCTGACGCCTGCATAGCTATAAGACCTGGGGGACGAGTCCATCGCCGTGAGCCGTTCGATGATCTTCTTGCCATCAATGGTCTCGGTCGTGCGCAATTGCCCGATACCGGTCCCCGTCAGCGTGACCGAGGCGGCCAATGGATGCCATGAAAGATCGCCGAACGACCCGATGAGCGCCCAGACCTGCTCCGGCGCGGCCGCCAGGTCGACACTTTGCGTGACGTTCTGCAAGTCCGTGTTCGGGGATGCCAGATAGGGAAACTCCTTAGTCCCGGGCTTGGTGGCGCCCATCGCGCCACCCTGGAGGAATTCACCTTGGTCGTGGTTGACCATCCAGGTCACCAGGATGTCGATCACGTTTGCGTTGACAGTCCGGCCCCCTCCGGTCTGGTAGACGTGCCCGTTGAGGGTGCTCCTTTCGATTTCGAGATGGCTCGAATCCGTGATCGGCTTCGCCACGTCGAACAGCAGGAAATCGTCGAGGAAGACATTGGCGCTGGCGGCCAGCGCGGCGGGCGTCCATTGGGCCTTGCCGTCGCGCATGTCCCACTCCGCCAGGCTGTCGGTCAGACGCTTCCTGAACACCGGTTTGAGATTTTCGGCAATCGCAAACGGCGTCTGCTGATTCCACAGGTCGCGTAAGTCGTCTACCCCTTTCAGCGCACCATTGTTGAGGCGCATGTTGGTCTGTTCGGGGCGGCCAACCCAATCGAAGCGCGGCGGTGGCGACCCGATTTCACTCATATAGCCGGGCAGCGGAGTGGTCTCGGCAATGGCCCCGAAGAGCGAACCCTTGGCGGGGTCGAGCACGCGGCGCGTGTCGAATTCGATGACGATGCTGAGCACGTTGTCGTGCTGCAGCAGATTGGGAATAGGCTTTATCCCCGCTACGGCAAGAAAGAAGGGATCGGACCGAAGCCCTGCAAAGACACGGAATGCCCCGTCCGGAGTGGACGCCCCTAGCTCGTCGTTGACGAGCAAACTGAGCGTCTGGCCGCCAGGCAGAGTGCAAGTGCCGCGCTGGATGGGCTTCGCACCGTCGCGTCCGTGCTCGAGCGCGTCGAATCGACAGCTGAAGCGAATTTCCGGATCGAGCGTCTTGAACCGCGCCGCATCGGCAACGCCCGCCACAGTGGCCCGACGTACGACGAACGAGTGATTGACGGCATTGGAGAACATGGCGCTGGCGCCCGCCGAGGGAAACACGCACAGCGCGAGCACCGTGCGGTCCGCGTTGGCCGGGCTCGTGAAGGCAAACAGGTCGCTGAGATCGCCAGCAGGGTCGCCGACCTGTCTGGGCCCATCAATATGGTCTGACATCTCTGATCCTTAACTGGAATTCAATCGTTCGCTGCGGCTAACCAATGTAGCTCCCGACCAATCCGGCGAGGCCGACAAGCGCGATGGCCAGGGCCATGCCGACCACCTGGAGAAGGCTGAACTCGCGCATTTTGTTTCCTCGCGGTGATTGATTGCCAGCGTTATCTCGCTGCAGATCGCTCGCTCATCGATCAGGAAAACGCACTCACTTGATATTCGCCCAAGGTTGATTGCCGCTGCGTGCATCGGGTGGTCCACCAAACGGCGTGACCCGCCCGGCTTCTTCGGGAATCGATTTTAAGTATTCGACCAGTGCCCAGCGTTGCTGATCGGTCAACAGCGGGCCGACGATGCCGTTGCCGCGAGGACCGTTCTCGAACGAATGGCCTGCGTTCGAGTTGCCGACCAGCGAGGTATCCAGAAGGAAGGTCCCGGAGCTACCGCTGGTGTCGACTCCCACTTTGACCGGATCGAAATCTCGCCCGACGTAAAACTTCTTGGTGCGTTGACTCGCCGGGATCAGCATCTCGTAAAGGTTGGGTACTGAGCCGTTGTGCAGGAAAGGCGGCGTGGCCCACACTCCGTCGCGCGGTGCTGCCTTCCACACGGTCTGTGATCCAGGCGGCAACGGAAGTTCCCGAAAGCCATTCAGATCTGGCATATCCCCGGCGCTCAGGTTGAGTTTTTCCACTGCCCTGCCGAGGAGAAGCCTGGCGAGGGTTGGCTTGAAATCTGACGCCAATACGACTGCTTTGCCCTTGTCGGGTGGCGGCATATAGGGGCTCAACTGAGCGGTGTACATGAACTTGTTCACGACGACCGTCTGCTGCATGTCGGTACCCATGTATGTCTTGGGCAGGAGTCCAACTTCGAGAAAGCGCTTGCCGTACTTGTTGGGCGCCGTCCACGTATAGGGATAAGAGTTGTGGCAACTCGCACAGTGGGTCGCGAACAGTGCCTTACCCTGGGCAGCTTTCACGCGGTCGATCTTGCCGAATATCTCTTCCGGCCACTTTGGAGGCGCCAATCGCCACATCGTGTCCTCGATCTTCTGGAGATTGAGGATGGCGGCGGCCGAATCGAAGAGGCCTTCTTCCGGCGTCTTGGATTGCAGGTCCATCGGTAGGTACACACCCAAGGTTTCGCCAAAGTTGCGAGAGAGCGGATCCTGTGCCCACCCACCCCATTGCGTCCAGGTTGCCTGCCCGGCATTCCAGACAAAGGGAATCTTGACCGGCGCCGCAGCCACTGACATGTTCTCGGGGATGTTTGGTTCAATGGACGCCAACCGACTGCTGATCAGCGTGAGGCAATCTGCGCGGCCAGGCCCCCAAGGGAATGGGGTGGCTGCGGCGACGCTGCTGTAGTAATGCGTCCGCTCGGCTTCGCGCACAAAACGCGTGCGCAGTTCGCTCTTGGCGTCTGTGCTGGTCGCTCCAATGCGCGCAGCCATGCGATCGAATTTTGCCGTATCGGTCAATGTGGCCTGATACGCCTGGTCAAGGGCTTGCATATACGCCTGGATGTCGAACAGATTGGTGTGACCGCCGTCGATGCGAATTCGCTTGCCTTTGTAGATCAACTGCGCGGTGTGGCAGACCGAGCAGTTCGGCCCGACCGTCACGCTCTTCCAACGCCCTTCCGTCACCACATTCTTTGTGATACCAACCGGGAAACCGTCAGGATTGGTTCGCGGATTTGCAGCCTGGGGAATCAGGCCAAAGCGCGCGCTGTTTGCATCCGAGCGGAAGAGCTCCTGGCTTCCGGCAACCTCCATATTCGTGAAGATGTCGTACGAAGCGATGACTGAGCCTTGGGGGGTCTGATAGTAGAGTTCCCGGTCCGCCTGCGACCAGCCTTGATCCAGATAGATAACGGAGTCGCCAGGAGCCTGGGCTGATACGCGTTCGACGGGTATGAGCCAAAGTGCGGTTGCACTAGAAAGCAAGCACACGAGCGCAGCGGCGCTGCGAAAAATACGTTTACCTCGATTCATGAGAACCTCCGCGACAGCTGAACGAATAGTCCTGTCCATACGTTGTTGTTTTGACGCGCCCTACCATGATGAACCGGAAATAGGGGGCCATTGCCGCTCCTACGTAATGCGAACCAAGCAATTGGACTTTAGGCCCCCCAACGTCGATATCCGAACGCGGTGCGGGCGGCCCCGGAATCTCGCGATAGCCATTCAAGTCCAGCAATTCTGCGTCTATTAGTTTGAGCCATTTCTCGCCCTGCGGAGGGCTCTCGTATCACCACCGCTCTCATTTCGGGAGTCGGTCATCGAACGTGGATTGTTTCTTGACGTGAATCGATTAAGCGTGATCCTACAAGCCCTCAGCAATTGGACTTTAGGGAAAGATTTCAGAGCTCCTCTAGTAAGAAGCTCTTCGATCCATAAAGCATTGTACCGTTGCGCGGCTCATGCGGCTTGAGGGGTTACCTGGACATCGCAGCCGAGATCGTTAAGCCTGCGGACGAGGCGCAGGATGGCTTTTGAGCGATCACGGCTGGAGAAGTGATCGGCGCCGAGGTCGTGGTAAGGGATGCCGTTTTTCAACATGTGATAGGCGGCGGTGAGCATGGAGGCGGCGACCGCGAGGATGGCTTTTTTGGCTCCTCGGCGTGAGCGTAAGCGATGGAACTGGGCTTGCAGATAGGAGTCTTTGACGCGCACCGCCGCCCAAGCGGCGGTGACCAGGGCGGTTTTAAGCCACGGCGCGCCCTTGCGGACCCGGGTGGAGCGCCGTTTACCGGCGCTTTCGTCGCTGCGGGGGCAAAGACCCGTCCATGAGATCAAATGGGCTGCCGTCGGAAAGCGCGACATATCGACGCCGATCTCCGCCACCATGACTTGCGCGGTCAGATCGCTGACACCTGGCATAGTCGTCAGGAGGCGAGCGCTCTCACGGATCGGCGCCAAGGTTTTTCCCACCGTGGCATCGATGTCCGCCAGTGCCTGTTCGAGGGCTGCCACGAGATCGAGATGGACCTTCAGCAGTCCCCGGTGGTGCTCGCGGTATGCGCCCATGCAACGCTTCGATTAGTTCGGCGCGTTTCTTGCGGGCGGCGCCCTCGGCCAGGTCGGCGAGCCTCTCCGGATTCGTCTCTCCGGCAATCATCGCCTGCAGGATCGGCAGCGCCAGCTTTTGCCCAGCACATTCGACAGAACGCTGCCGAGTTTCAAGTTCGCGTCCTCCAGGACCTTCTGAATGCGCGAAGAATGCTGGGAGATTTCGCGCACCAATTGCTTGCGGGTACGCGTCAAATCGCGCAGCTCCTGGATCGGCGCCGGCGGCACGAAGCTCGAGCGGATCAATCCGTGCGCCAATAGGTCGGCAATCCACGTGGCATCGTTCACGTCGGTCTTGCGGCCCGGCACATTTTTGATGTGTGCGGCGTTGGCGAGCACCAGTTCAAAATCGGCTTCCAAAATATGCCACACCGGTTTCCAGTAAACTCCGGTCGCCTCCATCGCCACGTGGGTGCAAGCGTGACGAGCTGAGCCACTCATCCAGGCTCTGCAAACCGCTCGTGGTCGTCTGAAAACTGCGAACCTCTTGATGCACCGGCGTCGATACGCAGCGTACGCAGGCCACAATGACATCTTTGTGTACGTCAAGACCGGCGCAGCGTGGATACAGTACCTGCATGGGTCTTCCTCCTTAAAGTTTGGACGCAGCGCCGGGAAGAACCCTCGTCATCGAACTCTAGTAATCGTGCTCCGGAGCGCAAACGCTCGTGGCAACAATTCGGGGTGCTCGCAGGGTTCCGGGTCCAACTATCTAACGGGCTCACAGCACCAAGGAGAAACCGACCTCGATCCCGACGCCAACCTCAGCGTATGCCGCATTACTTTGCCCCTGTCCACTGTCTTGTCAGCTTCATTCATCGGGGTGGCGCGCACCGCAATGGAAAACTAACTAATCCAAAGAAGAACCTACCATCGTTTGGCCTCGCATCAACGAACGTGAAAAAGTTGCGATGAGTGAGAGCAATGGCAGTTGCCCGATGTCGTCAATTCCCGGTGTCGAGTCCAACCGGCCGAAGACCAGTGACTGCTATCGGGTGCCAGCGTTACCGCCCAGAATCCTCTCTACTTCGGAAACATAAACTGTACCTGGGCACGGATTTGCCAGTTGTTGGCAAAGTCGGGCCTGACGACGTTGTAGTACCCAGATAGCTGGGTATTCACCGGCAGCCTGCCGATCTTGAAGAGCTTGCCCACGCCGCCGCCCATCGGCACGGTCCACACCTGCGAGCCTTTCGCTTCCCAGTTGGCGGTGATGATCGGCGAGCTTGTCAGATAAGCGCCGCTCTCGAAGTTGTAATTGAGGAACGGCTGCACCAGCCCGTTGCTGTATTTCGGCGCATTGCCGAACGGGTTGGCACTGCTGCCCACCGACCAGACATTGTTGGCGAGCACCCCGTACACCCAGGGGCTGCCGTGCTCGAGGTGCAAGAACACGGCCGTCGGCCCAAGTCCCGCATTGTTGTTGCCAAGCAAATCATTGCTATGCGTGGGCAGCTGGGTGACGGCGCCCACGCCCCAGATCCAGGCACCCGGCTTCGCGGGCGAGAGAAATGCCGAAATCTGCAGATCGCCGAGACCGCTCGTGCTGCCCTGCCCCGGCACAAATCCCGGCAGCGATATAATGGGCAAAATGGTGCGGGTGATGATGTTCCAGTCATCGTTGAGCGAGATCGGGATTACCGGCTGGATGTTGAGCACATTTTGCGTGCCGTTCAGAGGACCGACATTGAAGTACGCGTTCTCCTGGAACGGCACGCTGATCAGGTTGCCGACGGGATTTTGCGCGATCTTCGCCAAATCCTCCGCACTCAATTCGGCATGAGCGGAGGAGGTTGCGAAGATCCCCGCTAGGATTGCGCCGACGAGAGAAGTGCGTCTGGTTATCTTCATTTTCTATTGTTGACTCTGATGAGTTCCCGGCAGTGCTGCTGATATGCGCTACTACTCGACAGTCCGAAAAGACGGTCGTTGCCCCCACCTCGTGAGTAGTGCTTTGAACCGAGCACGAACATACTTACCCTGGGACTGGGACGTAACTAGACCATGGTCCAAGCCTGCGGCGTTGGATTATCGTCCCAACTCCCGCGTCCTGGAAAAATCCCAACTGATATCCGCCCCCACCGCGATGCCGCGTAGCTCTCGGCCCAAATGTTCCTCCATCACCGGCCGCCCCGGGACGAGTGAGAATCTAATGCCATCATCGAGCATGGCGAAGCGGCCACTCGCGAGGTCAAGCGTGCGCCGATACACGCCCCGGACCGACTTGCCGTCGCGCGTTTCGCGATAGGTCAAGTGAGTCTCACCCTCGATCGATTTGCCGACGGCGGCAAGTTCACGGTTGCGCAAGGTCGCGAGCAGATTGTCCTTAACCATCAGGTGATCGCCTTGGCGTTCGGCAAGGCCTTGCTCGATCAAGAACGTGGCTCGCTGGCGCATCGCCCGCGTCACTTCCGCGCCAAATGCGTGTCCAGTACTGTCCGGCCCTTCGCCCATCATGTGCTTATCGAGCCAGGTGGCGCCCATTGCGCCGACCTGCTGTTCGATGGGGAGCGTTGAGAGGATTTTGAGGTCAATGCCTCCCTGGCGCCGAATATCATAGTCAAGGCCGCGTTGTGCCAAGTCGGCCGGCACCCGCCACAGACCCGCCTCGATGCGCTCGACGACGCCAGCGCGACGCAAGGCCTCGAGGCGCCGCTCGTGCGCTTCGACCACGGCCGCTGGGGAGCGGCCGGGGATGGGGTGGCTGTACGCCACTTGCAGGTGCCTGGCAGTGCGATAGATGCCGTTGTCAGCGAGCTTCGCAATGGTTTGATCCGCCGGCCGCAATCGATCGTTGGCACGTACTTCCACAATTGCGCCGATCAGTAATTCCACCTCGTCGGTCCGACCGGGAAGGACGAGATAATGGAAGCGACCAGTGAAGACTGGTCCGAAAGGAAGAACGTGGTCGGACACGTTCTGAAATTTGGATTATCTCATCCAGCGGGTGCGAATCCCGCCCGGCCAAAGCGTAGACCCGCAGGCCGGTAGCGAGCCTTGCAGCGGGACAGGTAACTGTCGCCGTCGATGCGTAGGTACGCGAGAGTGTGAGCCGTGAGAATGCAGCCCCGTAATCTCTCTTCATTCCGGTGCCCAAGGCGTCATTGTGCTGGAAGGCAGCAGCGCTGCTCGCGTGAGCGGTCGAGCGGGTAGCGCAACCGGCGGGGTGTTCGACCACGGCGCGTGCTCAAGAGGATGGGCCAGTCATCTGGGAGGCCCTGTCTGTCCTGCAGGAGAGGTGACTCGAATGCAGGTAGGCTCAAGCGAGGGGAACCAGAGCTCGAGACGAAGCAGCGCAGGGAGTCGGAGGGCCGAATAGGAGCTATGACCTCGGGGAACGTAATGGCACGCGGACCCGAGCGAGCAAAGGCGGCCCGTGCGGGTGTGAACTTGCGGAGGGCAACATGACCGACGCCTTGACGTCGCTGGACATGTCAACGGGACTTCGCAAGGTAGCGGACAGAGCGAAACGGGAGCCTGCGGCCCGGTTTCATTCGCTCGCCCACCTGATCGACGAGGAACTGCTGGCTGGGGCATTTGCCCGGCTGCGCAGCGATGCGGCGGTCGGAGTGGACGGCATCACGAAGGAGCAATACGGGCAGGACTTGCAGAGCAAGCTGCGAGAGCCTGCACGAGCGGCTGAAGACGAAGCGATATCGTCATCAGCCGATCCGACGGGTGCACATTCCCAAGGAGAAGCAGGGTCAGAGCTCGGCCGATCGGCATCTCGGCCACCGAAGATAAGGTGGTCCAGAATGCAGCTGCGCGAGGTGTTGGAGGCGGTTTACGAGCAGGACTTCTTGGACTGCTCCTACGGTTTTCGCCCCGGACGCAGTGCGCACGATGCCGTGCGAGCCCTGACCCGAGCGGTGAATGTTGGCGAGGCGAACTGGATACTGGAGTTTGACATCGCGTCCTTCTTCGACAGCGTGCGACCGAACGCAGCTGTTGGAGATGCTCCAGGAGCGGGTGGCCGATGGGTCGCTGCTTGCGACTCATCGGCAAATGCTTGCATGTGGGGGTGCTGGACGGGGAGGTGTTCTACCGAGCCGTCCGAGGGTACGGTCCAGGGTTCAACTCTGTCGCCGCTGCTCGGTAACGTTTATTTGCACACGGTGCTGGACCGGTGGTTCGCCGAAGAAGTCAGGCCGCGGCTGCGTGGCAAGGCCACGTTTATCCGCTTCGCCGATGATGGCGTCTTCGGGTTTGAACGCCAGGACGATGCACGACGGGTGCTGGCGGTACTGAGCAAACGGATGGAGCGCTTTGGGCTGACCCTACATCCCGAGAAAACTCGATTGCTGGACTTTCGCCGACCCTCACGGTCGCGAGGAGAAGGCAGGAGTCCGACGACGTTCGACTTCCTCGGGTTCTGCTGGTATTGGCGGCGAACTCGGGCGGGAAGTTGGGCGGTGGCGTGCAAGACCCGGCGTGCGCGGCTGGCGCGGGCCATACAAGCGAGTGTATGTCTGGTGTCAAGCGAGCAATCGACACCTCCCGTCAGTCAGCAGCACGCAGCGCTCAGGAGACGAGTGCAGGGCCACATTAACTACTTCGGGGTGAATGGAAACATCCAGAGCCTGAAGCGTTTCGTGCATCAGGTGCAACGAAGTTGGTTCAAGTGGCTCAACCGTCGCAGCCAACGGGCCCGTCTCGACTGGGAGAGGTTTGAGGACCTCCTGAAGGCCCTGCCTCTGCCCGAATGCGCGAATTGTCGTACACATCTGGAGATGAGCGATGACCAAGCGACTCGCAAGACACATCCGCGGAAGAGCCGGACGGCGGAAATCCCCACATCCGGTTCCGGAGAGGGCCCAGGCCGGGCGACCAGCTTGGGCTACTCAACAGCGCGACCGTCAATGCCGTCGACGATGAGATAACGCCGGTCATGGAGTTCGTCCGCGAGGCCCTTCCCGGCGAGGCGTCCCACGATGGGGGTCTTGGGCCCTGTCGGCCCGACGATGTCAAAGTCCCGCCGCTCGTTCGAGAACGCGCGCTGCATAGTTCGGATGATGTCCCCGCGCTCGCCCATCGCTCGAAGGACCGGCTCCGCCTGCGGGTTGACTCTCCAGACGCTGGTGGACGACTCCTCGGCAAGCCCCATGCGCTGAAGACGTTGCAGTCGGCCCAACATGTGGTTCCGCTCGACCTGGGTATCGAGGCTCCCCTGACGTCGGCGCAGGTCAATCGCCCCCTCGATCAACTTCGCCTGAATCGCCCGGTCGATGCGGGTCCAGCGCTCCTGGTCGATCTCCCGATTGAGGCTCTGCTCGATCTCCTGCTCCGTGCGCAACCCAAGCCAGCTCTCGGCCACCTCCGCCGCCCGTCCCCGCATGCCTTGGGTGATGTAGTCGCGATCGATGATGAGATCCTTGTTGCCGGAGTCCTTACCCCGGAGCACCACGTGAGTGTGAGGGTTATCGGTATCCCAATGATCGACCGCCACCCACTCGAGCTTAGTGCCGAGATCCCGCTCCATGTGGACCATGAGCTCCCGGGTAAAGGCCTTGAGGTCAGCGATCTCGACGCCGTCCTCCGGTGAGACGATGAATCGGAACTGATGCCGGTCACCCCGGCAGCGCGATCCGAACTCCTGGGTATCGACCGCATCGAGTTCTGCGCCGTAAGCGCGAGCCGGCGACCCATCCGCCTCACCCCGTCGCGCTCGATGTAGCGCAGGTGCATGGCGATCGAGCGAGGTCCGGCGCGCTTTAGATTGACGATCCGGACCTTCACTGTCACCCGCCGGGAGCGGGGGCCCGGCGCGCGGATGCAGAGCCTCACCGCCACCGCTCCGCGATGGAACGCGGTGACTTTCCGCTGCCCCGAGACCGCCCGCTGCGCGCGGCTCGCCCCGCGCACATTGACCCCCTTCGCCAAGAGCTGGGAGATCAACCGCGGCTGCACCTTGCTGATCGACTTCGGCCTGCCGAGCTTCGCTCGAAACTCATCATTGTCACTTGTCGTCATCGAAGTCCTCCTTGCGTACTCAGGCGCAGTCGATCGTAATCGGCTCGCGCAAATGTCGAACGCATCAAGCCCATATCAAATCTCGTCCGTCGTCGATCTCGCCGGCGTGCCTTAAAAAACCATGTGCAGACATCCTCTTAAGCGGGCCACGCCCCGCGGCTTCAATCTTGCTGTTCATCTCTTCGCTCAAACGTTCCCATTTTCGCTCTTTCTCCTTCTCATCTCGGCTGCACAATCTCTACCGCGTCGCTTCATCTCTGGCACACCATTCGAAAAGCAGACGGTGCATTCATGTGTCTCGCCAAACTTCTTCCTCCGCTCTCTTCGCTTCGCAGAACCACGGAGGGTTATCCACTGATTTGCGCAACCTGCTTTCCGTTAGAGAACCTTGTTCGATTCTTAGTTAGAAGAGTTACGGGAGGCGATTTCCTCATGTAGACCAGGGACATAAGTCGATTTCGTATTCGTGATAGCACGATAGTCGTGCGTGTGATAGCGCGTGCCTTTCTATTCGTGATAGCACGATGCAATTCACAGCTTCTAAACATTTTGGAGCCTCTGAGTCAGCTGGCGAATCAATTGCTTCGCCGGCGGTCGAGCTCGCACTCGAAAGGCCAGGACATCGCGTCCGCCCCTGCTCCGTTTCACGTGGAGCTCGTAGCCGGGGAGTGCCTGGTCTGCGGCCAGCCGACGCAGATAAAACGCGAACGCCGAGGCACGCATGGCGCTGCCGGACTTCGCTCGAAGGTAGTCAACATCGAATTGCCAACCATCGCGTTGGTGGCCCGCATGCTTGCGCACCAGACGGTACAACCAGCGCTCGAGACCGCCGGTCAACTGGAAGTAGACCGGATCCAAAGTCAGCACGAGACTTGAGTCCAGGAGCCCGGTGTAGAACCAATCCGGGAGAATCATCGAGATGCCCTCGGGGCGCCCATCGGCATCGGTGTGCACCTTCCATTCACTAAGCCAGGAGAACTGGTGCAGGTGGCGTGCACCGGATGCTCGGATAGAGGTAGTTACCGTCGTCGACTGCAACCGGGTGAGGGCTGCCTTGAGGCGATCGTAGCTGCGTTTGTTGGTTCCACGACCGACGAATCGGAGGATGTGATAGGGAGTCGTCGCGATGAGCCGAGAGGTCGGCAGACCCTGATCCCTGGCCTCTATGATCTGCGAGGTTGCCCAGATCAGGACATCGGCATCCCAGATCGTGGCGATGCCGTAGTCTAGGGTTCCAGAAACCCTAATGGAGACCCGCTTGGTATTGAAAATAATCGGTTCGATGCGCTTGGATTTGGCGAGCGCGAAGAAGGGGTAGGCCATGAGATCCTGCGAATCTCGCGCAGCCAGATCCCCCGGAAGCGATCGGAAGATCTCAAGCTTCGGCTCTGCCTCATCCGAAGCGTCGTCTAGCCCGTTGGACACGGAAACGAAAGAACCGATTCGCTCGCCTTCGGCCGCTTAGTCGCTCGACCGAGCGCGGCGAATTAGTTCACTGCCGAGCACATAGCGCCGGCGCCCATCCTTAATCGTTTTGAGCCTGCCGAGCTTGATATCCTGAAACGTCTTCGCGTGGGATTGGCTGAGTGCCGCGTGTGTTTCCGCCAGGGAGTATCGCTGGTTCGGATCGATGACGGTGGGTCGGGGAACGCGCTTCAACCTACCGCGCGTACTTTCGGAGTCGATCATCGGACGCCCTCATGTCAGTGGACGTCACGAATAATATGAGCAAATCTTCTCGTGTAAACCACAAAACTAGCTCACAAGATGGTGCATGAATGCGCCCGAGCGCGATGGTGTACGACTCAGCACCCTCAAGTACGACGGAGCTATATCATTAAGATTTGTTAAGAAATGTCCTCGCGCCATCGCTGAATCCCAGCGGACTCGGCTGCCAGTGCGCTGAGCCTAATCTGCCAGCCGCCGGGCTTTGCGATCAACCAAGTCGCGAGCGTGAAGGTGTCGAATTGGAGTCGAATGTCATCGATCAATGCACGCGAGTTCGGAGCCCAACCGCGCTTGCGTTGCTTGATTCGTAGTACAGAGGGCTCAGGCGTATTTTGAGGTTTAGGGCGTTCTGAAGGCTGTGAGACAGAGATCGTGTCAGGCTGTGTCACCGGGGATCGCAGCTTCGGGGGCTTTGGCGACGGCGGCGGACGGGGTGGCCGCTTCGGCGGCGGCGGATTCAGGCGCTGATCCAGTGACAATTCGAGCGCGCCCGGCGCCACTCGCCCACTTTCGATCTATGGGACCAAAGGCGTAGGCGAGACGCGAAGAAACCTGTTTCAATGTTTGCGAATTTGCTGAGCGTGTTGTGTGCCAACATCTATATCTCGGAGCGAAAATGATGAAAGCAAACCTATTTGGCGCAGGTCTCTACGCATTCGGCCTGGTCCTATTGAGCGGTTGCGCGATGCAGGAAAAGAAGGAAGCAGCGGCAGCTCAGGCGATGCCTATTAACTGCGCAAGCGCCCCGGGCGACCTGCGTGTGCTGAACTCGGAGAAGGCTAGCACCGCATCAAAGATTGGTAATGGTATCTCGATGATTGCGCCCATAGGCCTTGTCGAAGGGCTGGTCACAGGTACCGAAAAGACCAAATACCAGGTGAGCACTGGGGAATATAACAAGGCGCTCGACACCAAGATCGCCCAGATCAAGGCAACTTGTCCGGGGGCTCAAGCAGATTAGGCAACCGATTCGACTATGTTTAATGGGCGTAGGTGGATGGGACCGTCGATTGATATTTTGCCCAAGAAGCCCCGGTGCTTATGCGACCCATTTGCGCCGCAGCTTGAAGATAGGTAAGGGTTAGATGCAGCACCTCAAATTCTTCAAGCGCGGAGTCGCAGGATTCATTCTCGGCTTCGGTGTACTCGCCGCGGGCAGTGCGGCGGCTCAGGACGTCATCGCCGTCGCTAACGGGGTGAACATGTGGGACGGCCAATGGCACGTCGACGCATCGCCATACGGATGGTTGCCGTGGATGTACACGACGGTGCAGCTCCCGCCCATTGCTGGCGGAGGCAATCCGACCATCGAGACCCAGCCGAGCCAATACTTGAAGCATGTCAATCTGGCCGCGTTCCTCGACGGCACCATCCGCAAGGGCGATTGGGCGATCTGGACGGACCTTGTGTACATGAACTTGTCGGCAAACCCGACGCACGAAAGGCAGATCGGCCTGCCCGGTGGCCTTCCGACGCTGTCCGTGACTCGCACCATCGACGCCGGAGCACGGGCGTCGATCTGGACCCTCGCTCCCTCGTACACGGTGATGAACAATGACGTCGGCACGCTCGATGTGATGGTGGGGCTGCGCTACACGAGCCTCGCGATCTCACTCTCCTATGAGTTCACCGCCCCGCCGCTCCCGATCATGGTGGGCGGGGGCTTCTGGCCGAGCGCGAATTTCACAGATGGCCTCATCGGCGTGAGGGGCTCGCTGCGCCTGAGCGGCGACGGTAAGTGGTACCTCCCCTATGAGGCTGACGTCGCCGATGGCAACAAGAACTGGCAGAACAACGAATTCCTGGGTGTCGGCTATCACTTTCACTGGGGCGATGTATCGCTCGCTGTTCGCAATCTGACGTACCAACTGTCCGACCGGCCGATCTTGGAGAAGGTGCGGATGACAGGCCCCGTGATTGGAGCAACCTTCCGTTGGTAAAACGCAAAGGCGCCGCTCGTCTCAAAATTGTGGGTTAACGCGGGTTAACGCGCACATGTTCAAAATCGACGATTTGTTGAAATGACAGAGCGAGCGAGCGTCGGAGCTCGAAACCTCTCATACTATGAGCCCTAGCGGCGCCAGTATTAGCTGTGCATCCCGAGCCATTCGAGGCGGCTGGCGGAGATGGACTGTCCGGGGTTACCGTATGGGCAACCGTATCGGGCCCGCCGTCGAGGGTTTCCGGAGCCGCCCTACAGCGGATAAAAAGCTTCATTTCTAGGGTTTTTTACAGTGGTGGGCGGTACAGGGATTGAACCTGTGACCCCTGCCGTGTGAAAGCAGTGCTCTACCGCTGAGCTAACCGCCCATCAGCGGGGGCAAAGTATGACATTGGCATGCGCTTAAAACAAACGTTGCGGCCTGCCGCGGGTACGAGCATTGGGGCTCTGTTAAACTAAACGGCTGCTGAACCTGAGCCCCAAAAGATCCCATGACCGTTCGCACGCGTTTCGCTCCCAGCCCCACGGGGTTCTTGCACATCGGTGGACTGCGCACCGCGCTCTTCTGCTGGCTGTACGCGCGCCGGCATCACGGAGAATTCATCCTGCGGATTGAGGACACGGATCTCGAACGCTCCACCGGCGAAGCCATTCAGCAAATTTTGGACGGTATGGAGTGGGCGGGCCTCGATCATGACGCCGGGCCTTTCTATCAGACCAAGCGCTTCGATCGCTACAAAGAGGTCATAGAGCAATTGCTCGCCCAAGGTCACGCGTACCGCTGCTATTGCACCAAGGAGGAACTGGACCAAATGCGTGCCGGGCAGATGAAGCAGGGTGAAAAACCCCGCTACGACGGTCGCTGGCGCGAGCGCACCGATGTGCGCGCAGGGGTGGCCCCCACCATTCGCTTCAAGAATCCGCTCACGGGCGAGGTCGTGGTCGATGATGTGGTGCACGGACGGGTGGTCTTTCAGAACGTCGAGCTCGATGATCTCGTGATTGCGCGCTCGGACGGCACACCCACCTATAATTTTTGCGTCGTCGTCGATGACATGGACATGGAAATCACGCACGTCATTCGCGGCGATGACCACTTGAACAACACGCCGCGGCAGATGAATATGCTGCTCGCCTTGGGCCGAAAGCCGCCTGTCTATGCGCATCTGCCCATGATCTTGGGAGCGGACGGCGCCAAGCTCTCCAAGCGCCATGGCGCGGTGAGCGTGCTGCAATACCGCGACGAGGGCTATTTGCCCGAGGCGCTCCTCAATTACCTCGCGCGGTTGGGCTGGTCGCACGGGGATCAGGAGATCTTCACCGTCGAGGAGATGATTCGGCTCTTCGACATCGCGGACGTCAATAAATCGGCCTCCGCGTTCAACGGCGAGAAGCTCGCGTGGCTCAATCAACAGCATTTAATGCATGCGCCGGTCGCGCGCCTGATTGCCCCCTTGCGCTGGCATTTGGAGCGCGAGGGCATCGAAGCCGACGATGAGGCGAAGCTCGAGCGCATCGTGCTCGCGCAGCGCGAGCGCGCCAAGACCTTGAAGGAGATGGCGGCTAACAGCGTGTTCTTCTTCAAGGCCCCCGCGGCGTATGACGAAAAGGCCGTGCGCAAGCACGTCACTCCCGATGTGCTCGTCCTCCTGAACGAGCTCATCGGGGCGCTCGAGGTACAGGAGCCGTTCTCGGCGCCCGCCATCCATGCTCTCATCAGCGAAACCGCCGCCGCGAAGGGCGTCACGTTGGGCAAACTCGCCCAGCCCATTCGCCTTGCCGTCTGCGGCGGCACGGTCTCGCCGCCCATCGATGCAACGCTCGAGATTTTGGGGCGCCCGGAAACGCTCGCCCGCTTGCGCGCCGCGGCAGCATACTGGGGCGCGTAGATCTTTCATTTCCTTGACGACTTGACCCATCAGGTAACGTGCCGAGCCTCCAGGTGGGCCATCAGGTGACACGGCGACCCTGAGCGTCGATCAGCGGCTCACCGTCCTCTTTCGCAAACGGTCCCTTCTGAGGGAGCGGCAGAATGTCCAAAACCACTGTTCAAAATATGTGCGGCGCCAGGTTTACCGCAGTACCGCACGCCGACCGGGCTCGCGCGACGAAGGGCGAGATTGCGCATTCAGAGCACGCCGTATCCCCGTGCACATGTTCTCGATTACATCGTCATCGCCCAATATCGCACGGTTTATACGGGAGTTCACCGCAAAGCCGTCGAACGCCATCATCAGTATCCGCGCAAACGGTGTGCAATCAACGCTTGCCGCCCGCTTCGCGGGTAGCGAACTGGATAGAAGTTGTGCGATCTTGTTGACGGCCCAGCGCAGCAGTGCTGGGTCATATCGATCTTCGGGGGTGGCAGTGGAGATGGCCTGAATGAGGTTGACTGAAAAGGCATTTCGGTCCGCAGGGATGTCTCGCCAAAGCTTTTGCACGATGCGACGCACCTTGGCTTCAGAAGTTGATAAAGCAGCAACCTCCCTCTCTAGTTCATCCAAGTGTTGTCGAAACCACGGTTCGTAGATAGCGAACATAATCGCGAGTTTTGATTCGAAATAGACGTACACGTTGGACGGAGCGGTTCCCGCCGCTTTCGCTATCAAACTGACGGTTGCCCGCGCATAACCACGCTCGGCAAACAGGGCTCCGGCCGCCTCAAGGATGCTCTCTCGAACTTCAGCCTTCTTAACTTGGGCCATAATGCTCGTTAAACGAATCTCATACGGTATTGAAAAGCGAACGCCGATCTGTTTTACTGCGCAAACGGCAAAGACCGTGGGATGTAAAGTTCTTCAGGGGCCAGGATAGCTCACCGCATTAGACTCCATTGCTGATGACCGACTAAGTGCTGAATCTTCCGATGAATCGAGGAGGTTCCATATGCCGAGTTCAAAGCATCGCCGTACATTCTTCTTCGTTGGCATTATATGCGGATTGAGCCAAATGACCGCAGCGCTCGGGCGCGATGTGCTGGCCGACAAAGCGGCCATCGAAGCAGTCCTCAACCGCGACTATCCGCGTTTGGACACCCTGTATAAGGATATACACAGTCATCCCGAGATTCAGTACCAGGAAGTGAAAACCGCCGCGAAGCTGGCTGCGCAAATGCGTGCGTTAGGGTTCGTGGTGACAGAGCACGTCGGCAAAACGGGGCTCGTAGCAATCTACCACAACGGTGCAGGACCTACTGTAATGGTTCGCACCGAACTTGACGCGCTTCCTATGGAAGAGAAGACCGGGCTGCCCTACAGCAGTCATGAAACTACGGTCTGGAATGGAAAGCAGACCTTCGTTGCCCATAGCTGTGGTCACGATATCCATATGACCGCGTGGGTCGGCACCGCCGAAGCTCTTCTCGCGATGAAGAACACATGGAAGGGAACTCTGATGTTCATTGCCCAGCCCGCTGAAGAGGGGGGAGGCGGTGCCAAGGCGATGCTCGAGGATGGTTTGTTTACTCGATTCGGTAAGCCCGATTATGGTTTCGCGCTTCACACGACTGCTTTTGCAGACGGCGAGGTCCGCTATCACCGCGGATCCATCACCTCCACGACGGATGGCCTCGCGATAACATTCAAGGGTAAAGGCGGCCAGGCCTCCAACCAAAGCGAAGGTGTGATCGATCCGCTCATGCAGGCGGCTAACTTTATGGTGGCCGAGCAAGGCCTCACGGCTCGCGAAAAGGACCCCTTCAAATTCGGCGTCATTGGCATTGGATCTGTGCAAGGTGGAACCGTAGGAAACGTCATTCCTGACAGCGCACGACTGCTGGGGACGATCCGCACCTATGATCCGGCCGTGCGCGACAAATTGATTGCGGGAGTACAACGAGTCGCGGCTGCAACCGCCGAGCTTGCTGGTGCGCCGCCTCCGGACGTGGTCGTCACTCCCTATGCTTCGTCTGTGGTTAATGACGATGCCCTGATGGAGAGCACGCTGGGCGTCTTTAAGACGGCCTTCGGTGACCAACTCAAGGAGACCGAGCGCTTCGCGGCGGGCGACGATTTTTATGAATACATCAAAGCAGGTGTTCCGTCTGTCTACTTCATCATCGGCATCTATGATCCCAAACGTGTGGCCGATGCCGCAGCGGGCGGCCCACGGCTCGAACCAAATCATTCGCCGTTCTATGCGCCCGTCCCCGAACCCACGATTCGCACGGGAGTGACCGCAATGACGCTGGCGGTGTTGAATCGCCTCGGCACGTAGCTGCCCTCGTGCCGCCCCCATCCATTTGATGTACGCCTGAGCCGGCCAACAATAACGAGGGAATAGCCATGAAGTTGCACACCCATTCAAGCGTGCGCTCAACGTACCCCAAGGGATCGCGCCATGATCTCAGCGCGGGTCTTCCCTCGATGACCAGGCTCGGACACCGGAGACTACTCCCATGGAGCATCGCGGTACTGAACCTGTTTTCCATTGCCGTATCTGCTCAGACTACTTCGGGGGGTACGGCGAGTGCACCGCAGTCCACCACTGCGTCAGGGTCGGGGGGATTGGAAGAAATCGTCGTGACGGCCACCAGGCGCGATACGCGATTGCAGGACACGCCAATGTCAATAACGGCACTGTCTGCCGCTGATATTGACCGCAATCGGGTGTTGACAATGGTTGACGTTGGGCAACAAGTTCCGGCGCTTACCTACGTTCCCGACTCCGGAAGCGAAACCTATCTCATCATGCGCGGCGCCTCGACCATCGACGATTCGACGGGTACCGACCAGGGCGTCGTCATGTTCGTTGACGATGTTGCCAGAGTCAGCGTCGCAGACTTGCAGCCAGAGCTTTTCGACATGGACCGCGTGGAGGTGCTCAAGGGGCCTCAGGGGACGCTGTTCGGTCGCAACTCCATTGGCGGGGTCGTTGCACTGTACACCAAAGATCCGACGTTCCAATCGGACAATGCCGAGGAGCTTACCTACGGCCGGTATAACCTCGTTTCATTCAAGGGCATGTTGAATGTGCCTCTCACCGACACCTTGGCGGCTCGTTTGGTCGTAAGCCGCCATTCGAATGATGGCTACATATCAGACAGAGTATTGAATAGCTTCATGGGCAACGACGATACCCTCGCAGTCCGCGCTAAGCTGCTCTTTACACCTTCGGCCGATCTCCGATTCGTCGGCGGCATCGAGTATCTAACAAAAGTGGCCACGGACGCGAAGTGGATCATTGGCAATTTTCAGCCGACGCTTGATCCGGGGATAACGTTCGATCCAACGCAGACGGCGCAAGGCGTTCCCGCACGGTATAGCCAAAGAATTTGGGGCTTTACCGGGCGGTTGGATTGGCAGACGAGGTTGGGCGATCTCACCTCCATCAGTGGTTATCGGCATCTGCATGTGAACGATCAAAGCGTGCAGCTAGGTGATCCACTCGTGGTCGAGGAGCTGCAGACTACTTCGAGCGATAGTCAGATCACCGAGGAGGTGCGATTCGCATCGCCCGCAAATCAACGGCTGTCATGGGTAACTGGGTTGTATTTCCTCCATTCGGATCGACAGCGGCCCATCACCGTACCCATCGTGGTGCTACCCGGCTCATTCCTCTCGCTGATCACCGGCGTACCGCCCTCTCTCGTACCCTATTACCTCTACCAGGACACGCGCACGATAAGTTACGCGGGGTTCGCGGACGGCACTTTTGCCTTTACGGATAAGTGGAAATTGGATGTGGGTGGCCGGTACACCTGGGAGCAAAAGTCGGGCTACTCGTTTGTCAACCTGTCAGGTATTGTCGTCGGTCCCGCCATCAGCGGCAGCTATTCAGATTCATGGTCAGCGTTTACGCCAAAAGTCACATTATCCTATCAGGCGACGCCGTCACTTCTGACCTACGCTTTGATATCGAGGGGATTTCAAAGCGGCGGATTTAACGTGCAGGGTTCGACAAACGCCGCGTTAAGTGATCCCTTCAGTTCTGAATTTGTTTGGAACTATGAGGCCGGATTTAAATTCGACGCATTGGACCATCGCCTGCAGGCAAACGTGAGTGCTTTCCTCGATCGCTATACCAACTTGCAGATCATCGAATACGATAGTGCCAACCTGACTTTTGTGACCAACAACGCAGGTAAGGCAGACGTCGATGGTATCGAAAGCAGTTTCAACGCAGCACCCACCGATTGGCTCACCTTGGGTGTGAGGTACGATTACTTGTATACCAAGTTCACCAACTATGTGGTGAATAATGGGCCCGGAGTGCCCCCGAGCGTGTACACAGGCAATAAGGTGCCGTTTTCGCCGCCGGAGGCAGTTGTCGCGAGTGCCGAACTCCACTTCAACGCGCCCAAGCTACACGGTCGAATCGCCTTTGGAGGCGACTACACCTATCGCAGCCCCATGCAGCTCGCTGTCGCGAACAATACGCCGGAGGATGTTTACTCCCGCACCGGCTGGAGCGGTGTCGTGAACTTGCATGCCACTTGGACATCTGAGAACGATCGGTGGGAGGTCATGCTTTGGGGGAAGAACGTAACCAACGTGCATTTCACGGGTCTTGCCGCTGACCAATCGATCTTCGTATTGAGTCCAACCGAGGCGAATAATCCGGCATTGCATCTAGATGATGGGCGCTTTGTGGATCCCCCGTGGTTTGGTGTCACAGTTAGAATGAAGCTATAGACCGACCGGCACAGCTGCGCTCAGCGAGGGTATTTAGGCGTCGATCGGTGATATTGGAATCTGACCAACGAGCAAATGCAACTTAGGCTAAGGAGAGGTCGCGATGTTACCCGGTGCAGTTCGGAGTCAAGAAGTTAATCCGGCGAAGCTGACCCGGCTATTTCGTCAGCAGTTCGAACTCTGCAGAGTAAGGTCCGGCGAAACCATCACCATCGTAAGCGACATTGCCACGCGGCGGGATTATATATACGCGGCCTTCGCTGCAGCAGATGAATTGGGAGCGGACATTTATGAGATGTGCGTTAACGCACTTCCCACCTGGACAAGTGTGGGTGTCCCGACCGTGGGGAAATGCAAGGGCACTCTCGAGGCGTTGATGCTATGCGATATGGTGTTGATTTTTCACGTACCGTTGTTTGCCGCTTGGCTAAAGCAGGTGAGAGATAAAGGAGTCCGGGTGCAGATGGTCATCGATGCACCCGACGATCTCGAGCAGCTACAGTCCCCACCGGGGCTCAAGGAAGCCATCTTGCATGCCGAGGCGGTCTATAAGAAGACAATATCGGTTCGGGTTACAAGCGCGGCCGGCACCGACTTCTCTTACGCCTGCGGGGAGTATCCGGTCATGAGTCAGTATGGGATGGCCGATGCACCTGGCCGCTTCGATCACTGGGGAGCGGGATTGATCCACACATTCCCTAATGAGGGCAGCTCCAACGGTCGTGTCGTGTTTCAGGCTGGCGATATCATCATTTTGCCTTACTGCCGTTACGTGCAAGACGAAGTACATCTCGAGATCGAGAGCGGATACATCACACGCATTGAAGGCGGTCTCGACGCCAGGTTAATGCGCGAATGGTTGAAAGAAGGAGAAGATTTCGTCGGTGACCGCGACCCCTACGCGATATCTCATCTCGGATGGGGTTTAAATCCACAGTGCCGATGGGATTCCATTGCGCTCTATGGTGATGCGCCGGAGCGCAGTCGCGCCGCCGCCCGAAGTTTTCCTGGAAACTTTCTATTTTCGACCGGGCCGAACACCCAAGGAGGCGGCAAGCGCGATACGCGCGGCCATTACGATGTACCGATGTGTGGTTGCACGGTCTCGCTTGACGAGCGAATCATCATTAAGGAAGGTCGCGTCGTCGATCCCAACATGATCGTGTCTCGTGTAGCGCGTTGATTTGGATGGATTCTTAGCAACAATGTGTAAGGCGATGCAACTACGTCAGAGCTCCCTGTGGCATTACCCCAATCGACGGGTACCACGGTTGCGTACAAGCAGGGGCGCAACTCCGTGATCACGGTGTCTGGGTATCCGCCGCAGGAGCCATTCTCTCCTGCCGCTAAGGCCTACCACGACCGTGTCATGGGACTCGGTGCGGGCGTCAAAGATGGCGAGGAAGTTGCCTACGGCACGGATCCCTATCAACGCCTGCTCATTTATCGGACGGACGATTCCACGAGTGCGATTCTGGCATTTTTCCATGGGGGAGGGTGGACCAATGGTTATAAGGAATGGATGACGTTCATGGCACCCGCCGTGACAGGAGCTGGCATCACGTTTGTTTCAATCGGCTATCGCCTGGCGCCTGCACACGTCTTTCCGACGGGTCTCGAAGACTGCGCCGAAGGTTTGCTGGTCACGCACCAGTCACTAGGGTTTGCACCGCTCTTCGTCGGCGGTCATTCGGCGGGCGGGCACTATGCCGCCTTGCTGGCCGTCCGCAACGAATGGTGGCGTGCTCGTAGGCTTAATACCAACCCACTTCGAGGTTGCCTCCCTATATCGGGAGTCTATCTCTTCGGTGAAGGTTCGGGCTTATCTATCCGTCCCCGCTTCCTTGGGCCGACGGATGGTCACGAACGAGCGGCGAGCCCAATGATGGGTATCTCGGATCGCACCCCGTTTTTGATGGCATACGGCGATCACGATTTCCCACACCTCATCGCTCAGGCAGCAAATATGAGTCGGGCGTTGGAATCACAAGGGAATCCAGTGGAAGTCATTGTGCTGCCGGGATGCGATCATTTCGACGCGAGCTATCAAGCCGCTGAGCCGCGGGGAGTTTGGCTGCAGCGCGCCGTGTCATTCATCGCCCGATATCAATATCCTTAGTCGAGATGCAGGTGAACGACGCAATCATCGACGTACATGCTCACTACCAGCCGAGAGCCCTAAACGCCTTCATGGGTCGCTTCGGCCAGGCGATCGTAATACCAAACGTCCCCTGGACGGACACAACCGAGCATATCCATGAGCGCGTACGCTTAATGGACAGAGCGCATGTACGCCTGCAGGTACTCTCGCCCGGCACTGCCCATTACTTCGAAGATCCGGAAAGCGCCTGCGAGGCCGTGCATATCTTGAATGATTCGTTCGCACAACTGGCTGAAAGGCTACCCACCCGGTTTGCCGCCTATATTTCGCTGCCCTTGCCACACATCGATGCGTCACTCCGCGAACTAGATCGTTCCGCTCGGCTGCGAGGAATGGTGGGGGTGACTCTGCATTGCTCGATTTTGGGTAAATCGGTTGCCGCACCCGAGTTTGACCCCATATACGAGGAGTTGGATCGCAGAGGCAGCATATTGTTCCTGCATCCCTGTCGTAATGGTATCTGTTCTGCGTTAATCAACGACTACCAACTGGCGGAATCCGTCGGTACATCGGTGGAGGATAGCCTCGCGACGCTCCACATGATCGTTCGGCGAATACCTCAACGGTTCCCGAATATCCGGATTATCGTCCCTCACTTGGGGGGGATACTCCCGATGCTCCTCGAACGCCTTGATAACCAACTGCCTAAGGTACACCCTCATCTCCCGGAGCCCCCGAGTATCACGGCACGACGGTTTTGGTACGACACTGTCTCACACGGATCGCGAACGGCGTTGCGGTGTGCTTGTGATTCGCTGGGAGGTGAGCGTCTACTTCCGGGAAGTGACTATCCATTTCTGCTCTTGCATGAACCTTATGAGCGCGCATTCGCATACATTGAAGCGAGTGCTATTCCGGAGTCCGACGTCACACACATACTTTGCACAAATGCGCAGAGGTTATTCGGAGTTACCCAGCAAACAAGCTAAGCACATTAGAGGTGATGCAGCAGGTGGGTAGGAATGCACCAATCGTGAATGTCGCGCCCGCGGCGCGGTATCGACGCGAGACGGTACGGTGACCATTTACGGTTTTCCTCGCGGGTACACTGCGCACGTTGATCACTTCGCGCGTGACAACTTGCCTCCGCCGGAGCTTTGGCCACAAATCCATTTCGATGACCCCGAGTTGATTTATCCCGAACGAATGAACTGCGGCACTGTGCTGTTGGATGACACGGTAGCGGAGGGCCATGGCGCTCGAATCGCGATATACGGGGGGGCTGAATCTTGGAGTTATGCCCGGTTGCTGGATCGCAGTAATCGAATCGCCAATGTGCTCGTACGAGAGCTCGGCGTGGTATCGGGGAATCGCGTCTTGTTGCGATCGCCAAACAGTCCGATGTTGATCGCAGCATGGCTAGCAGTCATGAAGATCGGCGCGATCGCAGTGACCACCATGGCGATGTTACGGGCCAAGGAACTCGAGCAGATCGTTACCAAGGCTCGAATAGACCATGCACTGTGCGACGTTCGCTTAATCGAAGAGGTCGCGATGACGTCAGTACGCGCCGGTCGTCCGTGTAAAACTTTGACTTGGGGCGATGGGCAGCTAGAAGGTCTGATGGGGAGGCAGCCGAGCGGTTTCGCAAACGTGGACACAGCGTGTGACGATGTATGCCTGCTTGCCTTCACGTCCGGCACCACTGGCGAGCCGAAGGCAACCATGCACTTCCACCGCGATGTGCTCGCCATGGCCGATGTGGTCGGTCGTCATTTGCTGAGAACCGCGCCTGACGACATCTACATCGGGAGCCCCCCGCTTGGTTTTACATTTGGTCTCGGGGCGTTGCTTGTGTTCCCGCTGCGCTTTCGCGCGGCGACCGTAATGCTCGAGCAGCCCTCGCCGGACGCCTTGCTCGCAGCAGTAGCGAAGTACCGGGCGACTTGCCTTTTCACTGCGCCCACCATGTATCGGGCTCTTACCCATGAGGTGCGAGGATATGATGTGTCGAGTTTGGCCCAATCCGTCTCCGCGGGCGAACCTTTGCCGAAGGCAACCTCCGACGCTTGGTATACGGCAACCGGAATTCGGCTAATCGACGGCCTCGGTTCGACGGAGATGACGCACATCTTCATTTCTGCACGGGGCGAGTCAATTAGACCGGGGGCCACGGGTAAGCCGCTGCCGGGATACGAGGCAGTGGTACTGGATGAGCGTGGGTGGCCACGCGCTCGCGGTTATAGTGGTAGGCTCGCCGTGCGGGGGCCGACTGGATGCCGGTATCTGGCGGACGCTAAGCGGCAATGTCAATACGTAATCGATGGTTGGAACGTCACAGGTGATCGATACCGAGTAGACGAAGATGGCTACTTCTGGTTCGAGGCGCGCACCGACGACATGATTTTGTCGTCCGGTTATAACATTGCTGGTCCGGAAGTCGAGAGCGCGCTGGCCGCTCATTCGGCGGTGCTGGATGCCGCTGTCATCGGAATCCCCGATGAGGCGCGCGGTCAATTGGTGAAGGCATTTGTCGTTCTCGCCCCTGGGTTCTCGGCAGGATCGGCGATGGCACTCGAACTGCAAGAGTTCGTGAAGGCTGCGGTCGCGCCCTACAAATATCCGCGAGTCATAGAGTTCGTGTCGGACCTTCCGAAGACTCAGACGGGGAAAGTCAAGCGGTACGAGCTGCGTCATCGAGCTCGCGGAGGAGCGCCCGACGCAAACTCTTCGCGAGAGGCGGGCGATTGATGAACCTAAGCACGTTGACCCAAAATGAATGGGACCAGCATTATTGGGCCCTCACGCGGCGACGCTTTCTGGAGTATGCCCTCCTCGGAGGTGCGGCCTTGGCCGCTAACGCTCGCTCGAATGAAAATAGTCAGCCGATTATTAGGGCGCCCGCTGGCGCGATGAGGGGGCGCACCGAGCGCGGTATCATGACCTTCAAGGGCATTCCGTACGGTGCGCCGACCGGCCGCGAAAACCGCTTTCAGCCTCCGAAGAAGATCGTTCCGTGGGTTGGCATACGCGACGCCGGCGAATTTGGACCTCGTGCGACACAGAAACTTCTTGATTTGGAGGCAGTGAAGTCGGCACCACTTAAGCTCGCAGTGGGATTGTGCTCGCCTGATCCATCCAAGTTCAGCGAGGATTGTTTGCGGCTCAATATCTGGGCACCTGAATTGCGGCCCGGTCACAAGCGCCCGGTCATGTTTTGGTGTCACGGACAAGGTTTCTCGGGCGGATCAGGCGATTTACCTTGGCTCGATGGGGGCAATCTCGCACGCAAACACGATGTGATCGTCGTTTCAATCAATCACCGCTTGAACCTTTTTGGCTTCCTATACCTCGGTGATGTGGCAGGACCTGAATACGCGGACTCCGGAAATGTTGGGATGCTTGACATCGTCGCCGCGTTGCAGTGGGTCCGTCGCAACATAGCGCCCTTTGGTGGAGATCCCGACAACGTTACGATATTTGGGCAATCTGGCGGGGGTGCCAAAGTCTCTGTCTTGTTGGCAATGCCCGCAGCGAAGGGGCTTTTTCACAAGGCGATTGTTCAAAGTGGGTCTCTTATTCACACCCTGTCAAGAGAGGAGGCTACGCGAACGACAAAGCAGGTTCTCGAGGAGTTAAAGATTGCTCCCGAACGAGTCGGTGAGCTGCGCTATACATCAGTGGAGAGGCTCCTTCAAGCACTGGAATCGGTGCGAGAGTCGGAGCGTCTCGATGTCGTAGACCGTGAGAGGCACTTTTTCAATCCTGTCGTCGATGATCGGTCGTTGCCAAGGCAGCCTTGGGATCCTACCGCTCCCGGGATTTCGGCGGAGGTGCCGTTGATGGTGGGTACCACGGCAAATGAAGGCACGTTGCTAGGGATGGTCGATCCGAGTCTATTCTCCCTCGATGACACGATGATGCGTGCGCAGCTCAAGGTTTTGGGTTTTTCCGACGCGCAGGTTGCAAAAGCCACGGGTGACTATCGTGCCACGCGACCGAATGCATCTCCGAGCGACTTATTTTTTGCGATTGCATCTGACAGACTATTTCGTATGCAGGCAATTAAGAACGCCGAGCGCAAGGCCGAGCAAGGGAGTGGGCCGGTGTTCATGTACATCTTTGCGTGGAATGCACCTGCGTTCGGCGGAAAATACAGAGCTTTTCATGGCCTGGAGCAGCCCTTCGCGTTCGACAATCTCGATGCAGCGCCTGGGGTTTGGGACGCGACCCGAGATCCGCGTTGCGATGAACTCGCCGACAAAGTATCTGGAGCGTGGTGTGCTTTCGCGCGAACTGGTAATCCAAATCACTCAAGGTTACCTCAATGGGAGCCTTACACTCTGGAGGGTCGTCGGACTATGGTTTTCAATTACACGTGTGAGGAAGTGAGTGACCCCGGCCGCGAGGATCGTCTGGCGATGGCAGGGCTCCTCAGCTCACACCTCTAAGTGCGTTCGCTCGAACTAAGTCAGGCTTGTTCGAGTCCAATACAGAACTAAGGATGGAGGCCCGATGCCAACAGCGGTCATATTACTCAACGTCGAGGGGAAAGAAACCAGTCGGATTGCGGAGTCGATCGCGTCGCTTGCAGGTGTCACTGAGGTGTATTCGGTGGCTGGTAACTACGACTTGGTCGCAGTCATACGGGTCGAAGCCAACGAAACGCTTGCGGATTTGGTAACCGACCGAATACGCGCCATCCCGGGAATATTGGCGTCGCAAACCTTGATTGCTTTTCGCACATATTCACCTACGGAAGTCATAGGGTTGTTCGACCTCGATTGATTCGGCGAGCGTGAGGTGTGTGACTTTCGTGGCTGCAGTCCTTCTCTCGCCCAAGCATGCAACAGGCGTCGCGAAGTGCGGCCAATGGTGCAACCAGAACCCCGCTCGAGTAGGCTACGACGGAACGGATATCTGTGCGAGCCAGTCGCGCATCGCCGCTGTTGTGTCGCGAGGTTGTTCCATGGCCATCATATGTCCCGCCCCCGGAATGACAACGAGGCGGGCGCCCGGAATCGCCGTCGCCATATGCTGGTGGGGGACAATAGGCCGCAGCGTATCCAGAGCCCCGGCACAGATCAACGTTGGACAGCGAATTTGCGCCAACAACTCACCGTAGTCCGGACGGCTGGCGCCAGCGCGTGCTTGCGCGCGAATGACGTCGGGCGAATGACGCGCGGCCATCTCGGTGATCGAATCGACGAGTTCGCGATCGGAATGACGCGGCTTCGGCAAAATACGCAGCGCCCACTCGGCTCCCCATCTGTGCATCCCCATCTGCTCGGCACGTTGCGCCTCAGCGAGCAGGTTATTGAGATCCTGCTCCCGTTCGACGTCACTCGAGGGACTTCGGTAGTCAGTGCCAAATAACCCCATGCCGATCACGCGCTCCGGCGCTATCCGATAGATCTCTTGGGTTACACGACCACCCATGGAATGGCCGCACACCGCGAAGCGCGCAGGCGCACTCGCGATTACGCTGCGGGCCATCGCGTTAATAGTGTTCAGCATTCCATACCCGCCGATCGATATCCGGCAAATATCTGCGAGTGCTTCAGCCTGCGGCTCCCAAAAGGCAGCGTCGCAAAGCATTCCCGGTAGCAAAACGAGCGGGATTGGGGCTGTCACCGCAAAAGTCTACTTCAATTACGCACACGTTGCCATATCGGGTATTGCGGGCATATCATGAGATGTGGCGGATCTGAAATTATTCCGGAACACCATCTCGGGAAAGCAGGTTGGCTCTGCGTCCGGCGAGACCTTCGAATCGTATGACCCATACGTCGGCGCGCCGTGGGCGCGGATTCCGCGCTGCACGGCGGCCGATGTGGACGCTGCGGTGGACGCCGCGCGGACTGCATTTCGAAGTTGGGAGTGGCGCGGGCTGAGGCCGACTGCGCGCGGCAAACTGATGGTGCGTCTCGCCGATCTGATCTCCCAGGAAGCCGAGTCGCTCGCGGCCCTGGAAGTGCGCGACAACGGCAAGCTCATGCAGGAGATGCTCGTCCAGCTGCGTTATATTCCAGAATGGTATCGATACTTCGGGGGACTTGCCGACAAAATCCAAGGCGGTGTGCTGCCGATCGACAGACCCGATATGCACGTCCACACGCGCCGCGAGCCCCTCGGGGTGATCGGCTGTATCACGCCCTGGAATTCGCCCCTGTTGCTGCTAGCCTGGAAGCTTGCGCCGGCGCTTGCGGCGGGAAACACGGTGGTCATCAAACCGTCGGAGCATACCTCGGCATCGACGCTCGAGTTCGTGAAGCTGTTCGAGCGGGCGGGCTTTCCACCGGGAGTTGTCAACACCGTCACCGGCCTACCGGACGAGGCGGGAGTTGCGCTGGTGCGCCATCCGAGCGTCGCCAAGATCGCGTTTACCGGGGGCGAGGCGGGCGGTTTGAGCGTCTATCGCAGTGCTGCGGAGGGACTGAAGCACGTCACGTTGGAACTCGGCGGAAAATCTCCCAACATCATTTTCGCCGACGCGAGCTTGGAAAATGCAGTAAACGGAGCGGTCTCGGGTATCTTCGCCGCCAGCGGACAGACTTGCATTGCGGGCTCCCGTCTGCTTGTGGAGCGCAAAGTGCACGATGAGGTCGTCGATCGGCTGATTCGCCTCGCAAGGACTGCGCGCATCGGCGATCCGCAGCAGTCCGACACTCAAGTCGGCCCCATCACGACGCAGCAGCAGCGCCGGCGAGTCCTCGACTATATCGCCATCGCACGTGAGGCCGGGGCGCACTGCGTGTTAGGAGGTGGCGTTCCGGACGATGTGCGCCTCGGCGCGGGGTGGTTCGTAGAACCGACCATATTCACGTCGGTGAACAATTCGATGCGCATCGCTCGCGAGGAGGTGTTCGGTCCGGTGTTGGCGGTGATTCCCTTCGAAGGCGACGATGAAGCCCTGGCGATCGCGAATGACAGCGACTATGGTCTGGCTGCGGGCGTTTGGACTTCCGATATTGGCCGCGCGATCCGCATGTCGGAGCGGCTCGAGGCGGGAACCGTATGGGTGAACTGCTACCGCGCAATCAGCTTCATGGCGCCGTTCGGCGGATACAAGCGAAGCGGTATTGGGCGGGAGAGCGGTGCGGAGGCGATCGATGCCTATCTACAGACAAAAACCGTGTTCATCGATACGCTTGGGCGTGTAGCGAACCCATTCGTCATCCGATGACGCCGGATCGCCTCTGAAGTGCAATTTCCGCGGCGACCTCCGCTTGCGGCTCGCAGTCCAGCTGAACCACAAGTCCTTCCAGTTCCGCTGTGGGGGCGCGATACAAGCGCATTACCAGCGGATCATGCCCCGGAATGATGTGGTCGGGAGAGGATGCGAGCCGCTCGAGAATCCGGAACGAGTCGACCACCTGGCCAAGGTGAAAGGCCACGGTAAAGGGACGATTACTCGCCAAGTTCTCGAAGTAGTGAGCCGAATCGGACGCGAGCACGAGCCAACCGCGGCGTGTGTGGACCCGGACCGCCTGCAGTCCGGCGGTATGCCCCGGTGTGTGATAAAGAGTAATTCCCGGAGCGAGTTCGGCGACACCGTCGTGCAACTCCACCCGCCCGCCGTAGTTGAGCCGCACCATGGCGACCACGTCGTCGACTTCGAAGCCGTGGGCAAAGTAGGGGTATTTCATGTAGCGACCCGTCGCGTAAGCGATCTCGCGTTCCTGAAGGTGGAAACGCGCTTGCGGGAACTTGTGGTAATTGCCTACGTGATCGTAATGAAGATGGGTGATGATGACGTCGGCAACACGGTCGGGGTCGATGCCAATTGCCCTGAGGCTCTCCGCAGGACAGCGCAGGAATGTGCGCTTGCGCCGGAGGGCCGTCTGCTCCGTGAATCCCGTGTCCACAATGAAGGTGCGGTCTCGGCCTTTGATTGCCCATACGAAATAGTCCATCGGCATGTCGGCATCGTGTGGATCACCTCCGACGAAATGATCCGCTCGACGCCCGCCTCGTGTGGCATAGCGCAGCGCGTAGACTTCGTACTGGGGAAGGGTGCCGCTCACGGCCCTCGGCGCCCCCAGCCGCTTTCAGATGCGTTTGTCATACACCTCAAGAAGAGTTTTCTCCCAGAGACCCTCTCGGACGTACGGATCGGTGTCGTAGAGCACTTCAGCCGCGGCACGATTCTCGGCCTCGAAGATGTATAGACCGCCTATGATCTCCTGACCGTCGTCGCTCAGCGTCGGTCCGGCTCCCAGAAGTTTGATGCCGCTCGATTGAACATGCGCCCGGTGCTGCTCGCGAAACTGGGGTAGTCGGACACTTTGCTGCGGCTTTACCCGGCAATGGAGTATGAAGATCATGTGTTTTCCTTTTGCGTGGCTGGCTCTTCGAGGGCTTCGAGGGGCATCAAATACTCGAACGAACCCACGGGCACGCCCCGTCGCATAGGGGTGCAGTGGAGCGGGAAATCCTGCGAGAATTCGGCGCCGCGATCGCGCAGCATGTGCAGAAACTCGCCGAGATGGCGCATCGCGCCCGTCGGAATGTCATGCAGCACCACGACGCTCCAGGCGTGCCGCTCGCAGGCTTTCACGGCTGCCTCCATCCAGGAATTGGGTTCGTCTCGCTCCGGAACCATGAAGCTCCATAATACGCAGGTGAACCTGTGCGCCGCGAGCACATCCCACGCCGCGCGGTTGAGGAGATGCCGCCCGACCTGGCCCCTACCAAAGGGTCGAAATAGCCGCTCCTCTCCAACGAGCTCGCCGAGCAGGGTGTCCGTCGACAGGATCTCATCGAGTGCTTCCTGCGGCCGCTCCAACAACCCGAACGGCGTCGCATGGTGATAGGAGTGATTTCCGAGATGGTGACCCTCGCGAAATCCGCGCACCGCAAGTTGCCGCTGGGCGGGCACCGCTAGATTCTTTCCCAACGTGAAAAATGTCGCCTTGACATCGTGTTCACCGAGGGTATCGAGCACCTGTGGGGTCGTCTCCAGGTTCGGTCCGTTATCGAACGTGAGGGAAATCTTCATTTGTTGAGTCCGTTCCCCGCCGACGGCGCCCGCCTCGAGCTCGTGCCGTAGATCTCCCCGTCTTGCGGTCCATGCGCACACGTGTCCATAATAACGTCTCACGGATAACATGCAAGCCCTCGGGATGGAATGTTTGTCTGGGAGAGCGACACCGGGTCTTGAGCCCGGCAAGTGGCGATGAAGGAGCCTTTTTATGAGACTCGCAACATTTTCAACGGGCGATCGACGGCGTGTCGGCATGATCGTCGGAGACGATGTCATCGATGTCTCGCGCCATGCAGCCGATGCGCCCACAGACATGATGGACCTGATCGCGCGTTGGCCGGAGTTTCGCGAGCGATTGGGTGCGGCGGCGACGCGCTCGTCCGATTTCGCGCTCCGAGAAGTCAAGCTGCATGCACCCGTTCTGCGGCCGAGAAACATTTTCGCAATCGGCCTCAACTATGCGGACCACTGCGCCGAATCCGGGCTCGAGATTCCACAGCAGCAGACCTGGTTTTCGAAGGCGTCCACTTCCATCAACGGACCGTTCGACCCGATCGAGTTGCCTGCCGTCTCAACGCAGCTGGATCATGAATGCGAGATGGTGTTCGTCGTCGGCCGGCGCTGCCGGAACGTCCCGCGGGAGCGGGCAAATGAGGTGATCTTCGGCTACTGCGCCGGCAACGATGTGAGCGTGCGCGATTGGCAACTGCGCACGACTCAGTGGATGCTCGGCAAGTCGTTCGACACGCACGCGCCGATTGGTCCCTGGATTACCACCGCTGATGAGCTCGATGTTCATTCGCTCGAGATCCGCTGCCTCGTCAACGGCGAGGTGCGCCAGAAGTCCAACACGCGCAATCTCGTGTTCGATTGTTACGCTCAAGTAGAGTGTCTCACCAAAGCCGTCACCCTTGAGCCCGGAGATCTCGTGTTTACCGGTACCTGCGGGGGTGTTGGTATTGCACATGAGCCACCACGGTGGCTGAAGGCAGGCGATGTCGTGCGCGTTGAGATCGGCGCGTTGGGTGCCATCGAGAACCGCGTCGTGCCCGGAAATGACGCGACGGTAATTACCTGAGACCGCCAAAGCGCCGAGGCGCGCCAGCAGCAAGTGCACCGGCACAAGTGTCGGTGCGCGCTATGCCGTGTCCCGCAGTCTAGAGCAGACCCGGATAAGAACCGCCGTCGAGTTGCAGATTCTGCCCTGAAATGAAGCCGGCCTGAGCGCTGCACAGAAACGCGCACGCGTCCGCAAACTCGTCCGGACGTCCGAGACGCTTGGCGGCCATGGAGGCGCTGATTCTCTGGCGGGCTTCTTCGCGAGTGATGCCTTCCGCCTGCATCATTCTCTGCGTCATGAACTCCTGGCGCGGCGTGTCGATTCGCTGCGGCAGGAGATTATTGATCGTAACGTTGTCGGCTACGGCCTCCATCGAAATGGCCTTGCACGCGGCGGTCAACGCGGTGCGCGCGGCGGTCGACAAGCCCATGATCGGATGCGGCGCCTTTACCATGGCTGAGGTTATATTCACGATGCGCCCGAATTTGCGCGTGCGCATGCCCGGCAGCAGCGCCCTGATGAGTAGGACGGGTGCGATCATGTTCGATTCGAATGCGGAGACCCATGCGTCGTGATCCCAATCGGCGATCGTACCTGGCGGTGGGCCAGCATTGTTGTTGACGAGGATGTCTGCGTCCGGACAGGCGGCCAAGAGAGAGGATCGGCCTTCCTCCGTCGTGATGTCGGCCGCGACGTATCGGGCTTCCCCGCCGGTCAGCGCGACGATTTCCGCCTGAGCTCTCTCGAGCTTCTCCTTGCTGCGGCCGTTGATGACCACATGCACGCCTTCGCGTGCCAGGGCGCGCGCACAGGCGAACCCTAAGCCCTGAGAGGAAGCGCAGACGATGGCGTGCCGCCCCGCAATACCGAGATCCATCGGTGAGCCACTCGCTGTTGAACCCCCACGCGGGGGTGTCATGATTTGGACACAACTCGAAGAGACTGTCCAGTGGTTCGCGCGGCATTTGCATCATCGCGCGCGGAGGCTTGCTTTTACGATACGCACACGTTGCCATAATGTGGCATTTCGCATATGCTTTTGGGTCGCTGCAGAGGGGAATGACGTGCCTTCGAACAACCTCAAATTCTACGTTGACGGCGCTTGGGTCGATCCCAAGACGCCTCGACAGGTGGATGTCATCAACCCGGCAACAGAGGAGAGCATCGGCCGGGTGAGCCTCGGCGGCGATGCCGATATTGACAGCGCAGTGGCGGCGGCCAAAGCGGCTTTCGCGAGCTATTCGCGAACCAAGCCGGCGGAACGCATCGCCATGTTCGAGTCCATCATCGAGGTCTACCAGACTCGGATTCCCGAGATTGCGAAGGCGGTAACCGCGGAAATGGGAGCGCCGGCCGGTTTTGCGCACAGCTTTCATGCCGCCTCGCCGGTTGGCGTCTTTCGGCAGATGATCGAGATTTTGAAGAGCTATGAGTTCGAGCGCTTGCAGGGCAGCACCATGCTCGTGCGCGAGCCGATTGGCGTTTGCGGACTGATCACGCCGTGGAATGCACCGGTCGCGGCGATAATCGGGAAAATGGCGCCGGCGCTGGCCGCGGGCTGCACCGTAGTCGTGAAGCCATCGGAGGCCGCGCCATTCAGCCCGATCATTCTTGCCGAGGTCATGCAGCGCGCGGGCGTTTCGCGCGGGGTTTTCAATTTAGTCAACGGCGACGGCCCAACCGCCGGACAAAGGATCGCAGCGCACCCGGACATTGACATGGTTTCATTCACTGGCTCGACTCGAGCGGGCGTGCTGGTCGCGAAAGCCGCCGCCGAATCGGTCAAGCGCGTGCAGCAAGAACTCGGCGGCAAATCCGCGAATATTATTCTTCCTGATGCGGACCTCGACAAGGTGGTCGCCGCTGGCGTACAGCGCTGCTACGTGGGCGGAGGCCAGTCCTGCCAGGCTCCTACGCGAATGCTGGTCCAACGCGCGCAACATGAGAGGGCTCTCGCTGCGGCGAAGGCTGCGGCGGAGGCGTTCAGAGTCGGCGACCCGAACGACCCGGAAACAACGATGGGGCCCGTGGTGAACCGCGCCCAGTTCGACAAGATCCAGCGATTGATCGGCACCGGTATCGCCGAAGGGGCGACGCTCGTGACCGGCGGGTTGGGTCGCCCGAAGGGCTTTGAGCGGGGTTTCTATGTACGCCCGACCGTGTTCGGCAAGGTGGGCAGGTGCTTTACGATTGCGCAGGAGGAGATCTTCGGGCCGGTCCTGTCGATCTTGCCGTACGACACGGAAGAGGAAGCGATCTCCATCGCGAATGACACGCCATACGGGTTGGCCGGGTGGGTGTATGCCGCGGATCTCGACCGGGCGCGGGCAGTGGCGATGCAGTTGCGCACTGGCCGGGTGTACTTGAACGGCGCGCCGCCCGATCCGGCGGCGCCCTTCGGCGGATATAAGAGGTCAGGAAACGGTCGGGAAGGCGGTCTGTTCGGATTCGAGAGCTACCTTGAATGGAAGGCGCTGCTGGGCAGTCGGCCGTCCACTGGAGGATGAGCGTCCCGGTCGCCGCAGTGGGCGTTATGCACACGTTGCCATAGCCAGCCGAGGCGGCTATGATCACGGCTTGCCTTCAGGGTGCGGAGCCTCAGGCTTGTTATCGAGGAGTGGGACATGAACGCAACAAGTTCTTCGCAGAGCTCAGCGCGCGGCGCAAAGCTACCAGTGCGGATGCACCATCATGCCTTCGTAGTGGCGAATCAGGAGCGCACCCGACACTTCTACGAGGATATTTTAGGGATGCCTCTGCAGGCGACCTGGATCGAGCACACCGTGTTCAAGGGAGAGGAGATGGTGTTCTGCCACACTTTCTTCGGGCTAGCCGACGGCAGCGCCCTGGCATTCTTCAATTTCGCGGACAAGAAGATCCAGGAGAGGATGAATACTGGTCCGCAGAAGAACCTCTGTTATCACATCGCGCTCTCAGTCGACGAGGAGACGCAGCGAGCGATTGAGGATCGCTGCAAGGCCGCCGGCCTCGAATCGATGCTTTTGGAGCACGGCTATTGCAAGTCGCTCTACGTGACCGACCCCGACGGCTTGCAGGTCGAGTTCACGGTCGACCCTCCCGATGTGGAGGCGATCAACGAGCACCAAAGGCAGATCGCTCGCAAGTCTCTCGACGCCTGGCTGTCGGGCGATCGGCGGCCCAACAACGACATACGACCGCACGGATGAGTTGAAAGGTGCATGGGGCCGCGCGCATTCGCCTGCATCGCTGATCTCGAGGGCTGCGTTGGCGAGGAGCTCTCGGTGAGCCCTTGGTTCGAAGTGACTCAACAGCGTATTGCGCAGTTTGCCGCTGCGACCGACGACGACCAGTGGATCCATACCGATCCGGAGCGGGCGCAGCGTGAATCGCCTTGGAAGAGCACGGTCGCTCACGGCTTTATGACATTAGGACTGCTCGCGCCCCTGTTCGCTTCGGCTCTGGATGTCGGCGGCACGACCACGAGCATCAATTATGGCCTTAACCGGGTGCGCTTCCCCAGTCCAGTGCTGAGCGGGGATCGCATCCGCGCGCGTTTCAAGCTCTCAAAGTACGAGGATCTGCAGCCCGGGGCGCAACTCACATGGGACGTCGTCATCGAGCGAGAAGGTGTACCCAAGCCGGCGCTCGTCGCTGAATGGATCATGCGACGCTTCCCCTAGGGCCCCAGCCGAGGCGACCTTCATGCTAGGACTGGTTCAGTATCAACCCCTTCTCCTCAGCGCCATCCTCGAGCACGCAGGCGAGACCTATGCCGACGTGCCGATCATCTCCTGCTGCGGCGAGGGTGTCTTTCGATATACCTATGGGCAAGCGGCGGTGCGCACGCGACGTTTGGCATCGGGTCTGCAGAATCTGGGAATCGAACCCGGCGATTTCGTCGGGTCGCTGGCATTCACAACCCACCGTCACTTCGAACTCATGTATGCGGTTCCGGGAATCGGCGCCGTCCTGCACACGGCCAACCCCCGCTTGTCCGCCGAACACATCACCTACACCATCAACCACGCGGGCGAGCGAGTGCTGTTCGTGGATCCCGAGTGCCTTCGTCAGGTCGAGGAACTGAGGCCGAGACTGACCGGTATCGATACGCTCGTCGTGATGGGGGACGGCGCCGACATCCCAGATACCGGGGTGCCGAATGTGCTGCACTATGAGGACCTGCTCGCCCAGGGCACGGACGACTTCGACTGGCCGTCATTCGACGAGCGTCTCGGCTCGACCCTCTGCTTTACGTCGGGCACCACCGGAGATCCGAAAGGAATCCTGTACAGTCACCGGGGTACGTTTCTCTCCTCGCTCGTCATCGCGGCGCCCAATGTGTGGGACGTCAGTCGCGAGGACCGCATCATCGCATTGGCCCCGTTCTTCCATTGCAATGGGTGGGGAGCGCCCTACCTCGGTCCGATGACCGGCGCCAGATTGATACTGCCTGGACGGGCGCTCGATGGACGATCGCTGCAGCAGCTGATCGTGAGCGAAGGCGCCACGGTCGGACCCGCTGTTCCCACCGTCTGGCTTTCGATCGTCGAATACTGCCGACAAACTGGTCTACAGCTCGGAGAATTGGACCGAATCATCTGTGGCGGCGCCGCGCCGCCTTTGGAATTGATGCGGACTCTCTGGCGGGAATTCGGCGTGCGTACCGTGCAGGTGTGGGGTATGACGGAAACGACGCACGCCGCAACCGTTCAATGGACCGAGGATGCGGTTCTCTCGGGGGAAGCCGAGCCGTTCGCACCGCAGGGCCGGCCGGTGTTTGGGTCGAAAATCCGCATCCTAGGAGCTGACCGCAAGCCTCTGCCCAAGGACGGAAAGGCCGTGGGCCATCTGCAAGTCAAGGGTCACTGGTGCTCGAGCGCATACTTGAAGCGCGACGACGTCGCGATCAACGACGCGGAGGGATGGCTGGAAACGGGAGACCTCGCAACCATCGGACCCAACAATGCGCTTCGCATCACGGATCGCTTCAAGGACGTCATCAAATCCGGCGGCGAATGGGTGAGCTCGATCGATCTCGAGAATGCCGCGGCCGCGCATCCCGCGGTTGCCGAGGCGGCGGTGATCGGCGTGCCGCATCCCCGCTGGCAGGAGCGCCCCGTGATGTTCGTGACGACCCGCCCCGGTCACGAGCTATCGGCCGAAGCGTTGCGCGAGCACCTGGCGCGAATGGTCGCGAAATGGTGGCTTCCGGATGAGGTCATTTTTGTCGTCGAGTTGCCGCACAACGCGACTGGGAAGGTCAAGAAGGAACTCTTGCGCGCGCAGCATCGCGACCTGGTCGCAGGCCGCGACATCCGGTGATTGCGATACCCAGGTCCTATTTCTCGTTGCTCTGCAGCTCGAGTCCGCACACGTTCGCATAATAACCCGAGCATCGTACCGGTTGCCAGCGCGCTTCCTGGCATTCTCCACGATATTTATATGCACACGTTGCCATGAACGCGTGAGTTGGTGTAGAGTTTCGAGCGTCGCTTAGAACGATGCGCCAGCCCGTCCGCTTCGGTGCTCACGAGCGAGCCGAGGAAAGCCCACGTCTTTGTGACGAGGCTACAAAAGGGGGACCGGCCATGATGACACTACGCTCCATTCTGACGCTATTAGTCCTATCTGCATGCCTGCTCGGGGTTCGAGCGACATTTGCCCAGCAAAGCCAAGCTGCAGCATCGGCTGCGAGCGGGGAGCTGGCGGAGATTGTCGTCACGGCTGAGCGGCGTAGCGAAAAGCTTCAGGACGTACCAATTACGGTTGACGTTGTTACCAATGCGGAGGCGCTCAAGGCCAACGTCTGGGACAACATGACGCTTCAAACTCAGGTGCCCGGGCTCGTGACCTCACGGGAAAATACCGGTGCCACCCTGTATCTGCGCGGCGTCGGAACCGTCGCGGCGCCTGGCGTCGAAAATGCCGTCGCACAGTATGTGGACGACGTCTATATAACCGGCTTCGCTGGGAACGTTCTGTCGTTCAATAACATTGACCGCGTCGAGGTGCTGAAAGGGCCGCAAGGAACTCTCTTCGGCCGGAACGCCACCGGTGGCGTAATCAATATCGTGACGAAAAACCCGTCGCCGAATCCCGCGTTGGATGTTCAGGCGGGCTATGCGAACTACCAGACGATCGAAACGACCCTCTACGGTACGACCTCGCTCGATGCGATCGCGCCGAACCTCGCGATGGATATTGCCTATCACACACGTGAGCAGGATCAAGGCTGGGGAAGAGATTTTACGACGGCGCAAGACGTCAATCTCGGCAAAGAGTGGGGGATACGGTCAAAGGTGCTGTGGACGCCGTCGGAGGCCACCTCGGTGCTCATCGCCGCCGACCACTACTGGGACAACTATGACTACGGCATGAATCAAACCGTCGTGCCGGGGACGTTCTCGGCCGATCATGGGACATTCGCCGGCAACTACAATACGCTCAGCTACAATCCATTCTCGCCCTACGGACCGGGGCGCTCCGGGCAGGAGCGCCACCTCGACACCGAATCCATCGTGATCAACCACGATTTTGAGTGGGCCAGCTTCAAGAGCATCAGCGCAAGGCGTGAGGTCACGAATTACACGACCTACTCGCAGGGCGGGGGACCCTTGAACTACAACGATGCGCGCTGGCCGCAAGCTCTCGAGCAGTACAGCCAGGAGCTTCACCTGAGTTCGCTGCCGGGTGCCCAGTTGTGGGGGCGCCCATTTCATTGGCTGGCCGGCACCTACATCCTGAAGCTGAACGACGAAATCGACCTTTTTACCAGCGGGGCAGTCACCGGCGGAAGCCTGTATGAGATCACGACGTATCCCTATTACAGTGGACACGGTGAAACTTATACCCATTCCTACGCGGGGTTCGTCGACGGGACACTCGAGGTTGCCCCCGGCACCAATCTGACACTCGGGGTACGCGACACACAGGATCGAATAAGGTATGTCTCCTGGAGTGATTTCTTCATCGGCGCTCCCCCCGCCGGCCAGTTCCACACCAACTATCCCACAGGGTATTTAGATGCCAATCAACCCACATATCGCGCCATCCTGGACCATAAATTCCTCGAGGACGTGATGGGCTACTTGTCTTTCTCGCGCGGATACAAGAGCGGAGGGTTTGGCCTGTTTGCCGTGGGAGCCGCGCCGGCGAAGCCGGAGACAATCGACGCGTACATAGCGGGCCTGAAGTCCGATTGGTTCGAACATCGGTTCCGCGCCAATTTAGAGGGCTTCTATTACGACTACAAGAATCAGCAGGTGGAAGTCATCGAGGGCGGCACCGCCGTGGAAACCAATGCCGCCTCCTCGCACATTTACGGTCTCGACGCTACATTTACCAACAAGCCGGTCGACGCCCTGACACTGTGGATCAATTTCGAGTATTTACATGGGCGATATCAGGCTTTCCCGGGAGCCATCACCTACGTCCAGATTCCCGCCACCTGCTCGCCGACACCGGCGCGCCTGCCCGGGACGCTCGAGCCCGGCAATATGCAATGCGCCTTCGATGCGGCTGGTAAGCCGACGATCCGCTCTCCGGACTTTTCTGGCGATGTCGGCTTCGACTATGTGCTCCTCGTCGGCGATCGCGGTTCGCTCGACTGGAACGTCAACTACTACCACACGTCGAGCTACAGCTGGGATCCGTCGGCACAATTTCCCGAACCCGCATACGGTCTCATCTCCACTGCGGTTACTTGGACCTCGCCGGCGCACAAGTGGGACGTGCAACTCTGGTGCAGCAACTGCGGCAATACATACCACGATACCTTCATAGCCGAATCCGCGCCCGATCAGCAAGTCGCACCGGAAGCTCCGCGTGAATTCGGTATCCGGTTTGGAGCGCACTTCAAGTAGCCCTCAGCGCGCGAGCGAGGTGGCATCGACATGAGCTGGCGCATCGCGAGCCTATCGGCGATGCGATGCGTGCTGTGCAGCAGCGCGGTATTGCTTGCGCACCGCGCGCTGCCTGTCGTGTCGAGCGCGGCGGTTGAGAGCGGCGCGCACGCGCCGAATCCCAACTGGTGCGGGCACGGTGGAACCCACGATGAGGGCAATTACAGCGCTTTGGATCAGATCGACACACGCAGCATTGATCGGTTGGGCCTGGCGTGGTCGCTCGATCTTAAGGGTGAGGTCTCTCTCGAGGCCACGCCGTTGGCGATCGACGGCAAGCTGTACTTCACCGGCAGCGCCTCTGATGTTTACGCGGTGGACGCGCTCACCGGGCGCGTGCTTTGGAGGTACGACCCCGAGGTCTGGAAATACAGGCCGCAGCATCTGAAGCTCGTTTGGGGCATCAATCGAGGCGTCGCCTATTCCAACGGCAAGGTTTTCGTCGGTAGCCAGGACGGACGGCTCATCGCGCTCAACGCTGCGACAGGAGCGCTCCTGTGGAGCGTCAAGACCGTCGGCGACGAATCCCTGCAGACCATCACCGGCGCACCCTGGGCGATCAAGGGAAAGGTGTTGATCGGCAACGGCGGCGCCGATTTCGCAGCGCGCGGCTATGTCACCGCCTACGACGAGCGGACTGGCAAGCTTCTTTGGCGCTTCTATACAGTGCCCGGCGATCCCACCAAAGGTTACGAGGTCGACCCCGCCGAGTACGAGACCATGAAGATGGCCGCCAAGACTTGGGGAACGGGTTGGTGGAAGGTCGGCGGCGGCGGCGGCACCGTCTGGGACAACATGACCTACGATCCCGAGCTGAATCGGATCTACATCGGGGTCGGCAACGCCGGGCCATGGAACCCGCGGATTCGAAGCCCGGGAGGCGGAGACAATCTATTCATCGCCTCGATCGTCGCGCTCGATGCGGATACGGGACACTATGTCTGGCACTATCAGGCCAATCCCGGTGAGGCCTGGGACTACAAAAATACCGCTAACATGATCACAGCGGACCTCTCGATCGGCGGCAAGCGGCGCAAGGTGCTGATGCAAAATCCCACCAACGGCTTCTTTTACGTCATCGATCGGCTTACCGGACGATTGATCTCTGCGGAGAAGACCGGCAAGGTCACGTGGGCGGATCATATCGATCTAAAGAGCGGTCGCCCGGTCGAAGCCGACAACATCCGCTACCAGAAGGGCCCTGTCGAGATCTGGCCGAGTGCGTACGGGACGCACAATTGGCAAGCGATGTCCTTCAGCCCGCAAACGGGATTGGTCTACATCCCATACATGCAGCTCGGCGCACGCTACTCGGATGAGAATAGTCCCCAACCGCCCGGCAAAGATTCACCGTTGCATTTTAGCGGGCTTTATGTCGATCTACTGGTTCGCGATAAGGACGACAATACCGGAGCGCTGCTTGCTTGGGATCCAGTGGCACAGAAACCGCGCTGGAAGGCGCCCCACGCTTCGCTGTGGAATGGAGGAGTGCTTTCAACGGCCGGCGGCCTCGTCTTTCAGGGGACCGCTGACGGAGAATTTTTGGCATACGATGCGGCGACGGGTCAACAACGCTGGCAGTTCAATGCCGGTCTCGGCATCATCGCGAGCCCCATCAGCTACTGGGTCGCAGGAAAGCAATATATATCGATTTTGGTCGGCTATGGGGGAGCGACGACCATGATCAGCAAGTTCGTCAATCGAGGTTGGAAATTTGGCGCGCAGCCACGACGCTTGCTGACGTTTGTGCTCGACGGAGGCGCCCAGCTGCCTCCCACCGCACCGCCCGATTTCGTCGTGCACGCGCTGGATGATCCGTCACTCATGATCGACCCAGCGCAGGCGCGCGCTGGACTTAAGCGCTATGAGGAACGCTGCTGGGGCTGTCACGGGCGGCTGTTGGTATCGGCCGGCACGCCTGCCCCGGATCTGCGAGAATCGGCTGCGGCGCTGAATTGGACTAGCTTTCGGGCGATCGTAAAAGAGGGCACGCTGGAGCCTAAGCTCATGCCGCGGTTTGCGGAACTCTCGGATGATGATTTGCGCGCCATATTTCTCTATATCCGTTCGGGCGCGCGTGAGGCGCTTGCCGAGCAGCGCACCACCATCCCGGCCGCAACGCGCTGACGATGCGTCAACCCGATGGCGCCGAGCCGAAAATCTTGCCTACAAGAAGCGCTCGGCTTGGGCGAATAGTGTCACCGACCGCCGCGGCCGCGACAATAGCTCCGTGAAGGCCCCGGGGGCGGCAGCGACGCCTGCGCGAAAATCGCGCGCCGTCGGCCACCAGAGCTCTTGTACGCCCAGAAAGGGGGTGCCGTTGGTCCCGTGCCCGGTGATCGCATGACAGCGGACGTGACGCAGCGCATGCAAGCTATTCCCAAGCGCCTCGTCGTTTTCGCAGGCCCAGTCAGGGTCGCCGTCTGGCGCGACGAAGACCAGCAATTTCACCGACAATGGGCGACTCGCCAATGACCACAGAGCATCACCGGGATTCAACCGCGTGTAAGACGAGGGTCCCGAGGTCAGGACTTCCTCTTCGGTGCCGAAATAAATGGCCTTGTCCGGCTCGCAGAAATTGACGGCGTCGTCCTTGAGGTACTTGACAAAAACGGGCTCCTCCTGGAATTCCTCGAGATCTCTCAGATTGTCGAGCCACATTTCAGCGACGCATTCATACCGCGATTGGTCGGGACCCAGCAGATCGGTGTGTATCTGATGACTCTGCACATAGCCGCGCAGGGTCGACATCCTCCCGCCCCAGGTCCCGTGCGGATGTCGCCAATAGTCGTGGAAATCCTCGGCGGACATGTCGGCGCGCCGTACACCCATGGCAAACAACTTTATACGCCCCATTCCAGGCTCCCGAGAGCGGCAATTATTTGGATGCACACGTGTGCCGAAGGAATATTAGACAGATAGGAGTTCGCTGTAAACCACGGGATGTTCGCGCTGATCGGCTGTCGCCAAAAGCAGTGTGGAGCACCCCGGCAGATCGTCGCCCACGAGGCAACAACGACAGGAGTTATCGATATGGACACGTGTGCGGACGTGTGCCACTATAGGCTGAGTTCGTTGCGCCGGTGTATGGAACCTTGCGACAATCCAGCAACTTCAGAGAGCTCTTCAGATGACGAACGCTCGAGCGGCGCGCGGGACGCTGCTACAGACGACTGTCGTCGGGAGCTACCCGCAGCCCGACTGGCTCGTGGATAAGACCCTACTCCGAGGCCAGCTGGTGCCCCGGATCCAGAGCGAACAGTTGTGGCGTGTTGCGAGCGATGTGAGGGAGGAGGCGCTGCGGGATGCGACTATTCTCACCATTCGCGACATGGAATCCGCCGGCATCGATGTGATCACGGATGGGGAAATCAGCCGCCAAAGCTACAGTAGCCACTTCATGAACGCCCTCAGCGGCATCGATGAGACGGATCCCGGGATCATCACGTTCCCGGATGGGCGCACGACCCGTGTGCCCCGGGTAGTGGGACCGATTCGCCATCAACGCGTGGTGGGGGCCGAAGCTGCGCGATTCCTGCGCAGTCATACGGGTCGACGCACGAAGGTCACGTTGCCCGGACCCTTCACGCTCGCGCTGCAAGCGAAGGACGAACATTACCGCGACTTGAGCGCGATGGCGTTTGATTTCGCGGCGGCCATCAACGAGGAAGCGCGGGCGCTGCAGGAGACCGGAATCGATGTGATCCAACTCGATGAGCCGTGGGTGAGAAACGACCCGGAAGGGGCACGGCGATACGCGGTGCAGTTGGTGGACCGAGCGCTCGAGGGAATCACGACTAGAACCGCGCTCCATGTGTGTTTTGGTTACGCATTCCTTCGCCCCGGACGCAAGTCGAGGACCTACGACTTTCTCGCCGAGCTGGCCGAGTCGCGGGCGGACGAGATCTCAGTCGAGGCCGCGCAACCGGACCTCGATCTGGGCGTTCTCGCAGACCTCTCTCGCAAGTGCGTGGCGCTGGGGGTGCTCGACCACTCGACGAAGGAAGTCGAGCCGGTGGAAGTCGTGGCGCGCCGCATTCGCGCCGGCCTCGCCTATCTGCCGCCTGATCGTCTGATGCCCGCGCCGGACTGCGGAATGAAGTACATGACCCGAGCGATGGCATTCGGGCGGCTCGAGAATCTGTCGCGGGCGGCCGCCCAGGTATGTCGCGAGCTGACCTCGACGGAGTCGATGAGCCCGCACGCCCGTCCCATTGAGCCATAACGGCACGGCGGCCGCGCACCAAAAAAGAGGGGGAGTTATGTCGGAAAATGCGTCCGTGAAGCAGCTCGCAGATCGATTTTTCGCTGCGATCGAACAAGCCGATGGCAAAGCGCTCGACTCGATCTACACGCCGGACGCGGTGATCTGGCACAACTATGACGACGTCGAGCAATCACGCGATGACAACATTGCGATGCTCATGAACTTTCCGCAAGTTTTCAAAACGTTCAAGTACGAGAAGATTCGCAGGTCGTACTTCGATGGAGGGTTCGTGCAGCAGCATGTTTGCACGGGGGTCAAGTCGAATGGCCAGGCGTTCGCCGTCCCTAATTGCATGGTGGTGACCGTGCGCGGCGGGCAGATAGCACGCATCGACGATTATTTCGACTCGGCGCAGGATGCGCGCCCCGAGGCGTATCGGTAACGCGCGGATAGGCGGGTATGACAAAGCTTCGGTCGATGATTCACGGGGTTGCGCTTGCGGGCGCATTCTCAGCGGGGCTGGTCGGGGCGGAGCCCGGCGCGAACTGGTATACGCACGGCGGTACGGACAACGAAGGCAATTACAGCGCCCTGAATCAAATCAGCAAGGTCACAATCAAAAGGCTCGGACTGGCCTGGTCGCTGGATCTCCCCGGCGAAGTCTCCCTGGAAGCGACGCCTCTTGCAATCGATGGAACGCTGTACTTTAGCGGCAGCTTTTCGGACGTGTATGCGGTGGAAGCGGGCACTGGGCGTCTACTCTGGAAATACGATCCGCAAACATGGAAGTACCGGCCTTCGCACATGAAGTTGCTGTGGGGTGTAAACCGCGGCGTGGCGTATTCGCACGGCAAGGTTTTCGTGGGCACGCTCGACGGGCGGCTGATTGCGCTCGATGCGGGTAGCGGCGCCGTTGTGTGGAGCGTGAAGACGGTGGAGGACGGCTCGGTGCAGACGATCAGCGGAGCACCATGGGTTGTGAAAGGCAAGGTACTCATCGGCAATGGCGGGGCGGACTTCAGCGCACGGGGTTACGTGACGGCGTACGACGAGCGTGACGGCAAACAGGTCTGGCGGTTCTATACCGTGCCGGGCGATCCAGCGAAAGGATATGAAGTCGATCCCGCAGAATACGATGCCATGGCGATGGCCGCCAAGACTTGGGGGAAGGAGTGGTGGAAGGTCGGCGGCGGCGGAGGTACGGTCTGGGACAACATGACCTACGATCCGGAGCTGAACGAACTCTATATTGGAGTCGGCAATGCCGGTCCCTACAATCCGCGGGTGCGAAGCCCAGGGGGCGGGGACAATCTGTTCATCGCCTCGATCGTCGCGCTGAATGCGGATACCGGCAAATACCTATGGCACTACCAGGCGAACCCTAGCGAGGCTTGGGACTACAAGAACACGACGAACATGATCACGGCGGACCTGAAACTCGAGGGCCGGCGGCGCAAGGTGCTCATGCAGAGCCCGACCAATGGCTTCTTCTACGTTATTGATCGTGTCACCGGTCGGGTGATTTCGGCCGCCAAGCTTGGCAAGGTGACCTGGGCTGATCACATCGATTTGAAGACCGGGCGGCCGGTCGAGGCTCCGAACATCCGCTACGAGACAGGATCGACCGAAATGTGGCCGAGCCCGTACGGGGCCCATAACTGGCAAGGCATGTCTTATGACCCACGGTCAGGGCTGGTATACATTCCGTACATGCAGCTCGGTGCACGCGTCACCGATGAGCGGACCCCGGTCGTGGACGAGAAGGATCCCGCGTTTCATTTTGCCGGAATCTACATGCAGATGTTGCTTCGGGATCCGGAAGACGGCAAGGGGGCGCTGCTAGCGTGGGACCCGGTAGCGCAGCAGCCTCGCTGGAAAGTACAGCATCAGGTGTTTTGGAACGGAGGTGTCCTCTCGACCGCCGGCGACCTCGTGTTTCAGGGAACCGCCGACGGCCAGTTCGACGCATATGATGCCTCGACTGGCGCACGGCTCTGGGAGTTCGACGCAAAGCTCGGGATCATGGCGAGTCCCATGACCTATGTGGTGAACGGAAAACAGTACATCGCCGTTCTCGTCGGCCCCGGCGCGTCCATCGCGCCCATCAGCCATCTAACCAATCTCGGCTTCAAGTATGGGGCACAGCCGCGCAGACTGTTGGCTTTCTCGCTGGACGGCTCCGCCTCTTTACCGCCCACCGCACCTCGCGACCTTACTGTGCATGCGCTCGATGACCCCGGCCTCAAGATCGATGCCGCGGCGGCTCAGACCGGCTCGGCGCTCTATCGGGCCAACTGCGCCTACTGCCACGGAAGACTCTTGGTGTCTCCGGGCGCGCCAGGGCCCGACCTTCGCGAGTCACCCATGGCACTTCGCTGGGAGAGTTTTCATGCGGTCGTGAAAGACGGCACGTTGATACCGAAGCTCATGCCTAAATTCGACGAGCTCTCCGAAGATGAGTTGCGCGACCTATTCATGTACATTCGCGCCGGCGCCCGGCAGATCATCGCGAGCCAAGAGATGCCGCGCAGCAACTAGCGGGATGCCTAGCGGCGAGTTCCCTTTCCGGGACGCGTGGCCTTGACCGGCGCCGTCGTTTCCCGAACAAGGAATATCGGCTCGATTTGCAGGTGGCTCGCGGCGCTCTCCTTCGCGGCTGGTGCGGGCGCGAGTTGCCGCATCAGCTCGGAAGCAACCGCTTCGGCCATCCCAGAGGTGTTCAGCCCAATCGTCGTAATGCCCGGATTCCACAACGAGTACCAGGCAGGATCACCGAAGCAGATCAGGGAGATATCGCGCGGCACTTCCAGTCCTGCTTGCCGCAGAGCCCGCAGAGCTCCTACCGTCATGGCGTTTGAGCCGAGCAGCAGCGCCGTGGGAGCATCGGCGAGCTGCAACAGATCGCTTACGGCAGATCGCGCGAAATCTGCATGCGCGTCGCCAAGGCGCAGCAGCGCCGGATCGCTGCGCACGCGCTCCAGCTTGAGAGCCTTGGTGAATCCCGCGAGGCGCTCCGCGCCAGTGCTCTTGTCGGTCGCCATGCCGACATACCCGATGCGTCGGTGTCCAAGTTGGAGCAAATGCTGAGCTGCGACCAGCACGCCGCGCTCCCCGTCCACCGATATCGAGGGTGCCGAGAGGCGTGGATGGCGACGAGAATACTGCACGACGGGAACGGACTGCAGCAGCGCGCGGGTCTTCTCCAGCATACCCGCAGTGGGGGTAATGATGATTCCAGCTGCGCGCGCCTCGCGCAGAGCCCTGACGTGCTTGTACTCCGCGAGCGGGTCTTCCTCCGACACGGCCAACACCATCTGAAAGCCGTTCTTCAAGCATCGGTGCGATACGGTCTGTGCCGCGATCCCAAACAGCTCGTTCTGGATGTCCGGCAGGACGAGTCCGACAATGGAGCCTTGATCGCCGCGCAGGCTACGAGCTGCGGCGTTGGGGACATAACCCAGCTTCTCGACCGCAGCGTGCACCCTCTGTTTCGTCTCTGCGTTCGTATAGGGGTGATTGCTCAGCGCTCGAGACACCGTGGAGTGCGAAATGCCGAGGTACTCGGCAATGTCCTTGATCGTCACGCTCATATTGGCTATGGAGACTTTCGAGGACTTTCGCATGGCGGTCATCGCTGAAATTTATTTGCAGCCATGGTAGCTCATCTGCGAACCTGAGGGTAAGGGACGCATGAGGCAGGATCCCATGGTGAGCGCGACAACGGGCAGCGCTGCGCGTGGCGCTCCTCCGGTTTGACAAACATACACACGTGTGCATAATCGATGATGGGCTTTGCTGAGGAGAGTGCGTGTCAATCAGATTTGACGGTAGGGTGGCGATCGTCACGGGCGCCGGAAGCGGGCTCGGGCGAGCCCACGCCGTGTTGCTTGCGGCACGTGGCGCGCACGTCGTCGTGAATGATCCGGGGCGGGCACTCGACGGAAGCGGTGAATCGCATTCGGCCGCGGACCGCGTGGTAGCGGAGATCGAGGCGCGAGGCGGCACCGCCGCCGCGAACTACGAAAGCATCGCGGACCCGGCGGGCGCGCAGCGGCTCGTCACCGCGGCCCTCGAGCGCTTCGGGGGACTCGACATTCTCATCAACAACGCCGGCATTCTGCGCGATAAGACGTTCGCGAAGATGTCACACGAGGATTTCCGCGCCGTCATCGATGTACATCTGATGGGTGCTGTGTATTGCACCCGGGCGGCGTGGCCGCATTTCAAGGAGCGCCATTACGGTCGGATCGTCATGACATCGTCGGGTGCGGGGCTGTTCGGTAACTTCGGCCAATCGAACTATGGAGCAGCCAAGATGGCTCTCGTCGGGCTGATGAATGTCCTCAAGCTCGAAGGAGCCCGCGATGGCATCTTGGTGAACAGCGTGTCGCCAATCGCGGCCACGCGCATGACCGAGGCGCACACGCCGCAGGGCCTGCTTCCGTATCTCAAATCAGAAATGGTCTCGGCCGCGGTCGCCTACCTCGCGAGCGAGGCGTGTCATGCGACGGGTTACGTCATCAGCGCAGGCGCTGGGTACTTCTCGCGGACGCAGGTGCTCGAGGGCGAGGGGGTGTATCTAGATCCGGCCGCGGCGGTCGATCCGGACACGGTGGAATCGCACTTCGATCGAATCTGCGATCTCTCGAAACCCACGTTCCTGGGGTCGGCACCCGAGTTCATCGATCGGGCAACTCGTCGGTTCATCGGCTGAAGGTGCCGTAACGTGGTCGCTCCCTCTGCTGCGGACCACTTCGTCGGCTCGGTGAGCGACGGAATTGCCTGGGGCGTGTTCAATCGCGAAGCGGCCTTGAACGCTTATACCCCGCAGATGCGTGACGCAATCATTGCCTTTTTGCGGGAGGTCGAGCAGGACGCTGCGGTTCGATGTGTCGTGCTGAAGGGGGCCGGCGCCCATTTCATGGCCGGGGGCGATGTCAAAGATTTTCAGACGCACTTCGGGCGATCCGCGGCGGAACGTGCCTCGCAATTCGAGAGCCTGTGTCATTCGATGCACCCCATCATCTACCTACTGCGGCGTTTGCAGAAGCCCGTGCTCGCCAGTGTGCGTGGCGCCTGTGCAGGACTCGGTATGAGCTTCGTTCTCGCCTCTGATCTGGCGATCGCCGCCGAGAGCGCATTCCTAACACTCGCCTACGTGAAGATCGGGACAACGCCAGACGGCGGCGGGTCGTATTTCTTGCCTAGAACGGTCGGGCTCAAGCGGGCCATGGAGATCGCACTGCTGAGCGACCGGATCGAGGCCCGCAAGGCGCTCGAGTACGGACTCATCAACTGGGTGGTACCGGATGAGGCTCTCGAGCGCGAGACCGAGGCGCTGGCGAAGCGCTTGGCTCAGGGCGCGACGCAGGCGATCGGGCGCACAAAGCAGCTGCTTTCCTCGGCGCTCGGGCACGATCTGGAAGCGCATCTGCAAATGGAAGCTTTGAATTTCGCGGCGAGCACGACGACCGCCGATATGGCGGAGGGAATCGCGGCATTCACGGAGAAGCGCAAGCCGCGCTTCCAGAACCGATGAAGCCGTTCGAGCGCGTGGGATTCATCGGTCTCGGAAAGATGGGCGGCGCCATCGCGACACGCATGGTAGCGAATGTGGGCCGCCTCACCGTGTTCGATACGCAGCCCGCAGCCGTTGCTCGATTGGTCGACCGCGGTGCACACCCGGCCGCGGACGTAGGGGGGGTTACATCCGCGGCGGAAATCTTGTTCTTGAGTCTGCCGAGTCCGTCCATAGTTCGCGACGTCGCGCGCAGTCTCCCAAAGGGCCCGTCGGGGCGAATTGTGGTGGATCTCTCCACCACGGGACCGCAGGTCGCGCACGAGGTCGCCGACATCCTCGGGGAACGCGGCTTCAAGATGATCGATGCACCGGTAAGTGGCGGACTGGCGGGCGCTAGGAGCGGCACGCTCGCCGTCATGGCGGCCGGAGAGCGAGAGGTATTCGAGGAATGCCGCGCACTGCTCGCGACCATTGGCAAGGTATTTTTCGTCGGCGAGCGGCCCGGGCTCGGACAGACGATGAAACTCTGCAATAACCTCCTGTCCGCGACTGTGCTCGCCGTGTCCTCCGAGGCCATGGTCATGGGTGTCAAGGCGGGACTCGACCCGCAAGTCATGCTCGATGTCATCAACGCCGGCAGTGGACGAAACAGTGCGACACAGGACAAGTTTCCGAAATCCGTGTTGCCGCGCCGCTTCGATTTCGGCTTCTCGACCGGCCTCATGTACAAGGACGTGAAGCTGTGCATGGAAGAGGCGGAACGACTCGGCGTACCGATGTGGGTGGCGCCGGCCGTGCGCCAGATCTGGTTGCAGGCCTGTCACGAGTTGGGGGCAGAGAGCGATTTCACCGCGATCGTCAAGTGCATCGAGCGCTTGGCGGAGGTCGAGGTCCGAGGCTCGGCGTCGCAGTCCGAGCGGCCATAACGATTCATGGGGGAATGATCATGAGCAAATTCGACGAAGGACTCAAGGTTCGCAAGGAAGTGCTCGGCGCTGAGTTCGTCGAGCAAGCGATCAGCACGGCGGACGATTTCAATCGACCCTTGCAAGAGCTCGTGACGGAATTCTGCTGGGGTGCTGTGTGGACACGGGAGGGTTTGCCCCGAAACATCCGCAGCATGTTGAATCTCGCCATGCTGACGGCGCTCAATCGCCCGCATGAGCTCAAGATGCACGTGCAAGGGGCGTTGCGCAACGGCGTCACGAAGGAGCAGATTCGAGAGGTGCTGTTGCAGGCGACAATCTATGCCGGCGTGCCTGCCGGTGTCGATGCGTTTCGAGTCGCCCGCGAGGCGTTGAAGGGTGCCTAGCGCGCGGCCCCGATTGGCAGATCGCGAACGCCGATAGCGATCGAGGCAAACTCTTGGAGCGTCGCGTCCAATCCGAGATCTCGGGCATCGTGATCGAGGTCAAGCTCAAGGCCGGCGATTCAGTGGCTGCGGAGGATGTCGTCATCACCGTGGAATGTATGAAGATGCACATTCCCATCGTTTCACCGATGAAAGGTCGAGTTCGGTCGGTCGAGGTCGCCGAAGGCGCCATGATCGAGGAAGGTCAGCTCGTCTTCGTGGTTGAGGGCTAAAGGAATGACCTGGCAACCGGAAATCGACCAGCTCCATGCACGTGAGGATCTCGCTCAGCGCTTGGGGGGTCCCGAGAAGGTCGCGCGCCAGCGTGCCGCGGGAAAGCTCACGGTGCGCGAGCGGATCGAGCGCCTCCTCGATCCCGGCAGCTTTCACGAGGTGGGTGCCATTGCCGGCAAGGCGCAATACGGCGCGGAAGGAGAGTTGCGCGAGTTCACGCCGTCGAATTTCGTCATGGGGCGCGGACGAATGGACGGGCGCCCGGTCGTCGTCGGTGGCGATGATTTCACCGTGCGTGGCGGGGCCATGGACGCATCCATCGGCAGCAAGCAGATCCACGCGGAGCAGATGGCGAACGAGCTGCGACTGCCGATCGTGCGGCTCATCGATGGGACCGGCGGCGGGGGTTCGGTGCGCACGCTCGAGACGGATCAGCGAACCTATGTTCCCTACAACCAGGGCTGGGATCTCGTGGTCGACAACCTAGCCAAGGTGCCGGTCGTGGGGCTTGGTCTGGGTGCCGTGGCGGGCCTAGGGTCGACGCGACTGGTGACGAGTCACTACTCGCTCATGGTGCGCGGTATCTCGCAGATGTTCATCGCGGGGCCGCCGCTGGTCGCACGAACAGGTGAGACGGTCACCAAGGAGGAGCTTGGCGGGAGCGACATGTGCGCGCGCGTGGGGGCAATCGATGATGTGGTCGAATCGGAGGACGAGGCGTTCGCGCGGACACGATCATTTTTGTCGTACCTGCCGTCGAGCGTTTTCGAGCTGCCGCCGCGCGGCCCGGCGGTGGACGATCCGAATCGGCGCGATGAGTGGCTGATCGATGCCATCCCGCGCGACCGCCGTCAGGTGTACGACATGCGCAAGATCGTGCGTGCGCTCGCCGATGCTGGCACGTTCTTCGAAATGGCGCGCAAGTTCGGAGGGGCCGTTATCACGGGACTTTGCCGGCTGGATGGCTGGCCGATCGCACTGATCGCGAGCGATCCTTATCTCTACGGGGGAGGCTGGACTGCCGATGCCTCGCTCAAGCTGACGCGCTTCATGGATTTCGCCCATACCTTTCATCTGCCGGTTGTGGACCTTGTCGATGTCCCGGGCTTCATCATCGGTAAGCAGGCGGAGCTCGACTGCACCATCCGCCATGGATCGCGAGCGCTCGCGGCACTCTATCAGGTGAACCTCCCATGGTGTGCGGTGTTGGTGCGCCGCGCGTTCGGGGTTGCCGGCGCGGCGCACATCAATCACACGCGACTGCGCTACCGCTATGCATGGCCGTCAGGCGACTGGGGATCGCTACCGGTCGAGGGCGGGATCGAAGCAGCCTATCGTGCGGAGCTCGCCGCAGCGCAGGATCCGGTGGCGCTCCGGGACGAGATCGAGCGGCGCTTGAATCCGTATCGATCGCCGTTTCGAAGCGCCGAGGCGTTCCTGGTGGAGGACATCATCGATCCGCGCGATACGCGGCGCCTGCTCTGTGAGTTCGCTAATCTTGCGGCCCCGCTGCGTACGCCGGGCCTTGTGTCTCCCGCCTACAGACCCTGAACGTCATGAGCTCGAGCACCGCAGAGATAACGCACGCGCGGCTTCCGCCCTCGCCCGGGGAGACGTTCCAACAGTTTCTCAAGGCGGGCGAGTTTCGGCTGCAACATTGCAGAGTGTGTCGTGCACCGTTCTTTTATCCACGCACCCTGTGTCCCCGGTGTGGAGGCAGTGAACTCGAATGGCGCGTCATGAGCGGTGAGGGCACGGTCTACTCGACGACGACGGTTCGACAGCGGCCCGAACGCGGGGGCGACTACAACGTGTCGATAATCGAACTCGCCGAAGGCGCGCGGTTGATGAGCGCGGTACGCTCGATCGCACCCGGCGAGGTGAGGATCGGCCTTGCGGTGACGAGCATGATCTTGGAGGAGGAGGGAGTCCTCAAGGTATATTTCCAACCGGCTGAGGCGACGCGTTCGGCCGGCGGCAAATCCGGCGCGCCCGCGGTTAAGGACGGCAAGTGAACGCAGCATCGATACGGGGAGTCGCGGCGGTGACCGGCGTGGGCCTCGCCGGCCTCGGCGACGCCCCGGGTTACAGCCATCTGGACCTGCTCGGTCTCGCGGTGCAGTCTGCGCTTGCCGACGCGGGGCTTGCCATGAAGGAGGTCGATGGCCTCTTCACGGCAAACATGAACAACATCCTGCCGACACTCGCCGTCGGTGAATACCTCGGCCTGCAGCCGAAGGTCGCCGTCGGTACCAACACCGGCGGTAACGCCTTCGTGGATCACTTGCTCTGGGCCGCTCTCGCGCTGCAGGCCGGAATGTGCGAGGTCGCGCTGATTTGCTACGGGAGCAATCAACGCAGCGGCAAGACGCCATCTCCCGACGCACCGCCTTATGAAGCGATGTATCGTCCACGCGAGCCGATCTCTTCTTACGCGCTGGCCGCGGCCCGGCACATGCATCAATACGGCACCACGCGCGAGCACCTCGCCTCGGTGGCGGTTTCCGCCCGTGGCTGGGCGCAGCTCAATCCGCGCGCATTCAGCCGCGAGCCGTTGTCGCTCGGGGACGTGCTCGCGAGCCGGATGATTTGCGATCCCTTGAGCCTGCTCGATTGCTGCCTGGTGACCGATGGGGCGGGCGCGGTCGTGCTCACACGCTCAGACCGGGCACGCGATGGCAGGCAGCCACCGGTGTACCTACTTGGTTGTGCCAGCGCACAGTCGCACCGCCAGATCAGCCAGATGCCGGACCTCACCGTGACCGCGGCGGCCAGGTCGGGCCCACGCGCGTTCGCGATGGCGGGGATGACGCCAGACGACGTCGATGTGCTGCAGCTCTACGATGCGTTCACGATCAATGTGATCCTGTTTCTCGAGGATCTCGGTTTTTGTCGCAAGGGCGATGGCGGGCCCCTCGCCGCGAGCGGGGCGCTAGCACCGGGTGGGGCACGGCCGACCAACACGAACGGGGGTGGCTTGTCCTGTGTTCATCCGGGAATGTATGGGATCTTCCTGCTGATCGAGGCAGTCGAGCAGCTGCGAGGGATGGCCGGAGCACGCCAGGTGTCGGGCGCCGAGATTGCTCTTGCGCATGGCAATGGCGGGCTGCTGTCGGCGCAGACGACTGCAATCTTCGGCACGGCAGCCACTCTCTAGCGTGGCGGCTCGATTCCGCACTGTTCTGATCGCTAACCGCGGTGAGATCGCGTGTCGCGTGGTTCGCGCGTGCGAGGCGCTCGGACTCGACACCGTCGCGGTGTGCTCCGAGGCGGATCGAAACGCTCTGCATGTGAAGCGGGCGGGACGCTTCGAGGTCATCGGCCCCGCCCCCGCGCGCGACAGTTACCTGCGCGTGGATCGCATCATCGAGGCAGCGCTCAGGTCGGGCGCGCAGGCGATCCACCCGGGATACGGCTTCCTTTCTGAAAATGCGCAATTTGCGCAAGCGGTGCTCGATGCGAACCTCGTCTGGATCGGGCCATCGCCGCAGACGATTGCCGACATGGGAAACAAGCCGCGGGCTCGAGAGCTAGCGTCGAACGTTGGGGTGCCCGTGCTGCCGGCCGCTAGCATAGGGCGAGAGGCGGACGAAGCGGCCCTGCGCGCAATTGCGGAGCGCATCGGCTTTCCGCTCTTGATCAAAGCCGCAGCCGGCGGCGGCGGCATCGGCATTCAGCGCGTGGAGTCGGCGGAGCAACTGAAGGCAGCCGTGGAGCGCACGCGGTCCCTCGGTGCGCGGCTTTTCGGGGACGACGGTGTTTACCTCGAGCGGTACGTTCCAATCGCGCGTCACATCGAGGTGCAGGTGGTCGGTGACGGTAAAGGGCGCGTGATTCATCTATTGGAGCGGGACTGCTCGGTACAACGGCGCTTTCAGAAGGTCATCGAGGAGACGCCGGCGCCGGGCCTCAGCGAGCATGCTCGTACAGCACTCTGCCGGGACGCAGTCAAGTTCGCTGAATCGAGGGGCTATATGGGACCGGGGACCGTGGAGTTCATCGTCGACGCAAAAAGCGAGGCTCATTATTTTCTTGAAATGAACACGCGGATTCAGGTAGAGCACGGCATCACGGAAATGGTGACTGGCATCGACCTCGTGGCCCTGCAACTCGCAATCGCAAACGACGAAGTTATGTCAGTGAGACAGGAAGACGTCGTCTCCACCGGTGCTGCGATTGAATGTCGGCTGTATTCCGAGGATCCGCGCATGGCGTTTCGTCCGTCGACGGGACGGCTGAGCACGCTCGAGTTTCCGACTGCCTCGAGCGCGCTACGCGTCGAATCCGGGTTCCGCGAAGGCGATGCGGTAAGCGCATTCTATGACCCCTTGATCGCAAAAATCATGACGCATGCAATCGATCGCGAGGGTGCCCTGAACCTGATGCAGCGGGCCTTGGAGCAGGTAAAGGTCGAAGGAGTCAAGACGAACGTCGAACTGCTTCGCCGGGCGATCCAGCATCCGGCATTCGCCGTCGCGGAGCGCTTGAATACGGGATTCTTAGAAGAGTATTCCTGCGATCTCGGGCTGCGCGAATAGATCGTGAGCGCGCGGCGCATGCGTTCGATCAGTCGCGCCACACTGTGCGGAGATTGCCGGCACGGGTGCGAAACAAGAACATCGAATTCGCCACCGGCGGAAGCGAGCAAAGCGAGTGATTGACTAGAAGTTGTCTCGCTGGTTATACTCCTGGTATGAAGATTGCAGTCTCCATCCCCGATGAGATCTTCGCAGAGGCGGAGAGCCTTGCGCAACGTTTGAACACCTCCCGGAGCGAACTCTACAGCCGCGCGCTAACGGAGTTCGTCGGCCACCACGCGCCGGAGCGTGTTACGGAACAAATGAACAAGATCGTAGGGGAGGTTGGTGAGGGCGAGCCCGACGTGTTTCGTGCCGAGGCTGCCCGGCGAGTATTCAAACGCACCGACTGGTGATAGCACAGGGTGAGATCTGGTGGGCGGATCTGGGCGAGCCGATAGGGTCGGCTCCTGGCTATAGACGCCCCGTGCTGGTCGTTCAGTGTGATGCCATCAACGCCAGTCGAATCGGGACCGTAGTATGTGTTCCGCTCACAAGCAATCTGAAGTGGGGCGCCGCGCCGGGAAATTTGGTTCTGCGCGCACGCACGACCGGTCTTTCGAAGGACTCTGTCGCCAACGTTTCGCTCATCGTCGCGCTCGATAAGCAGCAGCTTACGGAGCGAGTTGGCAAGATCCCCCGCCGACAGGTCGATCTCGTTGTCGCGGGAATCGACGTGATTCTGGGTCGCTGACAGCGCGGCAATGGCGGCGCATTCGCTGGTAAATGGCATGATTGCGCGCTCAGCATAGTCCGGATGGACATCCCCTCGCGCGTCTGCGCGTAGTCTCCTCGCCAACCACAATACGACGATCCCACCGTGGTCCCATTTGCCTGCGACGTCCTGCCGGTGCATGGCGCGCCGGGCTGCTGCTTCCGCCTTTTTGGCGTGGAGCGCTCCGGAGGAATTAAGACCTTGATAACAGATAGTTACGTGCAGAATTGCTCAGTAAATATTCTCTCGACACGAGTGCCGGAATTCCTGCGGCAATAGCATAAACTGCGGGTCAATGAACTATGGGATGACTTCCCTTGGACGTCCTTAAGGGGGAGCACGGACCCCTTCTTCGGAAAGTGACAGCACGCCTGCGCAATCCGCATTGGGAGGGCCGTGATTCAGAGATTTCGGAACTTGGGCTTGCTCTGCCTCTTGGCGTTCACTGTTCTAGGCAGTGTCTCAAGTCGAGCGAATGAGCCGGTCTGCGGGACGGTTCCGGCCTGGACGCCGTGCCAATTATTCCCGCCCGGGCCGTCAGTCGCAGATCACAGCGGTAATCACGACCACGAGTTCTTCTGGATTCTCTTCAACGCCTACGCGGATGAATGGAATCGGATGCCGCCCGAGGATCCGCATGCGCCACCGACGCGGCGACCGGAGTCCGAGGTACCGCCGGTACCGATGACGAGTCCGCCAATGCCGTTCACTGACTGGCCGATCGGTGCGACGCAGTTGATCGGGGGCGCTACGCCGAATTCCGTGGACAGTCCTCTTACGAAGGCACTGATCGGCGGAACGCGGATCGGCAAACCGCTTGAGGACGCACATGTCCAGATCTATGGCTGGATCGACGCTGGCGGCAACGTCAGCAGCGCGACCCACGGCTTCGGCGGCAATGCGCCAGTCGCCGACTCCTTCACCCAAAACACGGTCCAACTCGATCAGGCCGTCGTCTACATCGAGCGCGTGCCCGACACGGTGCAGAAAGCCAGCGTCGACTGGGGCTTTCGTTTCGCGCCCATGTACGGGGAGAACTATCGCTACACCACTGCGCTCGGGTTTTTCAGCAACCAACTGGTTAATCAAAACCGGTTCAACGGTTTCGACATGCCGATGGCCTACGGAGAAGTCTTCGTGCCCTTCGTCGCGGACGGCGTGCTATTCCGTTTCGGCCGCTACATCACCCTGCCCGACATCGAGGCACAGCTTGCGCCGAACGACTATCTCTATACCCGATCGATCACTTATTCCGTCGACAACTACAGCACGACCGGTGTCAACGCGAGCATGAAGCTCAACAGGAACTGGCTGCTGCAGGCGGGCATTGGTGGGGGCACCGAAACCCTGCCATGGAATTCGCGGTCGATCAGCATTCCCGGCTACAACGGCCCGAAAGATCCCGGCGCTCAGGCGTCTCTATCGGGCTGCGTCCAGTACCAGACCGATTCAGGCCACGACGCAATCTATCTCTGCGTCGACGACCTGAACAACGCCCGATGGGGCTACAACAACATGAACTGGTACGGTGGCACGTACTTTCACAAGTTCAACGAGCAGTTTCACGTTGCGTTCGAAGGCTATTACATGTATCAGCGCGACGTGTGGAACAAAGCTTACCAGGGCCCTGGCTTCGCCAATAATCCGATCGATCCCTATTTTGGCACGGCCTGGTACGGCATGGTGAACCCACCGCGGCAGGCGATCTGCAATACCGTATTGCCAACCTGCACAGCCAACGAATATGGTCTGCTTGCCTTCTGGAACTATCGCATCGGCACGTTTGACAATCTCACGCTGCGCACCGAGTTCTACGATGACATGAAGGGTCAGCGCACGGGCTATGCGACGCGCTACATCGACATTGCGGCCAGCTGGCAGCATTGGTTCGGCCCACAGGTCGAGGTCCGCCCCGAGATCGGCTACTACCGGTCGCCCGATGTTGCGGCCTTTGACAACGGCTTCGCTCGACGCCTCTGGTTCTTAGGCGGAGACATCGTTTGGCATTTCTGAAGGGAGTCGGGCGACGGGGATCGGCACGAAATGCATGCCAAGACTGCCTCGGTGTACGGATGCGGCGCGCAGAATGTGATATCAGGATGTCGAGCACCGGCCCTGGGGCTGAAGACAATGGAGCCGGACGGGGTTCAAAAGAGCATAATTGACAGGATGCTGCAGAGGTAATCCTCGTTGTATCGACCGGCTCATTTTCAAGAGAACGATCCCGCGACGTTGGCCGCGTTCATGGATTCCCATCCTCTTTCGGTGCTGGTGGCTGCGCCACCAACCGGGATGGTGGCGAATCACATTCCACTGCTCCGGCTGCAAGATGCCGGCGGTCGCCTGCTGCTGCGCGGGCACGTCGCGCGGGGCAATGATTTTTGGAAAATCACACCCGCAGAAAGTCCAGTGCTCGCGATCTTCTGTGGCCCCGACCGCTACGTCAGTCCCGCTTGGTATCCCACCAAAGCGGAGACCGGCGAGGTCGTTCCGACGTGGAACTATCTGGTCGTACATGCGCATGGGCGGATCACGTTCACGCAAGATACGGCCTGGCTGCTGACCCTCGTCGAGGCCTTGACTAATCGCCACGAGGCGGGCCGCCCGCTGCCGTGGAAGGTGTCCGACGCGCCGATCGAGTACCGGGATCGCATGCTGCAGGCCATCGTCGGATTCGAGATCGTCGTCGAGAAACTGGAAGGGAAATTCAAGGCGAGCCAGAACCGCACCGAGCGCGAGCGCGCCGGAGCGAGCGCCGGTCTGGTCGCGGATGGCGATCCGCAGGAGCTGGTCGCGCAGATCGTGCGCTCGGGTTCATCGTAACTCGCGCCGCGGACTCGATCACACCGCTGGTCGGAGGGGCGTACGGGTTCCCGTGACGTTGAGCGGAAGGCAATTCACCCAGCAGCCACAAGCAACAGGACCCTCTCGTGACGAGACGCCACGAGAGGATTCCCGCCATGGTCATTTCGATTGAGCAAGCGCCACGGCGTCCGGACCCGCCGGGAATCGGAGCTGTCCGGTCAAATCGTTCGCAGCACGCCACACCACCTCGGCCACGTCTGCCTCGGTTGTCACTGCAGCCGGCTGTGCAAATGCGGCGAAGATGGGTTCTGCAAGAGGCGCATACGCCTCAGGAATCAGCCCTGCCATGCGAGATCCGCCGTTTCTCGTAAAGGCCGTCGAAGGACCGTAGCCGGGCTCGACCAGCTTGACGCGGATGTTGAAGGCAGCAAGCTCGAACGCCACAGAGCCTGTAAGCCCTTCGATCGCCGTCTTACTGGCCGTGTAGACACCCGCCAACGGCATCGCCGCAAGCGTCACGCTGGAAGTCACGTTCACGATCACGCCAGACTTGCGGTTCCGGAACTGGGGGACGACCGCCTGCATCATCGCCATGACACCGAAGGTGTTGGTTTCGAACACCTCGCGGGCTGTGGCCATCGGCGTGGCCTCGAACGCGCCGACGACACCAATGCCCGCGTTGTTGACGAGCACATCGATGGGGCCAGCCGTCTTGATTGCGGCGGTAATGCTCTCGGGCTTGGTTACGTCCAACGCGAACGCGCGCAGGCGATCCGACTGGGGCAGGATGTCTTCACGTGGGGTGCGCATGGTGGCGATCACGTTCCAACCCTTGGAATGGAAGTAGCGGGCGGTTTCCAGGCCATAGCCGGATGAGCAACCCGTGATAAGTACTGTCTTCATGATGGCTTTCTTCAGTGGTTGAGGGTGACGTAACGATAGGCATCAGGAACAGAACTATCTATAATTCTTAGTCCAGGTTTCATTATCATTAGTCCAGAAATGGTCGATCCGCTATCTGAAGTCATCACCTTGCTCCGACCTCGGACTGTGTTCAGCAAGCTCATCAGCGGAGCTGGTCGCTGGGGCGTTCGCTACTCCGCCTTCGAGCAACCAAGCTTCTGCGTTGTCCTCGAAGGCAGTTGTCGTCTGACGGTCAATGGACAGCAATCCATCACGCTCAAGGCGGGAGACTTCGTGCTCATGCCTGCAACGCCCAGCTTCACCATGACTGGGTTCGAGCCCGTGGCGCCCGAACAGATCAATCCGAAGACGATGCCTTCTCCGACGGGTGAGATCCGCCACGGAAGACGCGGCGGCAGGCCTGACGTGCGCATGCTCGGCGGATACTTTCTGTTTGATTCGCCGGATGCGGCGCTGCTGGTATCGCTATTGCCCGTGCTATTGCATGTGCGCGGCGTGGAGAGGCTCTCCGTGCTCGTGAAGCTCGTCAGAGAAGAGTGCTTGGAGCAGCGCTCGGGCCGCAATCATGTTCTCATCAGGCTCGTGGAGGTTCTGCTTGTCGAAGCGCTCCGCTCAACAGCCGGAACCGAAGCGCCCGCGGGGCTGCTTCGCGGGTTGGCTGATAGCAAGCTCGCGGCAGCGATGCGACTCATGCACGGTGATCCCTCCCGCTCATGGACGGTCGAGGCACTCGCAAGGAAAGCCGCACTGTCACGGTCGGCGTTCTTCGCGCGATTCACGAGTGCCGTAGGGCTGCCTCCAATGGAGTACCTGCTGGCATGGCGCATGGCCCTCGCCAAAGATTTGCTCCGCAAGGATGATGCCGCAATTGCAACAGTCGCGGAACGAGTCGGTTACGGTTCCGCGAGCGCATTCAGCACCGCATTTAGTCGGTACGTCGGCCAGCCACCGGGTCGATACGCTCGCCTAGATTGACCATAGGCGACCACAGCCATATGAAGCAAATCGCAACGGCTAGTTGTCAGGAACTCTCCGGTCCATTGGGGCCAACGTTCAGTCTAGGACTTAGCGCGAGCGTCAGCTAAGTGGTGCTCAATCTCAGGTCGTCAGTGGGTGGGGCGCGGCGTGAGTGGGCATCCCCGATAGGGCGTCTGCGCGTGGTTTCCCTCCGGCGCGCCAACCATAATACGACGATCCCACGTGGTCTTCCGCCACATCGAGCTGCCTGCGTCGCGATCTCGATCACCTCGGGGTCTGGGCTCCGTGACTCTCCGAATCTATGATAGTAGATCTCGGAATGATGGACTCGATCGAAGAAGCCGGAGAAAGATTAGTCATAGAAGACTTTGATACTTGGGACATGACTGGATACTACCTGTACTCTAAATTGTTGAGGTCAGGTGTCTCAGGTCACATTGGCACATGGGGGGCGCGTACTCGGCCAATACGCTGCGTATCTGGCGGCGGATCCGAAGACCATCCGGGCCTTATCGAAGACCGACAGAAGGCGCGGACAGGCCAGCGACCGTTAAGTGCTATATGGCGACCAACGCACGCGGGCGGTTAGTGAAAAGATTCAAGGGATTCGGTGTTAAAAAGTCACTCTGTCGTTGCAAATATTATGCGGTGATCTTCTGAGACTGACGGCTAAATGAGTTCCTTTGTCAGGGCAAAACAAACGGGTGGCTCGTGAATCGAACAACATTCGTGAACGCAAGGATCTTCGATGGCGTGCAGAGTGAGTACCTCGATGATTCGGTTGTTGTCGTCGAGGGCGACCGCATCGTGGCGGTGGAGCGAAAGTCTGGTCCTGCGATTGACGGGGATGTCGTCGACGTAGCCGGCAAAACGCTGATGCCCGGCTTGATTGACGCACACTGTCATGTTCTAGGATCTAGTCTCAGGGTGAGGGACGTAGAGACTCAGCCGCTGACCTACGTTGCCAGCTATGCCTCGAAGATGTTAGGCCATGCTCTCGAGTGCGGTTTTACGACGTTACGAGACGTCGGCGGCGGCGAGGCAGGTATTGCTCGGGCTGTTCAGGACCGGCTGATCAGGGGGCCTCGAGTGTTTTTCGCGGGACGCGCACTGTCTATGACTGGCGGCCATGGTGACTTCAGGGAGCCTTTCAGCGATGTCGGCGCTTGCGGATGTTCGGCGGCGGGGCGAGTTGCGGTCGTCGTGGATGGCGAGGATGCGGTCCGAGCGGCGGCGCGAGAGGAACTGCGCCGCGGTGCCCATTGCATCAAGATCATGCTATCGGGAGGCGTTCTATCGCCGACGGATCCTATTTGGATGGATCAATTTACAGACCAGGAAGTCGTAGCCGCCGTCGAGGAGGCTGCTCGACGTAGAAAGTATGTCGCCGCTCATTGTCATCCGCCGAGCTCTATTGCAAGGGCAGCGAGACTTGGAGTGCGCACCATTGAACATGCGACGCTGATCGACGAAAGCAGTGCGACGGCCGTAAAGTCCGCGGGCGCATACGTGGTCCCGACAACCGTGATCGTCAGAGCGTTGCTCGGCGATGCAAAAGCAGGACTGCTCCCTGCCTGGATGAGCGCCAAGCTCGGTGAAGTGAGCGAGCAATCAATGCGGGGCCTGGAGATCATGGATCGCATGGGGCTTAAAGTCGGCTTTGGAACGGACCTTCTGGGGCATCTTCATCATCACCAGACTCGCGAATTTCTTATCCGACGAGAGGTGCAATCGTCTTTGGCGATCTTGCGCTCTGCAACGTCCGTGAATGCCGAAATCCTGATGGAGCCAGAACTCGGGAAGATTCAACCGGGATGCCAGGCGGATATATTGATCGTGGACGGCGATCCGCTCACCGACATCAATGTGCTCGCTCAGGACGGTCGTGGTTTGACGGCGATTATGAAGGCGGGCGAGTTCATTAAGCGTCGCCAATGAGGTTCCGGCCAACACCCTTCGAAGGATCAAGACCTTTGCGACACACACTAATGAGTGTCTCAAGAGGAATCCGGTCCGGATCGCGGTACACGAGATAGAAGCCCAATCCAGTGCGAACGGACTGGTCGGACAGCCGAACGATCCGACCATCGATGAATAGTTGATCTACGATGTGCTCGTACCCCAGCGCAATGCCGCGCGCGGCAACCAATTCCAAAAGCAATAGCGAGAACGTCGGGAAAACCGTACCCGTGATAACGGGCAATTTAACCCCTTGAGCGGAGAGCCAATCGACCCACTTGAGCCCAATGGTCTCCTCGCTCGCCATCCGTAACAGCGGGAATTTCATCAGCACATGGGGCGGAGCTTTGTGCAATTCCGGATGCCTCGCCAAGAGCTCAGGAGCGCAAATCGGGAACCCCTCCTCGTCGAACAAGTGAACAGTCGTAAAGCCCGGCCATTTTCCATCGCCAAAACGGATCGACACATCGATATCGGACGTATCGAAACCTTCGTAGGTTGTGGCAGTGATTACGCGCACCTGCCGGTCACTGATCCGTTCGGCGAGCTCGCGAAACCGAGGCATGAGCCAATTCTGGGCTAGGTCATGGCTACAGGCGATGGTCAACGCCGGGTTGCTCTCACGCTGTTTTAACGATGAGAGCACATCGCGCACGTGCCCGAGTCCAGCCCCTATTGCATCTGCTAGGCGTTGTCCAGCCGCGGTCAATTCGAGGCGGTTACCGTGGCGCGCGAAGAGGGTAAGTCCCGTTTCGCGTTCCACAGTCGCGACGTGACGGCTGACTGCAGAGGCGGCGATGCATAACTCGGCGCCCGCGGCCGTCAGATTTTGATGCCGGGCAGCGACTTCAAAGACGACCAAGGCGTTGATGGGCGGCAGGGATCGCCTCAAAGTCACCATATCAAAATTATAACGAATCACTAGAAAATCGCTACTTCAAGCCGCTGATTTATCGAATATAAATAAAAGAAAGTATCGAAACACTTTATCAACGCCGCTAGCCGGAGAGCTAAAGCATGTCCGTATCGATGTCTTCGCCCTTGTCCAAGTTGGTCGATCTGGAGCGCTATCCGCTGCACGAGGACTCGGCATTTGCGCCCATCGCGGCCCGCTGCAGGACACAGCTAAACGAGTCGAGCTTTACAAGTCTCCCCGGCTTTCTGCGCCCGGGCGTCGCCGAGACAATGACGACCGAAGTATTGGACGCGATACCCCGGGCCTACCGGCGCGAACAATCTTTCAGCGCCTACGATGAATCGACACTGGAGCAATACCCGAATGATCACGTCCGGCGCCGCAAATACGAGAGCCGCCAATTCGTCGTTGCTACCGATGTTCTGAGCAAGACGGGGAAATTGCGAGCGCTGTATGGCAATGAAACGTTAACGAGACGAATAGCGCAGATTCTCGAGGAACCCGCGCTCTTCCCGTTAGCCGATCCGATCATGGGGTGCACCGCGACCGTCATGTATGAGGGCGACACCCACGGCTGGCATTTCGATCTCAACGACTTTGTGGTCTCGATCCTGCTGCAGGCGCCGGAAGCGGGAGGAACCTTCGACTTCGCGCCCAACATTCGAAAGGACGGCGAGGAAAATTATGAGCACGTCGCCGCCGCTCTCGATGGTCGTTCCCAAGCGGTCCGTTCGATCAAAGTCGAGGCGGGTACATTGCTGCTTTTCTGCGGCCGCAGGGCCTTGCACTGCGTACCGCCGATACGTGGCGCGGTTCCGCGGGTTATTGCGCTATTAAGTTACGACAGAAAGCCGGGTGTGCGCTACGGAAGCGAAACGCATGTCCGGGTCGTGGGACGGAGCGCGGCGTTCGAGTAGTAATGGCAAGAAGTTGCACGGGAGGAGTCATGAAATTCATCTGCACTGCGCCCGTGTTGGGCGGCCTATTGATCGCACAGCAGGCATCCGCGGAGAATCCCAGCGACTCGCTTGACGAAATTGTCGTCACCGCGCAGCGTCGAGCCGAGCGCCTTCAGGATGTGCCGGCAGCGATCACGGCGTTGAGCGGCGATACGCTGAACCAGATGCGCCTACAGGGTAATGCGGATCTGGCCGCGTACGTTCCTAGTCTCTCTTTCGACGTGTTGGGTCCGGGAGAGACGACGTTGGCAATCCGCGGGCTCGGCACTTCGTATGGGCTCGAGCCGGCGGTTTCGCTCTATATCAACGAAACTCCACTCGATATTCGTACAGACGGCTTTGCCGGCGCCCCGGACATCGACTTCTTCGATGTCGATCGCGTCGAAGTGCTCCGCGGGCCACAAGGAACGCTCTATGGGTCGAGCTCCATGGGGGGCGCCGTCAGGATCTTGACCGCTCAGCCCGATCCGAGCGCTGTCGCCGTGAATGCAGAAGTCGGCGGCTCGAGCATGGAGGGCGGGGGCGTAGGATATCTCGCGAAATCGGCCGTGAATTTGCCGTTCGCAGCCGATGCCGCCATCCGCGTTGTCGGCGCCTTCGAGCATGTGCCGGGCTACATCAATCAAGCGGCACCCGGGGACTACGCCGTTGCGCAGCCGGAATTGCCGGTGACGGCGAGACGGATCAATGATGTGGATCTTAAGAGCGGTCGGATCATCGCACTGTGGAAGCCGACCGATGTGTTGACCATTAAGCCAACCCTGATGATCTCAGAAGTTGATGCCAGCAATAACTCAAATTATTACAGCAACTTGCCCGAATTCACGATGGCCGCCTATTATCCGACCCCGCAAACCAGCCGACTAACAGTCGGTAATCTGCAAGTCGACTACGCTTTTGATTTTGCAACGCTGATGTCATCGACTTCGGTGCTGTCTCGAGACGTACAGACGCAGAGCGATTTCACACTCCTGTTGGCAAATCTTGCGCCGGTCTTCGGCATTGGATATCCGCCTAACTATCCCGAGACGGACTTCGATACGTCGCACAACTCAGGCTTCGTTCAGGAACTTCGTCTAACGTCTCCGACAGACCAAACCCTGCGTTGGGTGGGAGGCGCGTACTTCAGTCACTACCGCCAGCATTCGACGGAGACCTCGAACAGCGCTACCTTTGCTGACGCCATAGGGCAAACGACAGGTCCCAATTTATACCTCTTTGACCAATCGGTCATCGATCAACAGACGGCGGCCTTCGTGGATCTGACTTACAAGATCACGCCGCGGCTCGAGATTACCGCCGGTGAAAGGTATTACGAGTTGCGCGACAGCCTCGAGAATACGCAAAGTGGGGTGCTCAGCGCGCCCAGTCAGCCATTGGTACATGCAAAGGCCAGCGGCAACAGCCCTCGGCTGGTGCTGACGTTCCATCCGGTTGACGACGCCACCGTATATGCGACAGCGGCGCGGGGCTACCGGCCGGGCGGCCCCAACGTCGGACTCCCTACCGGAATCGGTTGTACGCTGAACAACGCTTATTCGCCGCTCTATCAGCCGGACACCGTGTGGAACTATGAGCTCGGTACGAAGTTGGAGTTTCTGGGCCGCAAGCTCTCGATTGATGTAGCCGCTTACCGAATCGACTGGAAGAATGTCCAGCAATCGGTCGACGATCCCGGCTGCGGCTATCTTTTCGTTGCCAACGTCGGCAGCGCGCGGAGCAAGGGAGTTGAGGCGGAGATTAACTTCAAGCCCATCGAATCACTCCTGCTGAGTGCAAGCGGCTCTTATGACCACGCCGAGTTCACCTCGATCGATGCTGCGTTTGAGGGAGCCGGTGCGGCACAGTCCGGAGAGGCGGTCCCTGGTGTGCCGCGGCAAAAGTTCAATCTTGGAGGCGAATATACTGCGGTGATCGCCAATCACACTGGGTATCTGCGCCTCGATTGGAGCCACCTGGGCAGTATCCCAGCAGGGTTTACTTACAACGGCGTGCGGCCCGCGTACGACTCGCTCGAAGCGGCGGTGGGAGTGCGCGCCGGGCATTACGATCTATCGCTGTATGGCCACAATCTGACGAACTCGAACGGAATTTTGGAGATCCTGGAGGGAGCGACGTATAGCTATGGCAATACGTTCACGACCCAAATTACGACGCCGCCACGTACGGTGGGCGTCGATCTCAAAATGCATTTCTGAGATGCGGCGCGGACAAGCACGTCATACCATGGCATCGCGAGTGCGCGAGGGTTTCGTTGAGGGAGCCGGCGCGAGGATCTACTTCAAGACTATGGGTCGCGGGATGCCGCTGCTCTTGCTGCACGGCGGGCCCGGAGCCGATCACTCCGACTTTCTTCCCGCACTCAAACCCCTGGCAAGGCGCCATCAATTGGTTCTCATCGATGAGCGTGGTTCGGGTCGTTCGGAGCGCTTAGGGGATCCCACGAGCTATACGTTGGCGTTGATGGTCAAGGATATCGAGTGCGTACGGAAACATTTGGAACTAGAACAGTGGGTGGTGCTCGGGCACTCCTTCGGTGGCATCCTCGCGCAGGCCTATGCCGTGCTGCATCCGATGAGGCTGTTGGGTCTGGTGCTCGCCGGCACGGGCTCGAGTGCGCGCTGCATCGACGCGGATTTTCGCAACCTGCGCAAAGGCCTGCCGGCGGCCCTGCGTTCGCGGCTGGCGAGTTACGAAAGGGCCGGCATCTTCCAAGCGAATGGTGCTTACAACAAGCGATATGCTGCGGCATCCGCTGAGGCGATTGCTCCTTATATGTATGCCAGAACCCCGCCGCAGCGCTTCAAAAATCCACCGCCGCTCGGAATGGAAGTGCTGCGGGAAATGTGGGTACGCCACTCCGATTTTCGCATCGACGGAAATCTCAAAGGCTTCGATTTCACGAAGGCGCTCGCTCGGGTCAGAGCGCCGAGCCTGGTCGTAATTGGAGATCGCGATTTGGTGTCAACGGCGACCGCGGACGTCAGCCGCGCCTCCTTGCCGCACGCGACTCTTGTCGTCATGGCGGAGTGCGCGCACATGATGTTCATCGATCAAGCGGTCTGTTTCAATCGGTTGCTGGAGGTGTTCTTGGATCTGTGCGCCTGTAAGCGACGCGGACGAACCTCATGAGCGCTCGCGGACCTGGCCGCTTCTTTGCTCCCGAGGAATATCGCGCACGGTGGGTGAGGGTGGATCAGGCGATGGCCGCGCGCGGCTATGAATATCTGCTCATCTGGCAGCGCGGTGCGGGGACCTTCGATCGAGTGGGCGATGTCTTTTGGCTTACGAATTTCGTGATGAACGGCTCCGGCCAGGACCCGGCAAGCGAGGAATACGGTGCGCCGTACACATTTTCAGCGGTCTTGATCCGCCGTGGTCGGGAACCGGAACTCCACGTGGGGTTGCCGACAGCGGACCTGGAATTGAACCGTGTGGTGTGCGGCACGGTGGTGAGTCACCCGGAGAATCTGATGATCGGTCTTGCCCGCTACCTGCGCGCTCAGGGCATCGAAGGGCGGGTCGCCGTGGTCGGCGATGATGTACTGCCGGGAATGTACGACCGATTGCTTCGGCTTCATACGCAGCAGATCGAGTGGCATGCCGATGAAACCCTACTGTTGGGTCCGCAATCGGTCAAGAGCAGTCGGGAGCTCGAGGCGTATCGCACGGCGGGGGAGTTGGTCACGCGCGCGCTCACCTCGGCATGTGAAGCATTGTTGGCGGGGCAGTCCAGTGCGGAGGCGGCATCGCAAGCGGCGGCCATTCTGCTTCGCGCGGGTGGGGGCTTTCATCGCATCGATATCCATCATGGACCGGATACCGAGCACCGCGTCGTGAGTGCCGATCTGTACGGTTATCACACCACGCCGCCCGCGGTCGGGGAGGTGGTTCGCGCATGGATCTTTGGGCCTATTTTTCAGGGCTACTGGTTGGATCCCGGCCGATCGCTGATCTGCGGCAATCAGCCCACCAGCGCGCAACGCGCATTGCTGGAAGGGGCGGTCGAAGTGGTGGACGCACTGGTGGCGGCGATGCGGCCTGGGGTTACGCCAAGGCAGTTGGGCGTTCTCGGCGGGGCGCTTGCCCGCAAGCACGGATACTTCGACCATCCTCAATTGAAAGTCCCGCTCCTCGGGCATGGCCTGGGGACGAATTTCGTCCCCAATCTCATTCCCATTGGTGAAGGCGATGCGGACCCGACCGGAGTTCTTCGCTACGATGCGCCGCTCGAAGCGGGCATGGTGATGGGGGCCGAGATTTTCATCACGCACGCTGGCGTGGGTACCGCCGGTTTCGAACAAAACCTGATCGTCACCGACACGGGTCCCGAGATCCTCACTTCCACGCCGATGCTTTTCTGGTGAACATATCTGTGCCACTTTGGCGCCGGTTTGACACATTTCCGCGCATCGCGTATGTGACTGGATTGTTCATTATCGGTACCCTGGGCACGCTCATCACGCCGGCGCTGTTCGAGTCCTGGATTCCGTTTAACTGGACCCCCACGCAACTGGGTCTGCTTGCCGCGACCGAACTCGCGGGGCTCGCCGTGGGTTCTCTGTCGGGACTCTACTGGCAGCGTCGCTGGAACTGGCGACAAGTGGCTCTGGGTGCGCTGCTTCCTGCCGTTGCAGCTAATCTCACCTGCATACTGTGGCACGACTTCGCCATCGTGTGCCTGGCCCGCGGGGTTGTCGGGCTGTCGGGCGGATGCCTATGCGCGGTGTACTCGGCGATGCTCGCTAATGCGAAGTCGCCAGGCCGAATAATTGCGATCACCACGTTCATCCAGATCGGCATTGAGGCAATCTTCATATTTTTTACGACATCGGTGTTCGAACTCCTGGGTGGCTCGGGTTTATTCGTGCTGATGACGGTGCTTTTCGCGCTTCTCGTGCCTTTTGTGACGGTGCTCCCGCCGGGTTGGCCCGCCGGCAGCACGGAATCAGTAACCGAACCTGGTCACAATCATGAGTCACTTCGCGGTTATGTCGTGCTCTTCTCTTTTTTCCCTTTCATCGTGGTGCAGACGGGCGTGTACACCTTTTTGGGTGAGATCGGTCATCGGGCGGCGCATCTGAACGCGGAACAGACTCTGCATGCGATCGGCGTGTCGGTGCTGTTCAGTGCACTGGGTTCCGTGGGCGCCTACCTCCTTAATGATCGCATCGGATTGAAGCTTCCCATAGCTGCCGCGATTCTCCTTATGATTGGCACGCTATTCGGCATGATGTTCGGATCCCGATCGGCGGCGATGTTCCTTCTCTATATCGCCCTGCTTCAGATCGGTTGGATTTTTCTGAACTGCTATCTCTACTCCGCTCTCATCGAGGCCAATAACCTGCTCGTGCCGGCCGCCATACCTCTGGCAACGTTCGGATCAGCGCTCGGGGCGAGCGCGATGGGATATGTCCTCGAGCACGACGGGTTGATAGGATCGCTCGCTCTCGCGGTGGGAGCAACGATATTGACCGCGTTGCTGACCATTCCCTTCATTCACTCAGCGGAGCAGCCCACATGACTGATTCATATGAGCTTGCGGAATACATCTACACAGAGACCACGATTCCGGCTCCCGTGCGAGCCGTGTGGCCTGTATTTTTGGATATGAACAGATGGTACACGGACTATCATTGGGACTGGATTTCCGGTCCGCCCTACGATGGCGTTGGCTTGCAAGAAGGACAAGTACTCAAGGCGAGTCCGCTATATGGAGCGGGCTTGGAAGACCCATCGTTGTTCTATTTCCAAGAGCAATTAAAGGTCACAAACGAATCCGAGATTGTGGTCAAACTTACGGCCAGCGACGCGAAATCGATGTCAGTGGAGTACGGGACTGAGGTACGTGATCTCGTTGCGTTCTATCACTGGTATTTCACGGGGGTGCATGGGTCGACAACGATCGCAATTCGCTCGTATTCGAACATCAGAACTGACAAACGCCCGAGCGAGGCGATAATCACCGACCTGCAGGCGTTGTTCCATCGCTCATGGAACAAATGCTTGAAGAACCTGGCAGCGCTTGTTCTCGAGCAATGAAGTCCCAGTTTATGTGAATGCTGCGCGGGCCAGATCGGCTAATCAGGTCTTCTGTGCCGCAACCAAACTTCGAATAACGCATTTCCGACAAGGGGATCACGGTGGCCCCATGGTGGTCCCATTCGCCCGCGATGTCGCAAGCGGTGCAGGCCCGCCGGGCTGCTTGCTCCGCTGTTTTGCGAGTGGCGCTCCGGACGAATTAAGACGGTGATTACCGATAGCTATGCCCAGAATCGCCGAGTAAATATTCCGTCGAGACGACTGCAGGAGTTCCTGATATTCTCGCGACCTCTTGTAAGGACGGGTTTGCATTTTTCGGTGTCAGTTAGGCGAAATTTGGTTAAATTTCGCTTTAGAATTCAGTATCTTATGAGTAGGGGCCATAGCTCAGCTGGGAGAGCGCTTGCATGGCATGCATACCGACTCCACGCTAAATACCCTTGTTGATTCAACGCTATACGCACTCACATCGGGTCGTGGTGGTCCCATCGGTGGTCCCATTCTTCCAAGGATCGGATTTCTTCTCTCGCTGAGCGTTTCGCGTCCCTCAATCCGTTCCAGGTTGTCGCAATCTGCCGCTTACGTACGTGACGTACTCGGCGCGCGCAGCGCTGTCGATTCGGCGGTGCCGCTCCCGACACCAGCTGACAAGGCCGTCAATGTCGATCGGCACTTTGCGGACACACTGGCCGACGGATTCAAGGTCATCGATCGCGGCGAGAGCTCCGCGCTCCCACTCCTCAAAGGTGCCATCGAGCGCTTGAGCGTCGTCGGCGACCTCGCGCAGGCGCGCCCAGGTCTCGCGGGTATACCAGGCGAGAGCGAGCTGTGCATCGCCCGCCACCCGGAACCGGTCTCGCCGCCGTTTCATCGCTCCTCAGATCTCCTCACTCCGGTCGCGGATCTCGAGCCGGAACTGCCGGTCCTCGAACGTCATCAGCATTCGCCTGAACTGTCTCCACGACACTTCGCGGCCGTCGATCACGAGGCGCGGTACGCGCTCGTCCTCCTCAGTGTCGCAGCTGATCCGGCCGCGCACCAGAAAATCGGCAATTCCGAGCCCAAATCCGTCGCCCTCATCCTTGAGATGCCGCACCGCGAGCGCGTGGCGCATGCGTTCGATCAGACGTCTTGAGCGCGTGCGATCATGTCCCGTTACTTCTTCTCCCTTCGATCGCGCTTCGACCGGGCGCGTTTCCCCGCTGCTTTGTCGAGCAGTGCCAGACCGTGGGCGACCCGTCCACGCCCCCGCGCCGCACGCAACTCGAAGCGTGTTTCGGCATCGAAATCTGCCAATAGAATGGTGGCCATCTCTTCAATGAGCTTGGTAACGCTCACCTTGCGTGACTTCGCAACCAGTTTCAGGCGCGTCCTCTTCTCTTCCGGAAGCCGTATGATCAAAGCGCTCATTCTTGCTCCTTCAGCAATTGTGCTGGGGTCACCACCGAAATACGTGGAAACTTCAACTCCCCACCCCGCAAATCGCGAACGTTACGCGTGACGAGATAGTCGGCTTGCCCAGCGACCGCCAATTCCATGAGGTGATTGTCCGCCTCATCGCCGAGATTAGGCCGCCAAGCGTAATAGATTCGTGTCCACTGGCAGATCGACAGAAATATATCCAGGAAAGTTTCACGCTCGACAGCCGTTAACCGTGATCCGCGCCAAATCGATTCGCGACCCAACACATCCTCGTATTCGGCAAGCAGAGCCGCCCCCATGAGAGGCTTAAAGCGTCCTTCCAGGCAAAGGTGCAATACACGGTTTGCATGGCCTGCGCCGCGAACACCGGCCACCCATACATCCGTGTCGACCACAATATTCATAGGGTCGATGATTGCATATATGCAATCAATCGGCAAACTGGCAAAGTCTATTGCCGTCGACCCAAAGATAGTTGAAACAACCGAGTTCTGTCAGTAGCGCAACGTCAGTTCGCAGCGCAGTGATCGGCCGTTTCTTCGAAGAGGCACGCTCAACTTCCTTGCCAACGTGCGAAGAGGCGATCGAGCTTTCGGACAGGACGTCCCCGAAGATCTTCTGGTTCAGCGGTCGGGCATTCGCAGGCTCTAAGTTGGTGTCTCGGTGTTCGCCACGCGTCTTTCGGCTTGGAACCAGTAGCGATACGATAGATAGGTCGAGACCGAGAGGGAGGGGGTAAGCATCATGAGTATCGAAACGCATGTTGCAGAGCACTACACTCAGGGCACCCTCGAACAGAGGATTCTCACCGCGCTTCGTGAAACGGGGAAAGATCCCGATCGGCTTGATCCTGATGATCTTGCGCCCGTGGATGAGTTTCACCACGGTGGGCGGGCAGCGACCGCGGCTTTCGCGCCTAGACTCAAGCTGCGGCCCGGCATCCATCTCCTCGAAATCGGGTCAGGTATTGGCGGACCCGCGCGTTACTTCGCCCGGCATCATGGCTGTCGCGTGACGGGCATCGATCTTACGGAGGAATTTATCGTCGTGTCGCGAGCCCTAACCCGCCGGCTCGGGATGGAGGGCCAAGTCAGCTTCGAACAGGGCAGCGCCCTATCGATGCCATTCTCAGCCGCGACTTTCGACGTCGCCACCTTGCTGCATGTCGGCATGAATATCGCCGAGAAAGCCCGGCTGTTCGCCGAAGTGCGGCGTGTGCTGAAACCAGGCGGACTTTTCGGCATCTATGATCAGATGCGCGAGGCCGATGGCGATCTCACCTTCCCCGTGCCGTGGGCTTCAGTTCCGCACACTAGCTTTGTTGAGACGCGCGCAACCTATATACGCCTGCTGACCGAGAGCGGATTCGAGGTGATCTGGGAGCGAAGCTGCCGAGAAGACGCACTCGCGTCCTTCAATCAGCAGACGGCAGCGAAGCCATGTTCGACTGGATTGCCCCCTCTCGGTGTTCAGGTAACGATGGGCTTGGGCGCTGCCGAGAAGATGGCGAATCACCGATCGAATATTGAGCGCGGACTGGTTGCACCGAACGAGATGGTCGCCCGCGCACCAGTCTCCTAAGAGGGCAGGAGAGTAGTTTCGATTGGAATCGGCAACCTGGAGAGTGGCTATGGAGGAATTGCAGCCAGCCGAGATGGTCTGGGGGCTTATCAACACTCACACGCTCGCCCGTTGCATGCATGTCATCGCCGAGTTCGGCGTCGCGGACGCTCTGGACAATCGGGCATCGTCCGCTGCGGAACTGGCGAGCGCTACAGGGCTCAACGCCGACGCCCTGGGCCGCATGCTGCGCTTGGTCGCCGCACACGGTGTATTTGCCTCCAAACCCGAAGGCTACGTGCATACTCCGGCCTCGAGGCTGCTTCGCAGCGACCATCCGCAGTCGCTCCGGTCGTTCGCGCGAATGATTGGGATGCCCGTCATTTGGCGCGGCTTTACGGATCTGGCCCACCCGGCGAGGACCGGCAAACCGGCGACTGATATGGCCGGTCTGGTGGCCTACTTCTCAGAGCATCCGGCCGAGGCTAGTCTGTTCAATCAAGCCATGGTCGGGAAGTCGGCGAGTGTCGTCCCCGCGGTGGTCGAAGCAGGCATCGCGACGACCGCTTTCCGGGCGTTGGCCGAATCGCCGAAATCGGCTCCAGCCTGTGACCATATTCGCCACGGGTACCGTTGCCGCAACGTTGCGCGGCATATGATTTACTTCCGCGTCACGGCGTATGGAATCGCGATCGGCCCTTCAGATCTCGGAGCAATTCGACAGCTTTGCGGCCCAGGGTCAATTCCAGCACGTGACGTTCGGAGTCGGGTCGGTCCCCGTGGCTGTCTTAGCCCCGGCCGAAGTGATGGTGAAGCTCGCGCAGGCGGCGTCGTTCACTTGAGTACCGATAGGCACTGCCGTGATGCTGAACGCACTGGGTGTGCCTCCGGGGGATAGCGCCGTCGGTGCCACAGCGGCAACCACTACAGGCGCCTGCACTTGGTAGTACGCGTTGCCCACCGTAATCGGCCACGCCCCGGCGTAGCCCAAATCGGTCGTCGTCGTGCTGTATACATTTTGTGTGCTGAAGTAGCGCTCTTCCATGCTCGCAAGGTCTAGCAGCGCGGTCTTGGCCTCCGTACGGTGCGCTCTGAGCACGTAGTTGGTATACGAGGGGATCGCGATGCTCACCAAGATCGCGCCGACGACCATGGCGATGACCAGCTCGATGAGCGAGAAGCCCTGCACTCTGCAAGTCCGTGCTGGCGATCCAAGAGTCGGGTTTTGTGGTTTCGGGCTCAAGGTTCTTCTCCGCTAGCGCCGCTCGATCCAGGTAAGCCGGCTACCCTTGGTGCCCCCGGGCGGATTGACCGACACCAGGGCACCGACGCCGGACACGGTTTGAGTGACGAGGTAACTTTGCGTTCCCCCCACGACGATGGATGCGCTGCCGGTGCCGCCCAAGGCAATACCGCTGACCGGCGTCGAAGTGGTGCCGTTCACATTGGCCTGCGTGACGTTGAGGAAGTTGTGCGCCGGGGTGCCGAAGAAGGAATTCGTGAAGGCGCCGCCGGTCGCGGGGTTTACCGCCATGGTCCAGCCCGAAGCGCCGGCGGAGTAGCACATGGTCGCGGCGTTGGCTGGGGGAATCGTCGTATTGATGATGAATGCTCCGGCCGCGAGCGTGGGGTTGAAAATCACTTGCTCCCACACGACCGGCGTGTTCGCGTATTGCGGGTTCCCGGTTTGCGGGTTGGCGGGATCCGGTGCGTACGCGTTGCCCGAGACGAGGTTGATGAACCAGCCGAACTGGTTGCACCCCGTCGTATCCGCGTAACAGACGGGATAACTGGTCAAGGTGCGGTAATCGCTGCCCGTGCCGGCCACGGTTGCGGCGTAGGGGCCGGAAATGACCTGCTGCACCAGGCTTCCCGTGCCTGAAAGCGTTGCCGGCGCCCCGATGCCGCCGCCCGGCAGGCTCGTATACTGCACGGCTGAGTTCGCGTTCCACCCATTGAGATTCCAGTCCCAGATGCCAAAAAGACTTTGCTGCGAGGTCGAGTAAGTACTCGCCGAGAAGTTGGTCATGGGGGTTTGCCAGCCGGTGCCGAACTCGACCAGCACCCGCGGGTTCATCGTACCGGCGACGGAGGCGACAACCACCTTGGTCGTGATCGGCTGCCCCGTCGGCGTGGTGTACAACGGCGTCGCCGAGCCCCCGTTGGCGGTCGTCGAGGTTCCCGCGGCGTTAGTGACTCCCCAATTGCCCGGATTGGTGCTGGTCAAATCGAAGCGCCAGATATTGCCGAGCAGGTCTCCGGCATATACGTAGTCGGTGATGTGATCACCGTCGAGGTCCGCGGGCGTCGCGTAGAAAATTCCGTTGGGGGTAGTAGTCGAGCCGGTAAAGGTGCTCAGGTAGTAAAACGTAATGCCGCCGTTCGTCGGATTGACGAGCATCACGTAGATGCCCGCGTCGCCATTCATGCTGGCGGAGCCATTGCCGAATACCGCGCCCCAGCTTCCATTGTGGAAGCGCCGAATTTGCGGCACGCCGTAGGTCCTGCCCAAATTGTTGCCACAAGGATTGGTGGGACCGGAGTCATTCATGCAGCTCAAATTGGTGATCCCGCCTTGGATGCTCCACTCGCCGATCACGGTGCTCGCCGCATTGGACTCGGAATAATTGTTAGCGCCGGCCATGCCTGGATTGGTGATATCGAGGGCGTAAATCGCGTTGCCCCCCGGTCCGAGACCGCCGATCAACCAGGTGTGCCACTGGCCGCCGTAGAACAGATCGCCGGTTCCCGGCGGCGCATCGACGTCGTATTTATGGCCGTATTGGGGATCAGAATAGTTGAGGTCGGGCTTGGTCGCATTTTGAATGCCGTTGACGATGTACCCGGGCATGTAGGCCATGACCTCGTAGCCGTCGTTCATCGCCGGCTGATAGGTGTTGGGCGCACTGAAATAGCCCGATCGAAAGCCGTGCAGGAAGCCATCGTTGGCGCCCGCATAGACGACGTTGGTGCGATTTTGCATGCCGGTGCCCGATGCAAAATTCGTATACGTCTGACCGGAGTTCTCCGCGAGTGGGTCGCCGGTGGCGTTGTACTTGTCTACCCAGACATCCGGGTATGGAGCGTTCGGCGGCCCGACCCACGTCGGGCTCGAATCGATGATGTCGCCGAGCACACTGGCACGGTCGCGGAAGGTGCCGACGAACGTGGTGCTGGAGGTCGGCGTCTGCTCATTGCTGCGATCGCCGCGAAAATAATCGAGCCGCGAGTAATTGAAGGGTGGCGGTGTCGGGTTGGTCGCATCGCCGCTGTCGAGCAATGCTTGTTGAGCTGCCGTGAGGCTCGCCCATTCGAAAGGAATGCCGCTCGCGCCATTCCAGCTGAGTATGACGCGGCTGGCGGGCCCCTCCGCGGCTATCGGTCCGGTCGGGCCCGTCGTGTCGCACGTTTGGCCGGCTGCGAGACCGGTGAGGACGCACGAACCATCCCAGTTGATGGCGGAACTGATGACGAGGTCGTTTGGATTGGGATCGCCTACGGGTTGACCCAGATACTGCGACGTCAACGAGCCGGCCAGTGTGGTTGGGTTGTAGTACGCGAAATAGACCTGCGTACCGATCTGCACTTTCGCCGTCTGCTTCTGGTTGAGGCCGGCGGAGCTCTGCGACACGTTCGCGGGCGTCGCCTGAAAGCACATAATCTCATGAATGTTCCGGCTGCCGCCGGTCGACCCGGCAAACCCGAAGCGAACGTTGCTCGGTATGGGCAACGTGCCCCCCGCCGTGATGTCCTGGGAGGTGATCACGTTCTGCAGAGCGCCGCCGTTGTAGCTGTACGAGAGGCTCAAGAGTCCGCTCGGAGTGACTTTCAGATTGTAGGTAATCGGTACCGCTTGAGCGCGGGTGGTCGCCGCCTCGTTGGCGAGTTGGTGGGTGGCCGGCAAGATCGAATAAGCGCCCGGGATGACTGCATAATCGTTCAACGCGATGCCCGTATCCACGGGGCTAGCCGGGTTGCTGTAGTCCCACACGTGGCCCGTGCGGCAGGTTTTCTGGACGGCCTGCGCTCCCTGCCAATTGGTGAGCGTCGACGGATAATAGACCGGATAGTTCGTGCTCAACCAATTCCAGGTGGTGTTGCCGGGGCCGCGCATGCCGATGCGCATGGGCACATAGCCATAACCAGTCGCGGTGTTGTCGCCCTGATTCAAGAAATTGCCGAACTCGTCGATGCCGAGCCCGACAAAGCCGCCCTGCAGGCCGTCGTAGCCGCGCGGAATTCCACTGCCGCGCAGGGTGCCGTTGAAGTTCACGTTCGAGCAGGTATAGGCCAAACTGCCGCCGAACGCGCCGACATCCGCCGGATAGGTGGCGTCCTGCAAAAAGAAGCTCATGCCGTCGGCGCCGTCGCCGCCGCCCCCGCCGGAGTCGCCCTCATAGGTGACAGTGGTGAAGGAGACCTGCAGACCTTGCGCGCCTGCACCGGTCAAGGCAAAGGAGAAGTTGGACAGAATCGCACCGGTTTGCGCATACCAATCCGTGAATCGCAGGGCACCCCCGCCGCCCGCGGCGGTGTCCGGAAGCGTGCCGGTGTCGCCGCCGAACTGCGAGGGAAACAACGGAGTGCCGCCGTAGTAGGGCAATCCAACACAGGCGGGATTGGCGGCCGAGGTCGTCGATGGGGTACCCGCCGTGAGGCAGGCGCCGGTGACGAAGGTCCACGAATTGGTGGTGGCAGTGCCGGTGAAGTTCTCCGTGTACGTTTGCGCCGGGGCCGGTAGAGGAACGAATCCCGCCATGAGCAGCAGCGCCGTCACGATTGACTTGATATGCATTACAAGCCTCCCAAATCCTTGACACTTGTCTGAACGAGGTAGGTACTTTCGATGACCGCCGCGGTATCCGGGCTTCCGCCATATCCTGCCGCGTCGATCTGATACACGGCGCCGAGCCCGCTGGGCGAGAGCCCGAGATAGGAAATGTAGAAAGTAGGCGTGAAGTAGTAACTGTCTGAACCGCCCGCGGTCGTGACGTTCATGGCGGTGGGCGCGCCCGGCGCATAGCTCACGCCCACGGTCCACGGCAGCGGCAGGGTCGCGGCGTTCGTCATCACGTTCGAGCACACTTGACCTATGTTGGCGGCGAGCATCGTGGTGCAGTTGATCCCGTTGCTGCCGTTGCCGCTCGACAACCACCACTCCGCGTACTGCTCGGCAGTTTCCGCTGCGTTGAGCGCGCGGTGTTTTTCGCGCATATTGCCCGCGATCTTCTCGTCCAATCCGAAACTACGGAACATGCCAACGGCCAAGATGGTGACCACGATCAGCAGCAACAGAGCGGTGATCAGCACCATGCCGCCCTGCCGCGCCTTGCGATGAGAAGTCGAAAGAATCATGTCGACACGCCCGTTTTATTCATGACGTCGATGACGCGGGTGAAGGGGATCGTCTGCGGTACGTTCAACGACTGGCCGGCGAGGGTCCCGTACAGCGGATTCGCGAATGTCAGGGTGACCTTCACCGAGACTACCTGGCTCCAGTAGTTTCCGGCTGTCACCGCAGTGGCATCCAAATAGGTATCCGCCGAGTTATTGCTGACCCCGGGGTTCGTTTGAACACCGTAATAAATCTGCAAGTCGGACACGCCGCCCACCAAGGACACCGGTGCACCGCCGTTCAAGACGCAGATCAAGCTGCCGGTGGCGGGATCCACACTGAACGTGTTGGTGAAGCTGGTTGCAGCGACGCTGGCATTTCCGGTGCAATTGATCGTATTGTCGCCGGCCGCGGTTCCGGCGGTGGAGTAGCGCACCGTGATGCTGTTGCCGGGCGCGGGGTCCGACCAGCTGCCCGTGCCCACCAGGGACTGGCCGGCAATCGTGAATGGGGCCGCGATGGGAAATGAGCTGGCGGCCGTGTTGACCGTCGGATTGGGATAGTATCCCGCGGATTCGATCACGTCCGCGATCAATGTCATCGCTACCCGCTCATTGTCCTGGAGTTGCGAGAGTCCAGTTTGGACTCCCGATGTGCGTTTCATCGCCTGCACCAGGGTGAGCAGGCCGCCAACCAGGAAGAGCGCAATGAGAATCGCGATCAACATCTCGACCAACGTGAAGCCGCGATCTACGCGCGCCTCCGCCGACGCCGAATATGAGGAAGGCCATATCATGGCTGCACGTACAACACGTAAGTGGGCGCCTGCAGCGCATTGATGTTCGTTTGCTGAGCGTTCGCGGCGACGGCGCGCTCGGTCCACTGGATCTGAATGGTGCAGGTCACGGGTGTGGCGGTGACGGTGGTGCAGGTAATCGTCCCCAAAGACCCCGGCAACAGCGCCTGCAGTGCCGCGGCCCACTCCTGCACGTCGTAGGCGGCCATGAGGGGTGCGGTGCAACTGGCGGCGCCCGGGACCAGGCAGCTGGCCGCCGAGGCGAGCCCGGGATCCGATATGGTGGTCGTTCCGCCGATCACCGTGACGGTGGTCGAGGCGGGGGCCAAGCCGGCGGCCCAATAGCCGTGATTGGCATGCATGGCGGCGGCGAGACTCGAGGCTTGGATCGCGGCGAGCGAGCGCGCGCTGGCGACGCTGGTGCTCGACACCGCGAGCGATTCCATCTTCGCGAGACCCAGCAGCCCAATCGCGCAGACCACCAGCGCGACCATGACCTCGACGAGACTAAAGCCCCGGCAGCGCCGCATCGGCCGCAGGGTGCGCTTGTTCATATGCAGTTACCCACGGTGGCCTTTTGCGTCGTGAGCATGCCCACCGGTGAAATGGCGAGGCAGCGCGTCCATTGCGCGGCATTCGTCGAGTCGTGCAACAGGAGCGTCACGATCACGGCGGCGTTGGTCGAGGCATAGCCTTCGCGATTGAAGGTGATCGCGCTGAACGCGCCATTGTCGGGTAGGAACGTATCGGCGGAGCTGAATGCGTTTTGCACCCGCAGCACGGTCTCGCCGGCGTCCACGGTTTGATTGCTGTTTGAATCCAAGAATACGATCCAGCCGCTTTGCCAGACCGCGCCCGCGTTGCACGTGGTGCCGTCGGTCGAGGAGCACACGGTGATGGGAAGACCTTCTTTGACTGCCTCGCTGCGCGCATATTGCAAATCGCCGAGAAAGCCGTTGAGCTCGCTCGCGATGCGGTTGGATGTCGTCACATACTTGAACGAGGGCACGGCAATGGCGGTGAGGATTGCAACCAGCGACATGACGATGATGAGTTCGGTCATCGTGAAGCCGCAGGTTCTGCGCTTGTAGGCCATCCCGTTCATGGGGTGGAATCCTAGAGAAGCAAACTTGCGTGAAGCTGACGGAATCCCTGCAAATGATCAACTTGCGATATCGTTCACAGAATTGGAGCTTCAGAGTTGCGGGAAACTGCAAAGCGGCCCTTGACGAGCCGGAAGGAATACGACGCCGTTCGCAAACGGTAAGTGATTATGTCGATCCGCTCGTCGAGCGTTCCCGTCATCATCTGAGCGGCGTCATCCGCCTAGATGCGATCGTTCGACGGCCGGAGTAGCTGCCACATGCCGAGTGCCTGAAGCGCGTGTCCGCCTGGCACTTGGTACCACAGTGCGAGGGCGCCCCAGATTGCGGCCATTCCAACGGTCAAGTACCAGCGAGCGTAGGAACTTGGTTGTAACCTAAATCTGCGCACCGGTGACGGCGCCCGACCCACGAATCTCGTGGTCCCGTTGTGGTCCCATTTTCCTGCAACCTCCGGGCGGCTCCCCGGCGGGTCGGGCTGCTTATGCACCCGCTCGGCGCGCGCGGTATGCCGAAATTAATATCGAAATTACAGATACTTGTGCGCAGAGTCGTGGAGCGAATATATTGACGAAACAAGTACCGAAGTTCCTGATATTCTCTCGACCTCTTGGATGGACTGGTGCGCCTTTTTCGGTACGAATTCGGCGATATCAGATTCAATTTTGCCTTAGAATACAGTATCTTACGAGTAGGGGCCATAGCTCAGCTGGGAGAGCGCTTGCATGGCATGCAAGAGGTCGGCGGTTCGATCCCGCCTGGCTCCACCAGATTTATGTTGGCGAGATCGATTTTTCAGGCCTGCGTCCCCATCGTCTAGAGGCCTAGGACACATCCCTTTCACGGATGTAACCGGGGTTCGAATCCCCGTGGGGACGCCATTAAACTCAAAGACTTACGATCGTGCTGCGTGGCAATAGAACCGGTCGGGTAAGTTTCGGGTAAGTCTCGACGCGCGGGAGGGGTACGGCCTCCTTCGAAATGGATCGTTTGCGGCCGCACCCGAACCCCGATTCGAACCTTTTCGTTGACCCCGCTCCGCTTACTGTAGTAGCGTGTAGCTTGATATCTACACGTGGTGATTCGATGCCTCTCAACATCCGAAGTAAACAGGCGGAAGAGCTTGCTGGCGCGCTGGCAAAGCTCACCGGGGAGACCAAAACCGAGGCAGTTACTCAAGCTCTTCGCGAGCGTATCGATCGCGTTCGTCGGGCCCGCGCAAAGCGCAGACTCGCCGACGAATTGGATAGTATCGCCATGCACTGCGCGGCTCTTCCAGTGCAGGACTCGCGCAGCGCCGATGAGATCCTTGGCTACGATGAGTGTGGAATTCCACGCTGATGGTGATCGATACCTCGGCTCTGCTGGCCATTCTCCAAAATGAGACCGAGCGCCGCGCATTCAACGAGGCGATCGAAGCAGCCGAGACCCGCCTACTGTCAGCGGCGTCTTTCGTCGAGAGCTCGATAATCGTCGAGTCACGCTATGGAGCCGACGGCATACGCGATCTCGATCTTTTCATCGCCAAAGCCCAACTCGAACTCGTCGCCGTCGATGTGGAGCAGGCCCATCTTGCCCGGCAGGCTTTTCGCGAATTCGGCAAGGGACGCCACCCTGCCGGTCTCAACTTTGGCGATTGCTTCTCGTACGCGCTCGCACGCTCTTCTGCCGAGTCGCTTCTCTACAAAGGAGCCGATTTCGGCAGGTGTGACATCGAGAGTCATCCGGCCAGTTGCTGAAAAGCCGAGCAGGTTTACACTCAAGGCGGCATCACCGCCGTGTGATCGCGATCAGTAACGGGGTGACGACTAAAGGCGGCACCTTCCGCCTTTGGTGACATCAATCGGCGGGATTTGACTGATCTTCGCCCACGTCCGCCGTCCACGATTCAAATGCGGTTTTGCCGCCGCCCGATAAAACGAATCCCCGCGGGGACGCTATTAAATCAATAAGTTACAACATTCGGGTATGGAATTGACATTGTAGCCTCATGAGGCTACATTTTTCGCATGAAGACAGTAGGCGTCCGCGAGCTGAAAAACCGATTGAGCGAATATCTTCGTCAAGTGCGCTCGGGCGAGAGTGTGCTGGTGACGGATCGCGGAGAAGTGATTGCCGAGTTCTCACCACCGCAAGGGCGCGGCCTAATCGATGACTCTGTGCCGGCGGGCCTGCTGGGACTCGCGAGGCGAGGGCTCCTGACTCTAGGCTCTCCGGGCGATGCCAGTTTGTACGTAGCGCTGCCGCGCATACGTCGCGGCCAGCGCAGCGCCGCCGAGCTACTCGACGAAGAGCGCGGCTTGCGGTGAACTTGTACGCGGAGTCAAGTGCGGTGCTTGCGTGGCTCCTCGATGAACACTCGGCGGCCGATGTGCGTCGATCGCTCGCCGCTGCGGAAATCATCGTTGCCTCGGACTTGACCCTCATCGAGTGTGATCGCGTAATACTACGCGCAGCGGCACTTGGTGACCTGACCGAGGCGGAGGCGGCGGATCGACGCGCGCACCTGACGGCGGCGGCATCCCACTGGCAGACCCTACGCGTCGCGCCGGAGATTGTAGAGCGTGCCCGGCAACCGTTTCCCGGCGAACCGGTTCGAACTCTGGATGCGATCCATCTCGCGTCAGCTTTGGTGGCCCGGACAGCGATCGCGGGCTTGGCACTCCTCAGCCTCGATGATCGCGTCCGCAAGGCGGGGAAGAAACTCGGGCTGGACATTATTCCAACGTAGAACGGGCCGTACGCTTTCGGAAATCACACGGCCTTAACGGCAGTCGAGCCGGGCGGCCACGCAATCGCCGCGATCCCGCCTCTCAAGGTAGATCGCCAGCGCTCGGAGTCGAAGATTCACAGGGCTGCGAGCCGGCGCGGGGGCCGCGAAAAGCCTTCGCACGCATTAACGAGGGGAGTCCAATGAAGAAGGGTCACTCGATGTTAGCGGTCATCATTATCGGGACTGCACTCGCGGTGACTGCCCATGCGCAGCCCACTGCTACTGCGGCCGTCTCGGCAACAGGTGAGGCCCCGGAGGTTCGTGTGGCCGTGTTCGTTGTGCCACCGTTCGTGATGGAACAAAACGGCTCGCTGACCGGATTCACTATCGACCTCTGGAATGCGATCGCTGCGCGGCTGAAGCGAAAGACCATCTACCAGATCGAACCTGACGTAAGCGCTCTGGAAGAGGCCATGCGATCCAAGACGGCCGATCTCACATTGGCCATGATCATCACGTCGGCACGTGACGAGGTGTTTGACTTTTCGTATCCCACATTGGAAGCGGGGCTGCAAATAATGGTAAGGGACACCCACGAGACAGGGGGGACCGAAAACCCATTATGGGCCATGCTGCGTCTCATATTTTCGCGAACGACCGTAGCGTGGCTCGGCATGGCCCTGTTGCTGGTGCTAATCCCGGCTCACGCGGTCTGGCTGCTCGAGCGACGGCGGAAGGACGATGCGATTTCGAGCCGGAAGTACTTTCCAGGGATCTTTGAGGCAGCCTACTGGGCGCTATCGACGCTGACTACACAGGCGGAAGTAATGCCGAGACAATGGCTGGCGCGCATCCTGTCAATTTTTTGGATGTTCGCGGGCGTGGTCTTCGTTGCGTTCTACACGGCCCAGCTGACGACGACCTTGACCGTCGAGCAGATTCGCGGCGCCATCGAGGGACCGGACGATTTACCAGGTAAGCAGGTCGCCACGGTCGCGCACAGCACCGCGGTCGACTATCTTCGGGAACATCACGCGCAAGTCCAGGAGTTCCTGACGACCGATCAAGTGTTCAAAGCTCTACTGGACAAGAAAGCGGATGCCGTGGTGACGGGTGCGCCGATCCTGCACTACTACGCGGCGCACGAGGGAAAGGGACAAGTTAAGGTTGTCGGTACTGAAATCAACGTTGCGCCGGTCGCCATCATGGTGCAGTTGGACAGCCCGCTGCGCAAGAAGATCGACATTGCGCTGCTCGCACTTCGTGAGGACAGCTCTTATCAGCGGCTTTACGACAAATGGTTCGGCAGCCCCTAGCGCGACCTGTTTGGGCGTTTCGCCCTCGGGTAATCGTGCTCCACGCCTTCGCCTTGATGCTGGCGAGCCTCTCCAGGGTTCCCTTGGTTAGCGGAGGAAGACTAAATCCCGCGAACACCCGAATGCTGACGAGAGTGGCCTGTAACGACTGATTGGGAAGTGATTCTTTTGGTCGGCTCAAAGTGCTTCCACTTTACGCAACGAACTCCGCCGAAGTAAGCCGCGCTGCGGTCTTCCTGAGCACCTCACCGGTCGAATATCCGGTCGCGGCCGTATACGTGTTTTCCCCAATGCCGCCTCACGTTCAGGAGCGTTTAGCATCAGCGCTAAGATCAGACGAGACAGGGATGCAACGTTGGTGAATCGCGCGACGCGCACGATATTTATTGTGGACGATGACCACGGCACTCGAATGGCGCTTTCGCATCTGTTGGAGGCGGCTGGTTATCAAGTATGCTCGTTCGCATCAGCGGAGAGCTTTCTGATGGAACAGGACGCCACGACTCCGGGCTGTCTGCTGTTGGATGTGTGCATGCCTGGCTTGGGCGGCCTTGAACTGCAGCGTTTGCTGGTTGGCTCGCCGAATGCTCGTCCTATCATCTTCTTGTCTGGGACAGATGACATCCGGGAAAGTGTGCTGGCGATGAAGCAAGGAGCCATCGATTTTCTGATGAAACCAATCGACGACGTGCGACTAATCGCGGCGGTCGAGCAGGCGCTTCGGCGCGATGGTGCGCAGCGTGCCGAACGTGCGGTCCTCAAGAAGATTCAACAGTGTGCTGACACACTCACGCCCCGCGAGCGACAGGTGATGGAGTACGTCATACGTGGTCGGCTCAACAAACAGATCGCTTGGCAGATGGGCATCGGCGTGAAGACAGTGAAAACCCATCGCGAGCAGGTGATGTCCAAAATGGGTGTGAGCTCGGTTGCAGAGCTGACGCAGCTCGCGATGCGCATCGGAATTGCGATTGAGCCTCCGATGCGTCTCGGCGCGTCTGTGGCCATGCTTTGAGACCAATCGCTTTTTGCTCATGCTGCCTGCAATAAGGGATTGCCGTAGACATCAACGCTTTCGGACCGCCGCGTGCGGCGTTTTGGCTCTGCCGGGTATGTTCGTTGCCCCTTGTACGTATGTTCGGGCGGCTAAGCGTGCGGGAGAATTTGCCGCACGGTTCGTAAAAAGGGGCAATCCCGCGGGAGACACGAATGAAGTTTCTGTCGGTCATATTGTTAATGCTGAGTGCTTCGGACGTCTTTGCGGCCAACTGCGTCACCAACGCGGTTGGGAAAACCGTTTGCAGCAACGGGCAGAGTGCCGTTGCCGTCAATCCGAATCAGGGCACTGTGACGACGGCGCAAAAGACACCCAACGGGGTGACGAGCGTGCAAAACAGCAACGGTACGAAGGCGGCTTATAACCCGCATACGGGCAATGCCGTCGTCTCCCAGACGAATCAGAACGGGGTGAAAACCACTCGAACGAGCCGGGGTGGACAAGCCAAGACCAAGAATGGAGTGGGCGTCGCCACGGGTCCCAACGGCACGACCTGCGTTAAAGGCGTGAACAATCAAGGCTGTAAAAAGTAGCAGAACAGCCGGTCGGCTTCTCTCAGCTTCGGGGTCGCGCTCGCTGCGGACGCGCCTCAGCCGGCATCCAAGGCCAAGCCGCCCGCACCGCGCTGGCGGGCCCGTGGATGCGGCAAGCATTTTTCGCGTACCGCGGGTCGCGTGCACGCCCCTAGTTGGGCAGGTATTCTCCCAAAATCGATCCCAAAGCGGCTGCTGCCATTGACTGTAGATATCAGGTCCAATACGGTACTGAACTAGGGGGAAACGTAGGGGGGGCTCCAAGTGGTCTCTGTGTGGAGTTTCGGTCAGGGATGTCGCGACGCTCGGCATGGGTAACAATAAGGAAAGGAGCATTTTGTGAGCAAACATCGAATCACAATGATTGCAGTGACCGCCGCTTTCGCCTGGGGCCTGACGGGCGTAGCTGTGGGCGCTCAGGAATACGACCAAACGTTTCTTAGTGACTACAGTAAGCTGCAGGCGACGCCGTTACCCAATAACGCGGGTACTGACCTCCTATACGTAGCGCCAGGCGTCTTCGAACGGCTAACCAAGTACAGTGCCATCATGGTCGACGAGCCCGAGGTGCTGATCAGCGCCACATCCGACTATAAGGGCGCCAAGCCAACGGATCTTGAAGCGGTCGCAACGCTCGTGCGCACCGATATCAGCGACGCGATGAAGGCCGGCGGATACGGCGTCGTGGCTGCTGCGGGGCCAAGCGTGCTGTACTTGAAGATTGCGGTGACTGACCTGAGCCTCAAGAAGAAGAAGCGCCGCCTGCTCGCCTATACACCCGTCGGCTTCGTCGTCAATGCCGGCGTCAAAGCACTCCAGGACATGATGGAGAAGTACGACATCATGGGCGCGGCAATCCAGGGGCAGCTATCAGACAGTACCTCGAATGAGGTTCTGGCGGAGTTCGTTGCCCTGCGGGGAAACAATGACAAGCGCATGGAGTTCAAGGAGTTCGATGCGGACATCAAGAGCTTTGCGTCTCGGCTGCGGTGCCGGCTCGACAACGCCCATGTGCCGGCGGCCCAGCAAATCGACTGCCTCGACCCGGCCGCCCGCCAGGCTCGCGAAGCGAGCAAGGCCAAACCTTAAAAAAGACTCAACGACAGGTGGAAACCGCTAAGGCTTCATTCAAATTTCGCCTTGATTGCCCAAGAGCCGATCGCAGACGCTGCCGTTGGTTCGCCCATATTGCCCCGAGCACCATGGTCAGCATGATGATGAGTGGTAGCTAACGAATCTTCGCGCCAGTTCGCACATCTCGGAACACCCTACAAACAACAACTGCCGTCTGCATTCAGCTCTCAATTCGATTGATTTGCAGGATAACTTCGGCCCCGACTACGAAGGGTGCACCTTCGAATCGGAACTACTAGAAATGCGGGTGAAAGCGCCTCATTCTTTTCCAGAAGCTACGCGTACGCCGTTTTTCCGACGGTGGGCGCGGCGGGCTTCATCGTCGGCGGTGCGCGCGGCGACGGCCGTGTGTACGTGCGTGGCAAGCAGGTCGGCGACACGACGGTAACGCAAGTGAGCTTGGCTTTCAATTGGGCGGCAAGGCCTACAGTCAAATGATTTTCTTCGAGGATAAGCGTGCACTCGATGAATTCGAGTCAGGATCGTTTGCGTTCGATGCGAGTGCGAGCGCCATAGCGATTACGGCTGGCGCCTCCGCGAGCGCGGGGACGACGGGCGCCACGGCCGGAGCGAGCGGCGGGAAGAAAGATGCCGTCACGGCGAGCGGCGGCTATCAGAAGGGGATGGCGGTGTTCACCATCGCCAAGGGCGGCCCGATGTATGCGGCGACCGTCGCCGGTCAGAAATTCAGCTACACGCCGCAATGAAAATGGCCCCAGCTTCGCTTTTTGCGGAATCGAACGGCAGGGCGGCCAGTAGGAATTTGATGGCTTGGCACCATCAGTGCAAAGATGGGGGGCAGGAAGCGTAGTGGGACCCAACGCCGAGATAGGAGGCTGTACCAATGACAGATCAGGCTACAGACAGCCCGGCAAAGATCGATACCTCGACGAAATTGGCTTACCAGCGCACGCGCCTCGCCCAAGACAATGCGGTACTGGCTTGGATCAGGACAGCAACCTCGCTGATCACGTTTGGATTCACCGTGTACAAATTCTTTCAGATTGAACTGCAAGGAAGAGATGGCACCGCGCAGCTGATCGGACCGCGAGGGTTTGGATTGACGATGATCAGTCTCGGACTACTATCGATCCTGCTCGGCACCCTTGAACACCGTCGAGCGATGAAGGAGCTGCGGGCGCAGTATCCAGAGATGCCACGCTCAACGGCAGGCATGCTCGCAGCCCTGATGGCGGGGTTGGGGATCGTGGCGCTGTTCGTGGTGATCTTCCGGGGATGACGCTCAATGTGCGGCGACGCAAAAAAGCTGCTTACAGAATCAACACTTTTCGCGTCGTAGCTTTCCTCACGGCGGCAAGCGCAATGCTGGAATCGAAAGTAACGAGCCTTCCTTCGTGCTGAACCGCGAGAGCAAGCAGGTATATGTCGGTCAGTTGTCGCGGTCCGTGGATTCGCGTCGAATCCACGACATCCGAATCCAACAAACTGACTTCATCCGGCCAGAATTCATGGATATCTTCGTCGCAGGCCTCGATTAGGCGCTCAACGACCGCTTGGACTGGTAATGGGTTCGGGTAGCTCGGATTCGACATGATCCGGATACACCCGTTTTGCGTGATGGGACATGATGCCCAACCCTCCCTCGCATGCTTCGCGAACCAATTGATCGCTGAATCGTGGGACGCATGATCAGAGTCCAGCAACGCGATCAGCACATTGATATCTAATAAGGCGCGCACCGGTTAGAGTCCACCGATCTCACGCCCGCGGGCGGCGGGCCGAGGTGCGCGAGATCAGCCTCAGGTGGGCGCGGTTAGTACGCATCTTCGTCACGAAGCTTGTCGATCAACTCATTCGTGACGATACCACCGCGCCGCGCGAACGGCTTGAGCCCGTAGACTGCCTTAGGTTCCTTCACGGAGAGCGGCTCTCGCGGAGTCGTCAGAGCGCGCCGAGCTAGCTCGGAGATCATCTCGCCGATGGTCTTCCGTTCCCGCTTGGCCCGCTCCCTGGCGGCCTGCAGCACGTCGTCAGCAATGTCGAGCGTCGTTCTCATGCATCAGATGCTAACGCATCAAACATCAAGTGTCCATTCGCCATGATATGTCCAATTCGAACCCGACATGGGCGGAAGTCCCTGTGTGCCTCGGCGCGCGCGTAGCCGTGCCGACGCGCTCGCCATCGCGGAGCGCGGTGTGCGCGTATAATTCACATCAAGGACCAGGCGAATTGGCCCACCTAAAAAGAAAACGAGGGAGCGGTCGCTATTAACACTCTTTTCCCGCGAGCAATGCGTGCGGTCTTGACGTTGTTTGCGATGCTCTGGCTTGCAGCATGTGGGGGCGGTGGGGGTGGTGGTGGCGGTGGCGGGAAGCCTGCGCTGACGACCTATACGGTCGCCGTCAGCGTTGCCGGGCTAACGGGCTCCGGTCTTGTATTGCAGCTCAATGGCGCCGACAACCTTGCAATTAGCGCAAACGGCCCTGCCACGTTCTCATCGGCGCTGTCGGCAGGAGCCGCCTACAAGGTCACTGTGTTGACGCAGCCGAATTCGCCTGCCCAGGTCTGCACCGTCGGCAACGGCACTGGCACGATCGGCTCGAGCAACATCACCAATGTCGTGGTGGATTGCGCAACCGATCATTCCGTGAGTGCCACCGTCTCCGGCTTGATGGGTTCCGGTCTGGTTCTGGAACTCAACTCCGGCAGTGCATTGGACGTCATCGGAAACGGCACGGTCACATTCCCATCCCCCGTACCTTCCGGCAGCGATTACAGCGTGACCGTAAACACGCAGCCCACCTCTCCCTTGCAGAACTGTACCGTCGGCAACGGCTCGGGCACGGTCGGCTCCGCAGACATCACCAATGTCACGGTGGCTTGCGTGCTGACCTACGGGATTGGGGTGACCGCCAACGGCCTATCCGGGTCGGGGCTTGTCGTGCAGCTCAATGGCGGAGATGACTTGGTCTTTAGCGCCCCCAGCGGCGGGAACGGCGCAGCCGCTACGTTTTCCAACCATTTGCCGAGTGGTACGAGCTACGCGGTCGCTGTGAAGACGCAACCGAGCTCTCCGACGCAGACGTGCACAGTCAGTAACGGCACCGGGGTGGTGACCTCTGCCAGTGTCTTCGTCACCCTTACCTGCCCGCAAATCTATAACCCCTCGCTCACAAACGCGTGGACCTGGTTCGTCAGTGCTACTCCACCTGCCACACTGAGCATCGCAGGACTTGGTGGCCCCCCCGTCCGCTACAGTGCCGCCACGTGGGTTGATGAGGCGAGCCACCTGTGGCTCTTTGGCGGGTCGACCTGGGGCTCTGTGGCCGAAGGAGGCGACAACAACGATCTGTGGTACTTACGATCCCACGACCGGCCTCTGGACATGGGTGAGCGGCAATCAAAACCCTGGGGCCGGAGGCAACTGGGGCATGAAAGGCGTGCCCGTGGCCGGCAACATCCCGAGCGGGCGCGATACCGCCGCGCATTGGAGCGACGCGGCAGGCAATTTTTGGCTGTTCGGTGGCGAAGGCCTCGACTCGACTGGAGCCGGCGGCTTGCTCAACGACCTTTGGGAGTACACGCCAAGCTCGGGATTTTGGACGTGGGTCGGTGGCTCGAGTACAACCGGCGCCGTCGGTCTTTACGGTATCAAGGGAGTCGGGTCTGTAAGCAATATCCCGGGCGCGCGAATTGCGGCCGCAACTTGGCGAGATGCGAGCGGCAATCTGTGGCTGTTCGGTGGGCAGCTGCAGCTCTCGCCGACCGAAAGCATCAGCGATCTGTGGAAATTCACGCCGGCTGACGGGACCTGGACCTGGGTCGGCGGCCCCAATAACGTTGCCAATTCGACGGGCACGTATGGAACTAAAGGCGTCGCATCCGCCAGTAATAGTCCCGGCGCACGCTATAGCGCGTGCTCCTGGACGGACGCGAGCGGCAACCTGTGGCTATTCGGAGGTGAAGGATACGATTCGAACGGCAATCAAAATGAGCTCAATGACCTATGGAAATATAGTCCCACCGCCGGCACGTGGACCTGGGTCGGCGGCTCGAATATCGGTGGCGCGAAGGGGATCTACGGCACGCAGGGCACGCCGTCGGCGAGCAACATGCCCGGCGCGCGCTACAGCGCGAACTGTTGGACCGACGGCGCCGGAGATTTCTGGCTGTTCGCAGGCAACGGCTTCGATTCGGTCGGGACAAAGTTCGGGATGAACGGCGGGTGGGGTCCGCAAATTGGCCTCAATGACCAGTGGAAATACAACCCGACGGCAGGAACTTGGACGTGGGTCAAGGGTTCGGATATCGGCGGCGCTTTCAGCACCGTTGGCACGTCGGGATTGGCATCGACCAGCAATATGCCGGGTGCACAGATCAACAGCAGTTCGTGGGTCGATGCGGCGGGCCATCTTTGGATGTTCGGTGGCATAAACCAAGCAGGCGCCCCCGGGAATCCCCCCTCCTTTTATTTGGGATCACTTTGGGCGTACACGCCCTAATTGTTTATTTGGGCTGGCAGCGTGGAGTGCACGATCTGCCTCGCACCACCGCCTGAAAAACCGAGGTGACGGACCGTAACGAATAAAGCCAGAAGTATCCACGTCGCATGCTTCGAGATGAAAAGCCGAAGGAGCCACGCTACCCCGACGAAGAGAAGGGGAATGAACGGGATCGACGGAAAGAGTGCAGCCCTCGCATTCGGCGGACGACCGTTCCTCAGGTGACCGATGTTGCCCGCGGTAATCTCGGTGAGAAAACCCTGCACGCATGCGGCCAAACCCAAAGCGACTGCAATGATGTAAATCATGCGGGGACGCGAGCGCCGCTTAACTTAACCGGTCATCGGGTGCTGCTCGGGCCGGCGAGGTATTGCTCGTCGGTGACGTGCTCCATCCACTCGACAAACTTGCCGTCGAGAGCCTCTTGGATGGCGATGTGGGTCATGGACGTGGTCGGTGTCGCGCCATGCCAGTGTCTGTGGTTCGGTGGGCACCAGATCACGTCGCCCGCACGGATTTCGACGATCGGCTCGCCCTCGCACTGTGTCCAACCGCATCCGGCGGTGACGATCAAGGTCTGACCGAGCGGATGCGTGTGCCACGCGGTGCGTGCACCGGGCTCAAAGGTGACACTCGCGCACGAAACACGGGCCGGCGCCGGCGCGGTGTGGAGCGGATCGAGTCGCACGTTCCCGGTGAAGTACTTTGCAGGTCCCTTCTGCGAAGGCTGCGAGCCGGCGCATTTCAGTTCCATGGCGGTGCCTCTTTGCTGGCGTGGCTCATCTTTAGGTGTTTCCGGCGCCGATCTCTTGATCAGCGCGCCTCGGCGATCGCGGCAACGTCGGGCTTTGAATAAAGCTTCACGCCGCCGTCTCCATGCTTTTCGCGAAATTTCTCGATGATTGAGCAAACCTGCGCACGGTCGGTCACCGGAACGACTTGGAAGTCAGCCTCAGCGCTGCCGCGCGCCCTGAATTTCTGCCCGTCACCGTAATCGTAATTTCGCCATCTCTGGCAAGGCGGCTTTTGAGAGCATCGTCGATCGCTGGCATGGGACCTCCCGGCGTGTCGCGTCTGATCCTCTTTCTCAGCGGCCGACCAAGCGATTCAGGTGTTCGGGATAGCGAGCCCCTTGCACGGGGATCTTCGAGGCGGCGTCGTCGATCTCGCGAAGATCCTGCGGGGTCAGCTCAAGAGCCGCTGCGCCGATGTTCTCCTCGAGGCGCTCGAGCTTCGTGGTGCCCGGGATCGGAACGATCCATGGCTTGCGGGCGAGCAGCCATGCGAGCGCGATCTGAGCGGGCGTCGCCTTCTTACGTGCCGCGATCGTTTGCAGCAGATCGACCAGGGCTTTGTTCGCCTTGCGGGACTCGGGCGTGAAGCGCGGGACGACATTCCGGAAGTCCGTGCTGTCGAACTTCGTGTTCTCGTCAATCTTGCCGGTCAAAAAGCCCTTGCCGAGCGGGCTGAATGGGACGAAGCCGATGCCGAGTTCCTCCAGCGTCGGCAGCACCTCCGCTTCGGGTTCCCTCCACCACAGCGAGTATTCGCTCTGAAGTGCCGTGACCGGCTGAACGGCGTGAGCACGACGAATCGTCTGCACCCCCGCTTCGGACAGACCGAAGTGCTTGACCTTGCCGGTCCGGATGAGTTCTTTCACCGTGCCTGCGACATCCTCGATCGGCACTTCAGGATCGACCCGGTGCTGGTAGAACAGGTCGATCGCTTCGACCTTGAGGCGCTTCAGCGAGGCGTCCGCGACCTCCTTGATGTGGGCGGGTCGGCTGTCGAGGCCGGCCTGTTTACCGTCGACAATCTTGAAGCCGAACTTGGTGGCGATCGTCACCTGCCCACGGAACGGGGCGAGTGCCTCGCCCACGAGCTCTTCGTTGGTGAAGGGGCCGTAGACCTCTGCCGTATCGAAAAACGTAATGCCGCGCGCCACGGCCGTGCGGATGACCTCGATCATCTTCTGCTTGTCGCCCGGCGGACCATAGCCATAGCTCATGCTCATGCAGCCGAGGCCGAGGGCCGACACTTCCAGACCGCTCTTTCCCAAGTTCCGCTTCTGCATGGAGTTCTCCTGCCGCATGGCTTGCCTGCCTTGATGTGGATCACCGCCTCAATGTAGGACGTCGCGGTTCTCCCGACTAGTCGCTAGAATATGAATGGACCTATGAATCAGGTGCATGAATGAAGCGCGAACAACTCGCCGATCTCGCAGCTTTCGTCGCCGTCGCAAAGGAGCGAAGCTTCACGCGGGCGGCCGCAAAGCTTGGGATTACACAATCCTCGCTGAGCCATACCATCCGGCGGCTCGAGTCCCAGCTGGGGCTCCGTCTGCTGGCCCGTACGACGCGGAGCGTCGCGCCGACGGACGCCGGCGAACGGCTGCTCCATACGCTCGGCCCTGCCTTCGAGGAGATCGATGCGGAGCTCGACTCGCTGAGCGAGCTGCGCGAGAAACCCTCGGGCTCGATTCGGATTACGACGGCCGAACACGCGGCGGAGACGCTCCTGATGCCCGCTCTGCAGCGATTGCTGCCCGAATATCCGGACGTCAAGGTTGAGATCACCGTCGACTATGGACTTACCGATGTCGTCGCCGAACGCTACGATGCGGGTGTCCGACTCGGCGAGCAGGTAGCCAAGGACATGGTGGCCGTGCGCATCGGCCCAGACATGCGCATGGCGGCTGTGGCGGCTCCGTCTTACTTCGCCAAGCGGCGCCCGCCGCGTGTGCCCCAGGATCTCGCCGATCACCAGTGCATCAACTTGCGGCTGCCGACCTCAGGCGGCCTCTACGCGTGGGAGTTCGAGAAGGCTGGGCGCGAGGTGAAGGTGCGGGTCGACGGACAACTCGCGTTTAACGGGTTGCCGATGAGTCTGCGGGCGGCAAGGGGCGGGTTGGGAATGGCGTTCGTTCCGGAAGACATGGTTCGGGCAGATCTCGAAGCAGGGCGTCTCGTGCGCGTGCTAGCCGACTGGTGCGCGCCGTTCTCCGGCTATCACCTCTATTACCCGAGCCGGCGGCAGAGCACGCCCGCGTTCGGATTGATCGTCGAAGCGCTTCGCTATCGGAATTCGCCGACCAAGGGCGGAGGCCGGATGGCGTCGCGATAGCCGGATCGAGCGCCGGCCATCAAGCGCGCTCGTAACCCTCACCGTAGGTCATGTTCTCGCCGTGGATCCGCCGATACACCAGTGTCTCCGTCAGCGTTTCCTTGGCGATGCCGGCGCGTCTGGCGCGCGCGAACCAGTCCAGGTCATTGTCCCGGTGTTTGGTCTCATCGAAGCGGCCGACGGCATCGAAGACGCCGCGCCGCGCCAGCAGGCATTGGCACACGTTGCCCGGCATCGGCTTGGCAAAATTATGACTGCGCAATTGCCCGCGCTGATGCACCGGCTCCTCGACTCGGAAATTTTGCAGATATGTGATGCAAAAGCCCGCCGCCGGATTGGTCTCGAGGGCGCGCATTTGACGTGCGAGTTTGTCGGCGTGCCATAGATCATCGGCATCCAGAAATGATAAGAAGTCGCCGGTTGCGAAGCCGATGCCGAGATTGCGGGCGCTTGCCGGGCCTGCATGCGGCTGCCGGACGTAGAAGACGTGCTGGCCGTACGCACGGCCGATCTCGGGCGTGGCATCGGTCGAGCCGTCGTCCACCACGATGATTTCGGTGGGCCGCAACGTTTGGGCGAGGATGCTCTCGAGCGCCTCGGCGAGGAAACGCGCGCCGTTGTACACGGGAACGATGCAACTGATCGATGCAGGCATGGGGTCCGCGGCCTCGTTACCATTCACGGTTACGTCCGTTCGAACGGACGGTTTCGATGGAATCGTTTAATTTTGAGTTTGGGTGCTGATAGCCTGCTATATCCTTGCTTTCGGCATACAAATGAAATCGATATTTCCTCTCTCCTTCACATTCGTGCAATCAATATGTCAAAGGTAAATGCACTGATGGGTGTCGCGGCGGTCGTGGGGTTGCTCACGCCGGCCGTCGGGGCGCAACCGGCACCGCCCGCATGCACGGCCGCACGCTATCGGGTGATGGACCTGCCGTTGAGCCCGGCGGCCATCAACGACTCGGGTCAGGTTGCCGGAACGACGGTCACGCATCGTGCCGCGCTGTGGAGCGCCGGCCGTGGGCTCGAGGAACTGCCCTTACCCCCCGGGTACGTCAACTCCGAGGCTGTCTCGATCAACAATCGCGGTCATGTACTCGTGGTTGCCTATGACCGTGCCTTTAGCAAGCACGAGTCATTTGTTTTCGCTGCAGGCGTACTCACGCGCTTGAGTGGCGAGCAAACACGCGCGTTCCAGATCGCCGATTCGGACGATGTAGTGGGAGAGTCGCTGGTTCCCGGAATGACGGGATCGCAGCCCGTTGTGTGGCAGCATCACACGCTTCATCCGATCGACAGCTGTTGCGGTGGGACAGCCATGGGGTCGAACCGGAATGGCGAGGTGGTCGGCGACGCCTACGACGAGAACGGCCGGTATCACGCGTTTCTATGGACCAAAGCGCGTGGCTTGCAGAGCATCGGGCCACCGCAAGAATACAGTGCCGCAATCGCGATCAACGCACGCGGGCACGTCTTGATTGAGGCTCCTTCCGGCGCCTTATTTCATGCGGAGGGAAATTCGATGCGTCTCAAGCCGGCTGCAAAGACTCCGGGTCATCCGCGCGCACTCAATGATTGCGATGTGATCGTCGGATCCTTTGGTCCCTTCTCCGATGCCAGCCGGGCGTTCGTCTGGGAAAAGTCACGGGGGTTTCAAGACTTGAATTCCCTCGTTCCGGAGGGTTCGGGATGGAAACTGGAGAGTGCGACGGGCATCAACAACCGCGGCGAAATCGTAGGCAAAGGCGACTGGAATCATGAGGACAACCGCGGCTTTGTGCTGATTCCCAACTGAGCACCGACCCCTTGCTCATCGCGGTCGGCCCCGGCGGGGCTGAGCTACGCGCGAACGTCGATCTGTGGCCGGGGTGCCTCGGTGCGCATGCGCTGCGTGCTCGCATACAGGTCGACGCCGCGGCTCGAACGATATGCATTGCCGTGGGGCGCCTCGGGGACGACGTGCTCCGGCATCCCAGATGTCTTCGCCGCGGCCACGACCGTGTTACTGGCAGCAGTGTCCATCGACTCGGCGCGCCGCGCGATCTCCGCCGTCGAGGAGTAATCGGCTTGAATATAAAGCAACGTGGCGTCCGGGCGGGACGCCACGAGAGTGACGCGCTTGAGAACCGTCTCGCTGCCGGCGTTGCGCAACGCGCGCGGAAGTGCGCCCATTCGTGGATCATCGGGGCGCTCACCCGAAAGGATCAGTGTCTGGTTGCTGGGAATTGCTTTCACGTACGTCTACAAACACCGGCGCCAGGGCGACAAACCGCTATATTACGCCCTAATGTTGCGCCGAGCGCCGAAGTATCCCCGCACTGCATTAAGGTATCGCGAATTGCCCGTCAATCTATCGAAGGCGTTGACCAACCTGTTTCCGCCGGGCGTCGCCGTGGCGGAGCTTCGCGAACCGGGCGATGTCGAATCGCTTTGGCCCTCGGAGGCGGCCTGCGTGAGCCGCGCCGTGCCCGAGCGCGTGCAAGAGTTCGCCGCCGGACGCCAATGTGCGAGGCGCGCGATGGCTGAGTTCGGGATCCGGGATTTCCCGCTGCTCATGGCATCCGACCGCCGGCCGCTCTGGCCCGATACGCTCTCGGGCAGCATCACGCACACACGGGGATTTTGTGCAGCGGCGGTCGCCGAGCGCGCGCGCCTCGGCGCTCTCGGACTCGATACCGAAGTGGCCGGCGGCGTCGGGGAGAACCTCTGGCCCGCCGTCTGCTTGCCCCGGGAGCTGGCATGGCTCGATGCGCTGCCGCGCGAGGACCGCGCTGCCGCAGCGACGCTGCTCTTCTCGGCCAAGGAGGCGCTGTACAAGTGCCAATACCCGCTGTTCGCTCAGCGATTGGACTTTCACGATCTGCAGATCGCCCCCATCGAATGGGGGCGGCCGCGCGGTGCGTTCACCGTTCGTCCCGCACGGCCCATCGCCCTCATCGAGGCTGCCCGGGTGCCGCTCGTGGTCCAGTACGTGTTCCACGACGAATTCGTCTCCACCGGCGTCGCGATGCCGGCCGTCCCGTGTCCTCAATAGGCCTTGTCGTCGCGAAACACCTTCACGATCGTGAGTAGGATGATCTTGATGTCGAGCATCGGCGACCAGTGCCGTAGATAGTCGAGATCGAAATTGACGCGCGCTTCCATCTGTTCGAGCTGCGAGGTTTCGCCGCGGCACCCATTGACTTGGGCGAGTCCGGTGATGCCGGGCAGCACTTTGTGGCGCACCATGTAGCCCTTGATGAGCTTGCGATATTCCTCATTGTGCGCAACCGCATGCGGTCGCGGACCGACCAAGCTCATGCGCCCCTGCAGCACGTTGATGAGCTGCGGCAATTCGTCGAGCGAGGTGCGCCGCAAGATGCCGCCGATGGGCGTCACTCGGCTGTCGGCCTTCGAGGCCTGCCGGATGTGTTCGCCATCCTCCGTGACCCGCATGGTGCGAAATTTATAGACCGCGATTTCCAAGCCATCCAAGCCGTAGCGGCGCTGCTTGAAGATCACCGGCCCCGCCGAGGTGAGCTTGACCAGCACCGCGATGACGACGAGCAGCGGCGCCAGGAACAGCAGGATCAACAGCGACAGTCCGACGTCGGTCAACCGCTTGGCGACGCCGCGGTAGCCGTAGAAGGGCGTTTCGCACATGGCGACCACGGGAATCCCTTGAATCTCTCCGGATCGCGCCTGGATCAAGTCGAATACGAAAATATCGGGTACGTAGTAGATCGAGGCGGTCGTGTCGCGCAGGTCATCGAGCAGATTCATGACGCGTTTGACGTGTCGGATCGGCAACGCGATGAAAATGACGTCCGTGCGATGCTCCTTGACGTACTCCCCGAGGTCGGAGAGCGCACCGACCAACCGAACATCGGGGGCGATGTCGAGTCGATCGCTGCTGCGATCGTCGAAAAAACCCGCCACCTCGATGCGCATCCCGGGGTTGTTCGTCAAGCGGCGCGCGAGCTCCAGGCTGCTGCCGTTGTAGCCGGCGAAGATGGCGGTGCGGTTTTCGAAGGCGTGCATCAATAAACGCCGCATGATCTCTTGCATGGCGAGCGTACCGACGATCAGGCCGACCGGCGTGAGCGCCGCCCAGGTGAGGAATATGCGCCGCGGATAGACCTGCACGGACTTGGTGAGGTAGCCGATGGCGAGCAAGACCACGAGCAGCAGCAGCCAGCGAAATATCACATCGACGACCGCCGACAAGCGCTCGGAAGTCAGCTGCGTCGTCACCTCGCGCGGCGGCTGCACCAGAATGAGGGAGAGGACCGCCACGATCACGGTGGGCACGGAGGAACGGTCGAACTTCTCGCCGAAGGCGATGATGGTGGCATACAGGGAAGCGACGGTGATGATCGCCGGCACCACCGCCTGCACGATGGTCAAGACCGCGATTAGAACGCTCTTCTTCGACAAGACCGGCTGGGTCATCGCTCATCCGCGTGGCTTAAGGTAGGGGGCATCAAGCTCTTCATTATCGGTTAATCGAGCCTCATGTACGTGACCCGTCTCTACAATTGTCAAATTCCGATGGGGTGTGTCGGACCTTACCGGGCTCCCCGATGTTATTCTAGGGGGCGATGCCTACGGTTCCATTACTTGATCTTAAGGCGCAGTTTGCGCAAATCAGCGCCGCAGTGATGCCGGCCATCGAACAGGTGTGCCGCAGTCAACAGTTCATTTTGGGGCCCCAGGTGCATGCCTTCGAGGAGCGGGTGGCGCGCTACAGCGGCGCCGCGGCGGGCGTTGGGACCTCCTCCGGTACGGATGCCTTGCTGCTTGCGCTCATGGCCTTGAACATCGGCCGCGGCGATGAGGTGATCACGTCCCCGTTTACCTTCTTTGCCACCGCCGGAACGATTGCGCGCGTGGGAGCGCGCCCCGTTTTCTGCGATATCGACCCTGAGACGTTCAATGTCTCACCCGCCGCAGTGCGAAAGTTCGTCGACTCCGAGTGTGCGCTGCACGACGGCACGCTCATCCATCGCGCGACCGGCGGGCACGTCAAGGCGATCATGCCGGTGCATCTGTACGGTCAGGCGGCGGACATGGATCCTTTGATGGAGATCGCGAAGCGCTGCCGGCTGAAAGTGATCGAGGATGCCGCGCAGGCGATCGGTACGGAAGATCGACACGGCGCGCGCGCGGGTTCGATCGGCGATGTCGGCTGTTTTTCGTTTTTTCCGAGCAAGAATCTCGGCGCATTCGGCGATGCCGGCCTCTGTACCACGAACGATGCAGAGCTCGCGGAGCACATGCGCGTGTTGCGCGTGCATGGCGGCAAGCCCAAATACTTTCATTCGGTCATCGGCGGAAATTTTCGGCTGGACGAACTGCAGGCGGCGGTGCTCTTGGTGAAGATGGAGTACCTCGACGGCTGGTCGCAGGCGCGGCAACGCAACGCCGCGTTTTACGATGCGGCCTTTGCCTCGGCAGGGCTGGGTGAGCGCCTGGTCACGCCGCCGCGGAGCCGCGGCGGCCGGCACATCTATAATCAATACGTGGTGCGTGCGCAGCATCGCGACGACTTGCGGAGTTATCTCGCCGAACGCCGGGTCGGCACCGAGATCTACTATCCGGTGCCGCTGCATTTGCAGCAATGTTTTGCGTATTTAGGCTACCGAGCGGGAGATTTCCCGCATTCCGAGGAGGCCGCGGCGCGCACGCTCGCCTTGCCGGTCTACCCGGAGCTCACCCAGGAGCAGCTCAGCTACGTGGTCGAGAGCGTCGCGAAGTTCTACGGCTGACCGGCCGCCACGAGATCGTTGCGCGATCGGCACGCTTCAAGTTTTCTTGAAGTCCTCGGGCAGCAATTGATGCCGCGAGAGCAGCTTGTAGAAATCGGTGCGATTGCGCTTCGCGAGGCGCGCCGCCTGGCTCACGTTGCCCGTGGTGATCTGCAGGATCTGCGACAGGTAATTGCGCGTGAACTCATCGCGTGCCTCATCGAAGGAGGGTAGTCGGGTCGGGCTCCCGCCCAAGGACTGCTGCACGAGTTCCGCGGTGATGATCGCACCGTGCGAGAGGGCCACGTTCTGGCGTACGACGTTGTAGAGCTGCCGGACATTTCCCGGCCAGTCGGCCGTCGCCAGAAGCTCCACCGCCTCCGGCGCATAGATTTTCCGCTGCCCGCTTTCCTTCGCGATTTGCTCCAGGAAATGCGCGACCAGCAGCGGAATGTCCTCGCGGCGGCGCGCGAGCGAGGGCATCTCGATGTGGACGACGTTCAGGCGGTAATACAGGTCCTCGCGAAATTGGCCGCCGACCATCAACTCATGAAGGTCCCGGTGGGTCGCGGAAATGACCCGCACGTTGATCGACACCGGCTCGGCGCCGCCGACGGGACGAATCTGATTTTCCTGCAGCACCCGCAGGAGCTTCACCTGCAGGCGCATCGGCATGTCGCCGACCTCATCGAGCAGCAGCGTGCCGCCGTCGGCGGTTTCGAACAGGCCTTTTTGGGAGCGGGCAGCGCCCGGAAAGGCGCCTTTTTCGTGGCCGAAGAGCTCGGACTCGAGGAGATTTTCGGCCATCGCACTGCAATTGATGGCGACGAAGGGCTTGTTGCGGCGCGGGCTCGCCTCGTGAATGGCGCGTGCGAGCAGTTCCTTGCCGGTACCGCTTTCGCCCGTGAGGAGCACGCGCGCGTCGGTGCCCGCCACCATGTTGGCCTGCGCGAGCTTGTCTTCCATCAGCTGATTGCGGGTGATGATGCTCGCCCGCCAATCCTCGTCCACGTGCGCAAATCCCGACACCTTGAGTGCCTTTTGCACGTGGTCCAGTAGGTCCTGCTTGTCGACCGGCTTGGTCAGGAATCCGAAGGCCCCGCTCTGCGTCGCGTGAACTGCGTCGGGAATCGTGCCGTGCGCGGTGAGAATGATGACGCGCAATCCGGGCCAGCGGCTTTGCAGCTCCTTGAGAAGCCCGATGCCGTCCATCTGGTCCATGCGCAGATCCGTGATCACCAGATCGGGCCGGAACCGGGTGCACGCGGCGAGCGCGGCGGCCGCGCTCTCCACCGCCTCGACTTCGTAGTTCTCCGCGCGCAGGCGAATGGTCAGCAGGCGCAGCAGCCCCGGGTCGTCATCGACCACCAAGATGCGCGCCTTGCGCTTCTGGGCGGAATTGTCGCGGCTGCCCGGTTGCAAGCCGAACGATAAGGGCGTGGTGGCGGCGTTGGAATAGGCGTTCAAAGGGGTCTCTCCAGTGACATTCTCTTACTCTTATGGCTGGTGCGGATCGCTGCTGCCGCGATCGTTGATGGATCGCTCGATATGCGTGACCGCATCGAGCTTGGCTCGGGCCTCATCCAGTGCTTTGCGCAATCGGACGTTTTCATCCGTCTCCGCAGACAGACGGCGATTGGCCGCCTGCAGCTTATCACGCGAATCATCATGCGAAGATTCATCCCTCAGGCGCACATTCTCAGCCTGCAACACCAGCCGTGTGTCGACCTCTTGCAGCTCCACCAGGGCGAGCAGGCGTTCGACGTTCAGCAGAGTTTCAGGCCGGGCGAGCAGTTCCGACAACTGTCGCTGCGCAGCGACGGGATCGGAGCCGCTGTGGCCGGGGGTCGCCAGTGCGAGGGCATAGCGCAGCCGGTTGGTGGTGGTCGGGGAGACGGCGGCCGCATCCTTGGCGGATTGGAACAGCTCCGCCTGGCGGGCGGGATCGCCCTTCGGCAACGCGCTCATCATTTCGAGCAGAGGTGTGATCGGCGTCAAGTCGGTGGACGGGTGATCCTGCACGGGCGGCGGCGGCTGCTTCGAATTCGAGGCGCCCCCCAACGCCGCGCAACCGCTCAAGGCACACAGTCCGGCGAGGCATGCTGCGAAGCGCAATCGACTATGCCGCATGGGCCTTTTCACGGGCAGCGGTCGCTCCCTGGCGCATGGGCAGACGGACGCGGAAGTGCGCGCCGCCGGCGGGGGATTCGAGGATTTCGATGCTGCCGCCATGAGCATTGACGAACTCGGTGACCACCGAGAGCCCGATGCCGGTTCCCTTGACGTGGCCTCCCTGCGGTGTCTTGCCCTGGTAGAACGCCTCGAATATCCGATTTCGTTCCTCCGCGGGAATTCCGGGTCCGCTGTCCATGACGTCGAGCACGAGCTGGTCGCGCTCGCTGCGGGCGTGAATCGAGATGGTGCCGCCGCGCGGTGTGAACTTGATCGCATTCGAAAGCAAATTATCGAGAATCAAGCGCACTTTGCCGCGATCCGCGAGCGGCGTCAGATCCTCGACCTGCACGTCGAGCCGCACCCGTTGCGCCACCAGGGTGAGCTGCTGGTTCTCCAGGACCGATTTGATCAGCGGCCGCAGCTTGAATTCCGAATTCTCGAGACCGACGCTCTTGGCCTGCCAGGCGCTGAAGGAGAGCAGATTTTCAATGAGCCGCTGCAGTTTCATGCCATTCTCGCGCAAAATCGCCGTGACCTCCCGTTGAGCATTCTGGAGCTCACCGACTGCGCCATCCATCAAGAGTTCGGTTCCCTCGCGAATATTCGCCAGCGGCGTCTTCAGTTCATGCGACATATGTCTCAGGAATCGATTCTTTTCCTGGGCCAGATCCAATAATCGGACGCGCAGCCATTCCAGCTGCGCCGCCAAGCGTTCCAAGTCCGCCGGACCGTCGATGGCGATGGGCCTCGAGAAGGTGCCGCGGCCGAGCTCGCTGATCGCCCGGTCGATGGCGCGGATGGGTCTGCCGAACAAATAGGTAAACACACCGACGACCGCGAGGGTCATCGGAACGAGCAGCAGCGTCTGCCAGAACAGATTCTGCTGCGCAAGCTGCGCTGCCGCTCGCAGAGTCGTCAGTTCCCGGTCGATTTGCGCGCTGACGCGATTCGATATCTTCGAGGAGAGGTCCGCCATGGGCGGATAGGAGTTGATCAATTCGGCGATGCGCGGCGAGTTGGCAGGCGCGCGCTTCAGTTCGTTCCAGGCGCGGTCCGCATCCGCTTGTAGCGTGCGCGCGTCATCGAGCGACTGGGAATCGAGCGGCAGGCCGAGCAGCTCATCGAGGGTGCTCGCGAGGCGCTTATGATTGCGCTCATACACCTCCAGCAGCTCCGCATTGGGAATGATCTGGTAGAGCCGAGCCGTGCGCTCGAGCGCCCCGATCTCCTCGAAGAGTCGCTGGTTGTTGCGCGTACCCTGCATGCCATGCACCACGAGTTGCTCGCTGCGGTTCGACAGCCGATTCATCTGTACGGCGGCATTCACGATGGCAAACAGCAGCGGCGCGGCGACGATCGTGAAGCCGATCAGCATGAGGCCGCTCAAAGATTTGGGGCGGGGCAATCGCATGCCGTGCATTCTAGCAGCGGTTTTCAACGGAGGAGTGACGCCGTCGACCCTGTAGAATCGCGGAAGTGGACCCCAATGCCCCTTATTCCGAACTATCCCCCGAAGCCGTGCTCGATGCGCTCGAGGCGCGGGGACTTCGCTGCGATGGCCGGGTCCTCGCGCTCAACAGCTATGAAAATCGGGTCTATCAGATCGGCATCGAAGACGGCGAGCCGGTGGTCGCCAAGTTCTACCGGCCGGGTCGCTGGAGCGATGCGGCCATCCGCGAGGAGCACGCGTTCGCGGCGGAGCTGGCCGCCCAGGAAATTCCCGTGGTCGCGCCGCTACCCACCGGTGGTCAGACGCTGCACCTGCATCGCGGGTTTCGCTATGCCATCTTTCCGCGACGCGGAGGGCGCTGGCCCGAGCTCGGCACCACCGAGGAGCGGGAATGGGTGGGACGGTTTCTCGGCCGCATTCATGCGGTCGGGCGCGCGGGTCAGTTCCACGAACGGGTGCGCCTCAGCGTCGAGGACCTGGGGCGCAGGTCGCGGGACTATCTGCTCGAGGGCGAGTGGATGCCCGATTATCTGGCGACGAAGTACGCCGATCTCACCGATGCGCTCCTCGAGGCCGTCGAGGAGCGCGCCCGCGGGTGGCGTGGCGCCGCGCTTGGACGCATTTTGGGCGACTGCCACCGCGGCAACATTCTCTGGACCGATCTCGGGCCGCATTTCGTCGATCTCGATGATTGCGTCACGGGTCCGGCGATCCAGGATCTGTGGATGCTGCTCGCCGGAAGCGAGCAGGAAATGCGCACGGAATTGACCGATTTGCTGAAAGGCTACGAGCAGTTCCTCGCCTTCGACCGACGCGAGTTGGCGCTGATCGAGCCGTTGCGGGCGCTGCGCATGATCCACTACGCCGCCTGGCTGGCGCGCCGCTGGGAGGATCCCGCGTTTCCAAAAGCCTTTCCCTGGTTCGCCGAGCCCCGCTATTGGGAGGAACATTACCGCGCCCTCGAGGAGCAGCTCACTGCGGTGCTCGAGCCGCCGCTCGAGTTGTGATCGGCGCGCTCGGGTTGTGATCGGCGCTGTATTTGAGGATCATAGCCGGATGATGAACCCCACACTGGCGGCGCTGTGCCTCGTTGGGTTATTGAGCGCCTGCCATCGCGATGAGCAGCAGGCCTCACAACCGGCTCCGGCACCCAAGCGCCGCGCACCGGCCCCGGTGCAGCGCGCGCCGACGGCCCGCGAAGCGACGGAAGGCATGGTCGAGGCGGCCAGCCAGGGCAAATCGCAAATGCCGGTCTCGCTGAAGTTCGACCTGCTGCGGCGCCCGGTCGCGGGTCAGCCGCTCGAGGTCGCGATCGCTCTGATGCCGCAGATTGCGGGAGGACCCGCGACCATCGATGTCACGGGCTCGGAAGGCGTGCAGCTCGCGAGCGGCGATAGCCAGATCGCCTTTCCGACCGTCGAGCCGGAGCAGGTGTATCGCCACAGCATCACGGTTACCCCGACCGCCGAGGGCGTGAGTTTCGTCAGCCTGAACGTGACCTTGAAACACGACGAAATGACCGAGTCGCGCGTCTTTTCCGTGCCCCTCATCGTTGCGGCCGCCGACAGCGCCGCCCCACGGCCGGCGCCCTGATCCGCCACGTCCCGCGCCCGGCTTGTCCTCCCTCGCCGGAGGCCGCGCGAGACATCGGCGCCGAAAACCCAGGCGCGGCGACGGCAAAACCCCTACAATGGGCGGTTTCCTGTAGGACTCCCCCGTGACGCAGAAACTTCGCAACATCGCCATCATCGCGCACGTCGACCACGGCAAGACCACCCTCGTCGATCAGTTGCTGCGCCAATCCGGCACGCTTGATGCGCGCAAGGATGTGCAGGAGCGGGTGATGGATTCGAACGTGCTCGAGCGCGAACGGGGTATCACGATCCTCGCCAAGAACACGGCGATCACCTGGGGCGATTATCGAATCAACATCGTCGATACGCCGGGCCACGCCGATTTCGGCGGCGAGGTCGAGCGCGTGCTGGCGATGGTGGACTGCGTCCTGCTGCTGGTCGATGCAGTCGACGGTCCCATGCCGCAGACCCGCTTCGTGACGCAAAAGGCGTTCAAACACGGCTTGCGACCCATCGTCGTCATCAACAAGATCGATCGCGATGAAGCGCGCCCGGGCTGGGTGCTCGACCAGACATTCGACTTGTTCGACCGTCTCGGCGCCACCGACGCGCAGCTCGATTTCCCCGTGGTCTATGCATCGGCGCTGCGCGGTTTTGCGGGATTGGCGCCGACCGTGCGCGACGGTGACATGCAGCCGCTCTTCAAGACCATCGTCGAGCATTGCCCGCCGCCCGACGTGGACGTCGACGGACCCCTGCAGCTGCAGGTCACACTGCTCGATTATTCGAGCTATGTCGGTGCCATCGGCATCGGCCGCATCAAGCGCGGCACGCTCCGGCGCGGCATGGCCGTGACGGTGGTGAGCCGCGACGGCAGCCAGCGCTCGGAAAGAATCACGCAGATCCTGGGCTTTCACGGTCTGACCCGCGTCGAAGTCGAATCCGCGGGCGCCGGCGACATCGTCGCCTTTGCTGGAATCGCGGAGCCGAAGGTGTCCGACACGCTGTGCGATCCGGACACCATCGAGCCTCTGCCCAGCCTCACCGTGGATGAGCCCACCATCAGCATGACGTTCGAGGTCAACACCTCGCCCTTCTTGGGCCGCGAGGGCAAGTTCGTCACCAGCCGCCAGATCCGCGAGCGCTTGGAGCGCGAGTCGATCCACAACGTCGCGCTGCGAGTCGAGCCGACCGCGGATCCGGATAAGTTCGTCGTCTACGGCCGTGGCGAGTTGCATCTCGGCGTGCTGCTCGAGAATATGCGCCGCGAAGGCTACGAAATGGCGGTGTCGCGGCCGCGCGTGGTGATCAAGCAGATCGATGGCGCTGCCCACGAGCCCTATGAGCAGGTGACGGTGGATGCGGACAGCGATGCGCAGGGCGACATCATGCAGGCGTTGGGCAGCCGCGGCGCCGAGCTGAAGGACATGCAGGCGGACGGGCGCGGCCGGGTGCGCTTGGACTACATGATTCCCTCCCGCGGCCTCATCGGCTTTCAGACCGAATTTCGCACCATGACCCGCGGCACCGGGCTGTTGCATCACGTATTTGACCACTATGGACCGGTGGTACAGCGCGAGCTCGGCCAGCGTCCGCAGGGCGTGCTGGTCGCCAACGGCCAGGGCGTGGCCCTCGCCTATTCCCTGTTCAGCCTGCAGGAGCGCGGCAGGCTGTGCATCGGCCCGGGAGAAGAGGTCTATGAGGGAATGATCATCGGGCTCAACAACCGCGACAACGATCTGGTGGTCAACCCCTTGAAGGGCAAGAAGCTCACCAACATGCGCGCGGCCGGCAAGGACGAGAATGTGGTCTTGACGCCGCCCATCCGCTTCTCCCTGGAACAGGCGATGGAGTTCATCGACGACGACGAGCTGATCGAGGTCACCCCAACCTCGGTTCGCCTGCGCAAGCGCAATTTGCGCGCAACCGACCGCAAGCGCTCCGAGCGCGAGACCGCGGATCAGGCGTCGTGAGAATTATTTAACATTAATTCGACGATCCGAGACGCCCGTCACACCGCCATTGCGGGATCTCCCTAACATTCACTAATCAAGGCGCCTGGGTGCGCCTGGTTTGAGTGCGGGAGATCAGGGACTTGTCACGCGATACCGCGGCCGCCATTCTCAGCGAGCCTTCGCAGCAGGAGCACTTCAATGGCTTGCTCGAGCGCCAAATGGCCGAGGCGCGCGCCCGCGGCGGCGAGTTGGATCTCTCGACCCTGCTCAAGACCATCAGCGCGCATTACGATCGAATCGATTCGGAGCGGCGCGGCATCGTGCGCTCGATGCAGCTCATGTCGGACGAGGCGCAGGCGCTCACCCGCGAGATTCGCGAGGAGACCGCATCGCACCTGCAGGCAATCCTCGACAACATCAAGGACGCCATCGTCACGGTCGACGAGGGCGGTCACATCGAAACCTTCAATCCCACCGGCGAGCGGATTTTCGGCTACTCGCACGCCGAAATCCTCGGCCGTACCATCGATTTCTTGCTGCCTGAGATCGACGAGCGCGGGCCGCTCGATTTTCTCGAGCGCTGCGCGGCGAAGAGCGACGACACGCACGTCGATCTTGCCGCCCACCAGGCGTGGGGCGTCACCAAGGAAGGAGCCCGCGTGGCGGTGGAGATCGCCGTCAGCAAGGCCAGCCTCAACCGCCGCGACGGCTACATCGTCTGCATTCGAGACATCACGGAACGCCACCTCGCGGAGCAATCGATGCGCGAGAGCGAGGCACGCTATCGCACTCTCGTCGAGCACGCACCCGAGGTCATCGTGGTGTTCGACGTCGATCAGGGTAGGTTCGTCGATGTCAACGACAACGCCTGCCGCTTCTTCAAGATGGATCGCGCCACGTTGCTCGCGAGCGGTCCGGACAAGATCAGCCCGTCCCAGCAGTCCGACGGCAATCCCTCCTTCGGCGTGCCGCGCGGCTACATCGATGGAGCACTCGCCGGTGAGGCGCCGGTATTCGAGTGGGTGCATTGCGATTCGCTCGGCCAGACGATGCCGTGCGAGGTGCGCTTCGTGCGGCTGCCGAGTTTCAATCGCCGCTTGATTCGCGCCAGCATCGCCGACATCACCGAGCGCAAGCGCAGCGAGGCGATCGCCGCGGGCGAACGGCGCGTGTTGGAGAAGATCGCGGCGAACGCGCCCTTGTCATCGGTGCTCGAGGCGATCTGCGAGGTCATCGAACGCGTCATGGCCGGCGCCTTTTGTGCCATCGATCTGTTCGACGAGGAGCGCCAGGTGCTCTCCTTTGGCGTGGCGCCGAGCCTGCCGCGTGCCTTCGTCCTCGCCATGGATCACGTTCCGATTGGAATTCGCTTCGGTTCCTGTTCCGCCGCCGTGTATCTCTCGCGGCAGGTGACGGTCGCCGACATCGAGACGGATGCCTTTTGGGAATTTCGGCGCGAGGCGGCGCAGCACGCGGGCCTGCGCGCGGCCTGGACGGCGCCGATTCTCGCCTCGAACGGCCAGGTGCTCGGAGCCTTCGCGGTCTATCATTGCCAGGTTGGGGTGCCCTCGACCCGCGACTCCGAGCTGATGTCGCGCACGACGCAAATTGCCGGCATCGCCATCGAACGGCGCAGCGCCGAGGATGCGCTGCGCGAGAGCGAGGCGAAATTTCGCGGCCTGTTCGAAAGCGTGATGGAGGGGGTGTACCGCACCACACGCGACGGGCGCTTGCTGGTGGTGAACCCGGCATTCGTGCAGATGTTGGGCTACTCCTCGGCCGAGGAGCTCTATCAGGTTTCGGCCGGCTCGCTCTATTGGTATCCGAGCGATCGCGACACCTATGTGCGCCGCATGGAGAGCGAGGGCGAGGTGCGCAACGACGAATACGTGCTGCGCCGCAAGGACGGCAGCATGCTGGTGGTCGTCGACAACGGCCGCGTGGTGCGCGACAAGCAGGGCCGCGTCATCGGTTTCGAAGGCACCATCGCCGACATTACGCAGCGCAAGAAGGCCGAAACTGCCGTGTTTCAGGCCAAGGAGCGCGCCCAAGTGACGCTGCAGTCGATCGGCGATGCGGTGATCACCACCGACTCCGAGGGACGCATCGATTACATGAATCCGGTGGCCGAGAGCCTGACGGGTTGGGAAAACCGCGAGGCGCAATCCCAGCTCATCAACAACGTATTGACCGTCGTCGATGAGGTGACGCGCGAGGCGGCCGAGAGCCCGATCATGCGCTGTCTGCGCGAGGGGCAGGTTTTGGGTTTGACGGAACATACGGTGCTCGTCAATCGTCGCGGACAGGAAATTGCGATCCAGGACTCCGCCGCCCCGATTCGCGATCGCGCCGGCAATCTGATCGGCGCCGTGATGGTGTTTCACGACATCAGCAAGGAGCGCCGCCTGCATCGGGCGCTGCACTACCAGGCCAGCCACGATGCGCTCACCGGTCTCATCAACCGGCGCGAATTCGAGAACCGGCTGACCGCCGCGGTCGAGAGCGTGCGCCAGGACGCGCAAGCCCGCCACGCGCTGCTCTATCTCGATTTGGATCAATTCAAGCTCGTCAACGACACCTGCGGCCATCCCGCCGGAGATCAGCTCCTCAAGCAGGTCACGGGTGTGCTGCAGTCGCGGGTGCGCACCGGCGATACGCTCGCGCGCCTGGGAGGGGATGAGTTCGGCATTCTGCTGCAGAGTTGCCCGCTCGATCAGGCGCTGCGCGTCGCAGAGGCGCTGCGCCAGGCGATCCGCGATTACCGCTTCATTTGGCAGGACGGGGTGCTGGCGGTGGGCGTGAGCGTCGGTATCGTGGAAATCACCAGCGATACGCCGACCGTCGCGAGCGTGATGAGCGCCGCCGACGTTGCCTGCTATGCGGCGAAGGACCTCGGCCGCAATCGCGTGCAGCTCTACAAGCCCGACAACGTTCCGGAACGGCATCGCGAGATGCACTGGGTGTCGAAGCTCACGCGCGCCTGCGATGAGAGCCGCTTCGAACTGTTCTACCAGCCCATCGTACCGATCGGCGCGACGCCTCACGAGCGCGAACATTTCGAGCTCATGCTGCGCCTGCGCGATGAGTCCGGGCTGCTGGTGACGCCCGCCGAATTCATTCCGGCCGCGGAGCGCTACAACATCATGCCCTCGATCGACCGTTGGGTCGTTCGTCAGGCGCTCGATCGGCTTGCGCATCGCAGCGCCTCGGGCGTGAAGCCCTATACCATCGCCGTGAACTTGTCCGGCACCTCGCTCAACGACGAGCGCTTCCTCGAGTATCTGATCGGCGAGCTCTCCGCCCATGAGCTCTCCGCCGGGGCCATGTGCTTCGAAATCACGGAGACCGCAGCCATCGCCAACCTCGGCAACGTGGTTTACTTCATGCGCGAATTGAAAGCGCGCGGCTGCCACTTCGCGCTCGATGACTTCGGCAGCGGCCTCTCGTCGTTCATGTACCTGAAGACCTTGCCGGTCGATTATCTGAAGATCGATGGCCAGTTCATCGAGAACGTGACACGCGATCCGGTCGACCGGAGCATGGTCGAGGCCATCAGCCAGGTCGGCAAGGCGATGGGCATTCAAACGATTGCCGAGCGGGTGGAGTCGGCGGAAGTGCTGGCTGAATTAGGCCGCCTCGGCATCGGCTTCGCGCAGGGCTTTCACATTGCCGAACCGCGCTCGACCAGCGGGTTTCCCTATACGCGGAATAACATTCTCACCGACTGACGGCCCCTGCGTTCCAGCGCCCGCGTTGTGGGATCGTGTCGAGCGCCCCGGGCCTCACGGCACGACGTGTGAGCTTCCGAGATCCTTCCACTCGTAGCGCGGTACCTGCACCCACTGGCCGTTCTTCTCCTCGGGCACCTTGTGGACCTTGGTCTGATCCACCGTCATCTTGCCGTCTTTGTCGGTGATCCAAAAATCGATGTCGTAGATCTGGTTCTTGGTGCCAACCACGCGAAAGTCCGTGCACGCGAAGTAGTGGCCGTCATTGTCGAGCTGTCGTACCGGCTGGTGCGTGTCGATGAATTCCAGCTCGAGCTCCTTGCCGGTCTTGTCGTCTTTGAGCTTGAACACCCCGTGGTTCTTGGCGCTTTCCTGTATCGCGTCCTGCTCGACCGCCGACATGACTTCCCAGCCCCGTTTGGTCGCGAGATGGCCGGGATGCTCGGAGGCGGGTATCCACCACCACGGAACCGGCTGGCGGGCCATCGTGGTCCACTTGCCATCCGCTTGCAGGGGTTCTTTGTAAATGCGGATCTCCTGCACTTGCAACTGGCCCGCCTTCGGGACGACCCAGAAATCGATGAGGTACTTCTTTTGCGCATCCGCTGCATCGTGGAATTTCACGTCCGGAAAGAAGCCGTAGCCATCGAGCGTGCGCGTGAAATCGATGTCGTCGAAGGCAAGTTTCAAGTGCTCACCGTTCAGAGGGTCCTCGAGCGGGAAGATGCCGTTGTTCGCCTTGGTCTTGTTCGCGATCAAATCCCGCACCAGCGCTTCGGCATCGGTCCCCGTGAAATCCTGCATGGCTTTTTCGGTGCTCTCGACGCTGCTCGCCGCGATGAAGGAGTGCGCCCGCTGCAGTTCCTCGCTGGGATTTTGCAGGAACGCCTGCTTGGCCTTCTCATCGTTGAAGCAATAGAGCTTGCCGTCCTTGTCGGTCCAGGTGACGCTGCAGTTGGTCATGACGTGCCGTCCGGCGGCCAAACCTTCGGCGCACTGTCCTCCGAATTCCGGCTGCACCGGGGAGGAGGCCGGATCGGCGGCCAGAGAGCGGTTATTCATGGCGCCCCATGCGAAGAGCGCGGCGCAGACCATCAAGCCACGGCAGGCCCATTGCGTCACGCGTGTACAGTCGGCGGTACTTGGCAGAGTCATGGACGTGCTCCTGCGAAATCAATCGCCTTGGATGCGGCATTTGGTACGCCGCGGGTGGCAATTGTAATCCAAAGCCGCAACGGGTGCGGCACGCACGCCGGCTCCCCCTCAGGGCTCGCCGCTGCCGATCTCGGCGCGACGCGTAGCGACATAGGCATCGAGCTCCTCGCGGACCGCAGCGTCCAGGGCCGGCTGCTCGTACTCCTTGAGCGCAAGCTTCCACAGATCGGTCGCCCGCTGCGTCGCGTCTTTGCCCCCCGCGATCTGCCAATTCTCGTGGTTCTGCCAATTCGACACCAACGGCCGGTAGAAGGCGTGCTCGTACCGCTCCAAGGTGTGCGGTGCGCCAAAGAAGTGGCCGCCCGTCGGGACCCCTTTGATCGCCTCAAATCCGAGTTCTTTGTCGTCGACGACGATCGGCTTCAAGAACTCGATCATGAGCTGCAGCATCTCCACGTCGAGAATGAGTTTCTCGAACGAGGCGGTGAGGCCTCCCTCCTGCCATCCGGCGGCGTGATAGATGAGGTTGCCGTGACCGAGAATGGCGCCCCACAAGGACATTTCGGTCTCGTAGGCGCCCTGTGCGTCCGCGGCATTCGAAGCGCTGGCGTTCGAGGTGCGGTAGGGGAGGCGGTAGCGGCGCGCCAATTGTCCGCTCGCGACGTTGGCTTTGGCATTTTCCGGCGTGCCGAAGGCCGGTGCGCCCGAGCGCATGTCCACGTTCGAGGTGAACGCGCCGTACATGACCGGGGTGCCGGGACGCACCACTTGCGCGAGCACGACCCCGAAGAGCGCCTCGGCGTTCTGCTGGGCGAGTGCCGCCGCGAGCGAGGCCGGCGCCATCGCTCCCATCAAGGTGAAGGGTGTGATCACCACCACCTGCCCGTGCTCGGCCATGGCCATCAGTCCCTCGGTCATGGCCTCATCGAAGCGCCGCGGACTGTTCACCGAAATGATGGTGATGAGGCCGGGACTCTGCGCCATCTGCTCGAGACTCATGCCGCGCGAGATCGCCATCATCCGCATGCCGTCGAGCGCGCGTCCGGCGCCGATTGCCGAGCAGTGGAAGACCAGATCGGAATACAGCAGATTGGCCCGATAGGTGTCGAGATGCCGCGAGTTCGCCGGCAGCTCGATCGGTGCACAGACCTGATTGCCGAGCAGATGAATGGCGTTGAAGTACTGGGCGAGCCGGATGAAGTCGCAATAATCCTGATAATTACCGGGCCGACGGCCGCGTTCACAATCGTGCACGTTGGGCGGACCCGCGACGAGACCGAAATTGATGTGATTTGCGCCGAGAATGACGCGTTTGGCCTCATTGCGCGGCGTGAGAGCGAACGACTGCGGCGCGCGGCTCAACATGGCCTCGACGAAGGCACGATCGAGACGGACAGTGTGGGTCACCGGGTCGACGGAGGCGCCCGCTGCTCGCAGCAGATCGAGAGCCCGCGTCGACATCACCTCCATCCCGAGCTCCTCGAGAATTCGCAGCGAGGTGGCGTGGATGGCCTCGAGCTGATCCGTGGACAAGACTTCCATGGGCGGGTAGGGGTTGAGGACCTGCTGTGGCGGCAGCTGTGGGACTTGATTTCCCCCGAGGCGCCTGCCGCGGCCCCCTTGCCGTCGCCTCTGCGGTTCCATGCTCGTTCCCCAATTGTGGCTGTCGGCCATTGTTGTCAAGATGGTCCGCCCGCGAGCCTGGTCGGCCCCGCTCCCTATGGTCACATTTCACTGGGTCAAACGCCAAATCCGAGTCTGCGCTGCGCTGACCGGCGTTGCCATCGCCCTCGCCGGCGGGGTCTTCCGCTCCGAGGCTGCGCTTGGCGAGACGGCCGTCGCGGCGCGGACAACGGTGATTTACGTCGCGCGACGCGATTGGCACATCGACATCGGCTTTGCGGCCGCCGATCTTAAGGTGCCGCTCGACGCATTGATCGGACAATTTCCAGGGGTACGATACGTGTTCTTTGGTTTTGGGGATCGCCACTACTTGATGGCGAAGAGCCAGAGTGTGCCGGCCATGCTCGGCGCACTGTGGCCGGGCCCCGGGCTGATGCTGATCACCGGCTTGATCGCGGCTCCAAGCGAGGCTTTCGGCGCCGATCAGGTGATCGAACTTCGCGTGTCCGACACTCAAGCGCGAGGGGTTCAATCGTTCATCGCGCGCTCCATGGCGCGCGGTGACTCACCGGTCGGCGGCGATCTGCCGCCGAACTCCGCGCGCGTCGCTCCGTACGCCGCAGGTCCCTACGAGGGGAGCCTGTATTTCACCGCCATTCCCCGCTACTCGGCCATGCATACGTGCAATACCTGGGCCGCCGAAGCCCTCCGGGCGGGAGGGCTTCCGGTGCACAGCAGCGCGGTCTTGTTCGCCGGGCAACTGTGGCGTCAGGCGCGGAAAGCGGCGGTGAAAGCGGGCAACGAGCCGCCGGCATTACGCCCGGTGGAAATGCGTTCCGGGAGTCCCGTGGGCATCCCTGCCCCGGCCAATTGACTCCGCCTCAACAGGGCGGCTGATCTCCATTCTGGCAGACCACCGTCGTGCCATTTTGCGGCACCACCACGGTGGTGTTCTTTGCCGGCGGCGGCGGGCTGCTGCTGCTGATGCACCCCGCAAGCACACACGCCGCGAGCATTGCACTTGCAATCATTTTCATATCCGACTCCTGTACTCAGATCGACGTCGTATCGATGCAGCCATTGTGAGTTTGAGGCGGCCCGCGTGAACAGGGGCCGATCGCGCAAGCCAATGTCGTCGCGGTCCTACAGTGGATCTGCACAGTGCGGCGATCAACGTGGCGGTGTCGGTGTGTAACATGGCTCCCGATGAGGAATGAGCCAGCATGGGCCGAGCCATGAAGCGCGCACCAGGACCTCCGCCGACCCCCGGCGAGACGTTACAGAATTGCCGCCGCTGCGATCTGTGGAAGCACGCGACGCAGGCGGTGGGCGGCGAAGGACCGCCGGGGGCACGTATCATGCTCGTGGGCGAGCAGCCCGGAGATGAAGAGGATCTGCGAGGTCACCCGTTTGTCGGGCCTGCGGGCCGGATGCTGAGCGATGTCATCGAGGCCGCCGGTATCGCGCGCGGCGAGCTCTACATCACCAATGCGGTCAAGCACTTCAAGTGGGAACCGCGCGGCAAGCGGCGCCTGCACAAGAAGCCCGGAGTGGGTGAAATCAAGGCTTGCAGCGTATGGCTCGAACGGGAGATCGATGAGGTGAAGCCGCGCGTGATCGTCGCGCTGGGCGGCACGGCGCTGCGCGCACTCACCGGCACCGCGGCTTCGATCGACAGGGCACGGCGCGAGGAGCTGCGCCACCCCGCCGGCGCGAGAATCATCGCGAGTTATCACCCCTCGGCCATCGTCCGCGCCGAGGGCGAGCGGGCCACGGAACTGCGAACCATTTTGGTGAACGATTTGCAGCGCGCTCGCGAGCTCGCCGCAAACGATCGATGAGTCCTCGGCGGAGCCTCCGCCCCCTCGAGATGAGCTCGCCTCGCAAAACAACGCAGACGCGATGCGTTCATGAAAGGCCGCACGCGGCTTGCCATCGATGCGCAGCGTCCCCTGCGCCATGCCATTGAGATCCGCCACGAGAGCTTCGAGACCCCGGCGTTCATCGATCTCCAGCGCGATCACGGCGTCGCCGTCGTGATCGCGGAGACCGCGCGGCGCTGGCCCATGATTGAGGACATCACCGCGGATTTCATCTACCTGCGGCTGCACGGCGATAAGGTGCTCTACCGCGGCGGAACGGCGCCAAGGCCCTTGATCGGTGGGCCGCGCGCATCGCCGCCTGGCATGCGGGCGGGGAGCCACCCGATGCGCGCAAGGTCGAGCCCCAGCGCTCGCCGGGCAGGCAGCGGCGCGATGTGTACTGCTTTTTTGATAACACCGATGTGAAACTGCGCGCACCCGTCGATGCACGGACGCTGATGAAGAAATTGAAGCTCGAGCGCTGAGGTATCGAGACGGTGATTGCGCATCGATGCGGTGGCGCCGCTTCGGGAGAGAGAGCCGGGGCGGCTCGTGCTATTCTGGGATCTCCTTCGTTGCTCGTTGCGAGCCGGCAGCCAGATCGATGACAGAGAGACCTCCGGTAAGTCTGGAAATGGCGCTCGTCCTTCCGCTGGGCGTGATAGCGAACCAGTTGCTGAGAATCGAGGCCGATCTGCGGCTTCTGAACATGAAAGCGTTGGACCTCGCGAGAGCGCGCGAAACTGAACGTCACACGGGGCTGATTGAAGCCCGGCTGGAGCGCATCCATGAAGCGCTCGATGCGATCAGAACTCTCGTCTCGGACATAGAAGCCGATATTCAGCCGAAGGCGAGGGAGGTTGAACATGCCTCGATCGACACACGCACCTTGCCACTTGGGACACGCGTGCCGGCCGAAGAGCTGCATTCGCCTTCGAAGGCAGTGCATCCGGCGCCTTCGAATCGTATCCCATTCCCCGACCAGGACGACTGAAGCGGCAACACGGCGGGACGGCAATCGAGTAGGCTTCGAGACTGTGCTGCCGCGACGCCATCGAACTGGAGGTTTCCGATGCGGACACGAACACTACTCGTCGTTCTGGTCCTGCTGCTGATCGTTGCCTTCTTGGCGATCAACTGGTCGGTATTTGCCGCATCCGCAAAGGTGAGCTTTTTATTCACCAGCGCCGAAATGCCCATCGGGATGGTGATGCTCGGGATGCTGACCCTGATTGCTCTCACGTTCGGCACCTATAGCGCCGTTTCCTGGAGTTCGATCCTGCTCGAGTTTCGCCGCCAAGCGAAGGAATTGACGGCGCAACGAACGCTTGCCGATCAGGCCGAAGCTTCCCGCTTTACCGAATTGCGTACCCTGATGCACGATGAATTGGAGCATTTGGCCGATCGAATGGCGCGGATGCACGAGACCCTTCGCACCGAGATTCGGGAGAACTCCAATTCTGTTGCGGCGACGATAGGCGAACTTGATGATCGAATGCGGCGGCTCGGCACTGGCGATGCCACGCGAAATGATGGAGAGACACGATGAGCAAAGCCGCCGCCAAAATCAAGGAGCCACTACCACTCGCCTGATCCGGAAAGTAGAGTGGTGCAAACGAATACCCGGAGGATGGTGCAATGATCAAGCTGGCGAGCCGTTGCGCAGCTCTTCTCGCGTTGGCCTCAATCGCAGGTGTGGCGCAGGGGCAGAGCGCTAATCAATGGGACGGCCCTTACGCGGGGGTGAACGCGGGCAGCGGCGCGAATACCACATGCAACAGCTGGACGCTGAACGGTGCGCTGATCGATCCCTCGGTTGCGGCGGCCTTTGACAACCGCAGTTGCCCGAGCAATGACACGTTTGTCGGCGGAGTGCAGATTGGGGATGCCTTCCAATACAAGCGGCTGGTCTGGGCCTTGGGAGCCGATTTCGACATCTGGAGCGCTAAGAATTACAACCGATCGCTGAAATATACGGGCAACATCTCCCCACCCGGCACCTATGCTCTTTCCGGCAGACTCAGCCCGAATGGTTTCGGCATCATCGGTCCACGGATAGGTTACGCGGGCGATCATTGGCTGCCTTACCTTCGGGCTGGCGCGATCATCACCGGCGGGTCGCACAACAGCACGCTCAGCTACACTCCGACGGGAGCGGTCAGATCTACTGCCGCGTTCAGCGGCGGCAAAAACTTCACCTCCACCGGCTGGGCGGCGGGCGGTGGGGTCGAACTGGTTTTGAATGGTCCGTGGTCGATTGGAGCGGAATATCTCCATGCGAACCTCGGCAACGGGTCGAACTCCATTTCGACCTGCACCGGTTCCGCTTCGGCCTGTGCGGCGTTTTCCGGCGTATCGCTCGATAGCATTCACAACAGCTTCACCGCGAACGTGTTCCGAATCAGTATCAACTATTGGTTTTGGTACTAGGGTGGCTGGGCAGCGATCCTCTGGCCCCATGAGCAACGCGAACTGCTTGCAGCGGTATCGTGCCTTGACACGTATATACGAAGACAGGTATAGGCCGGCTTCGTGGAGTCGCGCACCGATGCGCAGCGGCGTCTTTACCGGATCCGGCCCGAGCCACTCATGGAGGTGGATCGCTGGCTCGCTCCGTTCCGTCGCTTCTGGTCGGCCCACCTCGATGCTCTGGAGCGCCACCTCGATCGTGTCAATCCGGCGCCACGTCGGAAGGGAAGGAAAACATGAGCAGCCGTGAAAACTACAAACCGGGTCCGGCCGCGGGCGCCGAAGTTCGCAAGGACGGCGAGAAATGGACTCTTGTCCTCGTACGGGACCTACACCACCCGCCGCCGAAAGTCTGGCGAGCGTTGACGGACCCCACGCAGCTCCGTGAATGGGCCCCATTCGACGCTGACCGCAGCCTCGCCTCACCAGGCCCGGTCAGGCTTTCGACGGTCGGAACACCGGCGTCGCAGGTCTCCGAGACGCGCGTGACTCGTGCTGACGCCCCAACCTTGCTTGAATATCAATGGGGCGGCAACGATCTGAGATGGCAGCTCGAGCCGTTGGGTGACGGAACCCGCCTCACGCTGTGGCACAGCATCGATCGCGGGTTCATATCGATGGGCGCAGCAGGCTGGCACATTTGCTTCGATGTGCTCGCTCGATTCCTTGCCGCCGAGCCCCTCGGGCGGATCGTGGCTGGAGAGGCGATGAACTTCGATTGGCCACGATTGAATGCCGAGTATGCGAAGCAATTTGGTATCCAAGCCCCGGCCCGGCCGCCCAAGTCCCGCGGGCCTAAGAGCAACAATAAGGAAGGGATAATCTCATGAAACGCATGATCTCGATCAACGCGCTGACCTCGACCGCAGCGGCACTTGCCCTGGCGTGCTTTGCGTGGCCGGCCGACGCGCCGGACCCCTTTGTCGGAACCTGGACACTCGATATGGCGAAATCCACGTGTGATCCTCCTCCGGCCCCCAAAAGCCACACGTTCAGAATTGCGAAAATAAAGGGGGGCGGAGTCCACGACACGATTGATCTCGTAGAAGGGGACGGCACCAAGACCAATATCGAATTCACGTCTGCGCGGGACGGCAAATTCGTTCCCGTAACGGGAAGTGGTTACGCCGATTCCGTGAGTATCAAGCAGGTCAGTCCTCGATCGTTCCAGTATGTGTTCAAGAAAAAGGGTAAACCGATTGAATCGGGCACTTTCACCGTATCCGACGACGGCAAAACCATGCAAGGCTCGCTGTCCGGAAAGGACGCGAAGGGCGCCTGGAAGTGCCAATTCGTCTCCGTGCGTCAGTGACGCGGCGACTCCTGGTTCGCCCGTGAACGACGCAAGCCCGCGCGCACGCCGGTGAGTCTGATGCTGCTCGCACCGAAAGTGCGCGGGTGAGGTGCGTTGCGGTAGGATTGGCACTTCCTTGACCCACCATTGCGGGGATCGCCATGGCTTTTTCACTCTATGACGCCACGGTGCCGAGTTATCGGCAAATTCTCGAGGCCCAATTCGGTCTGCTCGGCAGGGCGGAGGCTTTCTGCACCGAGAAGCGGATTGCACCTCAGGACATCATCCAGGCGCGGCTCGCCGAAGACATGCTGCCCTTCGCCTATCAGGTGAAGTCGACGGCCGTACACTCGCTCGGTGCCATCGAAGGTGTCCGCAAAGGGGTCTTTTCGCCCGATATGACGCCGCCGCCGGAGAATTTCGCCATGCTCAAGGCGCGAGTCACCGAAACGCTCGCGGCGCTCGAGGCCATCGAGCCGGCCGAGGTCGACGCTTTCATCGGCCGCGACATGCGTTTTTCGTTTGGCGACCGCCACGTCGATTACACTGCGGAGAGTTTCCTGCTCTCCTTCTCGCAGCCCAACTTCTATTTTCACGCCGCGACGGCCTACGACATCCTGCGCTGGAAGGGCCTCGCGATCGGCAAGCGCGACTTCATGGGCAAGCCTCGCAGGAAAACGTAGGCACTGAACCGCACTCAGGTCTCGGCACCCTCGTATACAGTATCGGGCGGGGGCGAGTACTGGATTTACGAGCGCGCCCTCGATCGGTAGAGTGCATGCATGCCGCGAAACTTCATCGGACATCAAACATTCAAGGGCCGGGGTGCAGCGTCCAATCCCACCCACCGGTTCGAGGCGTTGAGGCAGGAGCAGACGGACGATGGGTGGTACCGGGACGAGATCATCCATAATCCCGCCGAAACCGTCTTGCCGGATCGCGCCCGAGCCATCATCACCACGAACGATTCACCGGATGTGGGATTCGATCAATCCATCAATCCCTATCGCGGTTGCAGTCATGGCTGCGTGTACTGCTTTGCGCGGCCGACGCACGCCTATCTCGATCTGTCGCCCGGATTGGACTTCGAGACCAAGCTCTTCTACAAGGCCGATGCGGTCAAGCTCCTAGAGGCCGAGCTCGGCAAGCCGCGCTACGTTTGCAAGACCATCGCTCTCGGCATCAACACGGACGGCTACCAGCCGCTCGAAAAGAAGCTGGAAATCACCCGCAGCATCCTCGCCGTTCTCGTTCGCTGCCGCCACCCCGTGACCATCGTCACGAAGAGCGCGCTCATCGTGCGCGACATCGATTTGCTCGCGGACCTCGCCAGGGACCGCCTCGTCTCGGTCATGCTGAGCGTTACCTCGCTCACGGATGAGATCAAGCGAACGCTCGAGCCGCGCACCGCATCGCCGCTTGCGCGGCTGCGCGTCATACAGCAATTAGCTCGAGCGGACATTCCGGTCGGCGTTCTCGTCGCGCCCGTGATTCCGGCCATCACCGATCACGAGATGGAAGACATCCTCGCCGCTTCCCGCGAAGCGGGTGCGAGCTCGGCGGGCTACGTGTTGCTGCGTCTTCCGCACGAAGTGAAAGTCTTGTTCCGGCAGTGGTTGCAGGATCACTACCCGGACCGCGCCAAGCACGTCATGTCGCTGATCAATCAGACCCGCGGCGGCAAGGACTACGATTCGCAGTTCGGTGTGCGCATGCGGGGGACCGGCGCCTACGCGGAATTGTTGCGCACACGATTCGATCTCGCCCTGCGCAAACTCGGATTCGATCGCGCGAGCGAACGCCATGAGCTCGACACCTCGCTGTTTCGTCCGCCGTCGCCGGCATCGCCACAGTTGACGCTCGGGTTTTAGAGCAAGCCGTCCAACGCGTCGGTCAGTGCGGCCACCAGGACGTTCACGTCCTCATCGCTGGACTCGCCATGGGTTGCGCAAATTCGCACCACGTCGCGCCCTTCGAACGTGGTCGGTGCCACCCAGGCGCGTCCCGACCCGACGACCCGCTTGACGAGCGAACGGACGTTCGGTGCACCCGGGGGAAGAACATCGAGCACCGCGAGCGGCGAATCGTTCGCCGCCGTCCAACCGAGAGCGAGAAGACGCTCTTTGATGAGCGCAACGACCGCGACGCTGCGCTCGACATGCGCGCCAAGGCCTGCCCAGCCGGCCGTCCCCAGCGCGAGAAACAGGCGCAGGCCGAGAAAGCGGCGCGACCATTGGACGCTGTTGAGATAGGGATCGACTCCCGCGACGCTCGAAGGCATGAAGCTCGTGGATGCATGAAAGGCTTCGGACAACAGATGACCGTGCGGCGTGATGTACATGGCGCATCCCATGGTCGTCGCGAGCCACTTGTGCGCGTCGATGGTGATCGAATCGGCGCGCTCGATACCCGACAAGAGCGGTCGCATGCGTTCCGAGGCGAGCGCTCCGCCGCCCCAGGCCGCATCGATGTGAAACCACAGGTGTTCCCGCTCGGCGATGGCGGCGCAGGCGTGCAGCGGGTCGATCATGCCCCCGCCCGTGGTACCGGCGGTTGCAACCACCATGACCGGTACCGCGCCGCTCGCCCGGTCCTCGGCAATCGCCCGCTCGAGTGCCGACGGATCCATGCGGCCGCGGCCGTCGGTGTCGATCAGCCGCAGAGCCGAGCGCCCGGCGCCGGCTTGATGCGCAATCTTCAGCCACGCGATATGGCATTCGCGGGAGGTGTAGAACTTCACCGGGCCGGCAAAGGCACGCACGCCGTCGCGCGCAAAATCCGGGTGGGCGGCGGTCAAGGCGCACACCATCGAGGTGTAATTGGCTTCCGACCCGCCGGTCGCGAAATGACCGGTCGTCTCCTCCGGCAATGAGGCGCGCCGTGCCACCGCGCGGATCACATGGCTTTCGAGGGCCACCGGTGCGGGCGAGGAGGCGGAACTGGCGAGCTGCGGATTGAAGAGGGCGGCGATGTGGTCCGCACACTGTGCGGGAAAGGTCGGCCCCGGATTGAACAGGCCGAAGTAGCGAGGATTCCCCATCTGCACGATACCGTGCTGCAGGCGCTCGATCGTCCATTGCAGCATCTCCTCGAGTGGCCGCGGCGCCTCGAAATCCATCCTCTCGAGTTCCGACCGGTAGCCGGCCATGTCGAGGGTCGGCACCACGGGGCCCGCCTTTAAGTCGGTCAGAGCGCGCTGCAGCTTCGCCGTCAGCCAGGCCTCGATGCGAGCCCGCTCGGCGGCGTTCGGGAACAGTGCCGGGACGGCGGGGGGCAGTCGGGTCTCGGGCACGGGGGCGGTCCCGAACCTACTTACGCCGCAGGGACTGCCGCGGCGAGCGCCTGATCGAGATCGGCGAGGATGTCGTCGATGTGCTCGATACCAACGCTGAGGCGGATGCTGCCCGGGCCCACACCGGCCGCCGCCTGTTCCTGCGGCGTCATCTGCCGGTGCGTCGTGGAGGCCGGATGGCACGCCAGGGATTTGGCGTCTCCCAAGTTCACCAGGCGTTTGAAGAGTTTGAGCGCGTTGTAGAAGCGCATGCCGGCGGGCAACCCGCCGCGAATATCGAAGGTGAGGAGCGAGCACGCTTTGCCGCCGAGATATTTTTGCACCAAGGCGTGATACGGATTGTCCGCAAACCCGGCATAGTTCACCGATGCGACGCGCGCATCGCGGCGCAGGAACTCGGCGACTCGTGCCGCGTTTTGCACGTGACGATCGACCCGCAGCGCGACCGTCTCGATTCCCTGCAGCAAGAGAAAAGCGTTCATCGGCGAGAGCACGGCACCCACGGTGCGCTGGAAGACGCTGCGGCAGCGGCCGATGAATGCCGCCGCACCGTAGTGATCGGTGTAGACCAACCCGTGGTAGGACTCGTCCGGCTCCGTGAACATGGGATAGCGGGCCGCGTGCTTCGTCCAGCAGAAGTTGCCGCAGTCCACCACGATGCCACCGAGCGTCGTGCCGTGGCCGCCCATGAACTTCGTCAACGAGTGCACGATGATATCGGCGCCGTACTCGACCGGGCGCAGCAGCATCGGCGTCGGCACGGTGTTGTCCACCATCAGAGGCATGTCGTGGCGGTGAGCCACGGCCGCAAGCGCCTCGAGGTCGCACACGTTACCGGCCGGGTTTCCGACGGTCTCGCAAAAGACGGCTCGGGTGTTCTCATCGATCAACGCTTCGATGTCGGCGGCCCGGTCGGACTTCGCGAAGCGTACGTTCACGCCGAGCTTCGGTAGAATGTGGGCGAACAAGGTGTACGTGGTGCCATAGAGCTGCGGCACCGAGACGATGTTGCGGCCCATCTCCGTCAGGTTGAGCGAAGCGTAGTAGAGCGCGGTTTGACCCGAGCTCACGCTGAGCGCCCCCACGCCGCCCTCGAGTTCAGCCACCCGTTGCTCGAGAACCGTTGCCGTCGGATTGGCGATCCGCGTGTAGCGGTACCCTTCGACCTCGAGATTGAACAGCGCAGCGCCGTGCTCGGCGCTATCGAAGGTGTAGGCGGCGGTTTGATAGATCGGCACCGCCACCGACTTGGTCGCCGGATCCGAATCGAATCCGCCGTGAATTGCGATCGTTTCTCGCTTCATCGCCTGAAATTGCCGTAGTTGGTACTTCGCGCAGTGTAACTCGAATGCCGCACGCAGTCGTGATACGGTTCTCTTCGTGAAAGAAAACAAAGGCGATAATGCAAAATCAGCACGTCAGGCATGGCTTCGGGCGCTCGAGCGGACGGCGTTCATCGAGCGCAACCCCGGGATCACATTGCCGCTGCTGATCGACCGCCTGGCGCTCAATTTCGAGACCGCCCCGGCGCTCGTGTCGGCGGATGCCACGATGAGTTTTCGCGAGCTGGCGTCCCGCTGTCACCAGTACGCGCGCTGGGGACTCGCCCAAGGGGTACGGCGGGGCGCTGCCGTGTCGCTCTTGATGGGAAACTGCGCCGAATACTTGTGTGTCTGGCTGGGCCTCACGCGACTCGGCGCAGTGGTTGCGCTCGCCAATACGCATGTGACCGGCGACTCGCTCGCGCACGCGATCAATCTCGTCGCGCCGAAGCTCGTGATCGTCGACGGGGCGCTCGCGCCGGCGCTCGCGGCTGTCGTCCCGCGCCTGGCGAGCGCGCCCGCGGTCTGGGTGCACGGGGCGGGCGGGGATTTTTCACCCCTGCGCCCGGCGCTCGATGGCTTTTCCACCGAACCCTTATCGGAGTCCGAGCGGGCGTCGCCTCAGCTCGATGACACGGCCCTTTGCATCTACACCTCGGGAACCACCGGCCTGCCGAAGGCGGCAAGGATCAGCCACTATCGTCTGATGCAGTGGAGCCTCTGGTTCGCCGGTCTCTTGGATACCGGTCCGCAGGATCGAATGTACGACTGCCTGCCGCTTTATCACAGCGTCGGCGGCGTGGTGGCGCCGGGCGCGACCTTGCTCGGCGGCGGCGCCGTGGTGATTCGCGCGCGCTTCTCGGCATCGGACTTCTGGCGCGATGTGTGCGAGCAGCGCTGCACGCTGTTCCAATACATCGGCGAGCTCTGCCGCTACCTGGTGAATGCGCCGCATCAGCAATTGGAAACCGCGCATGCACTGAGGATCGCCTGCGGCAATGGTCTGCGCCCCGAGATCTGGGAGAGGTTCCAATCGCGCTTCCGCATCCCTCGAATCCTCGAGTATTACGCATCGACGGAAGGCAATTTCTCGCTCTACAACTGCGATGGCCAGCCGGGCGCGATCGGCCGAATCCCCGCGTTCTCGGCGCAGCGCCTATCGGTGGCGCTGCTGCGATTCGACGTGCAAAGCGGCGAACCGTTGCGCAACGGCGAGGGCTTTTGCGAGGCCTGCGCGGCGAACGAGGTCGGCGAGGCTGTCGGGCTGATTCCACAAGAGGTCGGCGCGCGGGTCGGCCGATTCGAAGGCTATCTCGACGCGGAGGCCTCGGCGCGCAAGGTCCTGCGCAACGTCTTCAAGAGCGGTGACTCGTGGTATCGGACCGGCGATCTCATGCGGCGGGATGAGCGTGGGTTTTTCTATTTCGTCGACCGCGTCGGCGAGACCTACCGCTGGAAAGGCGAGAACGTGTCGACGGCGGAGGTGTTGACCGCCTTGACGGCGAGCCGCGGCGTCCTCGACGGGGTGGTGTACGGCGTCGCGGTACCGCAGGCCGATGGCCGCGCCGGAATGGCCGCCCTGGTCGTGGGGGCGGATTTTGACTTGACGGCATTTCATGCCGATGTCGCGCAGCGCCTGCCGAGCTATGCGCGGCCGGTGTTCGTGCGCGTGTTGGCGGCGCTCGAGACCACCGGTACTTTCAAACCGCGCAAACAGGAACTGATGGCGGAAGGTTTCGACCCCACGAAAACCCGCGACCCCTTGTATTTCGACGATCCGCGGGCGGGAGGCTACGTGCCTCTCGACGCTGCGCTGTTTGCGCAAATTGCCGCTGGGGAGATCCGGGCGTGACCACAGCTCCTGCGGTGCTCCTTTCTCTCCTTGCATTGCCGGCATCGGCGCAAGACGCCCAGTCCCTCGTGCGGGAAGCAAAGAACCCGTTCGCCGACGTCACCAATGTGCAAGTCATCTACGATGCCAATTTGGACTTGCAACCCGGTAATCAGACGCAGCAGACGTTGACCCTACAGCCGCTGATTCCGTTCGCCGTGACCTCATACTGGAGCATCATCACGCGAACGATCTTGCCGTTCATTTCGCAGCCAGCGGCTGCTCCCGGCGAGGCCGGGGTGCAAGGCGTGGGGGATACCCAACTGTCGGTATTCCTTTCACCCACCCGCACCGGAAGTTTGGTGTGGGGAGTCGGCCCGGCGTTTCAACTCCCGACCGCATCGAACCAGGCATTGGGTCAGGGTCAGTGGGGTGCGGGGCCCACAGCGGGCGTCCAGTGGTCCGGCGTGCAGTGGACGTTCGGTGCCCTCATCAACAATATTTGGTCGTTCACGGGCGATCGGAGCCGGCCAGCGGTCGATCAGATGCAGCTGGAACCGGAGGTTATCTACAACTTCAAAAGCAACCCGAACCGCTACCTGATTTTCTCGCCGACCCTCACTGCGAACTGGCAAGCGAGCGGCGACGAACGCTGGACGGTGCCGGTGTCTCTCGGCATCGGTCAACTCGTGAAATATGGCCGTCAGTCCGTCAACCTGCAGGCAACGGCCTACTACAACGTGGTCGCGCCAACGGGTTCGGCTCCATGGACGCTCGAAGCCGCGGTGCAATTCCTGTTTCCAAAATGAGTGTGGCGACCCTGTCGGCCGCCACGCCGACGCCGATCGGCGCGCTTCGTCGGCTCATTTTTCGCGGGCGCTCAGAAATTCATTGAGGCGCGATTCGATGTAGGGAAAGAACGGGTTGTGGCGCAGTCGCGCGAAGTCGCCAGGGGGAACGGCGAGAACGCCGCGCTCCCCGAATAGCTGGATTTTACCGAGGAACATGAAATCCCAGTGAGCCGGCGGCACCGCTCCGTACACCGGATCGTCGGCGCGAAACGGCAGCGCGACATGCGCCAACGAATAGGTGTCGCGCGGCCAACTCATTCCGGTCGGCTGTGTGTCGAAGGTCGTGCCGCCCGCCGCGCGATGCCGGGCGACCAGCGCCAGGTCGCGCTCACGATCGACCGTCGCGCCGGCGTTGCCGAGCACCGTCAGCTCGAAGGGCAGCGGTGGTCCCGTCAAGAGATTCCTCGTCACGGTTTTCGCCGACGGACTCATGAGCGGCTCGAGCTCGGGGTCGCGATTGATGTCGAAAGCCACCAGCGCATGGCCTTCGGGCGCGAGCTTGGCGAACAGCGCGTCCACCACCGCAGGCGTGGACACGGTCGCATCGGCGACCGATTGGAAGGCGAGCACCGGGGGCAGGCCGGTCACCCCGCCGGGTTTGCCGAGAGAGCCGATTTGTTCGCGGATGCGTCGGGTGAGCCGGTAGACCTGGTCAGCCGCATTGGCCGTGAAGCCGTTGTACTTGTAGGGATCAAATTCAGGCGGAGTCGCTGTCCACGCCAATTTCTGCCAGCCCGTCCAGCGCGCAATCCGGCCCGGCCACGCGGCGACGGCGGCCACCGGAGATACGCCGATGGCAGGCGAGAGGAGCACGAGGCCCGCTGCACGCGGCAGCGCTTCGCCCTGCAGCGTCGCGAGTGCGTACTCGACCGCCAGAGCACCGCCCGTCGAGTAACCGACGATCACCAACGGCACATTGGGACCCGTTTTCGCGCGCAAGTGTTTCGCGGCCAAGCGCGTGGCGGCAGCCCAGTCCTGCCAGGTGACGCGCGTGAGCGCCGCCGGCGCGGTGCCGTGGCCGGGTAAACGCAGGCCCACGACATACCAGCCGCGCGCGGCGAAGATATCGGCGAGCGCGCGCATGGAGTAGGGAGAATCAGTCAGACCATGCAGAAGCAGCGCGGCACCCTTGGGCTGCGCCACAGGCATCTCGAAGGTGAGATTCCAGTTCGGCTTGCGTGTGCGCGCATCGGCGAGGCTTCCAGCGAAGTACCGATTGATGGCGCGCCGCTCCGCCGCCGGCACCCGTGCATACACCTCCGTGTCGAGCTCTGCCATCAGCTTCGTCTCGAGTGCGCGATACTCGTCGAGCGATACGACCTTCGGCGCATCGGCAGCGCGGAACTCGGCCTCCAGCGGCGCAACGTGCCACGGCATGAGGACCGGCCCTTGCGCGATGTGAATACCGACGCCCACCCCCAGCGTGAGCAGGACGCCGACCGTGCCGTAGACGATGAGAAAGAGGAGCTGGCGCAGAAAGGCTTTCATGATGCTTGCGGCTCGCAGCAGAGCCCCTTACGGCATGATTGTCAAATCCGCTCCGGGCGGACTCAAGCGTGTCGATCCCGGCGCGCCATGGATCCCGCCGACCCGGCGCACGATGGATCCCGAAGATCATGCTTGACACCCACTTACTTTGCGATACAAAGTAGACACTCGATCACTTTTCGGGAAGGCTCTTCGGACGCCGCAGTCGTCGTGCGAGCTTCCCGGGCGCAAGGAGCTGACCCGATGATGAGATGCCTTCTATTAGGCATTTGCCTCCTGTTAATCACGCCGAGCCGGGCGGACCCGCTCGACCTGACGAGTCTTCGTGGCAGGGTGGTCTATCTGGATTTCTGGGCGTCGTGGTGCGGGCCGTGCAAACAATCGTTTCCGTGGATGCAGACCATGAAGGAAACCTACGAAAGGCAGGGCCTCACGGTGGTCGCTGTCAACCTCGACAGGGACCGCGCCGACGCGAACAAGTTCCTGGCGCAGTTCAAGCCAACGTTTGATGTGCGCTTCGACCCGGGAGGAGCGCTTGCCGAGTCCTACAACGTCGAAGGCATGCCCTCGAGCGTGCTGATCGACCGTCACGGTGTGACCCGATTCACGCATGTGGGCTTTCGCCCGGTGGACGGGGTGATCTACGAGGCGCAATTGCGTGAGCTGTTGGCCGAAAAGTAGCGCGTTACAACGGGAGAAATCCATGAAGCTGTGCGGGCCGATGCTCTTGATTTTGGTAGCGGCTATGTTGAACGTTGCGGGATGCAGCTCACTGGGCGTCAAGCCCTGGCAGCGCGATGTCCTTGCGCGCGAGGAAATGCGACTGGATGCGGATCCTCTCGACGCAGCCATCGACGATCACATGTACTTCAGCAAAGAGGCATCGTCGGGTGGCCGTTCCTTCGCGGGCGGGGGCTGCGGGTGCAATTGAAGCCGAAGCTGCCGGTGCTTACACCGGGCAATGCGCGGCGACGCTTGATGGCAGCGAGCTGTGCCTTGTTGAGCGCCGGGGCTGCACGCAGCCAAGAAGCCAATGTGGCACCCGTCAATAGCGGCCTGCTGGAAGATTGGTCCGTGGATTCCGCACTGGCGTATTACCACGAGGACGGCCGCATTCAAGCGGTCGAACCCGTCGTCGACGTCTCCAAGGTCTATGCGGACGGAGAAGCACTCAACTTCAATGCGACATTTGACGCCCTGTCGGGCGCCAGCCCCAATGGTGCGCTCACCAGCCATTTTCCCCAGACGTTTTCTTCACCGTCCGGAAAAGCCTCCCACGGATACACAACCGCTCCGGGTCAATTGCCCGTTGATCCGCACTACCAGGATGATCGTATCGCGGTCGGCGGTAACTGGACCGTGCCGCTCACCCGACGGGATCAGGTGAGCGTCGGCGCCAAGTTGTCCGATGAGCACGATTTCTTCTCCGCGACGGTAAATGCCTCGATCGCGCGCGACTTCAACGAAAAGAACACGACGCTCTCGCTCGGCATCAGTAACGAGTACGACTCGCTGAATCCGATCGGCGGTGCCCCGGTGCCGGGGAGCGACTACGCGCTATTCGAGAAAACAGGAGGTGGCAAGACCAAGGATGGAGTCGGCGTGCTCCTCGGCATCACGCAGGTGATGACGCGAAACTGGCTGTCGGAGTTCAACGTCGCGGCCGATCGATTCCATGGGTATCTGAACGATCCGTACAAGATCACCTCCATCATCGACGGTGCCGGCAATACCACCGGATACGAGTTCGAAAGCCGACCCGATCAGCGCACGCGCAAAAGCGCGTATTGGGAGAATCGTGTCGCCTGGAATTCGCAAATGTCGACGGTTTTGTCGCTGCGCTACATGAGCGATAACTGGGGGGTGCGCTCGGACACCGCCCAAGTGCACCTGCGCTGGCAATTGTCCGATCGCGATCGGTATATCGAGCCCACCATTCGCTGGTATCGCCAAACGGCGGCGGATTTTTACACCCCATTCATTCTGAACACGGCCAAGCCGACCACCGGCTACGAGTCCTCGGACTCCCGCCTGGGTAAGTTCCACGCCCTCACGTACGGTTTAAAATACGCGCAGAAGCTTCCAGGCTTGGGAAGTCGCGCCGAATCCGAATTGAGCGTCCGAGCAGAGTATTATCAGCAGACCTTCGATGAACGGATGCCCGTGCCGGTCGGGCTGCAGGGGCTCGATTTATATCCCGGACTCAAGGCGATCCTGGTTCAAATTGGCTGGCGGTTTTAGGCATTGACTGACGGCAGCGCAACACAGTGGCAGCGGAAGCAAACCATGCGCCCGATGAGACGTTAAGCGTCGAAGCACGAGGCGAGAATCTGCTTGCAGTTACCTTTTCCGCCATGGCGAGCCCCTGCGAGGTGCTCTTGCCTAGGATGGGTCACCATGCAGCGTTGGCGATTGGGGCGATCGCGGCGCAAGAAGCCTGGCGGGTCGAGAAGAAATACAGTCGCTACCGAGACGACAGCGTCACGACCTGGATTCATTCGAATCGCGGCAATACAGTCGACGTGGACGAGGAAACGGCATCACTGATCGACTTCGCACGCCAGTGCCATGAGTTGAGCAACGGTCTCTTTGACGTCACCTCGGGCGTCTTGAGGCAGGCGTGGAAATTCGACGGCTCGGATCGTATTCCCGAACCCGCGGCGATCGAGCGTCTTCTACCCTTGGTGGGCTTCGAGAAGCTCCAGTGGAAGTCGCCGCACCTGTTGCTACCTTCCGGAATGGAATTGGATTTCGGCGGCATCGGTAAGGAGTATGCGGTCGACCGGGCCTACGAGTTGCTCGCGGCACGTGACTGGGCTCCTTTTCTCGTCAATTTCGGCGGCGACTTGCGTGCGAATCGGCCACCCTCTCATGGTCCGTGGCAGGTCGGCATTGAGCGCCCGGATACGGATCGCGAGGCGACGATGATGCTGGAATTGGAGCGCGGGGCACTCGCGACCAGTGGCGACTCACGTCGCTTCCTCGTGAAGGACGGCGTGCGCTACGGCCATATATTGGATCCTCGAACCGGATGGCCGGTACCGAACTCGCCGCGCTCGGTCACGGTAGCGGCGAGCAGTTGCACGGAAGCCGGCCTGCTAGCGACCCTGGCATTGCTGCACGGCGCCGGCGCTGAGGAGTTCCTGGAGGAACAAGGCGTTCGCTACTGGCTGCCTCATGCATAAAGATGGGAGACCGATAACCCGAGCCGACGGCATGATAGCGCCGCGGGGCCTTCCGCCAGAACGATGCTGTTCGAAAGAGTCCCAAGAAGTTTCACGGCGGATTCTTCCAGGGCAAAAAACCCGTAGTCCTCGGTAAGTCCCAGGCATTGGCGCACCCATTCGGGGATTATCTCCACCGCAGCACGCACCAGGATTGGTTGCATCCAACGAAGCGGTCCTGGAAATACCGGCGCTTCCCGCATGATCCTCAAAAACTCGAAGACGATGGGTGACGGTTCCAGCTGCCCTCGCATGGAATCGAACAAGGATCGCAATTCCCTATGCGACGTCGGAGCATTGAGCGCGCCGTAAAGCCGTGAAGCAGACGCTCCCTCACGATACACCGAGTCGAACTCCGCAGCGTCGAGCCGCGAGACGTAGCGGCTGTAGGCCTCTGCAATACCGAATGTCGCGGTCGCCTGAACCCAACTTAGCAGGGGCTCGTCGCTTGCAGAATAAGCAATGCCGGCGGGAGTTCGTCCCGTGACTTTGGCATGCATTCGTACCACCCCGGCGATCATGGGCTCCGACACACTGCGCGCGCTATACACGGTCACCATGGCCGCCGACCCGGTGCGACGCAGTCGACCCATGGGATCTTTGCGAAAGGAGGAGTATTCCCACACGCCGGTGCGGACCGCAGGTTCCGCCAATTCAAGAATAACGGCGGCCACTCCGCCAATCAGAAGCGCGACAGGATTCTTGAAGATGCGCCACGACACCGAGCTTGCCGATAGTAGCGCCGCTTCACCAAGCGGGCGCGTGAAATGGGATTCCCGCCAGCTCTGGGAGGTGAATATGCTGTTGGCCGCAGATTCCAGCCTGCGCTGCAGGTAAGCCGGCAGTCTAATGACTGAGTGGTTAGGACGCATTTCGCACCAGCGCATGAATTTCTCGCCGCGTCCGGTCAGTCAGGATCCATGCTCGCTGCATAACTGTTCTTCAGCTCGGCTGGTTGGTCCCGTTTCTCGAGGACACAGTTTCCGACCACCAACAAGTCGATCTCGCTGCCCATGAAACATCGAAACGCATCCTCTGGTGTGCAGACGATCGGTTCACCCCGTACATTGAAACTGGTGTTCACGAGCACCGGGCAGCCTGTCAGTTCCTTGAACCGCGTGATCAAGGCATGGTAGCGCGGATTTGTTTGCGCGTGCACCGTCTGCACCCGGGCCGAATAATCGATATGGGTCACCGCCGGAATATCCGATCGCGCGATGTTCAGCTTGTCTATGCCAAATAGTGCATCCTCGGTCTCAGTCATCTGCCGTCGATGCGCTTTGGCGACCTCTGCGACGAGGAGCATGTACGGGCTGTCGATATCGAGGTCGAACCAATCCGAGACATCCTCACGCAGCACCGATGGCGCGAAAGGACGAAAGCTCTCCCGGTATTTGACCTTTAAATTGAGCGTGCGCTGCATGATCGGGCTGCGGGGATCGGCCAAAATGGATCGACCGCCGAGTGCCCGGGGTCCGAACTCCATGCGTCCGCTGAACCAGCCCACCGCCTGACCGTCGGCGAGGGCTTGAGCGGTCCGCTCGATCGTCTGAGCGTCGGTGAGCTTTTCGTAGCGAGCCCCCGCTGCATCCAACCGCTGCGCGGCGTCCGCGTCGTCGAACGCCGGGCCGAGGAAGGCGCCCGACATTCCATCCGCAGACGTTCGGCTCGCCCGGGGCTGGCCGAGTTCAATGTGGTAGGCGGCGAGAGCGGCTCCGATGGCGCCGCCCGCATCGCCAGCGGCAGGCTGGATCCAGATATTTTTGAATTTCCCGTCGCGCAGGATCCTGCCGTTCGACACGCAGTTCAGCGCGACGCCGCCGGCGAGGCAGAGGTTTTGCGCTCCCGTCTCCGCTGCCAGCGATCGTGTGATGCGCAAGATCACCTCCTCGAGCACAACCTGGATCGAAGCGGCGATGTCCATGTGGATCTGCTCGAGGTCCTGCTCGGGCCGGCGCACGGAGATCCCAAAGAGACGAGCGAACTTCTCGTTCGTCATGACGAGGCCGACGCAGTAGTCGAAATAGGACATGTCGAGCCGGAAGCTGCCGTCCGCCTTCAGATCGATGAGGTGGTCCAGAATGAGTTGCGCAAACCGCGGCTCCCCATAGGGCGCAAGACCCATCAGCTTGTATTCGCCCGAATTAACGCGAAAGCCGGTGAAATAGGTGAAGGCGGAGTAGAGAAGGCCCAGCGAATGCGGAAAGTGCAGCTCCTTGTGAAGCGTCAGGGCCCTGCCATCGCCCATCCCCATCGAGGTGCTGGTCCATTCCCCGACCCCGTCGGTCGTGAGCACCGCGGCGTGATCGAAGGGTGATGGGTAGAACGCCGAGGCCGCGTGGCTGAGGTGATGCTCGGAAAACAGCAATCGCTCTTCCCATTTCACGCCTGGGGCGGCGGCGCTGAGCTTGCGCACGAGCAGCTGTTTTTGAAAGAGCTTCTCCCGCAGCCACAGGGGCATCGCCAGGCGGAATGAGGCAATGCCTCGGGGCGCGTGCGCCAGGTAGGTCTCGAGCAGTCGCTCGAATTTCACGAACGGCTTCTCGTAGAAGACGACGTAGCTGATGTCGCCGAGCGCGACGCCCGCCTCGCCGAGGCAATAGGCCATCGCACGCGAGGGGTAGGCGCTGTCGTGTTTCTTGCGCGTGAAGCGCTCCTCCTGGGCGGCGGCCACGATGTGACCGTCCACGATCAGTGCGGCCGCGGAGTCGTGATAGAAGGCTGAGATGCCGAGGATGCAAGTCATGCCGGCGGCCTGTCCGCTCAAGATCCGGCGCGCATCGTCGGCTCAGAACAGGGCATAGATGAACGGCGCCAGCGCCGAGCCCTGGGTGAGCACGAGCAAAAATCCGAGTATGGACATCATGACCAGGACCGGTATGAGCCAGTATTTCTTGCGGCGGAACAGGAAGGTCGTCATTTCCTTGATGAAGTCGATCATTTTATCCTCAAAATTGCCGACGCATGTCCGAGGTCTTTGATGCCTCGCGGCAGTCGATCCAGTAGCTCGGGGCTCGAGGGTCGCGATGCAGGCGCAGGGGATCCTTGCCGAGGGCTCTCATCGCCAAGCCGACCGGCGTGACGACGCCATAGAACAGCACGATGATCAGCAAAGGGCTGAGCACACTGTTCAGACCACGCCCGATCCACGCCCATGCGCGATTGAGGGGCGCGAGCACGCCGGGGGCGAGCGCGGCGACCGACAGGAATCCGACCGCCAATCCCAGCTCCCAGGCTCCGCGCGCCAGCCTGCCATGCCAAAGCGAGAGCGCCCCGAGTGCTGCGAATGCGCCGGCGAAGGTCAAGCCGAACGAGCGATTCGACGCAGCGCGAGCCTCCTCAGGGCGCCACAACGTCTCGTGTGAAGATCCCGAGCGGTGAGCATTCCTCGTCATGCGTACTGGCCATCAGTCTTGATTGGCGGTGGCACGTGACTAGAGCCCCTGACTGGATGAGGGGGACGTAGCGTCCCCGCCGAGGGCGCGATCGCGGTCGAGCGCCACCGTAATGGTTTGGGCAGCGAGCGCGTAACCCGCTGGATTATAGTGCGATCCTGGATAGGCGAACAGACTCTCCGGTGCCGCATGGCGCGCAAACGCGTTCGCAACGTCGATCATCGGGATCCCATGTCGTCGGGCCGTGTCCTGTACGCCGTGATAGATCGACTGGCGCACGGTCCCGACCCCGAAGCGCGAAAGATAACGGTCCGAGTCCGGGAGGTATACGAGATAGAGTTTGCCGCCCCATCCGCTGACCCGGTCGCGTGCGCTCAACAGGACTTGGTCAAACACCGCGAGTTCCTGGCCGAGATCGCCGCCGTTGTATCCGATCAGTATCGGCCCCAGTCCCACCGCCGAGCGAACCCGGTCGAGTGACACGTAGCGGAGAAAGTTCTCCATGGGGTCGTCCACGCGGTCCATCGCCTCGCGCAGATTGCGGTCGAGGTAGGACCTCAGCACCGTCGAGATGATGGCGTCCTTGTGGATCAGATTCTGACCGAAGGCGGGGTCATGGAGGTACGAGCGGAGGATGGGCGCCTTGAGCTCGAATGGCAGATCCTCGTTGAGGTCATTGCCCTCGCAAAAGACCCAGAGCACGATCTTTGGCCGCATCGGCTCGGCGTATTCCGTCAATGCCGCCAATTCGAGAAGAGGGCCGTCGCCGCCCACGCCGAGGTTTAAGGTCGGTCCGAAGTGTCTTAGGAGAATGGAGGCCATGTTTTGGTCTCGCGACACGCAGCTGCCGTGCGTGAAGGAGTCGCCGATCATGGCGATTTGGGGCGCAGGGCCATCCCAGAGGGCGTCTGGATTGTTGAAACCGTGGCGGTCCGTCTCGTAGACCAGCCATTGACCGGTCTCGTTGCACGAGACCACCGTAGTCCGGGGCATCGCGGTGAGCGGTAAAAGAGGCGCGCCGCCGCCCGACAGCAGCGGCTGCAAGTGACCCTGGGCGTCTTCGGTGAGCAGATTGCGGCCTCTGATGATCGGGTAGGCGTCGATTCCCGCCGTCCTGAGGTCGCGGACGACATTCAGCTTGGTGCGGGTGTCCAAGGCCGAGCCGGCCCTCGCCGCCGCGGCCTGTTGGGTGTGCTCGAGCTTCCATGCGAGATAGAACTCCCCGATGTACAGGCTCACCACCGCGGCGCTGATCACATTGGCGATTACCAGCCTCGAGTCAAGGGGCAGCCGGAGCGCAATGCCCATGAGTCCGGCGACCATGAGTGGCGATACGAAACGCACGATGACCGAAGAGGGGTGGCCAACGTAGGCGCTGAAGTGCAACGCATTGTGCGCGAGTATCGCCAGAGCCAAGAGCGCGATGGCGGCGAATACGGCACGCGTGTAGATGCCCAATGCCCTCAATGTCTCCGCCCCGGGGCGTACGTTCGCCCGTGTCTCACCCGCACTCTGTGGGTTACCTGCCTGTACTTTGTTCAGCAAAGTTAATGGGTGTCAAGCGGGTCTCGATCATTCCCGCTCGTCCACGAGGGGGTGTACAGGGGCTCTCGAGGGGTCGTTATGGTAGCCTAAGCGTATGAATTTACTCGAGAGAAGGCTGCGCGTGATCGATCGGAGACTATCGGTAGCCCCGATGATGGAGTGGACCGACTAAGTCAGATTCCCTGTCTCCTTCAAATTCGTATGAAGCACTTTTCGCCGCATCTTGAAATTCTTCCCGCGTCGCAGAGGGCGCTGTGGAAGGAACTGTCCGAAGTAGCCGGCGAATTCGTGCTCTATGGAGGAACTGCGCTGGCGCTGCATCTGGCGCATCGGAATTCATTGGACTTTGATCTCTTTGGCAGCCGCGCGCTGGATCTCTCTCAGATCGAGCAAGGAATATCGTTTCTGAAAGGTGCGAATATCATCCAGCGTGATAAGAACACGCTGAGCGCGATTGTCGATCGCGGCGGCCCAGTCAAAGTGTCGTTCTTTGGGGTGCCAAATCTACCCCGACTCTCCGCGGTAGTCGTAGCCAAGGATAACGGACTTGGCATTGCGTCCCTGCTGGATCTCGCGGGTACCAAAGCATCGGTAGTCCAGGTGCGCGCTGAGGCCAAGGATTACATCGACATTGACGCGCTAATTACAGCGGGCAAAGTAGATTTGCCTCTGGCCTTGTCTGCTGCACAACGGCTGTATGGCTCGACGTTTAATCCTCAAATCACTCTCAAGGCTCTCTCTTTCTTCGACGATGGAAATCTGCGTCAACTTCCTGAAGACATGAAATTACGTCTCGCCACGGCAGCTCGCGAAGTCGACTTGGACCACCTGCCCGGTATCGACAAGTTCACCCGTCAAATCGATCAGGACCGCGGTTACGACTTATGAAACCAATTCCTGCCACAGCACAAATGCTGAGTGTCGTGCCAAAAATCGTCTGGTTCGAGCCGCCAGAGCGGGCGCTCGCGGACCCAGTTCGATTCATGGCGTATGCCATGACTTACGCACGACACGAGGATATGCGACTGATTCGCGAGTATGTTTCGGATGACGATTTCCGCGAGGCGTTGGACCGGGCACCGCCTGGCATTATCGATCCAAGGTCATGGGCTTACTGGAACTCCAAGATGGGTCGTTATCCGCCGCCACCGTTGCCAAAACGGCATTTCGGAGATGACAATGCCCCCACAGCATTGGCGGGGTGTGCAAGTGCTTGACCGTAGATTGTGCGTGGCCCCGATGATGGAGTGGACCGACCGCCACTGCCGCTACGTGCACCGGCTGTTCGCGCCGCACGCCTTGTTGTACACCGAGATGATCGTGGCGGCGGCCGTCGTGCGCGGCAACGCGTTGCGCCTGCTCGAGCACGATCCGCACGAGCACCCGGTGGCGCTGCAGCTCGGCGGCTGCGATCCGCGCGAGCTCGCCGCGGCGGCGCGCATCGGCGCAGACTTGGGCTACGATGAGATCAACTTGAACGTCGGCTGTCCGAGCGATCGAGTCAAGAGCGGCTCCTTCGGCGCGTGCCTCATGTTGAAGCCGCTCAAGGTCGCCGAGTGCGTTGCGCGCATGCGCGAGGCAACGCGGGTGCCCGTCACCGTCAAGTGCCGCATCGGCATCGACGAGCGCGACGACTATGACTTTTTCTCGAGCTTCGTCGACGCCCTGGTGCAGGCGGGGGTCGATGCGCTCATCGTGCATGCGCGCGCGGCCATCCTGCGGGGTTTGTCGCCGAAGGAGAATCGCGAGATCCCGCCGTTGAAGTACGATTACGTGCACCGGCTGAAGCGCGAGCGTCCAGGCTTGGCCGTCGTGCTCAACGGCGGTATGGCCGATTGTGCTTCGGTTGTGAATCAGCTGGCGGCCGGACTCGACGGTGTGATGCTCGGCCGCGCGGCGTATCACCGCCCCGCGGTGCTCGGCGAAATCGAGCGGGCGGTGATCGACCCGGTGTGGCGCATGCCCGAGCCGTGGCAGGTCATCGAACGCCTGGTGCCCTACGCACGGGCGCAGGTTCGCCGCGGCGTGCGACTGCACTCGATCACGCGCCACCTGCACGGTCTGATGGCGGGGCGCGAAGGAGCCCGCGCGTGGCGCCGGTTCCTCTCGGAGATCGCGGGGCGCCCCGATACGACGCCCGAAAGTCTGTTTTCGGCGCTTACCTTGCTGAATCCGGGGCTGGCCGCCTAAACGCTGAGCGTCGCATGCCAGGTTAAGTATAATTTGGCGGCACATGGGTAAAGAACTCGAACTCGCGATCGTATTTGCCGATGTCGTCGGCAGCACCAAGCTATACGAGCTTCTGGGCGATTTGCGCGCACGCGACATGGTGGGGATCTGCATCGATGTGATGCGTGCGGCGACCGAGCAGCACCACGGTACGGTCATCAAGACCATGGGCGATGAAATCATGGCGACCTTCCCCACCGCCGATGACGCCCTGAATGCCGCCGCGCAAATGCAGATGCAAATCTCCACTCATCCCGGGCTCAAGGTCGAAGAACAGACGGTGGCGATCCGCATCGGATGCAATTTCGGTCCCGTCGTGTTGGAAAACCGCGATATCTTCGGCTCCGCCGTGCATACCGCGAACCGGATGACCAGCCAGGCGAAGGCCGGCCAGATCATTACCACCGCGACGATGGTCGAGCAGCTGTCGAGCGAGTGGCGTGCATCGGTGCGTCAAATCGACATCGCGACCATCAAGGGCCGTTCCAGCGAGGTGGCCCTGTTCGAGGTCCTATGGCAGACCGAAGACATCACGAGCATGGTGCCGGCGATCGCCGTCACGTCGCGCGAGCGCGCGAACAAGACTCAGCGCCTGCGATTGCGGTATCAGGGACAAGAGGTGTTGGTGCAGGACGGACGCGCCAACATCACCATGGGTCGCGCGGAGGAGAATGACCTCGTCATCAAGGGCAACTTGATCTCGCGCCTGCATGCACGCGTCGAATTCAATCGCAATAAGTTCATGCTCATCGACCAGAGCACGAATGGGACGTTCGTCCTCGGCAAGGACGGCGAGGAGGCGTTCGTGCGCCGCGACTCGATGCAGATTCGCGGCGAGGGGCTGATCGGTCTCGGCAAGGCGCCCGACAGCAACTCCTCGCAGGTGATCCGCTACGTCTGCGAGGAGTGAATCCCGCCGGGCCCCGGATCCGCCCCGCAGAGCCTGGACTCTGGGAACCACGCTCCTCGAGGGCCTGTTAAGGGGCTGCGACCCGCGCGATCGCGCCTTTGAGTTCGTTCGCGAGCGCGGGCGGCAGCCGCTCGCCGAATCCCGCGAGATAATCGCCAATGCCCTCGAATTCGGCGCGCCACAGCTGTGGCGAGACGCTGAGCAGTTCCTCGAGCGCTTCGGGCGCCACCTCCAGCCCGCGCGTGTCGAGATCCGCCGCGCGAGGTAGATGCCCGATCGCGGTGTCGTGCGCAGGAGCGGCGCCTTTGCACCGATCGATGATCCAGCGGATCACCCGCAAATTATCGCTGAATCCCGGCCACAGAAACTTGCCCGCCGCGTCCTGGCGAAACCAATTGACGTGGAAGATCGGCGGCGTCGATTTGAGCTTCGTGCCCATGCTGATCCAGTGTCCCCAGTAGTCCGCGAAGTTGTAGCCCGCGAACGGCTTCATGGCCATCGGATCGCGACGCACCACACCCACGGCGCCGGTGGCCGCGGCCGTGGTTTCCGAGGCCACACCCGCACCCACCAGCACGCCATGCAGCCAATCGCGGGCCTGATACACGAGCGGCGCCAAGGAGCGGCGACGGCCGCCGAATACGATGGCGGAAATCGGCACGCCGGCCGCGGCGTCCGCGAGCTTCGAGTAGGCGGGATTGTTCTTCGCCGCCACGGTGAACCGCGAGTTCGGATGGGCGGCGGGGCCATTGGCCGGATCGTAGGGCCGCCCCTGCCAGTCGAACGCCGGTTTGCCCTCGGGCAGCCCCTCCCACCACGGCTCGTTGTCGGCGGTCAGGGCAACATTGGTGAAGATGGTGTCGCGGTGAATGGTTTCATAGGCGTTGCGATTGGTCTTCGCGTTGGTGCCCGGCACCACGCCGAAGTAGCCGGACTCGGGATTGATGGCGTACAGCCGACCGTCCTTGCCGGGATGCAGCCAGGCAATGTCCTCACCGATCGTCCAGACCTTCCAGCCGCTGTAGGCCGCCGGCGGGATCAGCATCGCGAGGTTGGTCTTGCCGCAGGCGGAGGGAAACGCGCAGGCGATGTAATGAACCTCGCCCTGAGGATTTTCGATGCCGACGATGAGCATGTGCTCGGCGAGCCAGCCCTCGCTGCGCGCCTGCCAGCTCGCGATGCGCAGGGCGTGGCATTTCTTGCCAAGCAGCGCGTTGCCGCCGTAGCCCGAGCCGAAGCTTTTGATGGACAGCTCCTCGGGAAAATGCATGATGAAGCGGCGTTCCGGATTGAGGTCGCCGATCGAATGCAATCCCTTGACGAACTTGCCGTCGCGCGTGATGCGATCGAGCGCCGCGCGGCCCATGCGCGTCATCAGCTTCATGTTGATCACGACATAGGCGCTGTCGGTGATCTCGACTCCGCAGCGTGAAAAGGGCGAATCGATCGGCCCCATGCAATAGGGAACGACGTAGAGCGTGCGCCCCTTCATGCAGCCGGCGAAGAGGGCATCCATTTTGGCGTGCGCCTCTGGCGGGGGAAGCCAGGGATTGTTCGGTCCGGCATCGTCCCGCTGTCGGGTGCACACGTAGGTGAGGTGCTCGACGCGCGCCACGTCCGAGGGGTTCGAGCGATACAAATAACATCCCGGATAGCTCTGCGGATTGAGCGGCAGCAGCTCTTTGCGCGCCACCAACTCGCGGGTGAGCGCCTGATACTCAGCCTCGCTCCCGTCGCACCAGTGAATCTGATCGGGCTTCGTGAGCTGCGCGACCTCCTCGACCCAAGCCGAGACGTCGCGATTCATCGAGTCGAGAGACGTAACGTGCTGAGCGGCGGTGGCCATGGAGGACCTCGAAAAAAGCGGTACGGTAGAGCACGCAGGATGACAGATGGCTGCGCACCCGCCAACTCCTCTGTCGCAGTCAGAGGCGTCCTAACCGGGCGCCCTACCGAGTTCCGATGGATTATGGAAAGATTCAGTAACCCATTGATTATCAGTCCAATTAGAAGGCCCATAGTGCTAAACTACGTCCATGCGACGGCGTCTCCTATTCGACCTTCTGCAAGCGGCGGCGTTCGCCTCCGTCCTCGCTGCCGCCGTGGCCGCGCAACCGATCGGCAATGCCATTGCAATCAGGGCGGTTGCCGAGGTCGAAACGACCATCTCGTTGAACGGCCGGGAGGCACTCAAGTTGGTCCCCGCGGACCGGGTCGTTCCGGGCGATCAGGTCGTCTACACGGTCGAGATCCGCAATACCGGGACGAGAGCGGTGCCGGCTCCAAGCGTGCCGTTCGAGATTCCGGAGCACATGCGCTATGTCGCGGATTCGGCGACCGGTCCGGGGGCGGAGGTGAGCTATTCGGTCGACGGTGGACATACTTATGATCGGCCCGAGAATCTCAAAGTCGCGGGACCGAAAGGACAGATGCGCTTGGCGACGGCGGCCGACTATACCCACATTCGCTGGCAGCTGAAGCACAGCCTGAAGGGCAATTCCGTCGCATTCGCGCGGTTTCGCGCAGTAGTGAAATAAGCCCGCTGGAAACATCGTACGCTAGGGGCCTCTCTCGAGTCAGGCTGACCAGCGCGCGGGCGCGGGCGATGGGTTGATTATCAATACCGACTATCAAGATGTGTTCGGCCAGGACGGACCGCTCGCGCGAGCGGTGCCGGGCTACGCGTATCGGCCGGAGCAGGCGGCGATGGCCAAGGCGGTGGGTCTCGCTTTGGCGCGCGGCGCGCCGCTCCTCGTCGAGGCGGGGACGGGCATCGGCAAGACGTTTGCCTACCTCGTGCCCTCGCTGTTGTCCGGGCGCAGCGTGATCATTTCCACCGGCACGCGCACGCTGCAGGATCAGTTGTTTCGACGCGATGTCCCGCTGCTCGCCAAGGCATTGGGTTTGCCGGTCAAAGTGGCGCTGCTGAAAGGGCGTGCCAACTACTTGTGCCGTCATCGGCTCGAGTTGGCGACGCAGCAGCGATCGCTGCTGCGCGGCGAGCGCGGATCCGCCCGCATGCTCTCCCGCGTGACGCGCTGGGCGGGGACCACGAAGTCCGGCGATTTGTCGGAACTCACCGATTTGCCGGAGCAGTCGCCGGTGTGGCCCATGATCACCTCCACGCGCGAGAACTGTCTCGGGCAGGAATGCCCGCAATTTTCGCGCTGCTGCGTGTTCGAGGCACGGCGTGCGGCGCAGGCCGCCGAGATCGTGGTCGTGAACCATCACTTGTTGCTCGCGGATCTGGCGCTGAAAGACGAGGGGTTCGGTGATTTGCTGCCGGGCGCCGAGGCGGTGATCCTGGACGAAGCGCATCAGGTGCCGGATATTGCGGCACAGTTCTTCGGACAGTCCTGGTCGGTGCGTCAGGTGCAGATCTTGTTGCGCGACGCCGCCGCCGAGATGAGTGCGGCCGGCGTGCAGGCCCCCGCGATCTCGAGCGCGATTGCCGGCGTCGAAGCGCTTCTCGAGACCCTGCGCGCTGCGTTGCCGGGCGGCGCCAAGCGCTACGAGTGGACGAGCTTGCCCGACCCGTTCCTCGACACGCTGCCGCAGCTCGAAGCCGGCATCGGCGACATCGCGGCGCAGCTCGAGGGGCTGGGTGCCGGTGCGGGCACGGCCAATTGCGCGCGGCGCGCCCTCGGCATCGTGGCGGCGCTCGCGACCCTGAGCACCACCTCGGATGAGAGCGGGTTGCGGTGGGTCGAGGTGAATGCGGGCGGATTGTCGCTGCAATTTACCCCGTTCGAGATTGCCGATCGATTGCGTGAATACGTCGAAGCGCGCCCCTGCGCGTGGGTGTTCACGTCGGCGACCTTGGCGATCGGGGAGGATTTCGCGCACTTCGCGGCGCGCATCGGCCTCCCCGATGCACGCACTCTCAAGATCGATAGCCCCTTCGATTATCCCACCCAAGCGCGCATCTATCTGCCGCGCGGCATGCCCGAGCCGCAGCATTCGGCCTTTGCCGGCAAGTTCATCGACGCGTGCGCACCGCTCCTCGAGGCGAGCGGCGGCCGCGCCTTCCTGCTCTACACCAGCTATCGGGGATTGGCCGAAGGTGTCGCCGCCCTCCAAGCGCGATTTCCCGAGCCGCCGTTTCCGGTGCTGGTGCAGGGACAGGCGCCGCGCGAAGCGTTGCTGCACCGATTTCGCGAGCTCGGCAACGCGGTGCTCCTGGCCACGGGAAGCTTTTGGGAAGGCGTTGATGTGCGGGGCGAGGCACTTTCGATCGTCGCCATCGACAAGCTGCCCTTCGCTTCGCCCGATGACCCGCTGCTCAAAGCGCGTCTCGAAGGCATCAGGCGCCGCGGCGGCAACCCGTTCTTCGAGTATCAGCTGCCGCAGGCGGTGCTCGCACTGAAGCAAGGCGTGGGGCGCCTGATTCGCGACTTCGAGGACTTCGGCGTGATCGTGCTCGGCGATCCGCGGCTCAAGACCAAGCCCTACGGCCGCGTCTTCCTGCAGGCGCTGCCGCCGAGTCCGGTGATCACCGAGAGTGCCGCCGGCGCGCAGTTCCTCGCCGAGCGATTGGGCAAGCTGCACACGGCGCCCGCGGCATGGCGGGCGAGCTAGCATGCGGGTACTCGCGCTCGACACCGCAACCGAAGCATGCTCCGTGGCGCTGCTCACGGATCAGGATCTCAGGAGTCAATGGGCCGAAGTGGGACGGGGGCATGCGGAGCAGATTCTCGGCATGGTCGAGGCCGTCCTGGCGGATGGCGGCGTGTCCCTCTCCATGCTCGATGGCATCGCCGCGAGCGTCGGTCCCGGCGCCTTCACCGGGGTGAGGATCAGCGTCTCCGTCGCGCAAGGTCTGGCGTTCGGGGCGGGTCTGCCCGTGGTGCCCATCACCACGCTCGAGGCCCTGGCGCTGCAAGCGATGGAGGAGGGCGCCCAGCAGGCGCTTGCGTGTCTCGATGCCCGCATGGGCGAGGTGTACTGGGGCTGCTTCGCGGCGCACCCGACGCGCGGCGTGGCGGTGCTCGGCGCCCTCAAGGTCGGACCCCCCGCGCAGGTGAGGTTCCCCGGCGCCGGTCGCTATCGCGGGATCGGCCGCGGCTTCGCGGCCTACCCGGGGCTCGCCCAACTGACCGGACTCGATCCGGAGGTGCGCGCCGACGCGTTGCCCGATGCGCGCTACATGGCGCGGCTCGGTGCCCTGCGGCTCGCGGCCGGAGAGAGAATGGATCCCGCGGAGTTACAGCCTCAGTACCTGCGCGATAAAGTGGCATGGACCGAACAGGAGCGCGCTGCCCAGAGCCGCGCCGCGCAGGAAGGCGCCGCGCGGGAAGGCACCGCGCAGGAGGGCGCCGCGCAGGATGGCGCCGGCCCCCGATCGGGCCATGTGAAATAGCACCAGTCACGGAACTGTCATATTGCGCGGCTGTAATAGTGGACTAGAAGAATCAAGGGACTAGCAGAGAACACATGACAGCCAAGCGCATCCTCGTCGTTGAAGATGAAAAGACCATTCGAGACATGATTGCGTTCGGCTTGCGCCGTGCAGGATACGAGGTCCGGGAGGCCGAGGACTGTCGCGCGGCGCGGGCGCGCATCGTCGATGTGCGGCCGGACTTGATGCTCGTCGACTGGATGCTCCCGGACATGAGCGGGCTCGAGTTGACCCGCTCCCTGAAGCGCTCCAAAGACACCGAAGAGATTCCGGTCATCATGCTGACCGCGCGAGCCGAGGAACAGGACAAGGTGGGCGGTCTCGAAGGCGGCGCCGATGACTACATCACCAAACCCTTCTCGCCGCGGGAGCTCCTCGCCCGCATCCAGGCGGTGCTGCGGCGATCGGCGCCTGCGGGCGCCGCCGACATCATGGAGGTGGAGGGACTCAAGCTCGACGATTCCAGCCACCGGGTGAGCGCGGGCGAGCGGGAGATTGCCCTGGGACCCACCGAATACCGCTTGCTGCACTTCTTCATGACCCACCCGGAGCGGGTGTTCAGCCGCGGTCAGTTGCTCGACCGAGTGTGGGGCGGCAATACTTATGTGGAAGAGCGTACAGTAGACGTCCATATCCGGCGGCTGCGCAAGGCGCTCGAGCCTTTCCTGTTGGAGCGGTTGGTGCAAACCGTGCGAGGCGCTGGCTACCGGTTCTCCACGCGGGATTCATGAGGTAGACGACTCCGAACCCCTATGGCAGCGATGTGGACGTTCGCGCTCGCGCGCCTCGCGGGCATCCTGATATCGGGCCTGTTTCTCGGTCTGCTGTTCGGGCCCATCTGGCTTTGGATTCTGGGCTTCGCCTGTCTGTATCTCGGCTGGCAGCTGCTGAATTTGTATCGCCTGGATCGCTGGCTGCGGCTGCGATCGCAGATCGATCCGCCCAACCTCGGCGGCATTTGGGGCGACATCATCGCGCAGGTGGTGCGCCTGCATCGCCGCAAGCAATTTCACAAGCAGCGCTTGGTGCAGCTGTTTCGCGAGCTGCGCCGCTCGACGGCGGCACTGCCCGACGGCGTGATCATTTTGAGCAGCCAGAACGAAATCGTCTGGTTCAACCGTCAGGCGGCGCGCTTGCTCGGGCTGAAGCGGCCGGTCGACCTCGGCTTGCGGGTCGACAATCTCATTCGTACGCCGGAGTTCGTGCATTATCTGCATGGCGACGATTTCGCGCTGCCCTTGATCATTCGTCCTCCGGTGCAGGCCGATCTGTATCTCGCGCTACAGCTGGTTCCTTACGGCGCGGGGCAATCGTTGCTGCTGGTGCGCGATGTGACCCGACAGATGCAGCTCGAGGCCATGCGCAAGGACTTCGTCGCCAATGCCTCGCACGAGCTGCGCACGCCCTTGACGGTCATCTCGGGTTACCTCGACACGCTGGCCGATGATCCCTCGATCGACTCCGCGTGGGCGGGACCGATCCGGGACATGCGCGCTCAGGCGCAGCGCATGAACACCATCATTGCGGATCTGCTCGAGCTGTCGCGGCTCGAGTCGACCGACGGTGAGGCGCCGCGCGAGCCGATCGATGTGCCGCGCATGCTCGAGCGGCTGTATCGCGATGCCCTCGCCAACGCCAACCGACCACGTCACGTGCTGCTCGACCTCGAGTCCGCCGACGGGCTGTTCGGTGCCGCCAACGAACTCGAATCGGCGTTCACCAATCTGCTGGTCAATGCCCTCAAATACACGCAATCCGACGGCACGGTACGGATGCGCTGGTGGGCCGACGAGGAAGGAGCGTATTTCTCGGTCATCGACAGCGGCATCGGTATCCCGGCGGAGCATATTCCACGGCTCACCGAGCGCTTCTATCGCGTCGATGCCGGCCGCTCGCGCGGCCAGGGCGGCTCCGGCTTGGGGCTCGCGATCGTGAAGCATGCCTTGCAGCGTCACGGCGGCTGGCTCGAGGTGCAGAGCATCGAGGGCAAAGGCAGCACCTTCACCTGCCACTTCCCGTCCCAGCGCATCTGCCACGTACGCGCAGCGGCGAGCGCGTAACGTCACATTTATTCTGCAAGCTGTTGACGTGCGACGTAATCGGATGTAAACGCACGGTGTATCTGCGATAGTCGATGCGCATCTGGCTTGAAGGTAGCTCTCATGGAAACAGCCGATCTCACTCACCACATTTCCCGCCGCTTCAACGAAGACCTGGAGAAGGTGCGTAATCAGGTGCTGCAGATGGGCGGATTCGTGGAGCAGCAGCTTCACAAGGCGATCGTGGCCCTGGTCGAGGGCGACAGCCGGTTGGGCGAGTCGGTCGCGACGGATGACTACAAGGTCAACGGCATGGAAGTGTCGATCGACGAGGAATGCAGCAGGATTCTTGCGCTGCGCGCACCGGCCGCCGGGGACCTGCGAGTCATCGTCGCCATCATCAAGACGATCACCGATCTGGAGCGGATCGGCGATGAAGGCGAGAAAATCGGCTACATCGCCTCGCGCCTCGCCACCATGGAGCGGCCGGCGGACAAGTACCGTGAAGTGAAGCATTTGGGCCGGCAGGTCGCGCAGATGGTGCATGACTCGCTCGATGCCTTCGCGCGCATGGATTCGCAGGCCGCCTTGAAGACCGCGCAGGAAGACAAGATGGTGGACGAGGAGTACGAGTCCATTCAGCGCCAGTGCATCACCTTCATGATGGAGGATCCGCGCACGATTCGGCGCGCACTCGAGATCATGTGGATCGTGCGGGCGCTGGAGCGAATCGGCGACCACGCCAAGAACATCTGCGAGTACGTGATCTACATGGTGCACGGCAAGGACATTCGCCACACCTCGCTCGAGGACGTTGCCAAACAGATCGACGCGGCCAAGCAAGTCGACGCTGCGCACGCCATCGCGCGGCGCTGATGACCGCACGCTCCGCGAATCTCCTCGGGTTTCTGGCCTGCGCGGGACTCTTGGCGTATGCCTACTACGCGCAGTTCGTGCTGCATTTGGAGCCATGCCCGCTGTGCATCTTTCAGCGGGTCGGCGTGTTCGCCATCGGCGTGGTGTTCGCGATCGCAGCGGCCCATGATCCAGCCGGGTGGGGCCGGCGCATGTACGCGGTCCTCATCGCCCTCGCGGCGCTTGCCACCATCGGCGTCGCCCTGCGCCAACTGTACATTCAGAGCCTGCCGCCGGACAGCGTTCCGGCCTGCGGCGCGTCCCTCGATTTCATGCTGAAAATGTTTCCGCTCACCCAGGTGCTGGCCAAGGTGCTGAGCGGTTCCGGCGAGTGCGCGAAAATCGACTGGCGCTTCATGGGCCTTGCCATGCCGGCCTGGGTGCTCATCGCCGCGGTCGGCTTGGGGGCGTGGGGCTCGTGGGCCAATCTGCGGCGACGACCGCCGGTCCTTCGATTCTGATGTCGAAGACGCTGGCGTTGACCTGCGAATTGATGTCGCGGGCTTCGGTGAGCCCCGCCGACGGCGGCTGCCAGGCGCTCATGAGCGCACGGCTCGAAGCGATGGGGTTTGAGGTCGAACACCTGCGGTTCGGACCGGTCGAGAACTTCTGGGCGCGCCGCGGAAAGCAGTCGCCGGTCTTCTGCTTCGCCGGACACACCGACGTGGTGCCGCCCGGACCGCTCGAAGAATGGCACAGCGATCCATTTTCCCCCGTCATTCGAGATGGGATTCTCTACGGCCGGGGCGCCGCGGACATGAAGAGTGCCCTCGCGGCCATGCTCACTGCCACGGAGGAATTCGTCGCGCAGCATCCCGAGCACCGCGGCAGTCTCGCCTTCCTGATCACGAGCGATGAGGAAGGCCCGTCGGTCGACGGCACGCGACGAGTGGTTGAGGTGCTGCGCGAGCGCGGCGAGAGCATCGACTGGTGCCTGATTGGCGAGCCTTCGAGCGAGGACTCGCTCGGCGACACGATCAAGATCGGCCGCCGCGGCAGCTTGAGCGGCCGGCTCACGGTGCACGGTGTGCAAGGCCACATCGCCTATCCGCAATTTGCGGACAATCCCATCCACGCCGCAGCGCCCGCGCTCGCCGAACTCAGCTCGCGTACCTGGGATAACGGCAATGCGCACTTCCAACCCACCACCTTCCAAGTCTCCAACATCGCGGCCGGAACGGGCGCGCCGAACGTGATTCCGGGCGAGTTGAAGGCGCGCTTCAATCTACGCTTCTCGACCGAGCAGACCGTCGAGACGCTCAAGGCGACGGTAGAGCGCATTCTGCAGCGACACCGGGTCAAGTATTCGCTCGAGTGGTTCATCTCCGGATACCCGTTCCTGACCGTTCCGGGGACGCTGTCGGAGGCCGCGACCCGCGCCGTGCACGAGCAACTGCAGATCGTCCCGAAGCTGTCGACCAGCGGCGGGACTTCGGATGGGCGGTTCATCGCGCCGATGGGCGCGCAAGTGATCGAGCTCGGCATGACGAATCCGTCGATCCACAAAGCGAATGAGTGCGTGCGGGTCGCCGACCTCGATCCGCTGCATCGGGTCTATTGCCGCACGCTCGAACTGCTGCTCGCCCCCGCAGAGTGAAAGGGACGGGGCCGAGCAGCCGCTACTGCACGCTGTAGCCGCGGCCCTCGAGACACGCCGCTTGGGCGCGCATATAGTCCGAGCGCTTGCTGGCCGCCGCCGCGGTCGCGCCCAAGGTCGGATCGAAGCCGGTCTGGCCCACCGCCCACTGATGGCATTCGAACTTGTCCTTAGCCTGCTGCTCAGTGCCCTGGCCGTTCTTCGGATACGCCATGAGCTCGGTGCCGGTCGGCTGGTTATCGGTCCCCGAGGGGCCCTGTATACCGGCCGGCGGGGCAACCGTCACGTACTGCCGGGCGTTGGGATCGTACGTGTAATAGGTATTGTCGGCGTAATAGTAGGGAACGCCGTTCCACCAATAGGTCGAGTAGTAAAGCGGCAGGGTGGCGAAGTAAAGGCCGAGCCCGAGACCGCCCCAACCCCAGCCCCAGCCGCAACAGCCCCAGCCGCCCCAGTAGCCACCGCGCCAGCCATAATAGCCGCCGTGCCAGCCGCCGTAGCCGTAGCCGCCGTGATAACCGTAGCCGCCGTGATAACCGTAGCCGCCGTGATAGCCGCCATAGCCGTAGCCGCCTGGGTGGCCACCGCTGACGGCATGACCGCCGCCGCCGCCGTGACCGCCGCCGCCGCCGCTGTGCTGGGCAAAGGCACCGCTGCTCAAAACGATCGCGGCGAGAGCGCCGCCCAACAGGGCGGTGAATTTCGACATCGAGGTTCGACTTTTCATAATGTCACCAACTCAATTTCGGTCGTTCGGTCGACCAACATAGTATGAACCAACCTAGTACAGCTGCTGCGAAAATAGGTGGGCGCTCGTCACCCTTTTGCTCCGTACTTTCCCGCAGGATATCCGTATTGTTCCATGTAATTTTGACCGCACGGCGCGACGCCGGTTCAACGGCTTTCGCTCGCGCGCCACTCATTATCCCACCCCGACGTGCGTGACCGTCACGCGAACCGTGGGCTGATCGGCGCCGCTGAATTGCAGCAGCAGCCGCTCGCGGCCGTCGAGTTCGAACTCGACCACCTTGCGGGGCGCATCGCAGCTGTGCTGAGCCTGGTAATCCTTCGCGGGCACGAGTCTCCCGCCCGTGGCGACGTCGATCCACAGGGGCAGGTCGATGGCGATGCGATAGGTGCCGGCGGCCGGAATTTTCAATTCGACCAGACCGGCGAATGAGGCATCGCCCCGCGACTGCTTGCCCGGCGGCACGGAAAAGCTCACCCGGTCCTGCGGCGCGAGCCGCAGCTCGTAGAGTCGATCCGGCACGACGACCGGTCCTCCCGTGCCGTCCTTGCCTGCCGGCTGCGCCTGCGGTTGCGCCGAGGCGGCGAACAGGGCGCGCTCCTTGCTCACGTCCCATTTGAATCCGGCGCACGGGTCACCGGCGTACGCCGGCACGGCGCCGATGCCGCTGAGGAGGGCCGCGGCCAGCGGCAGCGCCCGGGCTGATCGTAGACGCATGGCGGAGTCTCCCAAATCGAATCGCGATCCATTACAGCACGTCTTGATCGGAGTGTACCTGCATCGTCTACGCCGTGACCCACGGGCGAGGGTTAGCGCCGCCCCGCGAGGTACAACGCACGACGCAGCCGCAGGTTGACACGGAAGATCGCGAGCCGCGGACTGCCCTACACGGCAGCGGCTTCCTGGCCGAACTCCGCCGGGGTGATGCGCAGTTTGACGGTCAATCGGCTGCCTTGATGGGGGCCGCTCGCGATGTGCAGTTCCGCCCCGATGAGTTGCGCCTGTTCGCGCAGACCGAGGACGCCGTAGTGTCCCGGATGAGGAGCGAGCGGATCGAAGCCGACCCCGTCGTCCTCGATGCATAATTCCAAATAGGTGCCTGCGGTGGCCCGCAGCGTAACGCTCACCCGACTCGCCATGGCGTGCCGCTCGACGTTTCGCAGCGCCTCTTGCGCCATGCGCAACAGCGTCTCGGCGCGCTCGTCGCCGAATCGGGCAGCCTCCCCATCCGCGTTGAACTCGCCGCTGAGGCCGGTGCGGTCGATGAACCGATCGAACTCTTTCGCGAGCGCGGGGCCGAGGCCCGTCTCGCGCACCGCGTTGCCGCGCATTTGACTGATCGCCGTGCGCGCTTCCTGCAGACCCTCGCGGGCGACTTCTTCGGCGCGTGCGAGTTCCTCGGGAACCGCCGCGGGATCTCGGCTTTGCAATCGGCGCAGGAATCGAATTTCGCTCAGAATGGCCATCATCGAATGCGCGAGCGTATCGTGCAGGTCCCTGGCGATCTGCAGCCGCTCGCGCACGATGGCGGCATAGCGCGACTCTTCGGCGAGACGCTGCACCTCGCGCGTCCTCACCGCCACCCGCCGCTCGAGTTCGCTGCTGAGGGATTGAAGCTCGCCGCGCTCGCGCCGCAGGTCTTCCAGGATTTTCGCGAACGCCCGCGCCAACTGCGCGACCTCATCGATCCCGCCGGGGATCTCGATTGTTGCGGCTTGATTCTGTCCGACGGCGGCGACGGACTGCGTGAGGCGCTTCAGCCGTGCGGTGAGCGTTCGCGTACCGAGCACCCCGACCAGCGCGGTCGCCGCGCCGAGACCCATCGACACCCACAGGATCTGCAGCGCCAGGGCATCCGCACGCTGGTACACCCGCTCCTTGGGCTCGCCAAGCTGCACCTGCCAGCCGAGCTGCGACACCTCTTTACCCCCCGTCACCAGCTCGCGCGAGACGAGCACCCGGCGCCCGTCCGGGAGGCGCTCGAACTGCGGCGCGCTCGCCATGCCGTCGAAGGAACCGGACGCCGCAGCCGGGCGTTGGCCGCCGATGGGAACTCCGTTCCACGGTTTGTCCCGTAGCGCTTCGGGTCCGATGAGAACGATGCCGTTGCGGTCGAGCACATAGGCTTGAGTTGCCTGATGAGGGTCGGACTCGTCGGTGAGGCGCTCGGGATGATGGGGCGCGCGCCGCCACGTCAAATGGGCGGCGGCGACGCCCACCACGCGTCCGGACTCATCGCGCACCGGCGCGGCCATGTCGCCGAGTGTGGCGGTGTTGGGCGCCGCCGCAGTCGACGATCCGGTCGTCGGCGCGGCGCTTTGCTCGATGATGCCGAGCCAGGGGCCGTGCAGCGCCGCCGCGAACCATGCGCTCGAAGCGACGTCGCTGCCCGTGCGCAGCCCGTCGCTTGCACGAAGGACGCTGCCGTCGGTATCCACGAGCGCGACCCAATCGAGCTGGGGATAGGCGGATTGCAGCTCCTCCATCACATCGCTCAATCCGCTGCGCCGCCCGGTTCCGTTCGCCTGCAGAATGCGGCCGGCCGCGCGAATGGCATCGAGGCGTGCGGTGAGGGCCTGACCCAGGTCCGAGCTCATCTGATCCGTTTCGAGCAACAGGCGCCGAACGTGCTGTTCCAGCACATTCGCGCGCGCGATGCTGCCGACCCAAACCGATGCTGCGATCGAGAACGTCGCCGCCAAGCCGACGATCAGCCACATGGCGCCCGCGGCGAGACTTCGTCTCGGGTTCATGCTGCTTAAACGCCCTCCAGCCATGTCTGCACGTTAACAGGTGACTAAAGTCACTTCCAAACGACGCCGCGAAAGCGGCATGATGGGGCCGAGAGACACGCGTGAGGTGCTCGAGGTGCGAACCGCGATGGCCGCGAAAACGACGGTGCTTTCGTGACGGCGGCTGAACCGAACCGGGCGGTGATTCGCATCGTCATTGCGGAGGACCAGGAACTCGTCCGGCGCGGCGCCGCGCTGCTGCTCTCCATGGAACCCGACATGGAAGTCGTCGGCCAGGCGCGCAACGGCGTCGAGGCGGTCGAGCTTGCGCAATTGCTGCATCCGGATGTGGTGCTGATGGATTTGCACATGCCGGTGAAGGGTGGCGTCGCCGCCACTCGAGAGATCACCCGGGCGCTCCCGGGGACGCAGATCCTGGTCCTGACGACGCTCAACGATGATGAAACCGTGTTCGAAGCGGTACGCGCGGGCGCCCATGCCTATCTCCTCAAAGACGCCGATGAAGATGAATTGCTCGAGACCGTGCGCGCGCTGCGGCGCGGGGAATCCCGGCTCACGCCGCAAATCGCGCGCAAGGTGATGGACCAGTTCCGGCGCCTCGCACCGCTCATGCATGCCGAACCCCCGGGGGAGGCCGTTCGCGAGCCGCCGCGGGAACTCGCGCGGGAACCACGCGTTCGCGAGAACGAAACCGAGCCGCTGACCGATAAAGAGGAAAAAGTGCTGCAGCACCTCTCCGAGGGAATGAGCAATCGGCAGATCGCCGCCGCGCTGTTTCTGGCCGAAGGCACCGTGAAGAATTACGTCAGCCGCATCATGGAAAAACTGCACGCCAACACGAGAACTGAGCTGGCCGTCAAATCCAGAAAACACGCGCAGCAGGCAGGCGGCAGCTGATGCGCGCAATGTGGTGGTAATCGCGGTGGTCGCTGACGTCGTGCGCGCTCATGTGGATTACCGCAAGACGATCGGAACCAAAGGGCAATTCTCTTTATCAAATATCGGACCTGAACCCTCCAAAATACTGGCGGCAACATCGATGCGGCAGGATTGATGAGGAGCCTCGGACGATTTTTCGCGGCGGCATTCGCGCCGATTCTCGCAGTCGGTGGCTTGGCCGGATGCGCGACCTACGAGAAATGCGGCTTGAGCGGCTGTCCAGGCGATGCGCAGATCACGGCCAACGTGCAGGCACTGCTCGATCGAAATCCGCCCCTGGGACCCCCGAACGAGGTCTACGTGCAAACCCTCGATCGCGTGGTATATCTGAATGGAGTGGTCGACACGCCTCTCGAACAAAGGCTGGCCGAATCGGTCGCTCGGGAAGCCACCGGCGTCACCGGGGTGGTCAACAACATCGGCCTCAGCGGCCCACGCTAGAACCTCAAAGAGGGCGCTTTTCCCCTTAGCGGCCGGATTGCGGGCCCGATGTCATACAGCGGTAACATTTCTGGTTGAAGATGCGACGCTTCCGATCGTGGCGCTTGTGCCACGCTGGCTGGGGTTCCGGAAAAGATATCAAAACACAGAACTAATCAGTCTTTGGCGCCTCTACGGGAGGTTCGCCGGTCGATTTCAGGCCGGTCAGGCGATGAATGTTGCTAAAAAGATACAGCCGCTCGCAACTGATTTGTCGTAACCTGCATGTCACATAATGTTGGCCTAATTCAACAATCAATAATCAACTATCGATCCACCGGAGTACCAATCTGTGCGTAACCTAAACTCAACCATTGCCCTCGAAGGCAGAGCACGCAACGCCGGGCGCGGCCGGGCGACGCTGTGCGGATTGCTAGCGGCAGCTTCGCTGCTTGCGGCAGGCGTCGCGCCGGCGCAAACGGCCCCCGCGCCCTCGAGTTCCGCGCCTCCTCAGGACAGCAGCATCACCTGGCACGGCATTACCTTGTACGGCATCGTCGATGTCGGCTTGCAGTACGACACCCATGCCGCGCCCTTCAGCGACTACTTCATGGCGGGCAGCGCCGACATCGTGCAAAAGAACAGCAACAACGCGGTGTCCGGGATTACGTCGAACAATTTGAGCCAGTCGCGGGTCGGTCTGCAGGGCAAGGAGCCGCTCAATTTCATGGATTGGTCGGCCGTGTTCAAGCTCGAGACGTTTTTCAATCCATCGTCGGGCAATATCAGCGACGCGCTGAAATCCCTGACGCAGAACAACGGCAAGCCCTTGAAGGAGCAGGGCACCAACATCGATTCGAGTATAGCGGGTCAGGCATTCCAGCAGTCCTTCGCGGGATTGAGCTCCCCCACCTTCGGCACGATCACCTTCGGTCGCCAGAACACGCTGATGGCGGACGGCGTCGCGAAGTATGACCCGAACGCCGCCTCGCAAGCCTTCTCCGTAATCGGGCTCTCCGGTACCGCGGCGGGCGGCGGCGACACCGAGGATCGCAGGCTCGATGACTCGATCAAGTACGTCGGGAAATTCGCCGACTTGGTGCACGTGGGATTGATGTACAAGTTCCAGAACGGCAGCGCGGAAGATTGCCGCTTGGGCGGCTGCAGCGGCGAGGCCTTCAACGCTTTCGAGGCTCAATTGGGCGCCGACTATGCGGGCCTGTCGGTCGATGCGTTTTTCATCTACGTCAAATCCGCCGTATCGGCCTCGGCGCTCAGCGTCGCGCAATTCGCGGAGCTGCCGAAGTTGGGCTACGCATCGTCGAATTCCGTCGCGGGCACGATCTCCGACAACAAGACGGGCAGCGTCCAGGCGCTCTACAGCTTCGGAGCCTCATTACCCCTGAAGCTCTTTGCAGGGTGGGAACAAATCAGGTTCTATGATCCCTCCGTTGCTCTGCCCGGCGGCTACAACACCGAGGGCGGCTACGTGCTCGCGTTCACGAACAACACCGCCTATGCCAAGAGTTCCAAAACCCTGCAGGTGTACTGGACGGGCGTCAAATACACCTTCTGGGAGAATTTCGATGTGACCGCGGCCTACTACGGCTACAAGCAGAACGCCTACGCGACGGGTAAAGAGGCGGGCTGCTCGAGTGCGACCGTGAGCGGCGCTTGCAGCGGCAATCTCAATGCGGTCTCCCTGGTCGCCGATTATCGCTTCACCAAGCGCTTCGATGTGTTTGGCGGCGCGATGTGGAGCCAGGTGACCGGCGGTCTCGCGAACGGTTACCTGCAAACGAATAACACCAATCCGACGATCGGCGTGCGGTTCTCGTTCTAACGGGCGTCCTCCGGGGTGTAGACCCCCGCTTGCGAAGCAAATGCCGGCGCGATCTCACGGCTCAGTACGGGCCGTGAGATCGGCGCGGCGCACATCCCGCTGGCAACGCGCATCCCACGAGTATAAATTAGCTCGCGGGGAAGCTCGGGCACTGACGGGGGGAGCTCTTGCCGTGAATGCTGAGAAAAAGAAGCGCGGGTGGAGTTGGTGGTATCTCCTCTTCGTCATCCAGTTCGCCGTGGCGCTCTGGCCCCCGCTCTACAATAAGGTCGACCCCACCTTCCTGGGGATGCCGTTCTTCTACTGGTTTCAGCTCCTGTGGGTCTTCGTCAGTGCCGCGCTCACCGGCGTGGTGTATTTCGCGACCGACGATTAGGGGATGACGTGCCGAACGTGAACTGGGTTGCCCTGATCATCTTCCTGCTGCTCTTCGGCTTCATCACGTGGTTGGGATTTGCCGCTGCCCATTGGCGCAAGGGTGATCTGGATCTGCTGCACGAATGGGGTCTTGGCGGCCGCCGCTTCGGCACGATCGTCACCTGGTTCCTGGTGGGCGGCGATCTTTATACCGCCTACACCTTCATCGCCGTTCCGGCGCTTGCGTTCGGTGCCGGCGCGATCGCGTTCTTCGCGGTGCCGTACACCATCGTCATCTATCCTTTTTTATTTCTCGTGTTTCGCCGCCTCTGGTACGTCTGCCACCGGCACGGCTACATCACGGCGGGGGATTTCGTACGCGGGCGCTTCGGCAATCGCTGGCTGGCGCTGGCGGTGACGCTCACGGGCATCGTCGCCACCATGCCGTACATCGCCCTGCAGCTGCTCGGCATCCAGGTGGTGATCGGAGCCCTCGGCATTTCGGGCAGCGGTCTTGCCGCCGACCTGCCGCTCATCATCGCCTTCGTGGTGCTTGCCGCGTTCACCTACTCGAGCGGGCTGCGCGCGCCCGCATCGATTGCGATCGTGAAGGACATCCTGATTTACATCACCGCGTTTGCCATCATCATCGCGATCCCCATTCAACTCGGCGGCTTCGGCAAGATCTTCGCGGCCGTACCCGCGCAGAAACTCCTGCTGGCGGTGCCCGGATCCCATACGACCGGCGCCTACAGCGCCTATGCGACGTTGGCGCTCGGCTCGGCGCTCGCGTTGTTTCTCTACCCACACTCGCTCACGGCCATTCTAAGCGCCAACAGCGGGCACGCGATCCGGCGCAATGCGGCGATGCTGCCGGGCTACTCGTTCATGCTCGGTCTGCTCGCGCTCGTGGGGTTTTTCGTCATTGCCGCGGGCATCGGCAAGCTGCCCGAATATGCCGCAGGGTTCAAGCAGTTCGGCAACAATTTCGCGGTACCGGCGCTGATCCTGCACAGCTTCCCGTCCTGGTTCGTCGGCATCGCCTTCGCCGCCATCGGCATCGGCGCTCTGGTGCCCGCGGCGATCATGTCCATCGCGGCCGCCAATCTCTATACGCGCAACATTCACCGCGAGTTCATCAACCAGAACCCCACCGACAAGCAGGAAGCGCAGATGGCGAAATGGGTATCGCTCATCGTCAAGCTCGGCGCGCTGGTCTTCATCCTGTTCGTGCCGACGCAGTACGCCATCCAGCTGCAGCTGCTCGGCGGCATTTGGATCATCCAGACACTGCCCGCCGTGATGCTGGGCGCCTATACCCGATGGTTCAACAGTTGGGCGCTGCTCATCGGATGGGCCGCCGGCACGTTCGCGGGCACCGCCATGGCGGTCGCAACGAAGCTCACGCCGACCTTCCCGCTCGCGATCGGTGGCTACACGTTCCCCGGTTATACGGCCTTGTATACCATCCTCCTCAATCTGATCGTCGCGATCGTGTTGACGCCGGTGCTCAACGCCGTGAGTGCGGGCCGCACGCCCCTCGATGCGACCGCGGCGGCGGATTATCACGCCTGAGCGGCGGCCCCGGGGAGGGCCGCCTCGCAGTCACAAAAAATACACATGCGGGAGCGACAATTGGAAGTTGGCCATCCTGCCGGCGATTTCGCGTCGGTCACTCATTCGAATCCGGGGTCATGCACATGAACAGACTTACGCGTTTTGCCGTTGTGGCGATTGCGACGACCGCGAGCCTGGGCGCCGCAGCGGCGGACATCTCGGGTGCCGGCGCGACCTTCCCTTATCCGATCTACGCCAAATGGGCGGACGCCTACAAGAAGCTCACCGCAATCGGTCTCAACTACCAGTCGATCGGCTCGGGCGGCGGCATCAAGCAAATCAAGGCCAAGACCGTGACCTTCGGTGCCTCCGACATGCCGCTCAAGCCGGAGGATCTGAAAGCCGCGGGCCTGCTGCAATTTCCGATGATCATCGGCGGCGTCGTTCCGGTGGTCAATGTAAAGGGTGTCGCGCCCGGCCAGCTGCACCTGGATGGTGCGACGATTGCCAGCATCTATTTGGGCGATATCACCAAATGGGACGACGCGCGGATCAAGAAGCTGAATCCCAAGTTGTCGCTGCCGGCGACCGCGATCGCGCCCGTCTACCGCTCGGACGGTTCCGGTACGAACTTTCTCTTCTCCGATTACCTGTCGAAAGAAAGCCCGAAATTCCAGTCGACCATCGGCGCCAACACATCGGTGCAATGGCCCATGGGCATCGGCGCCAAGGGCAATGAGGGCGTGGCGAACATGACCACCCAAACCGACGGCGCCATCGGCTATGTCGAATACGCATATGCCAAGCAGAATAAAATGGCGTTTGCCTCGCTCGCCAATAAGTCCGGCGCGACCGTGGAGCCGAACGCCGAGTCCTTCCAGGCGGCTGCCGCCAATGCCGATTGGGCCGCTGCGGATTCGTACTATCTGATTTTGACCGACCAAGCCGGCGCGAAGAGTTGGCCGATTACCGGCGCGAGCTTCATTCTCCTGTACAAGGAGCCGCCCGATCCTGCCGCGGTCCATGAAGCGCTGAAATTCTTCGACTGGGCCTACAAGAATGGCGCCGCAATGGCGGCCGAGCTCGATTACGTACCGTTGCCTGCGCCGTTGATAGGGCAGGTCGAAAAGACTTGGGCGACGTCGATCACCGCGGGCGGACGTCCGCTTTGGACCGGGCATTGAGCCGTATTCGGTCGGTTCGCGCTCATCCTTGAAATCGCTATTTTTGAAGCGGTGAAGGATGGGCGCACGTAGAGTGCTATCGTCACCGATCCAGGTTTAGCGGAGCGAAACTGACACCGTGGCGATCATCAATCCGAGACACGCCGCAAAGCAACTGATCTACGAGCGAATCTTCCGCTCGGCCACCTTGACGGCCGCGGTTCTGGTGCTGTTGATTCTCGGCGGCGTGGCAATATCCCTGCTGAGCGGGGCCTGGCCGGCGCTCGCGCATTTCAAGTTTTCCTTCGTGACGCGCGAAATTTGGAATCCGGTCACCGACCAGTTCGGCGCGCTGGCGCCGATCTACGGCACGGTGGTCACCTCGCTGATCGCCATGGCGATCGCGGTTCCGGCGGGTTTCGGCATCGCCTTGTTCCTGACCGAGCTGTGTCCGCCGATGTTGAAGCGGCCGATCGGAGTCGCCGTCGAGCTGCTCGCCGCGGTGCCGAGCATCATCTTTGGCATCTGGGGCCTGTTCGTGCTCGCCCCCGTGCTGCAGCGTTACGTTCAACCGTGGCTGATCGAGCACGCCGGGCCGATACCGGGCATCGGCAGGCTGTTCATGGGTCCGCCCTATGGGATCGGCGTACTGACCGCCGGGTTCGTGCTGGCGATCATGGTGTTGCCGTTCATCGCCGCCACGATGCGCGATGTGTTCGATACCGTGCCGGCCATGCTGAAAGAATCGGGCTATGGGCTCGGCGCCACCACCTGGGAAGTCATCTGGAACGTGGTCGTGCCGCATTCGCGGGTGGGGATCGTCGGCGGCGTCATGTTGGGACTGGGGCGTGCGCTCGGCGAGACCATGGCCGTGACGTTCGTCATCGGCAATGCGCACCGTATCAGCTCATCGCTGTTGGCGCCCGGCACGACGATTTCCTCGTCGATCGCGAACGAATTCACCGAAGCCGTCGGCGACCTTTACACCTCATCGCTGATTGCCCTGGGTCTGCTGCTGTTTCTGATCACCTTCACGGTGATCGCGGCCGCGCAGGCGATGCTGCGCAGGCTCGAGCGCCGCGCGCTGGCCGCACTATGACGCGCCGCACGTTCCGCAAGGTGAAAAACGGCGTCTTCCTGACCCTGTCGCTGATCGCGACTTTGGCCGGACTCGCGGCCCTGGCGGCCATCCTCTGGACCCTGATCTCCCATGGCATCTCAGGAATGTCCTGGCAACTATTCGCCCAGATGACTCCGCCGCCGGGCGGGCAGGGCGGGTTGCTCAATGCGCTCTACGGCAGCGCGATCATGACGCTGCTCGGCATTCTGGTCGGCTCCCCGATCGGCGTACTGGCGGGCACTTACCTAGCCGAATACGGCCGCAATTCCTACCTCGCCACCGCCGTGCGCTTCATCAACGACGTGCTGCTCAGCGCGCCATCGATTATCATCGGGTTGTTCATCTATGAAATCATCGTCGTCCCCATGGGCCATTTTTCCGCGATCGCCGGCGCTCTCTCGCTCGCCGTCCTCGCCATTCCGGTGACCCTGCGAACGACCGAGGACATGCTCAATCTGGTGCCGGTCGGAATGAAGGATTCTTCCGCGGCGCTCGGTGCCTACCCCTGGCGCACCATCGTGAGCATCCTGTACCCCGCGGCCCGCAGCGGCATCGTCACGGGCTTGCTGCTGGCCATTGCGCGCATCAGCGGGGAGACCGCGCCGCTCCTGTTCACGGCGCTCAACAATCAATTTTGGAGCACCAACCTCAACGCTCCGATGGCCAATCTTCCCGTCGTCATCTTCCAATTTGCGTTGAGCCCCTACAAGGACTGGCAGAATCTCGCCTGGGCGGGCGCGTTGATCATCACGGTGACCATATTGGTCCTGAGCATCTCCGCCCGCATCCTGCTCGCTTTGCTGCAGACGAAAAGCGGGACCGGACGGTGATCCCCTCCTCGAAACCACCCAAGAGCCTGAAGATCCGCGGCCCGCTGCCGGCCCGCGAGTCGCCGCTGCCCCTCGATATCGGGCCGCCGAAGATCGTGACCCGCAAGCTCAATTTTTATTATGGCGACACGCAGGCGCTGCAGAATATCAATATATCATTGGCGGACCGCAGCATTACGGCCTTCATCGGGCCCTCCGGCTGCGGCAAGTCGACGCTGCTGCGCGTGTTGAACCGGATGTATGCGCTGTATCCGAATCAGCGCGCGGAGGGCGAGGTGTTGATCAGCGGCCGGGATATTCTCGGGCCCGCGGTCGACGTCGCGGAGCTGCGCTATCGGGTGGGAATGGTATTCCAGAAGGCCACTCCGTTTCCGATGACCGTGTTCGACAATGTGGCCTTCGGACTGCGCATTGGCGGCGGAATGCGCGGCGCCGAGCTCAAGGCGCGGGTGGAGTCGGCGCTGCGCGATGCGGCCATCTGGGATGAGGTCAAGGACAAATTGAATGCCGACGGCCGGAGCCTGTCGGGCGGGCAGCAGCAAAGACTGTGCGTCGCCCGGGCGATCGCCGTGCAGCCGGAGGTGCTGCTGCTCGACGAACCCACCGCGGCGCTCGATCCGATCTCGACCTTGAAAGTGGAGGAAACGTTGCAGGCGCTGCGCGAGAAATATTGCATCGTGGTGGTGACGCACAATTTGCAGCAGGCGGCACGCGTATCGAACGTCACGGGGTTCATGTATCTCGGGGAACTCGTCGAGATCGGACCGTCGAGCGAGATATTCACCGCCCCGCGAAATCGCAAGACCGATGATTACATTACCGGCCGCTTCGGCTGACGAGAAAACCCGCGTGACCGTCCTCGAGGAATCGTTGCCCGGCGGTGGCGCCGCGGCGACTCCGTCGGGCGGCCGCATCGCGGCCGCGCGCGATTCGGTCTACGACCCCGTCATGACCGCGCGCGAGGTCGACGTGCACTACGGCGACAAGCACGCCGTAAAGCACGTGAGCCTCGATATCGGGCGCAATCAGGTGCTTGCCATGATCGGTCCGTCGGGCTGCGGCAAGTCGACGTTCCTGCGCTGCCTCAATCGCATGAACGACACCATTCCGGGCGCGCGCGTGGACGGCACGATCACGCTCGACGGGCAGGATATCTACGGCAAGGAGCAGGACGTCGCACAGTTGCGGGCGCGGGTCGGAATCGTGTTTCAGAAGCCGACGCCCTTTCCGAATTCCATTTATGCGAATGTGGCTTACGGCCCGCGGATTCACGGCCTCACCCGCAGCCGCGCCGACATGGACGAGCTCGTCGCCACCAGTCTGCAGCGCGCCGGCCTATGGGATGAGGTCAAGGATCGCCTGACGCAGGCCGGCACCAGCCTGTCGGGCGGTCAACAGCAGCGCCTGTGCATCGCGCGCACCATCGCCGTCAACCCGGAGGTCATCCTGATGGACGAGCCGACCTCGGCACTCGATCCGATCGCGAGCGCCAAGATCGAGGATTTGATCGATGAATTGCGCGCGAATTACGCGATCGTGATCGTGACGCACAACATGCAGCAGGCGGCGCGGGTATCGCAGCGCACCGCGTATTTTCACCTCGGCAGTCTGATCGAGATCGGGCCGACGGATCTGATCTTCACCAATCCGCAGCAACGGCTCACCGAAGATTACATCACCGGCCGCTTCGGCTGAGCGCGCAGCTGCGCGCGATCCGGGCCGCGATGCACCGTCGAGCGCGGCTAGATGGCGCCGCGCAGCAATTCGTTCAACGAGGTCTTGGCGCGGGTTTGTGCATCGACCCGCTTCACGATCACTGCGCACCCGAGGGCGTACTTGCCGTTCGCCGCGGGCAGACTGCCGGGCACGACGACGGCGCCCGCCGGCACGCGGCCGTAGAGAATCTCGTCGCGCTCGCGATCGTAAATGCGCGTGCTCTGGCCGATGAATACACCCATCGACACGACCGCGCCCGTCTCGACGATCACGCCTTCGACGATCTCCGAACGAGCGCCGATGAAGCAATCGTCTTCGATGATGGTGGGGCTCGCCTGCAGGGGCTCGAGCACGCCGCCGATGCCGACGCCCCCGGACAAGTGCACGTTCTTGCCGATCTGCGCGCACGATCCGACCGTCGCCCAGGTATCGACCATGGTTCCGGAATCCACGTACGCGCCGATGTTCACGTAGCTCGGCATCAGGACCACGTTGGGCGCGACGAATGCGCCGCGGCGCACCGTCGCCGGCGGCACCACGCGCACGCCGGCGGCGGCGAACTGCGCTGCACTCCACCCGGCGTATTTCAGGGGTACCTTGTCGTAAAAGCGCAGTCCATCGCCGGCGACGGGGCTGTTGGGTGAGATGCGAAACGACAGCAACACCGCCTTTTTCAGCCACTCGTTCACCTGCCAACGGCCGTCGTGCTTCTGCGCCACGCGCAGCGTGCCGGCATCGAGCATGCCGAGCGCGGTCTCGACGGCCGAGCGGATTTCCGCCGAAGTGCTCTCGGGTGTGATTTGCGCCCGCGACTCGTAGGCGGACTCGATGGTCTCGCGTAGTTTGTCCATCGTCGAGTTCACGCTCGGGACAACACGTCGCGCCGATCGAGCGCGCGCACCAGCGATTCCTGCACCCGATGGCAGGTGGTCTCATCGAGCAGCCGGCCTTCCATGTCGGTGATGTAGAACACGTCCTCGGCCCGTTCGCCGACGGTCATGATCTTGGCGCCGTTGATCGCGACCCCCTCGGTCTTGAACACCTTGCCGACCTCGGACAGCAGGCCGGGCCGGTCGGCGGCGATCAGCTCGAGAATCGTGCGGTTGTTGCGGTTGTCCAGGCTGAAATTCACCTGCGTGGGAGTCGAGAACATGCGCACCTGGCGCGGCGCACGGCGGGTCACGGTCAACGGCGAATCCTCGGGTTGTTGCAGATTGCGCCACAATCCGCGCTCGATCTCCCGAATGCGCGCCGGATCGGAGATCACCGCGCCATTGTCTTCGAGCACGACGTAGGTTTCCAGGCTGAAGCCGTTGGAGCTGGTGATCAGACGCGCGTCGACGACGTTGAGCCCCATCTGGTCGAGCACGGCGGTGGTGCGTGCGAAGCTGTGACGCCGATGCGGTGTATACGTGAGCACCGCGGTGCCCCCGCGGTTCGCCAATTGCCGGATCGCCACCAGCGGGGTGTCGTCACGCGGGTTGCGATCGGCAAGCACCGTGGTTTGCCACGCGATCTCCTCCGGCGTGTAGCGCAGAAAATAGGCCTCCGTCCACTGAGACCACAGCCGCGTGATCGCTGCGGGGTCGATGCCCGGCATGGCGGCTCGCGCCTGAGCCTGGGTTTCCCGGATCAATTCGTCCTGATCGAGCGGGGTCTCCAAACCGCGGCGCAGGGCGCGCTTTGTCCGTTCGTAGAACTCCTCGAACAGCCGAGCCTTCCAGGCATTCCAGAGTTTGGGGTTGGTACCGCGCACATCGGCGACGGTCAACACGTACAGGTAGTCGAGGTGCGCCTGATCGCCGACGCGGCGCGCGAAATCGTGGATGATGTCCGGATCGCTGATGTCCTTCTTCTGCGAGGTGAGGGAGAGGATCAAATGATTGCGCACCAGCCACGCCACGAGGCGGGCTTCGTAGCGGCCGAGCCCCTGTTCCAGGCAAAAGGCTTCCGCATCGACGGCGCCGAGCTCGGAGTGATCGCCGCCTCGTCCCTTGGCGATGTCATGGAAAAGCGCCGCGAGATAGGCGAGCTCCTGACGCGGCAGCGACTGCATGATCTGGCTCAGCGCGGGGAATTCGTCGTTGAACTTCGGCATCGCCAGACGGCGCAGATTGCTCACGACGAACAGCGTGTGCGCATCGACCGTGTAGGCGTGGAACAAGTCGTATTGCATGCGCCCGACGACGCGTCCGAAGGAGGGGATGTAGCGTCCGAGCACCCCGTACAAATTCATGCGCCGCATCTCATGGGTGACCCCGACGGGTGCGCACAGGATCTCCATGAACAGCCGATGATGGCGCGGGTTCTGCCGGAATTCCTCATCGATCAGCCAGACGTGGGTGCCGATCAGACGGATCGTTTCGGCGCGCACACCGCGCACCTCGGGGTGCTGCTGCAGCAGCACGAACAGCTCCAGCAGCGCCGAGGGGTAGCGGGCGAAAACCTCCGGGTGCGTGACCTCCAGGTAATCGTTGCGGATTTGAAAGCGCGGATTGATGGGTACCGGCGGGCCGCTTTGCGTGAGAATGGCCTCGCGAAACAGCTGCAGCAGCATTTCGTTGAGCAGGCTCACATCCATGACCGTGCGGTAGTACTTCTGCATCAGCTGCTCGACGGCAAGCGTGAAGCTCGCGTCCTCGTAGCCGAACAGTTTTGCAAGCTTGATCTGAAAATCGAACAGCAGGCGGTCCTCGCGCCGGCCGGTGAGCACGTGCAGACCGAAGCGTACCTTCCACAGGAAGGATTGTCCCGCTTTGAGCTTGCGCAACTCCTCGCGCGTCAGGAATCCATGCGCCACCAGCTCATCGAGCGTGTCGGTGCCGAAGTGGCGCTTCGCCACCCAGCCGATCGTCTGGATGTCGCGCAAGCCCCCCGGGCTCGACTTGACGTTCGGTTCGAGGTTGTAGGCGGTGTCGAAGTAGCGGTGATGCCGCTCGGTCTGCTCCTTCACCTTGGCTTCGAAGAAATCCTGCGATGACCAGAGCCGGTCCGGTGCAAGCGCGCGGCGCATACCGGCGAACAGCGACTCCGGGCCCGCCAGCAGCCGCGCCTCGAACAGGGTCGTCGCCACGCTGATGTCCGCCAGACTCTCGCGCTGGCAATCATCGATGGAGCGCACGCTGTGGCCGACTTCGAGGCCGATGTCCCAGAGAAAGGTGAGAAAATGCTCGATATCCGACTGCCAATCCGCGGAATCGCTCTTCGGCAGCAGCACCATGATGTCGATATCCGAGCTCGGATGCAGCTCGCCGCGGCCGTAGCCGCCGACCGCCACCAAGGCCAGATCTTCGGCGAATTTGCCGGTGTGGCGTACCCAGGCGGCGCGCAGCGCGATGTCGACGAGGCGCGCGCGGTCGCGCACCAGATCCTCGATGGGCTCATCGGCGACGAAGCGCTCTCCCAGGAGCTCCGTGCCGCGGTCGAGGACCTGACGAAAGACGAGCGGGGAGAATTGCCCGTTTTGCAGCTCCTCGGGAACGGCCGTCAGGTAGGCCCAGTCAGCGGCAGGCTCGAGAAGCTTGCCGCGCGCGCTCAAGAGGCCGCCGCGGCGGCGGGCAGTGCCGCAGCCGCCCCGAGGGTCAGCACTTCGAAGCCCGAGTCCGTGACCAAAATCGTGTGTTCCCACTGCGCCGAGAGCGACTGGTCTTTGGTCACCACCGTCCAGCCGTCGGGCAGCAGTCGCACATCGCGCCGGCCGGCGTTGATCATCGGTTCGATGGTAAAGGTCATGCCGGTCACGAGCTCCAAGCCGGTTCCCGGCTTGCCGTAATGCAGCACCTGCGGATCCTCATGATACACGCGGCCGATACCGTGCCCGCAGTATTCGCGTACCACGGAGAACCCATTCCCCTCGGCAAATGTCTGGATGGCATGGCCGATGTCGCCCAGGCGAGCGCCCGGCTTGACCACCTGGATGCCGTGCCACATGGCCTCAAAGCAGGCCGTGGTGAGGCGCCGCGCCAGGACCGGGGCGGTGCCGACGAAGTACATGCGGCTGGTGTCGCCATGAAAGCCGTCGCGGATCACGGTCACGTCGATGTTGATGATGTCGCCGTTTTTCAAGCGCTTCTCGCCCGGAATGCCGTGACAGACGACATGGTTGACGGAGGTGCAAATGGTCTTCGGGAACCCCCGGTAATTGAGGTTGGCGGGGATCGACTGGAGCTCGTCCACGATGAAGTCATGGCAGCGCTGGTCGAGCTCCTCGGTGGTGACCCCGGGTTGCACGAACGGCTCGATCATGTCGAGCACGCTCGCCGCCAGGCGCCCGGCCGCGCGCATTTTGTCCTGTTCGGCGGCCGTCTTGATGGTCACGTTCATAGGAGCCTTGAGCTTTGTTTCCAGCAGGGGTTCATGGTATAACGCCCGGCCATTATTAACCCGCACGCGCGTCGACACAATCGGCCGGGTGCCCGGTGCGCTCTAGGAATTATAGGCTTCGGCCTGCAACTTCAAGGGTTCCCGGGTTGCCGATTGGGACTCGCGGAGGCTCAACCCGACAGGAGAACTTTATGACCAGCGTGTCAATGCGACAGATGCTGGAAGCGGGCGTCCATTTTGGACATCAAACCCGCTTCTGGAACCCGAAAATGGCGCCCTACATTTTCGGCGAACGAAATAAGATCCACATCATCAACCTCGAGAAGACGCAGCCGCTCTATTCGCAGGCTTCGGCGTTCATCAAGGGCGTTGCGGCGGAGGGCGGCAAGGTGTTGTTCGTCGGCACCAAGCGCTCGGCCCGCGATGCGGTCCAAAAAGAGGCCGCGCGCTGCAGCATGCCGTACGTGAACCAGCGTTGGCTCGGCGGCATGCTCACCAATTTCAAGACCATCCGCCAGTCGATCAAACGGCTCAACGAGCTCGATGAGATGGCCCAAAACGGTTCCCTCGATCGCCGCGGCAAGAAAGAAGCCCAGATGCTGCGTCGGGAAATGGACAAGCTGCTGCGCAGCCTCGGCGGGATTCGCGAGATGACGGCGCTGCCCGATGCGCTGTTCGTCATCGACGTCGGCCACGAGGAAATCGCCATTCATGAGGCCCGCAAGCTCGGCATCCCCGTGGTCGCGGTGGTCGACACCAACTGCTCGCCCGATGGCATCGATTACGTGATCCCCGGCAATGACGATGCGATGCGCGCGATCCTGCTGTATGCAGGCGGTATTGCCGATTCGGTGCTGGAAGGCAAGGCGACGCTCCCCGAGGTCCCGGTGGGCGAGGACGAATTCGTGGAGCTCGACGAAGAGGGCAACCCGAAGAAGCGCGCGACGGCCGGCCGCCGACCGCCGCCTTCGGGCCATCGCGGCAAAAAACCACCTCCGCGCCGCAAGGTGCCGGTGACGGTCATCCCCGGAACCGCGGCGGTGGCCGCCCAGCTCGACGAAGTCGAGGTCGACGACGCCGATGCGGCGGATACGCCGCCCGCCGAGACTCGGCCGGCCAGTGCGCCGCGGCGCCGGCCCGTCGGTCGGCGCACCCCGGCACGTGGCGCCTAGCTCCCGTGCTCGAAACAACTTCGAAGGAAACCGCCGCCCGCGGCGGTTTTGGAACAACATGAACATTACCGCCGATACAGTCAAACAACTGCGTGAACGCACCGGCGCCGGCATGATGGAGTGCAAGAAGGCGCTGGTGGAAACCAAGGGCGATCTGGACGCGGCCGCCGAGCTGATGCGCAAGAGCGGCCTCGCCAAGGCCGACAAGAAGGCGGCCCGGGTGGCCGCCGAGGGCACGGTCGCCGTGGAGCGCGCGGGCAACAGCGCGGTGCTGGTCGAAGTCAATTGCGAAACGGACTTCGTGGCGCGCAGCGAGGAATTTCAAGCTTACGCCCACGAGGTCGCGAGAGCGGCGCTGGCGCATGGCCCGGCCGACGTCGCCGCCCTGATGCAGCTGAAGCACGGGGCGAGCGCCCTGGAGGATCAGCGCCGAACGCTCATCGCCAAAATCGGCGAGAACATCACGGTTCGCCGCTTCGCGCGCCTCGTCTCGCCGGGGCCGCTCGGCTCGTACATCCACCACGGTGCGCGCATCGGCAGTCTGGTCGCTCTGCAGGGGGGCGATGAGTCCTTGGCGAGGGATCTCGCCATGCACGTCGCTGCGATCAATCCTCAGTACATCGATGCGAGTGCGGTGCCGGCCGCGGTGCTCGACAAGGAACGCGAGATACTGACCGATCAGACCAAGGCCGAGAAGAAGCCGCCGGAAATCATCGCCAAGATGGTCGAGGGACGGCTGCGCAAGTACCTGGCCGAGATGACGCTGCTCGGCCAGCCGTTCGTCAGGGACGAGGACGTGACGGTCGAGAAATTGCTGAAGAAGGCCGGGGCGAAGGTGGTGCAGTTCGTGCGCTATGAAGTCGGCGCCGGAATCGAAAAGAAGCAGGACGATTTCGTCGGCGAGGTGATGGCACAGGTCAGAGCCCAAGACAAGGACGGTCCCAAGAAACACTAGGGGGCGCAGCGCCTCACCCGCGTCAATTCGAACTCGAGACCCCGCCCCGGCGGGGTCTTTTATAGTAGGGTATCAGATCATGACCGACTCACCGCCTCAGGCGCGCTATCGCAGAATCCTGGTCAAATTATCCGGCGAGGCATTGCTGGGAAGCGAGGATTACGGCATCGATGCGCAGATCCTCAAGCGCATTGCCGGCGAGATCAGGGACCTCACGCAGATGGGCGTGCAGGTGGCGGTGGTGCTCGGCGGCGGCAACATCTTTCGCGGCGCCGGCCTTGCGCGCGCCGGCATGGACCGCGTCACCGCCGATCACATGGGCATGCTCGCCACGGTGATCAACGCCCTGGCGATGCAGGACGCGCTCGAAAGTCTCGGCACCTACGCTCGCGTCATGTCGGCGCTGCGCATCAACGAGGTGTGCGAGGACTACATTCGGCGCCGTGCGGTGCGCCACTTGGAGAAGGGCCGCGTGGTCATTTTCGGCGCCGGCACCGGCAATCCGTTTTTCACCACCGATACGGCGGCCAGCCTTCGCGCCATCGAAATCAACGCGGACATCCTGCTGAAGGCGACCAAGGTCAACGGCATTTACGATTCGGATCCGCTCAAGAATCCCGCGGCCCGGCGCTACACGCACTTGACTTTCGACAAGGTGCTGGCCGACCGTCTCAACGTGATGGATGCCACCGCGATCGTGATGTGCCGCGAAAACAATTTGCCGCTCCAGGTATTCAACCTGTTCCACGCCGGCGACCTGGTGCGCATCGTTCAAGGGGAGGACGTCGGTACCGTCGTCTCCGCAGGGCCTTAGAGGGGGATTTATGCTCGAAGACATCAAGAAGGACGCCACTCAGCGCATGCAGAAATGCGTCGCGACGTTCAAGGACCAATTGAAGAAGCTGCGCACGGGGCGGGCGCATACCAGCCTGATCGAACACATCAAGGTGGACTACTACGGCTCGGAGATGCCGCTGAATCAGGTGGCGAACATCGCCACCGAGGATGCCCGCACGCTCACCGTGACGCCATGGGAGAAGGCGATGGTACCTGTGATCGAGAAGGCGATCTTCAAATCCGATCTGGGTCTTACGCCCAATACCGCCGGTCAACTGATCCGCATCGCGATGCCGGCGCTGACCGAGGAGCGGCGCCGCGACATCACCAAGGTCGTGCGTTCGGAGGCGGAAAGCGCGCGCGTGGCGGTGCGCAACGTGCGCCGCGAGGTGATGAACGAATTGAAGGAGATGCTCAAGAAGAAGCAGATCGCGCAGGACGACGACCGGCGTGCGCAGGATGACATCCAAAAGCTCACCGACAAGCACGTCGCCGAGATCGACCACGCGATGGCCGACAAGGAAAAGGAATTGATGCAGGTTTGAGCATCGCGCATGCCGGACCTGCATACCCAGTGAAAACCATGGCCGACACGCCGCAGCATGTCGCGATCATCATGGACGGCAACGGTCGGTGGGCCCGTTCGCGCGGATTGCCGCGCCCGGCCGGCCACCGCGCGAGCGTCAAGGTGGTGCGCCGGGTGGTGGAGGAATGCGCCCGGCGCAACGTCGGGTACCTGACGCTGTTCGCTTTCAGCAGCGAGAACTGGCGCAGGCCGCCCGATGAGGTCGGCATGCTCATGGGCCTGTTCCTCGACGCGCTGGTGCGTGAAGTGGCGAACCTGCATCGCAACCGCGTGCGTCTGCGCTTCATCGGCGATCGGGCCGCCCTCGGGCGCGAGCTCAAGCAGCGCATGGCCGATGCGGAGAGTCTCACTCAGGGAAATGCCGGACTCGGGCTGCTGGTGGCGGTCGCCTATGGCGGCCGCTGGGACATTGCCCAGGCCTGCCGGGCCCTCGCCGGCGAGGTGGCCGCGGGAAGGCTGGCGGTTTCGGACATCGGCGAAGCGGAGGTCGGCGCGCGGCTCGCGCTCGCCGGTATTCCCGACCCGGATCTCTTGATCCGCACCGGCGGCGAGCGGCGCATCAGCAATTTCCTGCTGTGGAATCTCGCCTACACCGAGATGTATTTCACCGACGTGCTGTGGCCGGAGTTCACCCCGGCACAGCTCGATGCCGCGTTCGCATTTTTCGCCGAGCGCGAGCGGCGCTTCGGCCGAACCTCCGCGCAGCTCGCGGCCAAAGCCGATGCTTAGGTTGCGCATTCTCACCGGTGTGATCTTGAGCTGCATCCTGGCGGTGGTGCTGTTCGTGCTGGCGCCGGGTTGGTCGGTGCTCGTCTTCGGGGTCGTGTGGACGATCGCCGCCTGGGAATGGGCCGGCTTCGGCGCGCTCAAGAGCGGCTGGGCCAGGGTTCTCTATGCGGGCGCAATGGCACTGCTGTTGCTGTTGTCCTGGCAATGGACCGCCGATCCGCGGCATTTGCTGGTTTTGCTCGCCGGCGCCTGCCTCTGGTGGGCCGTCGCCTTCCTTTGGTTGGTGCTCGCACCGGAGCGGCGCCAGCCGCAGCTCGCCCTGCTGTGCGGTGTACCGGTGCTGGTCCCTGCGTTCGTCGCGCTCGCGCGGCTGCAGACCGCGAATCACGGCACCGTGCGCGGGCCGCAACTCGTTCTGTGGCTGTTGCTGCTGGTGTTTGCGGCGGACATCGGCGCGTTCTTTGCCGGGCGCAAATTCGGCCGCCGAAAATTGGCGCCGCGTGTGAGTCCGCGCAAGACGTGGGAGGGTGCGCTGGGCGGGCTCGGCAGCGTTGCGCTGATCGCCGGGGCCGGGGCGGTGCGCTTCGGCCTGCCGCCGGGGCCCTGCATCGCGTTCGGTTGCACGGTCGGGATATTCTCGGTGGTGGGCGACCTGACCGAGAGCATGTTCAAACGCTCGGCGGGACTCAAGGACAGCGGGGTGTTGCTGCCGGGGCACGGCGGGCTGTTGGATCGAATCGACAGCGTGACCGCCGCGGCGCCGTTATATGCGCTCGGGTTATTCGGCCTCGGTGCGATCGCATGAGCACACCGCGCGGCATTGCCATCCTGGGGTCGACGGGGAGCATCGGACGCAGCACGCTTGCCGTCATCGGGCTGCACCCCGATCGCTTTCGGGTCGCGGCACTCGGCGCCTACGGCAGCTGGGAAGTCGTCGTCGAGCAGGCGCGGCAATTTCAACCCGACGTCGTGGTGCTGGTGAATCCGCAGGCGGCCGCACAGGCGCGGGCTGCGCTCGAGCAATGCGGCTCGAAGGTTCGGGTGGAAAGCGGCGAGGAGGCTCTCGCGGCCGCCGTCAGCGGCGGCAATGTGCAGGTGGTGATGGCGGCGATCGTCGGTGCGGCGGGACTGCAGTCGACCCTCGCCGCGGTGCGCGCCGGCAAGCGCGTGCTGCTCGCCAACAAGGAATCCCTGGTGATGGCGGGCCGTTTGCTCATGGACGAGGTGCGGCGCGCTAAAACCGAGCTGATCCCAATCGACAGTGAGCACAACGCGATCTTCCAATGCATGCCGGCGGGCTACCTGCCGGGTGAAGCGGCGCACGGGGTGGTGCGCGTGATCTTGACCGCCTCCGGCGGGCCGTTTCGCTGCACGGAGCTTGCGCTGCTCGAGAGCGTGACGCCTGCCGAAGCCTGTAATCACCCGAAATGGAAGATGGGTCGCAAAATTTCGGTCGACTCCGCCACGCTCATGAACAAGGGACTCGAAGTGATCGAGGCGACGCTGCTGTTCGGCTTGCCGGAGTCGCAGGTGCGGGTGGTGGTGCATCCGCAGAGCCTGGTGCATTCGTTGGTCGAATACGCCGACGGCTCGCTGTTGGCGCAGCTCGGCGCTCCCGACATGCGCACGCCGATCGCGCAGGCGCTTGCGTGGCCGGAGCGAGTGGTTTCCGGTGTACAATCCCTCGATCTGGGTCAGATCGGCCGGTTGGATTTCGAGCCGCCGGATCTCGTGCGCTTCCCGAGCCTTGGGCTTGCGCGAGCGGCGGCGCGCGCCGGGGGCACCGCGCCGGCCGTGCTGAACGCGGCGAACGAGGTCGCCGTGCAGGCGTTTCTCGACCGGCGCTTGAACTTTACCGGCATCGCCGCGGTCATTGACAAGGTGTTGCAGCGCCTCGATGCGTGCCCGGTCAAGGTTCTGGGCGATGTGTTGGACGCCGACGCGGCCGCGCGACGCTTGGCGAGCGCCTTGATACAGCCCGCGCATGGAGCCCTTGCATGAAGATGCTGATTTTTGTGGCCGCCTTTTTGGTCGCCATCGGGATATTGGTAGCTGTTCACGAGTTCGGTCACTACTGGGTCGCGAAGAAACTCGGCTTCAAGGTTCTGCGCTTCAGTATCGGCTTCGGCAAGCCGTTGCTGATGCGGGTCGGCCGGGATGCCGACCGCACCGAATATTGTCTCGCCTCCATTCCGTTGGGCGGCTACGTCAAGCTGCTCGATGAGCGCGAGGGCGAGGTCTCCCCCGAGGAACTGCCGCGCTCGTTCACGCGCCGGCCGATCGCACATCGCATCGCGGTGCTGCTGGCGGGACCCGCCATGAATCTGCTGTTCGCCTCGCTGCTGTACGCCGTGTTGGCCATGGCGGGCACCGAGGTCGTCAAACCGGTGGTGGGGCAGGTGCGCCTCGACAGCCCGGCGGCGGTTGCCGGACTCAAGCGCGGCGATGTGATCGTGCGAGTGGGCGATCGCCCCGTTGCGGACACCGAAGAGCTGCAGATCGATCTGCTGCGCCAGTACACCGACGATGGGGTGATTCCGCTGCGCGTGCGCCGCGACGGTGCCGAGCGCTCGCTCACGCTGCGCGCCGCCGAGGACCGGGCATTGACGGAACCGGGCCGGCTGCTGCCGGGCCTCGGCTTTGATCTCGCCACCTGGAATGCGGCGACCGTCGTGCAGTCGGCGCCGCCGGGCAGCGCCGGCGAGCGCGCGGGGCTGCGTGCGGGTGATCGTTTGTTGGCGGTGGACGGGCAGCCGATCTCCAACTCCGGTGATTTCATTGCCGCCGTGACCGGTTCACCGGGGCGCGAATTGTCGGTCGAGGTCGAGCGCGCCGGTTCCCGGCTGCCGCTCGCGGTTCAAGTGCCGGTGGTGACCGAGCAGGGCCGCACCATCGGGCGGCTCGGGATCATGCTGGCGGAGAAGGGTCCGCGGGTATGGCCGCCGGGTCTGCTCGAGACGCACCGCTCGGGGCCCGTTGCCGCGCTCCTGATCGGCGTGCAGAAGACCTGGGACATGTCCTCGCTGACCGTGCAGATGCTCTGGCGCATCGTGACCGGGCAGGTCTCGGCGAAGAACATATCAGGCCCGATCAGCATCGCCGAGTTTGCAGGCATCAGCGCCTATCTCGGGGTGACGGCGTTCATCGGCTTCCTGGCCATCATCAGCGTGAGCCTGGGTGTGCTCAATCTGATGCCGGTACCGCTGCTCGACGGCGGCCAGGTCGTCTACCAGCTGGTGGAGGCCGTCAAGGGTAGTCCGCTGTCGGAGCGCGCGCAGCATTTCGGTCAGCAGGTCGGGATAGCCTTGTTGGTCGTCTTGATGAGCCTGGCCTTCTATAACGATATTTCCAGACATTTGAACTAACGGGAAATCATGACTTATTTCAAGTTTGAGCCGCAGGAGCGGCGCTGCAAGGCACGCGCTGCCCACCGAGATTTCACGCGGTCCCTGTCGCGTGCGGCTTGAATTTTGGCTGATCGGCGCGGTGGCCCTCGCCATTCAGCCCCTCGGTAGTACTCTGCATGCACAGGCCGCGCCAGACTCCGCGTTCGTCGTCGGCGACATCCGCATCGAAGGATTGCAGCGAATATCGGAAGGTACGGTATTCAATTACCTGCCGGTCAATATCGGCGATCACCTCGATCAGCAGCGCATCGGCGAGGCCATGCGCGCACTCTATGCCACCGGCTTCTTCCGCGACGTGGAGCTGCGCCGCGACGGCAACACGCTGCTCGTGGTCGTGATCGAGCGCCCGTCGATCGCCAAATTCGAGATCAAGGGCAACAAGGACATCAAGACCGAGGACCTGCAAAAGAGCTTGCGCAACGTCGGTCTCGCCCAGGGCAAGACCTTCGACCGGTCGGTTCTCGATGAGGTCAAGCAGTACCTCACCGATCAGTACTTCAGCCGCGGCAAGTACGCGGTGCGTGTCGACACGAAGGTCACGGATCTGCCCGGCAACAAGGTCGACGTGGTGGTCGACATCAAGGAGGGCAAGCGCGCCAAGATCGAGATGATCAACCTGGTCGGCAATACCAAGTTCAAGGAAAAGGACGTGCTGCAGACCTTCGAGTTGAAAACCCCGAATTGGCTCTCGTGGTACAAGCAGGATGACCGCTACTCGCGCGAATCGCTCACCGGCGATCTGGAGAAGCTGCGTTCGTACTACATGGACCGCGGTTACGCGAACTTCCAGATCGAGTCGACGCAGGTCACCATCGCTCCCGAAAAAGACGACATGTTCATCACCATCAACGTCAACGAGGGCGACGTTTTCAGGGTGTCGGAGATCAAGCTTGCCGGCACGATGGTGGTTCCGGAGGCACAGCTGCGCAAGCTCCTGCAGATCCATCCCGGCGACACCTTCTCGCGCAAGCTGGTCACGAGCTCTCAGGAGCTGATGAGCTACCGGCTGGGTGCGGACGGCTATGCGTTCTCCAAGATCGATCCGGTGCCCACCCCCGACAACGAAAAGAAGACGGTCTCGCTCACCTTCTTCATCGAGCCCGGGAATCGCGTCTACGTGAGGCACATCAATTTCAACAACACCACGGCGATCAACGACGAGACGCTGCGTCGCGAGATGCGCCAGCTCGAGGGCGGCTGGCTGTCGAATTCCGCGATCGAGCGCTCCAAGGAGCGTCTGCAGCGCCTGCCCTACATCGAGAAGGTGGAGTTCGAAACCAAGCCCGTGCCCGGCAGCGCGGACCTGGTCGATGTGGACTACAACATCAAGGAAGGCCTGCCGGGCCAGTTCGGCGGCGGCATCGGCTACTCGCAGGCGCAAGGGTTCAGCCTCAACGGCAATTTCGTGCACAGTAATTTCATGGGCACGGGCGATCGCATCGCCCTCGAAGTCAATGCCGGCAAATACAGCAAGAGCTACACGTTCGCGCATACGGACCCGTACACGACCGTCGACGGCGTCGCGCGCACCACCTCGTTGACGTACCGCGACATCACGCAGTTCGTCGCGGCGGCATCTAAGTTCTCGACCAAGCAATTGACCGGCGCGATCAGCTGGTCCTACCCCATCACCGAATTTCAGTACGTGCAGATCGGAGCATCCGCCAACAAGAACGAGCTGGTGGTCTCGCAGGGCTACAGTTCGCAGCAGGCCATCGATTGGGTACAGCACAACGGCAACACGTTCACGCGCGACCTCGAAGACACCAACGGCGACGGAATCGTGAACTCGCTCGACAATCCGTACACGGTGTACGGCACCAATTTCTATTCCTACGAAGCGACCGCCGGTTGGAATCTGGACACCCGCAACCGGGCACTGTTCGCCGACCGCGGACTGCACCTCACCGTCTCGGGCCGCTACGCCCTGCCGTTCAGCGAGGTGCGCTACTTCGCCACCAACATGCAGTTCCTGACCTACATCCCGGTATGGCGCAAATGGCTGCTCTCCTACAATGCGAGCATCGATTACGCCGATGCGCTCGGCAAGACCACGTTCCTGCCCCCGTATCTCAATTATTTCGCCGGTGGCCCGGACAGCGTGCGCGGCTTTCGAGAGAGTACGCTCGGACCCCGGGACAATATCGGGATCGGCAACCCCTTCGGCGGCAACTTTCGGGTCGTGAGCCGCCTGGAACTATTGTTCCCGGTCCCCGACAAGTGGAAGAGCGCCGCCCGGGTGAGCTGGTTCTACGATATGGGGAACGTGTTTTATACGGGTAATAAGGTCCAATTCCTCGGGCCGGACGACATTACGCCGATCAATTATCACTTCAGTTATGATAACCTGAAGAGATCGACCGGAATCGCGGTGCAGTGGCTCGCCCCCCTGGGTCTGTTCCGTTTTTCGTACGGCATTCCGTTGAATTCGTTTCCCGGCAACACGGTGACGTTTGGCGACCAGACAGAGCGGTTTCAATTTTCTATCGGTCAAGCATTTTGACCTTTCATCCATTTCGAGGTCCTAGAAATCAACATGTCGACTTTCATTCGCAGCATTCCGCTACTTGCCCTCGGCCTGTGCGGCCTCGTGGTCTCCGCCCAGGCGAGCGCCGAGATCAAAATGGGCGTGGTCAATTTCCAGAAATTGCTGGAGGAAGCGCCGCAAACCAAAACGGCCATGCAGGCGCTCGAGAATGAATTCGCGCCGCGCCGCCGCGAACTGCTGACGATGCAGAACGACCTCAAGGCCAGGGATGAGAAGCTGCAGAAGGAAGGCGCGGTCATGGCCGAGGCGGATCGTGCGAAGGCGGAAAAGACCCTGCGCGACCAGCAGCGCGAGTTCTCGCGCAAGGCCGGGGAATTCCAGGACGACGCCTCGACCCGGCGCAATGAGGAGATCGGCAAGGTCCAGCGCTACCTCGTGTCGGAAATTCAAAGCTACGCGAACGCTCAGGGCTTCGACCTGGTGCTCGGCGATGGCGTGTTCTTCGCCAAGGGCCCGCTCGACATCACCGCCAACGTGCTGGCGGTGCTCCAGACCAAGCCGGCGACGCTGCCTGCTACGGCACCGGGCGCCGCCGCGCCGGCCAAGCCCAGCAGTCCCAAATAGCATCGCACGGCTTACGCACGAGGATGTGCGCCAGTGCAACAGGACTTCAGCCTCGGCGAGTTGTCGGTCCGCTTCGGTTTGGAGCTGCGTGGATCGCCCGAGGTGCGGGTCTCGCATGTGGCGACACTGGCTGAAGCGCGGGAGGGAAGCCTCAGCTTCCTCGCGAATTCCCGTTATCGCAGGAGCTTGCGCGAAACGCGCGCGAGCGCCGTGATACTCGAGGCGGCCGAAGCGCAAGCTTGCCCGGTCGCCGCGCTCATCACGCCGAATCCATATTTGATGTACGCACGCGCCGCCTCGCTGTTCCATCCGGAGCCGGCGGTCGAGCCGGGCATTCACCCGAGCGCCGTCGTCGCGGACGGCGCTCGCATTGCCGCCTCCGCGGCGGTGGGACCGCTGGCGGTGATCGAGGCGGACGTCGAGGTCGGCGATCGCGTGCAGATCGGCCCCGGGTGCATCGTGCAGGCCGGCGCGCGCATCGGCGCCGATACGCGGCTGATCGCGCGCGTGAACCTGTATGCCGGGGTGTGGATCGGCGAGCGCTGCATCCTGCACGCCGGGGTCGTGATCGGCGCCGACGGCTTCGGCTTTGCGTCGGATTCCGGAACCTGGGTGAAGGTGCCGCAGGTCGGCACCGTGCGCATCGGGGATGACGTCGAGATCGGTGCAAACACCACCATCGATCGGGGCGCCATCGGGGACACGGTGGTCGAACAAGGGGTCAAGCTGGACAATCAGATTCAGGTGGGTCACAACGTCACCATCGGCGCCCACACCGCCATCGCGGCGTGCACGGGGATATCCGGCAGTACCACGCTCGGGAAGCGCTGCATGATCGGCGGCATGGTGGGATTCGCCGGTCACTTGATGATCGCGGACGATGTCGTGGTCACGGGCTGCAGCCTGGTGAGCGCTTCGATACGGGAAGCGGGCAGTTATTCGAGCGGTATGCCCACCGTACCGAGCCGACAGTGGCGGCGGATGGTGGCAAATTTGAGACGACTCGGTGAACGGGAGCGATAATGACGGAACCAGTGAAGATGGATATCGAGGCGATCATGCGGCAGCTGCCGCACCGGTATCCGTTCCTGCTGGTGGATCGCGTACTCGCGTGCGAGCCGGGGCAATACGTTCACGCCTTGAAGAACGTCACCTTCAACGAGCCGTACTTTCCGGGACATTTCCCGCACCGGCCGGTCATGCCCGGCGTCATCATCATCGAGGCCCTCGCGCAGGCCGCGGGAATTCTCGCGTTCAGAACCGTCGAAGTGGTGCCCGATAGCGATACGCGCTTTTATTTCGTCGCGATCGACCATGCGCGCTTCCGCAAGCCCGTCGAGCCCGGCGATCAGCTGATCCTGAAAGTCACGCTGAAGCGCGCCTTCAAGGGAATCTGGAAATTCAGCTGCCTCGCGGAGGTCGACGGCGCGGAGGTGGCATCGGCTGAGATCATGGTGGCGCCGGAGACCAAGGCCCCCAACCCGAAGGCGTCCGGCGCCAAGGGAGAGGGCGGATGATCGATGCGCGCGCGGTGATCGCACCGCAAGCGGAAATTGGGGCAGGGGTGCAGATCGGACCCTTCAGCATCATCGGTCCGGACGTCGTGATCGGTCCCGGTACCTGGATCGGACCTCACGTCGTGATCAACGGCCCGACGCGCATCGGCGCCGAGAACAAGATCTTTCAGTTTGCCTCCATCGGCGATGCGCCGCAGGACAAGAAGTACAAGGGCGAACCGACGCGGCTCGAGATCGGCGACCGCAATGTGTTTCGCGAATCCGTCACGGTGAATCGCGGTACCGCGCTCGACAAGGGCGTGACGCACATCGGCAGCGACAACCTGTTCATGGCCTATTCGCACGTCGCGCACGATTGCCATCTGGGCGATCAGATCGTGATGGCCAATTGCGCCACCCTCGGTGGCCACGTGGAAATCGGCGACTACGTGATCATGGGAGGCCTCTCGGCCGTGCATCAACATACCAAGCTGGGCGCGTACAGCTTCATAGCCCATCACGCCGCCGTGACCCGCGATGTTCCCCCGTACGTCATGGCGGTGGGGCGCCCGGCCGAGCCGCACAGCGTCAATGCGAATCGGCTTGCAGCGCCGCGGATTCAGCCCGCAGCAAGTTCTCAACATCCGGCGCGCCTATCGCATCCTGTATCGATCCGGACTCAAATTGAAGGCGGCGCTGGAGGAGCTCGATCGGGCCGCAGCCGCTCAGCCGGAGATCCGGCCCTTCGTTGATTTCATCAAACGCAGCTCGCGCAGCATCGTTCGGTAGGCGGGCGGGGAGGCTCCTGGCATGTCGACGCCGCTGCGGGTGGGTCTGGTGGCGGGCGAGGCGTCGGGCGACACGCTCGGCGCGGCGCTCATCCAGACACTCGAGCGGCTCGCGCCGGGTGCGCGGTTCTTCGGCATTGCCGGTCCGAAAATGCAGGCGGCCGGGTGCGAGGTGTGGGAGCCGTCCGAATCGCTCGCGGTCATGGGGCTGTTTGAAATTCTTCGCGACCTGCCGCGGCTTGTTGACGCTGCGCGCGCAAATCCGGCGCCGGTTCCTGAGCGCCAGGCCCGACGTGTTCGTCGGCATCGATGCACCGGAGTTCAATCTGGGGCTGGCGCGGCAATTACGCGCGGCCGGCATCCCGACCGTGCAGTACGTGAGCCCGCAGGTGTGGGCGTGGCGGCAAAGCCGGGTGCACAGCATTCACCGATCGGTCGACTTGGTGCTGTGCTTGCTGCCGTTCGAAAAGCGTTTCTACGACAACCGCGGTGTCGCCGCAGAGTTCGTCGGGCATCCGCTCGCGGACGCGATCCCCCTCGAAGTCGATCGGGCGCAAGCGCGCGCCGCACTGGGGCTCGACTCCGGCGCCGAGATCGTCGCATTGCTGCCCGGCAGCCGGCGCGGTGAGGTGGCGCGTCTTGCGGCGGATTTTGCCGCCACGGCGCGCTGGCTCGCCGAGCAGCGTCCTCGCTTGCAGTTTCTCGCGCCGATGGCGAGCTCCGGCGACCCGCGAGATCTTCGCTGAGGTGCTGCGGCGTGCGGCGCCGCAGGTCGAGGTGCGGCTCATCGACGGTCAGGCACAGACGGCGCTCGCGGCCGCGAACGTGGCGCTGGTCGCCTCCGGCACGGCGAGTTTGGAGGCGGCGCTGTCCAAGCGGCCCATGATCGTGGTGTACCGCCTGGGCGCGATGACGGCCTGGATTATGAGACGCCTGAATCTGGTCAAATCGAAGTTTTTCTCGCAACCAAATCTACTTGCAGATCGGCGCGTCGTCGGCGAGTATTTTCAGGAACAGATCGTCCCGGCGGTGATCGGCGCGGAACTTCTGGCGTGGCTGGACGATGCGGCACGGCGCGCTACCTTGGAGCAGGAATTCTTGGCCATTCACATCGATCTCAAGCGCGGCGCCAGCGCTCGCGCGGCGCAGGCGATCCTCGCGCTCCTGCAAGGGCGCGGCGTGCCGGCGGCCTCGCCGTGAGGGCGCGCATCGCCGGCGTCGATGAGGCGGGACGCGGGCCGCTGGCGGGACCCGTGGTCGCTGCCGCGGTAATTCTCAGGCCCGGGCCCTCCATCCCCGGCGTTGCCGACTCGAAGCTCCTCAGCGCCGAAACACGCACCCGTTTGAGCGCCGCGATTCGTCGCCGCGCACTGTGCTACGGGATCGGGTGGGCGGACCCGGCGGAGATCGACGCGCTCAATATCCTGCACGCCACATTCCTGGCGATGCGCCGCGCCGTGCTCTCCATGAGCCTGTGTCCGCATCGGCTGCTCGTCGATGGCAACCGGTTGCCGCGTCTCGGCGGGTTGGGATTGGAGGTCACGGCGCGTGCCATCATCGGCGGGGATGCGACGCAGCCGGCGATCAGCGCGGCCTCGATTCTGGCGAAAACCGCGAGAGATCGATATATGGATCAAATGGATGCGGTCTATCCTGCATATGCTTTCGCAAGCCACAAGGGCTATGCGACGCCTCAACATCGGCGCCTGCTCGCCGAGCACGGGCCGTGCCCCTTGCATCGCCGCAGCTTCGCGCCGGTCGAATGCCTGTTGGACCCGGGCGCCGGCGAGGACGACTGGGACGCCGGGGTCGCCGCGGATCCCGATGCGTGGGATGCCCAAGTCGACTCGCTGTTGGAGCTCTGAGCGTTGACTCCCTTCGTGCACCTGCGGCTGCATACCGAGTATTCCCTGCTCGATGGAATCGTGCGCGTGCCTGAGTTGATGGCGGCGGTGGCGGCCGCGGGTATGCCCGCGGTCGCGCTCACCGATCAGAGCAATCTGTTCGCGATGGTCAAGTTCTACAAGGAAGCGCAGGCGGCCGGTGTCAAGCCGCTGATCGGTGTCGATGTGTGGATCCGAGAAGCGGGTTCCAACTCGCCGCCCTCGCGCCTCGCGTTCCTCTGTCAAAATCTCGCCGGCTACCGCCATCTCACGCAGCTCGTAACCCGTTCGTATCTCGAGGGACAGCGACGCGGCGCGCCGATGCTGGAGCGCAGCTGGCTGCAACCAGCCATGCTGCAGGGGCTGATCGTCCTGTCGGGCGGCCAGGAGGGCGACATCGGACAGGCCCTCGCGCGCGGTAAGGACGAGGAGGCGGCGCGCTGTCTCGCGCGCTGGCAGGGACTGTGCGGGGATCGCTTCTACCTCGAAATTCAGCGCACCGGCCGCGGCGGCGAGCAAGCCTACGCGGAGGCCGCCGTCGATCTCGCGCGCGAGCACGGCGTGCCGGCCGTTGCCACCAACGATGTGCGCTTCCTGACACGGGCGGAGTTCGAGGCACACGAAGCCCGGGTGTGTATTCACGAGGGGGCCTTGCTCGCCGATCCGAGCAGGACGCGGCGCTACTCGGAAGAGCAGTATCTCAAGAGTCCCGCGGAAATGGCGCAGCTGTTCGCCGACTTGCCGGAACTGCTCGTGAACAGCCTCGAGATCGCCAAACGCTGTTCGCTCGAGATCAAATTGGGCGCCTCGATGCTGCCGGCTTACCCGGTCCCCTCCGGGACCTCAACCGAGAGCTTCCTGCGCGAGGAGGCCGAGCGCGGCTTGGCCGAGCGGCTGGAGCAGGCCAAGACCTTGCGCGGCGTCGTACGCGACGCGCACGCCTACGCGGCGCGCCTCGACCTCGAGCTCGGCGTCATCTGCGCCATGGGCTTCGCCGGGTATTTCTTGATCGTCGCGGATTTCATCCGCTGGGCGAGGGAGAACGGCGTACCGGTCGGCCCCGGGCGCGGATCCGGCGCCGGTTCCTTGGTGGCGTTCGCCCTCGGTATCACCGACCTCGACCCGATCGAGCATGACTTGCTGTTCGAGCGATTCTTGAATCCGGAACGCGTGTCGATGCCGGACTTCGACGTCGATTTCTGCATGGAAGGCCGCGACCGGGTCATTGAATACGTCGCCAACAAATACGGCCGCGACCGTGTCTCGCAGATCATCACCTACGGGACGCTCGCGGCGAAGGCGGTGGTGCGCGATGTGGGGCGCGTGCTCGGCCACAACTACTCGTACGTCGACAAGATTGCCAAGCTCATTCCTTTCGAAATCGGCATGACGCTCGACAAGGCACTCGAGCAGGAGGAGGAGCTGCGGCGCCTGTACGAGGGCGACTCCGACGTGCGCGAATTGATCGATCTTGCGCGAACGCTCGAAGGCCTGGCGCGAAACGCCGGTACCCACGCGGGCGGCGTCGTCATTGCACCCTCGGTGCTCACCGATTTCACCCCTCTGTACTGCGAGGAGGGCAGCACCACGCCGGTCACCCAATTCGACAAGGACGACGTCGAGGCGGCCGGCCTGGTCAAGTTCGATTTTCTCGGCCTGCGTACGCTCACCGTCATCGATTGGGCGGTGCGCGACATCAATGCCGGGCGCGCCCTTGCGAACGAACCGCCGCTGGTGATGAGTGCGCTGCCGATGGACGACGTCGCGAGCTATGCGCTGCTGAAGAGTTGCAAGACCACGGCGGTCTTCCAGCTCGAGTCGCGCGGCATGAAGGACCTCATTCGCCGGCTGCAGCCAGATCGGTTCGGGGACATCGTCGCCTTGGTCGCGTTGTTCCGGCCCGGTCCGCTGCAGTCGGGCATGGTCGAGGATTTCATCGCACGCAAGCACGACACCAGCGGCGCGACCATCGATTATCTGCATCCCGATTTGAAACCGGTGCTCGAGGCGACCTACGGCGTGATCCTGTACCAGGAACAGGTCATGCAGATCGCACAGATTCTCGCGGGCTACACCCTGGGGGGCGCCGATCTGCTGCGCCGGGCCATGGGCAAGAAGAAGGCCGAGGAAATGGCCAAGCAGCGTTCGGTGTTCGTGAGCGGCGCCGTCGCGCGCGGCGTACGCGAAGCGCAAGCGACGCATATATTTGATCTGATGGAGAAGTTCGCCGGTTACGGTTTCAACAAGTCGCACTCGGCCGCCTATGCGCTGCTCTCCTATCAGACGGCCTGGCTCAAGGCGCATTATCCCGCGGCGTTCATGGCGGCGGTGCTGTCCGCCGATATGGACAAGACCGAGAAAGTGGTGACGCTCATCGATGAGTGCGCCACCATGGGTCTCACCGTGCATCCGCCGGACGTCAATGAATCCGTCTACGTATTTCGCATCGAAAGCGCGGCGAGCATCCGCTACGGGATGGGCGCCATCAAGGGCGTCGGTGAATCCGCCGTGCAGGCGATCATCGAGGAGCGCGCGGCGCGCGGGCCGTATCAGAGTCTGCCGGACCTGTGCCGGCGGATCGATTTGCAGCGGGTCAATCGGCGGGTCTTCGAAGCGCTGATCAAATCCGGCAGCCTCGATCGGATCGGTCCGAATCGCGCCACCCTCACCGCGGAACTCGATCGCGCCATGCACTTGGGCGAGCAAAACTCGCGCGCCATGAGCGTCGGACAGGTGGACCTTTTCGGCTTGAGTCCGGCGCCGAATCTCATCGTGGCCGATTGGAGCGAGGCGCAGCGCCTGGCCGGCGAGCGCGAGACGCTCGGATTGTTCCTGAGCGGTCATCCGATTACCCCGTATGAGCCGGATCTCAAATTCCTGGTGAGCGCGCGGCTCGTGGATGTCGGCGGACCGAAGCCCGCCTCGGCGCTTGCCGAGCGCGGGGGCGAGCGCACCTGGAGTCAGGCGAAGCCGGCGACGGTGGCGGGTCTCGTGCTCGAGATCCGCCGCAGACCGAATCGCGTGACGTTGATTCTGGACGACCGCAGCGCGCGGCTCGAGGTCGGCTTGTACGAGGAGACGTTCCAGCAATACCGCGACATCATCGTCAAAGACGCGATACTCATCGTCGAGGGATCGTTGCGCTTCGATGATTTCATCGAAGCGTGGCGTTTGCAGGCGAAGACGTTGATGGACATCGATCGCGCCCGTGAGCGTTTCGCACGCCGCTTGTGGATGCGCTGGCCCGAGCAATTCGACGGGCCGACGGGAATGAACCGCTTCGAAGAAATGCTCAAACCCTACCTCAAGGGTCCTTGCGGCGTGAGCGTGGTGGTGAATCGCGCGGAGTACGGCGGTCGGTTGAATCTGGCGGATGGTTGGTCGGTGCGCCCCACCCGCGAGCTGCTCGATAAACTATCGGCGCTGGTGGGTCGCGACGGCTGGTATTTAGTGTATGGTCCGCGTAATGACATCCGCGGCGAGGAAACTTCTTCATGGCGATGAATTTTCTGGAGTTTGAACAGCCGATCGCGGAATTGGAGGCCAAGATCGAGGAACTCAAATTCCTGGGCTCCGATGCGAGCGTCAACATCTCCGAGGAGGTCAAGCGGCTGCAGTCGAAGAGCCGCGCATTGACCACGAGTATTTTTGCGAATCTGTCCCCCTGGCAGATCACGCAGTTGGCGCGCCATCCGCAGCGTCCCTACACGCTCGACTATGTGTCGATGATCTTTACCGATTGGCATGAATTGCACGGCGATCGGATGTACAGCGACGATCTTGCCATCGTCGGCGGGTTGGCTCGCCTCGAAGGCTCCCCGGTGATGGTCATCGGTCATCAGAAAGGCCGCGACACCAAGGAGCGGGTGCGGCGCAACTACGGCATGCCGAAGCCGGAGGGCTACCGCAAGGCGCTGCGGCTGATGAAGATGGCGGAGCGTTTTCGAATTCCCGTGATCACGCTCATCGACACGCCGGGTGCCTACCCCGGCATCGGTTCGGAGGAGCGCGGGCAGAGCGAGGCCATCGCGCGGAATCTGTTCGAGATGTCGCACCTGGCGGCGCCGATTCTCTCGATCGTCATCGGCGAGGGTGGCTCGGGCGGTGCGCTCGCCATCGGCGTGTGCGACCGTCTGGTGATGCTGCAGTTCAGTGTGTACTCGGTGATTTCGCCGGAAAGCTGCGCCTCCATCCTGTGGAAGAGCACGGACAAAAAGGAGATCTCCGCCGATGCCATGGGCGGTACGGCGGAGCGGCTGAAGAAACTCGGGCTGGTGGACGAGGTGTTGAAGGAGCCGCATGGCGCCGCTCATCGCGACCCGCAGGCGATGGCCGAATCACTCAAGCAGAGCATGATCAAGCAGTTAGCGGAGCTTTGTAACCAACCGGTGACGACGCTTCTGGATGCGCGCCAGGCCCGCTTGCGCGGCTTCGGTGTGTTCCGCGACGGATGAGCTTCGGCGCGGCGTCGCTGCGTGCCGTGCTCGAGGAGCATTTGCCCCCGGGGTCGACCGGCCTCGTCGTCGGAGTGAGCGGCGGTGCGGATTCGGCGTGCTTGTTGACCGCGATCGCGCAATTGGGGACGCCGTGCCCGATCGGTGGCCTGAGCGTTCGGGCCGTGCACATCGATCATGGCTTGCAGCCGGCCGCCGCCGTGCTGCGCGAGACCGGCGAGGCGCTCTGCCGGCAGCTGCAGATCCCGCTCGCCGTCGTTTGCGTCGCGGTCGAGCTCGCCGGCGGCGTGTCGATCGAGGCGGCGGCGCGCGAGGCGCGCTACCGCGCGCTCGCACTCGCGCTCGCACCCGGCGAATGCCTCCTGACCGCACACCACGCACAGGACCAGGCCGAGACGCTGCTGCTGCAGCTGCTGCGCGGCGCCGGCCTCAAGGGCCTGGCCTCGATGCCGCTATGCCGGTCGCTGGGTCCGGGCTGGCACTTGCGCCCGCTCCTCAACGTCGCGCGGCGGGATGTGCGGGCATTCGGCCGCGCGCAGGGAATCGTTGCGGTCGAGGATCCGATGAATCGTGATTTGCGCTTCGATCGCTCGTACCTGCGCGCGCAGGTGTGGCCGCTGATCGAGCAGCGCTGGCCCGGTGCCGGCACCGCGCTGTCGCGAACGGCGCATCATGCGGCCGAGGCGCAGGAATTATTGGACGCATCGGCGGCGCCGACGGTGCAGCGGCTGCGCGACGGGGACGCGCTCGCGGTGAGCGGCTTGCGGGCGCTGACGAATCTCGAGCGCATCAACGCCGTGCGTCACTGGCTGTTCGCCGCCGACGTCACGCCGCCGCCGGCGTCTCGGCTCACCGAAGCGCTGCGTCAGGTGTTCGCGGCCGATGCGGATCATCTGCCGGCGATCGTGTGGGGCGGGCATGCGCTGCGCCGCTACCAGGATCGCTTGTTTCTCACGCCCGCAGAGCTGCCCGTGCTGGACGCGCCGCTCGAGTGGGTGGTGTCTCGCGCGTCGATGTTGCACCTCGGGCCCGGCCTCGGACGGCTGCGGTGGATTTCGCAGATCGGCGGCTTGGACGCCGGGCGATTACCGCCGACGTTGAGCGTGCGGCAGCGCCGCGGCGGTGAAGTGCTCAAGCCGAGCCGCCGCGCGAAAACGCAAACTCTCCAGCACCTGTGCCAGTCGCAAGGTGTGCTGCCGTGGATGCGCGCTGCGCTGCCCATGCTGTACGCGGGTGAGGCGCTCATCGCCGTCGGCGACCTCTGGCAGGATGCGCGCTGGTGCGTGGCCCCGGGCGAGCCCGGCTTCGGGTGCGCCTGGGACGATGCGCCGCTGCTGACCTGAGCGCGCACGCTCCGATTGTCGGGGGCGGCGCACGCTCCGATTGTCGGGGGCGGTGCGATCTGGTAACCTGAACTCCCGTCGAATTTCAATAATTCCTTTTTGGCTCGGGATCTCGCGTGACGAATGTCGCTTCGCGCAGGGAAACCATTAAGCGGCGGTGACCAATCATGACTCGATTCGTTTTCGTCACCGGCGGCGTCGTTTCCTCGCTCGGCAAGGGCATCGCATCCGCCTCCTTGGGCGCCATCCTCGAGGCGCGGGGCTTGAAGATCAGCATGGTGAAACTGGATCCCTACATCAACGTGGATCCGGGCACCATGAGTCCCTTTCAGCACGGCGAGGTGTTCGTCACGGCCGACGGCACCGAGACGGATCTCGATCTCGGGCATTACGAGCGCTTCGTGCGCACGACCACGGGACGCAACAGCAATTTCACCACCGGCCGGATCTACGAGCGGGTCATCGCCAAGGAGCGGCGCGGAGACTATCTCGGCGCAACCGTGCAGGTGATCCCGCACATCACGGATGAAATCAAGTATCGCATCCGCATGGGCGCCGGCAACGCGGATGTCTGTATGGTGGAAATCGGCGGTACGGTCGGTGACATCGAGTCACTCCCCTTCCTCGAGGCGATTCGCCAAATGGGCGTGGAGCTCGGCCGCAACCAGGTTCTGTACATGCATCTGACTCTGGTGCCGATCGTGGGCGGGTCCGGGGAGATCAAAACCAAACCGACGCAGCACTCGGTCAAGGAGCTGCGCGGCATCGGCATTCAACCGGACATCCTGCTGTGCCGCTGCCTGCAGCCGCTGCCGGACGAGCAGCGCCGCAAGATCGCGCTGTTCACCAACGTCGAGGAGCGGGCGGTGATCTCCGCGGTCGACTCGGACGACATTTACAAGATTCCCATGCTGCTGCACGAGCAAGACCTCGACGACATCGTGGTCGACAAGCTGCGCCTGGATGTCCCGGCCACCGACTTGTCGGAATGGCGCGCGGTGGTCGCCGCCAAGCAGAATCCGGAGGCCGTGGTCGATATCGGCATGGTCGGCAAGTACGTGCAGATTCGCGATTCGTATATCTCCTTGAACGAATCGCTGATGCACGGCGGCATCAAGACCCGCACGCGCGTCAATATCCATTATTTCGAGTCGCAGGACATCGAGCGCTCCGGCCCCACCGGCCTGTCGAGCATGGACGCGATCCTGGTCCCCGGCGGTTTCGGCGACCGGGGCATCGAGGGCAAGATTCAAGCCATTCGTTTTGCGCGCGAGAATCGCATTCCCTATCTCGGCATCTGCCTCGGCATGCAGCTCGCCATCATCGAATACGCGCGCAACGTCGTCGGTCTGAAGAGCGCCAACAGCACCGAATTCGACCGCGGCACCAATCATCCGGTGATCGCTCTGATCACCGAATGGCAGGACCTCGCGCGCGGCCAACAGGTGCGCGACGATAAATCCGACTTGGGAGGCAGCATGCGCCTCGGCGCGCAGGAGGCGCGGCTGGTGCCGGGCTCTCTCGTGCACTCGATCTACGGCAAGGATTCCATATTCGAACGACACCGGCATCGATATGAATTCAACAATCACTATCTCGACGAATTGGCGGCCGCGGGTTTGATGTTTTCCGGCTTTTCGGCCGACGGACTGGTCGAGTTCGTCGAGTTGCGCGATCACCCGTGGTTTGTGGCGAGCCAGTTCCATCCGGAGTTCACCTCGACGCCGCGCGACGGTCATCCCTTGTTCACGGGCTTCATCCGGGCGGCGCGCAAATACCGCGCGGCACTGCAGCCCGGACGCGCCACTGCATGAAGCTGACCTCCTTCGAGGTCGGTGCGGACCGTCCGCTCTTCCTGATTGCAGGACCCTGCGTGGTCGAGAGCGAGACGCTGGTCCTGGAGGTCGCCGGCCGGCTGCGCGACATCACGGAGACTCTCGGCATTCCGTTCATCTTCAAGGCCTCCTTCGACAAGGCCAACCGCTCCTCGGTGTCGAGCTTTCGCGGACCTGGAATCGAGGCGGGCCTCAAGGCGCTCGCGCTCGTTCGCAAGCAAATCGGCGTTCCGGTGCTCACCGACGTGCACGAGGACACCCCCTTGGACGAAGTCGCCGACGTCGTCGATGTGCTGCAGACGCCGGCCTTCCTCTGCCGCCAGACCAATTTCATCATCGCCGCGTGCTCGCAGGGAAAGCCGGTGAACATCAAAAAGGGACAATTCCTGAGCCCCTGGGAGATGCAGAACGTCGTCGACAAGGCGCGTTCGACCGGCAATGCGCAGATCCTGGTGTGCGAGAGGGGATTCTCCTTCGGCTACAACAATCTCGTCGCCGACATGCGCTCCCTCGCCGTCATGCGCGCCACGGGTTGCCCGGTGGTCTTCGACGCCACCCACTCGGTGCAGCTGCCGGGCGGTCAGGGCCATGCGTCCGGCGGACAGCGCGAGTTCGTTCCGGTGCTGGCGCGCGCGGCCGTCGCGGCGGGCGTCGCCGGCCTTTTCATGGAAACCCATCCCAATCCGGCCAAAGCCTTGTCGGACGGCCCCAATGCATGGCCGCTCGAGCGCATGGCCTCACTCCTCACGACGCTGCTGGAAGTGGACCTTGCCGTGAAGAAAAAACCTTACGAGGAGTCCCAGCTATGAGTCGTATCGTCGAGGTGCGCGGGCGCGAAATCATCGATTCGCGCGGTAATCCCACGGTCGAGGCCGACGTGGTGCTTGATTCGGGTGCGGCGGGTCGTGCAGCCGTGCCCTCCGGCGCATCCACGGGCTCGCGCGAGGCGGTCGAGCTGCGCGACGGCGATCCGAAACGCTTCTCGGGCAAGGGTGTCCTGAAGGCCGTCGGGCACATCAACGGTATTCTCAGCCGCGTGGCCATCGGCCTCGACGCGCAGGACCAGCGTGGGGTCGACGAGAAGCTGATCGCCGCGGACGGCACGGAAAACAAATCGAAGCTCGGCGCCAACGCGATCTTGGCGGTATCGCTCGCCGCCGCGCATGCGGCCGCGCGCGAGCGCAAATTGCCGTTGTACCGCCATTTGGGCGGCGCCGGCGAGCTGACCTTGCCGCTGCCGATGATGAACATCATCAACGGCGGCGCCCACGCGGACAACAGCGTCGACATTCAGGAATTCATGATTTTACCGATGGGAGCGCCGTCGCTGTCCGAGGCGCTGCGCTACGGCGCAGAGGTGTTCCATGCACTGAAAAAAGTGCTGCATGCGAAGGGACTCAACACCGCCGTCGGCGATGAGGGCGGATTCGCGCCGGATCTGCCCTCCAACGAGGCGGCGCTCGCCACCATCTTGGAAGCCATCGAGAAGGCGGGTTACCGTCCCGGCAGGGACATCTACCTGGGACTCGATGTCGCCAGCAACGAGCTCTACAAGAACGGGCACTACGCGCTCGAATCCGAAGGCCGCCAATTCAGCGCGAGCGAGTTTGCCGATTATCTGGCGGGTCTCGCCGCCAAGTATCCCATCGTCACCATCGAGGATGGTATGAGCGAGGGCGACTGGGCGGGATGGGCGATCCTCACGCAGAAGCTCGGGCGCAAGCTGCAGCTCGTCGGCGACGATCTCTTCGTCACCAACACAAAAATTTTTGCGGAAGGGATTGCGAAAAAAATTGCGAACGCCATTCTCATCAAGCCCAACCAGATCGGCACCTTGACCGAGACTCTGGCGGCGATCGACATGGCGGCCAAGGCGAAGTATGCCTCGATCGTATCGCACCGCTCCGGAGAGACCGAGGATACGACGATTGCCGACATTGCGGCTGCGACTGCCGCCACCCAAATCAAGACGGGATCCATGTCGCGCTCCGATCGCGTCGCCAAGTACAACCAGCTGCTGCGAATCGAGGGCGAGCTCGGCGCCAAGGCGAAATTTGCGGGGATGGGCGCTCTGGCGGTTCCAGTCTCTTAAGAGTTCGTGCTAAGCTCATGTCCCAATGAGGATTTTCGCAATAATTCTTGGCGTTAGCCTGATTTTGCTCCAATACCGGCTGTGGCTCTCGGATCACGGCATGCGTGAAGTGTGGCGCCTGACCACGGAAATCGACGCACAAGGCGTTGCCAATCGTGAGCAGCGCGAGCGCAACCGCCAGTTGCTCGCCGAGGTGACCGATCTGAAGGTCGGCCTCACCGCCTTGGAGGAGCGCGCACGCAGCGAATTGGGGATGGTCGGCAACAGCGAAACGTTTTATCAAGTCGTCACGCCGGCCACGCCCGTGCCGGCAGCGCCTGCCGCCATCACCGCTCGCGCGCAGTGACGCCGTCGCTTCAGCCACGACCGCGTTCATGGAATTGCCGCCGACCGGGAACCTAGCGCGCCGCGTCTGGGCCGTGGTTCCGGCGGCGGGCCGCGGGGAGCGCTTCGAGGCCTCCGGCGCCGGCAGCGCGCCCAAGCAATACGCCCCGCTCGAGAATGCGACCGTCCTCGCCTGGTCGCTGCGCGCGCTCGTGAGCGAGCCGCGCATCGTGGGCATCGTGGTGGTGCTCGCCGCGGACGATTCGCACTGGGGCGCGCTCGCGGCCTCCCTCGATCCCGCTCGGGTGCTCACCGCAGTCGGTGGCGGCAGTCGTCAAGAATCCGTGTTGAACGGCCTGAAAGCTCTGCAGAAGTGCGCGGCGGCGGGTGACTGGGTGCTGGTGCACGATGCGGCGCGGCCCTGCCTGAGCGCGGCGGATGTGGGCACCTTGATCGATGCGCTGAACGAACGCGTGTGCGGCGCGATTCTCGCGGCCCCGATCGTCGACACGGTCAAACGCGAACGCGACGGCCTGGTGAGCGACACGGTCGATCGCGCGGGACTCTGGCGCGCCCTGACTCCGCAGGTCTTCGGTTATGCGCCGTTGATGAGCGCACTCGCCGAGGCCGCCCGTGCGGGCGTGACAGTGACCGATGAGGCGCAAGCCATGGAACGCCTGGGGCTGCGGCCGCTGCTGGTGCAGGGCTCGCCGCTCAACATCAAAGTGACCCGCGCCGAGGATCTCAGCGTCGCGGCGGGGATACTTCGCGGCGCGGAGGACGAAACGATGTCGAGCAAGATGAGAGTGGGCCAGGGTTTCGATGTGCACGCCTTCGGCGAGGGAGAGCACGTCATGCTCGGCGGCGTACGCATTGCCTACCATCGCGGAGTGCGGGCGCATTCCGACGGCGACGTCGTGATCCACGCGTTGTGCGATGCCGTGTTGGGTGCGCTCGGGGAAGGCGACATCGGTGTGCATTTCCCGGACAGCGATCCGCGCTACCGGGGCGCCGACAGTCGGGTGTTCTTGCGCGAGGTGGCCGCGCGCATGCGCTCGGCCGGTCTGCAATTGGTCAACGCGGATGTGACCGTGCTCGCCGAGGCGCCGCGCATTGCCGTGCACCGCGCTGCCATCGCGGCGAATCTCGCCGCCGATCTCGGCAGCTCTCCACGCTGCATCAACGTCAAAGCGACCACCACGGAGCACCTGGGCTTCATCGGCCGCGGCGAGGGGCTTGCGGCGCTCGCCGCCGTGTTGCTCGCGTGACGACGCCCGGCCGGCGGGCCGACTCTTGGACTCGTACCGCGCTCTCGCCGCCGCGGGCGCACGGCGCGCCGCTCGCGCGGGTGGAACTCAAGGCCGCACCCGAGGACTTTCACGTCGAGGAGCAGCTGTCCTTCACTCCCTCGGGTGAGGGTCCGCATTGGTTGCTGCAAGTCGAGAAGCGCGCGGCCAATACGCGCTGGGTCGCCGCCGAGCTGGCCCGGTTCGCGGGCGTCGCCGTCGGCGAGGTGGGATACGCCGGTCTCAAGGACCGGCATGCCGTCACCGTGCAATGGTTCAGCGTTCCGAACCGCGCGCAGCCGGCTGAATTCTGGAGCGGCGTGCACACGGGGGAGTTCAGGGTGCTCGCCGTGCACGCTAATTCGCGCAAGCTCAAGCGCGGCGCCCTCTCGGCCAATCGCTTTCGCATTCGCCTGCACAAGGTCGCCTGGTCGCGCCAGGAGTTGGACGAGAAGCTCGCCGCCCTGCGTGCGCACGGTGTGCCGAACTATTTCGGTCCGCAGCGCTTCGGTCGCGACGGCTACAATCTCGATCGCGTCGCTCAGTGGGTGCAGAGCGGCATGAAACCCCAGGGTCGGGCCGAACGGGGCTTTGCGCTGTCGGCGGCGCGCGCGCTGCTGTTCAATGCCGTGCTCGCGCGGCGCGTGCAGGCGGGAGATTGGTCGCGGCTCGAGCAGGGCGATCTGGCGAATCTCGACGGCAGCGGCAGTCATTTTCGCGTCGCCGACGTCGACGGGGAACTGCACCGGCGGCTGGACGCATTCGACATTCACCCGACAGGTCCGCTGTGGGGAGGCGGCGAGCCCGAGACTCTCGGGCAATCCCTCGCCGTCGAGCTTGCCGCCGCGCAGGAATACAAGACGGTTGCCGAATTGCTCGAGGGCGAAGGCCTGACTCAGGAACGGCGCGCGCTGCGTTGTGCGGTTCGCGAATTGCACGTCGAGGCGGACGCGGGCGCCCTGACGTTGAGCTTCTGTCTCAACCGCGGACAGTTCGCGACCGCGGTGCTGCGCGAGATCTGCGAATTCAACCTCGAGCCCGCACTCGAATCAGATATGGATGGGGAGCCTGCCTGAGCAGTGCGCCTGGCCGCCATCGGCGCGGACCCGGGACGCCGCAAAAATCAGGCGTGCAGCAGCACGTACACGGCGCCGGTGCCGCCGTCGATCGGCCGGGCCGAGGTGAAGGCCATCACGTCTGCGTGCCGTCGCAGCCATGAGTTGACCGCGATCTTGAGGATCGGGCCGCGCGCGCCGGATCGGTAGCCCTTGCCATGGATGATCTTGACGCAACGCCGCCCGGCATCGCGATTTTGCACGAGGAATTGCGCGAGGTTGTCGCGCGCGGCCGCTTGGTCGAGACCGTGCAAATCCAATTCCTCCTCGACCGGGTAGAGACCGCGCCGTAGGCGCCGCAGCTCTTGAAGACGAACTCCGGGCCGGCGAAAGGAGAGTTCATCGGCGGCCCCGACGAGACTCGCAGCGTCGGACGCCTCGACGCCGGCGGCGCCTTCGGCGATCAGCGGCATCGAGTGCGCGAGATCGGCGCCCGCGGCGCCGGCCGCCGCCCTGCGCCGGTGCACGCGCGGTCGGTCGAGGCCGGAAGCAACGGGGGTCTGCGCCAAGGGCTTCACATCGCGCACGGCCGCGCGAAAAGCCAGCGCATCATCATCCGTGCCCTTGGGTGCGACGGGCCCGGCGGCGGGGCGTTGTTTTGCCATAGTGTGACGAATCGATCGCTATCCGGGTATCCGGCGTTACAGTATAGTCCGCAAGGCGCAACCCGCCATCATCGGGCAGGCTGTAAAATCTCGTGAAAATTCTTCTTTCTAACGACGACGGTTATCGGGCCGAGGGATTGGAAGCACTCAAGCGAGCGATGAAGCCTCTCGGTGCCGTCACGGTGGTCGCTCCGGATCGCAACCGCAGCGGCGCGAGCAACTCGCTCACTCTCGATGTGCCGGTGCGCGCCGCGCGCTACGACACCGATTGCTTTTACGTCAACGGCACGCCGACCGACTGCGTGCATCTCGCCATTTCGGGCTTGTTCGACTTCGAGCACGATATCGTCGTCTCGGGGGTGAACGACGGAGCGAACCTCGGCGATGACACGTTGTACTCGGGCACCGTGGCGGCCGCCGTGGAAGGCCGCTTTCTCGGATTACCCGCCATCGCCGTATCGCTGTGCGTCGAGCCCGGCAGTCCGGGCAATTTTGCGAGCGCCGCGCGCGTCGCCGCCGCTCTCATCGAGCGCATGGCGGTCGAGCCGCTGCAGGGGCCGGTCATTCTCAATGTCAACGTACCGGATCTGCCGGACGGAGATCTGCGCGGCCTTCAGGTGACGCGGCTCGGCAACCGGCATCGCAGCGAACGGGTCGTGAGCGCCAAGGATCCGCGCGGCCGCAACGTGTACTGGGTCGGACAGGCCGGCGCCGGTCAGGATGCGGGCCCGGGCACGGATTTCCATGCCGTCGCCAACGGATATGCGTCGATCACACCGCTGCAGATCGACTTGACGCGTCATGCGGCGCTGCCGGAACTCAAACGGTGGCTCGAACTTGAGTAGCTTCATGGAAGGCCCGCGGCTCAGCGGCATTGGCATGACCTCCGCGCGCACCCGCGAGCGGCTGGTGCAGCGTTTGCAGGAGCAGGGCATCGCCGATCTGCGCGTGCTCGATCGGATCCGCAATGTGCCCCGGCATCTGTTCGTGGACGAAGCGCTCGCCACTCGCGCGTACGAGGATACGGCGCTGCCGATCGGTTTCGGTCAAACGATTTCACAGCCGTTCGTGGTGGCGCGCATGACTGAGGCGCTGCTCGCCGCAGGGCCGGCGCCCAAGGTGCTCGAGGTCGGCACCGGGTGCGGCTATCAAACGGCGGTGCTGTCGCCGCTCGTGACGGAGATCTACACCATCGAGCGCATTGCGAGTCTGCTCGCGCGCGCGCGCCGTTCGCTGCGCGAGTTGAAGATCCGCAACGTGCATTTTCGACACGATGACGGCAGCGTCGGTTGGCCGGCGCGTGCGCCGTTCGACGGAATACTGTTGACCGCAGCGCCGCAGGTGGTGCCCGCGGCGCTTTTCGAGCAACTCACCGTCGGCGGCCGCTTGATTGCCCCGGTCGGCCCGGACGGACGCCAGGAGCTCATTCGCTACACCAAGGGTGAAGCGCGTGTGCAGCGCGAATCGCTCGGGCTCGTGAGCTTCGTCCCCTTGCTGTCAGGATTGCAGCGTTAGGAGGAGCCTGTCTGAGCAGGCTCCTTGCTCTGGCTCCCCTGCGCGTCGCGCGAGCGATCGGCGTCATCGGATTGAGCTGCCTCGTGGGCCATGGCTGCGCATCGAGCGGCAGCGTCCAGGCCGCCACCTACGTGGTGCGGCCGCAGGACACGCTCTACAGCATTGCGTGGCGCCACGATCTCGACTTCAAGGATCTGGCGCGGTGGAACAACATTGGCCCCGATTACCGCATCGAGGTCGGGCAGGTGCTGCAGCTGCAGCCGGCCGGCTCGTTCGCGAGCCACCCCGCGACGCAGCGCTCAGCCGCGACGGGCGCCGCACGTCCTGCACCGAGCGCCGTGCAAGCGGCGCCGGGCGCTCAACCGCCCGCATCGGGAGCCGCGCACTCCGCACCGGGCGCTGCGGCGCAAGCGCCGCGCGGGGGCGGCGCGCCGCCCCCGCTCGCCAACCAGACGGCGAGCGCTGCCGCGTCGGCCCCACGCTGGGTGTGGCCGACCGATCGGTCGGAGGCGCCGAGGCCCGTCCCCGGCGGCGGCATCCTGGTGATGGGTCAACTGGGTCAAACGGTTCGCGCCGCGTGCTCGGGGCGCGTGGTGTACACCGGCAGTGGAATTCGCGGCTACGGCAACCTCATCATCATCAAACACGGCGACAATCTGCTCTCGGCTTACGCGCATACGAACGAGCTGCTGGTGCGCGAGGGAGAGAACGTCGCCGGCGGACAGACCATCGCATCCATGGGAACGGGACCCCATCAGATCGCAGCGCTGTACTTCGAGATTCGGCTCAACGGTAAGCCGGTGGATCCGATGCCATACTTGAATGGGGTAAAGTAACGTAAGAGATTATCTATATAACTAAATGAAAAACATACATAAACATTCTATTAAGGCTCTGGATGAATCGCGCTTGCGGGCGTGTAGGACGTATGTTTTACTGTCCCGCGATTGGGAAAGTCCACTCGCGGGGCGCTGCGAAGAGATTTGGTAAGAGAAAAAAGATAATAAGATCAACAAGAAATAGAATACTTCTCTACCATAATCTGTTCGTCATAAAGCGCCCCGCCATTTTCTAGCCATCCTTCCAAGCCGAGCGATCGTTCCAAGAACGTCTCCACGCACTACGGCAAGAGCAGCGCGACCACGCGCCGCCGCTCGCTGACGAGCACATTGAAGGTGCGGCACGCGGCCGCCGTGTCCATCACTTCGATGCCGATGCCCGCGCGCAGAAACTCGGCGCCGAAAATGTTGGCTGGAAATATTTGGCGCGCGCCCGTGCCGAGCAGCACCACTTCCGGTTCGAGTGCACGCACCTCCGCGGCATGCGCGGGGGTGAGTTCCTCCACACCGGTGATCGGCGGACCGGCCACGATCGCCGAAGGGCTGACGATCACGGCGTTGCGATACACCGTATCGTTGATCTTCAGTTCGCCCGGCGCGTAGCCGCGAATGACGTTCAGCCCCGAAGTAGAATCCTGAGTGAATCGCATACGGTTAAGATACGCATCATCGCATCGGGATGCAGTTTGTCCACCGTGTATTTTCGCCTTGGCGCCTCGGCGCCGCCCCCCGTCCGGGAACGCGCTCGCATGCTCGAACAGCTGCTCGCGCGCGCGGATGCGCCGCTGCGCGTGAACGATTGGCGCGCCGATGCGTTTCGCATCATCGCTCCGCAGCAGCGGGTGCCCGCGGTGGCGACGGCCGCGCTGCGGGCAGGTTCCGCCGCGCAGCCCGGCGAGTGGGTCTTCGTCGCGACGCCGGTGCATTGGCTGGCCGGTATGAGCAGTGTGAACATGCCGGCCGACGGCATCCTCGCGCTCGGGCCGGCGGAAGCCGGCGCCTTGGCCGCCGATTTCAATCATCGATTCGGCGGCGCCGGCATGCGCCTTCAGGTCGGGCGCGAAGGCGAGCTGCTATGCGTGTTCGATGCACCGCTGCGCGTCGAGACCAGCGCGCCCGAGGAACTCTTGCATCACGATGTGTGGAACTCCATGCCCCGCGGCCCGGATTCCGTGCGCGTGCGCCGGCTCATGAGTGAAATCGAGATGTTTCTGTTCGATCATGCGGTGAACGAGAGCCGCCGCCGGCGCGAGGCACTTGCCATCAGTGGCCTGTGGTTGTGGGGCGGGGGCGCTGCCGATGAGCAGCTGCCCGCGGTCGACGGATGGACGGCGGGAAACGATCCTCTGTTCGCCGCTTTTGCCGCGCAAGCGCATTATCCGTCGAGCGCACGATCGGGCGCGAGCGCGGGACTCGCCCGGAGCGCGGCATCGGGCGTGGTAGTGATTGCCGAGTGGCCCGGTTCCCCGGCGTGGCGCGAGGCCGAGGCGCGCTGGCTCGCACCGGCGATCGAGGACCTGCGCTCGGCGCGCGTGAAGAGACTCGATTTGTCCGCGGGTGATCGATGCTTTAGCGTGAGCACGCGCGGTAACCGGCGATTTTGGCGGCGCTCGCGCCCATGGTGGGAATCGTTTGGCTTGGGCGGTGGCGCCGCGGGAGCGACGGATGGGGGTGAGTAAATGATGGGGGAGATTCGCCGGCGCGCGCTGCAGGCGCTCGATTGGGGCGCCGACGTGCATCCGGTCTTGCGCCGCGTGTACGCCGCACGCGGGATCGCGCGTCCGGAGGAACTCGATCTTTCATTGGAGCGGCTGCTGCCGGTGAGTTCGCTTCCCGGGGTCGGGGCGGCCGCGGAACTGCTCGCCGCACACCGCGAACGCGGGCGCGTTCTGGTGGTCGGCGATTTCGATGCCGATGGTGCGACCGGGAGCGCCCTTCTCGTGCGGGCGCTGCGGGCTCTGCGCTTCGCGCACGTCGACTTTCTGGTTCCCAATCGATTTCGCTTCGGCTACGGATTGACGCCCGGAATCGTCGCGCAGGCGGCGGCGCGCGCCCCTTCCCTGATCGTCACGGTCGACAATGGCGTGTCGAGCATCGAGGGCGTCGAGGCGGCACACGCTCTCGGCATTCCGGTGCTCATCACCGATCACCATCTGCCCGGCGCGCTGCTGCCGCGGGCGGAGGTCATCGTGAATCCGAATCTCGCGGACTCGCCCTTTGCAAGTGCGGCCTTGGCCGGCGTCGGCGTTGCGTTCTACGTCGTTGCGGTGCTGGCGCGGGCGCTGGGACAGTCCGATTTCCGGGCGGCGGATCTGTTGGACCTGGTGGCTCTCGGCACGGTTGCCGATATGGTGCCTCTCGACCGCAATAATCGGGTGCTAGTGGCGCAAGGGCTGCGCCGGATTCGCGCCGGCCGGTGCGTGCCCGGCATTCGTGCGTTGCTCGAAGCGGCCGGGCGACGTCTCGAGCAGGTGAGCGCCGCGGACCTCGGGTTTGCGGTCGCGCCGCGATTGAATGCCGCCGGGCGATTGACGGACATGAGCATCGGCATTTCCTGCCTGCTCGCCGATGACCCGGAGCAGGCGGCACGGCTCGCTGCGCAGCTTGCCAAGCTCAACGAGGAACGGCGCGAGATCGAGCAGCGCATGCAGATCGAGGCGGTCGAACTCGCGGCCGCCGTGCGCTTCGACTCCGCCGGCAGCGAAAGCCTGGGACTGTGTCTATTCGACGAAAGCTGGCACCAGGGCGTGGTGGGTTTGGTCGCGGGGCGCATCAAGGACCGGTTGAACCGGCCGGTCATCGCCTTTGCGCGTACCGAGGACGGTTCGCTGCGCGGATCGGCACGCTCGGTATCGGGCATCAACATTCGCGATGTGCTCGATGGGATCGCCGTGCGCCACCCCGGGCTCATCGAGAAGTTCGGCGGCCACGCCATGGCCGCCGGCATGACTCTGAGCGAGGCGAGCTTCGGGGAGTTTCGCGCCGCCTTTGCCGGCGCAATGGCGGCGCGCACCGATGTCGATGCGCTATCGGGCATCCTTTATACCGATGGGGAGTTGTCGGGCGCCGAGCTCTCGCTCGAGACGGCGCGCGTGCTGCGCAGCGCCGGTCCCTGGGGCCAGGGATTTCCCGAGCCGGTCTTCGACGGTGCATTTCGCATCGCGGAAGCGCGCGTCGTCGGCGGCAAGCACCTCAAGCTGCAGCTGCGCGGCGGCGGCGGGGAGGCCGCCCAGGGGCTCGATGCGATTGCCTTCGGCTACGTCGGCGGGGCGCTGGAACACCCCTCGATTCGATCGGGTGCCGAGGTACGGCTCGCCTACCGGTTGGAATTGAATGAATACAACGGCTCGGAACGTGTGCAGCTCAATTGTCAGCACCTGCAGCCCATCGGGCGGCATGAGTAATCCCCGCGAGAGCGGTGTGCTACAGTTGGCAGCCATGGAAATCAATCAACTCAAACGTTTCATCAAAGATCTCGAGGAGCGCACCGACTCTTTGAGGAGGTATCTTTGATTACGACAACAAGCACGAGCGGCTGCAGGAAGTAACGCGCGAGCTCGAGCAGCCCGGAATCTGGGACAACGCCGAACGCGCGCAAGAACTCGGCCGGGAGCGCGCCAAACTCGAAAACGTCGTCACCACGTTGGACCGGCTGACGAGCGGGCTGCGCGAAGCGGACGAGCTGCTGGAGGTGGCCGCGGAGGAGTCCGACGTGCGCGCCGCCGAGGAAATCGAAGCCGATGCGAAGGAGCTGGCCGCACAAGTGGAGCGGCTCGAGTTCCAGCGCATGTTCCCCGGCAAGATGGATTCTCACAACGCCTTTCTCGACATCCAGGCCGGCGCCGGCGGCACCGAAGCGCAGGACTGGGCCGCCATGCTGCTGCGAATGTATCTGAAATGGGCCGATGCCCACGGCATCAAGACCGAGATCATCGATCAAAGCGACGGCGAAGTCGCCGGCATCAAGGGCGCCACCATCAGCATGTCGGGCGATTACGCCTATGGCTGGCTACGCACCGAGACCGGGGTGCATCGGTTGGTGCGCAAGTCGCCGTTCGACTCCGGAAATCGCCGCCACACTTCGTTCGCCTCGGTGTTCGTATCGCCCGAGGTGGACGATGACATCGACATCGAGATCAACCCGGCGGACCTGCGCACCGATGTGTACCGCTCGAGCGGCGCCGGCGGTCAGCATGTGAACAAAACCGAATCTGCGGTGCGCATCACGCACATCCCGAGCGGCATCGTCGTCGCATGCCAGAGCGAGCGCAGCCAGCACAAGAACCGCTCGACCGCGATGAAAATGTTGAAGGCGAAGCTCTACGAGCTCGAGTTCAACAAGCGCAATGCGGCGGCGAAGGTGCTCGAGGACTCCAAATCGGACGTGAGCTGGGGCAATCAGATCCGCAGCTACGTGTTGGACCAGTCCCGCATCAAGGATCTGCGCACGGGTGTGGAGATCGGCAACACCACCGCCGTCCTCGACGGCGCTCTCGATGAATTCATGCAGGCGAGCCTGAAGCAAGGACTTTGAGGACTTTGATGAACGACTCCGACGAGAATCACTTGATTGCCGAGCGTCGCGCGAAGCTCGCAAAGCTGCGCGAGCGCGGCAATGCCTTTCCGAACGACTTTCGCCGCAATGCCCTCGCCGGCGACCTCACGACCGCCTACGGCGGGAAGAGCGCCGAGGCGTTGGAGGCCGAGGCGATCCCCGTGAGCGTGGCGGGGCGAATGCGCGCCAAGCGCGTGATGGGGAAGGCAAGCTTCGCGAAGCTCGAGGATTCGAGCGGCGCGATTCAGGTGTTCCTGCAGCAGCAGGCGTTGGGCCAGATATACGAGGAATTCAAGAGCTGGGACGTGGGCGATGTGGTCGGCGCCGAGGGGACGCTGTTTCGCACCAAGACGGGTGAGCTGTCGGTGCGTGCGCAGCGCCTGGTGCTGCTCACCAAGTCGCTGCGCCCGCTGCCCGACAAGTGGCACGGCATCGCGGATACGGAGCTGCGCTACCGGCGCCGCTATGTGGATCTCATCGTGAACGAGGCGAGCCGCCGCGTGTTCGAGACGCGTTCGAGAATCGTGCGCTACCTGCGCGCCTTCCTCGATGCACGGGGATTTCTGGAGGTCGAAACGCCGATGCTGCATCCGATTCCGGGCGGTGCGGCGGCGCGGCCCTTCAAGACGCATCACAATGCGTTGGACGTCGACATGTACCTGCGCATCGCGCCCGAGCTCTACCTGAAGCGGCTCACGGTCGGGGGCTTCGAGCGCGTCTACGAGATCAACCGGAATTTCCGCAACGAAGGCGTCTCGACCCAGCATAACCCCGAGTTCACGATGCTCGAGCTCTACCAGGCCTACGCGGACTTCACCGATTTGATGGAAATGATCGAGACGCTGTTCCAAGGTCTTGCCGACACCCTGCTCGGTACGCGCGTGCTGCACTATCAGGGCACCGAATTGGATCTGTCGAAGAAGTTTGCGCGCATGAGCATCGAGGAGATCATTCTCGCGAACAACCCCCGGTTGGACCCGATGTCGCTGCGCGACGCGAGCTATCTGCGGCGGGTGTGCGACGACATGCGCATTGCCTACAAGCCGGGCGATGGGCCGGGGAGACTGCAGATCGGGATTTTCGAAAAGACGGGCGAACACACCCTGGTGCAGCCGACCTTTGCCTACGGATACCCCGCCGAGGTCTCGCCGCTGTCGCGGCGCAACGATTTGGATCCCTTCATCACCGATCGCTGGGAGTTTTTCATCGGCGGACGCGAGCTCGCCAACGGCTTCTCGGAGCTGAACGACCCGGAGGATCAGGCGCAGCGCTTCAAGGACCAGCTCGAGCGCAAGGCGGCGGGCGATGAGGAAGCGATGTATTACGATGCGGACTATGTGCGCGCGTTGGAATACGGCATGCCGCCGGCAGCCGGCTTGGGGCTCGGAGTGGACCGCATGGTGATGCTGTTCACCAATGCGCCGTCGATTCGCGACGTGCTGCTGTTTCCCCACATGCGGCCCGAGTTCTGATCGCGCCGATGATCGATGGCGAGCGCCACGCTCCGATCGGCGTGTTCGATTCCGGCGTCGGCGGATTGACCGTGCTGCGTGCGCTGCGGGCGGCGCTGCCGGCGGAAGATTTCATCTACTTGGGTGATACCGCGCGCCTGCCTTACGGCACGAAGAGCCCGGAGACCGTCGTACGCTATTCCCTGCAGTGCACGGCGGCGCTGCACGCGCGCGGCATCGGTTGCCTGGTGGTGGCCTGCAATACCGCCTCCGCCTCCGCACTCGATGAGCTGAAAGCGCGCTATCCGACGCTGCCGGTCATCGGCGTCATCGAGCCGGGTGCGCAGGCCGCCGTCGCGGCCTCGCGATCGCAGCACATCGCCGTGATCGGCACGGAAGGCACGATTCACGGGGGCGCCTATCAGCGGGCCATCCATCGGCACAGCGCCGCGGCGCGCGTGACGGCGTGTGCATGCTCGATGTTCGTGGCAATGGCCGAGGAGGGCTGGACCCGCGGCCCGATCGCGGAGGCCGTCGCGCGGCGCTATCTCGATCCGATCTTCTGCGCGAGCGACGCGCCCGACACGCTGGTGCTGGGGTGCACCCATTTTCCGATTCTCACCGAGGCCATTCGCTCGGTCCTACCCCCGTCGGTGCGCATCGTCGATTCCGCCGCCACCGTGGCCGCGGCGGTGCTCCGGCAGTTGGCACCCGTGCGGCGCGAAAGTCACCCGCGCGGCGCCGGCGCACCTCGGGACGAGGGCCGCAAAGGCCGTGGACGCATCTCCTGGCTCGCGACCGACGGCGCCGAGCGCTTCGCCCGCGTGGGGAGCAGGTTTCTCGGCGAAGCGCTGCGCGCGGACGCGGTCGCGATCATCGATCTCTAGGCTCGATCTTTGCGGTGCTGCCGACCGCAAACAATCTCTGCGAGTGCCGCCATCGGTGCTCAAGCGGACTGTAGCGGCGAATAGGGAAGGGGCAATTCGTGCGCCACGACCGCATCGCCGGGGGCATCGGTCTCCGGCGCGCTCGCCTCGAGGTTGAGGACCGCGAGCGCTTCGCACCCCTCGCCCTCGGGGACCACTTCCGTCAACCGTCCCGCGCGCCCATCGCGCAAATGCACCGCTTGGCCGATCGCCCAGGTGCCGGCGGGCAGCCTCAGGCGAAACATCCGCCGCTTGATGCGCCCCAGGTGCTGAGTCCGTGCGATGATCTCCTGACCCGTAAAGCAGCCCTTGGTGAAGCTGATCCCATCGATCAGGTCGAGATTCAGCATTTGCGCGACGAACATCTCGCGTGTGGCCGCGTAGACTTGCGGCAGCCCCTCGCGGATGTCCGCAAGACGCCAGTCCCGCTCGATGCGCTCTGCGTCGCGCTCACCGCCCGAGTGCTCGCCGGTGAGTTGGTGCTTCGCCAAATCGGCCGCGCTGCCGATCACCCAGAGTCGGCTCGATCTCGAACTCACGCGGCCGATGCCGATTCCATCCGGCTCGAGGTAACCGCTCCCCGCATCGGGGATGCCGAGACCTGCGCTGCGCAGCCCGCTCGGGTCGTGCAGGCCGATCAAGATATACTGCTCGCTCACATCCTGCGCCGAGACTTTCGCGCGCAGCACGAATTTACGCAGCCGCTCGAGCGTCGGCAGCAGGATCTCGCGCGGCAAAATCGCGATCGCGCCGCCTGAATGTGGCAGCACATGCAAGAGCGCCGCGACGCGGCCCTGCGGCGTAGAATAGGCGGCAAGGAGCGGCGAGCCTTTTTCAAGGCGCCCGGTATCGTTCGACAGCTGTCCTTGCAAAAAGCTCAACGCGTCGGGCCCTGTAAAGCGCATCAAGCCCATGTGCCGCAAGCGTCCGCTGGTGCTCATCGCCTTATGAGAGAGGTAGTGGGGCGACGCTGTCAAGCCCACCGCTCGGTCGGATTTGATGAAATCGGTCCCGGGCGTGGTTAAACACCCCCGTTTTCTGGCAAACTTTGCTCCGTGACCTCGACCCACGAAGATTCAGCCGACAGCCCCTCCGCCCCACAGCCCACGTTGCCGATGCCGCTGCCGTCAGCGGCGCAACATGCGGCGCGCGAGGTGGGCGGACGAGACGGACCGGAACCGACGCGCTACGGTGATTGGGAGCTGCGTGGCCGCTGCATCGATTTTTGAGCGTAGAGTTGCCCGGCGCCGCTGAATACAAGGACCTCGTATGCCCGCACGCACCCGGCCGCTGTCGCCACATTTGCAAATCTATCGCTGGCAGATCGGCAATAGCCTCTCGATCCTGCACCGCCTGACCGGTCTTGCACTCTCACTCGGTCTGCTCGCCCTGAGCTACTGGCTGATCGCGTTGGCGGGCGGTGAGCAAACCTACCGGACCGCCGCCAGAATCCTTTCAGGTCCGATCGGATTGATCGCACTCATCGGCTGGACATTTGCATTTCTGTATCATTTGCTGAACGGCGTGCGGCACCTGGCCTGGGATCTGGGCAGGGGATTCGAACGGCGCGAGCGGCATCTGAGCGGCTGGTTGGCGGTGATCGGCGCGGCTGCGCTGACGCTGTGCATCTGGCTGTTGTTGTGGCACTTTCGACGCGTATGAGTTTGCGCAGTCCTTTGGGACGAGTGCTCGGAACCGGCTCGGCCAAAGACGGCATCGGTCAATGGTGGGCCGAGCGGGTGAGCGCGGTCGCGCTGGTCCCCTTGACGCTCTGGTTCTTTTTCTCGCTGCTGGGTTTGCCGACGCTCAGCTACGGCGCGGTGCGAGCGTGGGTGGCCGCGCCGTTGAACGGCTTTCTCGCCGTGTTGCTCGTTGGCGTAATGACCTACCACTCCTATCTCGGGACCATCGTGGTGGTCGAGGACTACGTGCACGGCCAGGGCGCGAAGCTCGGTTCTCTGCTGCTGCTGCGCTTCCTGCACGTGCTGGCGGGCGGCGCGAGCATATTTGCGATCTTGCGCATCGCGTTCGGACCTTAACCATGAGCGAATACAAGTTCATCGACCATACATATGATGTCGTGGTCGTCGGCGCCGGCGGCGCCGGCCTGCGTGCGACCTTCGGTCTGGCCGAGGCCGGTCTCGCGACCGCATGCCTCACCAAGGTGTTCCCGACCCGCAGCCACACCGTGGCGGCGCAGGGCGGCATCTCGGCGGCGCTCGGCAACATGGGCGAGGACGATTGGCGCTGGCACATGTATGACACCGTGAAGGGATCCGATTGGCTCGGCGACCAGGACGCGATCGAGTTCATGTGCAAGGAGGCACCGGCCGCGGTCATCGAGTTGGAGCACTACGGCGTGCCGTTTTCGCGCACCGAGGACGGACTCATTTATCAGCGCCCCTTCGGCGGAATGACGACGCACTTCGGCAAGGGCATCGCCCAGCGCACCTGCGCGGCGGCGGATCGGACCGGACATGCCATGCTGCATACGTTGTATCAGCAGTCCCTGAAACACGACGCGACCTTCTTCATCGAGTACTTCGCCTTGGACCTCATTATGGAAAACGGCGAATGCCGGGGCGTCGTCGCTCTCGACATGTCCGATGGCTCGCTGCACCGGTTTCGCGCGCACGAGGTCATCTTGGCGACCGGTGGCTACGGCCGTGCGTGGTTTTCCTGCACGTCGGCTCACACCTGCACCGGAGACGGCGGTGGCATGGTGCTGCGCGCGGGGTTGCCGCTGCAGGACATGGAATTCGTGCAGTTCCATCCGACCGGCATCTATGGCGCCGGGTGCCTGATCACCGAGGGGGCGCGCGGCGAGGGCGGATATCTCACCAACTCGGCCGGCGAGCGCTTCATGGAGCGCTATGCGCCGAATGCCAAGGACCTCGCCTCGCGCGACGTCGTCAGCCGCTCCATGACCATCGAGATTCGCGAGGGCCGCGGCGTCGGCAAGAACAAGGATCACATTCATCTGCACCTCGAGCATTTGGGCCCCGCGGTCATCAAGGAGAGGCTCCCCGGGATTGCCGAAACCGCCCGGATCTTTGCCGACGTCGACGTCAACCGCGACCCCATTCCGGTGCTGCCCACCGTGCACTACAACATGGGCGGGATTGCGTGCAACGTGCAAGGCGAGGTCTTGTCTCGGCGCGGCGGCAGCGACGTCGTGGTGCCGGGACTCATGGCGGTGGGCGAGGCGGCCTGCGTGTCGGTTCACGGGGCGAACCGTCTCGGCTCGAACTCGCTGCTCGATCTGGTCGTCTTCGGACGCGAGGCGGCGCGCCATTGTGCGCGCGTGCTCAAACCCGCCGGCCAGCACCGTCCCCTGCGGCCGGACTGCACGGAGGCCGCGCTCGCGCGCCTGGACAGGCTGCGCCACGCGAAGGGCTCGAAGCGCACCGCCGATATCCGGCTGGACATGCAACGCATCATGCAGAGCGATGCCGCGGTATTTCGCACCGGCGAGTCGTTGAACGAAGGCAAGCGCCGGCTCGGCACGGTCTTCGCCTCGTTCGCCGACGTGCACGTGACCGATCGGTCCCTCATCTGGAACACGGATCTCATCGAGACGCTGGAGCTCGATAATCTGCTGGGGCAGGCGGTCGCCACCATGCATTCGGCCGCCAATCGCACGGAAAGCCGCGGCGCGCAGGCGCGGGAGGATTTTCCGAACCGGGAGGATCAAAATTGGCTGAAGCACACACTGTGCTGGGTGGACCCGAGGGGCGAGACGAGATTTGACTATCGGCCGGTGCATTTGAACACCTTGACCGACGAGGTCGAGTCCATTCCGCCGAAAGCACGGACTTATTGAGGAACTCGATCGATGGCCAAATTTTCTCTTCCCGCCAATTCCAGGGTGCGCAAGGACGGGCGTGTCTACAGAGCGCCGGAGGGCGCCCGGAATCTGCGCATCTTCAAGATTTACCGCTTCGATCCGGACTCGCCCGAGAATCCGCGCCTCGACAGCTATGAAGTCGATATGGACAGCTGCGGTCCGATGGTTCTCGACGCCCTCATCAAGATCAAGAACGAAGTCGACCCCACGTTGAGCTTCCGCCGCTCCTGCCGCGAAGGGATCTGTGGATCCTGCGCCATGAACATCGACGGCAAGAACGCCCTGGCCTGTATCAGCGCCTGTGCCGATGTCAAGAGCGACATCAGGATCTATCCGCTGCCGCATATGCCGGTGATCAAGGACCTCGTGCCGGACCTCACCAACTTCTACGCCCAGTACGCATCGGTCAAACCGTGGCTGCAAACGCGCACGCCGGCGCCCCCCGACCGAGAACGTCTGCAGTCCAAGGAGGATCAGGAGAAAGTCGACCGGCCTTCGGCCTGCATCCTGTGTGCCTGTTGCTCGACCAGTTGTCCGAGCTATTGGTGGAACAGCGAGCGTTACCTCGGGCCGGCCGCTCTGTTGGCCGCCTACCGCTGGATCGTCGACAGCCGCGATGAGGCGAGCGGCGAGCGGCTCGATGACCTCGAGGACCCGTTTCGGCTCTATCGGTGCCACACCATCATGAATTGCACGGAGGCCTGTCCCAAGGATCTGAACCCCGCCAAGGCGATCGCCGAAATCAAGCAGATCCTTGCCCATCGCCGGTATTGAGCTTCTGGGGCAGGAGATGACCGCGATCGAACCGCAAGAACTCGGCCGGCTGCGCTGGCGCTGCCGCCGCGGCATGAAAGAGCTCGACCTATTGCTCACGCGCTACGTCGATGAGCGGTTCTGCGACGCTCCCCGGGCGCATCAGGAGGCCTTCCGCCGGCTCTTGGATACCGAAGACAGCGTCATTTATGCCTATTGCCTCGGGCGTCAAGCCCCGCCCACCGACCTGCTGGCCGCCCTCATCGAGCGCATCACGGCAAGCCCGCGTGTCGACCGGTCCTGAATCAATCTTGTGCGCAGAGTCACGTTTGCACTCGAAGCAGTATCGGAATTGTCGAACTTTTCCTTGGATGGTCGGTCTATCGCGACAGGCTGGCTCGCGAGCTTGCCGGTTTGGGTTCACGCATGAGCGTTGAAGACAGTGACCTCAAACTGGTCGAGCGGGTCCAGCGCGGCGAGCGCGCGGCGTTCGACTTATTGGTCCTGCGATACCAGCACAAGGTGCTGAAGCTGATCATGCGTTACGTGCACGATGCGACCGAGGCGGAGGACATTGCACAGGAGGCTTTTGTTAAAGCCTATCGTGCCCTCCAGTCGTTTCGCGGCGATAGCGCGTTCTATACCTGGCTGTATAGAATCGCGATCAATACCGCCAAGAACGCGCTCGTTGCCAGCAAACGCCGACCGATGGACTACGACCTCGATTTGCAAGATCCCGAGCAATATGACGTGCACGCGCGGCTTTCCGAGTCCGAGACCCCCGAAGCGCTGCTCCTCACGGACGAGATTCGCGACACCGTGAACCGGGCCATCGAGAACCTACCGGAAGATTTACGTACCGCGATCGTGCTGCGGGAACTCGAGGGTTTGAGCTACGAGGACATCGCGCAGACGATGGATTGTCCGGTAGGCACGGTCCGTTCGCGCATTTTCAGAGCCCGAGAGGCGATCGACAAGAAGCTCCGACCCATATTTGAAGGCGGCCTTGGCCGGCCCGAGGACACATGAGCGAACAAATCCGTGAACAGGTCTCAGCATTTCTCGACGGCGAATTGCCGGGTTCGGAAACCGAGCTGCTGCTAAAGCGCCTGATGCGCGACGCGGAGTTGCGCGAAAGTTTCGGGCGCTACGCCTTGATCGGTGAGTCGATGCGGGGTACCGCCAAGGTGCCGATCACCCGCGGCTTTGCGGCTCGCATCAATGGCGCCATCGACGGCGGACCGGCAACCGCGGCCCCGCCGGCGGTTCGGGTTCGCGCCAACCGCTGGTGGCGGCCTTTCGCGGGAGCTGCGGTCGCCGCGGGCGTCGCGGCGGTCGCGGTCGTCGGACTGCAGCAGCGCGCCGTCGAGCCGGCGCTCCGTGCCGCTTCGCCGGTCTCAGCCCAGAACGCCGTCGCGGTGAAGCCCAAGGAAGCCATCTCCTATACGGTGCCCGCCGCCATGCCCGAGGCAGCGGCCGTACTGCCGGCGGCGCGCCTGACGAATTACATTTTCGCGCACAGCAAGTATTCCTCCGTCCTCGGACAGAGCAACGTGCTCTCCGGACTGCTCGCCGATGCCGATGAGCAGGAACCTGCCGCCAAGGTACGGGCGGTCGAGGGTGCCGCCGTGGGCCACGCCGCCATGGAACAGCCGACCGCACCGGATGCGCGCATCGCGCCATGATGACATCGCTCCGTAACCGCGCGGGTTGGCTGCTGCCATGCGCCGCCGTGGGTGCCTTGGCGTTGGCCCTTCCGCAGCGCTCGCTCAGCGCCGACGATGCGCGCGACTGGCTCGAAAAGATGAATCGCGCGCTCGCCACGCGAAATTACGACGGGACGTTCTTTCACCTGAGCGAGGGCCGCGTGGAGACGATGCGCATCGTCCACCGGGTCAAGGGCGGGCGGGTCACCGAACGGCTGCTCTCGCTCGATGGCTCGGGCCGCGAGTTCGTGCGCAACAACGACGAACTGACCTGTTACCTGCCCGATCAGCGCACCGTGCTGGTCGAACCGCGCCAGGATCGGGGGCCGTTCCTGGGTTCGTTGCCGCAGTTCGGCGCCGGCGTCAACGAGTTCTATCGGATCGAGTCTTTGCCTCCTTCGCGCGTGCTCGGCCGGGCGGCGCGCGTCATCGCGGTCAATCCGAAGGACCAATACAGGTTCGGCTATCGCCTGTGGCTCGATGAGAACACCGCGATGCCTCTGAAGAGTCAACTGTGCGACGCGCGCGGGCAGGTGATCGAGCAGATTCTGTTCGCACGGCTGGAGATGCCGGAGAGCATTCCCGACAGTGATTTGACGCCCGCGGTGCATACCGAGGGCATGCGCTGGGTGCGGCAGGGTCCCTCGCACGATACGGCGCCGCCGGCGCTTGCGGCCTATCGCGCCAGCGAACTGCCGCCGGGCTTCCGTTTGACGATTGCCGGCGCTCAAACGCTTGGCGGAGCCACCGTTCCCGCCACCCACCTCGTGTACTCCGACGGGCTTGCCACCGTGTCGGTGTTCGTCGAAGCTCCGCCGGACCGAAAAGCCGGCGGCAACGATGCTCCGAGCGCGCAGAGCGATCCGCCTCCGATGCAGGGATTGGCTCGAGTGGGCTCCGGCTTCGCCTTTTCCACCGTCGTGCAAGGCCACCAAGTCACCGCGGTCGGCGAGGTTCCGGCGCAGACGGTGGAGTTCATCGCGCACTCGGTCAGGTCGTTCAGCGGCGATCAGCCGCACCCGTAGCCGCGCTCATCATGGGCTTTTTGCTCTACTCGCGCCCGGGCTGCGGCCTGTGCGAGGAGTTGCTGACCGAGCTTGCGGCACTGCCTGCGGCACGCGGCTACCCGATCGAGGTGATCGACGTCGACGGCGACGCGGCCGCACGGGCACGCTTCGGGCACAAGATCCCGGTGCTGTTGTTCGGCGGAGAATTGGTTTGCCGGGGACGCCTGGACGTCGAGGAAGTACATAAGGCGCTCGCGCACCGCGGTTGACCGGTATAATAGGGAGTTTGCCAGGCTCCCAGCCAAAGCCCCTTGATGAAGAATATCCGCAACTTTTCAATCATCGCTCATGTCGATCACGGTAAATCCACGTTGGCCGATCGCTTCATTCAGGAATGCGGCGGACTCGATGCTCGGGAAATGCAGGCGCAAGTGCTCGACACGATGGATCTCGAGCGCGAGCGGGGCATTACGATCAAAGCCCAGAGCGTGACGCTCGGCTTCAAATCGGCGAGCGGCGAGGTTTATCAGCTCAACTTCATCGATACACCCGGACACGTCGATTTCTCCTACGAGGTGTCGCGGTCGCTCGCGGCCTGCGAAGGAGCGCTGTTGGTGGTGGATGCCGCGCAGGGGGTCGAGGCGCAGAGCGTCGCCAACTGCTATACGGCGCTCGAGCAGGGCTTGGAGGTGCTGCCGGTCATCAACAAGATCGATCTGCCTTCGGCGGACCCGGCAAAAGTCATTCACGAAATCGAGGAGATCATCGGGATACCGGCCGACGATGCAGCGCTGGTGAGCGCGAAGACGGGCCTCGGGGTCGCCGAGCTCCTCGAGCATCTGGTCAAGCGCATCCCACCCCCGAAGGGAGATCCGCAGGCTCCCCTCCAGGCGCTGATCATCGATTCGTGGTTCGACAATTACGTCGGGGTGGTCTCCCTGGTGCGGGTCATGAATGGTGCGCTGCGTTCAGGCGCCAAGATCCGCGTCATGTCGACCGGACGCAGTCATGTGGTCGACAAACTGGGACGTTTCGCACCCAAGCCCGTGACGCGTGAATCGCTCGAGACCGGAGAGGTCGGCTTCGTGGTCGCCGGAATCAAGGAAATCGACGGGGCGCCGGTGGGCGACACCATCACGTTGGATGCCAATCCGGCGAAGCAGGCGTTGGCGGGGTTCAAGCAGGTGCAGCCGCGGGTGTTCGCCGGACTCTTCCCCGTGAGCTCGGATGACTACGAGCAATTCCGCGATGCGTTGAAGAAGCTGAAGCTGAATGATTCGGCGCTGCATTTCGAGCCGGAAGTCTCCACCGCGCTCGGCTTCGGATTTCGCTGCGGCTTCTTGGGGTTGCTGCACATGGACATCGTGCAGGAGCGCCTCGAGCGCGAATACGACCTCGATCTGATCACGAGCGCGCCGACCGTCATTTACGAGGTCTTGTTGACCGACGGCTCGGTCGTCAATGTGGATAACCCCACCAAACTGCCGCCTCAGGACCGCATCGCCGAGCTGCGCGAACCCATCATCACCGCCAACATCCTGGTGCCCCCGGACTACGTGGGTGCCATCCTCACCCTATGCAGCGAAAAGCGCGGCGTGCAGAAGAAGATGCTGTTTCTGGGCAGCCAGGTATCGCTGCAATATCAACTGCCGCTTGCCGAGGTGGTGCTCGATTTCTTCGACCGGCTGAAATCGGCGAGCCGCGGGTATGCATCGTTCGACTACGAATTCAGTCATTTTCAAGCCGCGCCCCTGGTCAAGCTCGATGTGCTGATCAACGGCGATCCGGTCGACGCCTTGTCGCTCATCGTGCATAAGGACAACTCTTACAATCGCGGCCGGGAGCTGGTCGATAAGATGCAGGAACTGATCCCCCGTCAGATGTTCGAAGTCGCCGTGCAGGCGGCGATCGGCAGCCACATCATCGCGCGCGCGAGCGTCAAGGCGATGCGCAAGAACGTCCTCGCCAAATGCTACGGCGGCGACATCACGCGCAAGCGAAAGCTGCTCGAAAAGCAGAAGGCCGGCAAGAAGCGCATGAAGCAAGTGGGGCAGGTCGAAATACCGCAGGAGGCGTTTCTCGCCGTGCTCCAAGTCGGCAAGAAAGCCAATTGATTCGTTCGCCCATACCTATATTGGAATCTCAACTGTTGGGGGTCTTTCGTGAGCGACGGCGATAGCCTATTCATGATCCTGCTGTGCGCGGCCATTGTCTGCGTGCTGGTGATACTCATCGACGGGTGGTTTCTGCGGCCACAGCGCGACCCGGGGGCCACCAGCGCGGATGAACCGCTGCTGCCGCGCCTCGCGGGCTATGCGCTCGTGGTGCTCGCCCTCGCCATGCTGTGGCGCCTGTTCCGCTACGAAGCGGTCGATTTCAGCTTCATGCTGGTGGTCGTCGGGGCCGCCTCCGGAGCCATTTGGGGGTTGGACCAGGCGTTTTTCGCCGGCCGCCGCCGCCAGGCCGCCGCGGCCGCCGGAACTGCCCCCGAGCGGGTGCGCGAACCGATTGCGGTCGAGTATGCGCGCTCCTTCTTCCCGGTCATTCTTCTCGTGCTGGTGATTCGCTCCTTCCTGTTCGAGCCGTTTCGCATTCCCTCCGATTCGATGATGCCCACCCTGTACGACGGCGACTTCATCTTCGTCAGCAAATACTCCTATGGACTGCGACTGCCGGTGACCAACACCCTGCTGGTTCCCACCGGCACCCCGCAGCGCGGCGACGTGATCGTGTTCCGGCTGCCGCCGAATCCGAAAATCAACTACATCAAGCGCCTGGTGGGGCTGCCGGGCGATCGGGTTCGAGTCGATGAGAACAATGAGCTCTATGTGAACGGCGTCCTCATGAAGCAGTCGCCGGGCCCCGTTTACAAGGGACCGAAGCAGAACATGTGGAACTACGCCGGGGTTCCGACCGCTTTTGAGCAGCTCGGAGCCAAACGGCATCTCATCATGTTCGCCAAGGGCGGGGTTACGAGCGGCGAATGGGTGGTACCCGCAGGGCATTATTTCTTCATGGGAGACAACCGCAACAACAGCAAGGACAGCCGCTGGCAGGACGATCCGGAGGCCCCGGGCTTCGTACCGGAGCAGAATTTGGTCGGTAAAGCCGTAAGAATTTGGCTTAATCTCGATACTCGTGACGGACCTCTCTGGAATCGGATCGGGAATGCGATTCAATAAGGAGACTGTTTAGGGAGGAATTTATGCGCCAGCGGCAGCAAGGTATGACGTTGATCGGGATGCTCTGCGTTCTCGGGTTGATCGGTGTGATCGTGTACGCGGGCATCCGCCTGTCCACGGTGTACCTCAACTACATGAAGGTCGCACGCAGCATGGAGGCGACCGCGGCCGAGTTCAAAAGCGAAAATCCCGACATCGTCGGCATGCGCCGTTCGCTGGACAGGCACTGGCAGATCGAGGATGTCTCCGCCGTCGACTCGAAGGAGGTGGAAATCGTCAAGGACGAGGGATCGGTATCGATGCACGTGGCGTACGATGATTCGGTGCCCTACATCGCCAACGTGTCGCTGATGGTGCACTTCGACAAGACCGTGAAGGTGCAGTGAACCGCGAGCGCAAGTCCGACGAGCTCTTGAGCTGGGTCGAACGCTCATTCGGCTATACCTTCTCCAAACCCGAGCTGTGCCTCGCCGCCCTCACTCACCGCAGCGCCGGCGGCGCGCACAACGAGCGGCTCGAGTTTCTCGGCGATTCAATTCTCAATTGCAGTGTGGCGCGCTTGCTATACGATGCGCATCCGCAAGCCGACGAAGGCGCCCTGTCCCGGTTGCGGGCCACCCTCGTCAGCGGCGAGGCGCTGGCATCGGTCGCAAGCGGCCTCGGTCTGGGTGAGTATTTGCGGCTGGGTCAGGGCGAGTTGAAATCCGGCGGATTTCGCCGGGCTTCGATATTGGCGGACGCACTGGAGGCGATATTGGGCGCGATATTCCTGGATTCCGGCTTCGAGGCCGCCGCCGCGGTGATCAATCGCATCATCGGCCCGCGACTGACGGAATTGCCCGCGGCCGAAACCCTCAAAGACCCGAAAACGCGGTTGCAGGAAACCCTGCAGGCGCATGGACTTGCCTTGCCGGTGTACACGTTGACCGCGCTTGCGGGCGATCCGCATGCGCAGTGGTTCACGGTGACCTGCGAGGTTCCTACGTTCGGCCTGGTGGCGGTGGGGGAAGGCGCCAGCCGGCGCCGCGCCGAGCAATTGGCCGCGGGCAAGCTGTTGGGCCTGTTGCCCGCTGAAATGCGCCACTCCCCGGTCGGTGACGCTCCGTGAGCGACGCACCGTGACTACCCCCCCATTTCGCGCCGGCATGGTGGCCATCGTCGGCCGGCCGAACGTCGGCAAGTCGACGCTGGTGAATGCGCTCGTCGGGCGCAAGGTCACCATCGTCACGGCCAAGCCCCAGACCACCCGACACCGCATCCTCGGGGTGGTGAACCGGCCTGACGCGCAGCTGGTGCTGGTCGATACCCCGGGCTTGCACGAGTCGACGCGCCGGGTCATGAATCAGTACATGAACCGGGTCGCCATTTCCTCCTCGCAGGACGCCGATGTGATCCTGTTCGTGATCGAGGCCATGCAGTTCACGGACGAGGACCGCTGGGTCTGGGAGCGCGTGCGCGGTTTGAAACAGCCGCTTTTTCTGGTGGTCAACAAGGTGGATCGGGTTTATCCGAAGGACCAATTACTGCCCTTCCTCGAGGAGTTGACGACGCGCGTCCCTGCCTCCGGGATCGTGCCCGTATCCGCACTCGAGCGGGATAACTTGGACCGCTTGGTCGATCTGGTCGGATCGCGGCTGCCGACGGCGCCGCCGCTGTTCGCCGCGGATGTTCTCACCGACCGGGACGAGCCGTTTCACGCCGCGGAAATCGTGCGTGAAAAGCTGACGTTGAAGCTGCGCGAAGAGCTGCCTTACGGCATCAACGTGCAGATCGAGCGCTTCGCGGAACAGGACGGCCGGCTCATGATCAACGCGGTGATCTGGGTCGAGCGCGCCGGGCAAAAAGCCATCGTGATCGGCCAGGGCGGAGAGCGGCTGAAGGAGATCGGGCGCTTGGCGCGCATCGAACTCAACGATTTGTGGCAGCGTTCGGTGCACTTGGAACTGTGGGTCAAGGTCAAGGAAAACTGGGCGGACAGTGAAATGGCGCTGCGCCAGTTTGGGTACGATACGCTGTGAGGAGCGCAGGCCGGCCGTCCGGGCGGCGCGTATGGCTGGCACCGGCCTACGTGTTGCATCAGTACCCCTACCGCGATACCAGCCGTATCGTCGAGGTGTTCACCGGTGAGCACGGCCGCCTCACGCTGTTCGCGCGCGGCGCCAACGCTCCGAAATCGAGCCTCAAGGGGGTGCTGCGGCCCTTTCAGCGGCTGCTCGTGTCCTGGTCGGGTCGTACCGAGGCGTGTCAACTGGTGAGCGCGGAAATCGACGGTATTTCCACGACCTTGAGCAAGCAGCGGCTCATGAGCGGCTTCTACCTCAACGAGCTGCTGCTCAAACTGACCGAGCGCTGCGATCCGCATCCGGAGATCTTTCTATCCTATGCCTCCTGCGTCGCTGCGCTGTGTGCCGGCGAGGGGGAGGAGCCCGCTTTGCGCCGCTTCGAGAAGCGATTGCTCAACGATTTGGGATATGGTTTGGAGCTATCGCAGACGGATGAGGGCGTGCCCGTGGAACCCGACCGCTACTATCGTTTTGCGCCACAGCGCGGACCGCAGGCCTGCGTGGCCGAGGCGCCCGGCGCCATCTATGGCCGCTCGTTGGCCGATCTCGAGGCCGAAGCCTTCCAGGATGCGCGCTCATTGCGCGACGCGAAGCGCGTGCTGCGGGTGGCGCTCGATGCCTGCCTCGACGGCCGCGCCCTGAAATCCCGGGAGGTCATGCTCGCCATGCGGCGTCGAGACTCCCTTCCGCCGGAGCAGCCATGAGCATCCTTTTGCCGGGAGCGAGCGGCATCGCGCTCGGAGTGAACATCGATCATGTGGCGACGCTGCGGCAGGCGCGGGGGGTTCAATATCCGGACCCCGTGCACGCGGCGTTGCTCGCCGAGCAATCGGGCGCCGACAGCATCACGCTGCATCTGCGCGAGGACCGTCGGCACATCCAGGACAGCGACGTGACGGTCATGCGCCGGCTTCTGCAGACGCGCATGAATTTGGAAATGGCGGTAACCGAAGAGATGATCGGCATCGCACGGCAGGTGCAGCCGCAGGACTGCTGCCTGGTACCCGAATCGCGGCGGGAGATTACCACCGAGGGCGGCCTCGATGTTGCGGGTCAAATGACGCGGATCGCCGCTGCGTGTCAGGCGCTCGGCGCCTCGGGAATCCGCGTCTCTCTGTTCATCGATGCGGAGGCCGCGCAAGTGGAGGCCGCCAAACGCGCCGGTGCACCGGTGATCGAATTGCACACCGGCGCCTATGCGGATGCCGTGGGGGCCGCGCGGGCGCGCGAATTCGAGCGCGTCCGGTCGGCTGCCAGGCTTGCCGCCTCGATCGGATTGATCGTCAATGCGGGTCACGGCCTGAACTATCACAACGTGGAGCCGATTGCGGCGATCGCCGAGATCGTGGAACTGAACATCGGCCACGCCATCGTGGCGCGCGCGATTTTCGACGGCCTCGCCAGGGCCGTTCGCGACATGAAAGATCTCATGCGCGCAGCGCGATGATTTACGGCATCGGCATCGACGTGCTGCAGGTCGACCGCGTTGCGCGGGTCTTCGACAGGCATGGCGAGCGCTTCGTGTCGCACCTGCTGATGCCCGAAGAGCGCGCCCAACTCGAGCGCACCGCGCGCCCGGTGCGCTTTCTCGCGATGCGCTTCGCCGCCAAGGAGGCGATCGTGAAAGGAATGGGCACCGGCTTTGCGCACGGCGTCTGGATTCGCGACGTCGGCATCGTGCAGAACGCGTGGGGCAAGCCGGAAGTCGTGTATTCCGCGCGCGGCGCCAGGGTACGGGACGGTCTCGGCATCGGCGAAGGCCACGTCACGCTCACCGATGAGGCGGGCCTGGTGGTAGCCGTCGCGGTGCTGATGCGCCGCGCCCCCGAGGCCCGCCACTGATGTGCGCGGCGTGAACGCGGCCGGCGCACCGGTCCGCGGCACAGCGGCGCGCTCGGCGCCGACGCTGGTATTCGACATCGAGACCGTGCCCGACACCGAACTCGGCCGGCGCCTGTACGGGCTCAAGGAGCTGTCCGATGCACAGGTGGCGCAAATCATGTTCACCAAGCGCCGCCAGGAAACCGGAAGTGAGTTCCTGTCGCACGAGCAGCACCGGGTCGTCGCGATTTCCGTGATCCTGCGCTCGCGCGATTCGCTCAAGGTATGGAGCCTCGGCGAGGAGGCCTCTTCGGAAAAGGACTTGCTCGAACGCTTCTTCGACGGATTGGACAGGTACACCCCCGAATTGGTGTCTTGGAACGGTGCGGGCTTCGACCTGCCGGTGCTGCATTACCGCAGTCTCCTGCACAGCATCACCGCGGCGCGCTACTGGGAGACCGGCGAGGGCGATTCGAGCTTCCGCTACAGCAACTACTTGAGCCGCTTCCATTGGCGGCACATGGATCTGATGGATATCTTGTCCGGCTTTCAGGGCCGCGGCCGCGCGAGCCTGCAGGATGTCGCATGCCTGCTCGGGCTTCCCGGCAAACTCGGCATGCACGGTGCGCAGGTGTGGGAGGTGTATTTGCAGGGCGGCCTGAAGCGCATTCGCGACTATTGCGAGACCGACGTGCTCAACACCTACCTGATTTACCTGCGCTTCGAGTTGTTGCGCGGACGCTTGAACGCCGTCGAACATGCCCATGAGATCGCGCGCGTTCGCCAATTGCTGCACGATTCCCCCGCCGCGCATTTCCAAGAATTTTCGGCCGCGTGGCCCGCCAATTGAAGCCCGGCGCTCTCGAGGAAGCCGACGTGGTCGATCTCGCCCACGATGGCCGCGGTATTGCCCGCGTCGGCGGCAAGGCCGTCTTCATCGAAGGAGCATTGCCGGGGGAGCGAGTGCGTTTTCGCGTGCTCAAGCGGCGGCGGCAGTTCGACGAGGCGGGGCTCGCCGAGGTGCTCGTTCCCTCGCCCGATCGGGTCACACCGCGGTGTGCGCATTTTGGCGTATGCGGCGGCTGTTCACTGCAACATCTGGCGCCCGCCGCGCAACTCGCCGCCAAGGAGCGTCAATTGCTCGAGAACCTCGAGCGTATCGGGGGAGTACGGCCCGAACGCGTGTTCCCACCCCTTCGGGGGCCGGATTGGGCCTATCGGCGGCGTGCGCGCCTGGGCGTCAAATACGTCCATAAGAAAGGCCGCGTGCTCGCGGGGTTTCGCGAACGGCAGAGTCCCTACCTGGCCGATATCCGCCGCTGCGAGATCCTGCTCGCACGGTTCGCCGACCTGCCGGCACAACTCGCCGCCCTGGTGCAGACGCTCAGCATCCGTGAAAAGGTGCCCCAGGTCGAACTTGCGGCCGGCGATGAGCGTTCGGCCCTGGTTTTTCGCGTCATGGAGGCGCCGAGCAGCGAGGATTTGGCACGATTGGCCGAGTTTGAGAGCCAAAATGTGCTGCAGATCTACCTGCAGAGCGGGGGCCTGGAGACCATTCGGCCGCTCACCGAACCGGCCTTGCCGCTCACCTACGCGCTCGGCGGCGCACTGACCCTGGAGTTCGGCCCCGCCGACTTCATCCAAATCAACTCCGTGGTCAATCGTGCCCTGGTGCGGTCGGCGCTCGATCTGTTGCAGCCAGGCCCGGATGATGCGGTATTGGACCTGTTTTGCGGCCTGGGCAACTTCACCCTGCCCCTGGCGCAGCGAGCCGGCCGGGCCGTGGGCGTCGAGGGAGATACGGCGCTCGTCGGCAAGGCGCAGGCCAATGCCGGGCGCAACGGCGTCAAAAATGCCAACTTCTTCGCGGAAAATCTGTTCGAACCGGCGCACTTTGGCGCATGGGCCGCAGACCCCTACGATCTGGTGCTTCTCGATCCGCCGCGTGCCGGGGCGCTTGAGATCATGGAACGCATGGCACAGTGGGGGCCGCGGCGAGTCGTGTATATTTCCTGCCATCCAGGGAGTTTGGCGCGCGATGCGGGGATCTTGGTGCAGGCCCAAGGTTTCCGCCTGATCGGCGCGGGGGTGATGGACATGTTTCCGCATACGACGCACGTCGAATCGGTCGCGGCATTCGAGAGAGCTTCATGAGCCTCGGGCCGCTCATGGTCGACCTCGCCGGAACGACACTGAGTGGCGACGATACCGATGTGTTGGCCCATCCGCTCGTCGGCAGCGTTCTGTTGTTCAGCCGCAACTACCGCGACCCGCTGCAGTTGGCAGCGCTCACCGCCGAGATCCGCGCCGTGCGCACGCCGCACTTGCTGATTGCGGTCGACCATGAGGGCGGCCGCGTCCAGCGCTTCCGCGACGGCTTTACCCGCTTACCCGCCTCACGGTTGCTCGGCCGGCGTTTCGATGCGGACCATCGTGAGGCCCTGAGCCTCGCCCACGCCGTCGGTTGGCTGATGGCGAGCGAATTGCGAGCGGTGGGCGTCGACTTCAGCTTTGCGCCCTGCGTCGACCTCGAGTACGGGGTGAGCGAAATCATCGGCGATCGGGCGTTCCATCGCGATGCAGAGACGGTCGCGGCGCTGGCGGCGGCTTATCTGTCGGGGATGCGCGAGGCGGGCATGGCGGCGGTCGCCAAACATTTTCCGGGCCATGGGGCCGTGGTTGCCGACTCGCACATCGCACTGCCCGTGGATCGGCGCGACTTCGTCGACCTCGAGGCGGACCTGCGCCCCTATCGTTTGCTGATCGACAACCAACTGCCGGCGGTGCTGGCCGCGCACGTGGTTTATCCGGCGGTCGATGCCTTACCGGCCAGCCTGTCGCGACGCTGGATCACCGACATCCTGCGCGCATCGATGGGCTTTCATGGCTGCGTCTTCGCGGACGACCTCTCCATGGCGGGCGCCGCCGCGTTCGGCGACGCCGTCGCGCGCGCGCGCTTGGCGCTGGCCGCGGGCTGCGATGTGCTGCCGATCTGCAATGACCGGCCGGCGGTGCGCACGTTGTTGAAGCACTTCGCGCCGGATGCCCCAAGCCCGGCCTCGCAGGCCCGGCTGGTGCGCATGCGGGCCCGCGGCGAGGCGCCGACGAATCTCAAGGACGATCGGCATTGGCAGCAAACCGTGGCGAGAATCGCGGAGTTGTCGGTTGCGCCGCCGCTGGTATTGACCGAGGGGCAATCTTGACGAGCTTCGATGCCGATCTGTTTCGCCGCATGCTCGACACCTCGCCCGAGGGTCTGGTGCTCGTCGATGCGCAACACCCGGATCATCCCGTCATCTACATGAATCCCGCGTTCGAGGCGTTGACGGGCTACACCGCGGCCGAGCTCAAGGGACGGAACCTGCGTCTGTTGCAAGCCGACGACCGCGAGCAGGACGGCCGGCAGCGTTTGCGCGAAGCGCTGCGGCTGGGCGAAACCTGCCGGGTGCTGCTGCGAAATTACCGCAAGGATGGGACGCTGTTTTGGAATGAAATGACGGTCGCACCGCTGCAAGACGGCCAAGGCCGGGTGACGCATTTCACGGGACATCACCGCGATGCCGGCGAGCGCTTGCGCATCGATCCGAAGCAGGCGCGCGATTCCCTGAGCGGCGCGCACCAACCCACCGCCCTCGCGATTCGGGACGACCGGCTGACCGGGCTGTTCACTCTGCCCTATCTGCAGGAGCTCTTGAAGCGCGATTGGACCATCGCCCAGCGCGAACACCGCAGCATCGCCGTGTTCGCAATCGATATCGACGCGCTCGATTTGTACAACGGCACTTTCGGACGAGCGGCGGGCGACTCGACCATCCGGCGCGTCGCGCACTGCGTGTCGGGGTGTCTGCGCCGCTCGAGCGACGTCACCGCGCGCATCGAAGGGGGCAGTCTCATGGCGTTCGCACCCGGGTTGTCCCTGGACCAGGCCCTGCAACTCGGCCAGTTGATGGCCGAGCGGGTGCGGGAGCTGCGCATCCATCATCCGCGCTCCGCGATCCTGCGCTACGTCAGCGTGAGCGTCGGCGTGTGTGCCATCATCCCGGGAGCCGAGGACAGTCCGGCGACCCTGGTCGAGAAATCGCAGCAGCAATTGAAGGCCGCGAAGAAGCTCGGACGCAACCGGGCTGCATGAAAGGCGGTGCTTCGCGGTTCACTCGCGCCATCGTGCGTCGTCCGGGAGGCACGTTCGCCTCCGGATTGACCGCTGCGAACGAAGGCTCTCCCGATCTCGCCAAGGCGTTGGAGCAGCACACCCGCTACTGCGATGCGCTCATCGGCTGCGGGCTGCACTTGACCTATCTTGAGCCGAACGAGGCTTTTCCGGACGGCACGTTCGTCGAGGATACCGCCGTGGTCACCGGCCGCGGCGCCATCCTGACGCGCCCGGGCGCCCCGAGCCGCAGCGGGGAAGTGGACAGCGTCGCGGCGGCGTTGCGCATGTTCTTCGGCCACGTGCAGCCGATTGCCGGGCCCGGCACGGTCGACGGCGGCGATGTCTGCGAGGCCGACGGGCATTTTCTCATCGGTATATCGGCGCGCACGAACGAGGCGGGCGCGGCCCAACTGGCCGAGCATTTGCGCCACATGCATTACACGGCCGGCATCCTCGACATTCGTTCGCTCGAGGGATTGCTGCACTTGAAGAGCGGCCTTGCCTATCTCGGCGAGGGTGTGTGGCTGGCGGACGGTGCCGTCCAAAACGCGCTGCGCGCGAGCGCAGCACCCGTGCGCGAACTGATCGAAGTGTCCGCCGGCGAGCGCTACGCCGCCAATTGTGTGCGCGTCAACGACGCGGTGCTCGTGGCCGCGGGCTACCCGCGTGTTGCCGGCGCACTTCGCGACAAGGGCTTCAATTCCGTCGCATTGGAAATGTCTGAATTCCGAAAAATGGACGGTGGCCTCAGCTGCTTGTCGCTGCGTTTTTGAAGGGCTACTTCGGCGGAATCTGATTGCTGATGCCGTTCTCCTGCTGGTTCAGCACGTGCTGTTCCGACTTGGTGATGTGGCCGCCGTTCTGGCTCGCCATGTCGCGCTCTTCCTGGCGCACCTGGTGATCTTCGTTGTGCAGGGCGGCGGCCTGGTTCTTCGTCAAGGTGCCGTTCTTCACATCGTTGTGAATGCGCTTGTTCTGATTCGCGAGCCGGTTGTTGACTTGCTCACGGCGCGGATGGTTCTTCTGCCAGGTGGTGTCCGCCGAGGCGGTGCCGACGAGCGCCGCGAGCGAGATCATCGCCGCCGCGTAGGTGAGGGTCTTGCGAGCTGAATTTAACATAAACGAGACTCCATGTTGGCTGGTGCATTTCGTGTATCCCGAGCCGGTGCATCGCTGCCCGTCGTTCGGCTCTCGAGTACGAACAACGCAGCAGACCGCGATTTGGCTATGCGAATTAAGCGGAGTTAACGCTCGGATTGCTAGATGGCGAATGTGATCGGCCGCTCACGCATTGCGCGCACAGTGTGATGCCGTTCAATCCCTGGCAATTTGCCGCTTCGAAGCTGCGTCGAAATCGAACTGTGCGGCAGCGGCGCGGCGTCGATTCTGCTACCTAAGGAACCATGAATATCCGCACGAAAATGCTCTCGCTGTTGGCGCTGCTATTCGTCGTGCTGGCGGTTTTCGAGATCGCGATTCAAAGAGAGGTGCTGATGCCGAGCTTTGCCGAGCTCGAGCGCGACGATGCCAAGACCTCGATGAAACGCATCAGCTACGCCCTCGACATGACCCTCGACGGCCTGGCATTGAGCGCGACCGATTGGGGCAATTGGGCGGATGTGTACCAGTACGTCGAGAGGCCGAACGCGGCCTTCCTCAAGGCGAATATTTCCCCGAGCGCACTCAAGCAACTGCAGGTCGACGCACTGCTCATTGCCGATCTTCACGGCAACCTGCTGCTGTCGAGCACGCGCGGGCTCGAGTCCGGCGCGGACTTGGATCTCGATGTCGCCGCCCGCAAGACGCTGCCGGACGATTTTCCGTGGCGCCGGACGCTGGTCGCCGGAAGGTCCGAGAAGGGACTGATTCAAACCAACCGCGGCATCATGATGATCGCGGCCGCCCCGGTGCTCGACGGCAGCGGCGGTGGAGAAGCGATCGGCACCGTGATCATGGGGCGGCTGCTGACGCCCGGACAGGTGAGGACCTTGGGGGCACGTGCTCAAGCTGCCCTGTCCATGGTTCAGACCGGCGGCCGCAGTCCCGGCGAGGCGGTGGTCGAAACCGAAGAACAAACGCAAGTTTACCGCTCCTTCAACGACATCTACGGACGGCCGCTGATGCAGCTGCGGGTGGAGGTTCCACGCGAGATCACGGCGCGCGGCCAAAGGGCCGTTGCGTACGCCTCGGCTTATCTGATGGGAGCGGCCGTCGTCGTGTTGATCGTGCTGATGATCGTGCTCAACCGCGTCGTGCTCGAGCCGCTCGCCCGGGTCACGCAGCACGCGGTGTCGATCGGCGAGGGAGCGGATCTCACGGCGCGCCTGCATCTGCCGGGACGCGATGAGATCGCGCGCCTCGCGTGCGAGTTTGATCGCATGGTAGCGAGCGTTGCGGAGAGCCGCCGCCAATTGGTCGATCAGTCCTTCCAGGCCGGCTTTGCCGAGCTCGCCAGCGGCGTCCTTCACAATCTCGGCAACGCCATGACGCCGGTGGGCGTGCGGTTGGCGACCTTGGAGGAGCGCTTGCGCGCCGCTCCGGCTGCCGACCTGGAGCTCGCCAGCACCGAGCTCGCGCTCGAGGCGCCCGGGTCGGCGCGCCGCGCCGATCTCGAGGAGTTCCTGCGCCTGGGCTGCCGTGCGATGGCGGCGGCGGTCCGGGATGCGCAGTCGGATGTGGCCGTCGTGCAGCGCCAGGCCGCCATCGTCCAATCGGCCCTGAGCGAGCTGATGCGCTCGACGCGCAACGATCACATCGTCGAGTCCGTGCGCCTGCCTGAACTGGTGACGCAGACGCTGGAGATCGTGCCGGACGCCTGCCGTCGGCGGCTCATCGTCGACGCAGATGAGTCTCTCGCCAAGGTCGGGGTGGTGCGCGTGGCACGGATGGTGCTGCGCCTGATCTTGCAGAATCTCATCATCAATGCCGCCGATGCGGTGCGCGATTCGGGCCGGACGCAGGGGAACCTGCGGGTGGCCGCGGAAATCGTCCGCGAATCCGATCGCGAGCAATTGCATCTGCACTGTCGGGACAACGGCGTCGGGATTCCCACGGACAATCTGCAGCGCGTGTTCGAGAAGGGATTTTCGACCAAGTCGCGCGATACCAACTACGGCATCGGATTGCATTGGTGCGCCAATGCGGTTGCCGCTCTGGGCGGGCGTATCTGGGCTGCCAGCGAGGGTCCGGGTCGCGGGGCGTCGCTGCACTTGATGTTGCCGCTGGCGGTTCAGGAGACCCCTATGGCCATGAAGACTGCGGAGGTGCATCCGTGACGGACAGCAAACGAGTGGTAATTCGCGTACTCATCGTCGATGATGAGGCGGAGGTGCGCGATGCGTACCGGCAGATCCTGGTCGAAGCCGACATGAACGGCGAAACCGCCGTGCTGCGCAGTTTGCGCGACCGGCTCTTCGTCAAACCCGCCGCGGAACAAGCGATGAGAAAACTCTCGGCGCGCAATACCGTGTTCGCGCCCTTCTTTTGCGACGGAGCGGAAGCGGCGGTCGCCGCCGTGCGCGAGGCGATTGCGGCGGACGATCCGTTTGCGGTGGCGTTCCTCGACATGCGCATGCCGCCGGGACCCGATGGCGTGTGGGCTGCCGCGCGCATTCGCGAAATGGATCCCGCCATTGAAATCGTCCTGTGCACCGCGTATTCCGACGTCGATCCGGGCGACATGGGCGCCATCGTGCCGCCCGAGGAGAAGCTCTCGTACCTGCAAAAGCCGTTTCATCCGCACGAAATTCGCCAGATGACCATCTCGCTGGCGAGCAAATGGCGCGCCGAACATCGCATCGTGAAGCTCGCGTATTTCGATGCGCTCACGGGACTGCCGAATCGCGAGCAGTCGCGCAATCGACTGTCGAGCGCGCTCGCGGCCGCGCAGCGCCATCAGCGCATGCTCGCGGTGCTGTATCTCGATCTCGACAACTTCAAGCGAGTCAACGATACGCTCGGCCACGCGGTCGGCGATGAGCTCCTGTGCCTGGTCGCGGCGCGGATGCGCCAGTCCCTGCGGGCGGACGAGGGAGCCGCGGCGGACACGCTGCCGAGCCCCCGAACCAACCACATTGCGAGGCTGGGCGGCGATGAATTCATCGTCATCCTGCCGAGCGTTCGGCGCAGCGGAGGCAGCCGCCACGGTCGCCGCAAGGCTCATCGCAGAGCTGCAGCAACCCATGCGCTTGGCGCTGCACAGCTTGGTGATCACACCGAGCATCGGAATTGCGCTCTATCCCGCGGACGGAACGGATGTCGATACATTGCTGCGCAACGCCGATCTCGCCATGTACTTCGCGAAACGCAAGGGCGCCGGGATGTACGCCTTCTTCGATCCGTCCATGAACGATGCGGCGCTGCATCGATTCACGTTGGAGGCCAAACTACGCGGCGCTTTGGAGCGCGGCGAGTTCTCGCTGCAGTATCAGCCGCAATTCGACGTGAAGACGGGCGCCGTGTCCGGAATGGAGGCGCTGCTGCGCTGGACGCACGAGGAATTGGGGCAGGTGGCGCCGGCGGATTTCATCGGCATTGCCGAGGAGACCGGCCTCATTCTGGCGATCGGCGAGTGGGTACTGCGCACGGCCTGCCGCCAGGCGAAGACCTGGTGCGACGAGGGCCTTCCGGTGCTGCGCATGGCGGTGAACGTGTCGGGGCAGCAATTCGCGCTCAAGGAATTTCCGCTGCTGGTCGCCTCGATCATCAAGGAAACCGGGATCGACCCCTCGATGCTCGAGCTCGAAATCACCGAATCGGTGGTCATGAACGATGAAGCCTGGGCCGAACAGGCGCTCGCCCAATTGAAGGAGTTGGGGGTCATGCTCGCGATCGATGATTTCGGCATCGGCTACTCGAGTTTCGGCCGGCTGCGCAATTTCGCCGTCGACCGGCTGAAAATAGACCAGTCCTTCATGACCAGCCTGATCGAGTGCAGCGATGATCGCGCCATCGCCGCGGCGATCATCGCGATGTCGCGTTCGTTGCGCATCAATGTGACGGCGGAGGGAGTCGAGAATTTTCCCCAGCTCCTCTTCCTGCAGGAGCACGATTGTCACGAGGCTCAAGGGTTCTTGTTCAGTCGCGCCTTATCCGCTGGCGACGCGCACGACTTGCTGCGCCGCGCGGCCGAGATCACGGGCGGCACGCGCACTCAACGCTTGCGATCGCTGATCGGTTGAGGCGGCAAGTGGGAGATCCCGAGGCCGTTACGCCTTGCCGGGCTTCCACTCGATGAGGAATTTGGTCACGGCACTCGACTCCATGTGCCGCATCGCTTCGAACTCGCCGCCCTTCTGGCTGTAGAGCAGCTCACCCTTGGAACTCAGCACGGCAAGGGCGGGCACACCCTTCTTCAGCGGGATTTGATAGCGATCGGCGATATCCAAGTTGCGATCCACGCGCCCGATGTTGATGTGCACCAGAATGTAATTCGCATCGAGGATCGGCTTGTTGGCCGCATCGTGAAAATAAGTGTCGAGGACGTGGCAGTCCGGACACCAGTTCCCGCCGAAATCGAGAAGCACGCGCCGGTGCTCGGCCGCTGCCTGCTTGAGCGCGGCGGCGAGGTCGGCCGCCGCCTGTTCGGGCGGAGGATAGATGTCGCGTTGCTGCGCCGGCACCGAAACGCAGGCCAGTAGAGCGATCGTCGCCACGAGCGCCACGTGCGCGAGGCGCCGCAGGTCGCCATTTCTTTGCCGGTGCATGCGGCGAACTATCGCGCAACTCGTCGCCGGAGTCGAGCGCGCGTCGGCGGACACCTACAGACCATCGGGGACGTTGCGGGTGGAGGAGCGCCGCGCGTTCGCGCTAGCCTTACCGTTCCCCTGCGGCAATCCAAGGTGCGGCGAAAGTCCGCCGCAAGCCGCGCTCGGCACGCCGCAGCGGTTAATTTAGTGCGCACGCCGCGTATCGCGGCTTCTGCGAGTCACGTATCAACGAGGAGTGTCATGGCCACCGCAACCCAAACCGCATCAACGACCGCAACTGCTTCCGGGCCCGTCACCTTGCCGGCGCTGCCGTATGCCGAGAATGCCCTGGAGCCCGTCATATCGGCAAGGACGCTGAGCTTTCACCACGGAAAGCATCATCGCACCTATGTGGAGACCGCGAACAAGCTCATTCACGGCACCGAATTTGCCGACATGCCCTTGGAGCAAATCGTCAAGGCAACGGCGGGCAAGGGGGAGCACACCGAGATTTTCCACAATGCGGCGCAGGCGTGGAACCACACATTCTACTGGCAATGTCTCAAACCCAGGGGCGGCGGCGAGCCGCCGGCGGCGCTCAAACAGAAAATGGAGGCCTCATTCGGCAGCGTCGACGCGTGCAAGAAAGAGCTTGCAGCGGCGGCGGTCGCGCAATTCGGCAGCGGGTGGGCCTGGCTCATCGTGGAGGGCGAGAAGCTCAAGGTCCTCAAGACCGCCGACGCCGACACGCCCATCGCTCGAAACTCGAGGCCGTTGTTGACGATCGACGTGTGGGAGCACGCCTATTACCTCGATTATCAAAACAAGCGTGCGGATCATGTGAATGCGCTGATCGATAAGCTGGCGAATTGGGAGTTCGCCGCAAACAACATGGCGCGAGCTTCCGGCCGCGGCTAGCGCCGGGGCTTGGCGCTTGGCGCGTTGAGAGGCAGGCGCGGATCAGCGGCCTGCCTGTCGGTGTGGGACTTCGCCAGGGGCAGGTAGGACGCGAATCCTACAGACCGATTGTGCGCCGCTCGCTATCGTGGCCGCACTATGAAAACACTTCTACGCGCATTGACCTCCACGGCACTTCTCGCGGGCTGCATGGCCGCCGCGCATGCCGCGCCGAGTCCTGAAAAATACGACGAGACCATTAACCTCTTCAAGCACGCGGGCCAGAGCGAACACTTCTTTCATGACAGTTACGGCTATGCCGTGATTCCCACCGTCGGCGAAGGCGCCTTCGTCGTCGGCGGAGCCGGTGGCAAGGGCGGTGTGTTCGTTCATGGACGACAGGTGGGGGAGGTGACCTTGGCGCAGGCGAGCGTGGGCTTCCAGGCCGGCGGTAAGGCGTTCAGTGAGATCATTTTCTTCAAGAACAAGAGTGCCCTCGATGACTTTAAGTCGGGTCACTTCGAGTTTGGCGCGGACGCGAGCGTCACGGCAATTACCGCCTCCGCCGAAGCGGGGGCAGGCACTACCGGAGAGCAATCCGGCGCCAGTGGCGGGAAGAAGGATGCGGTGACGCAGGGCCGCTATTACAAGGGTATGGCGGTATTCACGATCGCGAAAGGCGGTCTCATGTACCAGGCCGCGATCGCGGGTCAGAAGTTCACCTACAAGCCGCTCGGTGCCAGCTAAGGTCGTGACAGCAATTGGTAAAACGTAAAGTAAGTATGGAGACCGCGCCAGCGGAAAAGGAAACAACTATGAAAAAACTCGTGTTATTGAGCTTGGTCGCGGTTAGCGCGGCCTATTTGCCGGCCGTGCAGGCCAATCAGTACGGTTCGGATACGGACCGCTCGCACCCCGGCACCTTCGTCAAGGACTCCGTCATCACCACCAAGGTGAAGTCGAAGCTCGCCGCCAAGCACATGTCCACGCTCACCAATGTCAAGGTGGACACCGATGCGAACGGGGCGGTGTGGCTGAGCGGAAAAGCACCGACCAAGGATGCGAAAGATCTCGCCGCGATGGTGGCCAAGGACACCGAGGGTGTCACCTCGGTGCACAACGATATCGTCGTCGAGCCTTGATGCCTGGTTGAGAGAGACCCCGGCCCCGCGCGCGTATCGCGCGGGGCCGCCCGCCAGCCCGAGCGGCAATGCAATGCAGTGGCATGCAGCGGGCATGCGGCGGGCGTGACGAGCTAAAAGCGTTCGACCCAAGGGCGCAGGTCGATCTCGTGCGACCAGGCACTGCGCGGCTGGCGCAGCACACTCAGGTAACTCTGCGCGACCGCATCCGGATCGAGCGTACTGTCGGGGCGCTCGGCAGGATCTCTGCGCTCCGCTGAGCGAACCGCCCCATCGATGATGAAATGCGCGACGTGGATGCCCTTCGGGCCGAGCTCGCGCGCGGCGCTTTGCGCCAAGCCGCGCAGCGCGAATTTCCCCATCGCAAACGCGGCCGAATTCGCGAATCCCTTGATGCTCGCGCTCGCGCCCGTGAAGAGAATGGCCCCATGTCCGCGGGGCACCATCCTCACCGCGGCTTGCTGCGCGACGAAAAAGCCGCCCATGGCATTCGCGGCCATGGCCCGCTCTACGGCGCCGGCATCGAGATCGAGGAATGAGCCGGCGAGGCGTGCGCCGGCATTGTAAGCAACCACCTCGATGTCGCCGAGCCGCTCGGTGACGGCCGCAAACAGACGGACGACCGAGTCGTGCTGCGAGGCGTCCACCGCGAACGCATGCAGCCCGGCGTCGGCCGCGAGCGACTTGAGCTTCTCGACCCGGCGCGCCGCAAGCGCCACCTCGACGCCGGCACCGCGCAGTGCGCGAGCGAGGGAGGCGCTGATGCCGGGACCGGCTCCCACGATCAACGCGGTCCGGTATGGAAACTCCATCACGCAGGCTCCTTGCCGAATACCAGCAACCGGTTGAATGCCGGCAAATCGTGATCGGCCACGAGCCGCAGTCCGTAGGGCGCCGCGAGCGCCGTGACGGCCTCCACATCGCGAAGGCCCGACTCCGGATCGCGCTCTTTCAGCGTGCGATCGAACTCTAGATTGCTCGGAGAGGTGTAGCGGCCCTCGTAGCGGAAGGGACCGTACACGCACAGTACTCCGCCGGGCGCGAGCACAGCGCCGATCCCGTGAACCATGGCCGTCACTTCCGGCCAGGACATGATGTGCAGCGTGTTGGCGGTGAAAATCGCATCGACGGATCGCAACGGCCAAACGCTCTGGCGGACGTCGAGGAGCGTCGGCGGCCGCAGGTTATCGCCGCCCTCGAGCTGCACGCGCGCCGTGAGGTCCGGTAGATAGGTGAGTTGTTCGGTCGGCTGCCAGGTGAGGTGCGGCAGGTGGCGGGCGAAATGCACGGCGTGCTGACCCGTGCCGCTGCCGATTTCGAGCACTTGTGTGCGCTGCGCGAAGCACTCCGACAATACGGCGAGTATGGGATCCTTATTGCGTTCGCAGGCTTCGGAGAATGGCAGCATGGCAAACCCCCACCGTAAGTCGTCATTCAAATCCATCGCTGCAGAAACCGCAAGACCGCGGCCGCGTCGGGCTGAAAAATTACTCAAGCGCGCGATCTTTAGCTACAGTGACGCCCCGGCTGGACCATCCGATCGAGGAGCTTTCACCATGTCTCTATCCCTGTATGAGTTTTCCATCCCCGTGCTGCTGCGCGGCTTGACCAACCTGTCGTCGCTGCTCGACAAGGGTGCCGCCCATGCGGCGGCCAAGAATTTCGATTCCATCGTACTCGTCCAAGCGCGCCTGTACCCGGACATGTACCCGCTGTCTCGTCAGGTGCAAATTGCCTGCGACACCGCCAAGGGCGCGGCCGCGCGCCTGGCCGGTCTCGAAATTCCGAAGCACGAGGACAACGAGGTCACGTTGGCCGATCTCAAACAGCGAATCGCCAAAACCATCGACTTTGTCAGCACGGTCAGCGCCGACAAATTGAAGGACGCCGAGGGCCGGTCGATCGAGATCAAAACTCCCAATCGTACCTTCAAGTTCACGGCTCGCGCCTACATCACCGACTTCGTGCTGCCGAATCTCTACTTCCACGAGACGGTGACCTACGCGCTGCTGCGCCACAACGGCGTCGAGGTGGGCAAGGCCGACTTCCTCGGTACGATTGGGTAGCGGCCCGACGGCGGCGGCGCCCGATTAGCCTAGGCGAGCAACTCCACCAGCATTTCGATGCGGGTGAAGAGGTTCTCCTCGGTGCGGGCGTCGTGCGTGAAACGCAGCTTGAGCGGGCCGTCGAGGCGGTAATCCTTGGGTCGGCCCTGGATCAGCTTCAGGACGCGCTTCGCGTCGATCCTGTTCTGCTCATCGAAGATGATGTAGCCGCCGGTCGCGCCCGCATCGATTTTACGGATGCCGAGCTGCGCGGCGCGCAGCTTGATCTGCGTGGCGCGAAAAAGCGACTGCGTATATTGCGGCAGCGGTCCGAAGCGATCGATCAGTTCGACCTTCAGCTCGTCGAGTTCCTCGCGCGATTCGGTGCCGGCGATGCGCTTGTACAGCACCAGGCGCAAATGCACGTCCGGGACGTAGTCCTCGGGTATCAGCGCCGGCAGATGCAGCTCGACCTCGGGCCCCGCATCGAGAGGCTTTTCCAGGTCCGCCTGCTTGCCGGACTTCAAGCCGGCCACGGCGCGCTCGAGCAATTCCATGTAGAGGTTGTAGCCGATCTCCTGGATCTGACCGCTTTGTTCGTCGCCCAAGAGCTCACCCGCGCCGCGAATTTCCAGATCGTGCGTGGCGAGCGTGAATCCCGCGCCGAGCTCCTCGAGCGACTCCAGCGCCTCGAGCCGCTTGACCGCATCGGCCGTCATCGCCTTGCGGGGCGGGGTGATCAGATAGGCGTAGGCGCGGTGATGCGAACGTCCGACGCGTCCCCGCAGCTGATGGATCTGCGCGAGACCGAAGCGGTCGGCGCGGTCGATGATGATGGTATTCGCCGTGGGAACGTCGATGCCGCTCTCGATGATGGTGGTGCAGACGAGGAAATTGAAGCGCCGGTGATAGAAATCGAGCATGAGCTGCTCGAGTTCGCGCTCGCGCATCTGCCCGTGACCGACGGCGATGCTCGCCTCGGGCACGAGCTTGCGCAGGGTTTGCGCGGTTTTCTCGATGGTTTCGATGGTGTTGTGGACGAAATAGATCTGCCCGCCGCGGCGAATCTCGCGCATCGCCGCTTCGCGCACCACGGTTTCATTCCACTCCAGCACGAAGGTCTTCACCGCCAGACGCTCGGCGGGCGGTGTGGTGATGAGCGACAGATCGCGCAATCCTCCCATGGCCATGTTGAGGGTGCGCGGAATGGGCGTCGCGGTGAGCGTCAGCACATCGACCTCGGCGCGCAGCGCCTTGAGCTTCTCCTTGTCGCGCACGCCGAAGCGGTGCTCCTCATCGATGACCACGAGCCCGAGATCCTTGAACCGCACCTTGCCCTGCAGCAGGCGCTGCGTCGCGATGACGATGTCGACCGCACCGGAGGCAATTCCATCGATGACTCCGCCGGCTTCCTTGTTGGTCCGAAAGCGCGACAGGCTTTCGATCCGCACCGGCCAGTCCGCAAATCGATCGCTGAACGTCGTGTAATGCTGCTGGGCGAGGAGCGTCGTCGGGACCAACACCGCCGCTTGCTTGCCCGCCTGCACCGCGACGAACGCGGCGCGCAGTGCCACCTCGGTCTTGCCGAAGCCGACGTCGCCGCAAATGACGCGATCCATCGGCTTGCCGGACTTCAAATCGGTCAGCACTTGATCGATGGCGGCGGCTTGATCGGCAGTTTCCTCGAAGGGAAATCCCGCTTGAAACGCCCGGTATTCCGCCTCGCCGGAGAGCATGGAGGTGCCCTCGCGCGCGGCCCGGCGCGAGTACAAATCGAGGAGCTCCGCGGCGACGTCGCGTATGCGCTGCGCCGCTTTGCGGCGCGCCTTCTGCCACTGTTCGCCGCCGAGTTTGTGCAGCGGGGCGGTTTCGGCCGGGGCGCCCGTGTAGCGGGACACCAGGTGCAGCGCCTGCACCGGCACGTAGAGCTTGTCGCCGTCGGCGTACTCCAGCACCAGAAACTCGCCCGTGTAACCCGCCACATCCATGGTCTGTAGGCCGACATAGCGCCCCACTCCGTAGGATTCGTGCACCACCGGTGCACCGATCCGCAAGTCGGACAACTCCTTGAGGATCTTGGCCGGGTCGCGCTCGGCACGCCGCCGTCTGCGCTCCTGCCGCGCCCGATCACCGAACAGCTGCGACTCGGTGAGGATCTCGAGCCGCGGCGCCTCGAGGCGCAGCGCCGATACCGCGGGCGATACGGTGACCCCGAGCTGCAAGTCGCCGGCGATGAAGCTCGCAAAACTGTCGAAGACCCTGGCCTGAACGCCGCGACCGCGCAGCAGATCGAGCAGCAGCTCGCGACGGCCGGCCGATTCGGCGGCGAGCAGCACCCGGCCGGGACTCGAGGCAATATGGGCCGCGAGCTCTTCGGCCGGCTGCGCGGCGCGCGGGTCGATGCGAATCGCGGCCGGCGCCTGGCTGGCGAAATTTTGCAGCGGTCCCGCGGTTTCGGGCGGCCACTCGAAGGAGTGCAGCTGCACCTGCTGCCAGGCGGCGAACTCGCGCAGAAATTCCGTCGGCGGCAGGTACAGTTCCGGCGGATCGAGAATCGGCCGGCGGCGGTCGTGGCGCAATTGTTCGTGCCGCTCGACGATGTCCTGCCACAGGCTCTCGATCGAGGCGGTCGCCTCGTGCATGTCGATCAAGATGCTTTGCGGGGGCAGGTACTCAAATAGATTCGAGGTTCGATCGAAGAACAGCGGCAGGAAGAACTCCAAGCCCCCCGGGGCTTGCCCGGCGCTCACATCGCGATAGACCGTCTGCTCGGTCAGATCGCCGGCAAAGCGCAGCCGGTAGCGTCGGCGGAATTCGCGCACGGCGTCCGGGTTGAGCGGCGTTTCCCGGGCGGGGAGCAGCTGAATGCGATCCAACTTGTCGCCCGAGCGCTGCGTATCGGGATCGAAAAACCGGATGCTGTCGACGTCCCGATCCAGCATGTCGATGCGGTAGGGACGGTCCGAGCCCATGGGAAATACGTCGAGCAGCGAGCCGCGGACTGCGAATTCCCCATGAGCGACCACCTGCGTCACGGCCGCGTAGCCGGCCGTCGTCAGTTGGCTGCGCAGCGACTCCATGTCCAAGGTCTCCCCTAGGTGCACTTTGAGTGAATATGCGTCGACGTAGCTTCGCGGCGCGAGGCGCTGCAACAGCGTCTCGACCGCGACCAGCCACACGCCTTTGCGGGCATGCGGCAATTCGGCCAGGGTTGCAAGGCGCGCCGAGGTGATATCGGGATGTGCGGAGAAGCTGTCGTACGGCAGCGTCTCGAGATCGGGAAAGACCCGAACCGCGACGTTGGGCCCGGCGAAGAAGGCGACCTCCTCGCTGAGCGCCTCGGCATCGCGGCTGTTCGGCGTAATGACGATGAGCGGCCCGGAGGCCTTGGCCGCCGCTTCGGCGATGGCGAGAGCTGCCGCGGCGCCGTACAGCCGTCCCCACTTGACGAGGGGCGAGTCGGCGGAGGGTAGCGCAGGGTCTAATAGGGGCATTGATTTCAAGCGGGCAACAAAAAACGCCCGCCGCGAACGTATCGCGGTGAGCCTCGAGCTTAGGAATTTAGAATCTTACCCGATCTGATGGGTCAAGAATTCGCGGCCGGATCCGCACTCGCCGCCGGCGCATCCGTCGTCGGCACATCGCTCGCCGGCGCGTCGGACGACGGCGCAGTGGGCGACGGCGCGTCGGATGACGGTGCAGCGGGTGCAGTGGATGACGGTGCAGTGGATGAGGGCGCATCGGGCGACGCACCCGCGGTCGGGACCACGCTGTGGATGACGTGCTCGTGCTCGAAATAGACCACGAAACCCGGATATTCCCAGCGCGAAATCGGTGGCTTGCCGACGGCCGGGACCTTGGTCACGGGAGCGCCGAATTTGCTCGCCACCTGATCCATGGTCATTCCGCGGGCGGGTGTGGCAACGCCCGATTCCTTGACGGCGATGTCACCCGTGTCCGTTGCGATCGTCTCCGCCCGGCTCGAATCGACCAGGCCGCCAAGGCCGCCAAGGCCGCCAGCAAGAAACGCGGCAACCAGCAAAGTTCGATGATCCATGGCCCACCTCGATTGTTGCCCGTACGACGCAACGGCTGAGGGGTAATATACTACCCTTGCAACTTGGCAATAGTTGACCGATTTAACACTCTGATTATATTGCTTTTTAGCGAGGGGCTGCGGCGGCCCTCCTCGAGACTCGCAACCGCTGCCGGGCGGCCTATGGTTTAATCGCCGCGCATGTTTCAGCCCCTTCCAGTCTTCGTGGGCCTGCGATATTCGCTGGCGCGCGAGCACAGTTTTTTCGTCTCCTTCATCACCTGGGTGTCGCTGCTTGGCGTCGCCCTGGGTGTTCTGGCATTGATCACCGTAATTTCGGTCATGAACGGCTTCGAAACCGAGCTGCGCACCCGGCTCCTCAGCCTCTCGGCGCATGCGACCTTAAGCGCGCACGGCGGGACGATCGCCGACTGGCGCACGCGCATTCAGCAACTGGAGGGTTCCACCGGGCTCATTGGTGCGGCGCCCTTTCTCGATACGGACGCGATGCTGAGCCACCCCCCCGCGATGGGCGGTGCCGTCGTGCGCGGTATCGATCCGACGCTCGAAGCGCGCGTATCGACGATTGGCGAGGCCATGCGCGAGGGCAAGCTCGCCGATCTGCAGCCGGGAATGAACCGCATCATTCTCGGCCGCATGCTTGCCTATCAGCTGCAAGTGGGCGCGGGCGATACCGTGACGGTGATGATACCGGGCGGCGGGGCCGGCGGCACCATCGTGCCGCGGTTGCAGGAATTCGAGGTGGTCGGGCTCTTCGAGGTCGGGTTGCAGGAGCACGACAGTGTGCTCGCCCTCGTCAATCTCGAGGATGCAGAGGCGTTTCGCGGCGTGTCGGGTCCGACCGGCATCCGCCTGAGGTTCGATGACGTGCTGCGCGCGCCCGAATTGGCGCGCGCCGCCGCATCGCGCCTGCCGCCGGGGCTCGAGCTGCGCGACTGGACGCAGGAGAACGAGGCGTATTTTCGCGCCATCAAAATCGAGAAAACCATGATGGGATTGATCCTCATGCTGATCGTGGCGGTGGCGGTATTCAACATCGTCGCCACGCTCGTGATGGTCGTCAGCGACAAGCGCACCGACATCGCCATCCTGCGCACGCTCGGATTGAGCCCGCGGGGCGTGCTCGCGGTATTCATGACCCAAGGCGTCCTCATCGGCTGGATCGGCACCGCGCTCGGCGTCGCGCTCGGCCTCGCTCTCGCTCTGCACGTTGATGTCGTCGTGCCGTTTCTCGAGCACACCTTCGGGCTGCACATCATGGATGACCCCGACGTCTATTACATTTCGGGGCTTCCGAGCGAGACGCACGCCCTCGACGTGGTGCGGATTGCGGTGGCCGCCATGTTCCTCACGTTCGTCGCGACCATCTACCCCGCCTGGCAGGCCGCAAAGACTCAACCCGCCGAAGCACTGCGATACGAATGATGCGCTTCTGGTACGAGGGGTTCCTGGGATTGCGGTATCTGCGTGCCTCGCCGAACCGCGGCTTCGTCTCGCTGATTGCAGGCATCGCGATCTTCGGGCTGTCGCTCGGCGTCGCGGTGCTCATCGTCGTGCTATCGGTCATGAACGGCTTCGAAGAGGAGCTGCGCACCCGCATACTGAGCCTCACGGCGCACGCGACGATCTCCGGCCTCGAGGGGCGCATTGCGGATTGGCCGGGACAGGTCGAGCAGGTGTCGCACTTCCCGGGCGTCGTGGCCGCTGCGCCCTACATCGAAGAGCAGGCGATGATGGCTCGCGGCGACAAGTCCGCCGGGGTTCTCATGCGTGGCGTGTTGCCGGATGCGGAGCGCCGCGTCGCCGATTTGAGCCGCCACCTGCTCGTGGGGCACCTGAGCGATCTCATGCCCGGTCAATACCGGGTCATCCTCGGGAAGGACCTGGCCGAGAGCTTGAACGCACGCGTCGGCGACCGGGTCGTGCTCATGGTGGCGCAGGGCGATGTGACGCCGATCGGCGTGCTGCCGCGGATGCGCTCCTTTCAGGTGACCGGCATCCTCTCGGTGGGGATGTACGAATACGATCGGCGCATCGCGCTCGTCGCCCTGCAGGATGCGGCGAAGCTGCTGCGCATGGGCGATGACATCACCGGCATCCGCTTGAACGTCGCGGATCTGTACGCCGCACCGCGCATCGTGCGCGCCGCCGCCGTGGCGCTCGGCGGCGGCTACGAAGTGGACGACTGGACCAACCAACACGTGAATTTCTTCCGTTCCATCGAAATCACGAAGCGAATGCTGTTCGTGATCCTGTCGCTGGTCGTGGCCGTCGCCGCATTCAACATCGTGTCGACCATGGTGATGGTCGTGAAGGACAAGCGCCGCGACATCGCGATTCTGCGCACCTTCGGCGCTTCTCCGCGCAGCATATTGTCGGTGTTCATCGTGCAGGGAAGCCTGATCGGCATGCTCGGAATCGCCGCCGGGGTGATTCTCGGCATCCTCATCGCGGACAATCTGCAGCAGCTCGTGCACGGCCTCGAGCACCTCGTCGGGTTCAAATTCCTGGACGCGCGCGTGTACTTCATGAGCGATCTGCCGGCGCATGTGCAGCTCGCGGACGTGATGCGCATCTGCGGAATCTCGTTCGTGTTGGCGTGCGTGTCCACGCTCTATCCCGCCTGGCGCGCAGCGCGGTTGCTGCCCGCCGAATCGCTCCGCAATGACTGAGGATCGCTCGCAAGTATGCCGAACTCCAACGCTGTAGTGCTCGAAGGGACGGATCTCGTCAAGGAATTCGTCCAGGGTGGGGTGAAATTGCAGGTGCTGCGCGGTGCTTCCATCACCGTGCGCGCCGGCGAGCGCATCGCCATCGTCGGCGCTTCCGGGTCCGGGAAGACCACGCTGCTGCAATTGCTCGGCGGCCTCGATTTGCCCACCGGCGGCACCGTCGGCATCGCGGGCTCCCCCATGAACCGGCTGAGCGACACGGAACGCGGCCTGCTGCGAAACCGCGCCGTAGGGTTCGTTTACCAGTTCCATCACCTGCTTCCGGAGTTCACGGCCCTCGAGAACGTGGCAATGCCCTTGCTGGTGAGACGCATGAAGCCGCACTTCGCGCGGCAGCAGGCGGCGGCGATTCTCTCGCGGGTCGGGCTGTCGGAACGCCTCACCCACCGGCCCTCGCAGCTTTCGGGCGGCGAGCGCCAGCGTGCCGCGGTGGCCCGTGCGCTGGTCACGCGCCCGCAGCTGGTGCTGGCCGACGAACCGACCGGCAATCTGGACGGCATGAACGCTGCGCAGGTGTTCGCGCTCATGCTCGAGCTCAACCGCGAGCTCGGCACCAGCCTCGTGATCGTGACCCACGATGAGCGCCTGGCGGCGCGCCTCGATCGCGTCCTGACTTTAGTCGACGGGATTCTGGTCGAGCGCGGCGCGGCGGGCGCCTGATCGGGAGCGCCGCCGGCGCAGGTGCAGGATCACGCGGGCGCGCCACACGCCTTGCGCGAGCACGTAGCCGAGTCCGGCCGCGGCGAGGCCGAGCACCAGCGCTCCGAGCAGCAGGGGCGGCCAGAGGTGACCGAGTTGCGTCCATGCATTGCGGGGGCTGGTCTGGTGCGCAAGCGGGATGAGGTCCATGCCCATGAGTTTCGCACCGACCCACAGCGAGCCGACGACTTGCGGGACCCAGGTGAGCGGATTGCTGAGAAACACCGTCGCGAACAGCACCGGCAAATTCAGCCGGAAAAGGATGCCGAGCAGGGCACAAAGCGTCAGATGCACCGGCAGCGGCGTGGGCGGAATGAAGGCGATCAGCAGGCCGAGCGAAAACGCGCGGACCACGCTGGTGCGCGTGAATCTCCAGCAACCGCGATCCCTGACCAGCGCGGTGAAGGGCTTCAGGCACCAGAGCTTCTCCAGCGCGTGGCGTTTCGGCGTGATGCGTTTGAGCCAGCGTTGCATGAATCGCAATCCACTCCCATCCAGGCTCATTATGCCGTTTTTGCGCTGCGCCGGGGTTTCACCGGCGCGGAAAACAGTGACGTGCGCCTCAGTCGATGGCGGTATCTCAACCGTCCACGCTCAAGTATCATGCCGCCAGATCCAAGACTCACGAATGAGGACACAATGTGGGAGATCATCCGCGCGGGCGGCGGCTTCATGTGGCCGATCATTTTTTGCTCAATCGCCTCCGTGGCGATCATATTGGAGCGCCTCTGGACCCTGCAAAGCAGCCGTGTCATCCCGCGCGATCTGTCGCAGAAGGTGTGGAACTGGATCGAAGCGGATCAGCTCAGCGAGAAGCTGGTGATTGCGCTGGAGCAAAATTCGCCGCTCGGTAAGCTGCTGGCCATCGGGCTTGCGAACCGCAACAAGCCACGTGCTTTGATGGTGGAGCGCCTCGAGGACGGCGGCCGCCACGTGGTGCACGATCTGGAACGCTTTCTCAACACGCTCGGCACGATTGCGGCGATCGCGCCGCTGCTCGGCCTGCTCGGAACCGTCGCCGGCATCATCCATGCGTTCAATGCCATTACGGCCAACGGTCTCGGCGACCCGCGCATCCTCTCCGGCGGCATCGGCGAGGCGCTGATCACCACCGCGGCGGGCCTCACGGTCGCGATTCCCTCGCTGATCGCCTACCGCTATTTGCGCGGCAAGGTGGAGCGCCTGGTCATTCGCATGGAAAAAGAAGCCATGAAGCTGGTGGATGCTCTGGATGAGCGCGGCGCGCTCGCCGCCGAGACCTAGAGGAGGCCGCGCGCAATGAATCTGCGTCCGCGCCGTCGTGAAGATCCCGAGATCAATTTGATCAACTTCATCGACGTTCTGCTGGTGCTGCTGATCTTCTTCATGGTCTCGACCACCTTCAACCAGGAGGGGCGGGTGAAGGTCCAGCTGCCGCAGGCGAGCACGATTCCCCTGCCGCGCGGCTCGCATGAGCTCCTGGTGATCACCGTGACCGCCGAGGGCGGCTACCGCGTCAATGAGCGTACGCTGATCAACTCGAGCCCGGACACCCTGCGGGCGGCGTTGCTGAAGGAAGCGGGCACCGAGCGCGGGCCCATCACGATCCGGGCGGATGCCCGTTCGACTCATCAGGCGGTGGTGACGGCGATGGATGTTGCCGGTCGTCTCGGCTTTGCGCAGTTGAATATTGCGACCGTTCACCTGGAACCGGCGCCTTGAGCGCGATTTCCGCCGCGAGCGCGGGCATCCCGAAACTCGATGACGATGGCTGGTCCATTTACAAGCGATTGCTGCGCTACGCGCGGCCCCATGTCGGGGTATTCCTGATCGGCGTGCTCGGGATGATCTTGTTCGCCGCGACCAATATCGGGTTGGCGTATGTCGTCAAGCAATTCGTGAGCGGGGCCTTCGTCAAGAGAGATCCGCAAGTTCTTTGGCAAGTCCCGATCGCGGTCGTCGTGTTGTTCACGCTGCGCGGCATCGGCGACTTCGTCGCCAATTTTTATCCGAGTTGGGTCGGCCGCCAGGTGATCAAGGGGTTGCGACGCGATGTGTTTTCACACTATCTGCGCTTACCCACCGCGTATCTGGATCGGCAGCAGTCCGGGCACCTGCTCTCGAAGCTCACCAACAACATCGAGCTGGTGGCCGCCGCGGCGACCAGCGCGTCGATTTCGCTGATCGGCGACAGCCTGTCCATCATCGGCTTGCTCGCCTACATGTTCTACATGAACTGGCGGCTGGCGCTGTTCTGCATCGCGGCGGCCCCCGTGATCGGCTGGCTGATGAAAATCGCCAACCGCAGTTTCCGCCGCTATAGCGAGCGCATTCAAAACTCGATGGGCGACATCACGCGCGTCGCCAAAGAGGCGATCGATGCGCATCGCTTGATCAAGATCTTCAACGCCGAGGATCACCAAACCGACAGGTTCGAGCAGGTCAACGAGCTCAATCGCGCGTCGAATATGAAGCTCGCGCGCGCCAAATCGGTCAGCAATCCGGTGGTGCAGTGCATTGCCTCGATCGCGCTCGCGAGCGTGCTCTATGTGGCGATTCGGCAGGTGTTTGCCCACAACATGCAGGTGGATCAATTCCTCGCTTTCCTGGCGGCCTTGATGCAGATCCCGTCGCCCCTGCGCAGTCTCGTGAACATGAGCGGACCCCTGCAGCAGGGCATCGCCGCCGGCCAGAGCGTGTTCGAGCTCTTGGATCAGCCCACCGAGGGCAGCGGCGGCTCGCGCACCATCACGCGTGCGCGCGGCGAGATCGAATTCCGCGACGTATCCTTCACCTACGGCGCCGACAACGGCGGTGTCCTGCACGATGTGAGTTTCCACGTGCGGCCCGGCGAAACCGTCGCCATCGTCGGCCGCTCGGGCAGCGGCAAGACGACGCTGGTCGGCCTGGTGCCGCGCTTTTACGATGTACAGCGAGGATCGGTGCTGCTGGACGGGATCGATGTGCGGGAGTACCGCCTCACCGATTTGCGCTCGCAGGTGAGCCTGGTGAGCCAGGACGTCGTGCTCTTCAACGACACCATTCGCAACAACATCGCCTTCAATGCCGTCGGCAAGACCGACGCCGACGTCGTCGCAGCGGCGCGCGCCGCCAATGTCATGGAATTCGTCGCGCAGCAGCCGCAGGGGTTCGAAACAACGCTCTCGGACCGCGGACAGAATCTCTCCGGCGGCCAGCGGCAGCGCATCTCGATCGCGCGCGCGTTGCTCAAGGATTCACCGGTGCTGATCCTCGATGAGGCCACCGCCGCGCTCGACAACGAGTCCGAGCGGCGTGTGCAGCAGGAATTGGCCATGCTCATGCGGGGCCGCACGACGCTGGTGATCGCGCATCGCTTGTCCACGGTCGAAGGCGCCGACCGGATCATCGTGCTCGACCAGGGGCGAATCGTCGAAGTGGGAGATCATCGCGAGTTGCTCGCGCGGGGCGGCCTGTATGCCGCGCTGCATGGAATGCAGTTCAACGTCTAGCGCGCCAACCTCATGTCGGCCCAGTCCTGGTTCAATCGCATCTGGTATGACCGCGCCGTCCCACCGTGGTGGCTGCTGCCGGCCTCTTTGATCTATGGCGCCGTAGCCGGGTCGCGACGCTACCTGTACTCGAAGCATCTGCTGCGCTCGACGCGCCTCTCCTGTCCCGTCGTGGTGGTCGGCAATCTGAGCGTCGGAGGAACCGGCAAGACCCCACTGGTTTGCTGGTTGGTGGCGAGATTGGGCGAACGCGGCTTCAGGCCGGGAGTGGTCACGCGCGGTCACGGCGGTTCCTCGAGGGATGTGCGCAGCGTCGAGGCGTCTGACGACCCGCGAGTGGTGGGTGATGAACCCCTTCTGCTCGCCCGGCGCACCGGAGTGCCCGTTGCCGTCGGCCGCAATCGCCCGGCCGCGGCGCAGTTGCTCGTCGGGGCCGGCTGCAATGTGATCGTGAGCGACGATGGGCTGCAGCATTACGCCTTGTCGCGGGATTGCGAGGTGGTCGTCATCGACGGCGACCGTCGATTCGGCAACGGCTGGCTGTTGCCGGCCGGCCCGCTGCGCGAACCGCCCGCGCGCCTGCGCAGCGCGAATGCCATCGTCGTCAACGGCGCTCGGGCGCTGCTCGAGGGTGCGCTCAGCATGCGGCTCGAGGCCAAGAACGCCGTGGCCTTGGTCGGCGGCCGCACGATGCCGCTGCAGGCGTTCGCCGGTACGGCGGTGCACGCGGTTGCCGGAATCGGCAACCCGGAACGCTTTTTCAACATGCTGCGCTCGCGCGGCATCGCCGTCGTGGGCCATCCCTTGACGGATCACGCCCGCATCGGCGCCGAGGACATCGTGTTTGCCGACGGCAAGCCGGTGCTCATGACCGAGAAAGATGCCGTAAAATGCAAGGATCTGGCCGATGCGAGGCATTGGTATGTGCCGGTGAGCGCGTATTTCGACGGCGACGAATCGACTACACTGCTCGGCATCGTGACGCACAGTATTGCAAAACGCGGGCAGCCGCCGCGAGGACATATCGATGGATAAGCGCTTGCTCGAGTTGTTGGTGTGCCCGGTGTGCAAGGGTCCGCTGAGCACCTCCGGAAGCGGCGGCACGCTCGAGCTCATCTGCCGCCCCGACCGCCTCGCCTATGCGGTGCGTGACGGTATTCCGTTGATGCTGCCGGAGGAAGCGCGCGTGCTATCCGCGGACGATCCCGTGCTGAATCGTTAGCCGGGGCGTCAGGCGCCATGTTCCATGTCGTCATACCGGCACGCTTTGCGGCAACGCGCCTGCCGGGTAAACCGCTGCTCGAGGTCGGCGGCCGCCCGTTGATCCAATGGGTGTGGGAGTGCGCGCGCGCGAGCGGTGCCGCCTCGGTCATCGTGGCGACGGACGATGCGCGCGTCGAGAAAGCGGCCTCTGGTTTCGGCGCGGACTGCGTCATGACTGCAGCTGGGCACGCGTCCGGCACGGATCGCATCGCCGAGGTCGTCCGTGCCAGGGCTCTTGGCGCCGATGACATCGTCGTGAACCTGCAGGGCGATGAGCCGTTGATGCCGCCTACGGTCATCCGCGGTGTCGCAGCGGCCCTGAAGCAGCACCCGCTCATCGACATCGCGACGGCGGTCGCGCCCATTCAGAGCTTGGAGGAATTCCTCGATCCGAGCAGCGTCAAGGCGCTGCGCGCGCAGGACGGTCGCGCGCTCTATTTCAGCCGGGCGCCGGTGCCTTGGCCGCGCGACGAGGTGGCGGCCGGCCGGCCGACCGCTTTCACAGGCGCCTGGCGACACGTCGGCATCTACGCCTATCGGGTTCGAAGTCTGCTGCAATTCGCCGCCTGGCCGCCGACCCCGCTCGAGCTTGCCGAGAAGCTCGAGCAGCTGCGCGCATTGGAGCACGGAATGAGCATCTACCTGCTGGAGTTGGCGCAAGCCCCGCCCGCCGGTGTCGATACGCCGCAGGATCTGGAGAGGATGCGCTCGTCCGTCGACCGAGCCGCTGGGCAAGCGCGCCCGGCAGGGATAAAATCCGAGGGGTGAGCGGGGGGAGCGCGCGATCGCGCTCGAAGAATAAGTAAACCTGGGAGCGGAGACTTCATGAACAAGGACGCTGCGGGGATGCGCTGCGCGGGAGTGGTCATCCTCGTGTGGTTGGGAAGTTCGGCCGCGGCGCGCGCCGATGTGACCATCCAACAGAACACGACGCTCGACGTCGCCTCCATGGTTCGCATGCACGGCACCACGACCGAAAGCATCGTGGCCGACAAGAAACGCAGCGATACCGAATCGCATTGCGAAGGGTTGCTGTCCATGGTTTGTGGCAACCAGCATGGCGGGGAGATCGTGCGTCTCGACCGGGACGTGACCTGGCACTTGGAGCCCGACAAGAAGCGCTACCGTGAGGATGTCTTCGCGACGCCCGAGCAATTGAAGATGATGCGCGCCCGCATGGAGGTCATGCAGGAGAAAATGCGCTCGTGCCCCGTGCCGCAGAATCAGGCGACGGCCGTCGACAAATCGAAATGCCAGATGTCGCCGCCGAAATTCGATGTGCGCAAGACGGACGAAAGCAAAACCATCGCCGGCCACGACGCTCAGCGCACCGTCCTCACCTTGACGGAGAGCTGCACCGACAAGCAGACCGGCGATGTCTGCGATACGGTGGTCGCGTTCGATCTGTGGCTCACGCAGGATTCCTTGCCCGGAAGCGCGGACCAGAAGGCGTTTCAGCACGCCTACGCTCAAAAGCTCGGCCTGGACGATCCGCAGGGAGTCATGCGCGGCCAGGTCGACAAATTTCTGGCCGCATATCACTCGCAAATCCAACAGCTCGCCGCCAAGTCGAGCGATCTGAAGGGCCAGCCGCTGCGCACCGGGCTGCGCGTGCTCATCGGCGGAGAACACTGCGCATCGGCGCCGAAGAAGGATCAGGCCCCGGCCGGCGGCGGCTCGAATACCTTGGCGGACGCCTCGCAGGCAGGAGCGGCCGCCGGCGCCAACACGGCGGCGGGCGCAGGGAACACCGCGGCGCAAAGCGCGGCGAGCCGGGCCGCCGGTTCGGGCCTCGCCGGCTCGATCGCGGGATCTGCCGTCGGCGCCTCGGTGGGTAAGCTGATGGGCGGTTTGTTCAACAAGAAGAAAACGCCGGATGCGGCCGCGGCGCCGGCCGCGACGCCCGTGGCGGACAAATCCACCGATCCGTTCGCTTCGCTGGTGCAAGTCGCCCAATTCACGATCGAGACCGTGTCGATCAGCACCGATGCCGTTGCGCCGGATCGCTTCGACATCCCCGCGGGCTGGACGAAGGAGACGCCCAAGGCGAGCGGCACCGCGGAGAAGGAATTCACCTGTCCCAAAACAGGCGCCTAGCGATTCCACGCTCGGCACGCCGCGCGCACGGCTCGAAGAGCAGCCAATCGCCGAGCGCCGCGGTGCTACAAAACGGTGCGCAGCAGCCAATACAATCCGCCGGCGAGGGCGATGGAGATCGGAAGGGTGAGGACCCACGCCATGAGTAAGTTGCGCACCGTGGCCCACTGCAGGCCCGAGCGATTGGCGACCATGGTTCCGGCGACACCCGATGACAACACCTGCGTGGTGCTCACCGGCAAGCCGTACATGTCGGCAGCGCCGATCGTCACCATGGCAACGAGCTCGGCCGAGGCTCCCTGGGCATAGGTCAAGTGCGTCTTGCCGATTCGTTCCCCCACCGTCACGACGATCCGTTTCCAGCCGATCATGGTGCCGAGGCCCAGGGCAATCGCGACCGCGACCTTCACCCACGTCGGAATGAACTTGGTGGAATTGTCGAGCTGCTTTTTGTAGTCGGCGAGCGTCTTCTGATCGCCTGCGGAGACTGCGATGCCCTTCGACTTGCCGAGCAAGCGTAGACCCTCGCTCACCAAATACATGTCATTGCGAATGTTGACCATGGCATCGGCAGGCACCCTGGCGAGCGATTGATATCTCTCCACTTCCGCGGCAATCGTCGCGCTCAATTCAGCCAGAGCCGGGACGGTGGCTGCGCTGATCGAGCGGGTGCGCACGATCTCGACGGCGGCGGCGTGCGCGTCCGCCGGAGCCGCCGCGTTGCCGTAGCGCTGCAGCGCGGTTTGCGCCTGCGCCGAGATGGCCACGAACTTGGCGACGTCCTCCTCGTGCATCGTGCGATTGAGCGCGTAGGCGGTGGGCACGGTTCCGATGAGGATCAACATGATGAGACCCATGCCTTTCTGCCCGTCGTTCGAGCCATGCGCAAAGCTCACGCCCGTGCACGTGAGGACGAGCAGTCCCCGAATGAGCAGCGGCGGCGGCTGGTTGCCTTTCGGTTCCTGGAACAAGGCGGGGGAGGGGATGAGGGCCTTGGCGATCAACATCAGGAGCGCGGCGGCGCTGAAGCCGATGAGGGGCGAAAACAGCAGCGACTCGCCGATCTTTGCAGCCTGGCTCCAATCGACCCCGCTCGTTCCGGTGTTTCCCGCCATCAGTTGGTTCATGAGACCGACGCCCATGATCGAACCGATCAGGGTGTGGGAACTCGATGCGGGCAGGCCGAAATACCAGGTGCCGAGATTCCAGAGAATCGCCGCGATCAGCAAGGCAAACACCATGGCGAAGCCGGCCCCGCTGCCGACTTGCAGAATCAATTCGACGGGCAGGAGCGAAACGATGCCGAAGGCCACGGCACCGCTCGAGACCAGCACGCCCAGGAAATTGAAGGTGCCGGACCAGACCACCGCAAAATTCGGCGGCAGCGAATGGGTGTAGATGACGGTCGCGACGGCATTGGCGGTGTCATGGAAGCCGTTGACGAACTCGAATCCGAGCGCGATGAACAGGGCAATACCGAGCAAAACGAAGGGGTACGCTCGCGTAGAGCGGACCACCGACAAGTCGTCCGCCAAGTGCACTCCTGCGTATATGATGCCGGTGACGACGATTACGCCTGCGAGGACATTGAACCAAGGACTCGGCCTGTGTCCAATGAGGGGTGAGGCCACCGGCCCCGGCATGGTCGCGTCGAGATTGGCCATAGTGTCACCGAATCCATGAATTGGCTTGAAGTCGCGGGGTGTCGCGGACGAGTTATTCTTTAGCCGGTCGATTTATAGTTCCGTGACATGACATTTTTATGACAACCCAGGTATTTGATGCCGTTTACCATTTCACACGCCGCGGCCGTTCTGCCGTTTTCCCGCTCCCTTGCGCGCTGGCGATTGCTGTCCGCCACGGTCATCGGCAGCATGGTTCCCGATTTTGGCTGGTTCATGCCGTGGCGACCGACGAGGTTCGAGACCCATAGCGTAGTCAGCCTGTTGACCTTCGCTCTGCCGGTGGGATTGACCACCTTCTGGGTCTTTCAACGGCTGCTCAAGGCGCCCTTGATGGAACTTCTTCCCAATGCGGCGTATGTGCGCTGGCGGCCGTTTGCGGCACCGGCGGACTACTCGAGCCCTCTACAGTGGCTCCTGGCCGCTTGCGGTGTGCTGGCCGGGGCGGTCACGCACTTGGTGTGGGACGCATTCACCCATGAGGGCGCGCGCGGCGTGCGCATGCTGCCCGTGCTCGATGAGTCGATGGTTCAGGTGGGACGACATCATTTGATGGGTGCGCGGTTGATGCAGGATGCCAGCTCGCTCCTCGGGCTGATTTTGATCGTGGCCATCGTGCTCTACGGTCTGCGCGGCGGCGCTCGCGGACCTGCGCCCCTGCATCGCCGCTTACGCGCCGGCGAGCGTTGCGCGTGGACCGGCGCTTACGTGCTGACGGCCCTGGTCTTGAGCAGCCTGTTCTTCCTGCTGAGGCATCCTGCGCTGACTACCAGCTTCGAAGCGCCGCTCAGCGGCGCGGCGATCGCCGTGCTCCGCGGCATCGCCGTGGCATTGCTCGGCGTGACCGCAGCCTTGAGATTTCGCCTGCACACGGACCCCGCCCCGGGATTCGTGCGCGGCGACACCTGAATTACGCTCTGCGGCTACCGATCGTCGGGACCGCTGCGCGGCACATCGCTCGGGGCGGATGACCACACGACGTACTTGTTCTCGCCGCCGGCACTCGAGGGCGGGGGTTCGCCCGTTCGTGGCGGCGCCTCGGACATGGGAGGGGCCGCGGGGCGCTCCCGCGGGCTTTCCGCGAAGGAGGGCGCGGGTGCAGCGCTCGGGGAAAATGCCGCTGCACTCGGGGCCGGCGGTGCGCTCGGCGCCGATGGTAGGCTCGTTGGCGACGCGAAGTCCGATCGCGGCGCAGGTTCCGAACCGCGGCCGCCATTGCCCGCGGGCGAATTTCCATCCGATGTCTGCGCTTGCGCTTGACCGTTCCCGGTGCCCTCGCCGCCGTCGCGCCGGCCACGGCCGCGCCGCCGTCGACTGCGCCCACTGCGCTCCGGACGATCGTTCGGCGACCGATCGCCTCCCTCGGGACGAAACGACTGTTCGGCATTGCGGCCCGGCGCTTCACTGCGAGGCGAAGGCTCGCTGCGTGCGCCCTCGCCGCGCGCGCTGTCGGCGCGTGGCGCCTCAGCGCGGGCGCCCGCTTGATCGGCTCGCGGCGCATCGCTGCGCGGCGTGTTTCGCTCCGGCGGCGTTGCGCCCTCGGCGCGCCGCGGACTTCCCTCATGGCGGTCGCCGCGGGGGCGGCCGTCACGGCGCGGATCGCGCGGGCCGTCGCGGCGCACATCCCGGTTGCGGTCACGGCTGCGATCCCGATCGCCGCCGCTGCGGTATCGATCGTGCCGCACGTCACGCTGCGAAGCGCGGTGCGGGTGCGCCGGGGCTGCGGTCGCCGCGGGTGCGGCGCTCGAGCGGGTGCCGAATAACCATCTCCAGAAGCGCACCAGCGCGCCTTCTTGCGGGGACACGGCCGCCGGCACTGCGGCCGGCGCTTCGGGCACCGGCATCGGAACGATGGGTGCAGTCGAGGTCGGCAATATGCTCGGCACCAGGGGCGCTTCGCCCGGCGGTTTCTTGTCGCGATTGCCGATGTTCGAGTCATCGAGCACCGGCTGGTCCGCCAGCTGATAGCTGACCGTGGTGTTCTCCGGCAGCTCCTTCTCGTCGTCGCGAATCCGCCGCAGGTTGTAGGCCGGTGTTTGCAGATGCGGATTGGGCACGATGACCAGCGACACCTTGTCGCGCGCCTCGATCTGGTTGAGCCAATCACGCTTCTCGTTGATCAGGTAGGTGGCAACATCCACCGGAACCTGCGCGATCACACGCCCGGTACGCTCCTTGCGGGCTTCTTCGCCGAGCAAACGCAACAGCGCGAGCGACATTGATTCGACGCCGCGGATCGTGCCCATGCCGCTGCAGCGTGGGCAGTTGATGTGGGTGGTTTCAGAGAGCGCCGGGCGCAGCCGCTGGCGCGACAACTCGAGCAATCCGAAGCGCGACAAGCGCCCGAGCTGAATGCGGGCGCGGTCCATCTTGACCGCGTCGCGCAGCATGTCCTCGACCGCGCGCTGGTTCGCCTGGGACTCCATGTCGATGAAATCGATGACGATGAGGCCGCCGATGTCGCGCAGCCGCAATTGGCGCGCGATTTCCTCGGCCGCCTCGAGGTTGGTGTTGCGCGCCGTCGCTTCGATGTCGCCGCCGCGCGTGCTGCGCGCGGAGTTGATATCGATCGAAACCAGCGCCTCGGTGTGATCGATGACGAGGCTCCCGCCCGAGGGCAGGATCACCTTGTGCGAATACGCCGACTCGATTTGACTCTCGATCTGATAGCGGGTGAACAGCGGCACCGGGTCCTGATAGAGCTTGAGCTTGCGCTGCGCGTCCGGCGGCATGAACCGCTGCATGTATTCCTGGGCCTTTTGGAAGGCCTCGGGCTGGTCGATCAGGCATTCGCCGACATCGTCCGAGAAATAATCGCGCAAGCCGCGCGTGACGGCATCGCTCTCCTGAAAGATCAGAAACGGCGCCGGCCGGCCGTCATTCGCCTGGACGATCGCATCCCAGGCGGTCTTGAGGTTGTTCAAATCCCACTGCAGCTCTTCGGTGGAGCGTCCGACGCCCGCGGTGCGCACGATGGCGCCCATGCCGTCGGGAATCTGCAGTCCATTCATCGCCTCGCGCATTTGGTCGCGATCTTCACCCTCGATGCGGCGCGACACGCCGCCGGCGCGGGGGTTGTTCGGCATGAGCACGAGGAAGCGGCCCGCCAGACTGATGAACGTCGTGAGCGCGGCGCCTTTGTTGCCGCGTTCTTCCTTCTCGACCTGCACGATCAACTCTTGACCTTCTTGCAGCAGGTCCTTGATGTTCAGGCGCCCGCCGGCTGCGGGTTGTGCGCGGAAATATTCCTTGGCGACTTCCTTCAGCGGCAGGAAGCCGTGGCGCTGCGCTCCGTATTCGACGAATGCAGCCTCGAGACTCGGTTCTACGCGAGTGATTCGGCCTTTATAGATATTGGATTTTTTCTGTTCCCGGGACGGGATCTCGATCGATAAGTCGTAGAGTTTCTGACCGTCGACCAGAGCGACTCGCAGCTCTTCTTCTTGAACTGCGTTGACGAGCATTCTTTTCATGTGCCCCAACTAATGTGGTAGGGGCCGAGGAGAGTTTGAGAATAGAAGCCGGGGCCGCGACACCCATGGTCGCGGTCATGAACAGGGCAGCACCGATCGCGAGCCACGCGATCGGCATCGATACAACCCAATTCTGCCAAAATATATACGGCAAGCCCGGGGCCTTGTTCTCGGTTAACCGCTTGTTCAGACGCAGGAGCTTAAGCGAGGGCTCGCGTGCGGCTTTCTCATCGGCCGAGCGATGGTCTGGAAATCCAGAACCAACTAATATGCGGCGCTCCCGTAAGATGGGGGCGTCACCGAAACCGGTGTCAACTTGGCAACTCATGCAAAGGGCCCAAGAATTCGCCGCCCTTTCCGAAAAAATGGTTCAGCGCCTGACACGGCTTTGACACATTATCACGACGGGACGCGAGGGGTCAATGTAATCAATATCTTAGAGACTGCCGAAACGAAGATTTCCGCCCATGAAAGCCGAACTTAGCGCCGCTCCGCGACTGCAGGGAGCGAAAAGTCCCGTGATTCTGCACACGATCACCGCCGAGGAGGCGGGCCAGAGAATCGATAACTTCCTCATGCGGCACTTCAAGGCCGTGCCCCGCAGCCGCGTCTACCGGCTGCTGCGCAAGGGCGAGGTCCGGGTGAACCGAAAAAGGGTGGATGCGGAATACCGTATTGCCACCGGCGATGAGGTGCGGCTGCCGCCGGTACGCATCGATAGCAGCGAGGAGCCGGGGCGCCCGTCCCACAGCCTGGTCGAACTGATCGAGCGGGCCGTGATTTTTCAGGACAAGCACCTGCTCGTCATCAATAAGCCGGCAGGCGTTGCGGTCCACGGGGGCAGCGGCATGAGCTATGGCGTGATCGAGGCGCTGCGCACGTCGCGCGGCCGCGAGAGCCTCGAGCTCGTGCATCGCCTCGACCGCGACACCAGCGGCTGTCTGCTGGTCGCCCGGGATCGGGCGACGCTCACCGCGCTGCACGCCTTGATCCGAGATTCCGGCATGCACAAGACCTATCTGGCCCTGGTCGCGGGAAGCTGGCAGTTGGGGACCAAGCGCATCGATGCGCCGCTTGCGACGGACAACCGCCAGCACGGTGAACGGCACGTGCGCGTCGCCGCGGCCGGCAAATCCTCCGTCAGCGTGTTCAAGCCGGTGCAGTTCTTCGGGCCCCTCGCGACCTTGATGGAGGTGGACATTCCGACAGGGCGCACGCACCAAATTCGCGTCCACGCGGCGTTCGCGGGCCACCCGCTTCTGGGCGATGAGAAATATGGCGACCGCGAGCGCAATACGAAGTTCAAGCAGTTCGGTTTGAAGCGCACATTTCTGCATGCGCAGTCGGTGGCATTCGAGTGGCCGGGGTCCGGAGTCCCCTTTCACGTCAGCGCGCCGCTGCCGGCGGAGCTGGCCGCGGTGTTGGACGAGATCACACCGCTGCAGCGCAAGCCTTCGCAGCGCACCGTCCGCCGCAAGGTTGCCCCGCGGCGCTGAGGCGTAGCCCCGGGGCGCTGAGGAGCTGCCGCGCGGCGCGCAATTACGGGATGGGGTAACCGACCTGCCGCAGAATGGCGCACAGTCGGATCAGGGGTAGGCCGACGAGTGCGGTGGGGTCGAGGCTTTCGATGGATTCGCACAAGCTGATCCCCAGGCCTTCGCACTTGAAGCCGCCGGCACAATCGAGCGGGGACTCGCGCGCCACGTAGCGTCCGATCGTCGCCTCGTCGAGCACGCGAAATGTGACGCGGGTCTTATCGAGGAACTCGAACGCGGAGTCGTCGCGACCGCGCGCCAGCGCGACCGCGGTGAGAAAGGTGATCGTTTGACCCGAGGCCTCTCTCAGCTGCTCGATGCAGCGCGCCGCGGTGCCCGGCTTGCCGAGAATCACGGGTTCCTGGGCGCCATTCGTGAGCACCGCGGCTTGGTCGGAGCCGATGACCCAGGCGTCGGGGGATTGCACGGCGACGCTGCGCGCCTTGGCGAGCGCGAGCCGCGTGACCATGGAAAGTGCCGATTCCCGCTCGCGGCGGAGCTCGTCCACGCCGGGTGCACGGCATTCGAAGGGCTCATACACCCGTGCCAGCAGCTCGCGCCGATAGCTCGAGGTGGACGCTAATATGAGCGCTGGCGGAGACTTCAAAAACAATGACTTGCACCAGATTCATTTTTGACAGAGGGGGAAGCGGGCCCTATTATACGCGGCCCATGGCAGCCGGCTTGCCAGACTTGGTCGATTGCGCGCGCCTGGCTGAGGAGGAGGCGGTGATCGAACGTGTCTATGAGTTGAGCGAGTTGCCGCGCGTGCAGGATTTGCTGGCGCAGAGCGCGGGTCGATTGACCGCGAGGTTTGGCTTTTCGAAGGCTGCCTCGGGCCGGGCCGCGGCGAGCATTGCGATCCGCGCAACGCCGCAGCTGATATGCCAGCGCTGCATGCAGGGTTTCGCGTTCCCGGTGAGCGGCGGCAGCGAGATTGAATTTTCGGATGACGAGGAAGCCGCCGGTTCGAGCATGGAGCGGGAGCTCTATGAGATGCACGGCGGCAGGGTGTCGCTGCGCGAACTCGCGGAGGAGGAGCTGTTGTTGGCGTTACCGCTGGCCCCGACATGCAGCGCACCGCAGGATTGCGGTCACGCGCCGACCCTCGTCGCCGATGTGGACGCGCCCGAACCAACGGGCGAGATGCGCCGGCCGTTCAGCGCTTTGCAGGATTTGTTGAAGAAAACTTGATAGGACACAGCACTCATGGCAGTTCAAAAAAGCAGAAAGACCCCCTCGAAGCGCGGCATGCACCGTTCCCACTCAGCCCTCGCAATACCGGCGGTGTCGATCGACGCGAAGAGCGGGGAAACCCATTCACGCCATCGCATCTCGCGAGAAGGATTCTATCGCGGCCGCAAGGTACTTCAGACCAAGGCGGACGCGGCGGCGGCCGAAGAATAAGCTCCAACGGTCCGGCCGGCGACATGGTCGTCGCTCGCCCAGGATCCTGACGCACACCCGTGTCGGCGCTGCTCCATATTGCCATCGACGCCATGGGGGGCGATCGCGGGCCGTCCGTTTGCGTGCCGGCGGCCCTCGCGGCGGCGCGCGAATTCCCCGATGTGCGCTTCACGCTGACGGGGCGCCAAGCCGATCTGGAGCGCCAATTGGCGCAGAGCCCGCCCGCGGGCGCAGGTGCCGCCAAGCCCGACAATCTCGATTGCCTGTTCGCGGCCGAAGTCGTGGAAATGAGCGATCATCCGCGCGAGGCTCTGCGTCGCAAGAAGGACTCCTCCATGCGCCGCGCCCTCGACCTGGTCAAGGGGCAGGAAGCCGACGCCTGTGTGAGCGCCGGCAACACGGGGGCTCTGATGGCGATGGCGCACTTCGTCCTCAAGATGCTGCCCGGGGTCGAGCGGCCGGCGATCGTGTCGCTCATTCCGTCCCGCGGCGGCCACACCTACATGCTCGATTTGGGTGCCAATGCGACTTGCACGCCCGCGCAGCTGTGCCAGTTTGCGGTGATGGGATCGATTTTGGCGGCGGACCTCGAGGGTGCTCACGAGCGGCCGAGGGTCGGCTTGCTCAATATCGGCGAGGAGGAGATCAAGGGCAACGAGACCGTCCAGGCTGCCCACGTGCTGATGTCGGCCACCGACATCAACTATGTCGGCTTCGTCGAGGGCCACGACATATTTTCCGACCAAGTCGACGTCGTGGTCACCGACGGCTTTACCGGCAACGTGGCTCTGAAGACCATGGAAGGCGCCGCCCGTTTGATCTCCGATACGTTGCGCGAGGAGTTCACGCGCAACGCGGCGCGCAAGTTGGGCGCCCTGGCGGCTCGGCCGAGCTTGCGGGCGCTGCGAACGCGCCTGGATCCCAGGCGATACAATGGCGCTACCATGGTCGGATTGCGGGGCATTGTGATCAAGAGTCACGGCGGCGCCGATGTGTTCGGCTTTCAGCGCGCCATCGAAGTCGCGGTACTCGAAGCGCGCAACGGCGTACCGGCGAGAATCGCAGAACGGCTGGGCTCCTAGGCTCGAGGGAACGCAATGTATTCACGCATCGCCGGTACCGGCAGCTTCTTGCCGGAGAAGATCTTGACCAATGCGGACCTCGAGAGTCTGGTCGACACGAGCGATGAGTGGATTCGCTCCCGCACGGGCATCGAGCGCCGCCACGTGGCTGCGGAAGGGGAGACCACGACGGATCTTGCGGAGCACGCGGCGCGCCGGGCGATGGTGGCGGCGGGAGTCACCGGCGCGGACATCGATCTGATTTGCGTCGGCACTACGACCCCGGATCTCGTGTTTCCGAATGTCGGCACGCTGCTGCAGGACCGGCTCGGCATTCACCATGGCTGCCCGGCATTCAGCCTCGAGGCCGCCTGCACGGGTTTTGTCTATGCATTGAGCGTGGCGGACAAGTTTGTCCGCCTGGGCGAAGCGAAATGCGCTCTGGTCGTCGGTGCAGAGACTCTGACGCGAATCGTCGATTGGAACGATCGCGGAACCTGCGTGCTGTTCGCCGACGGCGCCGGCGCGGTGATCCTCGAGCCCTCGGCCGAACCGGGAATCATCAGCACCCGTCTGCACTCCGACGGCCGCTACAAGGATCTGTTGATGTACCCGGACGGCGTGTCCAAGGGCTTTCACCTGGTGCGTGAGGGCAGGGCTGGGGTGCAGATGAAAGGGAATGAAGTATACAAAGTCGCGGTCAATACCCTCGGCCAGCTGGTGACCGAGACACTCAATGCGAACAATGTGACCAAGGACCAACTTGACTGGTTGATCCCGCATCAAGCAAACATCCGCATCATCGAGGCGATCGCCAGAAGGCTGGACTTGCCGATGGAACGGGTCATCGTGACGATCAACGATCAGGGCAATACCTCCGCCGCCTCGGTACCGTTGGCACTCGATACGGGGATACGCGATGGCCGCGTGAAGCGCGGTCAGCTATTGTTACTGGAGGCCTTCGGCGGCGGATTCACCTGGGGCTCGGCGCTCATCCGCTATTGATTGCGGTGAACTATGCGTAAGACGCGGTGGTTTTTGCTGATGGGGCTGCTCGCCGGCGCGGCCCATGCGGAGGATTATCCGCTGGCGCCCGGGCAGGACATGATCGGCGATGCGGGCCAGACCGAATCTGAGCAGAAAGACACGCTGCCCGACATCGCCCGCCAATACCACCTGGGCTTCGACGAAATCGTGATGGCGAATCCGGGCGTCGACACGTGGATACCGGGTGCGGGGACCGTCATTCGTCTGCCGATGCAGCACCTGCTGCCGGACGTTCCGCGTACCGGCATCGTGGTGAATCTGCCGGATGGGCGCTTGTATTACTTCCGCGCCGATCAATATGGCACTCGGGTCGAAGCGTATCCCATCAGCGTCGGCAAAATGGATTGGAAGACGCCGCTGGGAGTGACCAGCATCGTCAAGAAGGAACGCAATCCCGTCTGGTATCCGCCGAAGTCGGTGCGCGAAACGCATCTGAAGGACGACGGCGACATTCTTCCGGCGTTCATTCCTCCGGGCCCGGACAATCCGTTGGGCGAATACGCCATGCGCCTGGGAATTACGCACGGATCTTATTTGATTCACGGTACCAACAAGCCGGTCGGCGTCGGCATGCAGATCACGCACGGCTGTATCCGCCTGTACCCGGAAGACATCGAACATCTCTTTGCGGAAGTGCCGCTCGGCATGGCGGTGCGCATCGTCAATCAGCGCATCAAGACCGGTTGGGTCGACGGCGCCTTGTATCTCGAGGTGCATCATCCCTTGGATGGCATGGATCCGAAGGATGTGGAGGACTTGACGGCGCTCACCCGCAGCATCGTGGCGGCCACCGCACAGCGCCGGGTGATCATCGATTGGGACACGGCGGAGCGCGTATTCCAGCAAGCCGACGGCACGCCGACACGCATCTCGGTCGACCGCTGGGTCACGCCCGAGACCACCGCCGCGCGGTGATTTCAGGCGCGAATTGCCGGAAAAACGCCCAAAAAAACGCCGCGGCTGAACCGCGGCGTTTCATGCGCGCATGGAATGCTCGTATTACTTCGACACGGACTTCTTGAACATGCGATCGATCTTCTCGTTGATCGCTTCGATGGCCGTCGAATTCTGCTGGGCCGTCGACAGGGCTTGGTTCGCGGTGCTCTGCGCGCCCGAGGCGGCCGATTGGGCACTCTGCGCGGCGGCCATGGCGGCAGCCGTATCGCTCGCGTTCTTCGCCACGTCGCTCTGCAGCTTGCTCACCTGTGACTTGAGATCGTCGATCTGCGCTTGAATCGGCTTCAGGTCCGTGCATCCTGCGAATGCGATGAGGCAGGCCGCGGCCGCAGAGGCCTTCAGTGTCGTAGAAAAGTTCATAAAATTCCCCTAGGGTTGTTAATTCATTCGTTGCGGAAAGTCCGACGTGTCGTCACAGACGGGCCCAGTCGCGGTGTCGGGCTCGAATGCGTTGCAACACAGTCGCACATCAAGCCAAATTCGCGCCGCGATTGCAACTGAAAAGCGCGTTTTGTCTGTTCTACACGACGATTTTGCCCTACTTTGGATACGCAGAATTAAATCGCCGTTAAGAATTCGCGTAAGCATGTAAGTTTTACAGCCGGTCAACCATTAGTCCTTAGTCGCATGGTCTCAGGTGCGCTTTTCCTGATTCGCATCGGCGCCGCGTTTGGCGCGACTATCTTTATTATCGATCCAGGCATTTCTTTCGCCGACGAGCCGCCATGCCGTGCAGTCGCGATGGTGAAGATCGCCCGAGCACGGCGGGGGAGCCATAAGCGCCGGGCGAAGCTCGATGCGGATGGCTTTCGTGACTTCGATTTGCCCACGGATTCTCCCGAGGCCGACGTGCGCGGATGACGGTGCTGTGCAAATGCACGCGCGCCCGTCAAACGCCGCGCGCCGGGCGTATCGCGGTTGCCCAGCGGTGGATCGTTGAGAGCGCTCGCCGCGGCGCGGCCGACGGGTCATTCTGTGCACCTCGATGGGTCGCTCCAGGCAAATATCCTCCTCGGACCACTTGCCACCGACGATCGGCTGTATATAATAACAGATACTGGCTACATATACAGGTGATGCATGTCGGACCTCACACCCCGCCAAACTCAGATCCTCAGGCTCATTCAAGACGCCATTGCTGAAAACGGTATGCCCCCTACGCGGGCGGAAATCGCCCGCACCCTCGGCTTCAGGTCTCCCAATGCTGCGGAGGAGCACCTGCGCGCCTTGCAGCGCAAGGGCGTCATCGATCTGATTCCGGGTGCTTCGCGCGGCATTCAGCTCAAAGATATTCTGCGGGAACAACTGGGCTTGCCGCTCATCGGCCGGGTCGCTGCCGGCCGCCCGATCTTGGCCGAAGAGCACATCGAATCGCGCTATCAAATCGATCCGCAATTATTTCAACCGCAGCCGCACTACTTACTGAAGGTGCAGGGCATGAGTATGAAAAATGCGGGGATTTTGGATGGCGATCTGGTCGCCGTGCATCGCACTCCCGAAGTGCGCAATCGCCAAATCGTGGTTGCCCGCCTGGAAAGCGAAGTGACCGTCAAGCGCTATCGGCAAGAAGGTTCGATCGTGTGGCTGCTGCCTGAAAATACCGATTTCCAGCCCATTCGTATCGATCTCAAAGAACAGCCCATGATCATCGAAGGAGTGGTGGTTGGGGTGCTTCGTCGCGGTAAAGACGTGGATGCCGCGTGAGACTATCGATGATTCGGTGGCGCTTGCGGATCTGTTGGCCGATGCGCGTGTCTGGAAGTTAAAAGACGCTTCGGCCGGACTCCGCCCGTCTTCATCTCGTCCGGTTTGGTCCACCGGTCGAAGCTCGCTCGATGCCCGCTTGCCGGGCGGTGGATGGCCGGCGGCCTCGCTCATCGAGGTGCTGCTCGATGCGGCCGGCCTCGGTGAAGTTCAGCTGTTTTTGCCGGCTCTGGTGGAAAGTCAGCGCAAGACGGACGGTGAGCCTCCGTGGCTGGTGTGGATTGCGCCGCCCCATGAGCCTTATGCCCCCTCCTTAGCGCAGCAGGGAATTGAACTGCGCCGCTTGTTGGTGGTGCGGCCGAGCACCGCGACAGAAGCGCTGTGGGCTGCCGAGCAGGCGTTGAGCTCGGGAGTCTGCGCAGCGGTATTGCTATGGCTGAAGGGTACCGATGATCGATGGTTACGGCGTCTGAAATTGGCGGCCGAGGCGGGCGGTGCGCTCGGCATACTGTTTCGTCCCGAGCGGCATCGGTTCGAGTCCTCGCCAGCCGCCTTACGTTTGTTGCTGACTCAGGGTGAGCATGAGCCGCATCTGGAGCTGCTCAAGGTGCAAGGCGGCCGGCCGGGTCCCGTCGGGCAAGTGTCATGAAGTCGCGTGCGGGGAGGTTCGCGACGGCGGATTTATTTGCGTATGCACCTCCGCCTGCACACAACCCGGCGACTGCGCCCCCGTCTTCGCCTGCAACTGCTGCGCCGCCGCCCGTCAGTCGATCGCGTCCGAAACATCTGTGGTATGCGGCGGTGTTCCCCGCGCTTGCCGAGATCGAAAACTCAGCCGCCGTACTCCAGCGCCTTTGTCTGCATGCGCAGCAATTCACTTCGCTGGTCAGCATGGAAATGCCCAACGCCTTGTTGCTGGAGATCAAAGGCAGCGTGAAGTTGTTCGGTTCGCTCGCAGCGTTGCACACAGACATCGATGCCGCTTGGGATGGGCTGAAACTGCGTGCCCACAGCGCGACGGCACCCTCGTCTCTGGCGGCGTTGTGGTTCGCCCGCGCCGGTAAGCGGGTACTCATCGAAGATCCCGGCTTGTTGGCGGGTGCACTGGCGGAGTTGCCCATTGCTTGCACGTCCTGGGATGCGGAGCGGCTGCACACCCTGCGCGCCATGGGCGTGAACCGCGTGGGTGAATTGCTGCGTCTGCCGCGCTCCGGCGTGGCGCGGCGCTTCAGTCCTGCCGCAGTGCTCGACCTGGACATCGCGCTGACGCGGCAAGCTGCGCCGCGCAGGGCGTTCGTGCCGCGCGAACGGTTTCGCGAGCGCTGCGATTTCGAGATGGAGATCGAAACTGTCGCGTATTTGCTCAAGGCGCTCGAGCCGCCGCTCGAGCGCTGCGCGCGATTTCTTCGCAAGCGGCAGGCGGGCGTGCAGGCCTTGGAATTGAGGCTGAAGCATCGTGCTCGGCCTGCCACGCGAGTCCGTGTGGGGCTCGCGAGCATCACGGGTGAGCGTCATCGTTTGACGGACGTCGTGAGCCAGAAGCTGTCCCGGCTGGAACTTGCGGCGCCGGTTCGAGGCATGGAACTCCTATCAGCTACCCTGCGGCCGCTCCCGGCCGGTTCGCTCGATGTCTTCGCTCCCCTTGGCATCGCCGGCGGCGGCGATACGGTGCCGCAATTGGTGGAGCGTTTGCGCGCGCGGCTCGGCGAGGAAGCGGTTTACGGTCTGTGCTCGATTGCGGAACATCGGCCCGAGGCGGCGTGGCAGCGGGTCCATGCACTCTCGCTGGACTGCGCCCTGCGGGCGCGTGGTCCGATGGCTCATCGGGAAATACCCGAGCAGGACATGCCGCGGCCCGTATGGCTGCTCGATACGCCGGTCATGCTCGCGGCACCCCGAGTGCAGCAGCTGCGGCAGAGTGATTTGATGCTCGAGCAGGGCCCGGAACGGATCGAGAGCGGCTGGTGGGACGGCAACGATGTTGCACGCGATTACTACATCGCGCGGCAAACGGGCGGCGCGCGGCTGTGGGTTTTCCAGGAACGGCGGTCGCAGTGCTGGTATTTGCACGGTGTGTTTGCTTGAGCCGGCTCCTGGATCATGTACGCCGAACTGCATGCCTTGAGCAATTTCTCTTTCTTGCGCGGCGCTTCGCAGCCCGAGGAGCTGATCGAACAAGCCAAGTACTTGGACTATCGGGCGCTCGCCCTGACCGACGAATGTTCGCTCGCGGGTGTGGTGCGTGCGCACGTCGCCGCCAAGCGGCAGGATCTGCCGCTCATCATCGGCACGGAACTCCACTGTGCCGATGCGCTGAAACTCGTGGCGCTCGCAACCGATCGGGCGGGCTACGGGGCGATGAGCCGCTTGATCAGTCGTGCACGCTGCGCCAGCGCCAAGGGCAGCTACGCACTCGAGCGCACGGACCTCGAGAACGCCCTCGACGGATGCTTGATCGTTTGGCTGCCGCGCGCCGGCAGGGCGGCGCTGCCGCAGCACGTCGAGGACGGCCGTTGGCTGCGCGAGCGCTTCGCCGGACGCTTGTGGATCGGCGTGGAATTGCTGACCGGCGGGTTCGACGCGCGCCGCTTGGAACTCCTCGGGACGCTGGGTAAGGCGCTCGAGTTGCCGCAAGTTGCCGCCGGCGACGTGCACATGCATCGACGCAGCCGCCGCGCTTTGCAGGACGTACTGACGGCGATTCGCTTGAATACCCCGCTCGAGCGCGCAGGAATGAGGCTGTTTCCGAACGGCGAGCGTTACCTGCGACCTTTGCCGCGCCTGCAGGAGCTCTATCCGCCGGCGTTGCTCGCGCAAACGCTCGAAATCGCGGAGCGCTGCACCTTCAAGCTCGATGAGCTGCGCTATGAATACCCCGAGGAGATCGTGCCCGTGGGCGAAAGCCCGGCGAGTCATCTGCGTACCCTGGTGGAGCGCGGCTGCCTCAAACGCTGGCCGGGAGGCGCACCCCACGCCGTGCGCGAAGCGATCGAGCACGAATTGCGCTTGATCGCCGAGCTCAAGTTCGAGCCGTTCTTTCTCACCGTGCACGATGTCGTGCAGTACGCCCGCTCGCAGAACATCCTCTGTCAGGGCAGGGGCTCGGCGGCCAACTCGGTGGTCTGCTATTGCCTGCAGATCACCGAAGTGGATCCCTCGCGCATGGCGATGCTGTTCGAGCGCTTCATTTCCAAGGAGCGCAACGAGCCGCCCGATATCGACGTCGATTTCGAGCACGAGCGCCGTGAAGAGGTGATCCAATACATATATCGCAAGTATGGTCGCGAACGCGCGGCTCTGGCGGCCACCGTCATCTGCTACCGGCCCCGCAGCGCCCTGCGCGACGTCGGCAAGGCATTGGGATACGATCTGAGCGAAGTCGATCGGCTCGCGCGCGGCATGCAGTGGTGGGATGGCCAACGCATCGATCCCGAGCGCATCCGCGCCGCAGGCTTTGATCCGCAAGATCCCAGAACGCGCCGCCTCATGGCGCTCACGGCGGAGATCCTGGGCTTTCCGCGCCATCTTTCGCAGCACGTCGGCGGCTTCGTCATCGCGCGCGGCCGCTTGGATGAGCTGGTGCCCATCGAGAATGCGGCGATGCCCGAACGCACGGTCATCGAGTGGGACAAGGACGACCTCGATGCGCTGGGGCTGCTCAAAGTGGATGTGCTCGGGCTTGGGATGCTGAGTGCGATCCGCCGCGCATTTCGTTTGATCAACGATTTCGGCGGTTCGTCCGCGCTTCGGGGAGAGCTCAATCTTGCGACGGTGCCGAGCGAGGACACGTCGGTGTACGACATGATCTGCCGCGCGGACACCACCGGCGTTTTTCAAATCGAGTCGCGGGCCCAGATGGCCATGCTGCCGCGTTTGCGGCCGCGCAATTTCTACGACCTCGTCATCGAAGTGGCGATCGTGCGCCCGGGCCCGATTCAGGGCGAGATGGTGCATCCCTACCTGCGCCGGCGCAATCAGGAAGAGGAAGTGAGCTATCCGAGCGCAGCCGTCGAGTCGGTGCTCAAGCGCACTTTGGGGGTGCCGATCTTTCAGGAACAAGTCATGCAGCTCGCCATCGTGGCGGCCGGCTTCTCACCCGGCGAGGCCGACCGGCTGCGTCGCGCCATGGCGGCCTGGAAGCGCAAGGGCGGCTTGGAGCCCTTCCAGCGCCAATTGATCGACGGCATGCGCGAGCGAGGATATCCCGAAAGCTTTGCGCATCAGATATTCAATCAGATCTTGGGGTTCGGCGATTATGGCTTTCCGGAGTCCCACGCGGCGAGCTTCGCGCTCCTGGTCTATACATCCGCCTGGCTGAAGCATTACGAGCCGGCCGCATTTTGCGCCGCTCTCATCAACAGTCAGCCGATGGGCTTTTACGCACCGGCGCAATTGGTGCGCGATGCGCGTGCACACGGTGTGCAGGTGCGCCCGATTGCGGTCGCGTTCAGCGACTGGGATTGCACGCTCGAGCGGCAGACCGATGGGCGTCCGGCGCTGCGGCTGGGGTTGCGGCTGGTGAAGCATTTATCTCAGGAGGGCGCGAGTCGACTGCTCGGCGCGCGGGCGGCGGGCGCCTTCAGCCACATCGCCGATCTCGCCGAACGCGCCGCACTCGATCGCCGCGATCTCGAGGCGCTCGCCGCGAGCGATGCGCTCGAGGGCTTGGTCGGACACCGGCATCGGGCGGTCTGGCAGGTGAGCGGGGTGGAGCGGGTGCTGCCGTTGCTGCCGGCGCAAACAGTGCCCCCTGAGGGTATTCCGCTGCTGCGCGCGCCGCACGAGGCTCACGATATCGTCGCCGATTACGCGAGTACGGGATTGACGCTGCGGCGTCACCCGCTGGCGTTGCTGCGGGACAAGCTCGAGAAACGAGGCGTCATGCCCACACAGCAGCTGTGGGATCAACCGAATGGCCGAATGGTCACGACGGCGGGGTTGGTCATTACGCGGCAGCGGCCAGGCAGCGCCGGCGGCGTCACCTTCGTCACCATGGAGGATGAGCTCGGCTATGTGAATTTGATCGTGTGGGAGCGCGTCGCAACGGCGCAGCGCGCGGCGCTGCTCGAGTCCCGCTTGCTCGAGGTGCGCGGCAAGCTGCAACGCGAGGGCGACGTGCTGCACGTGATCGCGCGGCGCCTGACGAATCTTTCGGAAATGCTCGGCGATCTGGTGGTCGAATCGCGCAATTTCCATTGAGCGGATCGGCGCGGCGGCACTCCCGTCGCCCTTCGTACCGCGAGAGCACGAGTTTGCATACCGTCGCCGACACCGGGAGAATGGGCCGCGGTTCAGGCGTGTCGAAGATCTGATGGCGGAGCTCAATGCGAATGAAAAGCCGGAGCAGGAACACCACCGGCCACAACCGGAATGCAACCACCGATGGCGTCGGCGGCGAGCTACGACGCGACGCCGAGGAAATAGCGCTCCTGGAGGGGCGTTGGGAGATTCTCGGCGATGCCAAGCCGCCGACGATCCGCCCCAGGAAGTACGAATACGTCGACGAGCTCGTGCGCCTGCAGTTCGAATTACTGAAGATGCAGGAGTGGGTGCGTCTGCGGGGACTGAAGGTCTGCGTCCTGTTCGAGGGTCGGGACGCCGCCGGCAAGGGCGGCGTCATCAAGCGCATCACCGAGTGCCTCAATCCCCGTGTCTGCCGCGTAGTGGCGTTGGGCACTCCCACCGAGCGCGAGCGCTCACAGTGGTATTTTCAGCGCTACGTGCCGCACCTGCCCGCTGCCGGGGAAATCGTGCTGTTCGACCGCAGCTGGTACAACCGTGCCGGCGTCGAGCGCGTCATGGGCTTTTGCAGCGATGACGATTACCGCGAATTCCTGCGCTCCTGTCCTCTGTTCGAGAATATGCTCGTGCGATCGGATATCCTGCTGGTCAAGTACTGGTTCTCGGTGAGCGATGAAGAGCAGGAACGTCGCTTCGCCGAGCGCATGCGAAACCCCATCAAGCGCTGGAAGCTGAGCCCGATGGACCTCGAGGCACGCAAGCGCTGGGTCGAGTACTCGAAAGCCAAGGACGTCATGCTCGAGTACACGGATCGCAAGAGGACACCCTGGTTCATCATCGATGCGGATAACAAGAAGAGAGCGCGTTTGAACTGCATCGCGCATCTGCTCACGCAGGTGCCGTACAAGGACCTGCATCCAATCGAAATCGAATTGCCGCCGCGTCAGGAGGAGACGGGCTACAAGCGGCCGAAGAAATCAAGCCAGCGCTGGGTTAACCGGATCTATTGAAAAGAGAGGCGATCGTCGACGCTCCGACGAGCGCCTCTCTGCGGGTGACCCCTATTGCTTGTTACTTGATGGTGATCTCGCGCATGTTGTAATCGCCGGTGATGTCACGCATCGCCGGATAGGCGTGCTGTGCAATGTCGGTGGTCTTCTTGTTGCGCTCCTCGCCCCACTCTTTCATGAAGGCCTCATAGCGAGCCTTGCTCGGCGCCAGCATCTCGTTGTTCTTGAACTTGACGACGAGCAGCAAATTGAAGCTGCCGCTCTCGCCGAGATCGCTGCGATAGATATGGTATTCCTCGATCTGGCCGAGCTTTTTCGCGACTTCGTTCGATGCCACCCAGGTTTTCTTCAGACCCTCGAGATAGGCGTCGTCCATGTTCGAGTGCACCTTGATGGTCGTGACCTGCCACACCGCGTCGCTCACCGTATAGTCCTTCCACGGCTCGAGATCTGCAAACGCAGCCGTCGAACCGAGGGCCATGGACAATGCCAATACAATCATGTTGATACGCATAACACCCCTTAATTGTTGTAAATCCGCACGGGTGCGGAACAAACGCTTTTCCAAGCGCGAACGCTTTTCCAAGTGCGGTGGACTTTACACTACGAGCGTGCGTCCGCAAATCCGCGCGCGGCTCGGGAGCGCTCCGGCGTGCACCAGGCGAGCGGACCGACCAATCCGGAGTGAGTCCGTTTGCGATTGCCCGCCATGCTGACTATAGTTCAGGCCGCCCCGGTATTTCGCGTCGCGAGATCCAAGATTCCTGCCGACGCGATACAACAAGCAATAATCACTAGGAGAGTCCCCATGTTCGATTGTTCGACCAGAGCAGTTTTGGCTATCGGGTTTACATTGAGCCTGGCGTGTGCCGCGGCGGTCGCGGACGAGGACCAGTCATGCGCGGGTCTGCCGAGTCACCACCAGCTTCAGACGGCGCTCGAGAGCGCGAGGGATCAAAGCAACGGCGGCTTCAACCTGGATATGTGGGGCACCGTGGTGAATCGCGACGGCGTGGTGTGCGAAGTCGCTTTCACCGGTGCGAATCGCGGGTCGCAATGGCCTGGGAGCCGCGCGATCTCCGCGCAAAAAGCCAACACCGCCAATGCCTTCAGCCTGCCGGGCCTGGCCTTGTCGACCGCGGACTTGTACGCGGCGGTGCAGCCTGGAGGTACGCTCTACGGACTCCAGCACAGCAACCCCGTCGATACGGCAGTCGCCTATCGTGGCCCGGCGTCCGACTTCGGCCAGGATGACGATCCGATGGTAGGCCACCGGATCGGCGGCGTGAACGTCTTCGGCGGCGGCCTTGCGCTCTACAACTCCAAGGGTGTGCTCATCGGCGCGATTGGGGTGAGCGGCGACACCTCCTGTGCGGATCACAACATCGCATGGCGCACGCGTCATACACTCAATCTCGACTTTGTACCGGCGGGTGTGAGCGCCAACGGCGACGACAATATCAATTATATGACGCTCGTTCCGGTGCCCAGTTTGCCGAACGACTTCTCCCACCCGATCTGCAAGATTGCGGGCGTGGATGGTGTGTCGGCGATCAGTGCGAAACTACCGGCCGTCCAAAAGGTGTCTCACTGACCGTGAAAATGCGGCCCGGCCTCACCCGGGCCGCATGCTCGACGAGGTCGCAGGCTGCTTCAATCGCTTCGCAGCGCGCGCAGCAGGCGCGGAGTTGCGAGCCACTTGAGCGCCCCGCGTCCGGCGCGTGCGGCGCCCGGGAACGACAGGCATGCAACCGCATTCTTCTTCAGGTCGATGGGTAGATTGCGGCTCTGTTCGAGCAGGCAGGCGCTGAGCAGGTGGCCGAGGCCGGGTTGATGGCCGACGACCGCAACCAACGGGCTGCGATCCTTGCCGAGGAGCGTCAGGAGCGCCTGCGGGGCCTCCTCGGGCGAGAGTTCGAAAGCTTCCTCGGCCAGCGGCCAGCCGGCAACTTCCGTCAGGATCTGCGCCGTCTGGCGGGCGCGAACCAGGGGACTCGTGAGCAGGCGATCGGGCGGCTTGGTGAATCGCTTGAGTCCGGCCGCGGCCTTTTGCGCTCGCCGTTTCCCCTCCGGAGTCAATGGCCTGGCGCCATCGTCGCGCCAGCGATGGGGATCGCGCTCGAATGCAATCGCGTGTCGGACGATCAACAAGTCCATCGAGTCACGGCCCGGAGTCGGGAGCGTTCGGTGCCTCGTTCACCGCTGAATCCGCGAATTTCATCCGCAGCTTCCTCCATCTCCGGCGCATTTTTCGGTAGCCCTTGGCGTAGAGCTTGCGCGCCCGCAGGGCCTCGCCCGCATAATGTTCGGCCAGTCGCCCCATCAAGAACAGGGTTTCGGACGGGATACCCTTGGGCGGTGCGCCGGCGAGGGCCTTTAGCCGGCGGCTCGCGACGGCGGCGTCCTGCTGCACACCGAGCTTCTCCTGCCAGCGGCGCAGCGATCGCAGCATCTCATCAGCCGGCTTCCCATAGATGGTCGCGACCGCCTCGAGCGCATAGCGAAACTTCTTCACGTGGCCGCGCGCTTCGTGAAACGCCTCCATCGAGGAATCCGCCGTCAGGAGATCGGCGCTCTTGCGCAATTTCCGATAGCGTTGCCGGATCAATTTCGGCGCCGCTTCGAGCGCCGACTCCGCCGCCGGCTGCTCCGATTGCGCAGAAGGTGCGGACAGCAGCGACGTCAATTCCTGAAGATTCTTCTGCACCGGAATCGAATCGAGAACGCTCAACATGCGGGCGCGAGCCCGGGTGCGCTCGGAAGCGAGATGCCGCCTCAGCGGTTCGACGCTAGGGCGCTCCGATTTCGGCAATTCGCGGCTGAACGTTTCCAGCTCACTCAGCGCGACGTCGAGGTCGCGCACCGGACCGAGCGCGCGCAATACACTCTTGAGGGTTGGCCGAATCCCCAGAAGCGATGCGGATAGGGAGGATTGGTACTGGCGCAGAACGGCATCCAACCTGCGCCCGGCGACGCGCAGATCGTGCAATTCCTCCGGATCGTCTCCCAGGCGGGCACCGGGCTCGTGAAGATACCAGGCGGACAGGTAGCGGCGGAGGTTTGCGAGCGCAACCTCGACGATGGACATCGACGGCTCGACCGCCGTCGGCCCGAATTCCGGTGCCGGCCCAGGCGCCAACCCGACGGACTTGAGACCCTGCGAGTACTTCGAGTCGGTCGCCGCCTCGAGTGCGCAGTCGCTTCGCAGCGTCTTGACCAGCGTCTGAAGCGGCTCGTGGGCCTCCGTGAGGGCCTCCACCTCGATCCGCTGCATGCTCGACTGGGGCTCGCCGTGCGGGCGCGAGATGACGGTTTCATCCAGGGCGATCTCGCCCAGTTGCCGCTCCTCGTCTTTTCGGCGTACCGCGAATCGCTGCCTCGAAGTGCGCACTTCGAAGAGGGGGAGCAGGGTGTGCACACCGCTCACGGCATGGACGCGCATCCCCACGGGCCCGATCGATTGTCGAATCGACTCGCTCTCGGGGTTCTGCATCGCTTCGGTCAATTCCCGGCGATCCGCCATCTCCGTGCTGGCGGAATGAAGCGACTTGAGAGTCGCTTCCGATTTCCCGGATTCCGATCGGATACGCAACGCGTAACCCGCACGATGGATTCGCCAGTCGTCCGTGTCCAAGTAGGTATCGAAGATCTGCAGAGGCGAGCGCGGCTCGACGAGCAGTCCGTCGATCGCGCCATGGTCGGTCAGCCAGCGGCGCACGGCGCCGAGGTCGGCGCACGCGAGCTGCCATTCCTTTTCGCGCCCGTCCTTGTGGGCGGTCGTATCTTGCTTTGCAGCGTGAGGGCTGGGTGACATGAGTGCGTCAGTTTAGAGCATCGCGGCGGGTTTTCCCAAAGAGTGCTCCGCGCGGCGCCATGCCAGGGCAGCAGAAGCGTTGCCACACAATGGGTTAGCGTCGCAACAGCCCGGGTTCGAGGCAGGCGATTTCCCTTGTTCCGGCCATGAAAGAGAATAGTCTATTGCCGGGATATTCTCAGCAGGAGGGATCGCGATGCTGATTCAGGAGATGACCGAGGAGGAATGCAGCACCGCGCTCGAGCACGCGGATTTCGGCAGATTGGCGTGCGTGCGCGATGAGCAGCCCTACATCGTCCCGGTCTATTTCTCCTACGACGGGACGCATCTCTACGGGCTCACGACGCTCGGGCAAAAAATCGAGTGGATGCGGTCCAACCCGCTGGTCTGCGTCGAGATCGATGAGAGGACGAGCCATTTTCAGTGGGCTAGTGTCGTCATCTTCGGCCGCTACGAGGAATTGCAGGATACGCCGGAACATGAAGCGGCTCGGGCGCACGCGCTCGAAGTTCTGCAGAAGCGCGAGATGTGGTGGCAGCCCGCCTGCATCGCCACCGAGAAACGGGAACAGCGGCCGCCGATCTTCTACCGCGTGCACATCGAGAAGGTGACCGGGCACCGGGCGGTGCCCGATGCGATTGAAGCCGCCATGCTCGCGGGCGGCGTTTCCGCGGAAACGTCCGCGAGTGGCGCCTCTAGGCGCCCTCGAAGCCCGTGAGCACGTTGACGGCGTTCACTCCGACATCGGCCACCGCGTAGCCCCCTTCGAACACGAACAGGGTGGGCAGTTTGCAGGCGCCGATCATGCGGCCATAGGCCGAGAAATCCGCCGACTGGAGCTTGAAGAAGCTGATCGGATCGCCGGCGAACGTATCGACGCCGAGCGAGATCACCAGCGCATCGGGTGCGAAGTCGCGAACGCGGCGCAGCGCCGTCCCGAGCGCGGCGGCCCAACTCGTGAACCCCGTGGCCCGAGGCAGCGGCAGGTTCAGGTTGTAGCCCGCACCGGCGCCGGCACCCGTCTCGTCGGCGTAGCCGGAAAAGTAGGGAAACGCCTCGGCCGGATCGCCGTGCAGGGATGCATACAGAACGTCCGCCCGATCGAAGAAGATGTCTTGGGTCCCGTTGCCGTGATGAAAGTCGACATCGAGGATCGCGACCCGGGCGGCCCCCTGGTCGCGCAGGTATTGGGCGGCGATGGCGGCGTTGTTCAAAAAACAGTAGCCGCCGTACAGGTCCCGCGCCGCATGATGGCCGGGAGGGCGGCACAGTGCGAACGCCGCACTCGCACCCCGGTGCAGAAGATCGGCCGCCGTCAATGCCACATCCGCGGCCGCGCATGCGGCTTCCCACGAGCCGGCGCTGATCGAGGTTTCCGCGGCCATCGCGTAGTAGCCGAGCTTTCCGGTAATCTCCTTGGGGACTCGCTGCGTCATGCGCCGGGCCGGCCAGCAGTCCGGAATCGCCTCGCCGCGATTACCGGCGGCGGCCCAGTCGGACCACGCGCTGCTCAAGAACTCGATGAATCGTTCGTCGTGGACGCGGCGCACCGGCGCGAGGCTGAAGCGCGAAGGAGCCCGGATCTCGCCGAGTCCGACCGCTTGCACCCGCTCGAGCACCATTTGCACCCGCTCGGGGCATTCGTGGGGGCTCACCAATTCGCCCCCATACAGTTCGGTGCGGGCGCTGCGCAGGAGGTGATCGGCGGAGAATACGGTAATCAGCGGACTTTCTTTTTCTTGCGAACGGGCTTTTCCGAGGGCTCCTCGTCAGCATCGGTGTGCTCGGCATCGCCGATCTCGTAGTCATCGAAGTCGCTGAGCAGCTCGGCGGTGCGGCGCTCTTCCATCACCCGTTCGAGGCGCCGCCACGCCGGTTCGGCGCCCTTGGGGGCCCGGCGGCGCTGCGACTCGACGTCGCGCATGATGTGATCGACGTCAACATCGTCACCCGGCGCCACGTCCTCAGCGTCTTCTTCCTCGAACTCGTCCGATTCGGGTTTCTCGCTCATGCTACCGAGGCTTGCGGCTCACCTGTGAATCAACCACGCGCGGTTTATAAACGGAAAGGCGCCTTGCGCGCAATACCCTGGCGCACACTGCGCTATTTGACAAGATCGTTGAGTTGAAAAATCGGCAGCAACAGCGCGATAACGATGAACATTACAATTGCGCCCATGAACACGACCATGAACGGACCCAGCAGGTTGGTCATGGTCGACAAGAGTCCATCCATTTCCCGCTCTTGATTCGTCGCCGCGCGCTCGAGCATCTTCTCCAGCTCGCCGCTGCTCTCGCCGCTCGAAATCAGGTGGATCATCATGGGTGGAAAGAGCTTGCGCGCCGCCAGCGACTTGCCGATCGGCGCCCCTTCGCGCACTCTCAAGGCCGCTTCCTCGACCGCCCGCTTCATGGGCAGGTTGTTGACCACTTCGGCCGAGATGCGCAGCGCCTCGAGCACCGGCACCGCGCTCGCGGTGAGAATGCTGAAAGTGCGGGAAAATCGCGCCGTGTTGAGCCCGCGAATGAGCTTGCCGGCGAGCGGAAGGCGCAGCAGGAATCGATCGAAGCGCAGGCGCGCCTCCGGCGCCCTGAGCCAGCGCAAAAAGCCCCAAGTCGCCGCCGCAATGACCATGAGCGCGTAGAACCAATAGTGCCGGATGAGATCGCTCGTGCCGATGAGAATACGGGTGGCGATCGGCAGCTCTTGATGACCGGACTCGAACACCGCGACCACCTGTGGCACCACGTATGCCAACAGGAAGGAGACGATGGCGAACGAGAGCACGAGCAGCACGATCGGGTAGACGAGGGCGTTGCTCACCTGTTGCCCCATGACCTGGCGCGATTCGGTGTAGTCGGAGAGCCGCTCGAGCACTTGATCGAGCTTGCCCGACTGCTCGCCGGCGGAGACGGTTGCTCGATAGATTTCCGGGAACGCCTGCGGGAAATCCCGCAGCCCATCCGCCAGGGGATGGCCTTCGACCACCTTGCCGCGCACGCCGAGGATGATGCGTTGGACACGTGGCTTCTCGGTCTGCTCGGCAACCGCTTGCAGCGACTCCTCCAACGGCAGGCCGGAGTGCAGCAAAGTCGCCAGCTGGCGGGTCAAGAGCGCCAAATCCAGGCTCGAGAGGCCGCGCCGCATGAAGCCGCGCGCCCGGCTCTGCTTCAACTCGCGCTGCGCCGCCTCCTGAATTTCCATCGGCAGTAACTGCTTGTCGCGCAACAGCTGCCGCACGTGCTTCGGGGTATCCCCCTCGATCAGGCCCTTGCGTTCCCGTCCCTGGGCGTCCAGCGCCGTATATTCGAAGGCACCCATGAGGAGGCTCCCGCGCCTAGTCTTCGCGGGTGACGCGCAGCACTTCTTCCAGGGTCGTCTCGCCCGCCATGACTTTGCGGCGCCCGTCATCGCGAATGCCGGGGCTCGCGGTGCGTGCATAGCGCTCCAGCTCCTGCTCCGAGGAGCCGTCATGGATCATGGTGCGCATGTGATCGTCGACCGCGATCAGCTCATAGATGCCGGTGCGCCCGCGATACCCCGTGCCCGGCTCGCTGCTCGGTCGATACAACGCCACCGGGGCTCCCTTGGGGTCCAGATTCAGGAGCCGCCGTTCGTATTCGCCGGCCATGAACGGCTCCTTGGTCGTCGGGTTCAGCACGCGCACCAGGCGCTGCGCCAGCACGCCGATCAAGCTGGAGGACAGCAGAAAGGGTTCGATGCCCATGTCGCGCAGTCGCGTGACCGCGCCGACGGCGGTGTTGGTGTGCAAGGTGGAGAGCACCAGATGCCCGGTCAAGCTCGCCTGCACCGCGATTTGGGCGGTTTCGAGATCGCGAATTTCGCCGACCATGACCACGTCCGGATCTTGACGCAAAATCGCCCTCAGCCCGCGTGCGAAGGTCATTTCGACCTTGGTATTGACCTGCGTTTGTCCGATGCCGTCGATGTAGTACTCGATGGGATCTTCGACCGTCATGACATTGCGGGTGTTGTCGTTGATGCGCTCGAGCGCCGCATACAGTGTGGTGGTCTTGCCCGAGCCGGTGGGACCGGTCACCAGGATGATGCCGTGGGGCTTGTGGATGATGTCATCCATGACTTCCTGGGTGCGCGCGTCCATGCCGAGCGAGGTGAGCTCGATGCGTCCGGCCTGCTTGTCGAGCAAGCGCAGCACGACCCGTTCCCCATGCCCCGAGGGCAGGGTCGAGACGCGCACATCGACCGCGCGGCCTGCGATGCGCAGCGAGATTCTGCCGTCCTGCGGCAAGCGGCGCTCGGCAATGTCGAGCTTGGACATGACCTTGATGCGCGAGACCACGAGTGGCGCCACCGCGCGCTTGGTCTGCAGCACCTCGCGCAAGACTCCGTCGACGCGAAAGCGGATGACCAAGCGGTTCTCGTAGGGTTCGATGTGGATATCCGAGGCGTTCTCCTTGACCGCCTGCGTCAGCAACGCATTGATCAAGCGGATGATCGGGGCTTCGTCGTCGCTCTCGAGCAAATCGGAGGACTCGGGGATGTCCTCGGCCAGATGCGCGAGATCGGTGTTGTCGTCGAGGCCCTCCAGCATCTGCATGGCGGCGCCCGATCCCGCCTCATAGGCGATGCGCAGCATCGAATCGAACGCTTCGACGGAGACGCGCTCGAGCTTCAAGGGAACGCCGACGAAGCGGCGCACCTCGGCGAGGGCTTGCGGTGTGACGCCCGGGCGGCACACGGTATCGGCCCACTCATTGGTGATGCCGCGCACCAGCACGCCATGTCGTTTCGCAAACGGAAACGACAATTTCCGCGGTTGTACGGGCTCCTGCAGTTCGGCGCTCATGGCGACCCCAGCGGCTGGGGACCGTTCGGTTGGGGCGCCGGCGCGGGCTGCGCAGCGGGAGCCGGCAGCGGAGCCGGGGCCACCTGCGGGGCCGGCGCGACCGGCGGAGCCGGGGCCGGCTGTGCGCTCGGGGGCGCAGGCTGCGGAGCAGGCGCGGGCTGTGCGCTCGGTGCAGGCTGCGGCGCAGGCACCGGTTGCGGCGCCGGAGCGGAGTGCGTCGTGCTGTGCGCCGTGGGGCCATCGCTTGGCGGCATCGGCGGGATCGCCGGCTGTTTCTCGCCGGGCAAGAGCCAGATCTTGCCCTTGTGCAGCGTTCGCTCCTCATTGCGTATTTCGTTGTACTTCGAGTCGCTGACCGCCTCGGTCGCCACCTGATCGCGCAGGATCTTCGGGCGCAGGAACACCAAGAGGTTGCTCTTCTGGCGTGAGCCGCTGCGGGACTTGAACAAATTGCCGAGCAGCGGAATGGCTCCCAAGACCGGGATGCGATCCTCGCTCTCGGTCACGGTGTCCTGCATCAGACCGCCCAACACGATGATCCCGCCGTCTTCGATGAGAATGGTGGTCTTGATGGAACGCTTGTTGGTCGAGATGTCCGCCGAATTGGCGAGTTTGGCGCCCGGCGAGGAGTCTTCCTGCTCGACTTTGAGCTGGATGGTATCGCCTTCGCTGATGTGCGGCGTCACCTTCAGAATCGTGCCGACCTCCTCGCGCTGAATCGTCTCGAAGGGGCTCGTCGTGCCGTTCACGGCCGCGGTCGAGCTCGTGTACTGGCCGGTCACCAACGGGATTTCCTGAGTCACTTTGACCTCGGCCTCCTCGTTGTTCATGGTGATGACGCGCGGTGTCGAAATGATGTTGCTCGTGCCATCGCTGCGCAAGGCCTGAATGACGGCGGCGAAGCCCTTCTTGGTGTCGGAGTTGTACTTGCCGATGGCGAACGTGCCGCCGGTGCCGATGACCGAGGCGACGCTCGTGCCCGTGGTGAGGCTCGAGGTGGCGCCGCTCGTGTTGGTACCGGTCACCGTCGTGCTGACATTGCCGGTCAAGGCGTTCGCCGCCGCCGCGGCCAGATCGACGATGCTGGTACCGGTGCCGGGCAGGTTCGTCACCCCGTAGCCCAAATTGTTGCCGCCGTCGAGGAGCCATTGCACCCCGATGTTCGCGCTCTTGTTGACCTCCACCTCGACGATCAAGGCCTCCACCGCGACCTGCGCGCGGCGGATGTCGAGCTTGTCGATCACCGCCATGAGATTTTTCATGATTTTGGGGGGTGCCGTCATGATGAGCGCATTGGTGGGGACATCGGCCCAGATGGTGACGCTCGCATCGACGTTCGAGCCGCCCGCACCGCCCGCGGCCGGCGCGCCGGGCGAGCCCGGACCCGCCTGGGCTTTGGAGGACGCCGAGGCCTGCCCCTTGAGCTTGTCGGCCAATTTCTCGGCATCCGCGTACAGCAAATACCGCACCTCGGTATCGCCGACGCCGGGACGCGGCGTATCCAAACTCAGCACCAGCGCCTTGGCCTTGAGCTTGAGCGACTTCTCGCCGCTGATCAGCACGCTGTTGGTGCGCTCGTCGGCGACGACCTTGACCGCCGCGCCGCCGGCTTCGCCGCCGGCTGCTCCCTGATTCAACTGATTGATGGTGCGGACCAGCTCGGTCGCGCTGGCATTGTGCAGCGGAATGACGTCGATCGGCTCATCGCCGCTTTCATCCATGCGCTCGACGATCTTCATGATGCGGCTGACGTTGCTCGCCCGATCCGAGATGATCAGCATGTTGCCGCTCGGATAGGCGGCGAGGTGGCCCTGCTGTGGGATCAGCGGCCGCAACAGCGGCACGAGCTGCGCCGCGCTCACGTTTTTCATGGTGATGATCTGCGTGACGATCTCATCCGAGGTCGAACTGACGGAATTCGGCAGGTCGAGCGAGGGCAACTGCCGCGCATCGGTATTCGGAATGATCTTGATGACCTTGCCGGCCGGCACCGCGACGTAGCCGTAGACCTGCAGCACCGCCAGGAACGCTTCATAGAATGCCGCCGGCGACAGCGGCGTCGATGAGATCATCGTGACCTTGGCATTCACGCGCGGATCGATGATGAAATTCTTGCCCGTGACTTCGGCGACCGCCTGGATGATCTGGCTCAAGTCGGCGTCTTTGTAATTCGGCGTGATGGTCGCGCCTTCCTGCGGGCGTTCCTGCCCCCGCGACTGCGGCGCCGCCGGCACCGAGACCGCTGCGAGCAGCACCGAGAGGACACAGACCGCCGTCGTGCGGACTGCGCATCGCGGATGGGAAGGCTTCGGCATCATGGGGTACCCGTGGCTCGAGCGCATGGGAAGTGCGGCCATTCGACCGGCGTGTGTGTCATTCGTTTAGATTCTCGTAAGTGCTTGCCTTGAAGGGCTGCTGGGCGCCGCCGCCGGGACCCCCGGGCGGTGGAGTGCCGCTGGAGCCCGATCCCCCGGCGCCGCCACCCGCGTCGCCTTCCAGATCCTTGGTGGCCTCGCTCGCAACTTGGGCAATATTCAAAGTGATATCCTGCTTTTGGCCACCGCGCTCGAGGGTGACCGTGACGTGATCCGATGTCTGAATCGTATTGAATACCTCTTGGCTGCGTTGGGGATCATCGAGGGCTTGGCCGTTAATTGCCGTGACCAAGTCACCAGGCTTCAAACCTAGTTTGTTAAAAATAGCCCTGTTCCGACCCGGGTAGGCGCGAAAGCCGCGCAGCTTTCCCGCCGCATTGTCGTAGGAGGGCACGGTGCGCATGACCTGATCGAGGAGCCCCGGATCCTGCTGCACCATACGGCGAATGTTGTCGACGGCCGCCACGGTGCGCGGGTCGGCACCGATCCTGCGCACCGGCGCGGGCCGGTTGCGATCGCCCGCAATCTGCCGCGGTAGCAGCAAAGTCTCCAAAGTGCCGCCACGGTCGAGGATGACGTGGTCGAGATAGACCGAATGCAATGTGGCCCCGTTCACGTTCTGGCCAACCGCATATACCTTCGAGGGGCCGCCGTCGCTGATGATGGCGACGCCGTGTTTCGGATCCTCGGTGGCAATCGTGCCGGCGAGGATCAAATTGGCGCTTGAGAGGGGTGCATTGGCCGGATCCTGCGTGCTAGGGTCGGCTTTGGCAATGCCGAATAGGTGCGCTGAAACCACGGATTGGATATCCACCGCCGGATGCTGGCGAGTCTGCGCGGTGCCCGCGATGATCGGCTGCGGGGATTTTACGGGTCCGCTCAGGAGCGACACGGCAATTCGGGCCAGCTCCACGGCAATCAGCGCCGCGAGCCCGAGCGATACCAAGTTGGGTCCGTTGCCTTGCAACCGGGAAAGCCATTCGTTCGTGGGCGTACCCTGCATGTGAAGATCGTGCGTGTTGCTCGCGAGAACCTGGTCGGTAATGATAGGGCTATGGCCTAGCCCGCTCAAGCATTTGTTTTTACTTGTTAAAGTAAAGTGATACCGAATTGCGACAGTGGATTTTGGTCGAGGGTTTTGCTTACGCCGCTTGTAAAGCACCAAAGTGCACCCTATAAACTATTTATTCATGAGCGACGTGGAACGCGGGCGGGAAGGACGGGAAGGAACGGGCTTGGTCGTCGAGGAAGCGGCGCCGAAGCTCAAGCGTCCCCCTCTGTATCAAGTAGTGCTCATAAATGACGACTATACCCCTATGGAATTCGTCGTCGACATCCTGCAGCGCTTCTTTGCCATGGACCGCACCAAGGCCACCCGGGTTATGCTGGAGGTCCACACCAAGGGCAAGGGGGTGTGCGGAGTCTTTACTTATGAGATCGCAGAGACCAAGGTGGCTCAAGTGATCGCGTATGCGCGACAACATCAGCATCCGCTGATGGCAACGCTAGAAGAGGCTTAACCAGTGCTTAGTCAAGAACTCGAGTTTTGCTTGAACGATGCCTTCGCCGGCGCACGCGAGGCGCGCCACGAATTCATGACGGTGGAGCACTTGCTGCTCGCGATCGTCGATACTCCGAAAGTTCGGGAAATCCTGAAGTCTTGCGGGGCGGATACCGCCAAGCTCAAGACGGAGTTGAAGCAGTTCATCGACCAAACGACGCCGCGGTTGCCGACGGGCGAAGATCGGGACGTCCAGCCGACGCTCGGTTTTCAGCGGGTGCTGCAGCGCGCGGTGTTCCACGTCCAATCGAGCGGCAAGAAAGAGGTCACCGTGGCCAACGTCTTGGTCGCGATCTTCAGCGAAAAGCAGTCTCACGCCGCGTACCTCTTGAGCATGCAGGACGTGTCGCGCCTCGATGTCGTGAATTTCATTGCACACGGCCTCTCCAAGGCGGGCGGCGAGGAGCGCAGCGAGCGCGAGGACAGCGGCAGCTCGGGCGATGCCGAGCGCGACGGCGACGGCAATGGCAGCGCGTTGGAGAAGTACGCGACCAATCTCAATGAAGCCGCGCGCAAGGGCAAGATCGACCCGCTCATCGGCCGCAAGCTCGAGGTGGAGCGGACCATCGAGATTCTCTGCCGGCGGCGCAAGAACAATCCGCTGTACGTCGGGGAAGCCGGCGTCGGCAAGACCGCGATCGCCGAGGGCTTGGCGCGCATGATCGTCGAGAACCAGGTTCCGGACGTGCTGCTCGATGCGACGATTTATTCGCTCGACATGGGATCGCTCGTCGCCGGCACCAAGTATCGCGGCGATTTCGAGAAGCGCCTGAAGGCCGTGCTCGCGGAGGTCAAGAAGCAGCCGGGGGCGATTCTCTTCATCGATGAGATTCACACCGTGATCGGCGCCGGTGCGGCCTCGGGGGGCGTGATGGACGCCTCCAACCTCATCAAGCCGGCGCTCGCCAATGGCGAGTTGCGCTGCATCGGCTCGACGACTTACAACGAATATCGCGGCATCTTCGAGAAGGATCACGCGCTCGCGCGGCGCTTCCAGAAGATCGATATCACCGAGCCCTCGGTGCAGGACACGGTCGATATCCTGCGCGGGCTGAAGTCCCGCTATGAAGAGCATCACGGCATCAAATACGAGGACGATGCGCTGCGGGCAGCCGCTGAGCTGGCGGCGCGTCATATCAACGACCGGCACATGCCGGACAAGGCCATCGACGTGGTCGACGAGGCGGGTGCGAATTTGCGCCTCCAGCCGGTCGAGAAGCGCGAGCCCTCCGTGACCGTGACGCAAATCGAGAACGTGGTCGCGCGCATCGCACGCATCCCGCCGAAGAACGTATCGCTGTCCGATCGCGACGTGCTCAAGAACTTGGAGCGAAATCTGAAATTGACCATTTTCGGCCAGGACAAGGCGATCGAGGCGCTGTCCGCCGCCATCAAGATGTCGCGCTCCGGGTTGGGCGATCAACGCCGCCCGGTGGGCTCCTTCTTGTTCTCGGGTCCGACCGGGGTCGGCAAGACCGAGGTGACGCGGCAATTGGCCATCGCCATGGGCGTCGAGTTCGTGCGCTTCGATATGTCCGAGTACATGGAGCGACATACGGTATCGCGCCTCATCGGCGCCCCGCCGGGCTATGTGGGATTCGATCAGGGCGGATTATTGACGGAGGCGATCGCCAAGCACCCGCATTGCGTGCTGCTGCTCGATGAGATCGAGAAGGCGCATCCGGATGTATTCAATCTCTTGCTGCAGGTGATGGATCACGGCACGCTCACCGATAACAACGGGCGCAAGGCGGATTTTCGCCATGTGATCATCATCATGACCACGAACGCCGGCGCGTTCGAGATGAGCCGGCCGAGCATCGGCTTTACCCAGTCGGACACGGCTTCGGATGGAATGGAGGCGATTCGACGCTTGTTTTCACCGGAATTCCGCAACCGCTTGGATGCCGTCATTCAGTTTGGCGGGCTCGATCAAGATACGATCGAGCGCGTCGTCGACAAGCTGCTGGTCGAGGCCGAAGCGCAGCTCGAGCAGAAGCGCGTTTCGATTTCGGTCGATGAGCGTGCGCGACGCTGGATCGCGAAGCGCGGCTATGACCCGAAGATGGGTGCGCGGCCGATGGCGAGAGTCATCCAGGAATACATCAAGCGGCCGCTTGCCGAGGAACTGTTGTTCGGCAAGCTGGTCAACGGCGGCCACGTCGAAGTGACCTTGAGCGAGGACGGCGAGAAGCTGAAGCTCGAGGCGCAGCCGACGAATACGCCGGCGCTGCTGAATAGTTAGGCGCTACGCGCAACTCTCAACGGGGTCGGAACGACCCCGATTTTAAGGACGGGGCCGTCGCGGCCCCGTTGGATTCGGCGCGTAGCGCAGAAAGAAGCGCATTTATCTACCGCGATAGACGATGCGGCCCTTGGTCAAGTCGTAGGGGGTCATCTCCACAGTGACTTGATCGCCGGTCAGAATGCGAATGTAGTTTTTACGCATCTTGCCGGAAATATGGGCGGTCACCACGTGGCCGGTCTTCAATTTGACCCGAAACGTGGTATTGGGCAGGGTCTCGACGACCTCGCCCTCGAATTGAATTGCCTCTTCTTTTGACATGCGTCCTTATTGTGCGCAGCGATGGGATAAGCCGCGCGCATTGTGCATAAAGCACCCTGTTAATGCAATTTTACGCCGCACTCGAGGCCCAGCTGCCGCGGGGTAACCGCCGCGCGTAGCGGCGCAGCAACGCCACGAAGTCACTGCGCGCAATCTCTCGCGCGCCCAAGCTCGCCAAGTGGGCGCTCGCAACCTGACAATCGATGAGTTGGATGTCGCGAGCGGAGCATTCCTCGATCAGCCGCGCCATCGCGATCTTGGAGGCGTCGCGCTCCTGGCTGAACATCGATTCGCCGAAGAACACGCGGCCCAATTGAATGCCGTAAAGACCGCCGACCAGTCGATCGGCGACGTAGGTTTCGATCGAGTGGCCGAACCCCAAACGGTGCAGCTCCGCGTAGGACTCGATCATTTCGGCGTTGAGCCAGGTATCCGGCGCTCCGCGTCGCGGCGCCGCGCACGCCTCGATGGTCGACCGGAAGTCCTCATCGACCCGTGTCGTGTAGGGTCCATTGCGCAGTGTCTTGCGCAAGCTCCGCGAGATCTTGAACTCCTCGGGAAAGAGCACCATGCGCGGATCCGGTGACCACCACAGGATCGGCTGCTGGGCCGAATACCAGGGAAAGACGCCGCGTTCATAGGCGGCCAGCAGTCGTGCCGGCCTCAAGTCGCCGCCGGCGGCCAGAAGTCCGGCGGGTTCCTTGAGCGCCTGATCGAGCGGCGGGAACCATGCCGGGTCGGTCTGCTCGCCGAGCCAAACGAGTCTGCTCAGAGCCGCAACTCCTCATCGGGCGCGCGGTGGTAGGGAACGTGCTCATTCACGGCCGCAGCGTAGCTGTAGACTCCCCGCGCCTCGCGGGCGGCAAATTCGCGGATGGCGGAGGCAAAACGTTCATCCTGGACGTAGTGCGCCGAACTCGTGAGCGTCGGCACGAAACCGCGGGGCACCTTGTGCTCGCCCTGCGTGCCGGGCTCGAATCGCTGCAATTTCTTCTCGATGCAATATTCGATGCCTTGGTAGTAGCACGTCTCGAAATGCAAGCTATGGTAGTTGCCGCGCGCCCCCCAGTAGCGCCCGTAGAGCGCATCCGCGCCCACGAAGAAGATCGCCACGGCGATCGGCTCGCGGCCGAGGCGGGCGATTTTGAGCATTAAGGTCTCGGGCATGCTGGCGGCGATTCGCTTGAAGAACTGCAAATTGAGATAGGGCTCGTGACCGTGGCGGAAGAAGGTGTCCGCGTAGAACTCGTAGACCGTACGCCACATCGCCTCGGTCATCTCCTCTCCGGAGCGCGTGTCGAACTCGATGCCCGCCTCGGCGACGCGGCGCCGTTCGCGTTTCGCCTTCTTGCGCTTCTCGGCCGTGAAGGTGGCGAGGAACGCATCGAACGATTCGTAACCGCGGTTGTACCAGTGAAATTGACAATCGCGTCGCAGAATGAGGCCCGCGCGATCCAATGCCCGGGCGTCGTTCTCGCACGGAAACAGCACATGCCAGCTGGAGAGCCGTTCGGCGCGAGCAAAGTCGCTCGCCAAGCGGATCATCGCGGCGGTCACGGCCTGGGCATCGGCGGCAGGATTCACCAGGAAGCGCGCTCCGGTGACGGGCGTGAACGGCACGGCCGACAAGAGCTTCGGATAGTACTTCAATCCGTGTTGTGCATACGCGTTGGCCCAGGAGAAGTCGAACACGAACTCGCCGCGCGAGTGGGCCTTGCGAAACAGCGGCAGCGCACCGAGCGCATGGCCGCGCGCATCCTCGAGCACCAGATGCTGCGGTGCCCAGCCGGTGCGTGCCGTGGCGCAGCCCGATTCCTCCAGGGCGAGCAGGAATTCGTGCCGCAGGAAGGGGTCGCCCGTGAGTGCGTTCCACGTGGCCGCATCAATGTCGGCGATGCTGGTGAGGAAGCGCGCGCGCGACGCGATCACGCGTGGACGGCGCGCGGTTTGAGGTGAGCCTCGGCTTCGATCCGTTCCAGATATTTGTCGGCATCGAGCGCTGCCATGCAGCCGGTGCCGGCCGAGGTCACCGCTTGGCGGTAGACGTGATCGGCGACATCGCCGGCGGCGAACACCCCCGGGATGCTCGCCGCCGTGGCATCACCCTCGCTGCCGCCCTTCACCACGATATAGCCGCCGCGCATGTCGAGCTGCTTCTCGAATAGAACCGTGTTCGGTTGGTGACCCACCGCGATGAATACCCCATCGACGTTGAGCGCGCGCAGCGCATTGCCGTGCGTGGCGCGCAGGCGAACGCCGGTCACGCCGGCATCATCGCCCAAGATCTCATCGACGGTGTGATTCCACAGGATCGTGGCCTTGCCGGACGCCTCGAGCGCAAATAGCCGATCCTGAAGGATTTTCTCCGATCTCAATTTGTCGCGGCGATGCACGAGCGTAACGTGCGAGGAAATGTTGCCGAGGTACAGCGCCTCCTCGACCGCGGTGTTGCCGCCGCCGATGACCGCGACCGCCTTGCCGCGATAGAAAAACCCATCACACGTGGCGCATGCGGAGACGCCGCGGCCGCGAAAGGCTTCCTCCGAGGGCAAGCCTAAGTATTTCGCCGAAGCACCCGTGGCGATGATGAGGGCGTCGCACGTATATTCGCCGTTATCGCCGAACAGGCGGAACGGCCGCTGGCGCAGTTCCGCGCGATTGATGTGGTCGGCCACGATCTCGGTGTTGAAGCGTTCCGCGTGGCGCCGCATGCGCTCCATCAACTGAGGCCCCTGCAGATGCTCCACATCGCCCGGCCAATTGTCGACATCGGTGGTGGTCATGAGCTGTCCACCCTGTTCCAGGCCGGTGATCAGCAGGGGCGTACGATTGGCGCGCGCCGCGTACACTGCCGCCGAATAGCCTGCGGGGCCGGACCCCAGGATAAGGAGACGACTGTGCCTGACGATGCTCATGTATAATTTGCCTCTTCTCAGATGCCGGCCGCCCGAGTAGCGACGCTGGCTCATGGTAAGTAAATCTGTGGGCGCCAGCCAGTTCAAACGAGCGCCCGTGGGTCGCCGAGTTGGTGTTGGATCACAACGGCCGACTCGAGTACTATCACATAATATTCAACCAGTTAAGAACACAATATCACTAAAGGTCTAGACTTGTCCGACGCTGCCGCCCTCAAAAAGCCCAAACAAAACGTCAAGCTGTCAGCGGCCGTAGCGCGGTCGCTGCGCGAGGGCACGCTGTTCGTCTTGTGTGCCCTGGCCCTGCTGCTGCTCTTGGCGCTGCTCACGTATCACCCGCAGGATCCGGGGTACTCGGATACCGGCGAACCTGGACCGGTGGGCAATTGGATCGGGCCGGTGGGCGCATGGCTGGCCGAATTCTTTTTATTCTTGTTCGGGCGCCCTGCCTATCTCTTTCCGGTCATGTTGGCCTACGCCGGATGGCTGGTGCACCGCGAACGGGCGCTGCCGGAGTCTCGCTCGCGTCTCAATACGCTGCTGCGTGCCGCGGGGTTCGTACTGACGCTGTTCACGAGCTGTGGTCTCGCGACGCTGCATTGGGACGGCTCGGCTCTACCCAACAGCGCGGGCGGCGTGCTCGGCGAGCTGGTCGGCCAAGACAGCGCCAAGGGCCTGAGTTTTCTCGGCGCGACGTTGTTGCTGCTCGGCCTGTGGTTCGCGGGTGTGGCGCTCTTCTTGGGAGTGTCCTGGTTCGAGGTGATGGACAAGCTCGGCGGATGGGTCCTGCAAAGCATCGATTGGGCGCGTACCAAAATGGAGCAGCGCCGGGAGCTTGCCTTCGGGCAGCAGCGTAAACAGGCGCGCCAGGAGGTGGTGCGCGAAGAGCAGAAGAAGGTTGCGAGCCGTCCGCCGCCGCGCATCGAGCCGCCGGCGCCGATGCCGCCGAAGAGTGAGCGCGTCGAGCGCGAACGCCAGGTCCCGTTGTTCGATGCGCCCAAATCGAGCGAGCTGCCCGCCTTGTCGCTGCTCGATGAGCCCGGCAGTCGCGAGCAGTCCTATTCCGATGAGGCTCTCGAGGCGATGTCCCGGCTGGTCGAGCTCAAGCTGCGCGATTTCGGCGTCGAAGCCGAGGTGGTGGCGGTGCAGCCGGGTCCGGTGATCACACGCTTCGAATTGCGCCCGGCGCCGGGGGTCAAGGTCAGCCAGATCAGCAATCTCGCCAAGGACCTCGCGCGAGCGCTTTCCGCGATCAGCGTACGGGTGGTGGAAATCATCCCGGGCAAGTCCGTCGTCGGCCTGGAGATCCCGAACGAGAAGCGCGAGATCGTCACGCTCGGAGAAATCATCAAATCGAAGCCCTACGATGAGGTGGGCTCACCGCTCGCGCTCGCACTCGGCAAGGACATCGGCGGCGTCCCGGTGGTGGCGGATCTCGCGCGCATGCCGCACCTCTTGATTGCGGGCACGACGGGTTCCGGTAAGTCCGTCGGCATCAATGCCATGGTGTTGAGCCTCGTCTACAAGGCGACGCCCGAGCACGTGCGCATGATCATGATCGATCCGAAAATGCTCGAGCTGTCGGTGTACGAGGGCATTCCGCATCTGCTCTCGCCGGTGGTGACGGACATGAAGCAGGCGGCCAATGCACTGCGCTGGTGCGTGGCGGAGATGGAGCGCCGCTATCAGTTGATGAGCGCCTTGGGCGTGCGCAACATCGGCGGCTTCAATCGCAAGGTGCGGGAGGCCGCGGAGGAGGGCAAGCCGATCAAGGATCCGATCCGCATGCAAAAGATCGCTCAAGGGGTCCCCGGCATCGTTGCGGAGGACGTTCCGGATCTGACGACGCTCCCTTTCATCGTCGTGATCATCGACGAGCTCGCCGATTTGATGATGATCGTCGGCAAGAAAGTGGAGGAGCTCATTGCGCGCCTCGCGCAGAAGGCGCGCGCCGCCGGCATCCATTTGATCTTGGCGACGCAGCGGCCCTCGGTGGATGTCATCACGGGACTCATCAAGGCGAACATCCCGACCCGCATCGCGTTTCAAGTCTCGGCCAAGGTCGATTCGCGCACCATCCTCGATCAAAGCGGCGCCGAGTCCCTCTTGGGGCACGGTGACATGCTGTACTTGCCGCCGGGGACCTCCATTCCGACGCGCGTGCACGGTGCGTTCGTGTCCGATCAGGAAGTACATCGCGTGGTCGCGGGCCTGAAGGCCGCATCGCCGCCGATCTACATCGATGAGATCCTGGAAGGCCCGCGCAATCCCGTTCCGGGCTTTCCGTCCGACGAGGAGGAAGCGGGTGAGGGTGGGCTCGTCGATGCCGAGGCGGACCCGCTCTACGATGAGGCCGTGCGCATCGTCACCGAGACGCGCAAAGCATCGATTTCCGGCGTTCAGCGGCGCCTCAAGATCGGTTACAACCGTGCGGCGCGGCTGGTGGAAGCGATGGAAGCGGCGGGCTTGGTGGGTCCGCTGCAATCGAACGGCGCGCGCGAGATCTTCGGTGCCGCGCCGCCGGAGGAATGAACATGCTGCGCAGAAGTCCACTCGCGGCGGCCGCTTTTTGCACGATCGGAGTCTTGAGCGCAGCGCTCGGCGTCGGGGGTCTCGGTGCGGCGGCGGCGGGCGCCACCGCATCGGCGGCAGCGGCCTCGGCGGCGAGCGAAGTCGAAAGATATCTCGCGGGCCTCGCGACCTGGTCCGCGGACTTTCAGCAAACCATCGATGACGGCCATGGCAAGGTGATGCGCAGCGCTGCCGGAAAACTCTATCTGCAGCGCCCGGGGAAGTTTCGCTGGGACTACTCGGATCCCTCGGAGCAATTGGTCCTGGCCGACGGCAAACAGATCTGGTTCTACGACAAGGACCTCGCGCAGGCCAACGTGCGCAACATGGATACCACCCTCGCCAGCACACCCGCAAGCTTGTTGTCCGGGAACGGGTCGGTCGGCGATCAGTTCGACATCACGGAGCTGCCGAAGAGCGGCGGGTTGCGCTGGTTTCAGCTCATCCCGAAGCACCGCGACACCGATTTTCAATTGGTGCGCATCGGATTCGACAAGGACGGCGAACTGGCGTCGATGTTTCTCGCGGACAAGCTCAATCAAGTGACGCAGCTGACCTTCACGCACCCGGCCCGCAATGCCAAGTTCGCCCCCGATTTGTTCTCCTTTTCGCCGCCCCCGGGGGTCGATGTGATCGGACGCGACCCTCAGTGAGCGCGGTCGGCGACGGCACTTACCGGCCGCTGGCGGATCGGCTGCGGCCCCGATCGCTCGATGAGTTCGTCGGGCAATCGCATCTGCTCGGCGCCGGCGCACCGCTGCGCCGCGCGCTCGAGTCCGGCCGCCCGCATTCGATGATCCTGTGGGGTCCGCCGGGGACGGGCAAGACGACGCTCGCGCGGCTGGTCGCAACCGGCGCCAACGCCGAGTTCATCGCGCTCTCCGCGGTGCTGGCGGGCATCAAGGACATCCGGGCGGTGGTCGAGCGGGCACGTGGCTTGCGTGGGACGCGCGACACCGTGCTGTTCCTCGATGAGGTGCACCGCTTCAACAAATCTCAACAGGACACCTTTTTGCCGTACGTCGAGGATGGCACGCTGATCTTCGTCGGCGCGACGACCGAAAACCCGTCCTTCGAAGTGAACAACGCGCTCCTGTCGCGGGCGCGCGTGTATGTACTCAAGCCCTTGACGGCGGAGGACTTGAGCAAGCTCCTCGATCGCGCCTTGAGCGATGCGGAGCGCGGCTTGGGGAAGCTCGCTTTGCACTTGGAACCTGCCGCCCGCGAGCTCCTCGTGGCGGCTGCCGATGGCGATGCGCGGCGCATGCTCAATCTGCTGGAAACGGCCGCCGACTTGAGCGTGACCGACGGCAGCGGGCATCGGCTCGACCTCGATACGACGCGCGCCGTCATCGGCAGTACGTACGTGCGCTTCGACAAGGGCGGCGAGAATTTCTACGACCAGATCTCCGCCCTGCACAAGTCGGTGCGCGGCAGCGATCCGGATGCCGCTCTGTACTGGCTGTGCCGCATGCTGGCGGGCGGCTGCGATCCGCTCTATATCGCGCGCCGCGCACTGCGGATGGCGAGCGAGGACATCGGCAACGCGGATCCTCGCGCGCTCACCTTGAGTCTCGAGGCCTGCGCCGTGTATGAGCGGCTGGGGAGCCCGGAGGGCGAGTTGGCCATTGCGCAAGCCATCGTCTTCATGGCCTGCGCCGCCAAGAGCAACGCGGTCTACGCGGCCTACAACGCCGCCGCGGACGATGCCTCGCGCCTGGGCTCGCTCGAAGTGCCGCTGCACCTGCGCAACGCCCCCACGCGGCTGATGAAGGACATCGGCTATGGCAAGGGCTATCGCTATGCGCACGACGAGCCGGACGCCTATGCCGCCGGCGAACGCTACTTTCCCGATGCCATGCCGGACCGTCGCTACTACCTACCCGCCCCGCGCGGCCTCGAGATCAAGATCGGCGAGGCACTCGCGGCGCGCCGCGAGCGGGATCGATCGGCACGCGGGGCGCAAGAATCATGACGTGCGGCGCCGCGCCTCGCCTAGAATGACGGCTTCCACCAACGCTCAAGGGATTCCAACGTGCTCGATCCGAAGCTGCTGCGTAGCAATTTACCGGCCGTGGCCGCCGCGCTGGCGCGCCGCGGCTTTGAGCTCGACGTCGCACGAGTTGGCGCTCTCGAGGAGCAGCGCAAGGCCTTGCAGATCGAGGCCGACCGCTGGCGCGCGGAGCGCAACGCCAATGCAAAGGCCGTGGGGCAGGCCAAGTCGAAGGGTCAGGATGCCGCGCCCTTGCTGGCCGCGGGCGATTCGCTCGGCGCGAAATTGCAAGGCATCGAAAGGCAGCTCGAGACGATCCAGGCGCAGCTCTCGAGCCTGCAGCTGGAGTTGCCAAACCTCCTGCACGCGAGCGTGCCCGAGGGGCGCGATGAGTCGGCGAATGTCGAAGTGCGCCGCTGGGGCGAGCCGACGAGATTGCCCTTCGAACCCAAAGATCATGTGGCGATCGGCGAGCGCCTTGGGATGGATTTCGAGGCGGCGGGACGAATCTCCGGCGCGCGGTTCGTGGTGCTGACCGGCGGATTGGCGAAGCTCCACCGCGCTCTCATTCAGTTCATGCTCGACTTGCATGTGCGCGAGCACGGCTACCGCGAGGCTTACGTGCCGTACCTCGTGCACGCCGAGGCGCTGGTGGGCACCGGGCAGCTGCCGAAGTTCGAGCAGGATTTGTTCGCCGTGCGCGGCGATCCGGGATTTTTCTTGATTCCCACCGCCGAGGTGCCGGTCACGAACCTGGTGCGTGATCAAATCCTGGACGCCGCCGCGCTGCCGATGAAATACGTGGCGCACACACCGTGCTTTCGCTCCGAGGCGGGCTCCGCGGGCAGGGATACACGCGGCATGATCCGCCAGCACCAATTCGAGAAGGTGGAGTTGGTGCACATCGTGCGCCCCGAGGATTCCTATGTGGCGCTCGAGGAACTCACGAGCCACGCCGAAGCGGTGCTCAAGGCTCTGGAATTGCCGTACCGCGTGGTGGCGCTGTGCGCCGGGGACGTCGGCTTCGCGAGCGCGAAGACCTATGACCTCGAGGTCTGGCTGCCGTCGCAACAGCGCTATCGCGAGATCTCCTCGTGCAGCAACTGCGAGTCGTTTCAATCGCGTCGTCTGCAGGCGCGCTGGCGCAATCCCGCAACGGGAAAGCCTGAATTGGTGCACACCCTCAACGGCTCCGGTGTGGCCGTGGGCCGAGCGCTGGTCGCGATCCTGGAGAACTGTCAGCAGGCGGACGGCAGCGTCGCCGTGCCGTCCGCACTCGCCTCATACATGGGTGGGGCGATGCTGCTGACTTAGGAGAGCGCCCCCCGGTTGAACTCTAGTTGCGGTTCCCCATCATGAGTCGCAGCACGTACCAGAACATGAGGGCAATCGATGCGAACAGCTGCATGGCAGCGGACACGTACCGATCCTCGGGGTAGTAGTGAATGATGTTCGAGGTATCGTAGAGCACGGCGGCGCCCGCAAACCCGATCATCAGCACCGAGAACCAGGTGCCCAGCTGAAAGCCGAAGATGAGGCCGCCCACGATCGCGAGCAGCGCGAGCACGCCGCCCCAGAGCAGGATTGCGCGCAGGAACGAGAAGTCCTTACGCGTGCGATGCGCGACGAACATCAATCCGCCGGCGCCGAGCGCGGTCACCAGCGTGGCGCTATCGATGGTGCCCGGAGCCTTCGCATCCGCGATGTACAGGAGCGGCACGAAGATGAGCGCCTCCGCCACGACATAGGCGCCGTAGGCAAAGTACTGCATGCCGATCGAGCTGCTGGTTTGCGCGGTACGCGAGGCCAGCCATCCGGTGAGCATGAACGCGCCCAGAATGAGTATCCAATTAAAGCCGAGCATGAAGCGCGCGATCTGCGGCGCGAGGCCGGATTCGAACAGGCCGAGCTCCACCAGGATGAAGCCGAGGATGCCGGCCACCAAATGGGTGTAGGTGCGCGTGATGAAAACACTGCGGCTGTCGACGCCGGTGCCCGGGAAGGCCGCGTTGTTACTCGGAAAATTAGCCATGTTGCATTGTCCTCTGCTGAATCGTCGGCGGGCGACATTTTACCACCCCTGTGCCGGGGTTGCCGAAAGGCCCGTAATCGGCGGTATTGGGGTGCTGGTTGGGTATTCAAGCGGCGAAACGGCCGCTGCTTGGTCGTCGCGAACCGCGAATTTCGCTCAGTCCCAAACCCCGATCAACGCCAAAACCATCGGGCGGCGGCAAGCACGGTCACGACCGCCGTGGCCATCGACACCGCGATGGTGACCACGATCCCAACGAAGCCGTCCTTATGCTCCTGATACCACACATCCATGCGTCCGAGACGCGTATGCAGGCGCATGGCACGGTCGGCACCGGCAAAGGTGACCGCCACCTGAAAGAACCTGTCGTCGGGCTGCGTATATTTGATCAGCCGCCTGTATTGCAGGTAGCGTAGGGGCATCTCGAGTTTCGAGGCGAGCAATTTGTCGCGCACCTCGATCGGCACTGCCGAACTGTCGAAACTCTGCAGCTGAGCGTTCGCGAACCACCCGTTGCCTTCGGTGCACGAATGCGCCGCGAGCCAAAGCAGCTGATCCCCGGTGACGGCGATCTCCTCGTCGATGCTCTCTCGGTAGTAATACAGGCCGTGCAGGATGCGATCTTCGTCTTTTCTGCTCATGTCGTGCGGTGAACCGTCAATTCGCGTTGCAGTGCGGTCATCGTAGCGCATTCACGCGCGGCGACGTCAAAGTGTGCTAACGAACAGACAACGCAATGCAGCATGCGGGAGCATCGGGGTTGTTATGCACGACCCCCTGGAAGAGATCGACGCCGATTATTACCGTGCCGCGCGGTTACTCATCGTGCGCGCCGAACTCGAGATATTGCGCCGCGGGAGCCCGACGGCGGCTGGCGCCATAAGACGCAGCAAGGTGGCGTCCGGCTGTTCCTCCTCGACCGATCGCGCCGGGCGCCAGTTCTTGCGACCCGCTCAAGCCATTTCACCGCACCTCGATACCAACGGCTGAAGGTTCTCGGCTGAGGGATCGGTCGTGTCCGCGCCAGGCGGCTCGTGGATTCCTGTCCTTCCCTCATCCAGCTCGGTTGGCCTATCCCACACCTGTCCGCTAAGCGGTGGGTAGGCTGGTGCGCGAGGCGGAGCGTCCCGGTTCATGGTGGTGCTTCCTGCAGGTGGCCGGAAAAGCGAAATTATCCAAAATCGCGTCCTTCGGTCGGTACGGTAGCGCACTTATGCCACTGAATGATTGCGATTCAATGACCGCGGATTGGCAGCTGATGCGCAGAGAAAGTCTAGTGGACTAAGTTTTTCTTGGCATGACCGCCCGCGAATGAGTAAAGAGTCGTGATGCGCAACCAAAGCGGAGGCAACCGACATGTCGTTCATGAGCGATCTTCTAGAGAAGCCAGCAAGCCTGTCGGCGGCATCGAAGTACACTGCCATGAACGGCCTCATCTACCTGGGGTTGGGGACTTTATTCATTCTTTGGCCTGGAGCCGTGCAGACGCTCTTCCGGGATGCGCCTTTCGCCGGCCACGAGGGAGCGCTCTTCCGAATGCTGGGTCTGACGATTGCAGTCATTGGCTGGCTGTACTTATTCGGTGGTCGCTCCGGAGGCCGACAGGTCGTCGCAGCCTCCGTGCTCGACCGATGGATACTCGTTCCCGCGGTCGCCGTTCCCGTAGCGCTTTCTGGTGTCTTCCCGCATGCAATCCTTGCGTTTGCGCTTCTCGATGCCTCTCTCGCCCTCGGTGCCTGGGTGATCAGCCGTCGCAAGATGTGATGCTGACCATTGGCTGAAACTCCATGCCAATCTACCGAGTGCAGGAGGCCGGCTTAGGCGAACTTCACCTACGAGAGTGGCGTCGTCGCCTCTTGCATACCGTGTTTCTTCTGCTGGGGACGCTGATCGCATGCGCAATCGGAATGATCGCGCTGGACACCTCCGAGGCGCTGTTGCCCGCAAAGATGTTCCGAGGGTTGTGGAATGCGCTGAACCTGGTAACAACGCTCGGCGATTTTAGCAGCCTGGACCAGCGCGAAAAGTTCTTCATGATGGCGACGATGGTCGCGTTCCTGGTGATCGGGGGTTACGCAATATCCAGTCTGACCGGTTTCCTTTCCAGCGATGCCGTCATAACTCGGCGGGAGAACAAGTCCGTGGCAACCACGCTCGATCGTCTCGTGAACCATGTGATTGTCATCGGCTTCGGCCCGCTCGGTCGCCGGGTCGCCGACCGACTGCGCGACGCTGGCGAGCAGGTGGTCGTCATTGACCGATCTGACGATCTAGCCGCCCAGGCCTCAAGTCTGGGCTATCTCGTGGTACTAGGCGAAGCCGGTCTGGACGATGCCGTGCTTGACCACGCTCGAATCGAGGAGGCCAAGGCGCTCGTCGTGTCCACCGAGGATGCGGACCGTAAGCTCTCGATCACGCTGATGGCGCATTCCCGCAACCCGGCGCTGAAGATCGCGGTAACAGGGCTGAACGGCCCGCGCGGAGAACTGCTCCATCATGCCGGGGCATCGGAGGTAGTGATCATTGATGATCTGATTGCCGCTGCTCTGGTCGAACGGCTCGGCAAGGCAACCAAAGTTTGAAGACAGCAACGCAGCGATCGCGCAAGCACCTCAAGGGGCGATTCGGTCCTCATGCCGGGGCTTCCGATGCTCGTGAGCGGGCAGATCCACATAAAATACCGCGCCGCCGCCCCGGGCATTCTCGGCCCGGATGGTACCGCCGTGTGCCTCGACAATTGTACGCGCGATGGACAGACCGAGTCCCATGCCGTTTCGTTTCGTGCTGAAGAACGAATCGAAGAGCTTCGATAAGGCGCCGTCCGCGAACCCTGATCCCTGGTCTTTCACCGAAACCGAGTAGCTTCCGGCGGCGAATTCGACCTGAACCACGATCGTGCGCCGGTCGACCGCCGCGTCGGCCGAGGCGTCCATTGCATTCATGATCAGATTGATCAACACCTGCTGGATCTGCGTCTCGTCACCGAGAATGCGCGCCGGTGTTGCGGCTGGTCGAAGCACAAGCGCCATGTCTCGCCGCTTGAGTTCCGGCCTGAGGAACGCCTCCGCGTCGGTCAGCACCGCATTCAAATCGAGCGGCTCCCGCCGAGCTTCGTGCCGGGCAAGCAGAGTGCGCAACCGTTTGATGACTTCGCTGGCGCGCTGAGTGTCATTTCGGATGCGGCCTACGATGCGCAGCAGGTCTTCGCGCCGATCGCCGCCGGCCTGGAGAATCACCTCTGCGGTGTCGGCGTTGGTTTGCGCCGCGCCCAGCGGTTGATTGATTTCATGTGCGATGGCCGCGGTGAGTTCGCCGGCGACGGCGAGACGTGATGCGTGCGCAAGCGCAATATGCTGCTTCTGAACGGCGACCTCGGCCGTGCGTCGGCGCCGCCGTTCCAGCAACAGAGAGGCGACGAGCCCGCTCAATAGCAAAATGATGGTCACAGCGCCAAGGACGGCGTTGCGATACGCTTGCCAGAGTGAGGGGGGCCGGAAACTCACGATCGCGTCGGGCGGAATCTGCGCGGGATCGATTCCCCAGCGCTTGACTTGACGCCAATCCACTTGGAGCGCGGAGGGATTGGACTCCGGCATATGCTGCCAATCGGGCTGACCACTGAACAGGCGCTCCAGGATCTGTCCGTATTGTCTACCGGTCCCCTGGTAGCTCAGCATACGGCCGCCGACGACACCGCTACCCTGCGCGAATTCCGCAGCGCTATATACAGGTGCGGAGGACGCCGCCACAACGAGGGCGATCGCATCGCCCAGCACATAGAACCGTCCATCGCGGTCGCGGTGGAAGCCCATCGTGAGCACCACAGAGTCGCTTCCGAGCTCTTGTAGGCGCTTTTGCAGCGCCGGAGGGGGCAGCCCGACCAGATATTCGGCCTGTACGCGTCCCAGAATAGGAGCGATTTGGGGACTTATCACCGGTTCCCAATCATCTTGTATCGATGCACCCGTCACGATGACCAAATGCGTTGCGCGAGGATGCCATTTGAGCGCCAGCGCGACGGTGCCGGCAAAGTCCCACACCATAGGCACGCCGGCGACATCCGGCGGGAGCGGCGACATCGATTGGAGTGCCAATGGCGTCACGCCAAGGTGTAGAACGGGTACTCGAGGAAACAGCCGATCGCGGTGGCGCAGTATGAACTCCAGCGCAGCATCGCCCCCGGCAATCACGGCGTCGAGGGGCCGATCGGCATACTTGTCATGCAAGTAAGTGGTAACGGTGAGCTCGTACCGGTCGCCGCCGAAGCGGGGTTCATCCAAAAATTCTGAGAAGATCTCCACCGGCTGCCGCGGGTTCGCATCGAGCACTTGATGCAGTCCCGATTCGACCGCGGTGATGGTCCCCGATAATCGATTACTGGTATGGATGATCAACACGCGCTTCGCCTCGGCAGCGAGCGCCAAGTGAACCAGTAGAAGTGCCGGGACCGCGAGCAGGCAGCACGACGCGCTCGTTCGCACGGCTCGAGGCCCTCTGTTCCATTTCCTCCAACGGAAGATCGATCGGGGCATCTATGGATTCCCTAAAACATCACCCTTATCATCGCCAGTTTCCGCCCTTGAAAAGCCCGGCACCCGCAGGCCCGCAAACATTGAGCCCTGAAATACGGTTAGAGGCATGGCAGAATGTAAGGGAAGTAATCGATTTTAATGATACCGGAGAGGTGGCAGAGCGGTTGAATGCACCGGTCTTGAAAACCGGCAAAACCTACACGGTTTTCGTGAGTTCGAATCTCACCCTCTCCGCCAACAAAAACACGGGCTTACGCGCCATAAGCCAGCGGCACCCAAGCCGGCAAAAACGCTCCTACTGGCACCCCCAGTGGCACCTGCATCAAAAAGCCGGTAATATAAGAGTCTCTAGGAGAGTTACCCAAACGGCCCGGTGCAGCGCGTCAACGCCGCACCGGTCCTAACCATCATCAGCAATTGAGGTGCAGACAATGGCTAAGAGCAAGGTTACCAGGCAAGAGCAAAAACAGACCATCGAACCGCTACGCGCGTCACGATGGCACAGGCAGTCCAGATCGTCGGCGAGAGCAAATCGCTCAATGATGCAAAGCGCCCCGGTGCAGTCATGAGCACCAGGGACACAGCCTTGCTTGCCGACCTCAACGCCGGCCTGAACTACCCGCAGGCTGCGGACAAGTACGACATCTCCGTCGCGCGCGTTCGCCAAATAGCCGAGGCCAACGGCTTCAGCCGAAGTCAGTGGCTAAAAATTCAACGCCGGCCGCAGCTCACGGCCGCAGTGCAACTGCGGGCGCAAGGTCTCTCGCCAAAAACCATTGCGCAACAACTTCGTGTGGCCCCTTGGCGCGTCCGCGACTTGCTTTCCGAGGCCGAGCAAGAGCTCGATGGGCTCCGCCGCCACCGCGACAGACTCCTCGAGGACAACCGGATATTGCGCGAGAAGCTCGCCAGAACAGGGGCAACTCCACGCCTCTATCGCACTCGGCCAGCAGCCGTCCAATACCTGCAGGAGCGCTACAACATCAAGATGGGCGTCAATTCGCTCTCGCAACTCGCATACAAGGGCCGCGGACCCAGGTACAGCAAGATCGGCGGGGCAGTTCTCTACGGCGAGCCGGATCTCGACGCTTGGGTCGAGGAGCAATCGAGTAAACCGCCGCTGTCGCGCCGCCCGAGCAAGTCGGAGGTGAGCCGTGGCTAACTTCAGCAGCTACAAGACCGACGACGGCAAGAAACGCTACCTCGCGGTCGTTCGCATCAAAGGCTTCAAGCGCACCTCGCAAGCGTTCGACACCGAGCGCGACGCCGAGGAGTGGGCCAACAAGATCGAGGCGGAGTTGCGCGGCCGGCGCGATCGCGGCGGAGCGCGCGAGGACATCACCACGCTCACGATCGCGGATCTCGCGACCGCGTACTTGAAAGATCCCAAGGTGCAGCAGCTGCGCACCTTCGAAGGCATCGAGTCCATGCTCGGCGCATGGGTCAATAAATACGGCAAAGACCGTGTGCGCCGCTTCGGCTATCTGCAAATCGTAGCCATGCGCGATGAGCTGCTCGGCCAGGGCCTGAAGCCCGCGCGCGTGAATCGCTATCTCTCGGCGATGCGCAAGTGCTGGAACTGGGGCAAACCGCACTACGTCGAGACCAGCTGGCCGCAGAAAATCATGCTCGAGGAACCGAAGCCGGAAGCCATCAACGAGCATTACGGCACCTCGCACGCCACCGTCGCGGACGTGCACGCGGTCATCGCCGCGTGCGATACGGTCTCAGAGCCGCTCGGCACCCTGGTGCGGTTTTTGATCGGCACCGGCGCGCGGCTCTCGGATGCGCTCGCTGTTCAGTGGCGGGACGTCGACACCAAATCCGGCACGGTCACAGTCCGGGGCCAGAAGACGCAGAGCCCGCAGCGCATCGCGATGCTGTCGCCGGCGCTGGAAGCGATCGAGCGCGCGGGCAAGATCAAGCACCTGGGCGGCCGGGTGTTCTGGCAGTTCGAGCACCGCATGTCGATGCGCTCGCTGTGGACCAACGCTCGCAAGCAGTTCCCCGAAGGCCTGCGCAAATTGCGGCTGCACGATTGCCGGCACTTGTGCGCCTCGTTCCTCGCGGCCGCCGGCGCGAGCAACGTCGAGTTGATGTCACAGCTCGGACACAAGAGCCTCTCCATGGTCGCGAGATATGCGCACCTCGCCGGCGGCCACCGCGGCGTCGCGCACGATCGCGCGGATGAGGCGTTCAACTCACCACCGGTGCGCAGTGAGCACGGCTAAAGAGCGCGCTGCCAGGACCCACCTGCTAGCGTTTCCCATGCCCGACGTCAGTCGCCTCGCACTCGCGCTGCAAATCAAATGGGACCAACCCGGCCCGCTCGCGCTCCACCGGCTCGTCGCAGACGAGGTCATATGCCCAGAGGCGGCCGAGGATCTCGCGACGCTTCATCGGCGAATACCCGAAAATCAATTCGCCGGCGGACTTGACGGAGCAGGAGTTAATGCAGTTGCTCGGCCTGGTATCCATGCTCATGGGTCCGGCACGCCCGAGTGCTCGGGAAGCGTGGTCACGCGATCAGTGGATCGCGAGCGAGGTCGCCTACCGCAAATCTCACGGACACCACAAAGCGCTGAGCGAGACGGCCAGGCGCTACGGACTTCCTTTGAGCACGATCAAACGAGCGGTGAATCGCTTTCCGCAAACATGGCCGCCGACCACCGTGCGCGACATCAACTTGCGTAAGCAATTCGCCTTCGCCCACAGAGCGTGGGGAAAGAAAAAGCCCACTCACTGACAACCTTTACTTGTCGTACTGGGCCACAAACTATGCCAGTTCGTGGCCCAGTACGTTCGCTCACCTAGTAGATTTTCTCCGAATACCCTCTAATAATCCTTGACCGTAGTTCTCCACCAAAGAGGGCCCGGTCAATGGCACTAGCAGAAGCCAAAAAGCGATATCTAAAAACCAAAGCGCGAGCGCCCGCCGGTCATCCTCGCGCCGCATTCCTGGGAACTCGACACATGGCCGGAAACCATCTGGCCGCATGACAAGAAGCGCGCGGCTTGGATCTCACGCGCGTACCGCGCGGAGTTAATCAACGCCGGCGCGCTCTCGCGTGTCGGCAAAATCTTGATCTTCCTGGGTCCGCAATACACGCGCTGGCTCGAGCAGCGCGCGCATCACGTCTTGGAGTTTCGCAGCAACAACCAGCAGATCGGGGAATGCGGTCCAGGCCGCACCTCGCCCGGCGTAGCGGGCCGGCCGCACAAGTCCTCGAGCGATCCGGCGGAGGCGTGAGCCCCATGAATGGCTCGAGCGCCACTCCAGTGCGCGACCTCACGGAGAAACAACTGCTCGACGAGCTCGCGCGCATTCGCGAGCGAGAACATCAAATCATCACGGAGCTCAACCGCCGCGCTCCCCGCGGCGCTGTGGCGTGAGCGGCAACGGCCAGCGCGTCGGTCGCTTCCCCTGCTTGCCCCGGTCTGGTCAGCGTGCGGCCCGAGCTCCGCATCGGCTCGAGCGGTTGCTACCGTTTTGTTCTTTCACATGCAGCGCGAAGGCGTCGGCTGTTTCGTGGCGGAGCGCACGATCGAGAACGAGACCAAATTGACACGCCCCACCATCCGGCGCGCGCTGCGCGAGCTCGAGGCGGCAGGCTGGCCGCTCCGTCGCGAGAAAGGTCGCGGTCGATACGGGAGGCTATCCACGTCAACGAGGCGACCATTCCCAATGGGCAAATAGACACCCCATTGAAACCCTATGGCAATGGGGAAGATGACACCCCAATGGAGTCTGTGGGCAACTCTGCGGCAATGGGGTCCAATGGGCAAAAAACCGAAACCTCAATGGGCAAATCCACGCGGCCCAATGGGCAAAAATCCACCCCTGATCCGTATCTTAACCGTCTAAGACAACCGTCTGACTCAGAGCGCGCGCGCGAGGCAGTGGGCGCTGCGCGCCCAGAACCGCCGGTTGACAAAAAACCGCCGAGACCGATCCCCGAGCGGATCCGGAGCCTCAAGGCGGCGGGCGGCAGCGATCAAGAAATCGCCACACACCTCGACATGACGGTCGAAGAAGTTCGGCGTGAGCTGGGCAAGCGGCGGCCATGAGCACCGTCACCGCACAATCGCGCCCGCCGGCGCCGCCCGACCTCACCAGCCCGCACAGCATCGACGCGCGTCGACGGATCGCCTTCATGCGCGCCGCAGGATTGTCCGCCGGCACCGTCGCGGTGCTGTTCGGCTTCCGCGAGGACGACCAGAATTTTCTCAAGCTCACATCACCACCGCGAGGGAAACTATGGCTACCAAAATAACGGCCTTCGAATGTAGCTGCCACAGCCGCCTCTACCGGCAGTTGTCGGAGGCCGCAGACTGCGAAGCGCGCAACGAACGAAAGCGGGCCTTCATTGCCCATCGCAGAGCGCGTGCGGTCGAGCGCAGCGAACGGCGAAAAACCAACCGTGCCCAAGCTTTCAATCGGTTCCTCGCTGGCGAATCTATGGCCTCGCTCGGTCGAGCCTTCGACACGTGCGGCCAAAATATCCGGCGGTGGATATTCGAGGAGACTCTCGAGCGGCTCGTCGAGCCCGGTGTAAACCGCTTCGAAAGCGAACCATTCCAACATTTCAGAAGCGGTCGGCACCGACCGAAGCAGTTGCGCATCGAACTGCTCACCCGTTTGCACCAGGCCAGGACCTCGCCATGAGCACCACACCCACCGTCACGCCGCGCCCGAGTGTCGATCCGCTCCTGCAGGCGATCGAGCGCGAGCGCTCACGGCTCGCTGCGTACTCTGCCCGACGGCCTCTCGATCGACCGCTTCATCGCGCTCCTGGACCGGCAGGTGCGCAACAATCCGCGCCTGGCCGAGTGCTCGACCAACAACGTATTGCGGGAAGTCGCCGCGGCGGGGCCAGCGGCCTGCCGATCGACGGCGCGTTCAGCACGCTTATCGTGCGCGACTCGAAGAACGGTCGGCCGACGGTGAAATGGGATCCCACGTATCGCGGCATGATCGCTTTGGCTCTCGCGTCCGGCTTCGTCACCGACGTGCAGTCCGGCGTCGTGCGCGATGCCCCGATCACTTCGAGTTCTGCGAGGGCTCCGAGCCCAAGCCTCGTGCATCGCCGGTCGCTGCTCCCCAAGCTTGGAACCGTAATCGCCGCCTGGAGCACCGCCAAGCTCTCGACTGGAGGCCTCGTCATCGAGATCCTCACGATGGGCGACATAGCAAAAATTCGCGCCATGAGTCCCGCCGGCGACAAGGGCCCGTGGGGCGAGTGGGCCGATATGATGGCGCGCAAAAGCGCGATCCGCAGGCTCCTGCACAAGCTCCCCGCCGGAACCGTCAGGCTCAGCCAGCCGATGGAGATCTCTTCCCCAGTGCTGCCCGCGCGCACGCTCGCGCCGGTCACGGACCAACGGCCAGGCTCGCTCTCGCCCGAGGAGGAATTCGCGCTCGAAAGTTCCTCGCTCGAGCGCTTGAACGACGCGAACTCGGCCGCCGAGCTCGAGGCCAACTGGGCCGCGGTGCTCTCAAGTTACCAGCAGCGCGGCGGTGCTCTGCCGCTGCGGATCGAGGCCACCCATCGCGAGCTCGCGGAACATTTTGCGGAGGGCGGCGCATGACGCCGGAACGTCTCGCCGAGATCCGCGAAGCGGATTCGAAGGTTTACATCAAGGTCGACCAGGACGGCGGCCAGTACGTCACGCGCAAAGATGGGTGCCTCTTCGGACCGCGCGCAATCATTCACCGCCTCGCCGCTCGCCGAGATCGCGCGTCGCGACCAGAAGGAGAAAACGTCATGAGCAAACTCTCACCCGCCGACAAGCGAGCGTGGCGCGTCGGAAAAATGCGCCGCGAGGAGGCCGCGCAACTCAAGCGCTGCATCGATGCGGGCCTCGATGTGACTCCCGCCACGCACCTGGACCCCAATGACCGGCGCAGCCTGGTCGATCTTCTGCGCGGCGCCGGCGCGGATTTTGAGGGCGGCGAATGCAACCTCGAGGAATTTCAAGTCGTGTTCCCCGCCGAGCCGCCGACCAATTGCTGCTGCGATTGCGTCAACCGCTGGATCAAGTACGTCTACGAAGCACGCTTGAACCGCACCATCGAGCGGCGCGCGGTCGAGTGCAGCCATCACGGCGGCGAGGGGTACAACGTCGCATTTCTGATCCGGGGCAAGCACAAACCGCACCGCTGGCTGCAAATCGCGGGCATCGAGCCGTCCGAAGCTCTACGAGCGGCTCGTGCTCTGCAACGGCATCGCGGGCCGCAGGTGGCCGCCAACATCGATGGCGCTACGATCGACGGTGAGCTGCTCGAGGGGCCGCTCCCATGAGCGCCGACCCGGAACTTGCCAAACTGGGCGTGAGTCGCTCGCGTGGGCCGTTCAGCAAGCGATCATGGCCTACGCCCAAAAATTCCCCGAGGAGGCTCGCGGGCTCATGCTGTCCGTGAACGAAAAGACCACCCGGCTGCAACTCATCGCCACCTTCGGCGGCGGCGAGCCCAACGAAATCAGCGTGCTCGCGATCACCGAGGGTCGCGACGTGCTCGAGCTCGCGCGGCTCACAGTCGTCCCGGCAGCCCCGTCAGGCGTATGATCGGCGCGCGTGCTGCTTCCGTGTCGTTGTGAGAACGGGTCGGGTCCCAGGCAGTGCGAAACGCGATTTGTTGGAGGCCAGCGAGCCCGTGGACCCGTTCAAACTCGAAATTGCCCACTTGAAGCGCGAGTGCGAGCGCGAGCTTAGGCTTGCCGGTTTTTCCCGTCACGATTCCAACATCGCCTCCAGCATCGCTGCCCGCATCTACCTGGGCGGCGATCCTATTTCGAGCGACGCCAACGGTGCCGCTCAACCCGAGGAGCAGCAACATGGATTTTCGCGAACTGGCTGAGTTGGTCACCAGAGGCAACGAGAGCATCGAGGCCTGGGGGGCTCGCATCAAGGCGCTCGAAACCCAGCACGCCAAGCGCTTCGGTCGCTTGGGCAACGGCGGCAGCGCGCCCGGCGATCCCGAGAGCGTGCCGGCGGCGAGATCGAGTGGGACACGCCGGAAATCAAAGCCTTCGCGCGCTACATGCGCACCGGGCAGATGCCACCGAGGCGAAAGCATGAGTGCCGGCTGCGGCGCGGACGGCGGCTACGCCGTGCCGACGGTGATCGATGCGGCGATCGAGGCGGTGCTGCTTGAAGCAATCCCCGATCCGCACGTATTGCCAGGCGTGCAGGTGTCGACCGCCCGATTACCACAAGCTGGTCAATAAACGCGGCTTCGTCGCCGCCTGGGTCGAGTGAAACCGCCGCGCGGCCCGCGAAGCACCACGGCGCAGCTCGTCGATATCGTGCCGCCGATGGGCGAGCTCTACGCAATCCGCAAGCGACGCAGCAGATGCTCGACGACGTGTTCTTCAACGCGCCGGCGTGGCTCAGCGGAGGAGCTCGGCATGGCGTTCGCGGAAGCCGAAAGAATCGCCTTCATCAATGGCACCGGCACCGGCTCGAATCAGCCGCTCGGCATCCCCTCCGGCCCGGCCTCCGGTCGCAACGACGGACGCAACGCCGCGCGTTCGGCGTGTTGCAGTACATCCCGACCACCAACGCGACCGGCTTTGCGGCAACGACGGCCACCGCTTCGCCGTTCGACATCCTGCAGCAGACGATTTTCTCGATGCGCCCAGGCTATCGGAGCGGATGCGATCTTCGGCCGATGCACCCGACGACACTTGAGCCTGCTGGCGCAGACCAAAGACACCATCGGGCGTCCGATAATGGTGCCGAGTCGCAGGTCGCTCGGGCAGCCGCCGACGTTCTTCGGGTATCCGGCCATGGAGATGGAGCACATGCCGCTCATGGGCGCCGGGTCTCTTCCCGATCATGTTCGCGCAACTTCGAGGCGCGGCTTCTTGATCGTCGATCGCATCGGCATCCGCGTGCTGCAAGACCCCTTCTCGAACAAGCCCTATCATTGGGTTTTACACGACCAAGCGGCACGGGCGGCGCAGGTCGTTAACACGCGAATGCGTCAAGCTCATGAAGTGCTCGGCTTCGTAGCGCGCGGCGGCTGAATACACTAGGAGAATTTTATGGATGACGGCTTTTCAACTGCCAACCCGCGCAGCGCGATCAATCCGCTTTCGCAGACCGGCAACGCCGCGATCGTCGGCAACATCATCGACACGCAAGGCTATGGCGAGGTGCTGTTCCTGATCGCAACCGGCGCGATCGTCACCGGCGGCGCGGCGTTCGCCGTGCTGCTCGAGGACGGCAACAACTCGGGCCTCTCGGATAACGCCACCGTGGTCGCGGGACTGCAAGGCACGGCGGCGCTCGCGGGCTTCGCGGGCACGAACACCAACTCGTGCTACAAAATCGGCTATCGCCCAGAAGCGCTATTGCCGCCTCACGATCACGCCCACGGCAATACCGGCGCCGCGATCTTGGGGCGATCGCGCTCCTGCAGTGGCCGGCGAACTGCGACGCCAACCTGCCGGTTTCGATCGGGCGGCTTTCGGACTTGAGGCCGCGGCCCGATCACTCCACGGCCGCGTTGCAGATGCGGCGCGGTCCGGTGCGATGTGCTTCTGATCGAGCGGCTTAGCATCGGATCGCGACCGCTTTTGAGGTTGGCATGAACGACTGTCCTCTCTGCGAGCTCGTGAAAGATTTGCGCCGTCACCTCGAGCGCGGCACCGTGCCCGATCGCGCCGATTTCGTTCGCTGGCTCGCGGAGATCGGCCGACCCGAGAACAGCGCCCAGGCCGAAGCGCAGCGCGGCGGTGCTAGGATCCAGTGATGCGCGGAAGGAAAAACAAGCCGACCCATTTGCGACTGCTGGAAGGGAAGGCAGGGCATCGGCCGATCAATCGCGATGAACGCCGGCGCCGCCGGCGCT